>CAJXWZ010000014.1 GCA_913062815.1 uncultured Colwellia sp. | reverse complement strand
TTATAGTTTTGCGGCTTTTTACCAGGCCAACCGCCCCTGGGCATGCACCTTGGGTTTCGTGAATCTTGTCGAATCCTGAATCAGCCCCAAAGTTTGATTACTAACGTTTAACTGTCGGCAACATCTTAATTATACCGCGCTTAGCGAAATAAAACCAAGATAAATAATGAATAATTAGCTAGAGTGTTTTATTTTTCATCATTCGACCTTGTTCTACTTTCCATTCACGGTCTTTTTCATCAGAGCGCTTATCGTGCTCTTTCTTCCCTTTACCTAGGTGGAACTCTAACTTCACCCAGCATTTTTTCCAGTACATTGCCGTAGCAATTAATGAGAAGCCACTACGTTCTACCGCCCCTATAAGCTTATCTAGCTCACGTCGATTAAGTAAAAGTTTACGCGGGCGCACAGGATCGCAAACAACATGGGTTGAAGCTGAAATAAGTGGATGTATTTCTGCTCCCACTAAGTAGGCTTCGCGATCTTTTATATGCACATAACAGTCGGAAATATTAACTTTCCCGAGGCGTATGCTTTTTATTTCCCAACCCTGCAAACTCATACCGGCTTCAAATTTATCGGTTAAGCTATAGTTGTGCCTTGCCTTTTTATTTAAAGCAATGGTATTAGAGTTAGATTTATTCTTTGATTTTTTCTTGGCCATTTTTAATTCCATTATTAACGGCGCTGATTATACCCAGAAATAACGACTTTGAAATGATAAATTTATCTTTTAGTTGGATAATGCGTTTTTTCTTACCATTTGTTATTATGATGACGAAATTTTTTAGAGGTAATATAAAAGAATGCCATCAGTAAGTCGTAGTGCGCTAGTAATGTATAGCGTTGACCAAATGTATCAATTAATAAATGATGTTCTCGCTTACCCTCAATTTTTGCCTGATTGCGGTAACAGTAAAATTATCTCTGAAGATGATAAGTCCGTCACTGCTTCGCTACAAGTTAGCAAAGCTGGATTTAAAAAATGGTTTACCACTAAAAATACTTTTGTCTCTAATCAACAAGTACAATTAGAGTTAGTCGACGGACCGTTTAGTAAGTTACAAGGACACTGGCAATTAACGCCACTGTCAGAAGAAGCATGTAAAGTTAGTTTAGAACTTGAATATGAATTTTCTAATAAAGTGTTAGATTTAGCTTTTGGCCGAACTTTTAACCACTTAACTAACAATATGGTGCAAGCTTTTACCCAGCGAGCTAAAAATGTTTACGGAGAAAGTGTTTAAATGCCATTGAATCAAAGTCAAAGGGATACCATTCAAATAGAAGTTGTGTACGGGCTTGCCCATAAGCAAAAGCTATTATCACTGCCAGTAGATGAAGGAAGCACACTGGAGCAGGCCGTAATAGAGTCTGGCATATTAGTGCTTTTTCCTGAAATAGATTTAGCTGAAAACAAGGTAGGTATCTGGAATAAGGCGGTTAAGTTATCAACAATATTAGCCGATCAAGATAGAATTGAAATTTATCGTCCTTTGATTGCAGATCCAAAAGAAGTGAGAAAGCGCCGAGCTGAAAAAGCTAAAGAAGAAGGGCGTGCAGATAAAACAACTGGCGGTCGAGTTAATCCTTTAGCAAAAAAATAACTATTTAGTTATCTTATATAAAGAGTAAGCCCAGCATTTGCTGGGCTTATTTTTTCAATTTCAAAACTTGTTTAACAATAAATCATCTCGTTGTTTATTTATACAAGCCTTGTTGTTTGTCTTCTATGGCTTCACGCCAACCACCTAACCATTGTGACTTGATTGCGGTACTTTGGTAAGGGCAGTGTTCTTTAGAACGTCCAGATATACCTGCTTGGTAACCTCGTGTATGAGCCCTGTCTTGGCGGTCTCGTTTTTGCCTCTTCATCATTAATGCACGCTCCTTTATTATTATCTTCTACATACTAAACCTAGTTAAGGAATAGTAAAAAAACAATGTTGAAAAGGTTGTTTTTTGACAATACAAATTAAGTTTTTGATTGCTGGTGTTATTTAATTTGTTTTATAAATAAAAAAAGCACCTTAAAGGTGCTTTTAAATTGAAGTTCTTGGTTACGATTAGCCAAAAAAACGTCTACGTAAGCCAAATAACGCCATAATCGATAATATGCTAACGATGTTAGTACTAGCGCCTTGTCGAATCACTTTTTCTTCTTCTTCTGCAGTACAGACTTCACCATCATCAGGCACTGGCTCTAAGCTTATAGCACGAACAACATCTTCAGTAAGCGGCGTGCCACTTTCATCAAGCACAAGTTCGCCTTTGGCATCAAGTCTTTCTACTTTCACTACTGCCGTGGCTGAAATAATGCCAGCATCATTAATACCACGAGCTTCTAAAATATCGTAGCTTAAGCGCAACGAGCAGGGAATTGTGTCATTGAGGTTAGTAAAAATATCATCATTCATGTTATAGACAAATGCCGCTGTTTTTCTAGGGTTTTGACTGCTTTCGGTATGCGTCTCTATTTCGCCTTCGCCTACTATTAAGCCGCTATTATTAATAGCGCGAGCGGTACTGTCTGAGCCTGAAAAGAAATCATCAGGGTTAATCATTTCAATTTCTTCTTCAGGCGAATTGGTATCAACATAGAAGAATTTTTTTACGCCTCTGCCGCCAATCGCTTTAGTAATATGTCCTACCGCAATACCATCATCATTGATATCATACGCTCTAGAGTCACCTCTATCGGTATGATCGCCACTTAAATCAATCACTTCGTCATTTTTATAGACTACAGCATAGTGATAAGCTCTCACTTCATTAACTTCAGGAGCAGTCACGGTTTCATCAAGGAAGCCATCGGCATATCCCACAGCAACACCGCTAGCATTAATAGCCACAGCATAACTTGAAAAAGTACGCTCATCATCAACGTGCGGTGTTACTAAAATACCAAGTTGCTCAAGCACTGGTGAGCCACCTTCATCTAAAGTCGCTTTAAGCGCCATGGTATGGTACGGGTCGGAAGCCGAGCTAAGTTGGGTGCTAGCAATACAGGCTTCAAGAGTCATTGTTGCAGGCACCACTTCAGGATTAGCACAACCGTTGGTTGCACTGTCACTTTCAATTAAGTCTGCATACCCTTGCACGAGTTTATAACTACTAAAGCCAACCGCAATGCCTGCTTCATTTACGTCAAGTACTGCTGATGTTCCGCCACCATACTGGGTCTCAAAAGGAGTAACTTGAAAAACTTGTGCACCTTGGTCAAATGAGAAAAAGCCTCGATTACCGAACTCTCTTAACCAGAAAGTATGCTCAAGCCCTTCCGAGTCAGTAAAAACTTCACTCGGTAAATAAGGCGCGGTGGCGGTACCATAAGAAATTCCGCTATCGGTAATACCACTAACTATATCTCTGGTTGAACGAGTTAAAATATCGGTACCTTCAAAGGTTGTATCCCAGAGGTTATAATCATCGGTTACACCATTAACATTGGTCATAGCGACGGTATCACCGACTTTTTGATAATTAACATTGTTAAATTGGCTATCTTGTAACCAGCGAATAACCCAAGCCAAATCATTTGCTGTCGGGTTCCCTGCTTTTAAGGCATCTGAATCTTCAATATCATTGAGATCGGTAACTTGCCAACTATTCGTTAAGGCAAAAAGTATAATACTTTGATAATCATCATCATCAAGATATTGAAATTGAACTGGAAAGTTATAAAGGTTAGTGCCTGATATGGCCATATCACCATTATTATTTTGTCGCTGAGCATAAGTATATTTCAACTTGCTTGATTCGCCTTGATCAACGATTTGGTAAGTAGCGGCATTAGCACTACTAACAAAGCTTAAACTTAATGCGCTGCTAATACTTAAAGCGAGGATGTTTTTTACTAATTTGCTCATTCTACTACTTAACTCTTTAATTTATGGTTAGTTGTCGGAATAAATTCCAAGCGATATATTCTAAAGCTCATCTAATTCTTGCCATCTTGAATAAGCAAGGTCGAGTTTTGACTCATTTTCATTCAGCAGGTTCAATATATTTTTTGTATGCTGGTCATCTTGGCTGAAAAAATCACTTTGATTAACCTGTTCCTGCAAACGTTCTATTTCACTTTCTAAATTATCTATTATCTCGGGCAACTCGGTTAATTCTTTGCTTTCTTTATAAGAAAGCTTTTTCTTAGCCAATTTTGTAGCTGCTTTGCTGGTAGTATTCGCTACACTTTGCTGTTTATCTTTTTGATTTGCTACTGATATTTGTTTTTGACGCTGTTCATCTTTTAACGCTAAATAACTATCAACATCATCATAACCACCCACTATTTGGTTGATTTGACCTGTACCATCAAAATAAAGGCAAGTATTCACGCAATTATTAACAAAATCACGATCATGGCTGACTAAAATAACTGTTCCAGCATAATTTGCAACTACTTCTTCTAATAGTTCCAAGGTTTCAATATCTAAATCGTTGGTTGGCTCATCGAGAATAAGTAAATTACTAGGGCGTAAAAACAATCTTGCTAATAATAAACGGTTCTTCTCACCGCCAGATAATGCACGCACAGGCGTACGGGCACGCTTAGGACTAAATAAAAAGTCTTGCAGATAACCTAGTACATGACGAGACCGACCATTAACCATTACTTCTTGCTTGCCTTCACCGACAATATCTTGCACGGTTTTATTTAGATCAAGCGCTTCTCTATGTTGATCAAAGTAGGCTACCTCTAAGTTGACTCCAGAGCGCATTTTGCCACTCGTCGCTTCAAGGTTTTCCATGATCAATTTAATTAATGTAGATTTTCCGGTACCATTAGCACCTATAAAAGCTAATCGATCATTACGAGTAATGAGTAGATTTAGTTTATCAATAACAACTTTTTCATTGAAAGCTACGCAAACATCTTCCGCTTCAAAGACCAATTTACCCGAGCGATCACCTTGGCTAATATTCATGGTACTTTGATTGCGTACTTCACGACGAGCTTTTCGCTCTAATCTAAGTTTCTCTAAGGAACGAACTCTGCCTTCATTACGGGTGCGCCGTGCTTTTATACCTTGACGGATCCAAACTTCTTCTTCAGCGAGTTTTTTATCAAATAGAGCATTTTGTTGTTCTTCTACTTGTAAATCATGCTGTTTTTGTTCGATATATAAATCGTAATCGCCCGGATAACTCTTTAGCTGGCCACGGTCAAGATCTAAAATCCTAGTTGATAAACCGCGGATAAAAGCCCTGTCATGGCTGATAAAAATAATGGTACCGGCAAAATCTTTTAAAAACTTCTCAAGCCATAACACACTAGCAATATCTAAATGGTTAGTCGGCTCATCAAGCAATAAAATATCAGGGCTAGTAACAAGTGCTTTAGCTAGCGCTAGCTTACGGAGCCAACCACCCGACAAGTCGCAAATTTTAGCATCTGGATTTAGAGCAAGGGTACTCATTACTTGCTCAATGCGCTGTTCATCTTGCCAAGCACCTGCTTGCTCAAGTTCATCTTGTACTTTGGCTAGTTTATTGAGGTTTTTTTCACTGGGGTCTTCGCCAATTAAATGAATTAAACCATGATAACGACTCAGTAACTCGGCATTTTCTTTAACCCCTTGCGCTACAAAATCAAAAACACTGATATCTGAAGACTCGGGTGGATCTTGCTCTAACATCGCTAATTGCATGGTGTTAGATTTTAGTATTTGACCATCGTCTAAATTTTGTAAGCCCATCAACACTTTCATCAAGGTTGATTTTCCCGCGCCATTTCGACCAACTAAACAAATACGCTCACCAGTTTGAACACTCAAGTCTGCTTTATCTAAAATTTTGTCTGTACCAAAAGCAAGTTCGCCGTTGGCTATTCTTAATAATTCCATTCGTTATGTTAACTCTACAATTTGTTGAAGGGTGAAAGGCCAGAATAATTTTTTATTTCCTGCTTCATTAAATTGCTCTAAAACAGGAATGTGCACACCATATAACTCAACTAACGTTTTGCTTTCATGGGTTACGGTTGCTTGGTCAATTATATCTATTTGAGCAAGTTGCTCCTTTGGTATAACCGCTAAACACAGTGCTAAGGCTTGTTCACATAAGTGGCAACCTTCGCTGCCATATAAATTATACTTTGTCATTAAGTACTCTTAACTTTTCGGATAATAGACCAGCTATTATGAATATGCTTATTACGGGCAAAGTCTTTATCTCGGGTAATGTCAGACATATTTGTGGCTTGTAAACCTAACTGGTCTAACGCTTCAAAATCCATCTTGAAATTACGCTTGTTGTTGGTGAAAAATATTTCACCAGCATCACTAAGAGACGCTAATGCATCAGTTAGTAAGGCAATATGATCACGCTGCACGTCAAAGCTGTCTTCCATGCGCTTAGAATTTGAAAACGTTGGCGGGTCAATAAAAATCAAATCGAATTGGTTGGTGCTCTTTTTAAGCCAATCTAGACAATCTGCTTGTATAAATTGATATTTATGGCCATTAAGCTTATTTAAAGCAAAGTTATCTTGTGCCCAGTTAAGATAAGTATTTGACATATCTACCGTGGTAATTGAACTAGCACCATGAACTGCAGCTTGTACCGACACCGAGCCGGTATAAGCAAATAAATTTAATAAGCTTTTGTTTTTTGCTTTCTTGGCAACAATTTGTCGTGTTTTACGGTGATCTAAAAATAAACCGGTATCTAGATAATCCCATAAATTAATTTTAAATAAGGCACCATGCTCATTCATGGTAATCGCTTGCTTCGACTTATCAATACGTTGATATTGATTACTGCCTTTTTGCTTAGCGCGCGTCTTAAGTACAACTTTATCGGTTGGCACCTCGAGCACTTTGGGAGCCCAATAGATAACTTCTTGTAAACGTTTTGTTGCTTTATCGCTATCAATCGTTTTTGGCGGCGCATACTCTTGAATAACGAGGTATTCGCCATAAATATCAATAGCGACATTGTATTCGGGGATATCGGCATCATAAAGGCGGTAACATTCAATTTGGTTTGATTTTAGCCAGCCCTTAAGTGTTTTCCTGTTTTTCTTTAAACGATTAGCAAAAGCACTGTCTTGCTCATCAAAAGACGATTGCGGGTTAACGGCATCTTTTTCGAGTTGCTTTGCATTGACATTGTAAAGGGCAAGTTGGCAGTCTAACGGACCATTTTTAAATTTATTACGCTTGAAACTAGACAGTTTCAACATGGCTAGCAATTCAATATTGGCTGTTAAAATAGCCACACGCCAGTCAATAAACTGTGCTTTTAGTTTTTGACCAAATAAAACAAAGTTTTCAACCAATTCAGGTAACTCACCAATACGTTCACCATAAGGCGGATTAAACAATATTGTACCTGCTTGGCCAAAAACATTATTCATGTCATTGGTGTTTTGACATTTAAACTCAATAAAACGTTGTAACTGCGCATTTCTAGCATTTTGTTGTGCTGTTTTTAAGACTCGCGCGTCAATATCAATACCAAACACTTTCAAACTACTAATAGTTGCTTGTGCTAAAGACTGTGAAGAACTCTCTATCGCAAGTGTTAATTGGCTTTGCCATAATTCTTCATCATGTTTTAACCAAGCAGCGAATCCCCATGATTCTCGATTAATACTTGGCGCTTGCTTGGTTGCCATCGCAACCGCTTCAATTAAAATAGTGCCAGAGCCACACATAGGGTCTACTAATGGCTTGCTGGTATCGTCTAACCATCCGGAGCGTAAAATTAACGCTGCTGCTAAGTTTTCCTTCAAAGGGGCTGCACCTGAATGTTCACGATAGCCTCGTTGAAACAAGCCTCTACCTGAAAAATCTAAATATAAGGTGACATGATCTTTTAATAGCCTAGCCTGAAAGCTTATTTGAGGGGATTTTTTATCAACGTCTGGACGCTCGTAACCTTGTTCTCTGAATTGATCAACGATGGCATCTTTGATGGTTAAGCCACCAAACTGACTATTTCTGATTTCTTCGCTGTAACCCACAAAATCAATGGCAAAAGTAGTATCACTATTAAAATGTTCACACCAATTTACCGAGCTAGCCGCTTTAAATAGTTCATCTTTATTTTGCGCTTCACCTTCACCTAACTTGAGCATTACTCGAGTAGCCAAACGTGTCCATAAAGAAATTTTATAACCTAACGCTATGGAAGCTTTAAAATAGACGCCTTCAGGTTTATGAACTACTTGTTCAGCCCCTAAGTTTTTTACTTCATCAACCAGTAGTACTTCAATACCAGGGGAGGTTAAGGCTAAAAATTGTTGCAAGGTATTTGTCATGACTTGGCTCTAGAATAAAATATGCCGCGATTATAGCGAAAGAGCAGCTACACATAAACAAAAGTTAGCCTTAAAGTATCGAAACAGCACATATTTAGCACATTAAGTAGAACAATTGAGCGAATGGTAAAGTTTTTTAAAAAAGCGCTTGCTTTATGTTAATGCTATCCTTACTATACGCCTCGTTTTCAGGGACAACATCTTTGAAAGATTCTTACAATATGAATTAAAACTATTGTCGCTTACCTCATTGAGGTCATTCGGACGCGGGATGGAGCAGCTTGGTAGCTCGTCGGGCTCATAACCCGAAGGTCGTTGGTTCAAATCCAGCTCCCGCAACCAATTTGAATGAAGTACAAAGGTCGTAGGTTCACTCTTCGCAAGTCAAGTGCTCCCACAATCAATTCTTTAATAACAAGAATTCAAACTGTTATTAGCTTTCTCTTTAAATTCTTAAAGAGTTCATTCGGACGCGGGATGGAGCAGCTTGGTAGCTCGTCGGGCTCATAACCCGAAGGTCGTTGGTTCAAATCCAGCTCCCGCAACCAATTTTAATATATAAATAAAAAACACAAACAATTCCAATATATACTATATCAATAGTTCACATTATCTCTATTGGAAATAGTACCGCTTGGTCATTTGTTGGGTTCATAACCCGATGGTCGTTGGTTCACTCTTCATAAATAAAAGCTCCCGCAACCAATTTTAATATATTCTATTGAAAAATATCACATTCTCTCTTTTGGGAATTGTAGTACTTGATCATTTGCAGAGCTCACAAACCGAAGGCCGTTGGTTTGCTCATCATAAATAAAAGCTCCCCAACTAATTTCATAGCATGTACTGAATTATAAATTTGAATTAATCAGCTCTAAAGCTTCATCCAAAATGGTCTTAACGGCATGATGTGCTTTTTCTGGGTTACGAGATTTAATAGTGTCTAATATATCTGCATGCTTTTGCACGTCACCTTCTTCTCCCTTGGTCTTATTGGTATATCGTATACTTACCTTTAACGCCGTACTGATAAATTCACTTAATTGCATAATAAAGCAATTACCTGACGCTTTTAATACCGCTACATGAAAGGAAATGTCAGCATCTAAAGGATCATCTAATCCTTGCTCAGATTGTTTCATTCTCGTTAATGCTTTCTCTATTTCTTCAATATCTTCAAATGTTGCATTAGTTGCTGCAAGTGCGGCAGCTTGTGGTTCAATAGCGGCACGAACTTCAGTGAATGATTTTAGTAGTGAAAGGGAAGGGTTACTGCTTAAAATCCAGGTAAGCACATCAGTGTCGAACATGTTCCAATTACTTTCAGGTAACACTCGAATGCCTTTTTTGGGCCTTGAAACGATCAGCCCTTTAGCTGAAAGCATTTTTACGGCTTCTCGTGTAGCACTACGGCTAACATCATACTCGGTACATAATTCAGCTTCTGTTGGTAAACCGTCACCAACTTTATATTTTCCTTTAACTATGGCATTACCTAAGTCATGAGTCAGCTGATAAGTTAAATTATGTTTTGGATTGCTGTTCATTATATGATTCCGCCTAGTTGTTCAGTAAAAATGTGTTAAATATTATTAAACAAATCTAACACATAATTGCCTTACATTTCGATAACTAAAACTCAACAATCGTTTTTATTACAGTTTTGGGCAGCAAAAATACATTGAATTATCACAATTTAACTTGAAAAGTGGTGTTAAATGTATTAAAAATACTATTATAGTATAAATATGATTCTAAGCTTTTATGGTTTAGCATTGATAACCGCTATCGAAAATGGGAAAGTGCTAGGTATGAATTCTAATGTCAGCAATTAAAATAGAAATATGCTGAAGCATTAAAGGAACAACCTAAATGAATAATTCAACACTTTATCAATGCTTGCAAAATAAAATTGTTTTTATTACTGGAGGAGCTAATGGTATAGGTGCTGCTATGGTAAAAGCTTTTGTGGCTCAGCAAGCTAAAGTCGCGTTTATTGATATAGATAGCCAAGCTGCGCATAAGCTGAATGAAAAACTCGGCGGGAAATGTTGGTATCGAATTTTAGATGTGACTAACCCAAATGAGTTACAACAAGCAATAGCAGATGTATCGCTCGCATATGGCGGCTTAGACGTTTTAGTAAATAATGTTGCTAATGATATGCGACATAGTCCCGAAGATATTACCGTAAGGGATTGGCATAAATGTATGCAAGTAAATCTCGATCCTGCTTTTTTTGCTTCTCAAGCGGTTTATAACATTATGAAGCAACAAGGTAGCGGCAGTATTATAAACTTTAGTTCAATTAATGCTATAACGGGCCCAGAAAAAATGAGTGGATACGTTACCGCCAAAGCAGGATTAATTGGTATGACTAAGGCATTAGCGCATGATTTTGGGGCTCATAATATTCGAGTAAATGCAATTTTACCTGGTTGGGTAGCAACGGATAAGCAATTAGCAAATTGGTTAACAGTCGAAGAAGAAGCAAAATGGATGGAATCGATGGCATTGAAGAAACGCATTGAACCTAAAGATGTAGCTAAACTGGCGTTATTTTTAGCGTCACAGGACAGTTCAATGATTTCAGGTCAAAGTATTGCTGTCGATGGTGGTAAAACTTAGGAATGATGGATGGGTAATGTAATAGTAATTGATTGGGGAACAAGCCATTTAAGGGCTTATTTATGCCAGTTGTCTACAAAAAATCAATTACAATTAATTGATACCAAATTTGCTTTGGGCGTAACTAAATGCAATAAAAAATTTGAAGCTGAATTATTTAATTGTATAGATGATTGGGTTAAAAAATTTGGAAAGTTACCTATCAGAATGACCGGCCAAATTGGTTCAAGTATTGGCTGGAAAGAAACCTCTTATTTACCTTGCCCTGTTTCTCCTGATGAGATTGCCAATGCATGTTTGGAATTTATATGTCGGGGTCATGATATTTCAATAGTACCAGGGGTAAGTTGTCAATTTGAAGATAAGCATCATGACGTGATGCGCGGTGAGGAATTACAAGTACTTGGGTGGCTAAACCTTGAACCTAATCACCAGCAAGGTAAATACTTAGTTTGTTTACCTGGCACTCATACCAAATGGGTGATGGTTGAAAACGGTAAAATTATATTATTTAAAACTGCGATGACCGGTGAATTATTTGATCTGTTAAACAATCAAAGCGTATTAATTCAAACACCAAGTAGCGATTTTAATGAATCATCTTTTGAGCAAGGAGCTAAATACACCCTTGAAAGTGAGCTAGGCAACTTTAGTCACGGTGTCTTTAGCGTTCGTAGTAACCAATTATTTGGAAAGCTCTCACAAGAAGAGGCTTCATCGTATCTATCGGGTTTGCTGATTGGTAGTGATGTTAGAGCAGCTATCAATGCCAGTGAATGGGATATTCATTCACTTAACAACGTAATTATTATTGGCGCAGACCATCTGAGTAATTGTTTTTCTACCGCCTTGTCTATGCAAAACATACCTAGCACTATTTGCGATGCTAAATTATCCACTATCAGTGGTTTTTCTAAATTAAACCAACCTTTATCTATTTCATAAGCGGCATAACAAAGCTAATTTTGTAATTAGTATCAGAAAGTGCTTTTAATTTTATCCTATTTATAATATAAATAGATAATCAATTTTAACATCTTCGCCATATGACTACTTTTAATGAGTGCTTAAATATAAATCCTTGTGTCGCGATTCTACGTGGGCTTGACATTGCCAGTGCCTGTGAAGTTGGTGAGTTGATTTATCAGTCAGGTATAAGAAGTATAGAAGTACCATTAAACCGACCCAATGCAATCGAATGTATTACAGAATTAGTAGCATTCTTACCACAAGACTGTTTTATTGGAGCAGGAACGGTGATAACTGCAGAACAAGTTAAGAAAGTCTCATCTATTGGTGGGCGCTTTATTGTTTCTCCAAACACTTCGATACCTGTCATAGAGCAGGCGATGAATTTTAATTTATTGCCTATTCCTGGAGTTGCCACAGTAACGGAAGCTTATGCGGCTTATCAAGCAGGAGCCAGATATTTAAAACTGTTTCCAGCTTCAACCTATGGAGTGAGACATTTGCAAGTTTTAACAAGTGTTTTACCCAATGATGTGAAGATAATTCCGGTTGGCGGGGTAAGTGTAGATAATATGCTTCAATGGCTAATCGGAGGCGCCGCAGGTGTTGGTATTGGCAATGATTTATACGAGTGTGGCAACACCACTGAACAAGTAAAACTTAAACTAGCGGCTATTTCAGGCGCGCTTTCAAACTATAACGATAGGTCACGTAAAGTGACAAAATAAGGGTGATTATGAATTTGTCCACATTAGATATATCCGTTTTTATTGTTTATGTTATTGCACTTATTGCAATAGCATATGCAGTATCTAGAGAAAAAGCCGGGCATGAAAAAAATGCGAATGATTATTTTCTAGCAGGTAACAGTTTACCTTGGTGGGCAATTGGCGCGTCTTTGATTGCGGCCAATATATCAGCAGAGCAAATAATTGGTATGTCTGGCTCTGGCTATAAAATAGGTTTGGCTATTGCGTCATATGAATGGATGGCTGCGTTAACCTTGATGATTGTTGGTAAATACTTTTTGCCTATTTTTTTAGAACGCAAAATTTACACTATGCCGCAATTTTTAGAACAACGTTTCGATAGCCGTGTACGTACTGTTATGGCGATATTTTGGCTAGGCGTATATGTATTTGTAAACCTTACGGCAATATTATGGTTAGGCGCGTTAGCAATCAATACTATTACTGGTGTTGATGTCACCTATGGCATGATCTTTCTTGGTTTGTTTTCAGTCACATATTCACTTTATGGTGGTTTAAAGGCGGTTGCTTTCACGGATATTATTCAAGTTGTTTTATTAGTGTTTGGTGGTTTATTTCTTTCTTATATTGCATTAGATCTTATTGGTGGCGGGCAAGGTTTCATGCACGGCTTTTCTACTTTAGTCGCACAGGCGCCTGAAAAATTCGACATGATTTTATCACCAGAAAGCGAGCACTATGCTGACTTACCAGGAATATCGGTATTAGTGGGTGGTATGTGGATAATGAATTTATCTTATTGGGGCTTTAATCAATATATTATCCAAAGAACTCTAGCGGCTAAAGATCTTCGGGAAGCCCAAAAAGGTATCGCTTTCGCAGCGTTCTTAAAACTATTAATGCCAATTATTGTGGTATTACCAGGTATTGCTGCCGTATTACTTATTCCTGACTTAGGCAAGCCTGATCAAGCCTATCCTGAATTAATGAATCTCATGCCGAGTGGCTTAAAAGGGTTAGTTTTTGCGGCGTTAGTTGCGGCGATTGTTTCTTCCCTTGCATCTATGACTAACAGTGTAGCGACAATCTTTACCATGGATTTATATAAGAACGATAAAAAACCTCGTTCTGAAGAGCATTATGTAACTGTGGGGCGAGTTGTTAGTTTTATTGCCTTAATTATTGCCATGATTGTAGCTCAACCATTGTTAGGTCAGTTTGATCAAGCGTTTCAGTATATTCAAGAGTTTACTGGTTTCTTTACCCCTGGCATTGTTGTGCTATTTTCTTTAGGTATGTTTTGGAAAAAAACCACGGCAAACGGTGGCTTAGCAGCTGCTATTGGCTCAGCAGTACTATCGTTTGCACTTAAAATGTTATGGCCTGAACTACCGTTCATGGACAGAGTTGGATTAGTCTTTATTTTATGTATGGTACTTGCCATTGTGGTTTCCCTTATTGAAAATAAAGGTCATCATAGAAATGCTGTTGACCTTAAAGGTATAAATTTTGAGAGCTCTAAAGGCTTTAATATTTCGACGGTAGCGGTAAGTTTAATTTTAATCGGCTTTTATGTTACCTGGTGGTAAAAATGACGAACGATATTTCAGCTAAGTTGATTGACACCATTGAAATTGGGAACATGCTAGGAGAAGGCGTACAGTGGCATGTTGCTAGCAATACACTATGGTGGACAGATATTCAAAAAGCTTGTTTATATCGTTATGAATTAACAACAAAAGGCATAGAACAGTATGCTATGCCTGAGCGAGTCGGTTGTTTCAGTTTTATCGAAAATGACCATCGCTTGCTTGTTGCTTTTGCGTCAGGTTTTGCTTTATATGATATTTCAAATGACAAACTAAAGTGGCTTGCTCAGCCCGAGTTATCAATCAAAGGCAATCGTTTTAATGATGGCCGTACGGATAGACAAGGCCGATTTTGGGCCGGAACCATGGTGGAAGAGCGCAATCAAGACAATCAATCGGCTGCATTATATTACCTTGATAAGGCAAAACACTGTCACAAAGCGTTAGCTGGTATCGAAATCTCTAATGGCCTATGTTGGAGTCCAGATGGCTTGACTATGTATCATGCTGACTCACCCAAGAAAATAATACATAAATATGATTTTGACCCTGCAACAGGTGTTCCTAGCAATAAACAAATATTCGCAAAAACATTGAATGAAAGCTTTCCTGATGGTGCTTGTGTAGACAGTTCTGGCTATTTGTGGAGTGCGCACTGGGGCGGCGCTAAAGTCGTTCGTTATACACCTGAAGGTAAGCATGATTTTGAAATTAAAGTACCAACTAAGCAGCCATCATGTGTCGCACTAGGTGGGAAAAATTTAGATTTACTTTTTGTCACCAGTGCACAACAGGACTTAACTACTGTGCAATTGAACAAAGACTCTCTGGCAGGACATTTATTTATCTATCAACTCAGTGGTGTCAAAGGAATAGTTGAGTCACAGGTACATTGGTAATTAATAACATTAAATTCATTTAAGTTATTCATGGTGCAGTAGAAAAACTTAACAAGTTAAAAATATTAAAGGATTATGTATGAGAACTCTTGTTATATCATTTGCTTGTCTAGCTATAGCATTTGTTTTGTCAGCTGCCTTGGTAAGAGCGTTCACGCCTGCTTCATTAGTAGACAAGGTTACTTCTGTACCTAAAAAAACACCAGAAAAATCCATCACTATAGTGCTGAATGTACTGCCATCAGTTAAGTCAGCCTTTTTACCTGTTTTTAAAGAATTTGAGCAAGAAACAGGC
Organism: uncultured Colwellia sp.; assembly: GCA_913062815.1. Taxonomy (GTDB): domain Bacteria; phylum Pseudomonadota; class Gammaproteobacteria; order Enterobacterales; family Alteromonadaceae; genus Colwellia. The sequence continues at coordinate 109,942 of CAJXWZ010000014.1, read as the reverse complement.
ATTAAAGTTATTCCACAAAAATTCATTGAAGACTATGACTTTGAAGAAAAAATGAACCAATGGTTGATTGAAAAGACCGATACTCCTGATGTTCTATTTGGTCATAATGGTATGCGCTTACAAAAAATGGCTCAATTAGGTGCTGTGCACCCTATAACCAAGCTTTGGAAGAAAAACAATTGGTACTCAAAATTTAGAGAAGAGCAAATAGAAGGTAGTAGTTATGAAAATAATCAATATGCGCTGCCATACTCTATTTACACTTGGGGCTTATTTTATAAAAGATCAATTACTGAAAAACTAGGGCCAGTACCTGAAAATTGGCATGAGTTTAAGGAGTATTGTCAACAGTTAAAAGATATTGGAATTGCACCATTTCCTGCATCTATGCAACAACCTTATATAGCCTCAGCGTGGTTTGAATATTTTGTATTACGAATGCACGGTTTAGAATTTTTTAATCAAACCATGCTGGGAGAGGTCTCTTATAAAGATGTCAAAATTCAACAAGTTTTGATCGAATGGCAAGACTTGATTAACCGTGGCTTTTACGACACCAGTTATTTTCATATGCGCTGGGAAGAGTATCTACCGTATTTCTTAAGAGATAAAATTGGCTTTGTGTTGATGGGCACCCCTCTGGCTAGTCGAATTTTTGATGAAGATATTAGGCAACAAGTGGACTTTATAGCATTTCCAAAAATTAATGATATTCCCAAATATGAAACCGCACCTTCAAATGTGTTCTTTATCGCTTCAAATAGTAAGAAAATACACTATAGCGAACAATTTCTTGAGTTTGTCTCTCAAAAGGAGATTCAAAATACACTATCATCTTTCTTGCATACTAGCCCTGCCAGACTCGACGCTTCTCCAGGAAAAGATAAATATGCTCAACAAGGTATTGCTTCAATTAACGATGCCCGTGGTTTATCACCTTTTTTCGACAGAGGTGCTAAACCTGAATTTGAGCGAGAGGCGGTAGTTAGTTTTGCAAAATTCTTAATTACGGGTGATGTGAAGCAGTTAACAGCCGAATTAGAGTCATTAAGACTTGCTGTTTACGACAAAAACATTCTATCGAAAAATCATTAACCAGAGCAGTATTAATATGTGTAACAAGATTAAATTGATTGTAGCAATCACCCTTTATTCATTCATAAGTTTAGTGTCAATAGCACAACCAAGCAAAGCACTGGATAAATCGAATCAAAAACCTAATATTTTATGGATTTATGTAGAAGACATGAATGACTGGATGGGGGCATATGGAGACAATACGGTTGAAACGCCAAATATTGATTACATAGCAAACACTGGTGTTCGATTTAATAATGCGATTATGCCCGCTCCGGTATGCTCTCCAACTCGGTCAGCGATAATTACTGGGTCTATGCCGACCACATTAGGTGTACATAATCATCGAAGTTCACGCGGTAAAAATTCGCAAATATATTTGCCTAAGGGTTATAAAACCATTCCAGAACTCTTTAACGACAAAGGCTACCAAACATTTAACATGGGTAAAGAGGATTATAATTTTAATTATAAACACAATGAAATGTTCTCGTTAGATCCGATAACCGACAATTTAAAAAAGTTTAGAGCGAACCCAAGAGGTGTTGTTCAAAAAGGGGCAAAATTTAAACTAAGTGAACTTGATAGCAATAAGCCGTTTTTTGGCCAAATTCAATTGGAAGGCGGAAAAGATAAAGCTAAAGCAATTAGTAAAATACACCCAAATGATATGATGGATAAAATTCCGCCTTATTATCCAACTCATCCGTCTTTTTTAAAAGCATGGGCGCGTCACTATGAACAAATTGCAATAACGGATATGCGGGTAGGTAAAATACTCGATGAGCTTAAAGAAAATAATTTATTATCGAATACCGTGATATTTTTCTTCACAGATCATGGCATGGTGTTACCTCGCCATAAACAGTTCGTATATGAAGGCGGAATACGGGTACCTTTCGTGGTGAGTTGGTTAAACGGTAATGATAAATTACGTCACCATGGTGCTGTTCGTGAAGATATTATTAACGGCATTGATATAGGTACTTCATCTTTAGCTTTAGCGGGTATAGAAATTCCAGATTGTATGGAAGGAGATGACCTTTTTGCTAGAGATTATCAATTCAAAGAATATACCATTGCAGCACGAGACCGTTTAGACTATACCTTTGACCGTATCAGAGCAGTACGAAGTAAACATTTCAAATACATTAAGAACTACTTTCCTGAGCGGCCATATATGCAAGCACAATATCGTGATTTACATCCGCAAAAATTTCCCTTTATGTCTGCATATAAAAAGTTATACCAAGCAGGGAAGTTAACGCCAGCACAAGCAGCCTTTATGTCTGAGACAAGACCTGCAGAAGAGTTATATGACTTAGTAAATGATCCTCATGAGCTCAATAACTTAGCCAAGGATAAAGATTTTAACAGCCAACTGCTAAAACATCGCAAGATTCTTTTTGACTGGATTAAGGTAACTGGCGATAAAGGTCAGTACAAAGAGCCTGATGAGGGTATTGCGGATGTAATAAAGCGTTGGGGAGATAATTGTATTAGTGCAGAATGTGTGAATTATCGTAAAAAGGATAGTAGTTAATAAACTGTTTCTAGATAATAAAAGAGAGAAGTGCTCAGCTTTACTTTTGTCGATTTATTCAAGTTAAAAAGTACGGGGTTATTCTTATTTTTGGTTGTTATTATCGCTATAAGTTCTGCTACTTATGCTAATACAGGCCACGAAGAAAATAACTCCTCACGCTTTGTCAAAGATCAAGTACCTTCCAATAAAGCAAGTATTTCTTGCCACACCTATGAAACTTCGCAAGTTACCTAAGGCATCGTTATTCAGCTGACTTGATAAGTTGATTCTTGAGCCAAGCGGTTGCCTGTTGATAACCTAAACCTAAACCTGAAAAGGATTTTATATTGAGTTGGTCAATTTGCCGCTGTTTCATAATATTCGTTGTTATCTCTTCACTTGATTTAGAATAATTGATAACGGCAATTGCTTTGATATTATCAAGAGAAGCAAAGATCAATGTCGCTTCAAAGCTATAGCTATAATGATTGACTTTATTAATCAGTAAACCGTAAGGATGATCTAAAGCGTTATTGAGGAAAGTATCTAACTCTTCAACCATTTCAATACTAACATTGACATAATTATCTATAACAACTTCTACAATTTTATCTATCAATATATTGATTCGAGCAAAACTCAAACGGTATTGTTCCATAAAACATTCACCTACAACGTTATTTAATTCACATGGTTTTGTTTTAACGACGACTAATTTTACATGACGTTATTCTCTTGATTATCAATTGAACGACGTCACTTTTGATTGAGGGCTCTATTTATCCCAAGGGTTTCTTAATTTCTTTAGGGTAAACTCTGGGTGATAAGTTCGAGCGCTTGATATTTTATTAAGTAAACGACTAACAACTTCAGGGTGTTGCTGAGCGACGTTGTAAAGTTCACCTTTATCTAGCGCAAGATTATAAAGCTCAACTTGCTTTTTATAACGCTTCACCAATTTCCAATCGCCTTCACGAAGTGCCTGTAGAGGCCCTTTGGCTTCGTTAAACTCCCAATAAAGCGCATCATGCTTTTGCTGTTTTCCTGCGTTAGTTAACTCGTTTACCATAGATATACCGTCGGTTTTAGGACAGCTATTGCCACCAGCAAGCTCACAGAAAGTAGGCATCATGTCCCAAAATGCAGATACATGTGCTGATGTTGTAGCTTTTTTGATCTTCTCTGGCCATTTAGCTATGAATGGAATGCGAATACCACCTTCATATAGATCTCTTTTACGGCCTTTAAATTCACCATTGCTATTAAAAAAACCTCGATCATATTCATGGCCATTATCACTGGTGAAAATGACTAACGTATTGTCTGTAAAGCCTTGTTCTTTTAATACTGAAAGTAGGCTGCCTATATCTCTATCCATACGTGAGACCATGCCAGCATAAGTGGTATTTCCTTCTTCATCATTACGGTAATGCTTTTGGGTATTCATCATACGTTTAGGCCAGTTGAGAGCTAAATATTGCTTTTTAGAGTCTTCTGGCACTGTCATCGCAAGGTGTGGAATGGTGTAAGCCAAATATAAGAAAAAAGGCTTATCCTGTTTTTGCTGTTTTACATAGTCGATTGCTTTACTGGTAAATAAGTCATGAGTGTAAACCCCTTTGTTATTCATATAGTCATTATCTTTTAAGATAAATGGCTGATTATTTTCAAATAGACGATGCCAATAATAATGGTGTGCTTCAGTATGCGTTTTTAAACCAAAGAAATAGTCAAAACCTTGCTGAAGAGGCATAGATTTTAGCTCTGGATCGTCACTTTCAGCTAATCCCCATTTGCCAATAGCTGCGGTGTTATAACCGTTTGCTTTCAGCATCTCAGCAAGGGTAATATCATCGGGTTTCAGATCAACAGGTTGACCGCTATTTGTCCATTTAGGATTGCCTCTAATTGGACTATGCCCAGAATGTAAGCCTGTTAAAAGGCTTGCTCGTGAGGGGCCGCAAACAGTCGAACCAGCATAATGTTGGGTAAACTTCATTCCATCATTGGCGAGCTGATCAATATTAGGTGTTTTTATTTTATTTTGGCCATAAACACCGACGTCACCGTAGCCCATATCATCAGCTAAAATATAAATAATATTTGGTTGCTTGCTTGGCAATGACTGGATTTCTGTCTTAGTGCCGCAAGCCGAGACCATAAACAACAAACTCAATAGAGACAAAAGAAGTTTTGAATATTTATAATGCATGTTGAGTACCCTCGGATGATTGCCATGGCGTTCTATTTGCTTTTGGGGTGAGAAATTGAGCATCAACTTCTTTATACCAGTTTGTTAAAAGTTTAGTTAATTTTTCTAGCTGTTCAGGGAATTGCGCTGCGATATCATTTTGTTCGCCAGGATCATTATTTAGATTAAATAAATGCAGCTTACCGCTTTCTAATCGTTGAATAAGTTTAAAGTTACCTAATCGAACAGCAGCAGCAGGTACGCCTCCTTGATTACTGTAATGAGGGTAATGCCAAAATAATGGTCTAGTAATTGATGAAGCTGTGTTGCTAATTAATGAGGTTAAATCAACACCGTCAAGTGCCGCTGTCTTTTGATTTGCTAAAGTCAAAATTGTCGTTGGCACATCCATACCAATAACAGGGCTCGTTTGTACTTTGCCTTGTTGGCCTAATTGTGGGATTTTGACAATAAGTGGCACCTTAATGCCACCTTCGTATATCCAGCCTTTCCCTCCTCTATAAGGGAGGTTACTGGTTGGGTGACCTTCTGCAGTTGATAAACCGCCATTATCAGAGGTGAAAATGACCACGGTATTGTTATCTAATCCGGAACGTTTAAGTTCAGCTAAAACACGACCAACATTAGTATCCATATGCTCTACCATAGCTGCATAAGTAGGGTGGTTTTGCTTAATTCGTACTTTTCTAGCTTGTTTGCTTTGTGGTAGAACTTGCTCTTCTAGGGCAAAGTTATTATCAGACAAGTGTGATGGAGATAGCTTTTTATAATGAGCTATTGTTTCTTTTGGCGCTTGTAATGGCACATGAACAGAATAGTACGATAAGACCATTAAGAAAGGTTTTCCATTAGTCTCAGCTAATTGCTTTATTGCTTCATCACTTAATCGCTCAGTTAGGTACTCGCCATCCATGCCTTGTTTTAATCTTGGGTTTTTATACGGAGCGAAATATCCGCCTCTTGGCGAGCCTGAGCTCCAACCAGCAATGTTGCTGTCAAAGCCTTGGTGCTCTGGCCAGTATGTTTCTTCCTCACCTAAGTGCCATTTTCCGATAAAAGATGTTTGATAATCTTCAGGTAAAGCTTCAGCTAGTGTCAGCGTGTTTTTGGGTAAATAATCAAGGCTATTGGCGACATTGAAGTGTCCTGATAGCCTTTTACCATGCTTGTGATGGAACCAATCCGTCGTGCGTAGTTTTGCTGGATTAATTCCTGTCATCAAAGCCACCCTTGATGGGCTACAAACAGGGTTAGCAGCATAGCTGTTTGAAAAATTAACCCCTTCTTTTGCAAGCTGTGTGATATTTGGTGTTTTGTAAAAGGTTTCAGGATTATTTGGCGCTATATCCATAAAGCCCAAATCATCTACAACAATTATCAGAAAATTCCATTTTTGCTTATCAGCTGTATTTTTTTCATTAGTTATCTTGCTGGCATTCGCGATTAAACCAATAGAACAGAGAGTACATAATAGTAAAGTGCTTAGATATTTAGAAAGTTGTTTCATTTTGAATAAATAACAAATAATCAATTAATAGTATTTATACTATAAAATAAAAAATAATGCCAATGTTCGCTATATATTATTACGCATCCATTGGATATGTCCTGTCTTAACTATTTCACTTGTGAGTGAAATAGTTAAAATTATCAAGGTGATTTGTCTTCAATAACCTATTTGTCATGTAGTAAACTGAGAAACTAATTCACGTTGACTTTTAGCTACATTACCCAGCTGTTCACCTAGATGCGAAGCTTGTTTAGACTGCGTTTGTACCACATCAGATTGGTTTTGAATTTGTACCATGTTTCTATTCATTTCTTCACAAACACTGCTTTGTTCTTCAGTAGCTGCAGCAATTTGAATATTCATATCGTTTATCATATTAACTGACTGTTCAACTTGCGTTAGTGCATGCACCGCTTCTTGTGCTTTTTCTAACCCTTCAGATGATTTTTCTTGTGTTTGGTTCATCGCATTAACTACAGCATTGGTAGAGTTTTGTAGTTGATCTAACATGGAACTAATTTCACTAGTTGAGTCTTGTGTACGTTTGGCCAATGTTCTTACTTCATCAGCGACTACCGCAAAACCACGTCCTTGTTCACCAGCACGTGCTGCTTCAATAGCGGCGTTTAATGCCAATAAATTGGTTTGTTCGGCAATATTTTGAATTGTCGATAAAATAGTATGAATTTGTTTGGTATTCATCTCGAGATCATTGACTTGATGAGAAGCATCACAGATTTGCTCTACCATTTGTTCAATGGCTTGGCAATTTTCAGAGACCTTGTTATTACAAATATCAACATAATTTTGACCTTCGTTAGCAGAATCGGCCGCGGTAGCGGCACTTTCAGCCATTTGCTGAGAGGTAACTGCCATTTCATTCATCGCGGTAACAACCATATTAATCTCACTTAATTGCAAGTTGACCGCATCATTATTTGAGTGGGCTACTTGAATTGATTGCTCAGCTGAATTGTTAACCTCTGTGGCCGTAGATTGAATGTCAATAATTAACAGACGTAGGTTTTCTATGATGGTGTTTACCCAGCCACCTAATACACCTAATTCATCTTTGGGTAAGTGCCTTAATTGTTTGGTTAAGTCGCCTTCACCTTCGGCAATATCTTTGATACGAGTAGTCATATTGGCGAGGGGCGCGTTAATGCCTTTCATTAAATATAAACTTGCCGCTATAGTTATTATTAGTACAATCGAAACTAAACCGATCCAAAAAAAGAGGTTGCTTTTAGCGGACTTTTGCTCAGACTCTGCGGTATTAATTACTGCTTGAGCTGCACTAGTTTCTATCGTTCTTATGGTATTTAATAAACTATCTATTTCCTTTAACCATTGTGGTAAGTCGATGTTCAGCGGTTTATTAATACCCTTTATCGCGATGTTCGAAAGTCCGCGATAAAATGAAGTTCCTTTTTTTTCACCTTGCAGTGTTTCCTTATGTAAACGAGTAAAGGTTTCGTTGAGCGCCCCTTTTGATAATTGCATCACATTTGCGCCATGGGCGCGCATTTGACTTTCTAATTTGGCAATTCGGATTAGATGTTTTCTTGATGTTACTTTCCCTTCAATAATGGATATAGGTAGGGCACTGTGCAGTGTCCCCATTGAATTTTTTAGTTTTAAAATATTGGTGTAATTAATAATATCCAGTAATGTTGTAGGTGTTTTTGCTTCATGTACTAGGCTTAGTCCTAGCCATACCGTACCAAATATATTGCCTGATAATTTAACAATGGTTTCATCAGGGGAAAATACCTTGTTGTCTACATCACTTCGATTCGTTTTAAAACCTTCAACGATTGTCGTCATTTGTTTTTGAATAGATGTTTGAGTAATTTCGCTAAAACCTGAAACCTCCGTTTCTTGTATTAGTTGAAGCAGTTGATTTTCTTTTTGATCAGTTGTCCTTCGTTGCTTCTTCAATTCATCAAGCCATTGCACGCTATTTAAAGCGTACAATACACTGAACGTCCGTTCTTTTTGCATAGCATCTGCAGCATCATTTAATGCCACCACTAATTTGACTAACGAGCTAACACTTTCAGCATCATCGGCAACGGTAATGTTTTGGCTGATGTTAACTGTCGCAGTGATTAAAAAAGCTAGTAGTGGCGTGATAAACAGCGCAATTAATTTATATTTAATGGACATAGTCAATCAATAAAAGTTATAAGTAATATAAATATTATTAACTTTTGTCACCTTGTTTGTCAAAAAATATTCATGATAAATAGCTCTGAAAGAGCCAGTTTACAGGAATTTTATGTTAAGTTGTTGAATTTCACAACAAATGAAATTTTACTTTTTTAATGGTAAATTGTAATATAAATACTATATTTGTGTTTATGGTTAAAGTGAATGAAATGAGAGTGCTAAAATTAAGTGATGGTATCGCCGAAGTACAAATTGCGCCAAGTCTAGGCGCAAGTGTGCTTGCATATAATGTTTTGATTGATAATAAGCGTCGAGCAATATTTCGTGAAAGCATTGCACCTATAACTGTTTTAGATAGCTGTAATTTCCCGCTAGTACCATTTTCTAACCGTATAAGGGATGGAAAATTTAATTGGCAAGGAGAGCTTGTTAAGCTGCCACTTAACACGCTACCTGAAAAACATACTAATCACGGTCATGGCTGGCAAGCAGAGTGGAATATTATTGAGGTAAATGAAAATAGCGTCCTTATGCAATACACCCATACTGCCGATGAATGGCCGTTCCCTTACCAGGCTATGCAAAAAATATCGTTAGAGCAGGGTGAGTTAACAATTGAGTTATCCATAAAAAATACAGGTTCAAATACAATGCCTGCTGGATTAGGTCTGCACCCTTACTTTACTAGAACACCGTTGAGTCGACTGATGACAGATGTCGATAAAATGTGGGCAGTTGATAGTGAATGCATGCCAACTGAAATTGTTGATCCGCCTCATGGACTTGTAAGTGGTACAGGTATAAATATAGACAATAATAAGCTAGATAATGCCTTGGTAGGATTTAAGCAGCAAGCTCAAGTTGAATGGCCTGAGTGGGGTATACATGCGAATATGACAACCTCCAGTAATTGTAAGTTTTTGGTGGTATATTCGCCTGAAAAAGAAGACTTTTTCTGTGTGGAGCCCGTAACGCACTGTACAGATGCATTTAATTTATCTAATGATGGACATCAAGATACTGGCATGAATGAACTAACTCAGGGAGAAGAGTTTTCTATGTGGATGAAAATAGAGCCTAGTCAAATTGTATGAAGTTAAACTCAGTATGATTGCAATAACTATGATTGTAATAACTAGAAAGGCCGAAACATTTTGTATCGGCCTTGTTTGTTTAAGCGTTCATTGTTACATCATAACTTTACTTATAGCCCTTGCTTAATGTCTTTTTTCCAAACCTTGTAGACTTGAGTTAACTCTTTTACTATTTCAGGGTGTTGCTTACTCAAATCAGTTTTTTCACCCGGATCCTCGTCTAAATTATATAAAAAAGTGCCTAACTCGATATCAACCATTTCATATTCGGCGTATTGAGCATCGGTTGCTGTTTTAAGTTTCCACTTACCTTGACGAATAGCTGTTTCATGACCGGTATCCCAAACTAACACTTGATGTTCAAGGTGTTTGTTTTTACCGGTAAGTAAATCTGTGATATCGATACCATCAACATGTTTCGGTGTTGCAGAGGACGTTAAATTGGTCAGTGTTGGAAAAATATCCATAGTACTTATAATGTTGTCTGACACACTATTTTCTTGAAAATTCCCTGGCCATGAAACAATTAGTGGCACACGAATACCACCTTCATATAATAAGTATTTACTACCTCGCAATGGACCATTATCAGCGTAAATTGGTGTTGCACCACCATTATCACTCACTAACATAATGACAGTATTTTCCGTTAATCCTTGCTCTTCTATGCTATCTAACAGTTTACCAATTTCAATATCCATATACTCTAATTGTGCGAGATAGTGAGCGCGGCCTTCAGGGTTATTGGGGTAGCGACTATTTTTATACCAAGTGTAATAATCTTCAGTGTCAGGATCCCAGTCGTGATAACCTTTTAAGTTATTTTTCTTTAGGTAATCTACAGGCAATTGATGCGTGAAGTTGTGTACCGCGTTAAAGGCAAGTTGTAGATAGAATTTATTGTCCTTGTTTTTCTGAATGAATTCGCGCGCCTTTTCACCATAAATTTCAGTAGAGAATCCCTCACGATTGTCTCGGTCAAATCCATTCCAAAAAGCACCGTATTCTAATGCTTGACCGTGCTGTCCACCTCGTTTTTTATACGATTTTAACTTCTTTCGCTCAGCTTGATCATAATCATCATTGTGAATTAAGAAATGTTGTCTGCCATTACCGCCATAGCCATAGAAAAATTCAAAGCCATGGTTCAATGGAAAGTCCCTTACATCGGAGCTGTAATAGCCATAATGATATTTTCCCACATAACCGGTTTTATAACCGTCACGCTTAAGTACTTCAGGAATCGTGGTGAGTTTTGGACTTATGCTGGCTTTTTTACCGTACCAGTAGGCGCCTTGGCGCTGGTTATATGTGCCAGTAATAAGACCTAACCGAGATACATTACAAATAGGGGCAGTAACATAAGCATTGGTAAAACGTGTACCCTGTCTAGCGAGTCTATCGATGTTTGGGGTTTGCACATCTTTAGCCAAACCTGTCGCACTTATATCAGCATATCCCTGATCATCGGTAACAATAACAATAATATTAGGATCTGTGGGTAAAGCAGCGGCATACACATTTATTATGTTTAGCAGTGCTAAACTAATGATGGAAAAAAATAACTTCATAGGAGCTCATTGTTAAAAAGTATTTGTACTATAATATTTATATTATAAATAAAGTCAATTAAGAAATTCTATGTACAAAATAAAATTAATGATAAAAGAGGTCCAAATTCAAGCTTATCTCAAAATCAGTTTCGATGATTTATGAATTTGTTCAATTTAATGTTTGACTGTTTTGTATGATAAATACTATATTAGTGGGTAATAAGGTTATGTAGTACTTAAATTTGTCAAAGCTGGGAATAATTACAATGAAGTATAATGGTATTTTGTTTCATAAAGTCAAAGCGCTAACGGTTAAACAGAGAAAGTATTCTCTGTTATCCATGTTGAGTTGTAGCATGTTTTTATTAGCTGCTTGTAATAGTGATGGTGTCCGTACTGAGGCGCTAAAGCAAACAAATAGCCAACAAGCTCAAGTGGATTGGCAAAACCCTGAAGTTTTTGAGCGTAATAAAATGCCCGCTCGAGCAAACTTCTTTGCTTTTGAAAATAAAGTATTGGCAAAACTTGATGACAAAGCTAGCTCAGAAAACTTCTTATCACTCAATGGCAGGTGGAAGTTTAACTGGGTTAAAAAGCCCTCTGAATTACCAAAGACTTTCTGGCAAAATGATTTTGATGCCAGTCAATGGAGTACAATTAATGTACCTGGTAACTGGGAACGTCAAGGTTATGGTACCCCGCATTATGCCAATATAGAATATGTTTTCCCCGCTAACCAACCATTTATTCCACAAGAATATAACCCAGTAGGCTCTTACCTAAAGTCATTTGAATTACCAAAACCGTGGCAAGATAACAAAGTCATCATTCATTTAGGCGCGGTTAATTCTGCTTTTTATATTTGGGTGAATGGTAAAAAAGTGGGATACAGTCAAGGTTCAAAGTTACCAGCAGAATTTGATTTAACCGCTTTTGTTAAAAGTGGTGAAAATACCGTTGCTTTGCAGGTGTATCGCTGGTCAGACGGTAGCTATTTAGAAGATCAGGACGGTTGGAGCCTTAGTGGTATAGAGCGTGATGTATATTTATATTCTACACCGAAAACCCATATTAGTGATTATACGATAACGGCTGGGTTAAATGACTCTTTTACTGATGGCGAATTAGTTATAGATGTCGAAATTAACAGTGAAAAGCCTCAAAACGTTACTGTTAGAGCAACGTTAACGAATGCAGATGAACAAGTGTTATTTAAAGGGCTAAATATCCCATCAAACAGCAATGAAACTATCTTTAGTAACCTTATTCCTAATGTTAAAGCTTGGAGCGCTGAAAGCCCTAATTTATACGATTTAACACTTGAATTACTAGACCAAAACAATGAGTTACTACAAGTTGTTAATCAAAAAGTTGGCTTTCGTGAGCTAGAAATGAAAGATGGTTTGTTCCTAGTAAATGGCAAACCAGTAACAATTCGTGGTGTTAATCGTGTCGAGCATCATCCTATCGGCGGTAGAACACTCACTAAAGCGTCAATGCAAAAAGATATCGAGTTAATGAAACAGCTTAATATTAATGCGGTACGTACGGCGCATTTTCCTAATGACTCGTATTGGTATGAATTAGCAGATCAATATGGTTTGTACGTAATGGATGAAGCGAATATTGAATCGCACAAGTATATGCAGATAGGCAACCAGCCAGAGCAAAGGCAACAAATTGATGATAAACAGGCAACTAAAAAGAAAAAGAACTTTAACCGTGCGGAAAGTCAGAAGAAACATCATTTGGCTTTTAAAACGGAATGGCAGGCAGCGCACCTAGATCGCGTTGCCCGTATGGTTGAACGAGACAAAAATCATCCGTCCATTATTTTATGGTCGTTAGGTAATGAAGCGGGCTTAGGCACTGCCTTTGAAAAATCGGCACAATGGATAAAAGAAAACGATGCTTCACGTCCGGTAACCTATGGTGGCTGGGGGACGAGAACGGGTCACTTCATGCTTGATTACTCTGAAATATATACGCCTATGTATGATAGCGTTGAAGAATTACAAGACTACATAAGCACTAAGCCTAATAAACCTCTAATAATGGCGGAATACGCCCATGCTATGGGCAACAGTGTTGGTAATCTAGACAAATATTGGCAGGTTATTTATCAGCATCAACAGTTACAGGGTGGATTTATTTGGGACTGGGTTGATCAAACATTCATAGAAACAAATGAAAAAGGTGCTAAGTTTTGGGGATATGGTGGTGACTACAATGATGGTTACAATAATAAGAACTTTTTAGCCAATGGACTAATTCAGCCTGACCGTACTTTAAACCCTCATGCTTATGAAGTTAAGAAAATTTACCAACCAGTTGAGTTTGTGAATTTTAATCAGAAAACGTCAGTAATTACCTTTAATAATCGTTATGACTTTACAGATTTATCGCATCTTGCTTTCTCATGGCTGATAGAAGAAAACGGTCATGTTATTGCCCAAGGAAAGTTAACAACTCCGCAACTTTTAGCAGGTCAGCAAGGTGAGGTCGCGTTACCGCTTGAAAGTATCAATTATAAGGCGGATGCGGAGTATTTTATTACTGTTAATGCGAGAGAAATAAAGGGAGATAACCCGCTACTGCCAGCGACGAGTGTTATTGCTTGGCATCAGTTTGCCTTAACCAATACTTCTGATAGTGCTAAAAATAATACCTTCGACAGTTCTACAGGTGAGATCAGTTTATCTGAAACAACCCAAGCTATCGCTATTAATGGTGGAAACTTAGCCATCTCGTTTGATAAAAACTCTGGTTTATTAACACAATATCAAGTGAATAGAATCGAATTGTTAGACCAAGGTTTATCGGGTAATTTCTGGCGCGCAGTTACTGACAATGACAAAGGTTGGGGTGTGCATAACAACCTTAATGTTTGGCAGCAAGCAACCACTAATCAAACTCTTAAATCAATGACCAGCGAGCAAATTAGCCCTCAAGTTATTGCAGTAACAACGGTATATACCCTTGCTGATGATGTTGCTGAATTAACCACACAGTATAAGGTGACCGCCAATGGAGAAATTGAAGTTAAAACGCATTTTTCACCATTAAAAGAAAAGCTTCCCTCCATGCCCCGAGTTGGTATGCATATGCAAGTCGCCAAAAATTTTAATCAACTAGAATGGTTTGGTCGTGGTCCGCTTTCAAGTTATAGCGATAGAAAAAACAGCATGGCGATAGGCTTATATCAATCGCAAGTCTCTGAGCAATTACATGACTATGCTCGCCCTCAAGAGTCAGGTAATAAAAGTGATGTGCGTTGGTTTAGCTTAACTGATGAACATGGCAATGGTTTGAAAATATCATCAAATACTCCGCTGAATGTTACCGCGGTTCCACTAAATAAATTCGATTTATTTGATGTTAACAAAGCCCCACGTCACAGTGCCGATGTGGTGTTAAGTGAGACCACTACGGTTCGAGTAGATAAGCTGCAAATGGGGGTTGGTGGCGATAATAGCTGGGGAGCTAAGCCACATAATGAATTCTTAATTCCAGCTAAAGACTATCAATACAGTTTTACCTTAACGCCATTAAGCAAGTAAGTGAAAATTATGAACCTTAAAAATATAAGATTAAGTAAGTTTGTTAAAACACTCACTTGTTTATCACTGCTCAGTTTGCCTTTGACTGCTAGCGCTTCACAAGGTAAGCCTAATATTATTGTTATTATGAGTGATGACGCTGGTTATGCCGATATTGGTTTTAGTGGCAATACCTTCGGTAAAGCTAATTTTGCTACGCCTAATTTAGATAAGTTAGCTGGAAGTGGTGTTAAATATACTCAAGGCTACGTCACGGCATCAGTGTGTAGCCCATCTCGTGCAGGCATGATAACTGGCCGTTATCAACAGCGCTTTGGTCATGAATATAATTTACCCGTGAAACCTGAGCCCGGTGATGTTGAAAAGTTTAATGGCATGAATGTCTCAGAAAAAACTATGGCAGATCACCTTAAAGCCGCTGGTTATAAAACCGGATTAATAGGTAAATGGCATTTAGGGCTAGCTGAGCATTTTCACCCTAACAATAGAGGCTTTGACGAGTTTTATGGCTTATTAGGCGGTGGTCGCAGCTATTGGGAAATAGCAGGTAACGATACTGAGTATCGAAAAATGCGTCGCAATAATACCGAAGAAAAGCATCAAGGATATTTAACCGACAGACTCGGTGAAGAAGCCATCGATTTTATTGAGCGTAATCAAGAAAAACCATTTTTCTTATATCTATCTTACACTGCCGTTCATGCCCCAATGGAAGCTAAACCGGCCCATGAAAAATTGCTCAATCATATTAAAGACCAAAACCGCAGAACACTAGCTGGCATGACTTTAGCCCTCGATGAATCAGTAGGCCAAGTGATGGCTGCACTTGATAAGATGAAGCTAACTGAAAATACCTTAGTAGTGTTTCTAAATGATAACGGTGGACCTTCAGATTATAACTATTCAATTAATGAACCTTTTTCTGGTGTTAAAGGCACCTTGTATGAAGGTGGAGTACGTGTGCCATTTACCATGTCTTGGCCTGGTCATATAAAAGCGGGTACACAATATGATGAAGTGGTTTCATCTTTAGATATATTGCCGACAGCATTAGCTGCAGCTAAAACCAAGCCTGTTGGCAAGAAGAAACTCGATGGCGTTAATTTATTACCCTTTTTAAATGGCACAATTGAAAGTAAGCCACACCAAACCTTATTTTGGCGAAGAGCTGCTTTTGCTGCGGTAAGAGACGGAAATCATAAATTAGTGCGATACCCAGACCGGCCTGCGGTTTTATATAATGTTGCTGCTGATATTAGTGAAAGTCACAATATTGCCGATGAAAAACCAAAACTAGTTCGTCAGTTACTGAAAAAACTATTTGCTTGGGAAAATGAGTTACAACAACCGATGTTTTTAACTCACTCTAAATGGATCAAACAAAACCGTCAGCGTTATTCGCGTTTCACCGACATAGATAAACAGTAAAGGTCTTTCTCATGAAATACAGAGTCAATAGCACAATAAAAGTGTTTAAAAACGTGATGTTAACTGCAACACTTGCTTGTTTGTCTATGTCATGTGTTAGTAATGCCAAGAGTGAAAAAACAACAACAGAAAAGCCAAACTTCATTATTATTCTTACTGATGATCAAGGCTATGCCGATGTAGGCTTTAATGGTAGTGACGATATTATCACGCCAAACATCGATCGTATTGCCAATGAAGGTACAAAATTCAGCAATGGTTATGTTACCTATGCGGTATGTGGGCCTAGTCGAGCGGGTATTTTAACCGGTAGGTATCAAGGGCGTTTTGGATTTGGTCGTAACCCAATTATTGACCCAACGGATGAAAACTCAGGTATGCCATTAGAAGAGCAGATGATTTCTGAGGTATTAAAACCGGTGGGCTATACCTCAAGTATTATCGGCAAGTGGCATATGGGCACCCATGAAAAATTTCGTCCCAACAAACGTGGCTTTGATCATTTTTACGGTTTTTTGTCAGGTGGGCATAAGTATTTTCCTTCAGATTTGACCATAGATAAAATTGAAAATGCCAAAAAGGATTGGTCTTGGTATAACACTAAAATCATGGAAAACAATAAACGTGTAGAGATAGATGAATATCTTACCGATGAGCTCTCTCACGAGGCGATTAACTTTATTGAACGCGAGCAAGATAATCCATTTTTTTTATATCTTGCTTACAACGCGCCACATACACCTTTACAGGCTTCAAAAGAATATTTAGACAGAAATACGCATATTAAAGATAAGAAACGTCGAACATATGCTGCGATGGTAACTGCGGTTGATGATGGTGTTGGTCGTATTCTTGCCAAACTTGACGAGTTTGGTATTGATGACAATACCATGATTTTCTTTTTGTCAGACAATGGTGGTGCAAAAAATAAAGGCTCAGATAACGGTGAACTTAGAGGCTTTAAAGGCGGCTATTTTGAAGGTGGTGTGCATGTGCCGTTTGCCGTTCGCTGGCCAGGTAAAGTACCAGCAGGCGTTAATTACCAAAATCCTGTCAGCTCGTTAGATATTTTAGGCACCTTTGCCGGTATAACCAAGGCGCCTATTGCTCAAGAAAGACCGCTAGATGGTGTTAATTTAATGCCATTTATTACTGGTAAAGAAAAAGGTGTTCCTCATGATGTACTATTTTGGCGCGCGTTTGATCAAGGCACATTGGCAACACGTCGTGGCAATAGTAAAGCGATTCAATCAGACAGAGATGGAAACCATTTGTTTGATTTAGCCAATGATCTGGCTGAGCAAAATAACTTAATTACAGAAAGCTCAGTCAAAGAAAATAACGTTCAATACCAACAGCTTACCGAAGAGATAAAAGCGTGGGAAACTGAATTAATAGACCCTATTTTTAAACCGTTACAAGGCCGTCATGTTGATAGTAGAAAACGCAAAAAGAATAAGGACACCAACAAATGAAAATGACAAAATTGCTAATGGTCTTTTTAGGGATGTTATTAGTAAGTGCTAACGCGGTGGCAAATGTAACGTCACAAACTTCGAATAAAAATGTTAAACAACCAAATTTCATTGTTATTTTAACCGATGACCAAGGTTATGCTGATGTTGGTTTTAACGGCAGCAAAGATATCAGAACCCCCAATATCGACAGAATTGCCAACGAAGGCACTAAGTTTACTAATGGTTATGTTTCTTATGCGGTGTGTGGACCAAGTCGTGCTGGCTTATTAACAGGGCGATACCAAGGGCGTTTTGGATTTGGTCGAAATCCAGTGATAGACCCAACCGACACCAAAGCGGGCATGCCACTTGAAGAGCAGATGATCTCAGAAGTACTTAAACCTGTCGGTTATACTTCAAGTATTATTGGCAAGTGGCATATGGGCTTACACCCTAAGTTTCATCCCAATAAGCGTGGTTTTGACCATTTTTACGGTTTTTTAAATGGTGGTCATGATTATCTGCCTAAGCTTTTGATCCATAAAGATTTTAATTCAATGCCAAAAGGGGGCAGGCATTACGCCACCAAGCTCAATCATAATTATGATGTCATTGAAATTGACGAATACCTTACCGATGAATTATCCAATGAAGCGGTTAACTTTATTGAGCGTAAACAAGACAAGCCTTTCTTTTTATATCTTGCTTACAATGCTCCCCATGGCCCAATGCAAGCAACACAAGAGTATTTAGACAGAAATACGCATATCAAGAATAAAAAGCGCCGAACTTATGCGGCGATGATCACAGCCGTTGATGATGGTGTAGGTCGGGTTTTAGACAAATTGAAAGAATTATCGATTGATGAAAATACCATGGTGTTTTTCTTATCAGATAATGGCGGCTCTAGAAAACACCCGTCAAGTAATGCACCACTTAGAGGAAACAAAGGAGACTATTTTGAAGGCGGTATTCATGTGCCGTTTGCCGTGCGTTGGCCAAATCATGTCCCTGCTGGGCAAAAGTATGAAAACCCTGTTAGTTCACTTGATATCTTAGGCACTTTTGCGGCATTAACCAATGCGCCTATTGCCAAAGAACGTCCGTTAGATGGCGTAAACTTAATGCCATTTCTTACTGGCAAAGATGTAGGTTTGCCTCATGATGTTCTATTTTGGCGTAACTTTGACCAAGGTACATTGGCTACGCGTCGAGGCGACTCGAAAGCTATCCACTCAGAAAAAGTGGGTGACCACTTATACGATTTAGCGAATGATTTAAGTGAAACCACCAACTTGATTGACAATAACAAGACTCAGTTTGAGCAACAAAAAGCAGAAGTGCAAGCATGGGAAAAAGAGTTGATTGACCCTGTGTTTAGACCGTTAGCAAAATTTGGTAAGAGTGCAAAAAAGACAAAGCATACCAAGAAACAGTAAATTTCAGGAGGGTAAATTGCATTATATATCGACAACTTTAACGGCATTTCTTTTGTCGATACCTTTACTTTCTTGCTCATCATTATTATCTAACAAATCAGAAATTGATGAAAGCTACGCCATTGTTTGGCAGGACGAGTTTAATTGTAAAGGCAAAATAGACGAAAACGATTGGAATTACGAACGGGGCTTCCGTCGTAACTTTGAGGCGCAGTGGTATAAAAGTGACAATATAAATTGTCATAACGGTATATTGGAAATTGAAGCTAAAAGAGAAGTTGTTGATAACCCGTATTATGACGCTAATTCAGATAATTGGCGAAAACAGAGGCAACAAGCGTTTTATACTTCTGGCTCTATCAATACTAAAGGTAAACATAGCTGGAAGTATGGGCGCTTTGAAATACGCGCGCGCATTAAAGCCAAAGACGGCTTATGGCCAGCAATCTGGTTTCTAGGTGATGAAGGCACATGGCCCAAACGCGGTGAAATAGACTTGATGGAGTATTATCAAGGTCAAATCCTTGCCAATGCTGCTTGGGCAAAGGCTGATAGTAAAAAGCCGTTTTGGGATTCGGTGAAAATTCCAATGAGTGATTTTAATGATCCTCATTGGGATGAAAAATTTCACCTATGGCGTATGGATTGGGATAAAGACTTTATTCAACTGTATTTAGATGACCAACTTATTAATAGCATAGATTTATCTAAGGCGATAAATCCTGCAGGAAAGTTGCCAAAAGAGCCGTTTCAACAACCCCATTATTTATTACTTAATTTAGCCATAGGTGGACAAGCTGGTGGTGATCCAAGTCATACTGCTTTTCCTAATAAATATGAAATTGACTATGTGCGCGTTTATCAAAAACAGAGTCAAGACTGATAACGAGAATTCCATTATGTTTAGAATGCTTTATTCCCCTTTACTGGTGATGATTGTTGTTGCTCATTTTGATAGTTATGCAACAGAAATAAATTCCCAAAAGCCGAATGTTTTAATGATATTGGTAGACGACTTAAATGACTATCAAGGTGTCTTTGGTGGTCATCCTCAGGCGAAAACGCCTAACATTGATAAGTTGGCAAAAAGTGGTATACGTTTTAGTAATGCACAAACCAACGTGCCGGTATGTCAGCCATCACGCAATAGCTTGTTTACTGGTGTTTATCCTCATGACTCGGGTGATTACAACTGGCGAGCACAAGCGAAACAACAAGTGCTGAAACATAACAAAACGTTAATGCAGTTGTTTCGAGAAAACGGTTATCACACCCTTGGAACCGGTAAGTTAATGCATAGAGGCAATGCTAAAAGGTGGAACGAATGGGGTAGACCCATTGGTCATAATTATGGACCTACTTATTTTGATGGCGAAAAGAAAACGGCAGTGCCATCGGTACCGTCACCATTTCGAGAGATAGGCCCTATTGATGGCGCATATGGTCGCTTATCAGGTGGTGGTTACTCATCAGGTGAAAAAGGCACAAAAGGTTGGATGAATGGCTGGGATAAGTCGATGATGCGTTATGTTAACGATAATGACCGTGATTTATTGCCCGATGAACATCACGCTAAATGGGTATCTGAACAACTTAATATCTTAGCTAAAACCAAAGCAAAACAGCCATTTTTTATGGGTGTAGGCTTTGTTCGCCCGCATACGCCACTATATGCGCCCGACCGCTTCTTTGACATGTTTCCTCTTGATGAACTTGAGCTTGCTCCCTGGATGCAGGGCGATAACCGTGATACCTACTTTAGAGATAACTTCCCTGAGGACATTAAAGGCTTACGCTATTACCAAACGTTATTAGCTTCATACGGTAGTGACCGCGAGCAAGCGCTTAAGCATTTTTTACAAGCATACTTGGCCTGCATTGCCTTTATGGATGAACAAGTCGGTAAAATTATCGATACTTTGGATAGTCACCCTGAACTAAAAGATAATACCTTAGTTGTGTTTACCGCTGATCATGGTTGGCAAATGGGCGAAAAAAATTACCTTTTTAAAAATTCATTATGGGAAGAAAGTACCCGTATTCCATTAATTATTCGCCAGCCAAATAACAAAAACAACGGTAGTGAAGTTACACATCCAGTATCACTGATCGACATTTATCCGACGTTTGTTGATTACGCTCAGTTAAGTGGCGATCACAAAAAAACTAACCAAGGCGGAAAACTAGGAGGTTATAGCCTACGAACTTTTCTAGAAAACCCTGATAGTAAAGAATGGCAAGGGCCAAACGGTGCGCTAACTGTTATTGGCAACTTTCATCAAGTAACAGGTATTGGTGCTGTTGCTAAACAAAACTACTCATATCGAACCAAAGACTGGCGTTATATTCGTTACAGTGGTGGGCAGGAAGAGTTATATGATCATAGAAATGATCCATATGAATGGCATAACATAGCTAAAGAACCCTCTAAATTAGCCATAAAGAAGCAATTAATAAAAGAGATGAAAGTGATAATGTTGAAGTGATTTTTATAATTCTATTTTATTAAAATTACGGTTTTTTTAAGTTAGTTTGTTTAATAGGGTAAGTTGGTTGTTCAGCGTTTGATTTCGCGTGAAGGTATTATTGAGTATGACAATAACGGGTAAAGAAAATAATAAGTCCCCTGGCCGAATTTCGACTGTTTGGTTAGAAAACAATACCTTTTTGAAAAAGTTTCTTCGAGGTTTTCTTAATCGCGAGCAAGATATTGAAGATGTCGTACAAGAAACTTATTTAAAAGCGTTTACCACTGAAAAAGATCGCGAAATTGAGCAACCTAAAGCGTTTCTATTTAGTATCGCTAAAAACCTGGCATTAAATGAACTAAGTCGAAAGTCACGACAGATGACCGGGTACATTGAAGAGTGTCAGACTGAAGTTAATCTTGGTGAAACTGCAACAATTGAACATGAGATAGAAGCAGAGCAATCGCTCGGCAAGTATTGTCAGGCAGTGGCAACTTTGCCGGAAAAATCTCGTAAAGTTTATTTATTACGAAAAGTACATGGTTTAAAACATAAAGAAATCGCAGAGCATCTTGGCATTTCCCTAAGCAGTGTCGAAAAACACCTAAAACTTGGTTTAGAAGTTTGTCGTAACTATATGCGTGAACATAACACAGAAAATTCCGCTGAAACTTCAACAATGAAACAAAGCATGGAAGGTGAAAAATAATGGAAAATATAATCGAGTTCCCCGATCAAAAAGTGATCGAACAAGAAGCGGTTGATTGGATAATAAAACTTGATGGTGACGAGCCATTAACACAGCAAGAGCATAGTCAATTTAAAGCTTGGTTGGCGCGTAGTCCAGTACACCGTGAAGAACTAAACAATTTAAATGAATTTTGGCAAGATAATATCTTAACTGAATTAATGGTGCCCCTCGCTTGCGCTGCAACTCATCGTAAAGCAACACTGTTTTCTAACGTTAAAGATTGGTTTGGTGCGAATACTCGTTTGCAGTATGCTTTTTCTGCCACAGTAATTGTTTTTACGGCGAGTTTATTACTGTCAACGGTGTTTTCTACAAATGAACAATTTATAAGTAATGGCTTGTATTTAACGGGCATTGGTAAGCTAAATCATACCCTATTAGCCGATGGGACCGTGATGCATATGAATACTGACAGTCAGGTCGAGGTTGCCTTTAATGATAACTATCGAAATATCCGTATTATTCGTGGTGAAGCTCATTTTGAAGTAGCTAAAAATAATGACTATCCATTGCGAGTTTATGCTGGCGATGGTCGTATTGAAGCGGTTGGTACGGCATTTTCTGTTTACTTAGCTGATGAAGACGTTGATGTACTGGTAACAGAAGGGCGAGTTGCTGTAGCTGCGTTATCTAAACAAGAAGCAACAGTAGCAACGGCTAATGATGCTAATAGCACGGAGATAGACTCTTATTCTGGTAGTTCACCTTCAGTTTTAGGAACATTGGATGCAGGTCAACAGGTATCATTGGCTATTTCGGATGGCAGTCTACAGCAATTAAGAAATATTACTCAAATAACTGAAGATGAAATGAAACGTCGCTTGTCATGGCAGAAAGGGCTATTAACTTTTAATGGTGAGTCCCTAGAGCAGGTAGTTGCTGAAGTTTCACGTTTTACCACGGTAGATATTGAAATTATTGACGAAAAGTTAAAACAACTGACTATTGGAGGGCGTTTTAAAGTGGGAGATATTGAAGACTTC
The DNA here is from genome assembly GCA_913062815.1 of uncultured Colwellia sp. Classification (GTDB taxonomy): domain Bacteria; phylum Pseudomonadota; class Gammaproteobacteria; order Enterobacterales; family Alteromonadaceae; genus Colwellia. The sequence goes on along the minus strand of CAJXWZ010000014.1, from coordinate 86,713 downwards.
TTCTTGGTTTTACAAACTAACTTTGCTATCAGAGTTGAGCGCTTAAGTTATAATAAGGTGCGTTTATCGCCAATCAAACAATCAGCCAATTAACTCGTATAATATACTTAAGTGGGTAATGACTTATAAGTACATATAAAACAATATGGGGCTTTATTTTTTCGAGGTTACATATGCTTAAGATTTTAAATGCCTAAGCTTTTTTATTATATTTACGTCTTAGCTCTGTTTCTCAGTATGCTAACTGGGTTACTACGTCATGGTGTTTTATGCAGCTTGCGTTATTGGCTGTTTGCTTTATTACTTTTCAACACTCAAAGCACGATAGGTTACGCCAACAATCATTCCTCTATTAACCTGCAAGTAGAGCATAAGCTTGATTTACTACAGCGTTACAAAATATACATAAAACCTCAAAATGCGGCATCTGCACTTAACTTGTTGGCAGAGCAAACTGATGCAGTGCTTCTTTTTAACTTTGCCCAAGTTAATACTAAACGAACCACGGGCATAACCGGGCGTTATACTTTAAAGGAAGCTTTAGCCCTGCTACTTGATGGCTCCGGTTTAGTCGCTCAATTAACAGAAAATGGCATACTTAAAATATCTGTAATACCACTTGATAAGGTTAAAACACCAATCACCAAGGCTGAAGCAGTAGATAAAACCTTATTAGTTACGGCAGAAGATAATCAAGTAAATGACGTTGAGACTATTACTGTCACAGGCATTCGGCACAGCTTAACTAAATCAATTAACAACAAGCGATTATCTAAATATATCGTTGATAGTATTTCTGCAGAAGACGTGGGTAAATTTCCGGATGCAAATATTGCCGAATCTTTGCAGCGAATTACCGGAGTATCAATTGACCGTAGTGGCGGTGAAGGGCGCTTTATTACGATCAGAGGGTTAGGGCCTGAGTTTAATAGCGTGTTATTTAATGGTAGAGCATTAGCAACCGATACTGAAGGTCGAGCGTTTAGTTTAGATACTCTGGCTTCTGAAACGATTCGTATGGTTGATGTCTATAAATCAGGGCAAGCGGTATTATCGGAAGATAGTATTGGCGGCTTAGTCAATATTAAAACCGCTAAACCTTTTGATCACCAAGGCTTTCATTTATCTAGCACGATAGAGTTTTTACATACAGAATCGAGTGATAAAACCGAGCCACAGTTTTCCGTGCTAATGAGCAATAGTTTTCTTAATGATAAGTTGGGCATTTTGGCTTCTTTTAATCATCAACAACGCACGCAAGTAAATAAAACTGTAATAAATTTTCAAAATGTTGTCGGTGATATGACGCTTAATAAAGGTCCTTTCGCTCATTTTGGTAATGACCAATTACGTATTATTGAAAATGTTACCCGGCCACAAGCGCTTGGTCGTCAGGTTATGAGAGAAGAAAGAGAACGTAATGGTGGGACAGTGGTGATGCAATATCAGGTTAATGATGATTTGTTGTTTACCCTTGACGGCTTATATTCTGAGTTTGATGTTAAATCGAGTGGCTATACCGGCAATACTTGGTTTTGGTATCCCACGGGTGCTTATGATGACGCTTTAGGTGGAAAAGACCCTATTTTAGATACAGAAGTGCAACGTAATGTCGTATTTCTACAACATGGCGCTACCAGCATTTCTTCTGCTTATCGTGATCAACATCGCCCGTCAAACTTAAGCTCAATCGGGGGGAATATTGATTGGCAATTACTCGAAAATGTTAATTTAATCAGTGATGTTTTTTGGTCGAATGCTCGCAATCGTAACAGAGGTTACAATAAACAATATGTCGTTGAATCAAATGCAAAAGGTTATGTGGAATATGATTACAGAGGGCAAGGAGAGTATCCGTTATTAAACCAAGGGCTTAATACTTTACCCAATGAAAATAATATCGATAAGGTTTTTCCTGCGCATGTTGAAGCCAGAGGCAATTATATTGATGCTGAAAATATCGGCGTTAAATTTGATTTTACTTGGCTGATAGATAATACGCTTATCAGTAAAGTTAACTTTGGTTTGCACCATAGCAGTCATAAAAAAAATAATATTGAATACAGTGTAAATGAAACATCAGGGGCAATTTATAAAACCTATGCACGTAACTCTGCTGTTAACCTAAAAATACCTACACCTTTTCTTGAACTAAAATCTATAAAGGGAGGTTGGCAAGGTTTGTCTGACCTGGTTTATGGTTTTCAATCGCTTGATGATTATCTCTCATGGTTAGAGCAGCCCTCGACGCTTGCACAGCTTAATGCCCACCCTGAAATGCATGATGCCGTGGATTTGTTTAATACTAGTGGCGGTTTTTCTGCACAACAAACCGATGATTCGTACCAGGTAGATGAAAACATTACCGCATTATATGCATCGACGAATCTAACTTTTGATATTAACAGCATGCCATTGGATTTATTAATAGGCGTGCGTTACACCCACACTAATATTTTATCGGTTGGCACCATTAAGCAACTTTATGATTTAGTGCCTGATATTTCCAACCCCAGCGCTCGTCGTTTAAATAAAGTCTTTACCAGCAATGGTGAGCCTATTAATGTTGAAAAAAACAATAAATATCACCACGTACTACCTTCAATTATCGCCAATCTTAATGTTACAGAGTCGCTTTTATTTCGAGTGGGTTTATCAAAAACACTTAGCCGACCGACACTTGATGATATTGCGCCTTGGTTTAATTATGGTAATACCCATGAGGAACAAGGTAATTTTGCACAGGCATCTAACCCAGATTTAACGCCATATTTATCAACGAACACTGATGTATCGTTAGAGTGGTATTACGCAAAAATGGGCTTGTTATCGGTAGCTGGCTTTTACAAAAACATTGATGATTGGATAGTGCGTACCACTAAGGTAATGCAACAACCATTGGCAACCAGTATATTTGATAGCTTTAATGTAAATCGTCCAGAAAATAGTGAACAGGTAAACATTCACGGCATTGAATTGAATTGGGTTCATAACTTTAAAAGTGGTTTTGGTTTTCAAGCCAATGCCACTTTTGTTGATAGCAATGTTGATTTTGCAAGAGGTTCATTATTTGCTTTAGAAGGGCTGAGTGACTCTGCCAATTTAATGTTATTTTATCAAAAAAACGGTAAACAAATTCGGCTAGCTTATAATTGGCGCGATGAATTTCTTCAGCATACGTTATGGAATTGGACCAATGAACCGGTTTTTGTTGCCGATTACCAACAGCTTGATTTTAGTGCAAGTTGGCAACTTAATGGCTACAGCTCAATATATTTTGATGCGATTAATTTAACTAATGAAAAAACCAGTAAATATGGTCGAAATCAAGCACAATTTCTAGAGTTTTCTGAAACAGGCGCTCGTTACGCTGCAGGCATACGAATAAAATTTTAATCCTCACTGTTATTTTTACATAATTATCTTTACTGGATTATCAGTTAGTTACTTCTGTATTAACATTAACATCTCTTTTTAATTCATATTTATAGTATTTATTTTTACGGTTTTTTTATGTCGGTTTGTTTGATAGACATAGAGGTCGTTAATTACATAGAATACTGTATAGCTTTTATATGATTATATATAAGTAACTTTCGTTAGTATGCGCAGCCCTTTCTGCGCGATTAATGATTGTAACTGTCCGATAAACAACCCTTAATTGTTTGTCACTATATGCAATTATTGCTCAGCAACATTTATTAATGACCTCTTTTAAAAATAACACAAATTAATGGCGAAAAAGCCATTGGTTTTATTATAAAAACTAGGGGAATAGAATGAAAAAATTAAATAGAAGTCTATTAGCTTCAGCAATAACGTTAAGTTTGACTGCCGGACACATCAGTAACGCTTTTTCAGCAGAAAATAACACTGCAGAAGATGAAATTGAAGTCATTCAAGTTACAGGTATAAAAGGTAGTTTATTGCAATCAATGAATAACAAACGTTTTTCAAACGATATTGTTGATACCATTTCTGCTGAAGATGTCGGTAAATTTCCAGATACTAATATTGCTGAGTCTTTGCAGCGTATCACCGGTGTATCAATAGATCGCAGTGGTGGTGAAGGGCAATTTATTACTATTCGTGGCTTAGGACCAGAATTCAACAGTGTTTTATTTAATGGCCGTATGCTTGCTACCGACACCGCCGGTCGTTCTTTTAGTCTAGATACGCTAGCGTCAGAAACCATTAGTGCTGTTGATGTCTTTAAATCAGGTAATGCAGAACTTACCGAAGGTGGTATTGGTGGTACTGTTAATATCAATACGGCCAAACCATTCGATAAAGAGGGATTTCGTGCGGTAGGTAATGTAAAAGCTTTACACACAGATTCTAGTGGTGATACTGAACCACAATTTTCATTCTTAGTCAGTAATACTTTTCTAGATGGTAATTTAGGTGTACTTGCATCGTTTAACCACCAAGAACGTAGCCAAACTAATAAAGCCGTTATTAACTTTCAAAACGTCCCAGGCGATTTAGCATTAAAGAAGGGACCGAAATGGAATCCTAATCCAGCTAATCAAACGGTACTCGAAAATGTTACCCGTCCACAATCACTGGGACGAGAAGTGACAAATGAATCTCGAGAAAGAAACAGTGGAACCCTAGTAGTGCAGTATCAAGCATCAGATGACCTATTAATTACCGCTGATGCACTTTATTCAGAGTTTGATGTGAAATCTGACGGTTATGCAGCAGGTAGTTGGTTTTGGTATCCTACAGGGGCTTATGAAGGTTCGGCTGGAGGTTTAGATCCAATTTTAGACTCAGAAACTGATCGCAATGTTGTTTTTATGCAACATGGTAACTCAGGTATGTCTTCTGCTTATCGTGAAACAAGCCGTCCATCAGACTTAGCTTCATTTGGCCTAAATTTTGATTGGATACTCAGTGATAATTTAGAGCTAAATGCCGATGCTTTTTGGTCAAATGCCCGAAACAAAAACAAAGGTTACAATACCCAGACTTTAATTGAATCTGGGCCTATTGGTTATGTTGAGTGGGATTATACCGCTGGTGGTAATTACCCTAAACTGATTCAAAATAATGGCACCATTCCTTCAGAAGAAAATATCGGTGATATTTTCCCAGCCCACTATGAAGCTAGGGGAAATTATATTGATGCTGAAAATATTGGGGTGAAATTTGATTTCACTTGGCAACCTGAGTTCGATCATTTAACAACGGTTAAATTTGGTGCTCATTACAGTGTTAATGAAAAAAGTAATCAAGAATTTCACGAAAATACAGTATCTAGCCGGATTTATAAACAATACGCAAAACATGGTGCGGTTAAGTTATATGTGCCTGAAGAGTTGCTAGAAGTTACGTCATTAGGTGGTGGATGGGATGGTATTAGTGATTTAGCTCATACCTTTAAATCTGTAGATGATTATATTGCTTGGATGGCTGACCCAGCTACACTAGAGCTATTAAATGCTCATGCAGGGCTGGATGATGCAGTTGCTTTGTTTAACGGTAATGGTGGTTTCAAAGCGGTAGAAACTGACAATAGCTATAATGTTGAAGAAACAATAACAGCTTTATATGTTTCAGCCAATTTCGATTTTGACTTAGGTGACATGCCATTAAATGTCGTTGCTGGTGCTCGTTATGTTCAAACAGACTTAACATCAGAAGGAACTGTTCAACAATTAGTGGATCTTATTCCTGGTATTCCTTCAGAAAATGATCCAAATGCTCATAACAAGTTAGAGAAAACTTATGCGGCAAACGGAGATTTTGTTTATACCAAACAAACGTCTGATTACAGTGAGTTGCTGCCATCAATTATTGCTAACTTGCATATTACCGATGAAGTGATTTTTAGAGCAGGTACCTCAAAAACCATTACTCGCCCAACGCTAAATGATGTTGCGCCATGGATAAATTATGGCAATACCCATGTGGTTGAAGGTAATGCGGCAACAGGCTCAAACCCTGATTTAAAACCTTACCTTTCAACCAATATCGATTTATCACTAGAATGGTATTATGGCGATGCAAGCATGTTATCAATAGCCTATTTCTCTAAAGATGTTGACGATTGGATTGTTCGTGAAGATGGCATTGAAACGGTAGACTTGTTAACTAGTCCGCATGAGCAATTTACTGTGCAACGCCCACGTAATATTGAAACGGCTGAAATTGACGGTTATGAAATTAACTGGATTCATACCCTTGAAAATGGTTTAGGTGTACAAGCAAACTATACCAATATTGATAGTAATGCGGAGCTTGGTACCGACTCAACTTTTGCGCTAGAAGGGTTAAGTGATTCTGCGAACCTTGTAGCCTTTTATGAACAAGGGCCATTGCAAGTGCGTGTAGCGTATAACTGGCGTGATGAGTTCTTACAAGATACTTTTGTTGGTTGGACTGGTACTCCTCAATATGTTGGTGAGTATGAGCAAATTGATGCCAGCGCAAGTTATGAAATTACTGATAATTTCACCGTCTTTGTTGAAGCGTTAAACATCACTGATGAAGCAACCAGTAAGTACGGCCGTCATCAAAATCAGTTTTTACAATACTTAGAAACAGGTCCTAGATATGCATTAGGTTTACGCGCGTCATTTTAGGTAACTAAAACGGGCATCAGTATTTCTATTGATGGTGTGCTACTTGATACGGTATCTGGTAGCACCACTACTAGTGGTAAAGTTAGTTTTAGAAGGTAAAGCAGTGCAGCCAGTTATGATAATTTGGTTGTTACCGATGCTAACTAAGCTAACACGTTGAATAGTTGAATGATTGAAAGGGAGCTAGTTGCTCCTTTTTTGTTATATTTTTTTGCACAATAGCTTACAAATGTTTTGTTGAGATAGCATCTAGTAAAAAAGTATGGGATCTGCTGATTGCTAGAGGGTTAAACATGTAAATCATAATGTTTTCAAGTTGTTATGGTGTGTTGAATCACATAAATGTCGGATTGTTGTCACTCAGAGAGATCTATAGTCTATTAGGTAATGAAATTACCAGTGAATATCTCATGAAGACAAGTAAATTAACGAAACAGATAAAAACAATAAGTATATTAAAACGTTCAGTTTTAGCAGTGCTTATTCTAAACGCAAGCATGCCTATAATGGCAATGGACTTATCTGCAAAATCTGATTTAGTTGAATCTAACTTAAGCGCTTCGTTGTTTGCCAACTCTTCAAACGTGTCAATAATTTCTCAACTTGGAAACAATAACCGTGCCGTAGTCACGCAAAGTGGTGATAACTTCGTTGCTATTACTGAAATGGGTAATAGTAATGTTGCCATCGTTCATCAAGATGGTTTGGGAAATAATGCATACGTTACTCAAATAGGTAATGGTAATGATATAGAAATTACTCAAGTAGGCTCTTTTAACACGGCAACTGCAATACAAGTTGGTGGCACAGGTTATAAGGTTGAGCAAATAGGCGATAACATGAATGTTGTTGTTACACAGTTTGCTTACTAAGAAATCACCATGATTAAAGCTTCTGTAGTTATCACCCTAATTTTAATGTTGCTCAACTCAGGATTTGCTTTTAGTTCTGAGAAAAAATTGTCTGCAAAAAAAGTTAAAAGATTAGTGGTTTTGCCTGAGGTAAAAGCCGAGTCACCACAAGATGACGACATTACCTTATCGGGCATAGTCTTAGACCGAACTATCTCGCGCTTTGGAAAAGAATTTGTTCGTCAATTTACGCTATCTTGGCAAGAAGTGCCTGAAACCGCAGGTGTGAATTTAGTGATTAAAGAAACAAAATTACCACGTTCGGGTACACGATTGGTTATTGAGGTGAAAGGTCGACTCATATACCAAACCTATTTTGGTATGAGACAAAAACCAATGAAAGATGTGGTTAAACAGGCAACGTATTATGCCATTGAAGGAGTTGCTCGCGCTAATGTCGATATGAGCGGCCCTGATTTAGCAAGTAGTGGTTATTAGGAGAGGCACATGAAAAAAATAGTATTTACCTTAAGTGTTTTAGCATTTGGCACTTCAGCTTTTGCCAGTCAATTAGTTTATCAACCCATTAATCCAACATTTGGTGGTAATCCAATGAATGGCAGTATATTGATGAGTAAAGCACAAGCGCAAAATAAGCACAAAGAAAAGCGTCCTGAAAAGTCCTATGCTGATAAATTTCAAGAGTCACTCGAACGTTCAATTATGAATAAACTTATCCGTCAAATAACGGATTACGCAAATGGTGAATTAGATGAAGACGGTAATCCTATCTTCCTTGAAGATCAGTTGTTTTCAAGTGGTGATTATATTATTGAAGTATTAATTTCTAACCCAGACACATTAACCGTACAGCTCACTAATACGGATACGGGTGAAGTTACCATTATTGAAGTGCCAAGGTTCGGGTAAAAATTATGTTAAAAAAAGTAGTATTAGCGAGTATTTTAGTGAGCTCTTTGTTTTTATCAGGGTGTGCAAGCTTAAACCCTTTCCCAGAAGAACAAATGGCTACTATAGGTGAAGTACCCTCAACTCATGAAGAGTTGATGAGCTTACCCAAACCTGTTGGAGCAATTCCTGTTTCAGTATACTCTTTTCGCGATCAAACTGGGCAATATAAGCCGTCAGACATGACCAGTTCATTTTCTACAGCCGTCACCCAAGGCGCCACTTCTATTTTAATGCAAGCATTAGATGATTCCTCATGGTTTGTTCCAGTAGAAAGAGAAGGTCTGCAAAACGTGTTAACAGAGCGAAAAATTATTCGCGCAGGAAATGATGCATATAACAAACGTAATAAAGGCAAACCTCTTGATGATATACCTGCACTAACTAGCTCAAAAATCATTTTAGAGGGCGGTATTATTAGCTACGATAGTAATATTAGAACAGGTGGCTCTGGCCTTGGTTATTATGGAATTTCAGCTTCTGAAGAATATCGAGAAGATCAAATTTCTGTTTACTTAAGAGCTGTTGATGTTCGTTCGGGACGTGTTTTAACATCGGTTAATACCACCAAGAAAATTTTATCTCAAGAGATGCGCGCTGGTGTCTTTAGGTTTGTCAGTTTTAAGGAATTATTAGAGGCTGAAATTGGATTTACCTCAAATGAACCTATGCATATTTGTGTTCAACAAGCGATAGAGAAGTCAGTGGTAGAATTAGTTAAAAAAGGGTTGGAAAAGAAAATTTGGCTATCAGCGGATGGTGCTATTGCTCAACAAAAAGCACAACAAGCAGCACAACAAGCAGCGCAAATTGAACACGAGAAAAAACTAGGTTCAGTGGTAAAAGTCAATCCTCAAGCCAAAGCCTCTCTGAACTTAGCCAGTGCGGTATATTTTGAATCAGACAAGTCGACACTAACCGATAAAGCAGCACAAGAACTTTCACAACATGCAAAATACTTAGTTAATAACCCCGATAAAAAAGTATTACTAGAAGGGCATGCAGATGAACGAGGCACACAACAATATAATCTTGAATTGGGCAAAGATAGAGCGATTGCAGCAGCACAACAGCTACACCGCTCAGGTGTTAGCAAAGAACAATTAGCAGTTACCAGTAAAGGAGAGGAGCAACCAGTAAATGCAGATGCTTCTTATGAAGATAATCGCAGAGTAGAAATTAAAGCAATTAAATAGCTAACAATAGTTTATAGGTTTAGGGTGCTGTAGACATGATTTAAACCTTTTAGTGAGCACAATGTGCTCACTTTTTTTTGGATGAAATAAGGTCAAATACAATGAAAATTAAAGTAATGCGCGTTAGATTAATGAGCATTAAATTGTCATTTACCATTGTTATGTTAATGACACTATTAACCGCTTGTGGAGGAGGTAGCTCATCAAGTAACTCTTCTGAAAAACCTATTGCCAAACAGCCGATTCCTAAACAGTAGTTAAGCTTCAATGCTGACTTTTCAGATACCAAGCAATCATTTGCAATTGATGTCGCTGATCACCAAGTAGAACACTCGTTAAATCAATTTATCATATCTGAATTAGTTCAATTACCAAGCCCTTATGAATACCGCAATGGTATTGAGTTTTCTTGGAATAATTATAATGAAGATATTAAGGGTTTTATTAATAAAAAGGTGTCAGATTTAAAACCCAATAGTCAATTTACAGTTGAATTTAACGTTAATATTCTGACCTTTATGTCTGAAGAATGTATAGGGATTGGCGGCTCGCCAGGCAAAGACGTTGTTGTGAAAGCAAGTTTATTGGCACAAGAACCGCTAAAATATGTCGATAACAGCGGAATCTTTCCTATTTATCGAGTTGATATTGATGAAAGCCTATATGGCGGAGATGACGTTAACTATTTAGGCCATATAGGCTTACCAGTGCCTTGCGATGATATATTTTTACACCAAGATCCTGTTTGGGAAATTAAACACCTTACAAATGAAGATGACAGTTTATTTTATTCAAATGCTTCTGGAGATGCTTGGGTATACGTCTCTGTTGACTCTGGTGTTGGAGGAAGTCAAAAAGTATTCATTACTGATATAGCCGTTCAACTCACTGAGCAATAATGTTTATGTGCTAGGTTACCTGGTGCATGCCTACACTCGGTTTTGTTCACTCTTCAATAGAATTACCATAAAAATCACCATAAAATTCAACAAGCTGCTTTTACAGTTTCGAGGGAGCTCTCAAGGTGATATTTTTTAACATGAGTTTTTCTGGTGTGTATATAAATAAAAAAGAGAACTTAGGCTAACTAGGCTCTCTAATGATAAAGTTGTTTAATTTTTACTACATGAATTTATTTAACGAATTTTCTTCTAATAAGCAAAGTCATCGCAAGTAAAAACAATATAATTGACGATGGCTCAGGTACTTCTGTACGTGCCAATCGAATATTTCTTAGTTGCAAACTACTTGTATCTCTACCTACATAAACAGATGGGGTGCTAAAATTGTTTGCTTCTAACATAAAGCGCAGTTCTAACATGTTTGAGTCAAAAACTGAAAAATCGATATGAGATACATCAATGGTCACTGAGGTTAAACTAGTAACTATATCGGTTTGTGACCAAAGCGTTTGGTCAGCAATAAATAGGGAAGCTAAAGCAAAGTTACTGTCACTGCCTAAGAGTTTCATGGCAAAGCTTATTGACTCTAATCCTGAAGTATCGATTAACCAATAAATATCGGCACTATCATCTTGAAAAATAGTTCTGCTTGAAGTAATCGTTGGAGTGCTGTCTGGTTGGGAAATAGAAAAACCGTTTTGATTGATCTGATAATCTGCAGGTAAGTTTTCTGTGATTAACCCTGCAAATACACTTGTACTAACCAAACTTATTGTTAAGCACAATGCTGCAAGGGCACTTATAAATCTTTTCATTTTAAATTCCTTAATACATCTGTGGAATACTAGAATAAAAAGGGCTACTAAATTAGCAGCCCTTTAACTGGTAAGTCAATTAAAATTCAACTAATACTTTTGGTGAACAAATACCTTCACTATCACATACTTGATAGTCAAAACTTGTTTCACTTACTTTACGTTCTGAATCAGTATATTTACCGGTATTGGCAATGTCAGTCGCAATCTCAACACCGTTTCTGATGATAGAAACCGTTTCAGCATTATCCGTAGAACCAGACCAAACTAACTTGTTACGCATTGTACCGCGGCGAGATAAGTATTGACGAGGCACAGTAAGTTCAAGTGATGAAGTCGCTACCCATACTGTTTTAGTACGAGAGGTCGAAACTTCACGAGCATCTGTTACTGTTAAACTCACTTCATAACTACTATCGCTAGCGAAGGTATGTGTTGGGTGTTGCTCAGTTGATGTTGAACCATCACCGAAGTCCCATGCATAGCTTTCGATGTCATTATTGTTATCGGTTGATAAGTTGTTAAATGCAACTGTTAAGCCCGTTGCTTCGTAGCTAAACTCAGTCACAGGAGCAGCAGGTAATAACTCACCTACGCCATCAAAAGTGATTGACCAACCCGAGAATGTAGCACGGTCTAAGCGCACTTCATCAGCTACTTTTAACGTCCAGTCGCCGGCAACCATTTCACCGTAAAACGCACGTCCTAAATCAATTTCAGCGACTAAGCCTTCGCCTGCTGAAGATTTACGGCTAAAGACAGTTTTCATTGTGCCAGAAGGTGAAGTTAAGGTGATTCTAAAATCTGAGCTGTCACCTGAAGGGATGTTTACCCATACTTTAGTATTAATTGCGGTAATTTCGTCTGCTAAAGAAATAACACTTTCAATACCGTTAGCATTACCATCTGGAATATCAACAGATTCATTCTTAGCGAAAGTAAACTCTTGCATGTCTGTTGGCAGAACATCAATGGTAAATGCTACGCTTCTATCTTTGATTGGTTTACCTTCATTGTCGTTTTGGTCTGCAGTGTCACCTTGAACCATCACATGGTAAGTGCCAAATGGTGTTTCACTGGTTGTAGGAATGGATAATTCAACTGACTCACCCACATTAATTTCTGATTGAGAAATTGATGGCGTTAAGTCACCTGATGCTGCTAATGTGACCGTACCGTTTTCCCAGCCAAACCTAGCAGCTGTTTCAATGGTAAAGTTTGCTGTCTCACCAGCAATAATTCCTGCTCTATAGGTTGCAGACTCTAAGTTGTAGCCCCATATTGGATTGACCATGTCAACAGCGTTAGCTGCATTTAACCGCTTACCTGAAACAGTCTTACCTGCTAATGCATCAATAGGGTCACCAGAGGTCATTAGAATCTCTTTCATTTCAGCAACTGTAATATCTTCATCCATTGAAGCAAGTAATCCAGCTACACCCGTAACATGTGGGGTTGCCATAGATGTCCCTGACATCCACACGTACCCTGGTACACCGCCATTTAATGCGGCAGGGTAGGTAGATGCAATATCAGAGCCAGGAGCGCCTAAATCCACTGTCTCTAAGCCCCATTGAGAAAAGCCAGACATACCATCTTTGTTTGTGGTTGAAGCAATAGACATCACGTTTGGTAAACCATAGTTTGACGGGTAATATTCAGCTCCATCATTATCGTGAGCACCGTTACCCGCAGCAGCAACAAATAAAATACCTGCGTCATTGTGGGCTTCAATGGCATTTTTTAGGTCTTTTGACCAACTTCCTCCACCCCATGAGTTGTTTGTTGCCTTAATGTTTACGCCACTGTTTTTTACCGCAAGCATGTAATCTAAACATTCAATCGCAGCTGAAGTTGGACCACCATTTGGACCTATGAAACGACAACCTATGATAGAAACGTTATGGTTAACCCCAACAACACCTACGCCATTATTAGCTTCTGCGCCAATCGTTCCTGCTACGTGAGTACCGTGACCATGTTCATCCATTGGATCGCCTTCGTTATCTAGAGCATCCCATCCATGAATATCGTCGATGTAACCATTACCGTCGTCATCAACACCTTCTTCACCGTTTAGCTCTAAGGTATTGGTCCACATGTTATTGACTAAGTCTTCATGGGTATAATCCACACCGGTATCAATAACACCGATCACAACGTCTTTTATACCAGTTGTTGTTTGCCAAGCGGTTTCTGCATCAATATCAGCATCTTCAACACCTGCAACGTCTCGAATTTCTTGCCCAAGGTTCTCTAAACCCCATAGTTTGTCATAGAGTTCATCATTCGTTGAAGCGCCAGCGACAGGATCTTCAAGCGTAATAATCTCATCTAATTCAACACTTTCGATAGCAGGGTGCTTGCGTAGGCGTTTCATTAATACGTGAATGTCATCTGTATCTAAGGTTAGTTTAGCTAAACGGCCACCTAGAATATTTTTAAAGTGCTTTGCTGTTGCGCCATCGTTAGCCGAAGTACGTTGTGTTTGGCTAGTACCAGGTTTATAAGTAACAATGAGTGAATTAGCACTGTATTGTGCTGATTTCGTTTCTTCAGCAACTGCATTTGTCATAGCCATTGCAGGTACCATCGCCAGTGCTAGGGTAGATAATTTAAACTTCATATGTTTCTCTCTTAATATCATGTTAAGGCAAACTCAGTTGCATTCGTTGTATCGCGTAATGCAGTCTTGTTTGCCGTCTACTTACTTGTCTAGCCCAGACATTTGCAGCAGTAATAGCAAAGAGATGCCGTTAGTATTATTTGTTTAAGCAATGAAAAACAAGCTTTGGAGAAAAAAGCATAATTTAATAGGGGAAATGAGTGGTTTTCTTGGTTTTCTCACAAAATTTTATGGTTATTTTAAATCTACTAAAAAGGCATTAGACTGATATGGTGAGACGTTACCATTTGGTAATTACTGCCTTAAAAACAATGTGTTACATGTTTTTGAATCCTGTTTTTTTGTGATTGTTTCTGATGTTTTTGTTAGGCATGATGCCAACACACTAAAATTTGATGAGTTGTTTTAACTGTATCAAATAGTAGTTATGCCAAAAGCCCAGTTGGTAGCAGCACTAGTTCAATATGAGAGGAAATAACTTAATTAAGAACGTTATTGCGTGATTAATTGAATATCTCAAATTAATTAGGAATAAAAACATGAATAATTTTAAAAAGTCCTTATGCAGTGCTTCTATCACGTTAGCGCTTTGCGCTTCTGCTAATTCATTTGCACAAGACGAACAGCCAGCTGCCGGTGGTGGAAGTGACGCTGAAATTAAGCAAGGATATTATACAGGCGTCTCACAAGGTAATGATTCGTCAATTGATATGGTGGGTATTATTAATTCTGCCACAATTGTTGTTGAAGGTACTGATAACATTAGCACCATAGAACAAATAAATACCATCAGCTTTTGGGGGAGCGAAGCCCAAGCATGGACAGGCAGTGCAACCGACGCCGGGGCAGCATACAACACCAATAATATTAACACTATCACTCAAGTAGGTGGTCGTAATAAAGCTGTATCAAAAATTGGTGTGGGTAGCGATAATACCGTCAGTGTTTACCAGGCTGGTGTACCGCCGATTGGCGCATATGCAAACCAGTCTTGGGTCAATGTTAATGGTGATGCCAATAGTGTTGATATCAACCAAAGCGGCTTAAGTGGTGTGGTGAAAAACATTATTGACTTTGATATTACGGGTGATGACAACACTGCAACTATAAATATGAAATCCGATGCCGCTTTTTTGGGAACAGGGCCATTTGCTAGTCAACCCTCACACTTAACGGGTAATGGTAATACCTTAGTCGCTGATATTTATGATGCGGGTAACAGTGATACTTTGGTTGAAATGACCGGTGACAACAACAGCGTAACCATAGATACCACAGGGGATAGCAGCAATGGTAAAGATAAAACTATCCTTATAAAACAAATGGTTGGTAGTGACAATACCTTTGTAATAAATAGCCATGGTGATGGCGGCTACCATAACTTAGGAAAAATAACTGGTGATGATAACCAAATCAACGTCACTGACAATGGCGGCTTTAATAACCGTACGATTATGGCTAACTGGAAGGGGAGCGACAATACCATAGATGTTACCACTGAAGGCACTGGTAACAATCAGGTGAATTTAAGTTTAAGTGATGGTGATTCTAATGAAACCACGGTTTATATGTCTGGTGATTCAAACGATATTTTACGTTTAAACGCCGACGGTAATAACAACACTTGGCAGTTATCAGCGTCTGGTACGGGTAATAGAATCAAAGCCTCAGCCAATAACGATCAATGGAACCCAGGTTTTAGGCCAACCACAGGTGATGACAATACGATGATCATCACTCAAGAAGGTGACAATAACTTTGCCGCTTATATGGATGCAGGTGATCGCCGACTTTATAACACAAAACAAATTGGTAATGATAACTCTTCACTGGTTCAGGGAATTGGTAATGACAAAGGGGTGTGGATAACTCAAGACGGTAATAATAACGATTCAGAATTAACCTACGACCGAGTTGAAGGCCCGGTAGGCCAACTCCCAGCAAATCGTAAGGAAGCTGGCATTAAGCAAATTGGTGATCACAACTCAAGCATGGTTGACATAAAAGCCACTGCTTCAACTTTTATAAAGCAATTTGGTTCATTTAATTCAGTTGATTTGAGTGTGACTGGCAACAACGATGAATTTGGTACTGTTGCATTTATAGGGGAGATCCTTCAAGAAGGCATGGGTAATACCTATCAAGCTGATATCCAATCTAGCCAATGGTCACGCCAATGGATTAACCAAATAGGCGATGATAACTTTATTCATTGGGAAGAAGGGGGCGGGTCTCAAAACCATACTTTTATTGACCAAACAGGTGATATGAATAGCGCTTATGTTACCTTGAACTTATGGGATTCATCTGTTTGCTGTAGCAAAGTTGAAGTTTTACAGACTGGCGATTACAACGAAGTTGACCTAGATATTTCTGGTAACTGGAATGGTGAACAGGCAAAGTCAGGGTATCGTGGCGGCATCGTAGTTGTTCAGGAAGGTGAAGACAATTTATTAGTTGGTAATGACGGTTTTGCTTTTACCATTAACGGTGATCATAACAAGTTGTTTGTTAAACAGGTAGGTACTGGTAATACTGCTGCTGGCCATATGTTAGGCGGCGCTAATACCGCAGATATTCATCAATACGGTGATAATAACTTTGCTAGTATAACCATGTCGGCGTACTAAATAAGGTGAGTGAGGAGGCTTTTTATTAAGCCTCCTCAATTTATTTAGCAGTAGCTAATGCATGAAATCACAGCCTAAGGGCTACAAATAAAGTTACAAGTGCATTAGGGTGAAGCTCTTCCCCCAAGTTTATTCATTCTTAATTCACTTTATTTCGAGTAACCTCTGGATTTTATTGTCAATATAAATCAACAATAAAATCGTTATCTACCTTGCAGGAATAGCACCATGGAAACTTCATCAGTCAACGATGACAATTTAAAAGAAGAAACCACGTATCAAATCGTTGAGTTAGGATGTTCTATTGAAGAAGTATCAAAAAGTACGGGAATTTGTGAAATGACGCTTTACCACTGGAGCCAAGAATATATTAAAAGTAGCGCTTTTAATAATCAGCCTTGAAATGGCAATAAAATTAAATAATAGTTTACTCAGTTTTTAAATTTCTACGGTTATTCACTTCGTTGCCATCAATTAATAATGTGAAACTCCCTTTTATAATGATAGAGTTAGTTTGAATAGATTATAATGTATTATTTATAATATATATTTAGGTCGCAAATTATTATGGCTTATTATTTTTTAACAACATACACTTGATGAAAGCGCTTACATTGGGGTTGGTGATTGATCAGATGGTTGTTAATGAAATTGGGAGTTTGAATGCATTTTATTCAAATAGGTGATTGGATATTTGATAGCCAAGCGCAACAACTTAGTCGTGAACAGCAAACCATACAATTAGAGCCTATCAGCAGCACTTTACTCTACTATCTATGTCAAAATAGTGACTGTATTGTTACCCGTGATGATCTTATTTGCCATGTTTGGAACAATAGAGTAGTTTCCGATTCGGCAATCAATCGAGTCATTTCGATGCTACGTAAACATTTGGCTGACGATCCGCAAAAGCCTTGTTATATAAGAACGGTGCACAAACAAGGGTATTTGCTACTGGCATCAATGCGTGAACTCTCTGAGCAGGAAAGTGTTTTACATCAGCAGAAAAGAACGTCAGGATTCTTTCAGTCATTAACCCAGCAAAATATCGTTATTTTTCTGCTGCTATGCGCGGTCGGTGTGCTGATAGCAATTAATTCGCTAAAAAGTGAATCAGTTCAGCAGATTAAGCAAGAATTTGACATAACACCGATTATTTCTAAAAAAGGCCAACAAACAAATATTGTACTTTCCCATAATCAAAAATGGTTGTTGTATTCTCACAAAGCTAAAAATTCAAAATTTAGCAACTTGTTTATTAAAAACCTTAAGAGCGGAAAAATTAATCGACTAACCGAAGGAGAGTTTAACGATATAGGAGCCAGTTTTAACTTTGATGACAGTGAAATATATTTTGCTCGCATCGTTAAAGGGCTGTCATGCAAAATTATGCGTATTGACTTGGTTGGATTTTCCGACCATATCGATGAAGAAATAGCTAGCTGTAATAAACGATTGACCTTTAATAAAGTGACGGTTTTACCCAATAATCAAGAAATTATATTTCGAGATTTTCAAATGCCATATGGCTTTGCGTTATACCGTTACCATGTAATAAATAAAACTTATCAAAAAGTAACTAATATTAATGAATTGGATAAAGTTGAATGGTATCAAAATCTTTCACCTGATGGTAATTGGTTGATAACACTTCAATCGTATAATTCTACAATGGAAGTGCTGTTGACAGATATGACAAACGAAAGCGAAGACAAAGTGCTTTGGACAGATAGGTCGCACGGTATTAAGAGTATTTCTTGGAGTCATGATAGCCAATCTATTTATGTTAAAGATAAACCATTAAATAAATTGATTAAAATAAATATCTATACCAGTAAAGTCACTCCTATCGCATTGGATACCCAGTTAATCTCGTCATTAAGTAATCAAACTGATTCAGGACATATATTTGCATCCCATGGGTTGAATTCACAAAAAGATGTAGTTGCTATTAGTTTAGATGGTTCCCCAAAACAGTCTATGGAAGTTGATTCTAGTGCTAATGACTTTCATGCTTTACCAATAAGTGAAGATAAGTTGTTTTTTATATCTGATCGTGCTGGCTTTAGTCAGTTTTACTTACGTGGTGAAAATGGCGTAGCAATGCAGATATCGAATTTTACAAAAAATATAGAGTTTAGTCATTTAGATGTGCACCCCAATGGGGAAAGTATCATTGGTATGGCTGGGGTTCGATTATTTAGCTTTGATATTAATACAAAATTACTCACTTGGTTATTTGAAGAAAATAATAATTTATCTTTACCATTTTATAATCACCAAGGTGAAATATTTTACTTAAAAGCCAATAAATATCAGCAGAATTTATACCGATATGTTGATGAAAAACGAAGTGAGTTGATTTTAGAAGATGTTGGGATTGCACAGTGGCTAAAAAACAAACAAGATGGAGAAGATCTGTTATATCAAAAAAGTAATGGTGTGGTTTATCGCTATATTGTGGCAACTAAACAAACGCTTCAAGAGACAAGTGGCTTGCCATTTGTTGGTGAAAACCAACGCATGTGGCTTGGTACAGCAAAAGGGATCTATTTCTTAGGTTTAGAAAATCGGGACATATATTTTAATCCATACGGTAGTAGGAGAGCATCTTTGTATTATTCTTCTGAGCCTGGCGGGTTGAGTAATATATATTATGATAAATTTAATCAACGTTTTCTGATGGAGAAGTTGGATAACGATATGTTAACTAAAGTAGTTAAAATAGATTTAAGCTCAACTCAGCTCAACTAAGCTTGCTTTAAGTGCAAATTAATTGGTTTATCTTTTCATTATTAAATGAAAGTAAAGAGTCAGATTAATTAAGGCATGGTAAATAATGATAATCAGGTAAGCACTTCCTTGTGCCTGTTTTCTTTATAGCGAGTACTCGTTAGAACGATTCACGCCAAACCATGCTAAGCCGTTAATTGCATCGACATGGCATTTTTCATTGCCCAATAAATTAACTCGACTCTATTTTTGCATTGGGTTTTTTTAAAAGCGCTATAAATATGCGTTTTGACCGTATGACAGCTGATAAATAAAGACTCTGCAATTTCATTGTTATTGGCGCCTTTGCACACCAATCCTAAAATTGTTCGTTCTCTACCCGTTAAGGAATCAACAACTTCTTGCTGCTCTGTTGAAAGTTCTTCACCATGAGTTTGGGTTGAAAACTGGGTTAAGTTATTTAAGGCGATAGCAATATTTTTTCGACTAAACCAATACTCATTATTTTGAATTGTGTATATCGCTTTGATGATCTCATCATGGCGAAGATTGTTATACAAAGCGCCACAACAACCCCTTTGAATTGCAGACGCTTCGTTAATGTTGCCTTTGTCTATCTGGGAAAGCACAACTCTGTGCTTTTCAATATAAGAAGAAATGTTTAGGGGGAATCCTTTAGTATCACAAGGTAAAGATGCGCAATCCATAATAATAATGCCCATTTTTAATTGGCTGATTAATGATGAATTATCCGGGACAGTCTTTACTGTGTAGCCAAGTGATTTAAGCAGTCCTTCCATGGAAATGATTGAATCATTAACTAAACGAGAAATAATATAAATATTTTTTTTGTTCTTCATGATAACTCACCCTTTATTATTCTTATTTAAAAGTGCTTCAATCTCACCTTGGTATTAAGTGGATTCAAACCTTGTTGAGACAAAATTATTACAAAACATAAGTGCTTTCAATGACGAAGAGGCTAAGCGAAGAAAAAATCATGATATTTTTCAGTTTATTATGTAATGCTTTGATTTTTATTGTTTATTTGTTTTTAATAAAAACGTTATCAAAGGTTATATTACGGTTATGTTGCTTAAATCCTTTATTTATCTTAAGTGTTTTGTCATTAAATGAGTATTTAAATAATGGTAATCTATAGAATTACCCCGCAGTTAAATAAGGGCTAAAATGGATACATATGTCGAATTTTAATTCGAAATTTGACAGTTCAAGTGAGTATAAAGCTTAAAATGAGCTATCTCACAATGAGGGCGGAATGCTTTAGGTTTATGATCAATTTGTGCTGTGGATTCAATGAGTAGCTGTTATACACTGATAATTCCTTGCGTCGAGCCTCAAAAGTAATTGTTTTTGAGGTTGTTTAGAGTATTCAAAATATAGTCATTGGCTGACTTGATGTCGTATAAATAAAAATTTGTCCAATAAAGCTTCTTATGCGACAATGCCGTATAAATCAATAAATGTCCGATAAACATTGTTATGCGACAAACTTATGCTAAAAAATAATACTGAAAAAGAACTCGTACTAAATTACGTAAGTTCTGCCGACAAACCTGTAACCATCAGTGATATTAAAACGGCTATAGATTTCCAAGTTGATAATCGTACCGTACAACGGTGGCTGAATAGTGCGGCTAAACAGGGATTAGTGTTAATCACGGGCGAGCGAAAGGCCCGTAAATACGTAAACGTGCCCCAGAAGCGTAAACCGACCTTTAAATTCTTAGAGCACTTACCTAGCTCAAAACAACAAGAACTACTTAGCATGTTACGTACTGTGTGGACGCACAACTCAACAGCACTTGAAGGTAATACACTAAACTTAGGTGAAACGCAGTTTATATTAAGTGAAGGGTTAACTGTATCGGGTAAGCCTTTAAAAGATCATAAAGAAGTAATGGGGCATGCGACAGCTATCGACTTGCTTTACGATATGGTCAGTAGTGATCTGACTGTAAGTAAAATCAAACAGCTACATAAAGCCGTTCAGACTGATGTTATATTCGATATAGATAAACCTTATGGCGACTACAAAGTCGTACCTAATGGAACCTACTTATTGCTTGATGATTTACCTGATGGAAAGTCAAGTGTATACCACGCGTACTCACGACCATTTGATGTAGCAAAACTTATAGTTGGTTTAGTCCAGTACATCGAGTCATGCAAACCTCATAGTATTGACGAAGCGATCTCTATGTATGCGACAGCTCATTTAATCTTTGGTCAGATACACCCATTTTGGGATGGAAATGGACGTATTGCACGATTAATAGCTAACCTTATATTACTGAGAGCAGGCTTTGCACCTCTTGTTATACCAGCCACACGCAGGCTAGATTATATAGCTATTCTTTCTAAGTACAGTGCTAAACATGAAGCGCCTAGCCTTGGTGAACCGTTATATCACGTTGGAAATGAGCTTAAAACTTTCATTAATTTTTGCAAAGAATGCTACCAAGATACGATAAATATTATTGAAAGTATTAAGTAACATAAACCAAATTGCTTTGAGGCGAAAGTGAATTAGCGTATTGAATTAGTGTTTTTTAGGGCAGGTGTCTCGCCGTTAAGTTTTGACTGAAAAGGGCTTACCTATTGTGGGGTAGCCCTTATTGATTTATATAACTTGCCCCGTTATAGCTGCTTAAAAGTATTAACATGTGCTGCTGATGTCACCTTGCGGTGATATTCCGCTGAGCGCATTTCAGTGCCCATAAAACAATTGTCATTACGGTAATCCATTTTGCTTTCAACAAAAGCATTAGCAACCACATGCATTTCTTTACAACCACTACGCTCGGCAATTTTCTTAGCATTTTTAACGGTAATGCCACAACCCGGCATAATGATTATACGTTCGCCGGCTTTTTCTACCAGTTCAGTGATCAAATCAAGGCCTTCAAACACGGTTGGCTCTTGGCCACTGGTTAAAATGCGGTCAACACCCAACTCTATTAGCTCTTCCTGTGCTTGAAACGGGTCACGGCACATATCAAAGGCGCGATGAAAGGTAACATTCATCGGCCGTGCTATTTCAATTAGTTCTCGCGTTCTTTCATAATCAATATTGCCATCGCTTTTAAGCAAACCAAATACTACACCGTCAACCCCTAAGGTTTTGCATTGCTGAATGTCATATTTCATCGCATTAAATTCAATATCGGAATAACAAAAGTCACCACCACGGGGGCGAATTATCACTTGTAAGCCAATATTGATATGCTCGCGAGTCATGGCTATCATCCCCGCACTAGGCGTAGTGCCACCTTCAATAAGGTTATCGCAAAGTTCTACACGCTGTGCACCACCTTGCTCAGCGGCAATAGCATCTTCACAAGATTCTAAGCAAATTTCTAACGGGAGGGTTTTTAATGAAATGCTTTCTAACATGATGGTCCTTTAATTTTAATAACAGCGCTATTTTTGTTTCGCATAAGCGGCAAAAGATTGAATGAGTTGTTTACGAAAAATAACCGTAAGCGCTAATAACATCAATGCAATTGAGGAGGGCTCGGGAACACTTATATTACTGTTTGTTTCATAGGACAAGTTTATATCGCCAAATACTAGTCTTGGTCTGTTATGACGGTCGTCTCTACTGCTCAGGTTGTTAGTAGCGGTTATTTGGAAGGTTAAAAACTGTTTGCTATTAGCAAAACCTGAAAATAGTGCTGTATCAAAATCAATTATTTGGCTTTCAAGTTTTAAGGTAGTATCGCCAAAGCTGACGCTTGCGTTACCATAGTCTTGATTTTCAAATAATAGATTAAAACTTAAATATATGAGGTTAGTTGTATCTATTTGCCAGCTCATTTGTGCCCATTCATCTTTAAAAAGATGAGAACGACCTGAAATGGCAAATTCATAAGGTAATTGACCTCCTAACATATGACTGAAACTACGACCTGATTCAGAAAGGGTTGCGTTGGAACTGTCTAATTCAGTAGTGATTAATCCGGCATTGGCAACCGATGCCATTAATAGCATAGAAACGATAGCCAGCTGTTTTATCCCTATTGTTAACTTTTTCATAATATTTCCTACTGCTTTGATGATAATGGCGAACAACCTAAGTTGTTCGCCTAATGGATAAGTTAATTTAAAAGCCTAATTTAAAATTCAACCAATACGACTGGTGAACATACACCGTCACTGTCACATACTTGGTATTCAAAGCTTGTTTCAGTTGCTTTACGTTCTGAGTCAGTATATTTGCCAGTATTGCTAACGTCTGATGCAATCACTTCACCATTTCTGATAATAGATACTGTTTCAGCACCTTCTACAGAGCCTGTCCATACCAACTTATTACGTAATGTGCCACGACGAGATAGGTATTGACGAGGTACAGTTAATTCAAGTGAAGCGGCAGCTGCCCATACGGTTTTAGTACGAGTAGTTGATTGTTGAAGTGAATCTGTCACCGTTAAGCTCACTTCATAACTACCATCACTAGCAAATGTGTGAACTAGGTTTTGAGTGGTAGATGTTGCACCATCACCAAAGTCCCATGCATAGCTAACAATGTCATTATTGTTATCGGTTGATAAATCAGTAAACGCTACGGTTAAACCATCAGCAACATAACTAAACTCTGTTGCAGGAGCTGCATCGGCTAATGAACCAACACCATCAAAACTAACAGACCAGCCTGTAAATGTAGCTCTGTCAAGGCGTACTTCGTCAGCAACAGTTAACGTCCAATCTCCTGCAACGGTTTCGCCGTAAAAGGCACGGCCTAAGTCTATTTCAGCCACTAAACCTTCACCATCAACACTGGTGCGGTTATGTACAACCTTAGTCGTACCAGCAGGAGAAGTTAGCTTGATTCTTAAATCATTGCTGTTACCTGTAGGAATGTTAATGGATACTTTTGTGGTAATAGTCGTAATAACATCAGTTAATGACAGTACACTTTGAACACCGTTTTTATCACCGTCAGGTAAGTCAATTGTTTCATTTCTAGCAAAAGTAAAGGTTTCCATGTCATTAGGTAATACATCAACAATAAAGCTAATGCTTTTATCTTTAATTGGGTTACCTTCGTTATCATTTTGACCGTCTGTTTCACCATCAACCATGATGTTATATAAACCAAATGGCGTATCAGCAGTAGTTGCTACACTTAATGACGTGCTATCACCAGAGGTAATGCTTTCAGGTGTAAAGTTTGTTTCCAAATCACCCGATGCGCTAAATGAAATAGTACCATCCCAATCAAGCTTAGCTGCTGAATTAATTGAAAACTCAGCAGTTTCACCGGCAGTGATAGTGACATAGTTTTCATCAGTAGACAGTTTATAGCCTTTAACAGGATTAGCTTCATCAACCGCATTGGCAACATTTAATCTTTTGCCTGAAACAGTTCTACCTGCTAAAGCGTCAATTGGGTCACCTGTGTTCATGAGTATGTCTTTCATCTCAGCCACGGTAATATCACCATCAATTGCAGCAAGTAACGCTGCCGCGCCACTCACCATAGGAGTCGCCATTGACGTACCTGATAACCAAGCGTAACGAGATTCCCCGCCTACTGATGCTGCTGGGTAGGTAGATAAGATATCCGATCCTGGTGCACCCATATCAACCGTGGTTAAGCCCCATTGTGAAAAGCCTGATTTTTGATCTTTATTAGTCGTTGAAGCAATTGACATGACATTTGGCACGTCATAATTTGATGGATAATAATCACTCATGTCATTATCCGAAGCATTATTTCCGGCGGCTGCAGCAAATAATACTCCTGCATCGTTATGAGCTGAAATAGCATTTTCTAGTGCCTCTGAGTAATCACCACCCCCCCACGAGTTATTGGTGACTTTAAGGTTTAAGTTGTTTTTCTCTTTTACCGCTAACATGTAATCTAAACAGGCAATAGCACCTGAAGTCGAACCGCCGTTTGGCCCTAAGAATCGACAACCAACAATAGTGACATCATGGTTCATACCCACCACGCCCATACCATTATTGGCTTCTGCGCCGATAGTGCCAGATACGTGGGTGCCATGCCCGTGGGTATCCATTGGATCACCTTCGTTATCAAAGGCGTCCCATCCATGAACATCATCAACATAACCGTTGCCATCATCATCAACGCCGTCTTCGCCGTATAGCTCTAATGTGTTAGTCCACATGTTATTGACTAAGTCTTCATGGGTATAATCAACACCCGTATCAATAACACCTACCACTACTTCTTTTGACCCCGTTGTTTTTTGCCAAGCAGTTTCAGCATCAACATCCGCGCCAGCTGTACCAACAGTAGATCTATTACCAACAGTGATGGTTTGACCGGTGTTTTTCATGCCCCATAAATTATCGTACGCAGGGTCATTAACTACTGCAGCAGGCTCACTAACAGCAATATGATAATCGAGTTCAACGCTTTCTATTGCAGGATGCTTGCGAAGACGTTTCATTAATACGTGAATATCGTCGGTTGCAACGGTAAGTTTAGCTAAGCGGCCACCGAGTATATTGTTGAAGTGTTGTGCACTTGCGCCATTATTTGCTAATGATTTTTGTGCTTGCGTGGTGCCTGCTTTATAAGTAACAATCAGTGAGTTAGCACTGTATTGTGCTGGTTGAACTTCTTCTGCAATAGCGCTTGTTAAGACCATTGCAGGTAACATCGCTAATGCGACAGTAGATAATTTAAATTTCATATTTTTCTCTCTTAATATCATGTTAAGGCAAGCTAAGCAGCATTTAACTATTGGTGTTATGCACACTTGTTTGCTTTCTATTTTTCTACTTATTTGTCCAGCCCAGACATTTGCAGCAGTAATAGCAAAGAGATGACGTAATTATTAAGGCTTTAAAATATCAAAAACAAGCGTACGCCCCAAAAAACAGACTTTATTAGTAGAATTTTCCTTTTATTTTCAATGACTCATACTTTTTTATGAAATACGTGGCTGACTAATAAAAAGGGACTAGTCATAGTGGTAAAATAACTAGGGTGGATTACATTTTCTTTATTAATCAAGTTGTTATTGTTTTTGTGTTTCCTACCTTTTTGCGATTGTTTAGTGTTTTTTTATTAGGCACTATGCCAACACACTAATATTTAATGAGCTTGAAAAAGTGACGCTAAACATTAGTAATACCAAAAGCCCAGTTGGTAGCAGCACTAGTTCAATATGAGAGGAATAACTTGGTTAACGGTTTTTATTAACTGCGAACTGAAAGTCTCAAATTAATTAGGAATATAAAACATGCGTAAATTTAAACAATCTCTATGCAGCGCATCTATTGCGTTAGCATTAACTACCTCAGTGTCAGCGATAGCAGATGACGCTACTTTAGCTGAGCATTTTTCATCTGAGCAACAAGTTGCCGCTATTTCAGGTGAAAACGAAGCATATATCATGATCGGTGAACAAACTGCATCAGAGGGTAATGATGCCAGTATTGATATCCAAGGTAAGTATGTTTATAGCGATATTACTATTGATGGTAATGATAATGTTGCTACTACAGAACAAACTAAAGTGATTCCAATGTTGGCTAACATGATGGGCAGAATCTTTATCACCGGTAATGATAATGACATTGGCATTATACAACACGGTTATGGCGGTGCAGCCCGTGTTGACATACTTGCTGGCAACAATAACCTTGTTAATGTTGAACAGCAACATTTTGTTCACGACGCAGTTGGTATCTGGGACGTAATAAAAATAACAGGCTCTGACAACACGGTTGATTCACTCACTTATATCGATTTAGACGACGCTCAACAACGTACCAACCTAACGATTGAAGGTGATAACAATACTGCCTTTATACATAAAACAGGTATACGTGGTGATCTTGGTTGGAAACAAAACGTCGATAAGCCTTCATATTTGAAAGGTAACAACAATGAGTTAAGTATTGAATTGCATGATACTGGTCGTTCTACCGTTTATGCTGAGTTTACTGGTGATGACAATATTATTAATATTGAAATGCGAGGTGATACTGATGCTTATGCGAACAAAGATCATATCATCAACATGGAAAAATCATCGGGCAGTGGCAACACTTTTAATATAAATAGCTTTGGCTCAGGTGGTTCTGTTAATTTCAAAGAGTTTTCGGGTGATGATAACCAAGTAACCGTTAACAATTTATCAGGTTTTAATAACCGGACGATTAAAGCGTTTCATGTTGGTGATAGCAATGTGATGAATTTCACCTTTAATGGTGACGGGCAAAACCAAGCGAACATCGGTAAAACCACAGAAAATAGCAGCACTACTAACATCAATATCGACGGTAGTTGGAATAACATTTCTCGATTAGGCGCAACAGGTGATCGCAATACTTGGGATTTATCTATTACAGGTCATAGTAATAAACAATTTGCGTCAAAACCTACATCAGCAAGCATTACCGCAACTACAGGTAATGATAATAGCTTTATTATCCAGCAGACAGGTAATAAGAACATCGCTGAATATCAAGACGCCGGTAATAACCGTTTTTACGAAACTATTCAAACGGGTGATGAAAACTACTCATCTGTCAAAGGAATAGGTGATAATAAACGTGTTGGGGTAACACAAGTTGGTAATTACAACTCCGCTGACTTGACTATTGATCGCACTTTGAATCATGCTGGTGATTATGGCTCTGACGCCAGTAATGTTTATATGGTATCACAAGAGGGTACTGATAATATTGTCACGGTTGATATGGATGCAGCCGCTAAAATGTACATTAACCAAATAGGTGAGGAGAACATTGTTGACTTGCAGGTAACTTCTTTCCAAGAAGGAATGTCTGCAAAGGATGTCTATTATGACTTTAACCAAATAGGTAATGAAAATGTCATTGAAGTGGATATTGAAGCAGGTAAATGGGGCAAACAGGAATATAACCAAACGGGTTTAGATAACTACATTAGTTGGACCGATGAAGGTGGCGGTAGCAATACTGCTGCTATTGACCAGGTAGGTGCTTCTAACACCGTATACATGACAGTGGCTACCTTTGGTTGGTCAGAGCGTAATAAGTTTGATATTGACCAAGAAGGCGCTTACAACGAAGTTGATATGGATGTTACTGGTAATGGTAACGGTACTGGTGCAGCAAATGTTTGGGATGGTTATTCTGCCGGTATTGTCATTCAGCAAGATGGTGACGACAACTTATTACTGGGCAATGATGGCTTTGGCTTTACTATTAACGGTAATGTTAATGCCTTACTTGTAGAACAGGTGGGTAATGGTAACACTGCTGCTGGCTTTATTATTGGTAATAATAATGTGGCTCAGATGACTCAAATAGGTAATGACAACTTTGCCAGTATTAATATCAGTGCATATTAATTAACTGAGTTAATAGCGAGAAAAGTTAAACACTGTTAAATCCAAATAATTGATAATTTAGCAGTTGTTTAATGTTAGAAGTTAAAAGGGCGTTAGGGTAAATATTATTCCCCCAAAGTAATTTACTTTAACGCCTTTTTTTTAAGCAAAAGATAAACTTAGTGGATTGAATTAACCACTAAATCGTTATTCACGTTGTAAGGAATAGCACGATGGAAAGTTCATCAAGCCAAGATGATAACCTTAAAGAAGAAGCCACCCGGCAAATAATAGAATTGGGCTGTTCAATTGAAGATGTAGCCAAAAATACCGGTATCAGTGAAATGACATTATATCGCTGGACACAAGAGGCTGTTAATTTTGCCTTAGCTAAAGAGTAATTACGGACTTTACCAATTGTTGATTGTATTTCCTCTTCCACATTGCTTGCTCAGTTTTTATTAATGTCTTGTTTTTCGTCAAAATATATTTACAAAACAACAACTTTCTTATGAATGAATGCCTAATTAGTGTTTAGTTTATATTATTTATCAGATATATTGGTGTTTGGAAAGGTTTGTCTTTAGGTTCACTTTCAGGTTATATTAGTTATGTAAGCGCTTACATTGGTGCGTCAGTGAATGGTGTTATAGTATTTTTTGGGGATTTGAATGCGCTTTATTCAAATAGGCGAGTGGTTGTTTGACAACCAAGCACAACAGCTCATTAAGGATAATGAAGCGATACAACTAGAGCCTATCAGTAGTGACTTACTACTGTGTCTAGTCTTGAATAAAGATAAAGTTGTCAGTAAAGATGAGCTTATTACGCACGTTTGGAAAAACCGCATTGTTTCCGATTCTGCCATAACCCGCGTAATTTCAATGTTGCGAAAGCACTTAGGTGATGACCCGGTAAAGCCTACTTATATCCGAACTATTCATAAACAAGGTTATTCGCTTGTTATTTCTGTTGAAGAGGTATCAGAGCAAGAACTAGCTGCTACTCAGTTACGCGGTGCACGGAGCGTAAATAAATACCTCTCTTTTCAAAATGGCCTAATTTTCTTACTCGTAATGAGCTTTGCATTTTTATTGTTTCCACGGGAAGTTGAAAAAATAACAGACGTTAAAGCGATGAACAACTACTCGATAACACCAGTTATTTCAAAAAAGGGTCAGCAACGGAACATCGTACTTTCTCATAATGAAAAATGGCTGCTTTATTCTCACAATACGAAAAATTCAAAATTCAGCAATTTGTATATCAAAAACTTAAAAAATGGAAAAATTAATCAATTAACGCATGGTGAATTTAACGATATCGGTGCCAGTTTTAGTTTTGACGATAGTGAAGTATATTTTGCCCGCATAGTTAGAGGAAAGTCATGTAAAATTATGCGTTTAGATTTAGTGGGCTTTTCAGATAATCAAGAAAAAGAAATAGTTAATTGTAATAAACGCTTGGATTATAACATGGTATCGGTATTACCAAATAACCAAGAGATACTGTTTCGCGACTTTAAGCAACCGAGAGGTTTTGCCATTTACCGCTATCATTTAGTAAATAAAACTTACCACCCAGTAACAAAGCCAAATGAAAAATCCACTATTGAGTATCATCAAAAACTATCTCCTGATGGAAATTGGCTAGTTGTTCTACAAGTCTTGAATTCAGTGGTTGATGTGGTTGTCAAAAATTTAATTACCAATACTCAAGAAGTGATTTTTAGTAGTGAAGCAATAAGGTCAACCAATATTGCTTGGAGTAACGATAGTCAATCTGTTTATCTTATAGATAAACAATTTAATCAACTGCTTAATGTAAATATACATTCTGCGGAAGTTAAACCAATTGCGCTAGTTAGTAAGTTATTATCTTCAATATCTCATCAAAACGCAGCAGGAGAAATATTTGCAGCTTATGGTTTAAAGTCTCAAGTTGATTTATTTTCAATCAGTTTAGATGTTAATCCAAAAGAGCATATTATTATTGACTCTAGTGCAAATGATTACCACGGTGTTCAGCTTAGCAAAGATAAACTATTTTTTATTTCTGATCGCTCAGGCTTTAGTCAGTTTTATTTACGTGGCAGTGATAATGTCGATATCCAGTTATCTCATTTTAATCAACATTTGAGGTTTAGCAGTATTAATCTTCACCCCAGCGGTAAAACTCTTGTTGGTAAAGCTGGGCTGCGATTATTTACTTTTGATATTGAACAAAAGCAAATGACTTGGTTATCTGATGAAGAAAATAGTATAAGTTCCCCTTTTTATAATGAGCAAGGTGAAATCTTTTATTTAAAAGAAAATAAATTTCAACACAATGTGTATCGATATATAGATAAAAAAACTGATGAAGTCATTTTAGAGGGGGTTGGTATTGCTCAGTGGCTTAAAACAGAGCAAGGTGATGAAGACCTATTTTATCAAAAAAGCAATGGGGTAGTATACCGCCATAACTTTAACACCAAAAAAACAACCCAAGAAACCTATGGAATACCTCACCCCGGCGGACAGAGAACTTGGTTAGCGACAAATAAAGGGATTTATTTTTTACGCAGCGGTAACTACGATAGAAGAGGTATTTATTTTAAAGCGTTTGGACATAAAAAAGCGGATTTATATTATTCAACAGAGCCTTATGGTGTATATGGTCTTCATTTTGACAAATTTAATCAACGCTTTCTTGGTGAAAAACGTGATAATGACATGGTAACCAAGGTGGTCAAAGTTAAAGTTAAGGATAAGGTTAATTAGCATAAATAAACAAACTAATAGTATGGTTGTCATGTAAGATAAAGTTTTTTAGTACCACCACCACATTTTGTTAAGTTCTGAAAACACATCCTTGTGTTTAGTTTTTTTTAGATTCTGTCAATCTGCAAGTTTATTTATTTTTAGGCAGACAGTTCTGCCGCCATCGCATTCTTCATTGCCCAGTAAATTAATTCCACCCGGTTTTTGCATTGTGTTTTTCTAAAGGCACTGTAAATATGAGTTTTCACCGTATGACAACTGATAAACAGCGACTCCGCAATATCATTATTACTTGAACCTTTACAAACTAAGCTAACAATTGCTTTTTCACGGCGTGTCAAAGATTTAATCGTTGCCAGCTGCTCTTGGGTTAACTGCGCTTCTTTGTTTCCGGAATTGTGTTGTAAAATATTACTCAGTGCCAAGCTAATATTTTTCCGACTAAACCAATATTCATTTTGTTGTACTGCATATATCGCTTTAATCACTTCATCGGCTCTTAAATTTTCATAAATAGCCCCAGTACAGCCTCGTTGAATGGCAACAGCTTCGTTAACATCACCTTTAGAAAGGTTTACCAATAATATTTTATGCTTTCGTGCATATATTTCTGTTTGCTTTGGTAACTTCTCTTCGGTTAATGCAACGGATGTATAGTCGATAATTATGATACCGCTAGGTCTATTTGTCAGTACAAATGGGTTGGCGTCAACAACTTGTACATTAAAACCTAGCGATCCAATTAATGACTCTAAATTACTCATGGTCTCAGTTGAGTTATGAGGTACTATATATATGTTTTTATTGTTCTTCATATTCTTACTCCAACGTCGTCAAATTCAGATCAAAACTCAGATCAAAAACGTGACAGATTGCTTACTTGATATCAAAAGTATTACAGCTCTGCCTCATAATCAACAGTGTTCAACCAATCATAGGATGTAATCATAACTCCAAACGCTTGTTTTTGTTAACCCACTGAAAAATAGTGGTTAAATATACTTGGTTAAAGATCTTATAAGATCCTATATTAGCGGTGTTTAACTGATTTTTACCTTTGTTTCCTTTAAAATAATGACATGTAAATTAAAAGAGATCCTTTATCTTCTCTATTTATATAGCTTGTAAGTTTTTAGAAGATTAATACTTTTTTGGTATTGTTAAACATAGTATAAATATTATTATTTATGCCTTCTACTTTGAGTAACTTTGTAGAACATCAAAACAATAAATATAAAAAAGATCATTTCTCAGTTGGATGTTTTGAAGTGATAGATACATTAAGGGAAATTATATGAATAATTTAAAACGATTTGAGTTATCAGTTTTGAGTAAGGCTTGTGTTGTTGCACTCGGACTTTGTTCTTTTAATTCGTTTGCAGCAGAAGCTGAAGCGGTAAAAGAAAACGTAGTTAAAAAGAAGAGCGATGAAATTGAGGTCATTGAAGTTGTCGGTGTTCGTGGCAGTATTAGACAATCTATAAATGACAAACGATTTGCTAATGAAATTATGGATTCCATTAGTGCTGAAGACATGGGACAAATGCCTGACGCAAATATCGCAGAATCTTTATCACGTATCACAGGTGTACTCATTACCCGTAATGACGAAGGGGAAGGTACTGGCTTAAGTATTCGTGGCTCATTTGATAATAATATTGAAATTAACGGCAGTACCTTAGCGGGAGCAATAGAAAAAGGAGGAAGCTTAAATGACGCTTCTGGGTTAGACAGTGGCCGAGGCGTTAATCTGCAAGATATACCCGCAGAACTTTTTTCTAGTATTGACGTTTATAAAACGGCTCAAGCAGACCTTACTGAAGGTTCGTTAGGTGGCTCGGTTAACTTAAAAACCAAAAAGCCGCTACAAAGAGAAGATGAAAATTTCGCGTTACTAAATACCAAGGCACAATATAGTGATATTGGTGAAGAAGTTGACCCTGAATTTAATTTATATTTAGGTAAAAACTATCGTGATACTAAGTACGGTGATTTTGGTGGTTTGCTCACTATTACTCAAAAAGACATTCGTTCTAATACTGAAGCCTTTGGCTCAGGGTTAGGCTCTGATGGCGGCTCACGTTGGGTTCGTCAAACCGGTTTTAATGGTGCCAATAGTGGACCTAATGGTGGTGATCTTGATGATAAGTACATCAAAATAGATGTTAACGGTGATGGTGTAAGTGATGTAAACGATGTTTATTATGTACCATCATCGTTTGAGCTTTCGTCAAATGAACGTCTTTCAGAGCGAAAATCTGTCAATGGTACTTTGCAATGGCAACCAAATGAAAAGTTAAGTATTACCCTTGATGCCACATACAACAAATATGACGATGTTTATCAGGCCAGTAAGTTAGGTATTCAATCGCATAAACATCGTGCATTTGCCCTGGAAAGTGACAACTTTGTCTTAACTCAACTTGGCGATGTACCTGGTGGAACATATTGGAAGGATAATGATCTTAAAAATACTTCTGCAGTACCCGCAGGACCGGTTGCTTATGTCGGAAGTGGTTTACTTGGGGGCGGTCTGCTTCAAATGGGTTGTAGTCCATGTCAAGGTGTATCAGACCGGGAATCAAAACAGGCTAATGTAGAAATTGATTACCAAGTTAATGACGATGTGCTGTTTGAATTTAAAGCATCAACATCAGATGCAGATAGTGAACGTTTTCACGGTCAAATGAAAATAACCCAAGAGTTAGGCGGTAATTGGAAACAACATAATGTTCAAGATGGCATAAATGTTTATGCATTTAATGAAAGTGGCGTAG
Source organism: uncultured Colwellia sp. (assembly GCA_913062815.1). Lineage (GTDB taxonomy): Bacteria > Pseudomonadota > Gammaproteobacteria > Enterobacterales > Alteromonadaceae > Colwellia. The sequence continues at coordinate 52,539 of CAJXWZ010000014.1, read as the reverse complement.
ATTTAGCTGACGTTACTATTTATGACAATTATGGTTCAATGAGCCCAGTATCATTAGACCCTGCTAACTTAAATGATAATTGGCGTTTAAGTCAAATGCAGCGTCAAGCGGCCTTGGTTCAAGAAAGTAGTGATACTGTTAAATTTGATATTACCCATGATATTGAAGATTCATTTTTTACCGAAGTAAAATATGGTGCACGCTGGGCCGAAAGAGGTTTTGCTCAGCAGGCGTATTATAATCAAAATAAATCTTCAGACGGTCCAACTTGGGATGGTCTACCTCAAGCAAATATACAAGATATTTTCTTAAATAAAGAAAAGAATGTAGACCCTGAAAACAATGATGTCTCTGATTATATGGCAAGCTGTTTAACAACAGCAACCAGCCAGGTCAGTACTGAATTAAGTGGAAATTTACCAAGTAATTACACAACCTTTGACTGTGATATGAATGAAATGGGCATAATGGTGGGCTTACCTGACATTTATGCACTTACCGAACTTGGCGACCCTGTCTTTGATAAAGCCTATGAGAATACTTCGGTTACCGAGGAAACCTTAGCTGCGTATTTTAAAGCATCTTTTGATGTTGTTATACCTCGGGGCACGTTCGAAGGGATACGTTTTTGGGGGAATGTAGGTAATCGCTGGGTTAAAACTGAGGTGTCTGGCAGAGGTATTTACTTTAAGTCGCTTGAAGATCCAAATTATCAAAGAGTGCCTGGTGAATTTCCCTATGGGTATAGAGATTCTGGTGGAAAATACTTTGACCACTTACCAAGCTTTAATGCCAACTTTGCATTAGCGGAAGATAAAATACTACGTTTAGGTTGGGGTAAAACTTTAGGTCGTCGTGGTTTAAAAGAAATCGCACCTCGCATGGAGATATGGTATCCAGACTATACACCTGAAGAATATGACGGTGCTGGTAGCTCGGGTAACATAAATTTACCGCCAAGAAGAGCCGAAAATGTTGATGTTTCTTTTGAGTGGTATTTTGCCGATGCAGGTATGTTGTCTGTTGCTTATTATTACCGAGAAATTGAAAATTCTGGTCTAATTATTGACCCTGAATCTTCTTATGATCTAAACCTTGGCGATCATCTCTTTTACGTGCAACAGCGTAAGGTTATTGGTAATGCACGTGTCAAGGGCTATGAAATTAACTATCAACAATCGTTAGAAATGCTACCCGGGTTGTTTAAGCATTTAGGCTACGGTATTAACTACACCAAACCATTAGGTGGCTCTACCTTTGAGGATCAAGAAGGTGACATTCACGACAATCCAGGTGTTGCAAAACACAATGGTAATGCTTTTGTTTATTATGATGATAATAAATTCAGTATTCGTGCTGCTTATAACTACCGAAGTGAGCATGTTGTGCAAAGACAGAGATATTTGGGTTGGGCTCAACAACATGAATTCTTGCCAAGCTATAAAAGTGCTTATGGTCAGTTAGATGTTAATGCGACTTATAAGTTTAGTAAAAACTGGAAAGTGAACTTTGCCGTAAGAAACTTAACCGATGAACATCAAGAAACCTATGCGAAATACAAAGAGTTAACCGACCGCGTTAGTTACTTAGGCCGAAAATATACCTTAGGAGTTACTTATAAGTTTTAGTCTTTTAATTGAAAAGTTTTAAGCAACTTCATTACTCACGTTACCTTGGTTTGTTGACAGACGTTCCCTTGGTTCCCTTACACACGGAATGACGTGAGTACTTTGCTTAGCATATCGAGTGCTGATTTTGGCACTCGATATTTTTTATCCAGTGAATTTTGTCATGCAATTAATCAAATTGAAATTTCATGCTAAAGACCATTTTATTTTTGAAGCGAATATATGAACAAAAAATTATTATTAACACTAACAACAAGCGTGATTTGTTTATTGAATGCTTGCTCTCAATCCGATGACGTATTAACTGAGCAAAAATCGCTAAAGGACAATAAGCCCAATATTGTTGTTATTTACATTGATGATCTTGGTTATGGTGATGTTAGTAGTTATGGGGCAACTGCAGTAAGTACCCCTAATATAGATAGGCTAGCATACAATGGCATTAAGTTTACCGATGCACATAGCAGTGCTGCTACTTGTACCCCTTCGAGATATTCTTTATTAACAGGCGAGCATGGCTTTAGAATTAAAGCCGATGTGCTTAAAGGAGATGCACCCTTATTGATTTCAACCAATAAGCCCACATTACCAAAAATGTTAAAAAAAGCGGGTTATGCCACCGGCGTTGTAGGTAAATGGCACTTAGGTCTAGGCGATGGCAACATTGATTGGAATAGTGACGTGACACCAGGCCCGTCGGAGGTTGGTTTTGATTACAGCTTTTTATTGCCTGCTACTGGCGATAGAGTGCCGACAATTTACTTAGAAAATAATAGAATTGTAAATTTGGATGTGAACGACCCTATTTCGGTTAGTTATAAAGAAAATATTGGTAAGAGACCTACAGGTGTTGAACATCCAGAACTACTAAGGTACGCCGCAGACCGCCAACATAGCGATACCATTATTAATGGTGTAAGCCGAATTGGCACCATGTCGGGGGGAGAGCAGGCGCTGTGGAAAGATGAAGATTTTGCCGATATTTTTACTAATAAAGCAATAGCCTTCATTCGTAAAAATAAGGCTAATCCTTTTTTCTTATTTCATTCTTACCACGATATACATGTGCCTCGTTTACCTCACCCCCGTTTTAAAGGCGCAACAAAGATGGGGCCTCGAGGTGATGCAATTGTTCAAATGGACTGGATGACAGGGCAAATAATAAGTGAATTAGAGCGATTAGGTTTAGCCGATAATACCATCATTATTTTTACTTCTGACAATGGCCCGGTGTTAAATGATGGCTATGAAGACCAATCGGTAGCGTTGATTGGCAGCCATAAGCCGTCAGGTCCATTTAGAGGTGGAAAATATAGTGCATTTGAAGCGGGTACGCGTGTTCCAATGATTGTTTACTGGCCAAATATCATAAAGCCAAGTCAATCTAATGCGTTAATTTCTCAAATGGATATTTATAAGTCATTTGCCAAATTAATTGACGTTGACGTAGGTATCGATGAAGCAATAGACAGTCAACAGTTACTTTCAGCTTTATTAGGATATTCACAAAGAGGTAGGAAGCATTTACTTGAAGAATCTGTCGGACCTCACGCTCTAAGAAGTGGGCAATGGAAATATATTTCGCCCAATAAAAGCAACAATAATTTCCCTTGGCTTAAACCAAAAGGCATTGAAGGAGGTTTTGCTAAATATCCTCAATTATATGATTTATCGAAGGATATTAATGAACAAAACAATATTGCAACCGAACACCCTGAACTAGTAGAAAAGTTTGAAATGGTTATTACAAACATTGTAAAGGTTGGCTATTAACTCATGACCTTACTTCATTCTATTTATGACAAAAGGTTTCCAGTTTTAATCATTTTATTGTTGCTATTCTCTTATCAAATTCATGCTGAAAATGATTGGGAAAACCCTCAAGTAGTAGGCATCAATAAACTGCCAGCAAAAGCGAGTTTCTTTGCTTTTATTAATGAAAAAGAAGCAGAAAATGAGAAAGAATTAGCAAGTAATTTTCTCAACTTGAATGGGCTGTGGAAATTTAAGTTGGTCGATAAACCTGCAGACATTATTACGGATTTTTATCAAACGCATTTTGAAGACAGTGAATGGAATGATATTCCAGTGCCAAGCAATTGGGAATTGCAAGGGTACAGTACCCCTATTTACGTTAATCAACCTTATCCATTCATAAAGAATCCACCGTACATTCAAGCTCATGATAATCCGGTTGGCCATTATCGTCGTTCTTTTATCATTGATGAAAGTTGGCAGGGTAAAGACGTAACCATTCATTTTGGTGCAGTTAAGTCAGCCTTTTATTTATGGGTAAATGGTAAAAAGGTAGGTTATAGCCAGGGCAGCAAAACACCCGCAGAGTTTGATATTACGCCATACATTAGCATTGGCGAAAATAGTATCGCTTTGCAAGTATTTCGCTGGAGTGACGGTAGTTACCTTGAAGATCAAGATTATTGGCGCGTCTCTGGTATTGAACGAGATGTCTATATCTATGCTAGCCCTGAGAATAAAATTAGCGATTTTTTTGTTAATGCCACATTAAGTGATGATTATCTATCTGGTGAATTTAATTTAGCCGTTGAATTAGCAAAAACACCTTCATTGCATACCATTAAGGTCGATTTGCGCGATGCTTCAGGGCAGGTTGTTTTTGATGCGAAATCTAAAATAGCTAAACAAAGCTCTCCCCAATTTACCGGGGTTATTCCTAATGTCAGACAATGGTCTGCAGAAATACCAACCTTATACACGTTGACCATCACGCACCTTGATAATGATAAAAGTGTTATAGAAGTTATTCATCAACAAGTCGGTTTTAGACGTGTAGAAATGAAAAATAGCCAATTCCTTATCAATGGCAAGGCTGTGCTCATTAAAGGTGTGAATCGCCATGAACATGATCCCGATACTGGCCATGTAATTTCTAAAGAAAGTATGGAGCTTGACGTTAAATTAATGAAGCAATTTAACATTAATGCTGTTCGTACTGCGCACTATCCTAATGATCCATATTTTTATGATTTAGCAAATAAATACGGTTTATACATTGTCGATGAAGCGAATATTGAGTCTCATGGTATGGGTTATAAGCGTGTTGAAGGTGGAACATTAGGTGATAATCCTGATTGGCAACACGCTCATATGCAACGAACCATTGCTATGGTCGAGCGTGATAAAAATCACCCATCAGTTATTGCTTGGTCACTGGGTAATGAAGCAGGCAATGGCGTTAACTTTTTTAAAACCTATCGTTGGATAGAACAACGAGACCCTTCACGGCCTCGCCAATATGAAAGGGCTGAGCACGACTGGAATACCGACATGATAGTGCCGCAATATCCAGGGCCTAGTCGTATGGAAAATTTTGCCAAGTCAAACCCAAAACGGCCAATGATCATGAGCGAATATGCGCATGCTATGGGTAATAGTGTCGGTAACTTTCAAGATTATTGGGATTTAATTCGCCAATATCCAGCACTACAAGGTGGCTATATTTGGGATTGGGTTGATCAAGGACTGAGGAAGACCACAGAACAAGGACATGAAATTTTTGCTCATGGTGGTGACTTTGGTAAGCCCGGCGTGCCATCCGATGGTAGCTTTGTTTTAAACGGTTTGCTTTTGCCTGATAGACGTCCGCAACCAGCGATATATGAAGTAAAAAAAGCTCACCAAGATATTCAATTTAAGGCCGTAGATTTATTGAAGGGTAAAGTTGAAATTTTCAATGAATTCTTCTTTAAGAACCTTGATGACTATAGCTTAGAGTGGCAGTTAATAAGCAATGGTGAGGTATTGCAACAAGGAAACATTGAGCAGCTATCTTTATCACCGCAACAAGCAAAAGTGCTGACCCTACCTTATACCATCAATAGTGATTACTCCCATGAAGTTTTTCTAAATTTAAGCGTGCGCACCAATAAAGCATTACCTTTATTAGCTAAGCGTCATGAAGTTGCCACTGAGCAGTATAAATTACCAATTCAGCCAATAGTTGAAATTGAGAAAAACTCTGCTGGGCAGCTCACCATTCACCAATTAGATCCCCGGCTTATCGTCGAGGTTCAAGGAAAAGAGTTTACCGCACGTTTTAACCAAAAATCTGGCTTGCTAGTAGGGTACCAATACAAGGGCAAAGAAATCATTACTCAGCCTCTTCAAGCAAATTTCTGGCGAGCGCCTAATGATAATGATTACGGCGGTAAGTGGCATGATAAACGCCGTGTTTGGAAATATGCTTCTGAACGCCAATTTAAAAAGTCTTTCGAAGTAATACCACAACAAGATGGCAACGTACTTGTTGCATCAACATTTTCAATTCCAGACGTTGATGGGTTGTTAAGTTTAAATTATTTAGTTAAACCTTCAGGTGAAGTTGTTGTTAGTTACCAGATGAATATTGGTAAAGAGGATGTTTCCGAAATTCCTCGAATTGGGATGAATGTTGAGCTTGGTCAAGACTACGATCACCTTAAGTACCTTGGCCGTGGTCCTCATGAGAATTACCGGGATCGTAATCACTCTGCCCATGTTGGTTTATATGAAAGCAGCGTTGCTGACCAATACCACCCTTATGTACGAGCGCAAGAAAGTGGTTATAAAACGCAAGTGCGCTGGGCAGAATTGACTAATAAAACAGGACTTGGCTTGCAAGTGAAAGGTTCGCCTCATTTCAGTATGAGTGCATTACATTATCGCATTTCAGATTTAGATTCAGGCGCAAGTCGAGAAGGCCTACACAGTGGCGAATTAATGCCAAGACCCTTGGTTAGTTTGAATATTGATTATGGTCAAATGGGCGTTGGTGGCGTGCAAAGTTGGGGAGCAACAGCATTAAAGAAATATTTTTTAACAGAGAAAGAGTACCGCTATCAATTTGTTTTAAAAGGTATTGATAACAATGAGTGATATATCTGTATATCAAAAAGTCATAAATGTTCCATTGAGGTTTGTGCGGTTAGTCATTGTTTACTTTGTCGCTTTTACTTCTTTAGTTATGGCTTATGGAAGTTACGCAAAATCACAACAACCAAATATCATATTGATACTGGCCGATGATTTAGGGTATGGCGATGTCAGCAGTTACGGTAGTAATAAAATACATACTCCAAACATTGATCAAATGGCCAAAGAAGGAATGCGTTTCACGCAGTTTTATGCAGGCTCTGCTGTTTGTACACCTACAAGAGTGTCAGTAATGACAGGGCGTTATCCGCTAAGGTTTAATGTTACCAGGCATTTTAAAGATGAAATAATGCACTTGCAGCGAGATGTACTCACCATTCCTAAAGCACTTAAAAGTGCCGGATATGTCTCAAAACACATAGGGAAGTGGCATTTAGGAGGCCTAAATGGAAAGCATATCAAGGATAGGGCAAATAGCATTCCTGGTCCTATAGAGCACGGTTTTGATCATTACCTCACTATGATTGAAGACCCACTATATCGAAAACCCGCCATGCTTGAAAAACGTTTGTACAAAGATGCAGGCAAACATTTGCTCAGAGATGAAAAAGTTATTGCACCTATTGATAAGCATTGGACTGATATTAAAACCGATGAGGCGTTAGGTTTTATAGAGAAAATTGCCGGTAGTGAGCAGCCTTTCTTTTTAAATCTATGGTTTGATGTTCCGCATTCACCTTATGAAAAAACACCGGAAATATCATTAAATCAATACAAAAATAAAGCCGTAGGTCACGAACAACTGTATCGAGGCATGGTCAGCCATTTAGACTTAAGTGTTGGTAGAGTATTAAATAAGTTAAAGGATTTAGGCATTGAAGAAAATACCTTGGTTATATTTACCAGTGATAATGGACCAGCGTATCGTGGCTCTGCGGGGCCATTTAAAGGCAGAAAAGTAGATTTTCATGAAGGGGGAATTCGAGTACCTGCTATCGCATGGTGGCCATCGAAAATTGCTGCCAAGCAGGTCTCGAACGAACTCCTTCATACCAATGATTTACTGCCGACATTTGCAGCGTTAGCACTTAAACCCATTATTAAGGAAAAGGCAGTTGATGGGATGAATGTATCGTCTCACTTATTAACTAAGCAACCAATTAATGATCGAGGTTTTGTGTTTTGGCAAATAGGTGATTATCAACACAATGGTAATTACACCAGCATTCTAGATGAAAGGCCTACTCCTGTTATCACAGAAGTTGTTCGTAAAGATAACTGGAAATTACTTGCTCGTCATGGCAAAGCGAAAGAGCTGTTTAACTTAGCAGAAGACCCATATGAAAGGTGGAATTTAATCAATGATTATCCACAGCGGGTTAAAGAAATGACAACTGCACTTAGCTTATGGCTTGCTGAGCCACGAATGAAAAAGCCATATTAGTTTATATAAACGGCGACAAAACAAATGAAAAATAATAGACGACATTTTATTAAATCATCTGCAGCTTTATTGGCCGGTGCTGCTAGCCCTGTAGTGTATTCAATGTCTGAGTCAACACCATCAGCCTTGCCGGTTCCAAGTGCTGCGAAAATTATCTCTACTTGGAATTTTGCCGTAGAAGCAAATAAACCTGCATGGGAAATATTAAGCCAAGGTGGCACGGCACTAGATGCTGTAGAAGTGGGGGCTCGCGTACCTGAGGCAGATGAAAATAATCATAGTGTTGGCTACGGTGGCTTTCCTGACAGAGAAGGTATTGTAACGTTAGATGCAAGTATCATGGATCACCATAGCAACTGTGGAGCGGTTGCATGCCTAGAAGGGTTTAAGCACCCGATTTCAATAGCCAGAAAGGTCATGGAAGAAACGCCTCATGTGATGTTGGTAGGTAAGGGCGCGCAAAAATTTGCATTAGCTCAAGGGTTTAAAAAGCAAAATTTATTAACAGAAAAAGCTAAACAGAAATGGCAGCAATGGCTAAGAAAAAGTGATTACGTACCAGAAATTAATGTCGAGAATCATGACACTATCGGTATGTTAGCGCTAGATTCACACGGAAACCTCGCAGGTGCGACCACAACTTCTGGCGTAGCATGGAAAATGCATGGCAGAGTGGGCGACTCTCCCATTATTGGTGCTGGCTTGTTCGTGGATAATGAGGTGGGAGCAGTTGCCTGTACTGGCTTAGGCGAAGCTGTGATTAGAACTGGGGCTAGTACTGTGGTTATGGAAATGATGCGTGCTGGAAAAACGCCACAACAAGCCTGTGAAATTGCAACTCAACGCATTCATAAAATCCATAAGAATCATCGAGATATGAAATATTTACAAGTTGCCTTTATTGCTATGAATACACAAGGAAAGCACGGAGCTTTTAGCTTACGTGGTGGTTTTCAATATGCGATTGCTGAGCCAAACGGTCAGACCTTGCATAATGCCGGTCATATTTTGAAATGGTCATAACAAATTTAGGTTAGTTTTATTGATGAAATATTTTTTATTCACATTTTTATTTTTTAGTGTATGTGATTTTCTTGAAGCAAATGAACGACCAAATATATTAGTGATAATGGCTGATGATTTAGGCTATGGCGATTTATCTGCTCAAGGAGCACAAGACGTATTTACACCTAATATTGATAAATTGGCTAAGCAAGGTTTAACGTTAAGCCAGTTCTATGCAAATTCTACCGTATGTTCTCCAAGCAGAGCTTCTTTTATTACGGGTAAATATCCCGATAAAGCAGGTGTTCCTGGTGTAATTAGGCAGCATCCATCAATTAATTGGGGCTATTTAGATCCCAAAAGCCAAACTGTCGCTGATCAATTGAAAAATTACGGCTATCAAACGGCATTAATTGGTAAGTGGCATTTAGGTTTATCATCCCCCAATCTTCCGAATGAACGAGGTTTTGATCATTTCCATGGATTTTTAGGGGATATGATGGACGATTATTGGACGCATTTACGAGATGGCGTGAATTGGATGCGCTTTAATGATAAAGAAATTACCGCCAAAGGGCATGCGACAGATATATTTACTGATTGGGCCGTCGATTATATTACAGAGTCGACCAAGTCAGCACAGCCATTTTTTTTATTTTTATCTTACAACGCGCCACACTTCCCGATACAACCACCTGAAAAATACCTTAACCGAGTACAAAAACGAGAAGCGAATTTATCAGATAAACGTGCTAAGAATGTCGCTTTTATTGAGCATTTAGATGATGGTGTTGGCCGAGTTTTGCAACAGATAACGTCTTTAGATCTTGATAAAAATACCTTGATAATTTTTACTTCAGATAATGGTGGGGCATTACGGTATTCCCAATCAAATGGCAAGTTACGTGGTGGTAAAGGCGATATGTATGAAGGAGGAATACGAGTACCAACTTTTGTTCGCTGGCAAGGGAAAATAAAAGAAAACCAACGCACCAATAATGTTGGCATGCTAATGGACTTATTTCCAACGTTTATCGATATTATTCAAGGACAAATTCCTTCAAACATCGATGGTGTCAGTTTGTTATCGACGCTATTAACACCTGAAGAAAAGACAAGTGAACGTACCTTGTTTTGGGTAAGAAAAGAAGGCTGGGATCACAACGGCCTAAGTTATTATGCAGCTAGAAGTGGTGATTATAAATTAGTACAGAGCACGCCATATCAACCATTTGAATTTTACAATTTATTTGCTGACCCTTATGAAAAAACACCGCTAGCTGAAAAGTCAGTAAAAGCGTTTTCTCAGTTAAGGGAAAGACTAACTCAACACATTCGTGCTAGTGGTCATGTACCTTGGCAAAGAGAACCGATAAAAAATACTTTGAAACAAAATTGATTGATTAATAGTAATACCGTTGATTTGAACTATTGAAATACACTAAATAGTAGGAGTAGAACATGAAGAAGTCATTATGCAGCATTATTATATTAGGTTTATTTGGCTTGGGTGCGTGTAGCTCAACAGAAAGTACTCAACAAGAAACTACTGTTAAAGAAGTTAGCCCTCGACAAGGGGAAGAAGTTAAACGTGTTTGTAATATTGATGGCTGGGGACAAGTTGAAGGTGATGGCAAAGCGTTAATTGTTTATAACTCACGACGAGAAGCCTTTAAGTTATCGATGATAGGACTTTGTGATGCTGATTGGGCGATGAGTAGAATTCTTATCGACGGTAACTCAGGTGCAAATTGTGTTGGCAGAGGTAGTAAAATAGCAACAGATGCTAACTTTAGTCGCTCTGGCATATGCACCGTCATGAAAGTTCATCAATGGTTACCTCCTCAAGTGGCAAATACAGCAGGTAATAGCTTGAGCGCTGAAGAAAAAGCAGCTGGATGGCAGTTGCTTTTTAATGGTTTAGATATGTCTCAATGGCGCAATTTTAAAAGAGATACGCTCAGTGATAAATGGCTTGTAAGCAATGGCGAGATGCAACTTAGTGAACAAGGCGCTGGAGATATTATTACCAAAAAAAGCTATCAAAATTTTGATTTACGATTGGAATGGAAAATTTCAAAAGCTGGTAATAGCGGAATTTTCATTATGGCTGATGAATTAGGCAAGCATATATATTCTCATGCCGTTGAAGTACAAATTCTCGACAATGAACGACATTATGACAATAAGGTGGATTCACACCTTTCAGGCTCAATTTATGACATGGTAGCATCACCAACCGAGTCTCATAAACCTGCTGGAGCCTGGAATCAAGTGCGTATCTTGCTAAAGAATAAGTTATTAAAAGTTTGGCAAAACGATGTGTTGATCAGCGAAATTGTCATAGGCAATGAGCGATGGCAGACAAAGTTAGCGAATAGTAAGTTCAAAAATTGGCCTGGCTTTGCATTAAATGACAAAGGTCATATAGGGCTACAAGATCATGGCGATAAGGTCAGCTTTAAAAATATTAAAATCAAAGAATTGTAGTTAAGTTAGGACAACAAGGGTCGTAAATGCCATGGAAAATTATAAAAAAAATCAGTTTGATTATGAGGTTATCGTTGTTGGCTCAGGAGCTGGTGGTGCAATGGCAGCTTATACGTTAACACAGGCTGGTCACCAAGTATTAATGTTAGAGGCTGGACGTGATTATGACCCAATAACAGAAACGCCAATGTTTAAACACAAAGGCGATGCACCATTAATGGCAGCTGGAACGGTTGATAAAGATTTTGGTTTTTATGATGCCACGGTTGATGGTGGCTGGAATGTACCTGATGAACCTTACACTAGAGCAGAGGGGACTGAGTTCTTATGGTGGCGAGCACGGATGTTAGGCGGTAGAACAAACCACTGGGGTCGCTTTTCATTGAGATTTAGTGAACATGATTTTAAAGGAAAGACACGTGACGGATTAGGTGCCGATTGGCCCTTTGAATATCATGATATAGCCCCTTGGTATGATAAAACTGAAGCGTTAGTTGGTGTTTGTGGTACCAATACCGGTTTAGATGATATGCCTGATTCTTCTGATGGCATATTGCAACCACCGCCAAAGGCTAGGGTGCCAGAATTGCTAGTAACGGCTGCTGCAAAAAAACTTGGCATAGCCACAGCACCAATGCATCGTGCCGTATTAACAAGACCAAAAGACAATCGACAAGCTTGTTTTTATGCGACTGATTGTGGTCATGGCTGTTCAATTGGCGCTGCATTTCAAACAACGACATCATTAATTCCAATGGCAAAAGCCACGGGAAATTTAGAAGTCATCACAAATGCTATGGTGAAATCTGTTGATGTTGACAACAATGGAAAAGTTGTTGGCGTAACCTACGTAGATAAGAAAAATTTAGCAGTTACAAAACTGCCAGCAAAAGTCGTTATCTTGGCTGCAAGTGCATGCGAATCTGCCCGTTTATTATTGAATTCGAAAAGCGAACATCACCCAAATGGTTTAGCTAATTCGAGTGGCCAAGTAGGCAAGAACATTATGGATTCTACGGGCGCTGGATTGGGGGCTCATATCCCTGCACTTTCAGGAAGGCCTATTTATAATGAAGATGGTCATACTTCAAATCATGTTTTTATTCCTTGGTGGGGACATAAAAAACAAGCTAAAGGGGAGTTGAATTTCCCTCGTGGTTATCACTTTGAAATTAGTAGTGGCTTTAAAGAGCCGGGCTCCTATGTTTTTGGCAACTTTGAGGGCTATGGGGTAGCTTTGAAAGAGCAAGTGAAAAACTATTATGGGACAGGGGTTTATTTGTCATTGCGGGGTGAAATGTTACCAAACAAAAACTGCTACATGGAAATTGATGAGAATATTAAAGATAAGTGGGGAATTCCTGTCGCAAAATTTCATTGGAAATGGTCAAAACATGAATTAAATCAGGTAGCACATGGTTTAAAAACTGCTAAAGCAATATTGGAAAAAATGGGAGCAAAAATTAAGGAGCCTTTACCCAGCCCAGAGAAAGCCATTTTGAAAGGAGGACAAATTATTCATGAAGTAGGTAGTACCCGAATGGGCGACTCTCCAATAGATTCGGTAACAAATCAATATGGACAAACGTGGGATTGCTCGAATTTGTTTGTTATGGATGCTGGTGTTTTTGCCTCCAATCCACATAAAAACTGTACCTTGACTATTATGACGTTAGCGATGCGAAATGCTTCTTGGTTAGCTAAAAAACTAGACCTAGATGCACAGAAAGTGCAATCAAAGGTTGAGGCATAATAAGATGAAAAATAACAAGCTAGAACAGGTTGACCACAATAATCATTATAAAAGCCATGTTACTCGTCGTGATTCTTTAAAATGGCTGAGTGCTTTATCAATCAGTAGTTTATTGCCCACAATCTCGGGGTGTGATTTTCTAAATGATACACAAGTTAATGTCGGTGAAGTTCAGCGAGGGCATTGGCCTAACCTTAAATTATCGACTATTTCAGGCAAAGGTTACGGAAAAGATCCCGATTTGATTGCTTTGTCTCACTCTCCTTGGGCAAAAACCTTGAGCACCCAACAATTAAATCTAGTTGCTAGGTTAGCGGATGTGTTGGTTCCTAGAGAAGGAATGGTGCCTTCGGCTTCAGAAGTTGGTGTTCCTGATGTGATAGATGAGTGGGTTAGTGCCCCTTATGAACGGCAACAACAAGATAGGTTGACTGTTTTGTCCTTGCTAGTCTGGCTTGATGATGAAGCCCAAGAACGATATTCAACAGACTTTATTAATCTATCTCAACAAAACCAATTTTCAATTATCGATGATATTGCCTACCCGAGTAATGATTCGAAAGATGAGTTTATACAAGCTAGTTTGGCATTTTCCATTTATCGAAAGTTAGTATTAGCGGCATTTTTCAGCAGTGGAGTTGGGCGAAAGGATATAGGTTATCAAGGCGGCATTGCTATACTTGGTGATTATCCAGGACCTACTGAAGAAGCAATGGCTCACCTAGATGAAGTATTGTCTGAATTAGGGCTTTTAGAAAGCTAATCTGCTGCTTCACGACATCCCTTGTAAAGCTATGTAAATATACTAGTATCCTTTCATACATTTATATAGCTTAGGTGTGCAGCTATTACTGTCGTTGTATTTGTTATCTAACCATGTCAAAAGATTTTAATATGCATTACTTTTATTTGTAGTATAAATACTACATAATAATCTGGTTTCGGGTTTGGAGTGATCTTATATGAATAATAAACAGCATTTTTCTCGACGAAAATTTCTAAACACCTCTTTGCTTTGTGGTGGAACCGCTGTTGCTCACGCTACAGGTTTACTAAGCATGTTAAACTCTACCCGTGTGTTAGCTAATCAATCAGATGATTACAAGGCATTGATCTATGTCTTTTTAGCGGGCGGAAATGATGCTAATAACATGCTGGTTCCCATGGGGGATAATGCTTTACGTCAGCGTTATGAACAACATAGAGGTATAGTTGCATTAGCCGAGGACTCCTTGAATCCACTGAATCTTGTTAAGCCTGCGCAAGTATATCAATCGTCAATTGACAGCCAATTTGGTTTTCACTCTCAATGCTCTGATTTGGCAAAGCTATTTAATCAACAAGAGCTGTCTGTTGTTTGTAACACTGGCAACTTATTAGAGCCGACGACACGCGAACAGTTTAAAGAAAAATCAGTGAGTTTACCGCCACAATTATTTTCTCATGCCGATCAACAAAAGCAATACCAAAGTGAACCGTCTAACCCGTTTCAACATGGCTGGGGAGGCAGGGTGGCTGAAATGCTCTCACCCAGCAATAGTGATAGTTCAGTATCGCCATTAATTTCGCTATCTGGCTTGAATTCTTTTCAAGTAAGTAAAAACAGTACTATTAATCCCTTTGTTTTTACTGAATCGGGTGTACCTGAAATATCAGGTTTTAGTGGCGCTAAAAAAACAATGATAGAGCGTTTATTCGAACCATCAGAAGATGGACATTTAATGGCACAAAAGTATCAAAATACCTATGATAGTATGGAAAATGCGAAAGTTGTTGTTGATACTGCATTTGATTATGCAGCAAGTAATAATGTGGATTACGATGCTATTTTTGCACAAGCGGGCGCCGGTGACAGTAAAATTGGTAAAAGATTAAAAACCATTGTTAAGTTCATTGCCGGCAGAGCATCAAATCAAAATAAGCGACCAATATTTTTTGTCAAAATGTCGGGATTCGACACCCATCAAAACCTACTGTCTGATCATCAAGCGCTTATGTTGGAGCTAAATAATGCCTTAATGGCAGTAAATACTGCACTTAAGGCTCAAGGCGACTTTGATAAAGTCTTAACCTTTTGTGGCTCAGAGTTTGGCCGTACTTTAACTCCTAACGGTATTGATGCATCGGCAGGTACAGATCACGCTTGGGGCGGGCATGCATTATTGATGGGCGGTATGGTTAATGGTGGTAATTTATTTGGCACACACCCTGACTTTCAAGTAGGGCAAGGACTTGACTCTGACAACAAGCGAGGCCGTTGGATCCCAACAACCCCCACATCACATGTCAGTGCTTTGATTGCGCATTGGTTTGGCGTTGAAAAAGAAAAGTTATCAGAAATATTTCCTTCCATTAGCCGTTTTGAAGACCCGTTCGAACAAGAGCAGAATCTGGCCCTGTTTACAGAGGCACAATCATGAAACAGTCTCCAATAGCGATTATTCTTTTTACTGTGTCTATTTTCTCTGTTGTTGGCTGTGGAGGAGGTGGAGGCGAAAGTGATAGCACTACGCCGACACCACCACCAGTTGTTGTAGAAAATCCTACCGTTAGTTTCGCGACAGTGACTGAAGTCGCCATCGAAAAGAGCAATACGTTAGCAAAGTTTAAAGTGGACCGAATCGGGGCATCTGGCGCATTAGAGGTACAATTTAATATCTTTTCTGACGACAGTACCAATGTACATTATGCGTCGCAAAGTGATGTGAAACTCGTTTATAGCGATGGTGGTGATGTTGGCGAGACCATACACTTAAGCGAAAGCCAAAATAGTCGAGTGATAGAAGTACATCCCATTCAAGATCAGCAACATGAAGTTGTTGAGCAACTAATAATTGATTTAGCCGCGAGTAGCACATATCAAAGTGGCACAGAGCAGCGTGTCATACTTGAAATCGCTGATGCAGAAAATACCAATGAAAATGGTAAAGTATTTATTGGTTATTTTAGTGCACAAAAAGACGCGATAACCATAGGTTCAGGTGTCATGTCTTTAGTACTACAAGGCGATAATGAACAAGCGTTATTATCTTACGAATTTTCTGGCTTAGGATCAGAGCAAACGGATCAACACATTCATTTAGCACCGTCAGGTACTATGATCAAAGATATAGAGCATTTAGGCGCGTTAAGTAACTATGTCTGGGATTTATCTCCGGGTGGGCCGTTTACCAGTAAACAACAAATGATCGATGCGCTATTTGAGGGCAAGTTTTTTCTTAATATTCATACTGCTGAGTATCCTGCAGGAGAAATTTCGGCGACGCTTAATTTTGATGTCAGTGTTGAACCACCATCAGATACGACGTTAACCATTGAAGACATTGACCGCGATATAATTCGATTTCTAAACCAAGCAACTTTTGGGGCTACGCCTGAGGACTTTACTACACTGAAAAGCCAGATGAACGCATCGGGAAGTAATCGGTTGCAAGTTTATGAGGCTTGGATTGATCAGCAAATGTTGCTACCTGTGACCAGCATGTTGGAATTAACCGATGCAACTAATGCACATTTCCCCGAAGAAGACGGTTGGCATGCAAGGCGTGATGCATTTTGGCCTATTGCACTTTATGGAAAAGATCAGCTAAGGCAGCGTGTCACTTTTTCTCTTAGTGAAATATTGGTCATTGGCGACCAAATGACCACGGTTCGTAAAGCTTACCGTGGTACAGCTGATTATTGGGATACACTTGCCCAGCAAGCATTTGGTCAGTATAACGAATTATTAAATGATGTTTCACGCCATGCGGTAATGGGCATTTGGCTTAGTCATTTGAAAAATGCTAAGGCAGATGCCGATCAAGGTATTTTTCCAGATGAAAACTACGCACGTGAGATAATGCAACTATTTAGTTTTGGTTTAGTGCATCGACAAGCTAATGGCTCTACCAAATTAGGCGCCAATAATTTACCTCAACCTACTTACGATAACGAAGTCATCAAATCACTGGCTCGAGTTTTTACCGGTTTAAGCTTCAGCAAAGCAAATAGTGGTGAAACAATGGTCGATAACTCTTATTTCCTTAAGGGGAATGGTACCAACGAATATCAATATCGTTGGACTGAGCCAATGAAGTTTTTTGTTAATTTTCATGATTTTGATGAGAAGGTGTTATTTCATAATGGCGTTGAACAAGTTCATATCGCTGCTACTGAGCCCAGTGTTGTCAATGCTGACGCAGAGCTCAGTCAAGTCATGGATGCACTTGTTGCTCACCCTACAACAGCGCCATTTATTGCAAGACGTCTTATTCAACGATTAGTGACCTCTAACCCAAGCTATGACTATATTTTCAGAGTAAGTTCGGTATTTGGACAAACTGGAGATTTATCAAAAACAATCAAAGCCATATTGCTTGACCCAGAAGCAAGAAATCCGTCGGTGGTTTCATCTGCGCTTTATGGCAAAGTTAAAGAGCCTATTATACGCTTTAGTGCTTTAATGCGCTTACTTTCTGCGTACTCCTCAATTGGTTTTGATGAGCAAGGATTAAATTATCCAGCAAAAGCACAGTATGAAGAGGGCGTTTCTTTACTGAGGTTAGGGGAAATATCTATCGGACAATACAGTTTGGGAGCCGAGTCGGTCTTTAATTTCTTTTTACCTGATTTTACGCCAACTGGTCAATTGGCGAGTCAGTCTTTAGTTGCGCCTGAGTTACAGCTGATGACAGAAAGTCAATTAGTGACCACCATGAATGTGAGCCATACACTTATCAACCATGCCTTGGTTAGAAACTCTGCCTTTAATAAATCCGAATACAGTAAAGATGACGTTAAAGTTAAACTCAATATAGACTCTCTGGAAGCGCTTTGGCAATCGACGCAAGGAAGTGAGGAAGACAAAGCGAGAGCAGTTGTTAGTTATTTAGATTTCTATTTAAATGCAGGGCAATTGCTGAAAGCAAACTCGCAGCATTCTTACCAAGCGATACTCGATGCAACCATACCCACATCAGCATTGGATGAGCGATTAAAAATGGCGATTTACGGGGTAATGAATGCACCAGAATCGTTGGTGCAACAATAGTAACAAGGGCGTAAGCAACTTGTTACTAAAGCGGACGTTATTTTTTGCTTCATTCACGTCAACCCTGTTATTTTTCGGTAGGTTTACTTGATACTTGGGCAACAAAATCTAAGTAAGGTTTAATAACATAAAAAAGTCCGTGGCTTAAAGGTAATCTACGGGTTTTATTTTTCTCAATCGTTGCTTAACCTTTATTCATCCTAAAATCTAACTGTACAGTGGCGTATGCTTCTACAGGTTTTCCATCTTCAAATTTAGGCGCGAAACGCCATTTCTTTATAGCCGCTAAAGATGACTTTTCAAAGCCCTTACCACCTTTAGATTCTATGATTTCAGTATCTTTAACTGTTCCAAAGTCAGAAATAGTAAAGCCAATTTTCACCCAACCTTCTTTTCTTTTACGGGCGTTCGCTATGGGGTATTTAGGGCTAGTTCTAAATAAAGGCCTTTGCTCTTGGCTGTCTTTCCATGGTTTCATTGAACCAATGGCAATACAATGCTTAGTTGCCTCATCACTTTTTCCTGATTTTTCTAAAGCGTTAATCAAAAATGCATGCGTGTTAAGCTCTAAAGGATGAATTGCTCCTTCTAGTGATTCAAATGCAGCTTGATTGGCCTGCCAGCTTTTAATGGCTTTATTATACTTTTTACGCGCGTAATAATATTTACCCGCGTGAAAATTAGCATTAACCACACGCATATCATCTTCAGATAAATGCTCAGTAAAGAACGTTTGCGCTCTTAAAATAGCACTACTTTTTCTAGAGCCTTTGTGAAGTAAAGCTATACCAGCTTTTAATTGTATTTTCGCGTTAAAATAAGGAAGCTCTTTTTCATGCTTTTCAGCAATATATATCGCTTCTAGATAATAAACTATTGATTCATTTTTTTGGTTGGAAGCTATAGAATCGCCTAACAGAATGTATAATTCAGCAAGCTCACTTGAATTGTTGCCAAGTTCACTTTTAAAAATGTCTAGTGTGCTCAGTAGTAATGGGATTGCTTGTTTGTTTTGTTTATTATTAAGATAATGTTTAGCTAATATCAGCGCAAGCTGTGCTGTTTTAATATCAGTATCACCGTAGAGACTTTTGCCTAATTGATACGCTTCTTTGGCATATTTAAATTGAGCATCTTCATTTTTATTTTTTAACGCATCTTGATAAAAGTAGAAGGCTTTGTTGAATTGAGAATTTAATGCATCTTCTGATTTTGCGTTGGTACTAAATAACAGAGTTATTAGTATTACTAAAGCAAAACAAGCCGGTTTTTGAGTCCTTTGAATTATTTTGACCATGAAATTTCCCTTTAAATTGAAGTGCTTTGAGAGTTATCAATATAACTTCACGTTTGCATAAATAATGCGATTCGTTACTTTTAAAGTATAATTTTATTATTGAGCATTCTTATGTGTCGGCTTTTCTACGACAAATTTAGCGGGAAAATCTGCTGCTTTATCACCACCACGTTTTTGAAATCGAAGATTTTGTGACCATCCGCTAGGCTTATTCATAGGAATGTCCATGCCGCCTTGATCACTTAACATGGCATAAAGTCTATCTTCCATGGTCGAGACAACATCCTTGTAATTCTCGTTTGTGATTAAATTGGTGGATTCGGTGGGGTCGTTTTCTAAGTCATATAATTCATCGGTATCCCATAATCCATAATAGGTGATGTATTTGTATTTATTTCCTCGTAAAGCAAAAACCGTGGGTGATTGAGGAAAATCTTTTTCCCAATAATAAACATAGAGAAAATAATCACGCCATTGTGTTTCTTTGGTGTTCATACCTTTTTGATTTGCTAATGATAAAAAGCTTTTTCCATCCATGTGTGCCGGTGTTTCAAGACCTGCTGCGGCTAAAATGCTTGGACCAATGTCAATATTTGCAACCACTTGTTCAACGGTTTGACCGCCTTCAAATAGTTCAGGACATTGCATAACCATTGGTACTCGAATCGATGTTTCGTAAGCAACACGTTTATCAATCAAACCATGCTCACCAAACATAAAGCCATTATCTCCCATATATATAATTAGCGTTTCATCGAGTATGCCCATGTCTTTAAGCTGTGCTTTGACTCGACCAATACTGTCATCAACGGCTGAAAAAGCTTCGGTATAGTTTTGATAATACTTTTTAATATCGACTTCACTGTGGTAAGGGAAATCAACACCGTGCCAGCTGTTACGTTGGTCTCTTAACCACCTTGGCGTATTTTCATTGTAATCATCTTTACTGTGATTAGAAGGAAGATTAACTTGCCCGTTATACATGCCTTTATGACGCTCGGCTGGGGTGAAATTTGCGTGCACCGCTTTATGTGATAAATACATCATAAAGGGCTTGTCTGAGCGACTTTTATCTTTCATCCAATCGACAGCATAATCAGTTAACTCATCGGTGATGTAACCTTTTTGCTTAACACGTTCACCATTGACATTAAGGGTGTAGTTTTCATTTGGTGGTAAATAATGCCCTTGGCCAGGAAAGCTAACCCAATGATCAAAACCCTGACGCTGTTCATCACTTTTAGCGCCCATGTGCCATTTACCAAAATAGGCGGTATCGTAACCTTGTTTTTGTAGGTATTGAGAGAAATAGACCGTACCTTTTTGTTCAAGGCGGTTATTGTCAATAACTCTATGTTTGTGGGTATATAAACCAGTGAGAATAGACGCTCTGCTTGGCGAGCAAAGTGATGTAGTTACAAAGGCATTTTTAAGATGAACGCCGTCTTTTGCTATCGAGTCTAAGTTGGGCGTTTGCATGAAAGGATGACCGACAAATCCCATGGCGTCATATCGATGATCATCTGTCAGAATAAACACTATATTGCGCTTTTTAGCGCCTTCAACTTTTGTTATATCAATTTGCTCAGGAAACACCGATGCATGACTGGTGAATAATGCGGGAGCCAATAGCATTATTCCCACTAGCGCTGATTTAATCTTCGGGGATATTGTTTTTATAATCGACATTCATAATTCCTTTACAAAAATTTGTTATAGCACTGATATTTCATCAATAAATAACCACGCTTTTTTACCATGTCCAACATGCCATTTGGGACAAGTTTCAATGTTTTTAGCGGTTACTTTGATATAACGAGCATGAGTATTTTCTTGGTTAAACTGAGCTCGGTTTATAAAGACTCTGGTATCATTCGGTTTTAATTGGTTGGTTATTCTTTTAGGGGAGGAATAGTTTTTACCATCATTGGACCATGATACTTCAATGTAAGATGGCGGAAATATCCATGAAGCAGTATTTTGCAGTGTTCCTACAACAACTTGCTCAAAATGCACCGTTTCACCTAAGTCGATAGTCGCGATTAAATCATCTCCTTTAAATCCTACCCAATTACCTAATTGAAACTCTCTTTCACCTAATGCTTCATCGAGTAAACTTGCACCATTGTTTGCTTGATATGGCTTTGCGGGTAATTTAACTAAACTGATCTTCTTATTTTTAGCCAGAGAAGTTATTTGCTGCTTTTTGGTTGGAACATCACTTATATCGGCATATTGCCATGCGAGGTAGTCTGCTAATAATTCTTTTGTTTTATCTGGGTGCTTTTTATTCAGGTTGTTTAGTTCTTCAATATCTTTATCTAAATTCACCAAAAATAAACTGTCATTTTCTGCATCTAATGGGGCTTTGTTTTGTGGGTCATTGGGATAACCAATTAACTTCCAGTTAGCTTTTCTTATTGCCCACGTTAAGCCTTGCTTCCACCTGAATACTTTATGGGGTGACGGCGTAGAATGTTCTATGACTGGTTTGAGACTTTTGCCATCAATATCTTTAATGGAAACATCAAGGTAATCTAATATTGTGGGTAACCAGTCAACGCCAATTGCCATTTGTTCTCTTGTTTGGTTCTTAGGTATTTGATTCGGAAAGCTGATGATAGCAGGCACTCTAATTCCTCCTTCAAACAGACTTGTTTTTGCTCCTCGGTAAATGCCGGCGCTTCCGCCACCGTATGCTCTAGACTCCATTGAGTGACCATGATCCGACTGAAAAATGATGATGGTGTTCTCTAGCAGCTTTTCATCTTTTAATGTTTGTACTAATTGACCAATTTTTTCATCCATTGTAGAAACGAATGCTGCATAGTCTCTACGTGGCATTGGAGCATTTTTGTAGTGCTCACGCCATTTCTTGCTTGGCTGTACGGGATAGTGAGGTAAGTTAAATGCGTAATACAAAAAGAAAGGTCTATGTTTGTTGTGTAGGATAAACCTGTCTGCCTTTTCAGCCATTAAATTAGGAAAATATTCGCCATCTCGCCAAGTTTCTTCACCGTTTTGATATAAATCATGGCGGTTACTGCCGTTCCAGTAGAAAAAATGTGAGTAGTTATCTATTGCTCCGCCCATGTGACCAAACGAATAATCAAAACCTTGTCCATTTGGCATAGTTTCAGGCGTAAAACCTAAGTGCCATTTGCCAATATGAGCCGTTGTATAGCCAAGCGGTTTTAAATACTCAGCCATGGTTTTCCTGTTGTTGGGCATACCTCTTGTGCCTTTTATCGAAGAAGCATTATTAGGAAGGCCTGCTGCATGAGGAGTTAAACCCGTTAAAACAGCGGCTCTAGCAGGAGAGCATAAAGGGGCTGCACTATAAAACTGGCTAAATTTAATGCCAGATTTTGCTAAATTGTCTAAATGTGGGGTATGGAGGTCTTGAGCACCGTAACTATTTAAATCAATACTGCCCTGATCGTCACTTAAGATCACAATAACATTGGGCTTTTCTATTGCGACAGCAGAAAATACGCTGAGAAATAAAGCGAACGCAATAATTACTGATCGTTTGTTCATTGAAAAAGTAACCTAAAATATAAACGATTTATTTTATAACTAGTATTTTTGTCTAATTAAACTAAGTTTTATATACCAAAAAAGTGTGGTTTTTCTTGAAGCTATCGACATTGATAGTCTTTAGTCATTAAGATGCGTCTATGAATGGCGCCATAGTCGCTTAGCTTTCAAACTTTAAATTTAAGAAACCAATAATGAATAAATTTTTTTCCTGTAATTTAATTGCTTTATCATTGTTATTATCAGCATGTTCTATCGTAGTCGATGAACCTAATACAGATATTAAATCGTATGGGAGTCGTCATATTGAGGTATTTAACGACGAACAAGTCAGTCATGGACATCCTGATGCCAATAGTCATTTCAAGTTAGATGATGGTGGCGTACTACGTTTAAGTAAAGGCCGCATAATTTTAAAGAAAATCAAAGTACCTCACTTTGAAAAATCGACCCAAGTGCAGGCCAATATTCGCTTAGTAAGTAATGGTGATCCTTGGGATAAATCAGGTTCATTATTTATTATCCCCCAAGACTCGATAATCAATCTGGTTAGTTTGCAAAAGAAAGAAAATAAGCTTGATAACTTAATGTTAGGTAATGACAAAATTCAAGGCTATGTCGCTGATAACAATTACATTCCTTCACTTGAATTAGTTCGGTTTATGACGCCATTTGGTGTAGGACACTTCAGCAAATCTGAAAAGCTGGATGGGAGAAAACCTGTTTATATTCCTAAATGGGAAAAAGAAGTTAATTGGCAGCAAGACATTACCGATAGATTATCTGCGCTAGAAGGAGAAGTCTGGGTTGGTGTTTGGATAGATGTTTGGACGAAAGAAGGTTATAAAATTGATGTATCTTTAACCTTTGATGAAAGTGTAATTGCTCAAGATAAACGTCAAGAAAAGTGGTTACAACCTTTAGTTAATACTGTTAATTACGTGCATCCAATTAAGTTTGCCGATATTTTTTCCCGCAATGATTTAACAACAACATTTTCAATTCCCGATAATGTCTCCAATATAAAGCTTAAATACATCACTACAGGGCATGGTGGTCATTCTCGTGGTGATGAATTTGTTAAAAAAGATAATGTTATTTTAGTTGATGGTAAACAAATTCTTAAATTTACCCCTTGGCGAGATGATTGCGCATCGTTTAGACGTTTTAATCCACACTCTGGAATTTGGACTCAAAAAACAATGTGGAAAGGCAAGGAAATAGATGAACGAGTGGCATCTTCTGACCTTTCCCGTTCCAATTGGTGCCCTGGAAGTGACGTACCACCTGTTGAAGTACATCTTGGAGATCTAAAAGAAGGTAAGCATACCTTGACTGTTAGTATTCCTAATGCTCAACCAGTAGCTAAAGATGAAATGAATCGCTGGTTGGTGTCTGCTTATTTAGTCGGCGATAAGGTTATTGTTGAAAATCTCTGATAAATGACAAAACAGTTTCGTTTTTAATGAGAATTTTTAAGCAGTCTCTTTTAATGGCTATGTTAGCCTACAGGATATCAAGTGAATTTATTTGAACAGTCTTTTATATCTGATCAAATCAATAATATTTTATCATTTTATGATAAAAGAGTTATCAATAACCAAGGAGGGTATTTTCAAAACTTTAATGATGATGGAGAGCTCTTCTCTAGTGCCGTCAAGCATATTTATAGTAGTTGTCAATTAGTCGCTAGTTATTCGTGTGCGGCAAGTTACTTTGATAATTCTGACTATCGTCAGTTTGTTAGCCATGGCATAGACTATATAGAGAAATATCATTGGCAAAGTGATGTACAAAAATATGCTATCTGCATGCATGATAACCATGCGGTTGATTTGACAACTAAAGCACAAGCTTATGCTTGGTTGCTTATCGGTTATTCAGCAGCATTAAAAGCTAAAATTCTTAACCATGATGCCTTAATTATAAAAGTGTTTAACTTGCTTGAGCGAGATTTCTGGCTAAGTGATATTGGCTTGTATGCAGAAGAGCTTGGAGTCGATAATGTACTAACAGATTATCGAGGGCAATCAGCTAATATGCATATTTGTCAGGCATTGATATCAGTTTATGAAGCTACTCAAGATGAGTTCTTTTTACAAAGAGCTAAGACTGTAGCTTATAACGTGACGGTAAATTATGCTTCGGATACTAAAGGACTTATTTGGGACCATTATTGTAAAACATATCAAGTAGACTGGTTGTATAACCGTGATGATCCTCATAATACTAAGCGACCGTGGGGCTTCCAATCAGGTCATCAAGTTCAATGGGCAAAAATTCTGTTGCAGTTGCATCGTTATAATTCAGACTCATGGCTATTAGAAAAAGCAAAATTATTGTTTGATATCACCTTTGATGTAGCATGGGATGAAAACAATGGTGGTATGTTTTCTAGCTTTGATCCTTCTTATGAATGCCATAGCACTAATAAGTATTTTTGGGTGCAGGCTGAAAGCATTGCCGCATCGGCATTACTTTTTCAATTTACAGATGACGCCAATTATTTAGAGATTTATACAAAGTTATGGCAATACTGTTTAGAGTACATGATAGATAGCGAACATGGTGCTTGGTTTAGTGAAGCCAAATTTGAAAATTCGCCATGTGAGAATGAAAAAGCCAGTGCAGGCATTAAATCTGATTATGAAAATATGGCCGCATGTTTTGAAGTGTTAAAAGTACTGGGTTGGTTTGATATTGATATGCTTGTTAATCAAACCGTGTCGTATCAAAACTTTTAAAGAACATTTTTTAAGTATCGAGAAAAGACCGTTATAGTTATATTTAACGGTAGTTACAATCGTTATTCTGGCTTTAATCACTTGGTAAAGGTTTACCGTTAATGAATTTTGTATGAAATTACTCAACGATAATTTCATCAAACCGATACCCTTCTACCGTAGTTAAGCGTATATATCTCGCTTTATGAGATGAGAAAGCTATTTCAATAGACGACTGACCACTATTATAGGCATTACTAGTCTCATGTAATGCTAAATTATCCCAATGCTGACCATCGGTTGATACATCTACTATTGTTTGTTTCGGTGAAATCATTCTTATGCCTTTTTCTGGTTGGAAACCGAATGTTACCTTTGACACTTTAGTTGCTGACTCTAGATCTATGATAGCTATCATGGTTTTATTTTTTTCGCCAAACCATTTGTTACGTATAGTATGGCGATTGTGCGAAATTATACCATCAGTGAGGATTTCTCTTCCTAGGGCGTGCAAATTAGCAGAAGTCTCACCCATGAATGTGATTTCTTTATTCACAGCTAAATGATTAATATAGCTCTGCTTATAGTCGCCAAAATGTTGTAATGTTTCCTTATTCTCTGCTATCGCTCGAATGTGCAGTGTTTTATCTAAGTTAATTGGTGCATGGTAAACAGCGGATTGATGAGTAGGTTGGGAGCCATCTATTGTATATCTAATACGGTGGTTTTCACCGTCAGTGTTAAGAGTAATTGTTTTTTTATCTTCACTGAACTCGCCATAAACATTGTAAACACTGGTTGATGCGTTCACATCCATTGCCGTAAGTCGATTAAAGTGCTTATCTAATCGTGTTATGAAACTTGACCAACTTTTGTCTTGCTTTGCTGACCATGTCAGCTCTGCTACCGCGGCCATTCTTGGTTGACTTTGATACTCAACCATACGTTCTGTTTGAATATATTCAGTCCATAAATTACCTTGAGCACCCATGACATGTTGTGCTTGTTTGTCCGTTAGGCCGTCAAAAACAGGATCGTAACTGTAGACTTTTTTCAATGGCAGGTATGCGCCCCATACTAAGGGCTCATCCATAGATTCAGATTGATAATAATCAAAATACAAATGGCTTACAGGCGTCATGATAACAGGGTTTCCTTGTTCTAATACCTGTTGAATATGCTTTTTATTTTCCCCCCAGCTGCGCCAGAACATTACCGTGGCTGTGTCACTTAAGCCACCCTCTAAGATTTCGTCCCAGCCGATGAGTTTTCTGTTGCGTTTATTCAACATTTTTTCAAGGCGTTTGATGAAATAACTTTGTAGTTCAAACTCATCTTTTAAGTGATTGTCTTTGATGACTTGCTGAGCTAGTGGACTTGCTTTCCATCGATCTTTAGGTGCTTCATCGCCACCTATGTGAATATATTCACTAGGGAAAAGATCCATGACTTCATTGAGTACGTTTTCGATAAAAGTAAATGTTGTTTCACTCGGACAAAGCACATCTTTGGAAACCCCCCATTTGCTGCGCACATTAAAACTTTTACCACTACAAGCAAGTTCAGGGTAGGCAGCTAGAGCTGCAACTGTATGGCCTGGTAAATCAATTTCAGGAATAATTGTTACAAAGCGCTCTTTGGCATAAGCAACAATGTCTTTAATTTCTGCTTGGCTATAAAAGCCACCGTAATTAACTTTATCATTTCTAGTATTTTCATCCCATGGATGACCATATACTGTTCCGTCTCGATAACCACCTACGGTCGTTAATTTGGGGTATTGTTTAATTTCAATTCGCCAACCTTGATCTTCTGTTAAATGCCAATGAAACTTGTTGAGTTTATGTAGAGCAATCAGATCAATATATTTTTTGATAAATTCAACCGAATAAAAATGACGGCCTACATCAAGGTGCATACCTCGATATGCAAACCTTGGATTATCTTTAATTTGTACGGCTGGAACACTCCAACGAACATTATTTATTGGAAACTGTTGTTCGATCTTTGCTGGCAAAAGTTGTCTGACTGTTTGCACACCATAAAACAGGCCTTTTGCTGTTTTTGCTGTCACTGTTATATGTTCAGAGGTAACATTGAGCTGATAACCTTCAGCTTGTTTCATCGACTTATCGATAATCAAATAGACACTATTCTTTTGAAATTGACCTGTTGAATATTCTTTTATCGTTAACTTAAACCCTGTTGCAGGATTTAATAAATGCTCAAAGTATTGTGCTACATTTGTAGCTGAGTTTTCATTGACATATATAGTTGTCGTAGGGGTGAAGGTAAACTCGCCTTTGCTCACAACTATCTGATTTGGTTTTGGAATAATAGATAGCTCTGTGGCACTCAACTTAAATTGACCGCTAGTCAAAAGAATAACCAAGAAAACGAATAGGGTAGGTTTTAAAGTGTTATACATAGTCATTTTATTTGTTCTTTATTATCATTATGAGGAACCAGATACTGTTCTTTTACTCGCTCTAGTTGCTGGTGCAATTCCTGTTGGACAGTCTTAACTGTTTTATTTTGATATAGGTTATTCATTTCACTTGGATCAGCCTTGATATCATAGAGCTCAAAATGATCGATGCCCACATCTTTAAAGTGGATAAGTTTATGTGTGTTAGTTCTCACACCTTCATGTTTAGCAACACTGTGTTCTTTTTCGATACCTTCGTAATAGTGATAATACAACGCATCTCTTTTTATCGGCTCTTGATTGGTTAGTAATGGTTTAAGTGATACGCCTTGCATATCTTCGGGTATGGCAATTCCTGCGAAATCTAAGATTGTGGGGGCGTAGTCTATGTTCTGTACCATATCCGTTAATTGTTGTGCTCTTTTAATTTTTGCTGGGAAGCGCAAGACAAGTGGGGTGCGCATTGTTTCTTCATACATAAAGCGTTTATCAAACCAACCATGCTCGCCAATGAAAAAGCCCTGATCTGAGGTATAAACAACTAAGGTATTGTTGGTGAGACCGTGATTGTCTAGATAATCGAGTATTCGTCCGATATCCTTATCCATAGCATGAATTGAACTTAAATAATCATGCATATAACGACGATACTTCCACTCTAAAAGTGCTTGGCTATCACTTTTAACTAGTTGATACTCTTTGTTTAAGTTTTGATAGTAAGTGTCCCACTTAAGCTGTTGTTCTTGGGTCATTCTACTGTATAGTTTTTGCCATTGAGCTCCCCAACCCTGACTTATATCGGTTAAATCACCTTGGTAGTCATGCTCTGATAATTTTAAATCATAGGATAAGTGCATATCATCAATTTCAAGGGCTTGTTGCTGAGCAGCTGGTCGCCCTTGGTAGTTATCATAAAAGTTGTCAGGTACTTTGAGGGTTGTTGTATCTATAATTCCTAAGTCATCAACATTTGGCATCCAGTTTCTATGTGGTGCTTTATGGTTATATATCATGGCGAAGGGCTTGCTTTTGTCTCGATTTTGGAGAAAGTCTAATGCTAAGTCACCTGTTTTCGTTGTAGCATAAGCACCAGTGTAAGTATTCTCTAATTCTGTTTTTATTATTTGGCCTTGGCTATTTTTTACTTTTATTTTTTTCGTCATTTCAGTTGGAGTATTGGTAACAAATACAGGTGAGTAATAAAAACCTTGCCCCCGTAATATTTCCCAATAGTCAAAACCTACCGGGTCTGAGTGTAGATGCCATTTACCCACAACAGCTGTTTGATATCCTGCTTGTTGTAAATACTGAGGGTAGGTTGGTTGATTACCATCAAATCGACTATGGTTGTCAGTAAAGCCATTTATATGACTATGCTTTCCGGTAAGCATGATCGCCCGTGAAGGACCACAAATTGAGTTAGCAACAAATGAGTTTTGAAAAACTACGCCATCTTCAGCTATGCGGTCAATATTTGGGGTTTGTATCAGTTTGCTGCCATAAGCACTAATAGCTCGCTCAGAATGATCATCTGACATAATAAAAATGATATTAGGTGGTTGCGAGTGTTCATCTATATTTGTTGTGCTAATTTGCTTGGAATTTCCGTGACAGGCAGCCGAGCATATAAACAAACTTAACAGCAGTGAAAACTTAATAGGACAAGTAAGGAAAATTCGAGACATTGGCTAATATGAGTCAATAAATAAAAGTATATTATTAATTGATTCAATAATAATTAATATCAGACAAATTTATGAGTTTCAAGGAAATGAAAGCTCACTCATTAAGCACTTTGAAATGCTCTAAATCATCTCTAATCACTTTAATTTTCTTAAAGTATTTTTGTATTGTTCCTTCTTCTTTCATTATTTGTAAGCCTTTTTCTAACGCTTGAAAAACACGTTTGCCATCAGCATGCTTTTTAGAGATGAAAAAGTGCCTAGTTCCTTCTAGTTTTATGACGATATTTGGAACTGGATGCAATTGTATTTTATTACTATATCGTATTAGCTCTTTATTGTAAGAGAGCTCTAGTAAAGTATAGTCGAGACCTCTATGGGCGATACGAGTAAAAATATTATGGTACTTATTTACTAAATCTATTTGGGTGATATCGTGTTTTTTTAAAGTTTTGATATCAGAACTCCATGACGTTTGCAGTACCCCTGTAAGAGGCTTTAGATCTGCAATTGATTTGATTTCCATTAAGGCTTTATTTGAAGCTAAGCCATAAACACCTTTAGTTAGTGTTCTTGACTCTATAACAACAGAACTTAAAAATGTCTCTTTAGGTTGTGACTGTATCAAACCTAGATGGGGCGATATTACGGCATCGCCACTCCTTAATAATGCATTGGAACGTGTACTATTGGGAGTTAAAATAAAGTCAAAATCTACGTCTAGTCCGCCTTTATAAAGTGCTTGCTTGATAATAACTAGTTGAACTAGCCCACGAGTTGAGTTCTCACCAGTTACTTCACTAATATTGGTAACATCGCCTTCATTTTCACTTAACAATAATTTATAGCGTTGAGCAAGTTTTTCAATCACTGCTACTTTAATCTTTTCACCTGCTGCCGCAGGCGCGCTTACGAATAACAGCAAACAGAGACAGATGATAAAGCTAGTTAGTTTAACCAAGAGCACTCACAAAATAATTCTATTTAATAAGGTGTTATTTACTAATGTAGTACTTTAATTGAAACAGTAAAGCTTTAAATCGTTATTATTGTATAAAGCATGCATTTTATAATTAGCCTAGGGTCATTATTGAATTTCGATGGCACCTATATCAGGTGTGCCAATAATAGCGTTGCCTAAAATATCATAATGGACCGTTAAGCCTTTCAATAAACCTATTTTGTCAAAGGGAATTGGTGCTACCACAATGCCTTTATCTTTAATCAGCTGACGATTAGTTGGCGTATAATCTTTTAGCGCAATACCGCCAGCATTGGTAAACCTTGCATTGCCAATCTTTGGTTGTTCGTCTTGAATGATTACTTCAGTAGGCCAGTTATTGGCATGAAGAAAGAGGTTATTCTTAAAAACAATATTTTCGATTTTACTTTTACCTGATTTTTCAGGTTTGTATTGATCACCACTGACCAATTTGCTGTCACCTTCAATATGGAAAATATTATTGGCAATAAAAGCGCCTTTGGTCGTTTTTGCTACGGCTATTTTTGCCATAATCTCATCTTTCAGGTAAATGGTATTGTTATAGATATAGTTATTAAATGGGCCTTTACGCGCTTTGTTGCCTTGATAACCACTTAGCCAAAAAGTTTTACCTTCTTGAAAAGCATTGTTTTCACCTTTGATTCGGTAACCATCATTAATACTAATGTTATATCGGTAAGCATTGTTGTAATTATTGCCTAAAATTTCGATAAAACCGCCAGCATTGTTCATGCTTAGGTTGTATTGCACGACAACATTATCGCAATTAAAATCAATATGAAAGCCAGCTGAATCACCAGGGCCAGAAGCATTTAAAAATTGATTATGTTCCACCAAAATATTTGAACTTCCCCAAGTCCACATACCACTGCCACGGCCCCATTTTCGAGAGTCATCGCTGCTACCCGAGTAGTTGACTAAGTTTTTACTGACATGAGCATTGACTACACCACTCATTTGCATGCCGGGGCCACCCGTTTTACTGACAATATTATTGTATAACTTGGCGTCATTGATGCCTTTGTTGTGACCATTGAATTTAATGCCAGTATGACTCACATTACTGATAGTAGAGTTACTCACTGATACATCTGATAAGCTTGCTCCTTTTCGAGCAATGAACCGAATACCCCAACCATAACTTTGCGTACCATTAGCAGAACGTGTTTCTTTTATTGAGCGAGTCGTTTCTGCTTCATTATAAAAAATATCACTGACATCCACATTGTCTAAATGAATACTTTGAAAATTGCCTTTATTATGAGCTTCAATAAAAATGCCAATTCTCATAGGTTTAGTCTTGTTACTATTCACTTGCTTCGATAGCCATTTAGGCACTCCTCCAGCATTGGCCTTAATTGCAATATTACTGATATTGATAAAACTACTATTTTTAATATGTATGCCATATAAAAAACCGGCAGCATTGATAGTTGCTTTAGAATTTTCACTGGTGGCTTTAGCAGAATAACTAGAAATAACGATAGGATTGTCTTCATCACCGCTAATGTTTTCAAATTTAAGAGCACCATTAAATTCTTGCTGATTTGCTAATAGCAATTCATCACCTGCTTTTAAGGAGAGTTGAGCAGCCTTTTTTAATGATTTTATTGCTGTAGCAGGTGATAAGCCATTGTTACTATCTTTACCTTGTACTGCATCAACATAATAGCTTGCAGCATAAGAGCAGGAAATGTTGATGATAAAGGCTAGTAAAAAAGTACCAGATATTTTGAACATGAGTTTTCGCCTAATGCTAAATAATTAAATTTATTATATGATAAATAAGTTTAATATGCTTTAATGTGTTTGTAAATATATAACAATTTGGGGTAGGAGTAGTCATGTTAACAAAGCATAGGGCGTTATCATCAATAATAGCAAGTGTTCTATTAAGCACTGTATTAGGATGCTCAGGTGAAAATAACACTAAAGAGATCTCGAGTAGCAATAAAGAGAGCTCTATTAGCACTGCAGGTATTGATGCCATTTCAGCAAAAAAATTACCTAATATCGTTATCTTGTATGTTGATGATTTAGGTTACGGTGATTTGGGCAGCTACGGTGCTAAAGGGGTAAAAACACCAAATATTGATGCATTAGCGAGTCAAGGTATTCGATTTACCGATGCTCATAGTTCAGCTGCTACTTGTACACCATCGCGTTATTCATTATTAACGGGCCAATATGCTTTTCGAAATAGTGCTGCTATTTTACCTGGCGATGCGCCCTTGATTATTGATCATACTAAGCCAACGCTGCCTGCTATGTTAAAGAAAGCGGGTTATACCACAGCTGTTGTTGGTAAGTGGCATTTAGGTTTAGGTGATGGCTTTGTTGATTGGAATAAGGCGGTAAAACCAGGACCAATTGAATTAGGTTTTGATTATAGTTTTTTAATGCCAGCCACGGGTGACCGTGTACCAACGGTTTACTTAGAAAATCATCATGTGGTTGGATTAGATGAAAACGATCCTATTACCGTCAGTTACCAAGAGCGTATCGGCGAGCGGCCTGTTGGTACCAAAAGCTCTGAGTTGTTGAAGCAAACGGCAGACCTACAACATAGCGCCACTATAGTTAATGGTATTAGTCGCATAGGTTGGATGAAAGGCGGAAAAGCTGCAGAGTGGGTTGATGAAGAATTTCCGCATGTTTTTACCAATAAAGCCAAATCTTTCATTGCAGACAACAAAGACAAGCCCTTTATGTTGTTTTTTCCATTTCATGATATTCATGTGCCCCGTGTACCAAATAAAATGTTTGCAGGAAAAAGTACTATGGGCGTACGAGGCGATGCTATTGCGCAAATGGACTGGATGTCAGGCCAAATTATTGACGAATTGAAAAAGCAGGGCGTTTATGACAATACGTTGATTATATTTTCAAGTGATAATGGCCCGGTATTAGATGATGGTTACAACGATAAAGCCGTTGAAATGCTAGGGGAACATAATCCTTCAGGTGATTACCGAGGTGGTAAGTACAGTGCATTTGAAGCAGGCACACGTGTACCAATGATAGTTACTTACCCCAATGGCATGAAAGTTAAGGGTGATAGTGCTGCGTTAATCAGCCATATTGATTTTTATCGTTCGTTAGCTGTTTTAACGGAAACTGAGCTAGCAGACAACGAAGCGATTGACAGTGAAAATATACTTAGTGCATTACTTGATGCCAATACGTCTGCTAGAACCGAAATGTTAGAAGAGTCATTTACATTGTCGTTACGTGATGGTAACTGGAAATATATAGCTCCGCCAACGGGAACAACACCTGATTGGTTAGCCAACAAAGATATTGAAATGGGGTTACAGGCCAAGCCACAACTGTACCGTTTAAGCGATGATAAAAAAGAACGAATCAATCTCGCGGATGAATTTCCAGAAAAAGTAATGAGTATGCAACAACGTATTGAGCAAATTGTTGCTAACAACTAGCGGTAGTTGATAGCACTATCTAATACTAATTCTGCTTTATTTTACGTCATTAATTCAGAGCAATGCAAAGAAGCGAGTTTTTACTCGCTTTTTGATTTTGGAAGTTTGTCATGCAAATAAGTATATTGAATTCAATTAAATTGATAGTAAGTTTCTTGCTTTTATTAGAGTCAGCAGTCGCAGCAGAAATAGTAAAAGAGCAGTGGGGCAAAGCTGAGGGTAAGCCTGTTTGGTTGTATACCTTAGAAAACAAAAACGGTATGAAAGTAAAGGTCACCAATTGGGGGGCTTATACCGTTGCTATTGAAACCGAAGATAAATACGAAAGTTTTGCTGATGTGATTCTTGGCTATGATACTTTTGCACAATATTATAACGACTGTTGCTATAACGGCGCGGTAGTTGGACGCTTTGCTAACCGAATTGCAGAAGGAAAATTCTCGTTAAACGGTGCACAGTATCAACTCACCACCAATAACGGTGGTCCAAATAAAGTTAACCATAATCACGGTGGGAAAATTGGTTTTAATAAACGTTTATGGCAGTCCAGGGTTGTAAATAACACCATTGAAATGACCTATCATTCTTTCGATGGGGAACAAGGTTATCCAGGTAATTTAAGGGCTAAAGTGATCTATCAATTAAGCGAAGACAATGAGTTATCGCTTACCTTTAACGCAACAACCGATAAAGCAACACCGGTTAACCTTATTTCTCACGCATATTACAATTTATCAGGAAAAGCGGGCGACATAGAGTCTCATCAACTTAAAATTGACGCTGATAAAATAACGGAAGCTGGTGCATACTTAGTTCCAACTGGAAATTTTCTAGATATTGAACAAACACCGTTTGACTTTAGACACGCCAAAACGATTGGTACAGATATTAGGCAGTATCACCCACAACTTCAACTAGCAGGGGGAAGGGATAAGGAGTTTGGCGGATATGATCATAATTGGGTGCTTAATGCTAATGTTGATAACCCCAATGCTGAGCTTTATGACCCAGATTCTGGTCGCTTAATGCAAGTTTATACCACACAGCCAGGACTTCATGTTTATACAGGCAACTTTATGAATGGTAGTGTTATTGGTAAGTCAGGCAATAAAATGAATTTTCGTTCAGGTGTTGCAATAGAAACCCAACACTTTCCAGATTCGCCTAACCATGAACATTTTCCCACAACAATATTACAACCAGAACAAGTGTTTAGTGAAAAAACTGTCTACAAATTTTCAGTTAAATAAATGATGGGTTAGTGGAAAGGATTAGAATAAATGGCTAGTTTAATTTAGATTCGGTACTAATTTAGACACTCATTTGATATAAAAAAGCCACTCTATTGAGTGGCAAAATTAAGATTGATTACATAATTCTTTATACGGTAATAAGCTATGTTTTAAGCACTAAGGCCGACTGAGTTCTGTTGGCCCGTAATTTATCGATAAGCAAAATTATCTTTTAAATTAAGCTTATAACGTCTGATAACTTAATTTTATTTTATGTTCTGATATTTGTTCATGGCTTATACTAAAATTCTTTTCTAACACACTAAGTAAACCCGTGACATCACCCGTTTTAAAAACGCCAGCTACTTTTACTTGCTTAATATAATCATTGTCTTCTAACTGAAATTGAACCTTAGTGTATCGACTGATTTCTTTAAGCGCTTGGATTAGTGACTCTCCCTTGAAAATTAGTTTACCTTTTTGCCAAGACAATTTTGTCGCTATTTCAAGTGAATCAACTGGTACCACGTACTCTTGAGAATCAACACCTAATCTTAACTCGATCTTTTCATCTTTCGATACTGAGGTAACATTATCGACAAGTTTTGTGTTATTTGTTTCGATAAGGGTATTAAACTCAGCTATTGATTTTTCTTTTACCAACACTTTTCCGTTCGTCACTATCAGTTCAACTTTATCAGCTTTTACCTGGACGTTAAATGCAGTGCCTACGGCTTGAATCACTTGTCCGCCTGCTAAAATACTTAAGGGTCTTGATTTGTCATGAGCAACATCTATGTGTATTTCACCTCTTTGCAGTTCGATAACTCTAGCAGTAGTCGTATAGTTTATGTTTACTCTACTGTTAGTATTTAGCAGGAGTTTACTTTTGTCTGCTAATAGAATGGTATTGCTTTCACCAACATCTGTTTGGAATGTTAACCGCTCTAAAGCCGCAACTTGTGGTTGAGATGATGAAAAAACATCTACTTTGTAAACTGGCATTAAAAAAGTGAAGGTAAATGCTATAACAATGGAGGCTGCAATTGCACCTATCCAAACAGGTCGTTTACTCTGTTTAATTTTAGCCTCAGGGAAGATATCCGATAAGCGAGCAACTTCATCCATTTTGTCCCACATTTTAGCAACTTCAAACATGGTAGCCATGTTTTTAGGACAGGCATGGAGCCATTTCTGGAAAGAGATAGTTTCTTCATTATTTAATCCTCTATCCATTTTTGCTAACCAATCACTGGCTTGATCTAAGATGAAATCATCATCAATTACATTCGCGTTAAATTGATATACGTTACTCATGATGATCTCCTTTTTCTAACTTGACCTGTTGAGACGTTTTTATGCCCTGATTTAATTTTCGCAAAAATAAAGTACAACGTTTGGTTCCTGTAGAAATGTGTTTTTCAATGGTATTTTCACTTAGTGTGAGTTGTTGGGCTATTTCTTTTTGAGAATATCCGTAGACTTTTTTCAACACAAATATCTTCCGCGTTTTTGTTGGTAGTAACCTTATTGCTTCACAAAAATTGGAAAATTCATGATCGACTTCTATTTTTTGATAAACTTCATCTTTAGCGTCAACATTTAAAAGTTGCTCAAACTCTTGCCAGTCATCTACTTTGTCAAAGAGTCTGACATAGGCTTGTTTTTGATAATCAAGTGCAAGGTTTCTGGCGATGGTATACATAAAAGATTTTGGAGAGTTAATTTTTGTATCATCATTAACTTGGCAAAGGCGTACATAGGTTTCTTGTACGATATCTTCAATGTCATGAGGCGGCACTATTTGAGCAACAACTCTTTTAATGCTATCTCGTGATACAAGAAATAATTTGTGAAACATGCTCTCTTTATTCAAATCAATCTCAGTTTTATCTACCTTGTATTAATACAGACGAATGAAACAAATTTTTCCGCTAGTTGGTAGACACATATAGTATCTTTTTTTTCATTCTTTGATAGAATTTGATAGACAAATTTAATCAATGACTTATAAATATAATATATCTCATTCAATAATATATTTTTTTAATCATATAACTACCATTTCTCAATGGTATTAGTTCCTTTAGGTTTGAAGTAATTATACTATCCTTT
Organism: uncultured Colwellia sp.; assembly: GCA_913062815.1. Lineage (GTDB taxonomy): Bacteria > Pseudomonadota > Gammaproteobacteria > Enterobacterales > Alteromonadaceae > Colwellia. The sequence continues at coordinate 14,837 of CAJXWZ010000014.1, read as the reverse complement.
AGTAAGTCTCATTAATTTTATGATTTTTATCTATGTTCTCAATATATAAAATTAGTAGGAAGCTTTTCAATGGACAATGTTTCCGTTTATATCTGATATTAATGTTGCTCTGTGCTAGCAATATTGTTGTTGCCACTAATATTCAGATCATAAAGTCGTTTAATATTCCTAAACAAAACGCAATGTTGTCATTGATAAAATTTGCTGAACAGGCTGATATTACGCTGCTATTTCCAGTTGATAACCTTCAGAACATTAAAACCAATCCTTTAGTCGGAAAATACTCTATATCTCAGGCTTTACAGCTATTAATAAAAGGTACTGGGCTGAAAATGGATATTGATACTAAAGGCGAGTTATCAATAATAGTAGATCCTGCCTTTCTAAAAGAGGTTGATTTAAATAATCAAAATGAAACTGCTTTATCAGCTAGTGTCCAGAAAAACACATCCAATACAGTTAAAAAAGATAAAATTAAAAAGAAAATAGCAGAAATTGAAATTATAACCATTCGAGGTGTGCAAGGTAGTATTGAACAAGGAATGACAGTTAAACGTTTCTCAAATGAAATTACTGACGTTATTTTAGCCGAAGGTATTGGTCAATTACCCGATGAAAATATTGCAGAAGCATTGCAGCGTGTTACTGGTGTTCAAATGACTCGTAGTGCTGACGGTGAAGGTTCAACCATTCAAATTCGCGGTATTTCTAATAATAATGTAGAGATAAATGGACAAACGCTATCAGGTACTTCAGCCGATCGCGCTGTTAATTTCCAAGATATTCCTTCCGAACTTTTCTCCAGTATTGAAATATTAAAAGCGCCAACGGCTGATAGAATTGAAGGTTCGTTAGGTGGTACGGTTAATTTAAAAACTAGACGCCCTCTTAAAACCCAAGAAGACTCTTTTGCTACTGTTGCTGTTAAGGCTAAATATTCAGAATTAACTGAAGAAGTCTCACCCAATGTAAATGTCTTTTTAGGTAAAAATTGGCGCGAAACTTTAATTGGCGATTTGGGTATTGTTGTTAACGGTGGTCGAAAAGACGTAATAACACAAACAGATGCTTTTGGTGGAGGTGATTTTGATGATGCACCAGGGGCTTGGTATCGTCAAAATGCTAGTAAAGTTGGCGCAGCGCCATTTAATAGTGGCCCATGGCAAACCGATCAAAATATTGACGTCAATGGTGATGGTGTTTCAGATAATAAAGATATATTTTATGTCCCTAAAGGCTTTCGTACGTATTCACGCTATGCAGAAACTGTAAAAGATTCATTGAATGTGATGCTTAATTGGCAACCTAAAGAAGCTATTGAGCTGTTTTTAGATTATACCAGAACTGACTCGCAAGCCGATGAGTTTGGCTCGCAATTAGAGATTAATAATAGCAGTAATGCTTTACCGCTATTGCAAGGAAATAATACTTTTACGCATTTAGGCAATACCACTGGCATAGGTGATACCTATTTACTATCGAGTGGTTTAATTGGAGGGACTAACTTAAGAAGTGGAGGCGCGCCTTCACAAAAAACAACATGGCGTGAAGCTGAAAAAATTACTTTTAGTAGTCATTATATTATCAATGAACATTGGCTTGTTTCTGCTGAAGTTAACAGCTCTGATGGGACAAGCACTACCAAACAAGCACAATTAAATATGGGCTATGATTGGAATATGGACTCTCAATTAGACAATGAAGACTGGGCGGGCATTGTTTATTATGATATGAATAATTCTGATCTAGTTGATTACACTCTATATGAAGCACCATTTTATGGTGGTACTGGTCCGCTAACTCCTGAAGAATTGCTTGCCATTAACCCAAGTAATATGGCTTATGATCGTTTGAGTTATTTTCAAATGCAGCGTAATGCTGACGATACAAAATCACAAGAAGGTTCATTTAAGTTAGATTTCGTTCACCAAATAGACGATGGTTTTATTTCAGATATAAAATTTGGTGTTCGGGTAGCGAAGCGAAGTTTTGCTCGCCAATCTTATATCAATTCAAACCAGAAAAAGACCAAACAAGATGAAGACGGCTTTTACGAAAAAATTGATATTCAAGATATCAAAGTTCATCCTGACGCCAATTCTAGCGCTGAGTCGACGAAAATAGCGACAGACTTACAAAATTGTTTTGGTACCACCTCTATTGAGTTAGATGGCGTGAGTGGTAATTTTCTTCATTCTTGGAGCAATACAAATAATTGTGGCAGTGATTTTTTTACCGATTATTTTAATATGGTTGATATTCGTTCTTTTAGTGAGGAGTTAGGTAAAGGATTATATGAAGATGCTGGCTTGCGATATGATGTTGATGAAGAGACTACGGCATATTACCTTCGTGCCGACTTTATTACTGAAATTTCTGAAATGGATTTAACGGGGAATTTTGGTGTTCGGTATATTGAAACTGACACTAGCTCGTCAGGTTATTTAAATAGTACTTCTGACTCAGAATCAAATTTTGAGTGGCTATCATTTAAGGGGCACTATGATAATTTTTTACCCAGTTTTAATGCTAATTTAGTGCTGAATGATGAAATGATGCTACGATTTGCGGCCTATAAAGCGCTTTCACGCCCGGAATTAACTGCGTTAGCACCTAGTTTAAAGATTAAAGCCAACCAAGATGTTGAAGGGTATGCAGGTACTGGTACTATGGGAAACCCTGATTTAGACCCTATCCGTGCTACCAATATTGATTTGTCATTTGAATGGTATTATCAAGCAGCAAGTGCGTTTTCTGTGGCGCTGTTTTATAAAGATATCGATTCCAATGTTGCTTTCGGTACAGAGTTGGTGGATATGTTGTTTAATGCTAAATTGTATCGAGTGAGACAAAAACAAAATAGTAAGGGTAGTAAACTTGCGGGAGCAGAGTTCTCAATAGTACAGACATTTGATTTTCTACCGAGTTTTTTAACATACACTGGGATAAGTGCTAACTATACCTTTACTCATGAAAACAGCAAAGAGATAGATTTAGAAGGGGGGGCTATTGCCCGTAAAGGACTTTCAGAAAACAGCTATAATATTATTGGCTTTTACGATGATAATATTTTTTCACTGCGTTTAGCCTATAACTGGCGTTCAGAATTTGTTCGTCGTGAATATGTGTCATTAGGTTTTAATAGTCCGAATACGTTACCTGAAATTGAAGAAGCTCGAGGGCAACTTGATTTAAGTGCTCAGTACAAAATTAATGACTATTTCAATGTGACCTTTTCGGCGATTAACTTAAATGGCTCGGTCACTGAGCGTTATCTCAAATATAAACAATTAACTAATTACCTTTCAGACTCAGGCACTCGTTATCGCTTAGGTGTTTCTGCTCGCTTTTAATAAATTGTGTTTAATATTTGTTGTCCATTGTAAATTTCTTCTAACTTACTCATTTTTGTTATCTATACTTTATGTTTCCTATGTAAGTTTGCTCATACTTTTTTATTATTTTTCATATTTATAATATTTATTGACGGAAAAAAATATTTGATTCGTCTTAATACTTGAAAGAAGTATTTTGTTTATTAGTAGTGAAGTCTAAATAACTAATACTCAAATAGTGAAACAGAGTTTTAAGGGGAAAACTGAATGTCTTATTATAGAAAAAGCAAAGTAGCTGTAGCCGTTGTTTCAATAATTACTGCTATGAGCATTACTCAAGTTAATGCCGCAGAAGAAAAATCAAAAAAAGATAAAGACGAAATAGAAGTCATTACGGTTCAAGGTATACGTGGCAGTATTTCAAAATCGCTAAACAATAAGCGTTACTCGACAGAAATTATGGACAGTATTTCTGCTGAAGATATCGGTCAATTACCAGATGAGAATATTGCAGAGTCTTTGCAACGTGTTACTGGTATTCAAATGACTCGTAGTGCAGATGGTGAAGGTTCAACCGTACAGATTCGTGGTTTATCTGACAATAACGTTGAAATTAATGGCCAAACCACCGCTGGTACAAGTGCTGACCGTAGTGTTAACTTTGCCGATATTCCTTCAGAGCTTTTCTCTGGTATTGAAGTTTTAAAAGCGCCAACGGCTGACAGAATTGAAGGTTCTTTAGGTGGTACGGTAAACCTAAAAACGCGCCGTCCACTTAATATTGAAGAAGACTCTTTTGCTAGTGTGACAGCTAAAGCTAAATACTCAGAATTAACGGGCGAAACTGCACCTGATTTCAATGTGTTTTTAGGTAAAAACTGGCGTGATACTTCCATTGGTGATTTTGGTGTCATTGTGAATGGTGGTCGTAAAGAAGCTATCAATCAAACGGATGCTTTTGGTGGTGGGGATTATGATGATGCGCCAGGTGCTTGGTATCGTCAAAATGGCAGTAAAGGTGGCGCAGCACCTTTTAATAACGGTGATTGGTCAGTTGACCAAAACGTTGATGTAAATGGTGACGGTATCTCTGATGATAAAGATGTTTTCTACGTACCCAATGGTATGCGTGCCTATTCACGTTACGCAGAGACTGAGAAGAATTCATTGAATGTCACGCTAAATTGGCAGCCGAATGACGATCTCGATTTATTTTTGGATTACACTAAAACAGACTCAAGAGCAGATGAAAGCGGCTCTCAGCTTAATATTGCCACTAATGGTGGTAGAGCATTGCCTTTATTGCAAGGTAATAACACTTTTACGCATTTAGGCAATACATCTGAAATGGGAGATGTTTATCTTCTTTCAAGTGGTTTGATTGGTGGTGTGAACTTAAGAACAGGCGGTGCACCTTCTCAAAAAACTACTTGGCGTGAAGCAGATAAGATTACGTTTGGTGGTGACTATATTATCAGTGACAACTTAGTTGTTTCAGCAGAAGTTAATACCTCTGAAGGCACGAGTACCACTAAGCAAGCACAATTAAATATGGGCTATGACTGGGACCAAAACTCTCAACTAAATGGTAAAGATTGGGCTGGTATTGCTTATTACGATATGAATAGCTCTGATTTGTTTGATTATACTGTTTATGAAGCACCATTTTACGCTGGCGCAGGCCCCTTGAGCCCTGATGATCTTGTAGCAATTGATCCGGCAAACATGGCTTATGACCGTTTAAACTATTTCCAAATGCAGCGTAATGCGGATGATACCAAATCAAAAGATAATTCATTTAAGTTAGATTTTGAATATGAAATAGATGATGGCATTATCACTGATGTTAAGTTTGGTGTACGCTTTGCAGAACGCAGTTTTGAACGCCAGTCATATATTAATTCAAATCAGAAAAACACTATTCAAGGTGATGATGGTTTATATGAGAAGGTTGATATTCAAGATATCAAAGTTCACCCTGACGCCAACTCTAGCTCTGAATTTGCACAAATAGCGACTGATCTGCAACAATGTTTTGGTACTACCTCTATCGAGTTAGACGGCATTAGCGGTAATTTTCCACATGCTTGGGGTAATACCAGTGGCTGTGGTAGTGATTTCTTAACAGATTACTTTAATATGTACGACATCCGTTCATATAGCGAAGCGTTAGGTAAAGGGCGTTATGAAAATGCAGGCATGCGTTATGACGTGGAAGAAGAAACCACTGCCTATTATATCCGTGCTGATTATATGACTGAAATAGCGGGTATGGAGTTATTTGGTAACGTTGGTGTTCGTTATATTGAAACTGAAACTACCTCATCGGGTTATTTAAACAGTGCACCTGGTTCAGCAACTACCTTTGAAAGCGTATCGTTTGAAGGAAAGTATGATGATTTCTTACCAAGTTTAAATGCTAATTTAGCCTTGAATGAAGAAATGATGTTACGATTTGCGGCTTATAAAGCACTATCTCGCCCTGGTTTAGCTGCAATAGCACCAAGTGTAAATATTAAGTATAACGATGATTTAGAAGGTTATGCTGGTAATGGTACTATGGGTAACCCTGATTTAGACCCAATTCGTGCAACCAATATTGATTTATCTTATGAGTGGTATTACGCCAGTGATAGTATGTTCTCTGTTGCCGTATTCCATAAAGATATTGACACTACAATAGCTAACGCTCAAGAGCTGCAAGATGTTGAGATCAATGGCGAATTGTTTAGAGTTATCCAGAAAGATAACTTACCAGGTACTAAAATTAAAGGCCTAGAAATTGCGCTACAACATGGCTTTAGTAACTTACCCGGCTTGTTATCTCATACTGGTGTTGGCGTAAACTATACCTTCACAAGAGAAGATAGTGAGTTAGTAGACCAAGAAGGTGATGAAATTCAACGCAAAAACCTGTCAGAAGATAGCTATAACATCGTTGGTTATTACGATGATGGTAAGTTAAGTGTGCGTTTAGCCTATAACTGGCGCGGTGATTTTGTGAAGCGTGAGAACGTGACACTAGGCTGGAATAGTCCAAACTTTTTACCTGAAATTGAAGAAGCTCGTGGTCAGTTAGATTTATCAGCGAACTATCAATTAACGGAGAATTTAAAAATCAATTTCTCTGCAGCTAATTTAAATGACTCAGAAACCAAACGTTTCCTAAAATATGAAGAACTGCACAGCTATATCGCCAAATCTGGACCTCGTTATAATTTAGGTGTTGTATATCGCTTCTAATTAACGATTGATTAGTTAATGTTGATGACTTTGCTTTGTGACATCAGCTGAGTCGCACGTTTAATCGAGTACCTTAGGGTACTCGATTTTTTTTGTCTAGCTTTTAATAATGAACAAAAAATTACAAAAGTTCTCTAATTGAGCTTGATAAAAGTATAAATACTATTTATCATATAAATAAGTTCAAGATGTCAATGTCGAGAAAATAAGATGAAAGTACTAGTTACAGGCGGTATGGGATATATAGGAAGCCATACGTGTATCGCTTTACATGAAGCAGGTATTACCCCTGTCATATACGATAACTTGTCAAATTCTAGTATACGTGTGCTAGACCAATTGGAAAAAATTACTCAACAACGGTTTGATTTTGTTGAAGGTGATATCAATGATTCTGCAAAGCTGGCTAAAACTATGGTTGAGCATAGTATTGAAGCCGTTTTTCATTTTGCTGCACTTAAAGCTGTAGGAGAGTCTGCAGAACAACCATTGCGTTATTATCAGAACAATGTTTCTGCGACTACCACAATGCTGTTAACTATGGCTGAGGTTGGTATAAAAGCAATTATATTCAGTTCTTCTGCAACTGTGTATGGCGACCCTAAATATTTACCTATCGATGAAACACATCCAATTTCGTCAACAAATCCGTATGGCTGGACCAAGGTAATGGTAGAGCAGATTCTTGAAGATAACTGTAAAGCGAACCAAGATAACTTAGCTATTGCCTTACGTTACTTTAATCCTGTTGGTGCGCACCCAAGTGGTTTGTTGGGTGAAAGCCCCAATGGTATTCCAAATAATCTAATGCCATTTATTGCTCAAACAGCGGTTGGAAGAAGAGAGTTTATTAACATTTTTGGTAATGATTATGATACTGCTGATGGTACTGGTGTAAGAGACTATATTCACATCATGGATCTTGCTACTGGTCACGTTGCTGCTTTTTTAGCTCACCAAAAAGATGCTGGTTTTCTTGCCTATAACTTAGGTACAGGTGAAGGATATTCTGTGCTTGAAGTAATTAACGCATTTGAAAAATCATCTAATAAACAAGTGCCTTATAAATTTGCTCCTCGTCGTGCAGGAGACATCGCTTGTAACTATGCCGATGCCTCATTAGCGAAACAAAAGTTAAATTGGACAGCCACACTCGATTTGCAAGCAATGACTGATGATAGCTGGAATTGGCAATCAAAATACCCAAATGGTCTGGAATAAATTATGAATAAATTAGAACTAACTCACCGTAGAAAAAATCCACTCACTGGAGATTGGGTGCTAGTTTCTCCACATCGAAATAATAGACCATGGTCAGGCGCTACAGAAGCTCGTAATGATGTAGAGTTGCCAAGCTATGAAGAGAAGTGTCCTTTGTGTCCAGGTAACGAACGTGCGAATGATACTGCAAATCCTAACTATCAAGATACTTTTGTTTTCGTCAATGATTTTGGTGCCTTGGTTTCAAAACAAGATAAACAAATTGAGCAAGACAATAATCCGTTATTTCAAGCTGAAGTAGCTAATGGTGAATGCCGAGTTATCTGTTTTTCACCTGATCACAGTAAAACCTTACCAGAGTTAAGCCAGCAAGAAATAGTCAATGTAATAAATACTTGGCAAGAAAATTACGTTGATTTAGCTAAACAGTATGAATGTGTGCATGTCTTTGAAAATAAAGGTGCAGTCATGGGGTGTTCACAGCCGCATCCACATGGGCAAATTTGGGCACATAACCATTTATCTACCGAAGTGGCAAAAGAAAATGTTCAACAGAAAAGTTACCAACAACAGCAGGGAAGCTCTCTCTTACAAGATTACGCTCAACATGAGAGTGAAGCGCAAGAAAGAGTGGTTGTTGAGAATGAACATTGGCTTGTTGTTGTACCCTTTTGGGCAGCTTGGCCATTTGAAACATTGTTACTACCAAAAGGTGATTTACAAAGCTTTAGTCAACTAGACGCAGTTCAAAAAGAAAGCCTAGCAGAGATTTTGCAGTTAATAACCATTAAATATGACAACGTTTTTAATTGTAGCTTTCCATATTCAATGGGATGGCACAGCTCACCCGAAAACGGCGAAGATAATAGTCATTGGCAACTACATGCGCACTTTTATCCACCATTGCTTCGCTCTGCTTCGGTTAAAAAACATATGGTGGGATACGAAATGCTTGCTGAAAGTCAAAGAGATTTAACCGCTGAAACTGCTGCAAATATTCTAAAAGATGCTAGCTCAACTCATTATAAGCAAGGGGAGTAAACATGAATTTAGAATTACTTGCTAAAAAATTCGAAAATATTTATTCAGTCAAGCCACAAGCAATTAGTAGTGCGCCAGGAAGGGTTAATATTATTGGTGAATTTACCGATTATAATGACGGCTTTGTCTTACCCTGTGCATTAGAGTTTAGAACGGTGGTTTTGTTCAAAGCTAGAGCAGATAACATTGTAAATGTGCATTCATTAGATTACCCCAATGAATCAGAGTCTTTCTCTGTAGATAATAAAATTGTTCAAGGTGAATCACAGTGGGGTAACTATATTCGTGCTATTGCTTTTGTTTTACAAAGAGCAGGTTACACATTACAAGGGTTAGATATATTAATTGATAGTAATGTGCCGCAAGGGGCTGGTTTATCTTCTTCAGCTGCCCTAGAGGTAGCTATTTGTGGAGCCTTTAATAATGTTTGCAAATTAGGTTTGTCCCCTCAACAAATTGCTGTATTAGGCCAAGAAGCTGAGAATGATTTTATGAATTGTCAATGTGGCATTATGGATCAGTTGATTTCTGCTAAAGGTGACAAAGGTAAAGCATTATTAATTGATTGTGAGTCGTTAGAAACAGAAAGTATTGCTATCCCTGATGATCTAAGTTTGGTTATCATTAACTCAAATTATCCAAGAAAGTTGGTTGACAGTGAATACAATCAACGTCGCCAAGATTGCGAAGAGGCAGCCCGTATACTCGGTGTTGAAACGCTTAGAGGGGCAAATATGGAGATGCTGCTGGCAATTAAATCTGAGCTTTCTGAGAATCAGTTTAAACGTGCGCATCACGTAATCAGTGAGAATAGTAGAGTTATTCAAGCAACGGAAGCCTTACAAAGAAGTGATATAAATTCCTTAAGACAATTAATGGCTGAATCACATCATTCCTTAAAGCATAATTTTGAAGTTACAGTGCCAGCTACAGATGGCTTAGTGGAAATCTGTCAAAATGCACTAGGTGACAAAGGAGCTGTGCGTATGACTGGAGGTGGTTTTGGTGGTGCAATTGTTTGTTTATGTCGTTCTGAAGATGTTCTTAAAGTGAAAAGCGCAGTTGATGAAAGCTATGAAAAACAGTTTAATTTACAGGCATCTGTGTATGTGTGTAAATCAGGAGGTGGTCTAAAAGTATTAGCGCTTTAAATATAAAGCATGGCCAAGGTATAAGCTGCTATCATCGATTAAGAAGCAGCTAATATTAAGCGTACATCGTCAGTACTTTTGTTTTTAAATCATTAACTTTACATGTAAGCCGTAAAACAATTAATATTTTTGTTGATTTCTCGGGGGTAAAGAAAATTATATACAATGGAACATGTCTGGCTAAGCGGCTGAAGAAAAACCAGTGTTATATAGTCAAATGCCTCTAATCATTCACTAAGCGAGCTTGTTTCAGTTACTTTTCAAGCTACCTTGGTTAAAGCTGATGATTTTCTAGCTAGAATAGCTGTTTGATTTAGCAGGTATTCTTTAATATCGTTTACTTGCTGCGCAGAAAGGTATAAACCAAGTTTAGTTCTACGCCAGATAATGTCTTCAACTTTATTTGCCCATTCACGTTCAATAAGAAAGTTAACTTCCTGTTCATAGAGATCAGCTCCAAACATCTGTCCTAATGATTGCAGGCTCGATGCTGCACCCAGGACATCGGTGATTCTAGTGCCGTAATTTCTAATCATGCGAGTACGAAGTTTCAGTGGTAACCATGGGTATTGCTTGGTTATTGCATTAGTAAGTACAGCCAAGTGAGTAAAGTCACCACCTGGCAATGGCGCATTTTCTGTCCATGCAGGGCCAGTATTTTCGAAGTATGGAACTATTTTGTTTACTGCAGCTTCGGCCAATTTTCGATAGGTCGTTATTTTGCCACCGAACACTGAAAGAATAGGTGCTTTACCAGCAACATCTTCTAATTCTAATGTGTAATCGCGGGTTACTGCCTGTGCATTCACTGACTCATCATCTAGCAAAGGTCTTACTCCTGAATAAGTCTTAACAATATCTGCCTTGGTTATTTTATTTTTGAAGTAGTCATTAGTGATATTTATTAAATATTGAGTCTCTTCTTCGGATATTTTTACTTCTGCAGGATCGCCATCATATTCAACATCTGTTGTACCTATTAGCGAAAAATCATCCTCAAAGGGAATTACAAATACAATGCGTTGGTCAGCATTTTGCAACATGTATGCTTCTTCTTGGTCATGAATACGCGGTACGACAATGTGGCTACCTTTAACTAATCGAACATTTTGTGGTGATTTTAGTGACAAAGCATCTGAAAATAGACGTGCAACCCAAGGGCCTGAAGCGTTTATAACGCTACGGGCATGTACTGTATATGTTTCACCAGATAAATTATTAAGTACGGTTATGCACCAAACATCATTTTTACGGATGGCTTTAATGCATTTAGTTTGTGTCTTAACCATTGCACCATTGTTTTGCGCAGCTACAGCATTTAATACAACAAGACGAGCGTCATCTACCCAACCATCTGAGTATTCAAACCCTTTAGTTATGCTAGCAGCCAATGGGCTATTTTCATTAAATTTTATGCCTTTTGAAGCAGGTAATGTTACCCGCTTTGCTAAGTTATCATATAAAAATAGCCCCGCCCGTATTAATAGAGAAGGTCTGAGGTGCTGTTGGTGGGGTAAACGAAACCTTAGAGGTCTGATGATATGAGGGGCGTTTTTAAGTAAAATTTCACGTTCAGTAAGAGCTTTTTTTACTAGGTTAAATTCATAATGCTCTAAATAACGCAAGCCACCATGAATTAACTTACTGCTATTTGAAGAAGTGGCAGAGGCAAGATCATTTTGCTCGCATAAAAACACATTAAGTCCTCGGCCTGCTGCATCTGCTGCTACACCTGTACCATTAATGCCACCACCAATAACAGCAATGTCAAATATTTTGTTTACCTCAACCATAACCTTGCCTTAGTTCTTATTTGATAAATCAATGTTCGATATTAGTATTGTAATGTTCGTTATTGTTCGTTTCAAGTGTTTTTATGTTCGATTGTGAGTTTTTTATTGGAATGGATGACAAGGGAATGCACTAGTTGCTGTTAAATAACTAGTTCATCTCTTGATAAATTGTAAAATAAATTAAATAGAAAGCTTAGATAATGTGAGTAGTAATACTATTAGTTGCTAATAATTCTACAATGTCATTGGGTGGCACTTGATCAGTAAAAAGGTGATTGATTTGAGTTATATTCCCTTGTTTAATCATTGCATTACGACCAAATTTAGAATGGTCCGCAGCTAAGAGTACATTGGTTGAATTATCGATAATAGCTTGGGCAACACGTACTTCCCTAAAGTCAAATTCGAGTAAGGATCCGTCATTACTTATACCGCTAATACCAATAATGCCAAAATCCATATTAAACTGGCTCATAAAGTCACATGTCGCTTCACCAATTATTCCACCATCACGGTGTCGAACTTCACCAGCAGCAATAATTACAGTAAAGTCTTCTTTGGCTGATAAAATTGTCGCAACATGAATGTTATTGGTAACTATATTCAAAGATTTATGGTCTAGTAAGGCTCGAGCAATAGTCTCTGTTGTTGTGCCTATGTTAATAAATAGTGACGAGCCATTGGGGATCATCTTGACTAACTCGTTGGCTATACTTTCTTTCGCATCTAGATTTAAAATTTTACGGCTTTGATATGAGGTGTTTTCGGTTGTTGAAGAGCTCTCAGCACCACCGTGATGGCGTATGATTAAACCTGAGCTGGCAAGAAAATTAAGATCTCTTCGAATAGTTTGAGGAGTAACACCAAAATGTTTAACTAGTTCGTCAATAGTAATAAAACCTTTCTCATGTACTAATTCTACAACTTCATTCTGACGTTGGCTTAGCGCCATAAAGCCTACCTCTTAGTTAATTATATTAGGAAAACAAAATTATCCCATAAATTGGATGTTTTCCAAAATAAATTATTTATAGTGAATGTTCGAATATGAAACTAATAGTTGCGAAATAATTATAAAATGTGCATTATCGAATAAATTGGAACGATTAACTAAGACAAATTGTAGCAATGTCAACATACCTATTAGCCATAGATCAAGGCACAACCAGCTCAAGAGCTATTCTTTTTACTAAGCAAGGTGAAATTCATGCTAAAGCTCAAGAAGAGTTTGAACAACACTTTCCACAAGATGGTTGGGTAGAACATAAACCTAGTGATATCTGGCAAACAGTGCTTAGTACTTGTAAAAAAGTACTGCGTGAAAGTAACGTGCAAGCCTGTGATATTTCAGCAATTGGGATTACAAACCAACGAGAAACTACACTAGTATGGGATCGGCATACTGGTGAGCCTATCTATAACGCAATTGTTTGGCAAGATAGGCGAACAAGTGACTACTGTGAGTCAATTCAGTCTCCTCAAAATGAAGAGTTGATCAGTAGCAAAACAGGTTTGTTACTCGATTCATATTTTTCTGCAACGAAAATTCGATGGATACTTGAAAATGTTGTAGGTGCTAGAGAGAAGGCTGATAAGGGAGAGCTAGCGTTTGGAACGGTAGACAGCTTTTTGCTGTGGCACTTAACAGACGGAAAAGAACACAGAACAGATGCGACTAATGCTTCGCGCACTATGCTTTTCAATATTCATCAACAAATTTGGGATCAAGAACTTTTAGAGTTGTTCGATATTCCTAGTTCAATTTTACCCCAAGTTATGGACTCATCAGATGATTTTGGTGTGACTGATTTCACCTTGTTTGAGCAAGAAATTCCTATTTTGGCTATTGCGGGCGACCAGCAAGCGGCATTGTTTGGTCAGGCATGTTTTGACGAAGGAATGGCAAAAAGTACCTACGGCACTGGCTGTTTCTTAATGTTAAATACCGGTGATAAAGCTTTAAAGTCTAAAAATAAATTATTGACGACCGTGGCTTACCGTTTAAATGGTAAACCTACTTATGCTATAGAAGGTAGCATATTTATGGCTGGTGCAACCATACAGTGGATTCGTGATGGTTTACAGTTAATTAATAGTGCAAGTGAAACAGAATCAATTGCAGAGCAAGTTTCCTTAGATCATGGCGTATTTCTTGTACCTGCATTTACCGGATTAGGTGCACCTTATTGGGATCCTAGTGCTCGGGGGGCAATACTTGGCTTAACACGTGATTCAGGTATAAAGGAAATTGTAACTGCTGCTTTGCAATCTGTTTGCTATCAAACAAAAGATTTACAAAAAGCGATGGAAAATGATGGTTTAAGACCGACTTTAATACGCGTTGATGGTGGTATGGTTGCTAACAATTGGTTGTTGAACTTCTTGTCTAATATTTTAGCTGCAACAGTAGATAGACCTGAGATTATTGAAACAACGGCGTTAGGTGTTGCCTATCTGGCTGGACTTAAAGCGGGTATATATCAGTCAACCGATGAACTTGCTAAAATGTGGCATTGTGAACAACGATTCACTCCAACCATCGATAATAAAGAAAGAAACTTATTGTATGGAAAATGGTTAGACGCCGTTAAAAAAGTGCAAAGCTAGTTTCGCGTCGCGGACTAAATGTCAGCTGGGAAAGTGCTAGCGTATTTTTATTGGTCATTTAATTGAAAAATATTCTAGTTTGTTAAACAACTGCTTCATCAAAACAAAAAATGGTAGTTTAAGCTTAACTGTTCGAGAAAATAATTAATGTAGAATATTAGATGTAAAACCAAGAATGAATAATATCTGTGAGAATTTTATTCATTGTCCAAAAGGTGGTACCCGGAGACGGACTTGAACCGTCACGCTCTATGAGCGAGGGATTTTAAATCCCTTGTGTCTACCAATTCCACCACCCGGGCATCGGACAATATTTTTTTAAGTAGAGATTGGTTCCCTACTGAATTTTGCTTTGTAGTTAAAACAAAAAAATTGGAGCGGCTAACGAGACTCGAACTCGTGACATTCACGTTGGCAACGTGATGCTCTACCAGCTGAGCTACAGC
>CAJXWZ010000013.1 GCA_913062815.1 uncultured Colwellia sp. | reverse complement strand
TCATAGTGTCACCTAAAGTTTGATGAGATGTATGATAACACCTCTAATTAGGTGGCCAAATTAACTATGCCACTACACACAGAGTTTTTTGCCTTAACATCTTTAGTTGCTTCGTCCTGAGCTAAAGTAGCGAATGTTGAGGAACTTAATATTAGACCAATAATATTGGCTAATTGTGTTTTGGGGAGTTTTTTAATATTCATAATTTATACCTACCTTTATTTGTTAGATTGCACCAAGCAACTCGTTACAATTTTTTATTATTAAATTAGAACTTATTAGAACTTAGCAAATACCAATCAACATGCTTGTGTTTGAATAGGCCAAAATGAAGATGTTGAAGGCCTAAATTCACAGAAAGCATTAATCGATAATTATGTTTTTTAACTGTGACTTTACTTGTAATACCTAGTAGTGGCCTAAGGTCGATATATATATATGAAAGGCATAATCTATAAAATTGTGCATTTGAGTCAAACTACGTAAATCTCTGGCACATTTACCCACAACACAACCCCAACTGTGATGTTAGTTTGTATGTAAATCAAAATTAAAGAGTCAGTAAGAATGTCAAATATATATATAGTCGGTGTGGGAATGACGCCATTTGGCCGCCATATTCAGCGTAGTATTGAACACATGTGTGGTGAAGCATTAGATGCAGCATTAAAAGATGCTGGTTGTGAAAAATCAGAGATTGGTACCGTATTTTATACCGGTACAACTCAAGGACATTTACAAGGCCAAGGGCTTATTCCGGGACAAGTTTATTTAAGCAAGATAGGCATTCAAGGGGTCCCTGTCTTTAACATTGAGAATGGTTGTGCTGCAGGAAGCTCAGGTTTTCATCTTGCGGTACAAATGCTTAAGTCAGGTAGTTGCGATGTTGCATTAGCGATTGGCGCTGAAAAAATGAACATTGCTGATAAAACTAGAATGTTCTCTGTGTTCGATGGGGGGTGGGATGTATCATCGCCAGAGGAAAATTTAGCAAAGTTATTAGCTCCAGCAAAAGACTTTATTGTTCCAGAAGGACACGAGTCTGACCGACCTTACAGTGTTTTCATGTCTATTTATGCTGCATTTTGTCGAGCACACATGGATAAATACGGCACTACTCATCGTCAAATCGCGTCAGTATCCGCAAAAAACCACACTCATTCAGTACATAACCCTCTATCTCAGTTCCAGCAGGCTTACTCTATTGATGAAGTATTGAACGCCCCACCAATTACCTATCCACTAACCTTACCTATGTGTGCGCCAATTTCAGACGGTGCTGCTGCGGTGATTGTATGTAACGAAGAGGGTTTAAAACGTATTGGCGCGGACAAATCTCGAGCTATCAAAGTATCAGCTAGTGTGGTGCGTAGCACAACAGATCGTCCTTATTCAAAACCAGAGTTACATTGTGCTCACTTATGTGCGTTACAAGCATACGAACAAGCAGGTCTTGGCCCAGAGGATATGGATGTATCCGAAGTACACGATGCAACAGCAATGGGTGAAATATTACACGCTGAAAATTTAGGTTTAGTTGGCTTTGGTGAAGGGGGTCCTGCGGCTGAACGGGGAGATTTTTCCATCGGAGGTAAAATCCCTATTAATACATCGGGCGGGCTTGAATCTAAAGGGCATCCTATTGGTGCTACGGGTTTAGGACAAATTCACGAACTAGTTACGCAACTGCGTGGTGAAGCCGGTGCTCGCCAAGTCGAAAATGCTCGACATGCCGTACATGAAAACAGTGGTGGCTTAGTTGGTATAGAAGAAGCTGCAGTAGCCGTAAATATTCTTTCAAAATAGTAAATTAGACCGAGTAAACTAAAAACAAAATAAGGAGAGAGCAATGAGCTTTCAAATGACCGAAGAGCAAAAAATGGCTACAGATAGCCTACGTAAATTTTTAGATAAAGAAATTGAACCAGAATTTATTGCCCACGGCGAAGGACGAATTTCTAAAGAACAAATGACTAAGTGGTCTAAAAGACTTGCTAGTTTTGGCTTGGTTAATGCGCCAATACCAGAAGAGTTTGGTGGTATGGGGATGGACTGGGTAACGCATTTACGTTTATGGGAAGAGGTTGCTGTTACCTCTTTGGATATTGCCGCACCACTTCTAATAAATGTAGCTGGAGCTGACTTATTAGTGCAAAACGCGCCAAAACACATTCAAGATAAGTACCTTTCTGGTTTACTTAAGGGCGAAATGTTCATCGGTGTCGGCATATCAGAGCCCGATGTCGGCTCTGATGTTGCAGCGGTTAAAACCCAAGCAATACGTGATGGCGACGACTGGGTGATTAATGGCGAAAAAACTTGGATTTCTAATGGTGAATATATGGATTTATTTGTTTGTACCTGTAAAACAGGTGATGGAGAGTTAACCCATATTGCTATTGATGGCAATCACCCTGGTTTAGAAGTTCGCCACATTCCCAAAATGGCATTAAACGGCCAATCAACTAGCCAAATATTCTTAACTGATGTACGTGTACCTGTCGCCGATACTGTTGGCAAAATTGGTAAAGCGTTAATGAACACTTTAGTCATCTTTGAACGAGCGCGTTGTCATATGGCAGCTTGGGGCTACTCTTTAGGTCGTCGAGCTTTAGAAGAATCAATTAAATATTCTCAAGACCGAACCCAGCATGGAAAACCAATTGCAGGGCACCAATTAATTGCCGATAAAATTGCCACTATGGCAACTGAAATAGATGCCGCGAGATTATTGACTTTACATGCCGCCGATATGATCGATAAAGGCATTCGTTGTGATAAAGAGGCATCGATGGCGAAATGGTATGGCACAGAGATTGGCGTAAGTGCTACCCGTCAAGCGGTACAATTACACGGTGGCAATGGCGTATCTAAAGAATTCATCGTTGAACGCTTAGCGCGCGAAGCCATGATTGGCCCAATACCTGATGGCACAACAGAAATTCAAAAGCTACTCATTAGTCGAATCCTAACAGGTGTGCAAGCCTTTCGTTAGTCATTACCTAGCAACGCGATAACTGACTGTGGTTAATGATGTTAGCCATTTTAAATTTATTACCAACATACCGAGCAGAGAATATAAAATGAATTTACAAGATAAAATTGTAGTGATCACTGGTGGCGCATCGGGTTTAGGTCGTGCAGCAGCAGAGTACCTAGTAACAAAAAAAGGGGCAAAAGTCGCATTACTTGACTTAAATGCCAAGGCAGGTGCTGAAACAGTTGCTGCCCTTGGTGAAGATAAAGCGATATTTTGTCAAACGGACGTAACCAGCGAAGAAAGTATCGATACCTCTATTTCCGCTATTATGGCTAAATTCGGAGCCATCCATGTTGATATCAACGCAGCGGGCATCCCACTACCTTGTAAAATTTTGGATAAAGAGGGTAAAGCAACTAGTCTTGAAAAATATGCAACCGTCATTAAAGTCAATTTAAACGGGGTGTTTAATGTCATGGCAAAATGTGCTGAACAAATGGCAAAAAACCAACCCGATGAAAAAGGCGAACGCGGTGTGGTAATCAATATATCTTCTGGTGCCGCATACGAAGGTCAAATAGGTCAATCTGCTTATTCTGGATCTAAAGGCGGTGTGAATAGTATGAACATGCCCGCAGCACGAGAACTAGCTAAATATGGTATTCGTGTTAATTCTATCGCTCCAGGATTATTTGGAACACCCATGGTTAAATCTTTAGATGAAAAAGTACAAAAAATTCTCATTAGTATGTGTGAAGCGCCAAAGCGTATGGGTGAAATGGTTGAATTTGCACACACCTGTACTTACCTTGTTGAAAATTCTTACGTAAACGGTCGTTGTTTACGTCTTGATGCTGCAACAGTTATGCAAGCACGGTAGAGGGAAATAACATGTCTGAATTATTGGTAGAAAAAAGAGGAATGACCGGTTGGTTAACACTAAATAGACCTAAAGCATTTAACGCGTTAACCCATAATATTTTAAATGAATTAGAAGTTGCTATCGCCGACTTTGAACAAGACGACAATATTCGAGTGATAGTATTAGCCGCCGCCGACTGCCCTGCTTTTTGTGCGGGTGCTGATTTAAAGCAAGTACTTAGAAAAACAAAGCAAGGTGAAAATGATTTTCTAATGCAATGTCGAGTCAGTTTTGCTGCATTGCGTAACTGTACTATGCCGGTGATAGCGGCAATAAACGGCATGACAATGGCTGGTGGGTTAGAGCTCATTATGTGTTGTGACATTATCATCGCATCAGAGAAAGCAACATTAGGTGATGCTCACTCTAATTTTGGTGTGTTTCCGGGTGCTGGTGGCGCTTCCATACTACCTAAACTGATACCACTTAACGTCGCTAAATACTTATTATTTACAGGAAAGTTACTACCTGCAGCAGAAATGAAACAATACGGCTTAGTTAATGAGGTTGTTGCCCCTGATGAGCTACATGACCGCGTGCAAGAGCTTTGCGATGAACTTGCAGAAAAAAGCCCTTTAGTGCTGCGTCGTATGAAAAAAATTGTCAACCAATCTCAAGATCAAAGCCGTCAATCGGCACTTGATTCTGAGCTCTTAGAATTACGTGAACATTTTCTATCTGCCGATATTCATGAAGGTTTGGCTGCATTTTCTGAAAAACGAAAGCCCGTATTTACTGGTAAATAGTAAAGGCAAATAGTATTGGTCACATTTCACACAACAGGTTAATAAAGATGAGAGCATTAGAAGGTATTAAAATCGTTGAAATAGCAGGTATAGGTCCTGGTCCTATTGCCAGCATGATGCTAGCAGATTTAGGGGCAGAAGTAATTTTAATTGAACGAAAAACTATCAACCTAAATGCTGCGGAGCTATCTCAGTCTAATAATGCTGAATTTTTTAAACGAGGAAAGCAGTCTATTGCTTTAGATCTAAAACAGCCAGAAGCAATAAAGTTAGTGCTTTCGCTAGTAGAACAAGCCGATATGTTTATCGAAGCATTTCGTCCTGGCGTAATAGAACGTTTAGGTTTAGGCCCTGAGGACTGTTTAGCGTGTAATAAAAAACTTGTTTATGGTCGTATAACGGGTTGGGGGCAATATGGTCCTTTAGCGCAATCGGCTGGCCATGACATGAATTATACTGCTATTTCCGGAGTATTGGCCTATAGCGGTGTTGCTGGCGACACGCCCTTTCCTCCCGCCACAATTATTGGTGATATTGGTGGTGGGTCGTTACATTTAGTGATGGGAATGCTAGCAGCACTTATATATTCACAACGTACCGGAGAAGGGCAAGTGGTCGATGCCGCCATATGTGATGGTAATGTTTATATGCAAACCCTGTTAGCTTCGCTTTATGCCAGTGGGGTAGTTGGTGATGAGCGTGGTGAAGAATTTTTTACCGGTGCTTCTCATTGGGCTAATACCTACCTATGCGCTGACGGTAAATATATAACAGTTGAAGCTTTAGAGCCTAACTTTTACCAGAAATTTATCGCTCTTGCTGGTTTGTCTAATGACACTGATTTTTCACGCCAATACGACAAAGCATTATGGCCGGCAGCAAAGGGTAAGCTAACAGCGTTTTTCAAAACGCAACCCCAATCTTATTGGAATGAAATTTTTGAGGGTACTGACTCATGTTATGCACCGGTATTATCTCTTAAAGACGCCGTTCACCACCCTCATAATATCGCTAGAGGTAACTTTGTCACCAACAATGACTTAATACAGCCCGCACCGGCACCAAAATTAAGTAAAACCCCCTCTAAGGTAGGGAAGATCCCCGCTTTTGGTGAACATACAAATCACATTTTAGCTAAGCTGAAATTATCAGAAAAACAATATATCAATCTAAAAAAAATAGGCGTAATTTAATTAATTAGAGATGAAAACTATGTCTGCACAACAAAAAAATATTATAAACTAATAACTAAAGGAATGATTACCATGAGATTTTCAGATTACTTCGATGCTTCGGCATCACGTTGTCCAAATAACTTAGTATTAATTGATGATAATGACAGCTTTACCTACAAAGAAGCTAAGTCTTGTGTCCATAAGATTGCCAACGTACTCCGCAATAAGTGTCGGTTACAAGCGGGACAAAAGGTTGCCGTATATAGCCCAAATAAAGCGAAAGCTTTTTTATCGGTGTTAGGTACTAACCGAGCTGACTTGGTTTGGTTCCCTGTTAATGCGGGTAATGCTATAGAAACCAATATTGAACTGTTTAATTTTTTCGAGATAGACTGTTTGATATTTGACAGTAGTTTAGACCAGAACGTCGCTTTAGTTCGTGAGCAGTGCCCATCTATCAAACACTTCATTTGTCTTGACAAATCTACCAATGAATCAGTCTCATTAGATGACCTGACCGTCGATGTAACAGGTGAATATGCATCAGAAAAAGTTGATCCAATGGCAACTGCTGTTGTGGTGGCCACAGGTGGAACAACAGGCCCTTCTAAAGGTGTTGAACATACCCATCAAAGCTTTGATAATTTCCTATTAGGTATTTTAATTTCACTACCTATTGAAGAAGGCGATACTAACTTAGTGGTTGCTCCCATGACACATGCTGCAGGTATGTTTGGTTTGAGCTGTATAGCCGCCGGTGGTTGTTTACGTATGTTACCCGGTTTTATCCCAGAACGTGTAATTGATGCCATTAACGTAGATAAAATACAATCTATGTTTTTACCACCCGCAGCACTATACGGCTTATTGGCACAACCAAATATTAACGACATAGATACCTCTTCACTAAAAGCTTTAGTCATTGGCTCTGCGCCCGTAGCACCTGAACGCTATGCAGAAGCAACCAGAGTTTTTGGCTCTGCAATGTACGAAATATATGGTCAAACAGAAAGCCTATTTCCTGTCATAGTTAAAGAAGCAAAAGATTACATGAATGAAGACGGTACATTAAACATGAAGGTATTGGCTTCAGCTGGTCGACCTACTAAATATGCGCATATTGAAATAATGGACCCTGAAGGAAATATTTTACCTGCTGGCGAGAAAGGGGAAATAGTTGTTCGCAGTAGCTCGGTAATGAAATGTTACTACAAAAATCCAGCAGCAACAGCAGAGGTTTCTAAGTTTGGTTGGCATCACACCACTGATGTAGGAATTATAGACGAGCAGGGCTTTGTTACCATTGTCGATCGATTGAAAGATATGATTATTTCGGGCGGTTTTAACGTTTATCCTGTAGAAATTGAGAATATCATCAATGGCATAGATGAAGTCATGGTTTCAACGGTTATAGGTACGCCACATGCTAAATGGGGAGAACAAATTACTGCGGTAATAGAGTTGAAACCCGGACAAACTATTGATCCAGAAAGAGTGAAAGCTATTTGCAAAGATGCTCTAGGAAGTATTAAGGCCCCTAAAGAAGTATTATTCTGGGATAAAATACCGCTATCTCCTGTGGGAAAAGTACTTAAACGTGATGTACGCAAAACATTCTGGGAAAATGTAGAACGTCAAGTATAACAGGACTGTACACTTTTCAGATTCATTGGTAGTTTGGTCTTGTTTTTGTTGCTGAAATTTTAGTTTGAATTTTAAATGTATCACAAATTAACCCACTCCTCAGCACAGACTATTATGTTAATACGTCTGTGCTGAGGAGGGACCTCTTCTGTTACCGAGCAGTATATTAATAAAGTATTAGATTACTATGGAGCAACAAATGAAAAAAATCACTTATCCCTATGAAAGAAAACCAGAAAATAACATATTTAAAGAGATTTTTCCTCGTGTCTACTGGTTACGTTTAGGCATGCCTTTTAGCCTAGATCACATCAACTTATGGCTAATAGAAGAAGATAATTATTGGACATTAATAGATACTGGACCAAATACTTCAACGTCAAAAACCGCTTGGCAGGAAATTTTTTCAACTCAGTTGCAGAATAAACCGATAAAACAAATTATTTGTACTCATTCTCACCCTGATCATGTTGGCCTTGCCGGCTGGATATGTGAAAATCAAAGTGCAGAGCTACTGATATCAAAGGGAGAGTTTGAATTTTATCATCAGATTTTTGCTAACAATGAACCCACGTCTATTGCTCAAGCTCAGACATTTTACCAACAAGCTGGAGCAAGTGACGATCAAATAAAAAGCTACTTTAAGCATATAAAGATTTTTAGCAATCTAATCTCCCCAATGCCCAGATCCTATCAACAATTACAGCATAATGACGGTATTACATTGGGTAAATATCAATGGCAGGTACATATTGGCAGAGGTCACTCACCAGAACATATTTGTTTATTTTGTGAAGAGCTAAACCTGTTTATTTCTGGCGATCAATTGCTGCCAACCATTTCATCAAATATAAGTGTATGGCCAACCCAGCCAAATGCTAACCCTATGGCTGACTTTTTTCTTTCTTGTCAGGATATTAGTAAAGTAATTAATAACCAAACCTTGGTACTACCTTCTCATGGTTTACCTTTTTATGGTGGTGAAAATCGTTTGAATACGCTGTCTGAAGATGCGAAACAAGATATGGCTTGTTTATATGATTTTTGCCTACAACCCAGAATCGTTTCAGAAACATTTCCGATACTGTTTAAAGCAAAGATAGATGAAAATAATTTGATGCTAGCTTTTGGAGAAGCTTTAGCAAGCCTTAATTATCTATGTGCACAAGGTAGAGTAATTGCTACACCCGATGAGAATGGTATAAATTATTACCAACAAACTGGTGCATAAATTGACTTGCTCAAAAATAAAAATAAAAAGTAAGTAGGAACTACTTACTTTTTAGTATGATTCAAAGTACTTATTACCCATACTTAGAATTTTAATCTAATAAATTAAAAAGAATATTGTTCAAATTTTTCTCTTAATTTTAGCTTATGCATTTTTCCTGTTGCTGTCATAGGAATATGCTCAACGTATTCAATAGCATCAGGCATCCACCACTTAGCTATTTTCCCGGTTAAAAAGGTGACGATGTCTTCGTGTGATAATGGTTCACCACTGTGACTTTCTATAATTAATAAAGGCCGTTCATCCCATTTAGGGTGTTCGATACCTATAACAGCGGCTAGAGATACCTCAGGATGTGACATCATAGCATTTTCAATCTCAACGGAAGAAATCCACTCACCTCCTGATTTAATAACATCTTTACTTCTATCCGTTATTTTCATATAGCCGTATTGATCAATAACGGATATATCGCCGGTATCAAACCAGCCATTTTCGTTTTCTACATCAGGTCTATTAAAATATTGTTCAACGACCCACGGCCCTCTCACTAAGAGGTTTCCTGATTCCTTACCATCCCACGGAACGTCTTGGCCATCATCGTTGGTTAATTTAAGCTCGATGCCATAGACAGGCACCCCTTGCTTTAACTTTTGTTCAAACAGAGCCTCATCATCCCATGCTTGCATTTCTTTAGCTTGGATATGATTAATGGTACCTAAAGGGCTCATTTCAGTCATGCCCCATGCATGGATAATAGCCATGTCTTGTTCATCTTGAAAATAACGATATAAATGAGGAGGCATCGCAGTACCACCAACAACAAGCTTCTTAAGGCCTGTTAATGAAATATCATGTTCTTGAAGATATTGTGCTAATAAATTCCAAACGGTTGGCACGCCTGCGGCTAACGTAACGTCCTCATCCTGAATGAGACGACTTAATACCGCGGGGTCAGCAACTTTTGAACCTGCCAACACCAATTTACAGCCAGCCATAGCAGCCATGTAGGGTATTCCCCAAGCATTAACATGAAACATTGGCACAACCGGTAAAATACAGTCATTTTTGCCGATTGAAAAAGCATCTGGCGCAATAGCGGCCATAGTATGTAGCACTAAAGCTCTGTGGCTATACTGCACTCCCTTAGGGTTACCTGTAGTGCCTGATGTATAACAAAGTTGGCAAGGATCGTTTTCATCAAGTTCAGGCCAATCATGCTCTTTAGAATAAATACTGATATCATCTTCATAAGTGGACCATTTTTCGCCTAAATGCGCCACTACTGAAACATCAGAGGTTAGTACAATAAACTGCTTAACACTGGTTAACTCAGCTTCAACTGCTTTGACTAAATCAATAAACATAACGTCAAGAAAAACTATTTTATCGCTAGCATCATTGATAATAAAATTAACTTGATCAGGATGTAATCTTGGATTAATAGTATGACAAACAGCACCTGAACAACCTATGCCATAATACAATTCCATGTGTCTAAAGTCATTCCAGGCTAGGGTAGCAATTCGATCACCTTTTTCAATATTATGAGACTTTAACAAGTTAGCAACTTGCGCTGAACGTTCAAAAATATCATTTAATGTGCAACGATGGTTATCATGATCACTGGTTATAGAAACCACTTCTTTATTTGGGTTTATTTGCTTACCATGCTGCATAATTGACGTTAACGTCAATTGATAACTCATCATACTGCCAATCATAAATTTTCCTCAAATTAAAATAAAATAAATTCAAATACACCGACTGGTTTTAAAAATCAGTTTGGCTGAGTTGAATGTTTTTTTGTTAGCTGGCCTTGTGAGTACTTTCTAAATGATTATTGACTTGTACATCAAACCAATGCGACAAAGTATCTTGCCTTCACAACTTAGTGCTTATTTAGGTACTCAACAAAATCATATTTCAATTTGAATACCCAATGCGTTTTTTCATTGAAGTTCTCGCTCTGAAAATATAGGTTAGGCAAAGTCTGAACACTCTAGCCTGTATAAGAAGTTCCTAGATATTGTAGTTACGCATCTTCAAACCAGCTTGTTATTCTTAGTTTAAGACTATGCCTGAAATATTCCCGTAAAAAACCTAACAATAGTTAGGGTTTTAATAATAAGTATCACTGATTGTAACGAGACTTAATATCGTCAAACACCAAACAAAAACTGCGTTAGCTCATAAAATTTAAAATTGCGTCAGATACTTCGTTAGTTTTTTCTTTATGAGGAAAATGCCCGCAATTTTTGATAATTAGTTTAGTTGATAAACCTTTCACATTATCAATTATATACTCAGGAAATTTATTAGATCCGTATTCATCATTATCACCATGAATAATCAGTACGGGGCATAAAACATCATGCATACAATAATTCAAACTCCATGTTGAGAAGTCGGGTGATAACCAAGTATCTAACCATGACTTTAATACCCATCTAGCTTTATTACCATGCCATTTTTCAAGCTTTTCAATTTGTCCCGGTTTTTCAAACACTTTTTTAGCCATTTGAATACCTTTTAAAGTAATATCTTCAACAAAAGCTTGTGCTGATATAGATATTACTGCGGTACAATCTTGATCGTTAGCTGCGATATTAAGTGACATACAGCCACCAACACTATGACCAAGAACGATATATTTATCAATTGATAGGTGTTTTTTAATTTCAGGAAAAAAAATTAATGCCTCTTCTTCAATAAAATTAA
Organism: uncultured Colwellia sp.; assembly: GCA_913062815.1. GTDB lineage: Bacteria > Pseudomonadota > Gammaproteobacteria > Enterobacterales > Alteromonadaceae > Colwellia. Next base: position 114,856 of record CAJXWZ010000013.1, on the reverse strand, counting down.
AAGATGGGATTTTACTAACAATATCAGATTGACCAAAGCCTAACCTGTCATAAGCAATAATGCGCCTAGAGAGTTTACTAGCCAACATTTCAGGAAAGCTTTTCCAAAGCCCTACACAACCTAATGATTCATGAAGCATAATAATGGGAACATTTGATAAAAGATGAGCAGGAACCCACTCTTTAATATATATCCCCCCATAAGGTGTTTCAACTATTGATTCTGCTATTTTTAAAGGTTCCATAATTTCCCAATTAATTAAAAAAAAGCTATGTTCTCGCTAAATATTGCTTAGCTTTGAACTGGTTATTTTTGTTAAGGTTTCATTTGTATCTAAAAATCGAACCTAAGTAACTTTTATAAAGACTTGCTGACCGTTACACTTTAAATTTCTTAACTACAGAAGAAAGTGTGTCGGATATTTCTATTAAATTCTTATTTGATTTGAGCACTTCATTTCCTCCAACTTCTGCTTCTTCAGCAATACTATTAATAACTTCAGCATTACCTGTAATTTCACTTGTAACGACATTCTGCTCTTCAGTAGCACTCGCAATTTGCTCGTTCATCATAGTAATAGTTGATACAGCCGAAACTATTTCATCTATTGTATCTCCTGCTTGCTGGGCTTTATCAACACTTGATAAGGCCTGCTCTTGACTATGCGCCATAATTTCAACGGCAGCTTGAGTACTACTACGAAGTTCTTTAATCATTATCTGAATTTCCATTGTCGAACTTTCCGTTTGCTCTGCTAATACTCTGACTTGATCTGCCACTACAGAAAACCCTTTTCCGAATTCACCTGCGTGTGCAGCTTCAATCGCAGCATTCAAAGCAAGTAAGTTTGTTTGAGCTGTAATGTCTTTAATAATTTTAATTACAGAGCCAATTTTATCACTTCCAGCTTCAATTCTTTGAATAGCAACAACAGATGACTCCACTTCAGCCGCAAGTACATTAATAGACTCAACAGCTTCGACCACAACATCTTTACCTTTTTCAGCTGCTTTATTACCATCAGCAGCAGAAAGAGCTGCACTAGAGGCAGAGGTTGCTACTTCATTTACAGCAATACTCATTTCTCTAATTGAAGAGGAAAGTAATTCTGTTTCGGTTTTTTGAGTTTTTACACCTTCCAATGTTTTATTTGTTACTTTTGCAGATTCATTTGCTGCGCCAATTAGCTCTTCTACAATAAAATGAATATTTCCAATCATTTCTTGTAAACCATTAACCATATTTTTCATAGCGACCTGCATACGTCCAACTTCACCACTTGCATTTTGATTTACATTAACGTTAAGCTGCCCATCAGACATTTTTTCGAGGGTCTGTACTGTTTCCTCTAGCGATGGGATAGTGGTTCGAAGTATATTTGAAATCAAAAATATTAATCCGCCAACACAAAGAGCTATAAAAATACCAACAAAATATTTAATAGTAGTAGATAAGCCTTTAACCCCTTGATCAAATTTAGAAGAATAACCTAAAGATTTAGCCATCACTAAGTCAACAGCTTGTTTTTCACTATTTATAAGAGGTTTTTCTTCATTGTTTTCTAGAATAAAAATCCCTTCTTTTAAATTAATTTCGCTATCTTCTGCCAAGTCTATTATCCATCCTTGACCTAACATCCTAAAAAATAGGCGTTCTACACTGAAAATTACATTATCAACACTAATAGCAGCTTTATATGCAGATTTGACTTGCTCTGTTATTAAACTCCGATTAATTTCATTTTTTGATAATTCTATATTGGCAATACTTATAGATTGGCTATGTTGATGCTCTAGATAAGAAAAATCATTTGCCTTCCCCATTAACCGAACACCATATAGTGTAACTAATAATGCAAAAACACTTATACTTATCATAATTTTAAGCTGAGACTTTAATGTTAATTCATTGATATTCATTTATTTATTCCTCAAAATACTATTTTTACCAATTCAAGCTAAAAAACTAAATTTTGTCTGTATTAAAACGAATATCAGATAAGCTCTTTTTCATTAGAAATGTATTGGTAGATTCTATTCCATTCTCATTTAACAGCTTATTTAACTCTGCTCTTTTGCTATCTAAGAAGCTGATCCCTTCAGCGACTAAATCAAATATTTTCCATTCTTTAGTTTTTTTATTCATTCTTAATTTAAAACTAATATCAATTGGAGGTCTTGATGAACTAATAATCTCAATTGAAACAGAAATTATTTTTTTATTTGTAAATGTTTTTTTGGGTGAATACTTAACTGTTTGATTGTCATATAAAGTAAATATCTGGGCATACGAAGTGCCTATATATTCACGAAAGTTTACTGAAAATTGGTTAAACTGAACTTTTGAAATATTTTTAAAGTGAACATTACCTAATACCTTTGCCGCAGCATATCGATGATTGAAATAGGGAAGTATCTCTTCTTTAATAACCCTTTTTAGTAAATTAGGTGTCTGCCTTATTTGCACTGACTCATTTTTTAAGCGTAAAAAAGTTCGGTTCGTTATTTGTTCAACCATTAAAAATGGATTTTTGGTATCTATTTTGTTAATTAATACTTCTTTTGCATTCACTGTATAAGATGACAAAAAAAATAGAGTTGCCATGCAAAATAATGTTTTAATTCTTTTGATGTTAAATGTATATAAACGCAAACCAGAACTCACTTTTACTTTAGTAATATAAATAACTTGGAGACTTAAATTAATAACTCTCTATTAGCACTTCTTTTATTATTGATTGGATTCTTTCAACACTTTTGCGTCCTTCTTCAATAGCAAGCTCTGCTTTATCAAATTCCAGCAATCCTAATTGTGAGAGTTTTGGCGAAATGATAATTTCAGGTACGTCTCCTGCCATTCTGCTACGAGTAATTCTGTCTTGCATTATATTGATTGAACTTGCCATTACTTCAAAAGTCCCTGGATTTTTAACATCCTGATTAAAGAATTTTGATGCTAAAAACTCCTTTTGTTTATTAATTTCTATCTTTAAAGGTGTTGATAATTGTTCAAAAAAACTCATTTCATTATCTTTAACTGATTTTGGATTATTTGCATCTAGCACCACCGTTTTAGGTGTGTTTTTCAAAAGATCGCCATTTAAATTAACAGCAATAACTACATCAGCCCCCATCGCACGGCAAAGTGATACGGGTACTGGATTTATTAATCCTCCATCAATTAACCATTTATTATGAAGATATGAAGGAGCAATTAACCCAGGGAAAGCAATTGATGCTCTGACACTCTCGAATAAAGGCCCATCTCTTAACCAAACTTCTCTTCCTGTATTTAATTCGGTTGCTACCGCACCAAATTTACGTGAAAGTGTTTCAATATCTGGATCACCAGCTTTTTCTCGAATAAATTTAAATAACTTGTCACCTTGAATTAAGCCACCTTTAGACAAGGATAAATCGAAAAAACCAATAATTTCTTTCCAAGTAAGTGTTTTGCTCCACTCTTCTAAAACATCAAGTTGGTCATTTGCATAAGCAGCGCCGACAAAAGCACCAATAGAACACCCTGCAACAATATCAGGCTCTATTCCCAACTCTTTTAAAGCATGTAAAACACCGATATGTGCCCAGCCTCTTGCCGAACCACTTCCTAAAGCAATGCCTATTTTTAAATTTTGGTCTTGTTGATTAACCATAAAATTATATCCAGTATTTATCTAAACTCTACGTAAAAAAGAATGCAGTAAAACGGGCACAACAATTAGCGTCAATATTGTTGAGGCAATAGTACCGAATATAAGGGAAATGGCTAAGCCACCAAATACAGGATCTTTTAATAAAACAGCAGAGCCAAGTATTATAGCTAATGCGGTAAGTAGAATAGGCCTCAAGCGTACTGCCCCCGCTTCACTTACGGCTTCATGCAGGGGCATACCGAGTTTCATATAATCAAGTACAAAATCGATAATAAGCAAGGAATTACGCACAACAACGCCTGATAATGCAATGAGACCAATCATCGACGGAGCACTAAAAGGCTGTTCCATTAACCAATGTCCAGGGAATACCCCCGCCAAGCCTAAAGGTATTGCCGACATAGCTATTAACGGAATAATAAATGAGCGGTAATAACCAACCAGTAACAAATAAATAAAAACTAGTGCGATGCCTAACGCTAAGAACATATCTCTAAAGGTATCGAGTGTTAACCTAATTTCACCGTCCCATAACAGTTGATAACCATCAATAGTGTCTGGCACAACAGGAGCAAGCTGTAGATTCCCCGTGCGAAGTTGATTGTGTTCTATCATCATGCTATCTAGACGATTATCTAAATCAATCACCGCATAAACTGGGGCAGTTTCTGTTAATTCAGCGCCTACGTAGCTGACTCGTTCATAGTCTTTATGAAATATAGGCCTGTCTTGCCATGACTCAATAACATAGGTTAACTCCGAAAGTGGTATTTTGATATTCGCTTTATTGGTTACAAAAACACGAGATAATAATGCAGGATCTATTTGATGTTTTCGCGGTATATGCAATCGAATAGGCACAATGTGCTTTTCATCACTAAGATGTAACCGTCCAAGGTTTTCACCATTAACAAGGCGACGAATAGCTTGAGCTACTTCTACAGCCGACACGCCTGAAAGTGCGGCCTTTTCTTTATCAACAACCAGTCTGTATTGACGTACATCTTCAACTTCAGAGTCTTTTACTTCAATAACATCAAAGGTATTTTTAAACTCTTTAACAACGACAGCAGATATTTTTCGCATTACGTCGAGATCTTGTCCATAAATTTCAGCTAATAAGGTTGCGCGAACAGGTGGTCCAGGAGGATCTTCAACAAGCTGAATAACACTTCCCGGATAACGTTTTTCAATCATTAAAATTTCTGAACGAAGCGATTTCACTAATAATATAGAGCTAATATCACGCGTTTTTTTATCCACAAGATTGACTCTAATTTCAGCAATATGAGGCCCTAGCTTATTGCTATTCCCTCTAAGCAAACCATTAAAATCGATTATTCCTGATTGCCCAAGCCAAGTTTGATAATTGGTAACATACTGGTTTTTACGTAGTAAATGACCCAATTCACGCGCTAGCTGATCAGTAATTTCAATAGGCGTGTACTCTGGCATATCAATAGTTATATTAAAGGTATTTTTATTATCTTTAGGCAACAAAGAAAGCGCAACACCACCTGAGGATATTGCCCCCGAAACACCATCAGGACGAATAAATTGCCAAGCAGGCTGTAATATAGACAAGCCAATGGTACATAAGATTAAGAACATGCTTATATAGCGTACTTTTCTTTGATTAAGTAAAGGTGTGATTACCCAGTGATAAAATTTATGCAGATTATCCGTGGCATCATGATCCTCTAGATCACGCCCTTCGTGTGGTTTTAACCAACGATTAGCGGCCCAAGGTGTGACGATATAGGCAACAACAAGTGAAGAAATCATGGCAACAGGTACATTAAATGCTATGGGATAGAAAAACTCCCCGATCATACCTGTTACTAACAGGAGTGATAAAAACACTAACATGATGGCAAACGTAGCAAGGTTAGTAGGATTACCTATTTCATTGGTCGCTAATACCGTCACCTCACTTTTGTCTTTACCTGCTAAATTTTTATATCTACGGTGTATATTTTCAATAACCACAATAGCTGAATCAACCAGTAAACCAAGTGATAAAATCAAACCAAATAAGCTAATTCGATTAATCGTTAAACCCGATAAATAAGAGATACCAAGTGTTAAACCCAAAATTAAAGGCACCGTTATACCAACAATTAACGCTTCTTTTATACCCAAAAAGAAAATACAGACAACAACAACAGAAAAAATAGCGATAGCTAAATGTTCGATTAAATTATTAACTGACGCATTGGCTTTTTCACCATCATTCCGTGTGATAATGACATGAACACCTTTAGGTACCATGCTATTTTTAAGACGCTCAACACGTGCAATTATATCTTTAGCAACAAAGACCGCGTTAGTTCCTTGTTTTTTTGCAACTGAAATGGTTACAGCTGGCATTTCAATATCAGTATTTTGATTATAACGAGGATCAGCCATACCAAAAGCAAAACGAGAAAGTGCTTCACGCTCTTGGTTTGGCTCAACAATAATATTAGCGATATCGTTTAAATATATGGGTTTATCATTATAAACACCAACAATAAGCTGATTAACATCCTCTTCCGATGATAATAATGAATCAAGGTGAATACGGCTATTTTGACCGTTTCTTACTTGTGAATTCATGGGTACAGAGATATTAGCTAGTTGTAAGCTATGAGTGAGTTGATTTAATGTTAGATCGAAAGCCAATAAACGTTCAGGATCAAGTTCTACCCTAACTTCTAAGTCTCTACCACCTTTAACTGCGGTTACAGATATTTCTTCCAACGAATGTAAACGTTCTACCATACGATCGGCCAAACGCTTTAAAGCATAATCATTATATTTATCAGAAGATAATGTAATAGTGATAATAGGCACATCATCAACATCAACACTTTTAATTAATGGCGTAGAAGCCTCTAGAGGTAGCAAGTGTCGTTTACCTAAAACGCGATCATAAAGCCTCACTAACGACTCTTCAGGATTTTCTCCTACTTCAAATTGAACATTAATCACAGCTAAAGAGTTAAATGCAGCAGCATAAGTATGATCAACGCCTTTTATCTCTCTAACAATTCCCTCTAACGGGTTAACAATTAATTGTTCAACTTCTTCCGCTGTAGCACCCGGTAGCGCAACAAAAATTTCAGCACCTGGCACAACTATTTGAGGGTTTTCTTCTCTTGGAGTTAGTGTAATAGCCATTAGCCCTAGTAAAAGGCAAGTCATCATCACCAAAATCGTTAATTTGGACTCAATAAAAACATTAGCTAGTTTTCCTGCAGCATTTAACTTTACTTCACTCATTTACTGTCTCCAATATGGCTGAGTGTTTTACAATATCGCCCTCACGAATTTGGCTATTACCTTGTAATATTATTTTTTCATTAATTACTAGCCCGGCTCTAACTTCAATGCCTTCTTTCGTTTCCGCACCTAAATTAAGCCACCTAAAGTAAGCTTCTTGCTGATCATTAATCACAAAAACGCCCCGTAATCCTCCTCGTTCAACCAATGCAGAAGCAGGGATAATAACAGCAGTTTTTTCACCTAATATAAAATTAACCCGTCCAAACATGCCAGATAAAAGGCCTTCATCATTTGACAAAGCAATTTTAATTTTATAACGGCGGGTAGTAGAATCGCCAGCAGGAACAACTCTAGCAATAATGGCGTCCACTTTTTTATTCAATGCATCGATAAAGACTGCAACACTAGCTCCCTTTTTTATCTTGCTTATTTGACTCTCTGCAACATAGGTATCAAAAAAAAGTCCTTGGCTTGATTCAATAGTCAGTATCGGTTTTCCTGGCGTAGCAAGATCGCCTTTTCGAAGGTGCCTTTCAACAACTATACCCTCTACTTCACTAGACATTTTTATATATTGACGCTGTGATTGAGCAATAGACAAGGTCGTTTTGGCCGTATCTAAGGCATCATTTGCTCTATCACGAAATAACTGAGTTTTGCGCATAATATTTTCTGATACGCTACCTTTTTTAAAAAGATCCTTATACCTTTCAACATCAATATCAGCATCATGAACCGCTAATTTAGCAGTATTTATTGATGCTTCGGCCTGTAAAATCGCCCCTTCAACGTCTGCATCATCAAGTGCGATCAATACTTGCCCTTTAAATACTTTATCTCCTTCTAAAGCAAAAATATTTTTAATATAACCTGTGGCTCTAGACGAAACATCGATTCGCTGATCAGACACAACTGTACCAATAGATTTGTAATTAATAGGCATCTGCGTTGATTGAACTGACCATGAGTTAAGGTTCCAAACTTTTTGATTTTTTTGGCTTATACTCTTTACCACTTCAGACTCTTGGCAACCAGCTAAAGTAAAGACTGCAATACAAATATAAACAACAGCTCTATGCATTTGAAGTCTCCTCAGTAAAATCAACGCCACTGTTAGAGTTTTGATTAATAATAAGATCAAATATCATATTACTGAACGCTTCAGGTGACTCAGAAAGAGATGACATGCCTGGTAAGTACTTCATCACGGATTGTGAGTCAAAGAAAAACATATTTACCCCGATAAGCATAAAAGCTTGCAATGATGCACTCATATTATTACTTTCTTTTTCAATTTCATGGGCATCAAAGACTAACGCCGCAACTTTAGTAAATGTAGTGGTAAAAATATCTTTTGCTAATAATCTACCTTCAATTTGATTGCTATCCATTAATTCTCTTTTAATCAAATTGGTTGAATTAGGCTGTTCAATCATGCTTTTCAAATGAAGCGTTATATACTCTTTCAACCTCTGTTTAGGATCACTCGAAAGTTGCCCTTTTGAAGGTTGTAAGACATCAAATACATGTTCACAAGCTAGCTCTAAAGTTTCTTGATAAAGATGTTCTTTAGATTTGAAGTGGTGATAGATATTAGCTTTGCTGCCACCTGTTTTCTTAGCTATCTCACTAATAGACGTTGCTTTAAAACCTTTTTGGGCAAATAGTGATTCTGCAACACTAATAATACCTAAAGCACCTTTAGAAAATTTATGACTATTATTCACAGGAATACTGGTGGGCTTATTTTTCATTTAATTACACTTACTGACCGAACGTTCAGTAAGTGTAGCAAAAAACATTAAGATCTAAAAGTGTTAATTATATCAATATGCGCGCATTGCTATAACAGAAGGCAAGTTTGGCTTATAAAACATAGCTATGGCATTTAACGAAAGAAGTATAAATTAGAGTTGAAATCTTAACTTACTCAGTGCCCTTATAGGAGTAGGAGGTAGAAATTATTTTAGGCTTTATATTCTATGACGCAACCGCCCTCACTATGAGGTACGGTATAATTGTGATAACCATGTTTGGCTAAAGGTTAATTAACCTTTTGTTTCAAAAACTCCAAACCTGCTAATTTACTCAAGCCATTTTCCACCAATGAATAAACAGCAGGAACAACAACCAAGGTTAACAATGTTGAGCTAATCATGCCGCCAATTACAGCCACAGCTAATGGTGCATTAATGTCAGCACCAGCGCCTAAACCCATTGCAGCAGGTGTCATTGAAAAAATCACCGTGAGTGAAGTCATTAATACTGGCCTTAAACGTCTAGGACAAGCATCAAGCAATGCTTGATTAATGGGTTTACCTTCAGCTCGCATTTGATTAGTTAAGTCGATGAGTAAAATTGAGTTTTTTGCCACTAAGCCCACCAATAAGACGAGCCCTATCATCGAATAAATATTAAGTGAATGCCCTCCTATCCACAAACCTGCGATGCCACCAATAATAGCAAGTGGTTGAGCCACCATCACGATAAGTGGTTGAATAAACGAGTTAAATTGGCTAGCTAAGGTCATGTAAATAAGAATAAGTCCTGTACCAAAAGCAAACATAATATGTTTAGCGGTTTTACTGAATTCTTTTGCTCGACCAATTAACTCTATTTGATAGCCGTTAGGGAGAATTTTACTGGCTTCTTCTAATACAATCACCGATGCATCACCTTCAGGTATTGAAGGCGTAGCATAAAAGGTTGCCGCATATTGTAGGTTATATCGGCCGATGGTAGCTGGCCCAATACCGGTATTAAATTGTGTAACGCTGTCTAAACGGACTAATTGGCCTTGGTTATTTCTCAAATATATCTGCTGTAATTTATTCGTATTTAAACCATTGTCAGACATTTTTAAACGAATATCATAACGCTCTCCATCACCTGGAATATCGTTATATTTAGCAACATCAAAACCGCCAACAAGTACTCTTAGCGCATTACTTATACTAGAAGAGTCAAGACCGACTTCACGAGCCTTTTCTCTTAAGGCTACTACTTCAAGCTCTGGCATATCTAATTGTAAATTACTGTCTAGTGCGCCAATAACGGCTATTTGCTCTAAACGATTAGTGAGTACCTTTGATAATTCAGCCACTTTTTCAAGGTTTGGACCTTTTAACACAAACTGTAATGGTTCACCCCGCTGACCGCCTACGGTAGGGACAGGTGCAGCAAAAACTTTAACACCGGGCACGTTTGCTAAATCAAGTCGTACTTTTTCGATAATCTTAGTTTGATGCAGTTCTCTTTGCTCTCGCGCAATCAAGCTAACATAAATCTCACCTTGATTAACTTGTCCTTTATCGCCTGTGCCTATGGTTGAAAATAAACCGTGAACTTCTTCATGTTTTTGTAGAATTGATTCAACCTTTTTTAGCCGATCTAAAGTGTAATTTATGCTTGAGCCAAGTGGGGTTTTTAGGGAAACAATAAAGCGACCTTGATCTTCTTCAGGCATAAAACCTTTACCGAGCTGCCCCATAAACCAACCACTGGAATAAACCACGGCAATCGTTAAGCCAACCACCAACAACCTATGATTAATTGAAAACTTCAATGTCGATAAATAAAAGCGCTCCATTTTATTAAAAGCATTATTTAACGTTTGGTAAACCCGACCATGCTTTTTTTGTACGCGCAAATATTTAGCACAAAGCATCGGGGTTAATGTAACCGAGACAAACAAGGAGATAACTACGCCAAAAACTACCACCACGGCAAATGAGCCAACAAAGCGGCCAATAATACCGTCCATAAAGACCACAGCACCAAATAAAGCAACTAACGTAAATGTGGCCGCTAAAATAGCAAACATCACTTGCGAGGTTCCCTCAATAGCTACCGTGGTTGGGTCTGCATCGGGATCTTGTTCCATTTTTTGAAATATATTTTCTAATACCACAATGGCATCATCAACCACTACGCCAATTAATAACAACAACCCCAACATAGTCATGGTATTAAAGGTAAAACCAGCAAAATAAATAGCGGCAACAGCGCCTAATAAGGATACGGGGATTGCAGTAATAACGATTAAAGTAGATCGCATATTCATTAAAAATAATAACACTACTACACCGGCTAATAAGGTGCCTTCAAACAAATGCGCTTTTAAACCATCAATAATCGCTGTGATCAAATCACCATCATCGACAATAATGTTGAGTTTTATACCGTCAGGTAACTGTGGCAATATTTCTTCGGCGAGTCTTTTTTTAGCTTCATCAATAATAGCAACGGTATTAGCACCTGATATTTTAACTAAACCTAAGCCCACATTGGGCTTACCGTTGTAACTGGCAAAACGCCTAAAATCTTCTAAACCATCTTCAACATCAGCAACTTCTTGTAAATAAATAGGTAAATTGCCTTGATAACCGACAATAAGATTTTTCAGTTCATCAACACTATGAAATTCAAGATCAAGCTTTAGCTGTTGCTCTTGATTAGCCGCGACGGTGAAGCCGCCGGGCATTTTGATGTGCTCTCGGTTAAAGGCATTAATCACATCTTCTACTGTTACACCAAGTCCTGCCATTTGTTGAATATTAAGATTAATTCTTAGCGTACGCTCGCGCTCTCCAGCAATAAGCACATTACCCACACCACTGATGGTTTCTAATCGTTTTTTGACGACATTTTTTGCATACAAATTCAATTGCTGTAATGTTCTATCGCCTTCAAGGGACAGCCACATAACCGGAGCGCCACCAATTTCAACTTTTTTAACTATAGGCGTTTCAACTCCGTTAGGTAATAAACGGATGATCTCATTTATTTTTGCCTGCATTTCATTAAAGGCAATATCAATATTTTTAGCTAGATTAAATTGCACCACCACTACTGAAACACCAGCCAATGATGACGATTGAATACTTTCAATACCGGCAATACCATTTACCGCAGACTCAATAATATTGGTAACGGAGGCATCAATAATGGAGGGATCGCCACCGGGTAAGATGGTGGATACCGATAACATGGGAAACTCAATGGCGGGCAGTCTATCAACACCTATGCGTTCGTAACTGATCAGACCAAATAAAATCAAAACTAGACTTAACATATAAGTCAGCACATGATTTTTGATTGAAAATGCCGGTAAATTCATTTTAGTGGCAGTGCTCTTTTCTAATGATGAGTTTTCTAGTGACGAATTATCTGCTGAAGGTTTATCTGGTGAAGAGCCTGTTGATAAATTACCATCGCTTGTGTTATTGCTCATGCTTAAGGCTCCACAATATCAATAATAGCGCCATCGGTTAACCAAGCAGCACCATCTAATACCACGACATCATTAAGCGCTAGCCCCGATAATATTTCAATAGTGTCATTTTTAGTTAAGCCTGTGGTCACTATCTGCTCAACAGCTTTATTACTATTAGCTATCACTTTATAAACCACTAACCCCTTAGGTCGGCGAACCAAAGCTTGTTTTGGTACAGTGATCGCATTTTCATGTTGAGTCAACACCACTTGGGCTTGAATACTAGTGCCTATTTTCCATTGATGGGTATTAGGAAATTTCACTAAGGCGTGCAAGGCTCTATTGCCTTTCGCCAACATAGGCCGTATTCGCTCAATACTACCGTTAACCTTATTCATTTGACCATTTTGTTGTCGCATTAAAGTTGTTGGCATGTTTAACATAATGTGCTCAGCGACTGTTTCAGGAAAATATAAGCGAGCATAAATATCATCGGTTGAAATGATAAAATATAAATTATCACCCGTTTTGACATAATCCCCTTTTGATACCAATCGAGTTTGCACAATGCCATTTATCGGGCTAATAATTTTTGTATGGGATAACTTATAAATGGCTTTTCTTAATTTGGCTTTAGCACTTAATAATTGGGCATTTGATTGCTTTAATAAAGTTTCGCTATCATCTAAAATCGCTTGGGAAATCATCTTTTTGTTGAATAAGTCCTGATTTCTTTTTAGCAGTCTTTGTTCATTTTCAATTAAAACCGTTAGATAAGTAATATCTGCATTGGCAACTTCTTTATCTATAATAAAGGCTTCATCATCAAGGGCTGCTAATATTTGCCCTTGTTTGACACTATCACCTTCAGTTAAATAAATATCACTCACTTCCGCGTCAACTTTTGCCGCTATATTGGGTTTAGTGGCTGTTTCTATTTGCCCTCTAACACTTGTTGTCGCTTGCAGTGTTTTTGACACGGCTTTTACTACAGTAACCGGCGTTATTTGCACTCTTGTTTCTTCACTCTCAGATGGGTTATCAGCCTGCGCATAACTAAACTGCACAACACTTAACGTTAATAACTGGCCTAATAGTAATTTGATGAATAATGATTTTTTCATGATTGAGTTCCAAAAAATGCCGATAACATCGACATAGTTAATTGTGTTACATAAGCAGGTGAATGATGCTCTTTTTTATAGTCAGGGAAGAACTGCGCTAAAGACTCCATTTCAAGTTGTTTCTGCACCATACCAATGATGCTGACGGCAATACCGTGAGTATCGCAATCAGGTTTTATCTCTTTAATTAACTTCATTAATTCGATAAAGACAGGACCAAATAACTCCTTTGCTAGATATTGCAATCGTTGTTCATCACCATCTAACTGCTCTCGCTGTATTAGACGTCTAAACTGAGGATCATCCGCTAAAATTTGGCTTAAAGTAAAAACAAAAGTTTCCATACGTTTAAGTGCTGTACCCTCAATGGTTAACGCACTTACTAACTGTATCGATTTATTGCAAAAAGATTCGTCAATAACAGCAAGATACATTGCCTGTTTGTCTTTAAAGTGGTTATAAAGTGCGGGTGGGCTAATATTCACTTTATCGGCAATATTGCGCATTGAAACCGAATCAAAGCCTTTTTCTGAAAACAAAACCATCGCGACATTGAGAATGGTCTGGCGCGTATCACTCATAGTAAAATCCAATAATTAGAAAGATTTATTAAATACGTAATCGAATACGTTAATTAACGTTCGTTAACCTAATAACTGTACAGTAATATTTTTGTTATAGGCATGTCAATTTTGTTTAAGTATTTATTAGAAATAAGAGAATAATATGGCTGAGTATAGGTTTTACTCATTTATCCCTGTGATGGAATAAATAAAGAGGCGTAATGATTACATTACATTCTTAGTACTGCATAACATAACCGACTCTTGCAGTGGACGTTGTTATGACGATGATAAATTCTCAGGTGTTACAATTGCATAAACCCAAAGCCCTAGTTCTTGTAGGAAATGACGATTATTTTCATCTTTAGTGAGAGTGCCTTGCTTTAACCTTTCTTTGACATAGCGTGCAATTTCATCACCGAATGAGGCAATAGGCATACTCATAGTATTGCCCATACCTGCATAACCAGTTATATACACTGCTTTATCATTCGTTTCACTTACCGAAATACTCAACCATCCGGGTGCATTTATAATATTTATTTTCTCTTCAAATTCAGCAATGGTTAACATGCGATAATATCTCCTTTGAGACTATAGGCGTATTTTGTTGAATAACTTGATGGAATAAGTTTCCAACAATATCATTGATGTTAGCTTTGAAAAATCTCTCTGTCTCAGAGGCCTTAATGTATTAGGTATTCGTCCATTTATAGAATTTAATCATCTATTTCCGTTGCTGTAGTGGGTTTACCATTTAACTTCATATACTCACCACATACCTCTTTAAAGCAACGCTGACATAAATCCAACGTCAATTTTGCCTTATCTTCAAAGATACTGGTATAGCCACAGTGGTGACTTATAGAGATAAACTCGTCAAACTCATAGCAATCAGAGTCATGCGTAACCTTTTTATGGCATTTAGCACACGTTAGCGCTCCAACTTTATCGTCAGTTTCTTTTGTGTAGTGCCGCATGCGCTTTCCCTCTTCATGAATGATGTCACTAATTTTTTCATCTAAGTATTGGGCAGTAATTTTTGCAACCTTTTCGTTTTTATCCTCGCCAACAATTTCATCATCAGTCTGTAATAGTGCTTCTTCAACTTGTTCAGTTAAGGGCCTAGTGAAATCAAGACAATCAAAACCAATGGCTAAAACTTCTGATTTTCCAGGTGAGCTTTCAAGCACCTGGTTTCGCTCTATTAGCCAATTTTTAGCTTCTTGCTCGTCCTTGAATCTGGGTGTACTTTCAATAAAAAATGAGCGAGGAATAATGATTTCTTGCCTGTTTTTTAAATAACAAATGATGCCTCCGCACTCGGGCATATATACCTTAGGGTTTTGAAGTGCCTCTAATGCTTGAGTGAAGGTATCGAATGGTTTTGGAAAACGGTCACGAAAGTCAATCACCCGAAAAGCTAAAATGTGTTTATTCATGGTGGTAGTCCTCATTATTATTGTGTGGTTTTTTCATCTTCGTTTTGAATAAGTATTTAAATTCATCAATAACCTTTTCATGCTGCTGGTGAATGTTTTGGCTCAAGGATTCAAATTGGATGACGCTTTTTTCAAAATCACGAAGGTGTATTTGCTTTGCTGCTTGTTCATTGTTTACAACAAAAATAAAATATTGCTCAGTATGCTCATCATCTTCACATCGAATGCTAATAGAGGGTGCATCACTGACTATCCCTTTTAAGTAACGGTCAGTTAATTTATCAATAGTGATTCTGCAATATTCTTGTAACTCAGCTAACTGCTGCTCTTTGCCGTTGGCATCAATAACTATGTCAAAAGGTGTTGTTTCTTGGTCATTGGGCTCGTTGTTTTTGCTATCGCACTCACTTGGCTTTAGCTCTACCGTATGCTCAATTGCGTTATCGATTAATTGGGTTGATAAGTCTTCAAGTTGCCAATACAAATCCCTATCCGCTGAGCGCAGTGTTGCATAAACAAGCTCATGACTTTGATTGATATAACGTATCCAATAATCACAGCTAAACGTATATTGCTTACCTTTATACTCCTTACTTTCTTGTGCCATTACCTTTTGTTGAAATGCATGGTCACGCTGACAGTAATCATTAAGCGTGATACTTCCCTTTATATCTTCGATTAAGGCACTTTCATTAAAGTAAAAGTGGCTACCTCCTATCCCTTCAAAAAACATTCTATATAGATTAAATTCATTTTGATGCTCAGTGCCTAATGCTTTATCGATGTCATAAGGCTTGTTAAATAACACATCAGATATCGCATCATTTAATCCATTGCCAAAAAGTATTACTAAACGCGTTTCTTCATCTGATTTATTGATAAAACCATTAACGTGTACTGGTGGTGTCAGTTTTGCAGCAATACGTTTAATTAACTTAGAGGATAATGTGACTGTTGAATGCATACTATTTTCCTTAAACGAACTAAGTATTATTTAAACAAAGCAGAGATGGGATAACGGCTTATCAAATGTGAAGGAATATTTAACGTTTTAATTGTTTCCATGTACTCAATGGCGACAACATCAATATTATCTTCTGCTATTTGCGGGAAAAAATGAGGTGAGATACAATCACTTCCTACTGGGAGTATACCGACCATCGCTTTACCATTAAGTACTTTCATATATCTAAGTGCCTGATTCATAAAAAATGGGACATGTAATTTAGCTAACCTTAAGGCAATTCTTACGGTTGGCACGGCGCGAGACAAGTCATCACCAGCAAATAAGTCAAAGGTAAAGCCAGAGCGTTGGTGAACGGGCAGCAAAGCAACACGATTACTACTGGTAGAGCCCCTGATAATTTCAAAGGGATGACAGCCTTCCCATAACGTTGAATTAAACCAATCTAGAAACGCAGATTCATCATTATCCTCAAGTGATAATAAGCCACCATCACGACCATCAGCATAGCGTTTGTATGATTCAACATCACTTAAACCATCGACGTCAAACCCTGCAGCAATGTAAGCTTCTTTCACAATAGCTAAATAAGTGTTTTTACTGAGTGGAATACCTTGTCTCTTTTTATTATCGAGCCCAAGACCTACTATCCGAAATCGATTAGTTTCATCACGGGTTAATTCATTAATGAGATAATTAGGACTGCAGTCCTCACCATGATTATATTTAACAAACTCAGCATACGGCATGTAAGAGAATTGAAACTCAACAGGCACATGCTTGTTTTGATAATAAAGCTGTGCACCTTTTTCAACGCGCTCTGAGTATTCATGCATTAATGAATCAATCACCCAATGCACAAGGGATGAAATCTCAGCTTCATTATGGCAACTTAAAACGCTATTTGGATTTAAGAAAGTATCTTGGTCAACAATGATACAATTTTTATCTAACTGACAAATAATGCACAATTTGCCAATACTAAGATAAAACTCATTTCTATTTTTGCGCCTAGCGCACTCACTTCGGTGCCAAAAAACTTTATCGTCAAGCTCATCTGTCGAGTAGGCTAATGACCAATCAAGTGGCTCTTCTTCCATGTTAGGAAATAAAGTCGCGAGTTGGCTTTCTTCCTCTCTACTCATTGAAATCCACACAGGCTCGTAAGCAATGTAATCATACTTTTCATGTCGATTAACATAAGTAAGTCTCATAATAAGTCCCTCAATCCTTTGACTGAGCCCTTCTACATGAAATGAATGTGGTTTGCATATTTGCGATGCGGCAACATACCGCGAGAATTGAACTAGTTTCATTATTAATTATATTCCAAGAAAGTAAGGAGAAGTTAAGGTTTAAACCTGAAGTAATCAATAAAATGGCTCTAACAGCCAAACGGAGAATTAAATGTCGCTATTACTTGTTGACGAAATCCACCTAAAACCTCTAATGTATTGGCTTGGACCACATACTTTTGATTCAAACTGATTTCTGCATTAGAGCTAGTGCTATGTGAATTCAATTTTTTACCAGACAATTCAATAAATGGATCATGTACATCTATCAATTCATGAGAAGCACCTGCCACAGAAGCATCTATAAATTCAAATTCATCATTAATAACAACATTATGTGATGGTAGGTCTTGTTCAATTCTATGAGCAAACTCAACCAAAGTAGGCTCTGCAAAGGTATATAGCCAAGCTTCTTGATTCTTATCTTTAGTAATACGTAATATACGACCTAGTACTTGCCTAAAATATAGCTCCGTTTTTACCCGGCTTAAATGGCAGCATACTTGCAGCCTTGGTATATCCGTACCTTCACTAACCATACCAACACTAACTATCCATTGAGTTTTAGCATTTCTAAACTTTTTAATAATGTTAGAAGGCTCAGTTTGTCGGTAAGTAACCATGACAGCTGTTTGATGAAACTCTTTGTTCAGCATATCTAGAAGACAATTTGCATGTTGAACAGAAGAGGCAACAATTAAACCCGCTGCATTTGTATTGGTCTCTCTAATTTCAGTGAGTTTATTACATCCCTGCTCTAGAATATGACGCATTACTTCAGTATTTGTGATCACAGATTGATATGAAACCAAAGATTCTTGTAATAGCTCTTTAAAACTAGCAAATGTTCTTTGCTCTATATCATCCCCTCTGACAGTGAGGCGCTCATTATCAATCAAAACCAATTTGGGACTTCTACAAACTGCATCATTTACTGCGGCTTTAAGTCCATAAGTATAATCACATTGCACAAAATCCCTTTCTGCATAATTTGCCAGTGTAATAGGCATATTGTCTGAGCGCCAAGGTGTACCCGTTAACGCGAGCGTATAAGTTGCTTGAGCCTGAATGTTTAGAAGAATTTCTTCTCCCCAAACATTAGCATTATGAACTGACGTTCCTGCACAGTGGTGTATTTCATCAAAAACCACCATCACTCGGTTATTACTTAATATTTGCCAGAAATCACCTTTGAAATAAAGCATATTTTGATAAGTATAAGAGCACCCTACTGCCCCAATAACTCCATCAAAACGTGTACCTAAACGCTTTGAAAAAGTATAAGACATACTTTGAGAAACAGTGATTGATGGAGAAAAGCATAAAATAAAATCTATTTTATCTTGCTCTAATAATTGAGCTGCAACTTCAGCAGCCATAATAGTCTTGCCTGCACCCGGCGTCGCTAAACAAAAGAAATGTTTTTTACTGGCTTGATATTGCTTTAACGCTAACTCAACACACTCTTGTTGCCACTTCCTTAATTTCATTAAATTCCCTGCGCTATTGAGATAGCTTTTTCCAGTGCCTTTATTTGTCCTAACAATTTTGAGCTGTTATCTCGAGCCGATTCATAACTTTCTCTTAATGGCTCTTTCAATTGAGGAAACGTTTCTAGCACCTTAATGTACTCTTCTGTTTCACCTATTGCTGACATCATATCTACCTTGTATTCATTTAAGGTACATTCAAGTTGTTTAAGGGAAGATGACACATTGGTTTTTTTTACAATTCGTGAAGTGCATTCTTTTATTACCTCGTCACCATCCCCTTTAGTTACGAAACTAGTAGCCTCAAATAAATCTGCTTTTTTATAAAGGGCTGTTTGTGAGTTCTTTTTGCCTTTTTTGATTAAAATCCCAAGGCCAACCAATCTCAATATTTGCTTATAAACATACTTGCGCGCTTCATTCGTGTCAGAAACCGACTTTGATATTTCTAGATACTTATCTCGTAGCTGGGTAACAGTAAAGTTATCAAAAGTTTCATTTTTCAATATCTCAACAAGAAAACCGTTCATCTTGATTTCTTTTCGCATTCTTTTTAACACTCCAAAAGGTCTTGCTCTGCTAGCCGAGCAATTTTAGATTGTTTTTTTGTAACAATCAAGCTCCGATAACGGAGCAAATAAAATATGAATATTGTTGGCGAAAATGTTAGAAAAATCCGAGAAAAAAATGGCTGGACTCAAGAGCAGTTAGCTGCAAAATGTCACCTTATTGAATGGAACATAAGCAGAAGTACTTTAGCAAAAATAGAATCGAATGTGAGAGGTGTCTCTGATAATGAAGTGAAGTTACTCTCAAGTGTATTAAACGTTAAAATTGAAGAGTTGTTCTTTGTATGGCCAATATAAATCATGCTCCTTTTGAACTGTATCCGGAAGAAATAATATTGCGAACTAGAGGTGATACTCAAGAGCATCTGGATTTAAAAGAAAACTAGCTGTTAAAGTGTTTGGTTGATTAATGTGAATTATAGTATCCCATACCTCCCATTTTTAAAGGTGATAATTAGCATATACGCGCTTATGATAGCATGTTATTGATGGACTTTGATGAGTTAGGTTTAATTAATTTAGTCGTTAATAACAATGGTGGTTACCTCTCTTTTTTATCTGAAGATAGACGTAATAATGAAGAAGTAATAACAGGTGCAATTTAAAGTGATGTATATACAAGAAAACTGTAGGCCAGCTATAGATACTTCAGGATATTTATCATAAAAAAATTGTATTTAAACTCAATTAGCATAATATTTCTAAAAAAGTTTGATAAATGCTATAATAAAATCATTAAAAGTAAATTACTCAACTAACCATTTGTTAAAGTTGTTTTTTTCATAGAAAATCATGTTTTTTATCATAATCCACTTCCAAGGGTAAATTGTTATGGGTAAAGAATATGATGGTATTCATCGGCTAAGCTTTTTAATTGGCTTAGATGGTAAAATTTCTCATGTTTTCAATAAATTTAAAACCAAAGAGCATCATCAAGTGGTATTAGATGTACTGGAAAATATCACAAAATAACTAAATTAATTCTTGATTAGAAAGGGCAAGTAATATTACTTGCCCTTTCTTTTTAGTTTGTTTCAAATTCTTCTTGAGTTGAAGACCAAGCATTAATTACCGCTTTAACAAGGGTTGCTAACGGTATAGCAAAAAACACGCCCCAAAAGCCCCATAAACCGCCAAAAAATATTACGGCTATGATAATAGTTACAGGGTGTAAATTTACCGCTTCTGAAAAAAGTAGAGGTACAATAACATTACCATCAAGTGCTTGAATAATACCGTAAGCCAGCATTACATAACCTAACTCATTACTAAACCCCCATTGAAATAACGCCACAAAAAACACAGGAATAGTGACAATGGTTGCGCCAACATAGGGAACTAAAACAGAAAGGCCAACCAATACACCTAATAAAACGGAATAGCGTAGATCGAGTAAAATAAAAGCAATAGTCGTTGAAATCCCAACGATTAGTATTTCTATGACTTTACCACGGATATAATTTAAAATTTGCTGATTCATTTCTTGACCCACTTGTACAGCCATTCGGCGTTCTTTAGGTAGGAAATGCATTAGTCCAGCAAGTAATTCACGTTTATCCTTTAGAAAGAAAAACACCATCAGTGGCACTAAAATAAGGTAAACCATTAAAGCGACAATATCTGAAATAGAATTTAACGACGCTTTAAGCGCAACCTCACCCCATTCAAGCAATTTATCTTTTACTGTAGAAATAAAAGTTTCTATCTGAGATGCTTGAATAATTTCAGGGTATTGCTCAGGTAAGGTTAACAGGTACTTTTGGCCTTCTGTAATCATATGCGGAACTTCTTGCAATAAATTACTACTTTGTTTCCAAATAATGGGCATCAAACCAAGTAAAGATATCAAAGAAATCCCCACAAAAGCGCCAACGACTACAGTCGTGGCACCTGTTCTGGATAGCTTTAACTTAGCCATTTGATTTACCGGTAAATCTAATAAAAAGGCAATAGCTAAGGCAACTAACACCGGCATTAGCAAATGAGAAAATAAGGCGATAAGTAAAAAAGCACAAATCAATATCACCACCAACGTAACAGCATGTGGATCTGAGAACTTGCGTTTATACCAATCACTGAACAACTTAAACATATACTTCCTTTACTTTATTTTACTAAACTCAACTCAACTATTTTGGGATATGATAATTTCTACCACACTAGTGTCAATAATACTTTGGTCAAAACAATAACCTAATTTAATTAACAATTTAGGAATATCATTTTTTGAACCTTCATCAGAAAGTTTTATTATACACGTATCCCCTTGTTGCATTTTTTTTAAAATTAACCGTAAATTAACCAAGGGCACAGGACACTTTTCCTGGCTAGCATCATATTGAAAGATCATTATTTATTTCTTTTAACAGGCTAATCTGAGACAATTATCTCGCTATCTTATCTTAACTACTATTATTAAAATAGCAGGAACAATACTAAATAGAATTTATCAACTGGATTAAAATAGAAAATTGAAATTTTAGCCGAATTTTTTTACACAATTGCGGTCAAAGATTACTAGGAAGAAGAGCTTAGTTTTAAAAGGTAGTCAAATAGCATAATCAAGAGGCTCTGTAGATTCCAAATTAACTAATTTCATTCGATTTACTCAAAAATAACAGGATCCCGTATTGTTTAACTTAAAACCTTTATTGCTAAGCTGCGCCATGACCTTTTTTATTGCGACTACTTTTGCATTTGATGTACAAGCTAACGGTCAAAATAATAAAAACAAACTTCCTGATATAGGTATCTCCGGCTTTAGCGTGCTTTCATTAGATAAAGAACGTCAAATCGGCAAGGCAATGATGCGCCAACTCAGAGCTAGCCAGCCGGTCATTCAAGATCCTGTTTTAATCGAATACATCAACCATTTAGGTAATCAATTAGTAAAGAATGCGCAAGATGTTAATTACGCTTTTAAGTTTTTCTTAATCAACAATAACGACCTAAATGCTTTTGCCTTTTTTGGTGGCCATGTAGGCATTCATAGCGGCTTATTAACTACCGCAGATAATGAAAGTGAACTTGCTTCGGTAATTGCCCATGAAATATCACATGTTACCCAACGACATTTAGCAAGAAGGTTAGAATCACAAAGTAACAGTCAAGCACTTACAATTGCAGGGATGGTTTCAGGTATATTGCTGACCTTAGTTAATCCTACTGTTGGTATGGCAGCATTGAGTGCCTCTATGGCTGCATCACAACAAGCGAGTATTAATTATACCCGAGGCAACGAAAAGGAAGCCGATAGAGTCGGTATTGCTTTGTTAGCAAATAGTCAATTTGATCCCCAAGGTGCGCCAAGTTTTTTTGCTAAAATGTCTGAAAAATATAGATATGCCAGCAAACCTCCTGCCATGCTATTAACTCACCCATTACCTGAATCAAGAATCGCTGATGCTAGGCAACGTGCTCATAATTTGGGCATTAGACATTTACCGGCTAGTTTAAATTTTGAATTGGCAAAATCCCGTATTAAAGCGCGATATCAAGGTAATGCTAAAGATAATATTACTTTTTATGCTAGTCAAATACAGAAACAGACATACGCTTTATTAGCGGCTGCAAACTATGGATTAGCGCTCTCATATTTTGAAAATGGTGATTTTAATAAAGCAAAAGATATTCTTCTTCACTTGATAAAAAGTGATAAAAATAATTTGTTTTATATTGATGCATTAACCGATGTTTACTTATCCTTAAAAGAATATGAGAAAGCAATAACGATGTTAGCTGAATTAAGCTTATTAATGCCAAACAATCAAGTTGTCAGCCTAAATCATGGTAATGCGTTACTGACTGCTGAGCGGTATAAAGAGGCAGAAACGGTTTTACAAGACTTTCTACTTGTTAATCCAAATAACTATATAGCATTTGATTTGCTAACCACTATTTATCAGAAACAGGATAATAAAGGTTTATTACATATTACCAAAGCTGAGGTGTTAGCACTTTTAGGTGCTTATAAGAAAGCCGTAGATGAACTGCAAACGAGCTATAACTTTATTGAAGATCAGCCGCTATTACAAAAACGCATCAAAGCGAGAATATTGCAATTCCAAGAAGAAGAAAACAAACTCAAACGATTATAGTCCCACTGTATTTTTAAACATATAAAGAAGAGAGAAATATGCTCACGATTTACCATAACCCTAGATGTTCGAAAAGCCGTCAAACGCTCGAATTAATTAAAGAGAATTCAACTAAAGAAATCAAAATAGTTGAATACTTAAAGGAACCAGTTACTCAAGCAGACATTGAACACTTGTTAACTCTTTTATCTTGCAAGCCAATAGAGATGATGCGAATAAAAGAAGCTGAATTTAAAGAGCAAAACCTTTCTACAGCAGATGATAGTGCCTTAATCGCGGCCATGGTTGCAACACCAAAGCTAATTGAGCGTCCAATTGTGACAGATGGCCTAAAAGCTGTAATAGGCAGACCACCAACAAACGCACTAACGTTATGTTAGTTTGAAGGTTAGAGCAAAAAATGAAAACTCAACGAATTTCTACTAACAACTTAAAGAAAATAGCCTTATTTGGTTATTTTTCATTGCTTGTATTTATGCCTTTATGGCTACTTGTGTTATCTCCCAGTGAAAGCTTGAGTACTACAACAACATTACTTTTTTTCTCACTTCCTTTATTGTTTCCTCTAAAAGGATTATTGCAAGGAAACCCTTTTACTTATGCTTGGTCAAACTTTATCGTTTTAATCTATTTCCTGCATAGTTTAACTACTCTATGGGTACTACCCGAAGACAGGATTTGGGCTTGCTTAGAGCTTTTCTTTGCTTCGACAATGTTTTTAGGGGCCACCTACTACGCGAAATATAAAGGACAAGAGCTCGGTCTTAGTATTCGCAAACCTAAAGATGATAAAACTAATTAGTCACTTTCCCTGTTAAAGAGAGTCAATAATGAACTTAAAGCACTACTTAAGATTTACCGCTCTGACATCAATACTCGCTTTATCAGCTTGTGGTGGTAGTTCAGAAACGGATACTTCTTCAGTCGTTCAGGAAGGTGAAGGTTCAATATTACAATTGGAAGACAATTTACAAATAAACCAAAGTGTCGATTTAGTTTTGTTCTTTCCAAATGATGTAATCACTAATATAGTTTGGCAACAAACCTCTGGTGCAGCTATTGATGTTTATGCAAAAAATAGCAAGGTCATAGGTTTTACGCCAATAGTTGCTGGAAATTATGGTTTTGAAGTTAGTTTTGTCAAAAATAATGGTGCGAGACAAACCATTAGTACTTCCTTTACTGTTACCGACACAGCTAGCCTTATTTCAGCCCGCCTTGCTCATGAAGTACGTAGCGGCAACAAGGTTTCTTTAAGAGCGCAAATCGACGCTAATATAGATGAGCGTTTGATCACCTGGCAACAAGTTGAAGGTCCAACGGCCTCATTAACATCATCCTTGGTATCAGGGGAGTTAGCCATTTTTTTTGATGCGCCTCTTGTTAGTAAAGACACTTTTATTAGTTTTGAAGCCGCAGTCACAGTTGATGGCACACAACACACTGATATAGTTACTATTTTGGTTGAAGCAGCCAATACTATAGATGAAAATGCTTATTTTGAAACTCGAGTAGCTACAGTATTCCCATATAACGACAATAGTCCTTACAAGGATTCGCTAACCAATTGTGTTTATTCGAACACGTTAACCAGCTCGTGTACATTAAGTAATCTACCTTTGATAGCTCAGGAAGTTCAAAATTCTACTGCTACGCCAGCAATTGAAGATATCATGGATAGAGTTGTTGTTTCTCATCAATGGATGGGGGATAGGTTTAAAGAATTCCTATTAAATAATGACCCGTCGAATGATTTTAAAAATCTATTAAGAGCAACAACTGCAATCGTTATCAGTTATGACATTCGCCCTTCTTTTTACTGGGTAGCAACAGGAGCAATTTACCTAGATGCTAATAATTTTTGGCAGCTTGCTCAAGAGCGAGATACTATCAATGAAGCGCCCGACTTTAGAGCCTCTTTCGGTAACGAGTTACAATTTGTCATGCCCTGGCGGTATGTAAAAGATAATGATTATGCATCAAGCTCGGTGCCAAGTTCAGTTCGATTTAATCGTGATGCAAATGCAGCCATTTATCGTATTACTTCTTTGATGTATCATGAACTTGCGCATGCAAATGATTTTTTTCCGAGTAATGAATGGTACATTCATTCACCTCAAACTCGTATTCTGGACGCTGGTACCAGTTCAAATTTTGAATCCGATCAACTCGCTATTAGCCTGCCACTAAAGAGCCAAACCATGCGCGACTTAGCTCAAGTAAGTTTCGCCGGTGTAGATGCTAATTCTCTTCAAAAGTCCTACTTACCTTCAGATATAGAAGGTATTTTCAGCTCAGACCTTGCAACAGACTATTATGCTTATTCAAGTTTACGAGAAGATTACGCCATGTTATTTGAAGAGCTTATGATGCAAACTCGCTACAATGTATTTAGAGATGTGGCAGTCACCAACAGACCCACAGGCGATGATGTTTCGGCAAACGACTACATAGTTACTTGGGGTCAGCGAGGTAGAATTGGTGAGAGCACCATAAAACCTAGGGTACTTTTCAGTGCTAGCAGAGTGTTACCTGAGTTTGAAAGTGCTGCTGCAATCGACAATACTCCTGCGCCAATTGCAATGATTACCGGTGAAGATTGGATTACAAATTTGGTAATTAGTCCAACGACTATTAATACAATAAAGAGTAAAAATCGCTCTTTGAAAACTAAAGTAGTTCCTAAATTAGATACCAACCGTTATTACCATAAGGCGCTTCCTAAACACTAAGGATAGATAGAAGTTATGTACTAGTTCGCGATCCAACTAGCACAAATTAGCTCTTCACCATGGCTAAGCACTTTGGCGCTAAATTTGCTGCCTGATTTTATCTGTCCAACGCCTTTAGGCGTACCTGTCATCACAATATCGCCATCTTCGAGATCTAGAAAACTATTTAGCTGTATTAAAATATCATCAGGCTTAACCATCATTAATGCAACACCACCGGCTTGGGTAATAACGTCATTTATTGACAGTTCTATACTCAAATCGTCACTAATACTGTCGATTGCTTTAAACTCACTAAAAACAGCAGCACCATTAAACGCCTTTGCTCGCTCCCATGGTAACCCCTTAGTTTTTAACTTTGCTTGTAAATTTCGCTTAGTTAAATCAAGGCCAACAGCAACACCAATAAACTTACCCTGCTCACCGGTGTTTTTTTGGTACAGAAAACATAATTCAGCTTCATAATGCAAAGCTTCTTGATGAAATGATTGCAGCTGCTCGGATATAGCTGAATTGGGTTTTAAAAAAACCACTAGTTCTTCTGGCACTTCATTACCTAATTCTTCTATATGCTCAACATAATTACGGCCAATACAAATTATTTTCGAAGGCGTGAAGCACTTATTATTTAATTTTACAGATTTCATTGAAACACACATGAATAGTTAAGAAATATTAAGGATATCTTTTATAAAAGGTATAGTGATTTTACGTTGCTCTCTTATAGACGCTTTATCAAGTGTATCAAGTGATACAATTAAGTTATCCATTTCCCGAGAGAGGCGGTTTAATAAAAAATTGGTCGCTTCGTCACTTAACATCAATCCTCGTTTTGATGCTCTAAACTGCAAAGCTCTAACTTTTTCAATATCGCTGAAAGGTTTTAGTTGTTCCGTTAACCCCCAGCTTAATCTAGAAACTAGATCTGGCAACGTTAATCCTAATTGAGCAACACTTTGGTCGCCACTTATGATTAAACGGTGGTTATGTTCTTGCACTCTATTATATAAATCAAATACCGCTTGTTGCCAAAGCTTATGATGAGCTAATAGTTGAATGTCATCTAAACATATGACTTCTATCTGCTCTAATCCTTCTAATACCTCAACTGGTAGATGTAAAAGTTCTGCACATGAAAGGCAAACAGAGCTTTTTGAGAGCTTAGCGGCATAGGCACTACTAGCATGTAGTAAATGCGACTTACCAACGCCGGTAAGTCCAAAAATATAGAAACAATTGGGTTGACTCGTTTGTACTTGCTCAACAAATAATGATAATTGCTTTGCTACCGCTTTATTAGTGTCGCTTAGGTAACTATCGAAAGTTTCATCGTCGGGTAATTGAACTGACAAAGTAAGTTGAGAGGTGTTTTTCATTAGCCCCCCCAATAAAACACTGGGATCAGCTTTTCAGCACTTTCCAAGGATTCCACTACATTATATTGCGCAAGAGGATCGATGTATTGGGTTAATTTTTTATTTAATTTTAAAGACGCGAGCAATGATTCTTCTGAGCCTAATAATTGCAACTCAAATCGTCTAGCATTGCCTTTAGCATTGAGTAGAGTAATTGATTTAACCGCGGATAGATTACTTAAAAAATTAAACACCTCAACATAGGTTGTTAACGTATCTACATTCGCAACTTCAATAACATAGTCATTTTGACTGGTAGTTGATAGCGCATATCGTTGGTAGATTAACTCGGTAATATCCGACAAACCTTGCAGTAACAAAGTATGCGGAACTGTTCCCTGATATTGTTTACTGAACTTTTGTTGGCCTTTAATAACATTCCAATCTAATAAGCTCCAATCAAGCACAAAATTTTGCTCTTTTGTTAATGGTGCAGCACATAACAAACCACAGTCACTCATTGAATCTTCGAGCTCATTATTATCTGAAACCACTAAACTTGAGTTTGAAATACGCATTACTACAATCGCTTCTGGTAGGTATCTCCTTGATGCTTCCTTTATTGGTTCTTGAAAACGTCCCCAAATATCACTGACCTTAATTTGATGATTATCAGTTAAATCCATTAATGGCATCATAATAGGTAAGCCCCGCTGAGCCGAAAATTCATTTACCATAAAAGGTAGATTTGACGCGGATGAATTTGACATTACCCTACGAGTTAAGCCTTGCTCATCAACTAACCAAAGTAATATCTGTGGGCGTAAACTCCCCCACAAAGGTAAATTAGCTTGTTGGAATAATTGATTGATTTTTTCTTCATTAAAGCTAGCGGATAAAAACAACTGTTTCTCATTGCCTTGGGTATCTACTATTTGCCATGATTTTTGCTGATATTGATATTGGTTTAGGTAAGATTGATACTTAAATAGTGACTTTTTGATTACCGCATTATTTAAAACGCTCTTTTCTCCCCCAACTTTAAGCATTACTGCCGCCAGTGCCTTTTTCAACGCAACGGCTCTATCGGAACTTTTTTGAGAATTAATAGCAACACTAGCTTGATATAAGTCCTTTACTTCAACGGCATCAATCGTGAGTATGGGTAAAAAGCCAACAATAACAATTAGTAAAAAAATAATACTTTTGAACATAGTCAATTATTAAGAAAAAAATCTGTTTCCGATATTATCACAACCAAACTATATTTTATCGGCAAATAAAAATATTTATCAATTTAAGATAAAGATTTTGAGTATGTGCTCTTGCGCTGGTAGAATACGCATCTTTTTAGACCTGATTGAGACTAAAATTCAGACTTATTCAGGTATTATTCTATCGGTAATTTTTTGAGGTTTCCTGTGAGCGAACAAAAACAGTCTTTAAGCTATAAAGATGCTGGCGTTGATATTGATGCTGGTAATGCCCTTGTTGAAAACATTAAAGGTGCAGTTAAGCGCACTTCTCGCCCTGAAGTTATGGGCGGATTAGGTGGTTTTGGTAGTGTTTGTCAATTACCTACCGGCTATAAAGAGCCTGTTTTAGTTGCTGGTACAGACGGCGTTGGTACAAAACTGCGTTTAGCCATTGATTTAGCTAAACATGACACTGTAGGTATTGATTTAGTAGCAATGTGTGTAAATGATTTAATCGTTCAAGGTGCTGAGCCGTTATTCTTCCTTGATTACTATGCTACGGCAAAGCTTGATGTAGCAGTGGCTTCATCAGTGGTAGAAGGCATTGCTGAAGGGTGTATTCAATCTGGTTGTGCTCTTGTTGGTGGTGAAACGGCTGAAATGCCGGGTATGTATCACCAAGGTGATTACGATATTGCCGGGTTTTGTGTTGGGGTAGCCGAAAAATCACGCTTACTTGATGGTACTAAAGTCGCAACGGGCGATCAATTAATTGCGCTAGGTGCATCGGGTCCACACTCTAATGGCTTCTCTTTAATTCGCAAAGTATTAGAAGTGAATAACACCGATACCAGTGAACTGCTTAACGGCAAAGCAATTAGTGAGCATTTATTAGAGCCGACTAAGATCTATGTTAAATCAGTGTTAGCGTTACTTAAAGATGTTGATGTTCATGCTCTTTCACATATAACTGGTGGTGGCTTTTGGGAGAATATTCCTCGAGTATTACCTGAAACCGCACAAGCTGTTATTAATGGTAACAGCTGGCAATGGCCTACAATATTCGATTGGATAAAAGACAAGGGTAATATCACAGAACATGAAATGTATCGAACGTTCAACTGTGGTGTAGGTATGATTATCGTCGTTCCTCAGGATAAAGTTGAGCAAAGTATTGAGATTTTAACTGCTCATGGTGAGAAAGCATGGCATATCGGCGCTATTGCTGATAAAGCTGCTGGCCAAGAGCAAGTTGTCTTTTCTTAGTCAATTACCCGTTCATTATCAAATTAGGAAAATAAATGTCTAGCCGAATTGTAGTATTAATTTCTGGCAGTGGCACTAACTTGCAGGCAATCATCGATGCCTGCGATTTAGCTGACTACCCTGGCAAAGTGGTGGGTGTAGTTTCCAATAAATGTGATGCTTATGGATTGACCCGTGCTCGAAACGCTAATATCGCTACAGTGTCGCTTTCGCATAAAGAATTCTCAAGCCGTGAATGTTATGACCAAGCATTGATCACTAAAATTGATCAGCTAAACCCTGATGTTATTGTCCTTGCAGGTTTTATGCGTATATTAACTCCCGCATTTGTTCAACATTATCAGGGAAAATTACTTAACATCCACCCTTCTTTACTGCCCAAATATCAAGGTCTAAATACGCACCAACGTGCGATTGATGCTGGAGATAAAGAACATGGTGTTAGTGTGCACTTTGTTACAGAAGAGCTTGATGGTGGACCGGTAATTTTACAAGCTAAAGTACCTGTTTTCGAGAGTGATACCAGTGATGATTTAGCTGCACGCGTTCACGAACAAGAGCACAGAATGTATCCATTAGTGGTAAAGTGGTTTTGTCAAAAGCGTCTAAATATGCATTTAAATGGCAAAATTGAACAAGCAGTTCTCGATGGTTCTATCCTACCAATTTCTGGTTATGCGAACGAAGAATAAGCTGTTAGTATAAAGATAACATTAGTTATCTTTATACTTTTACAGGACTTTTCGTGTTCATTATACGCTTATCAATCACTTTAACTGCCCTTTTCACTTTCATACTGTCAAATAACCTTCTTGCTAGCGAAGTATCAACACAGGTTATCGCACCTTTTTCAGCAAAGTATACCGTACTACATAAATCTGATCCGGTAGGTACTGCCGTTAGAGAATTAAGCTATCAAGATGATGGAGCTATTAAATATCATTATCAAACTTATGTAGAGTGGTTAATTTTTTCTCAAACCCGAAAAGAAACTTCAATTTTAGTGATTGATAACAACCAAGTAATACCTCAGCACTATACTTATATTCGTGAAGGTACAGGAAAAGATAAACACTATGAGTGGCGTTATAGTGCCTCAGACAATAAAGCTAGCGATATAAAACGAAAAAGAGAGCATACCGTTGACTTTTCTACTAACCTACAAGATAAACTTAGTTACCACTTACAGCATAGACTGAATTTAATCACAGATGCTAATAAGAAAAATTATGTATATCCTGTTATAAATACCTCAGGCACAGTGAAAGACTACACTTATCAGTATGATGGTGAAGAGGAATTAGTTCTCCCTTATGGTTTAGTTAAAGCGATGCGCTTTAAGCGCGAGATTAAAGCTAAAAAGCGTATTACCTATGCATGGTTTGCGCCTGAGCTAAATTATTTGCTAGTAAAACTCTATCAAACTAAAGGGGGCAATGAACAATTTGAAGCGCAACTGTCTGCTTTTTCAGCACTAGATAACAAGACAACTCAGTAACTTAATCAGAGAAGCCTGAAGCGACTACTTCAGGCTTATATTTCCCTTAAACTTATTTGTTTTTGTTAATCCATGAATTAATACGGCGCTCTAAAATAGATAAAGGCACTGCACCTCCACCTAAAATGGTATCGTGAAAGCCTTTGATATCAAACTTAGCACCTAATTCTTTTTCTGCATGGGCGCGAAGCTCAAGAATTTTCAACATCCCAACTTTATAAGCTGTCGCTTGCCCAGGCCAAACGATATAGCGCCTGACTTCCGAAGTAATTGCCTCAGCAGATACTGGTGTTTTTTCCTTAAAATATGCAACAGCCTGTGCTTCTGTCCACCCTTTAGAATGTAAGCCCGTATCAATAACTAAACGAACTGCGCGCCATATTTCATTTACCAATCGACCAAAATCTGAAAAATCATTTTGATATCCCCCCATTTCTTTAGACAACAACTCAGCATAAAGCCCCCATCCTTCAGCGTAGGCTGTAAAGTTTGTTTGTGTTCTAAATTGTGGGATTGCCGTTAACTCTTGAGCGATCGAAATTTGCATATGATGACCAGGGTTTCCTTCATGATAAGCAATACCTTCCATTTCATTTTTAGGCATTGCACTCATATCAGAAAGATGAGCGTAATAAACACCAGGCCTTGAGCCATCAGGTGTTCCTGGGAAGTAATGCTGGGCTGCGCCATCTTGCTCTCGAAAAGCTTCTACCCGTTTAACAACAAGATCAGCTTTTGGTAATATGCCAAAAAAGTTTGGCAATTGTTTGTTAATTTGAGCTAAGTATTTGTCAGTATCGCTAATATAGCCCTGACGACCCTCGTCGGTATTAGCATAGAAGAATTGCTGATCAGTTTTCACAAAATCAAAGAAAGCTTGCAAATCTCCTTCAAAACCAACTTTTTCTTTTATCGTGAGCATCTCTTTAGTAATTCGAGCAACTTCACTCAAACCAATTTCATGGATTTCTGACGCGGTAAGTGTTGTAGTCGTCGAGGATTTTAACCTGAAATTGTAATACGCTTCACCATTGGCTTGTTTACCAACGCCAGTAGCTACCTTATCAGCATGTTCAATATCTTTTTCAAACCAAGCAACAAGCGATTGATAGGTCGGTAGAAAGTCTGTTATCAATGCTTGCTTAGCTTGTAACAATAGTTCATCAGCTTTGGCTTGATCTATTTTTTTTTCCTCAAGTAGCTTAGCAACCTTACGTTTTGAATCCGCCCACAACGCTGAATCGACATCTGCTAATTCAAAAGGAGCCCCAGTAATTAAAGCCTGTGCTTGCTCAATAACTCCTTCATAGGCGAACCTAGGCGGGCGTACGCCTAAATGGGCATTCTCTTGAGCTCGAACAAGCAAATCAGCAATTGCTGTTGAAACACCAGAGATACGCTTGACGTAAGCAAGCATATCTATTTCTTCATCAACCTTATGAAAATTTATTAAAAATTGTGCCGCAAAAGCTTGAATACCTTGCATTTGAGTAAAAATGTAACCATTTTTATTATATCTTTGCTGTTCCGCAGCTTCTTCGTATTGGTGAATCCATATATCGTAAGATATCTTTGCTTCATCATTGAGTTTTTCATAATCGAAACTTGCTTTAAGCTCATCGACAGTTTGCTTTTGAATTGCCAGTTGGCGAAGCTCTTCAGCTTCGGTCATGATATCGATTTTATCGTAATGTTCTTTTCGGCCCAGAAAAGTGAGCATCATAGGACTTGCTTGCAATTGCGCTTCATATTTT
Organism: uncultured Colwellia sp.; assembly: GCA_913062815.1. GTDB lineage: Bacteria > Pseudomonadota > Gammaproteobacteria > Enterobacterales > Alteromonadaceae > Colwellia. Next base: position 81,374 of record CAJXWZ010000013.1, on the reverse strand, counting down.
TCAGCGAACCATTCATTTACACGTTCACTTTCACTTTTATTTTCAGTAACTTGTTTCACAACCTTACTTGATGATTCTGTACTTTCTTGGTTTTGTGAAGTAATAGTATTTGGCTGACAAGCGGCCAATGTAACAGCAAGTGCAACGATTGATAATTTTGTACGCATAGTAACTCCCTTTTATTATTATATTTTTCGCCAGTCTAAGCTAACGGGTCAATTTACATTTTACAATCCATTAAATTGAAACATTACTCTTGTGAACCACAAGAAATAGATTCTCCCAAACAGAATAAATGCCAATGACCAGCGCCCATTTTATGCCAAGTTTCATCGTCTGTTAGCGGTTTAGTGGCGATAACAGTAACAATATCTTTATCCGTTGTTTCCTGATTAAAATCGACAGCAACTTCTGCATCGATTAAACTTGCTTTACCAAAAGGGGCCCTACGAGTTATCCAGTGTAAATTATTTGAGCAATAAGCGAATAAGCATTCACCATCACTAATCACTATATTCGCCACACCAAGTTGGTCTATTTTATTCGTTAATGTTGCGATAAATTCAAACAATACCTTAGCTTTCGGTTGTTGAGTACCAAATTTATAATGGAGTTGATCCATTATCCAACAGAATGCATGTTCACTATCTGTAGTACCTATGGGTAAATGTAACTTAATCGGTAACGCTTCTTGAAAATTTTTCAATTGGCCATTATGTGCATATGTCCAGTTTTTGCCCCACATTTGACGGATAAAAGGATGGGTGTTTTCTAAACATACCCCGCCAGAGTTTGCTTGTCGTATATGACATACTACAGATTCGCTTTTCATTGGATACTGAGTGACTAAATCTGCAATTGGTGAATGTGCACTGGGTTTAGGGTCTTTAAAACTTCGGCAACCTTTACCTTCATAGAAAGTAATCCCCCAGCCATCTTTATGTGGCCCGGTATTACCACCTCGCTGCATTAACCCACTAAAGCTAAAACAAATATCGGTTGGCACGTTTGCTGACATGGCCAATAATTCACACATAACTAAACCTTAACTAAATTCAAATAAAACCGCGACTTATAACAAAACAGTCCAATAAAGTGTTTGGCTATTTTATTTATTTATTCTATAACTAGATTATACATCTAAATTCTGAAATGAATTCAATTACTTTCTGTCAATTTGACAAAACAAGGACATTTTGTGGATATTTCACTTTGGTTAATTATTGCCCTATTGCTCACTTGGTTTATGAGTTACTCGAGAACTTCATTATCAAGCTTTACCATTGCTTTTATTTTGCTAATGGCACTGGGTACCTTTTTTAATATTATTGGTTTTGTCTCTTGGTTACTCTTTGCAGTAATTGCCCTTCCTCTTAACATAGATAGTATTCGTCAGCAGTTTATTAGCATGCCATTGCTAGCCTTATTTAAGAGTATAATGCCGCAAATGTCTGAAACTGAACAACAAGCAATTGATGCAGGCACTACCTGGTTCGATGCAGAATTATTTAGAGGGAATCCAAATTGGCAACAATTGCATAACTATCCTCAACCTCGACTTAGTGCACAAGAAAAATTATTTTTAGAGGGCCCTGTAGAAGAACTTTGCGCCATGGTCGATGATTGGCAAACCACCCATGAAATTGCCGATTTATCTCCAGAAGTTTGGCAGTTTTTGAAGGAAAATAAATTCTTCGCTATGATAATAAAAAAGGAATATGGCGGCTTAGAGTTTTCAGCTTTCGCTCAATCAAGAGTATTACAAAAATTAACTGGGGTTAGCTCAGTACTCGCGAGCACCGTTGGAGTGCCAAATTCCCTCGGGCCGGGTGAGCTGTTACAAGAATATGGTACAAAAGCCCAGCAAGATTACTATTTACCGCGTTTAGCCAAAGGAGAGGAAATCCCTTGCTTTGCATTAACAAGCCCTGAAGCAGGATCGGATGCGGGTGCAATTCCTGATACAGGTATTATTTGTCGACAAATATTCCAAGGCGAAGAAATATTGGGCATTAACCTTAATTGGGATAAACGTTATATCACCCTCGCCCCTATTGCGACAGTATTAGGTTTAGCGTTTAAACTTGAAGATCCCGAACATTTACTTGGTGATACTGAAGCGCTAGGTATAACCTGTGCTTTAATTCCAACGGATATGGATGGCATAACCATTGGCCGCAGACATTTCCCACTTAATGTCCCGTTTCAAAATGGACCTACACAAGGTAAAAATGTCTTCGTCCCGCTTGACTATATTATTGGTGGTAAAGAAATGGCAGGACAAGGCTGGCGTATGTTAGTTGAGTGTTTGTCTGTTGGTCGAGCGATCACCTTACCCTCAAATAGTGCCGGTGGAGTAAAGGTTGCTGCACTGGCAACTGGTGCTTATAGCCGTATTCGCAGGCAATTTAAAGTCCCTATCGGCAAAATGGAAGGCATTGAAGAAGCACTTGCCCGTATTGGTGGTAACGCTTATTTAATGGATGCGGTAACTACTATGTCGACTGGTGCCATTGATCTAGGAGAAAAACCATCGGTCATCTCTGCCATTGCCAAATATCACCTAACCGAAAAAATGCGCAGCGCTATTATTGATGCGATGGACATTCATGGTGGTAAAGGAATTTGTTTAGGTCCTAATAATTACTTAGCAAGAGGTTATCAAGGCGCACCTATCGCCATAACAGTAGAAGGTGCTAATATTTTAACCCGCAGCTTGATCATCTATGGTCAAGGTGCTATCCGTTGCCATCCTTATGTTTTAGCTGAATTGCAAGCAGCGCATGAATCTAACCCAGAACAAGCACTCAATGATTTTGATCATGCTTTGTTTGGCCATATTGGTTTTAGCCTTAGTAATATTAGTCGAAGCTTATGGTGTTCTTTTACTGGTTCTCGTTTCAACGCTTCACCTTTTAAGGACCAAACTAAACACTACTACCAGCTACTTAGTCGGTTTAGTGCCAATCTAGCGATGCTTAGCGATGTAGCAATGCTTGCACTTGGCGCTGATTTAAAAAGAAAGGAACGAATTTCAGCGCGTTTAGGCGATGTATTAAGTCACTTGTATCTAGCGAGTGCTTGCTTAAAACGCTATAACGATGAAGGGAGACAAGAGTCTGACTTGCCATTACTGATGTGGTCAGTAGAGGATTCATTATTTAATATTCAACAAGCCATCGACTCCTTATTGAATAATTTCCCAAATAGGTGGCTAGCACACACGTTAAGGTTAATTATTTTTCCTTTTGGGTGCTGGTTAACAAAACCTACCGATCAACTTGACCATCAGGTAGCTAAGTTATTACAAACACCTAGTGAGGCACGCAATCGACTCGGAAAATGGCAATATTTAGTAAGAGATGGAAAAAATGTTTTTGGTATATTAGAGCAGACATTAGAAGATATCATTGCTTGTGAGCCTATCTTCGCTAAAGTTTGCCTCGCACTTAATCAACAACTTCCTTTTTATCAATTAGAAAATGCGGCTGAATTAGGTTTAGCTGCTCATGCAATTACAGAAAAAGAAGCACAATTACTTATAAGAGCTGAAAAAGGTAGGAAAGCCGTAATAAGTGTTGATGACTTTAGTAATATTGAACTAATGGCAAAAGAATCGGCCTAAAAAATTATTAAGCAACAAGTAGCAAAAGATTTGCTACGCTAATAATTCTAGTGATGTTGGCGAAGCAATAACAATATAATTTAAAAAAAGCGCATAAGTATTAACTTGTGCGCTTTTTTTGCCTAGATTTGTCTTATATATTTATAAAAAAGACAATAGCTCTGGATCTAATTGCATTAAGGTTTTTGGATCTGCCATCATCATCTTAGATAATGACTTGGTACGAGGTAGCATACGCTCAAAATAAAATTCTGCGGTTTTTATTTTTGCACGATAAAAATCACGGTTTTCAACATCCGTTGCTAATTTCTCATACGCTGACTGGGCCATTTGAGCCCAAAAATATGCCATCACAATATAGCCAGAATACATTAAGTAATCTACTGAAGCTGAGCCGACAATATCGCGGTTTTTCTTTGCCTTCAGCGCCAGTCTAAGTGAGTATTGTTGCCAATTGGCTACATTTTTACTTAACGGCCAAATAAACTTATTCATTTGACGTCTGTGCGGGTTGCTAGAAATCATACTCTTGTCTTTACAAAAAGATAAAACTTCTTTAGCAAAAGCTTTTAATGATTTTCCTCGAGATAGTAAAATTTTACGGCCAAGTAAATCTAAAGCTTGAATACCTGTCGTTCCCTCATAAAGTGTGGCAATACGCGCATCACGAACAATTTGCTCCATCCCCCACTCTTTGATAAAACCGTGACCACCAAATATTTGCAAACCATGGTTGGCGCTCTCAGAGCCTAATTCGGTTAAAAAGGCTTTTAAAATTGGTGTAATAAAGCCTAAACGATCATCAGCAGCTTGTTGTTCTGCTTCTGTTTTCGCCATTTCAATATCATCGACAATTTTAGCCGTGTAATAAATCATTGCTCTGCCACCTTCTGAGATAGCCTTTTGAGTCATTAGCATTTTGCGAACATCAGGATGAACAATAATTGGATCGGCTACTAATTCAGGATTTTTCTTGCCTGTTAAGGCTCTCATAGATAAGCGTTCTTTCGCATAAATCAACGAGTTTTGATAAGCTAATTCGGCGGTACAAACGCCCTGTAATGCAGTACCTACACGTGCAGTATTCATAAAGGTAAACATACATTCTAAACCTTTATTTTCTGGGCCAATAAGCTCACCTACGGCATTATCAAAATTCAACACGGCTGTTGCCGACGCTTTAATACCCATTTTATCTTCGATTGAACCACAAGTAACATGGTTTGCTTCGCCTAAGTTACCTTGAGCATCAGTTTTTATTTTAGGTACAATAAATAAAGAGATGCCACGCGTACCATTAGGTGCTCCTGGTAGCCTAGCCAGTACAATATGAATGATATTGTCAGTTAGGTCATGTTCACCGGCAGAGATAAATATTTTAGTACCAGTAATATTATAAGTCCCATCACCATTAGGCTCAGCTTTTGTTTTAACTTGGCCTAAATCTGTACCACATTGCGGCTCAGTCAAACACATAGTACCGGTCCAAGTACCTTCTGTTAATCTTGTTAGGTATAGTTCTTTCTGCTCATCATTACCGTGCGTTTGTACCGTATTCATAGCACCATGACTTAAGCCAGGGTACATGGCCCAAGACCAGTTTGCAGTGCCCATCATTTCTGATTTTGCCATACCTAACGAAGGCGGTAAGCCCTGCCCACCATGCTCAATAGGGTGAGATAAACTTTGCCAGCCCCCTTCAACATACTGATTATATGCTTCTTTAAACCCTTTAGGTGTCGTTACAGTGCCCTTATCAAAGGTACAACCTTCTTTATCGCCGCTTTGATATAAAGGTAACAGTTCGTTTTCACAAAATTTTGCACATTCTTGTAGAATAGCGTCGGTCAAATCTGGCGTTGCCTCTTCAAATTCAGGGTACTGCTTATAATGTCCGTAATAATCAAATACGTCTTCGATCAAAAATTTTATGTCAGCTATCGGGGCTTTGTAACTCAGCATTCTGTGCTCCTACCGTTTAGGTATTGTGTCGTGCTTCAAATTATTCAGCACTATAACTATAGATAATAATACTGATTAAAACACTGGTCGTACCACTTATTCAAGTTATTTTTGCAATTATTTTTCAAGGTTGATAATAGACATCACTAAGTATTGGTATAATCGTCATAAAATATTGAACGTTTCTTCTTAGAAAAACTGATAAAATAACAAAATAAATCTTATATCCTTAAAGCGACGAGTAACCAATGTCCCAAAGTTATCTTGAAATACAACTAGAGCAACAACCAATAGAGTTATGTAAATTACTGAAAATTGCCGATTTAGTTACAGGTGGCGGAGAGGCAAAAGTCGTTATCAGCGAAGGATACGTTTTACTCAATGGTGAAGTGGAATATCAAAAAAGAAAAAAGGTATACCATAATGATATTGTAGAATTTAATGGTGAAGTTATTCAGGTGGTTATAAATGAAGAACTAAGCATCGAAGATCATAATGACAATAATGATAGCTTGCTAGAGAAAACATCAAGCCATGCTTTTGATTCAGACTCGTCTGATGTTGGAGAAGCAGCTAAGTATGAAAAGCCGAACGATAGAAATATAGCGTTAAAAAAAGCAGTTCCAGATCTTGATGGCACTGCTCGTCAGCACAAAAGAAAGCCTATTTCATTTTAAAATAGGCTTTCTTATATTTATTTTACGAAAGCACGCGCTTCGTTTGCAAGTTTAGTGATTTCAGACCAACTTTTACTTTCCACAACATTATTAGGTACTAACCAAGAACCGCCACAACAAGCGACGTTAGACAAAGCTAAATAATCACGGACATTATTTAAGTTGATACCACCTGTTGGACAAAACTTAATATCGGGAAATGGTCCTCCAATCGACTTTATCGCATTCACGCCACCTGACGCTTCAGCAGGGAAAAACTTTAAGTGATCATAACCAAAGTCTGACGCATCCATTAATTCGGAAATTGAAGAGATGCCAGGAATTAAAGCAATATTACCTTCATTACCTGCTTGCAATAAATCTTTAGTCAATCCAGGACTGATTGCAAATTTAGCACCAGCATCTACTGATTGCTGTAATTGTAGACGGTTTGTAACAGTACCAGAGCCAATAATCGCTTCAGGTAGTTCTTTGGCAATAATACTGATTACATCTAAGGCAGCTGGTGTACGTAAAGTGACTTCAAGTACTCTTACATCTGCTGCTAAAAGCGCTTCTGCAATAGGCAAAGCATCTTCTACTTTATTGATTACCAACACTGGAACAATAGGTCCCATTGCGAATAGTTCTTTTGGCATAATCTGCCAATTTTTTGATACTGTCATAAATCCTCTGTTCTTTTTTTTGCGTCCAAAACTGATGGAGCATAAAATTTGTAATATTTGTTTTCTACACTCAATAGTTGAACAATTTATTCATCAAAGAGTGAGCAAGCACCGGTTTCAGCTGAGCTTAAATTACGTCGCATAAAGCCAAATATTTCGCGTCCCATTCCTTGATGATGGCCATTAACTTGAAATAGAGCATTGTCTCGTTTGGCTAATTTCTGCTCATCAACCAATAAGGTTAATTTGCCCGTTTCACCGTCTAAGTCGATCATATCGCCAGTACGTACTTTAGCAATCAATCCGCCATCAAGTGCTTCAGGACATAAATGAATAGCGGCAGGAACTTTACCTGAAGCACCAGACATACGGCCGTCAGTTACTAGTGCAACTTTAAACCCTTTATCTTGTAACACCCCTAATGGTGGTGTTAATTTATGCAATTCAGGCATACCGCGAGCTTTAGGTCCTTGAAAGCGAACAACTGCAACAAAATCTTTTTCTAATTCACCATTATCAAACGCCGCTTGCAATTCATGTTGATCTTCAAACACTACCGCTGGTGCTTTAACAATACTCGCTCCCTCTCTAAGGGATGATGTTTTTATTACTGAAGTACCTAAGTTGCCTTCAAGCGTCTTCAAACCGCCATCAACTTTAAATGGCTTGGCCACGGTAGCAATAACTGTTTTATCACCTGACTCAGAAACACCATCAACCCATTTAAGTTGACCATCTTCGAGTACAGGTTTTTGGGTATAATGTGATAAACCCCGACCACAAATTGTTTCGACATCTTCATGCAATAGCCCGGCTTCAATTAACTCTTTAAAGAGCAACGCCATACCACCGGCTTGTTGGAAGTGATTAATATCAGCTTCCCCGTTAGGGTATATTCTGGTGATCAAAGGCACAGCATGAGATAAATCATTAAAATCATGAAAATCAACAATGATGCCTGCTGCACGAGAAAACGCGATAATATGCATGATTAAATTCGTTGAACCGCCTGTAGCCAAAAGCGCAACAATAGCATTGACAATAGAGCGTTCATCAACCATTTCCCCAATAGGCATATAATTACCCGATTGTTGAGTTAAGCGAGTGACTTGACGCGCCGCAGCTTTAGTTAATTCTTCTCTAAGTGGTGTATTGGGCGGTATAAAAGAAGCGCCAGGAAGATGTAGTCCCATCACTTCAACGACTAATTGATTCGAATTTGCCGTACCGAAGAAAGTACAAGTGCCAGCTGAATGGTAAGATGATGATTCTGCTTCTAATAATGCAACTTCATCAACTTCACCTTTTGCGTACTGCTGACGAACACGGGCTTTTTCTTTGTTTGGGATACCTGAAGGCATTGGGCCTGCTGGTACAAATACCGTAGGTAAATGACCAAAAGTCATACTGGCTAACAATAAACCAGGAACAATTTTATCACAAATCCCAAGCACTAAAGAGCCGTCAAACATATTGTGAGACAGACCAATAGCCGTTGACATCGCAATAACATCTCGACTCATTAAGCTTAAGTCCATACCCGGTTGGCCTTGAGTAACACCATCGCACATTGCCGGCACGCCGGCCGCAAACTGTGCTACACCACCCGTTTCTTTAACCGCTTTTTTAATAATATCAGGGTAAGTTTGATAAGGTTGATGCGCACTTAACATGTCATTATATGCTGAGGTAATAGCAATATCTGAATGATTCAACCCTTTAATGGCTTGCTTATCGTCCTTACCGCAAGCGGCAAAACCATGAGCTAAATTACCGCAAGACAAACTCGCGCGATGTACAGTAGTTGACTTTGCTGCGTTAATTTTAGCTAAATAAGCAGCTCGCGTCGTAACACTACGCGCAATAATACGCTCAGTAATGTCGACTATTTCTTGTTTCATTTGTATTTTCATTGCTCTACTTCTTAATGTTTATCTATTACTAAGTTAACGCTTAGTTAAAAATCGGACTAATTAAGTATTCATTAATCGCCAAAAATACTACTCTGCCCAATAAACTTGGGAATCAGTATTTTCATCGTACAAAAAAGCACGAATTGGCATTTCAAAAATATCCTTACTACTTAACGCTTTATCTAATACTTGTTTTTTACTGTCACCACAGATATGTAAAAAAATGTTTTTACTTTGCTTTAAACAAGCATAACTAAAAGTTATACGCTGATGAGGTGCTGTCGTTGGCTCAACTTTCATTAAGGCATTAGGGTTAGCCGTATCTAAACCTTGTTTAATTTGATCACTACATGGAAATAGAGAAGCTGTATGACCGTCTTCACCCATTCCTAGAATAAGCACATCTAATGGCAGTAATGTATTATTTGCTGCAATATTTAAATCTTCTAGCGTTTCTTCACATAATTCTTCACCTTGTTTCAGGTGAAAAAACTTAGCCGATGCGGCATTGTTTTGTAATAAATTTTCGTGCACTAAGCGGGTATTGCTGGCATCAGAATTAATATCAACCCACCGCTCATCCGCTAAAGTAATCGTTACTTTTTTCCAATCCAAGTGCTTCTTAGATAAAGCACTAAAAAAGCCCTTTGGTGTAGAACCTCCTGACACAGCTATACTCGCTTTACCTTTTTTCGCTATTGCTGATTGCAATAACGCGCTGACATTTTCGGCTAGGGTAATATCAAGCTGTGCTCGGCTCGGGAAATCATTTAGATAATGCATAATTACTCTACCCACTGGCGATCATCTCGCGCTATTAAAGAGATTGAAGAAACAGGTCCCCAAGAGCCAGCAGCATAAGGTTTTGGTGCTTCATTGGTGGCTTGCCAAGCATCTATAATACTATCAGCCCATGTCCATGCTGCTTCGACTTCGTCACGGCTAACAAATAACGATTGATTTCCGTTTAACACTTCCAACATTAAACGCTCATAAGCATCAATGACGCGTTGATCTTGATAGGTATCATTGAAGCTCAAGTCGAGTTTATTTTCTTGAATATTCATTTGTGTAGCAATACCAGGAATTTTATTCATCATTTTCAGCTCAACACCTTCATCTGGTTGTAAACGAATAGTTAATTTATTGGCTGGTAAATCGCTAAAGCTATCTTTAAAAATATTGTGTGGCTGATCTTTGAAGTGCACGACAATTTCACTGTGCTTAGCTGGCATACGTTTCCCCGTTCTAAGATAAAAAGGGACACCAGACCAACGCCAATTATCCAATTCAGCTTTGATTGCAACAAAAGTTTCAGTTTTACTGCCTTTGACAGCGCCTTCTTCATTTAAATATCCTGGTACTTCAACACCGTTTAGAAAACCATCGGCATATTGACCTCGAACGGTTTTCTCTTTAACGTTAGTGCGGTCAATTGGACAAAGTGCCTTCACTGCTTTTAATTTCTCAGCACGAATACTTTCTGCACTTAAATCGGCCGGTGGCTCCATAGCGAGTAATGATAATATTTGTAATAAGTGATTTTGAATCATATCGCGCATTTGTCCGGCTTCATCATAAAAACCCCAGCGCCCTTCGATACCAACACTTTCTGCAACGGTAATTTGAATATGATCTATGCTGTTTCTATCCCAATTAGTGGTGAATAGAGAGTTTGCAAAACGTAGCACTAATAAGTTTAATACTGTCTCTTTGCCTAGATAGTGATCAATTCGATAGATTTGATTTTCATTAAAGAAACGAGCCACTTGATCATTAATAACTTTAGAAGACTCTAAACAATGACCAATAGGTTTCTCCATTACTACGCGATCGGCATCATTTATTAAGCTTGCATGATTTAAACCGTCGCAAATGTCACCATAAATAGCTGGTGGTGTAGAAAAATAATAAATACGAGTATCATTAGCGCCAGACAAACTTACTGCCAAATTTTTATATGCAGTCGCGTCTTTCATATCAAGTTGCTGATAAACTAACCGAGCAGTTAAACGCGCTAAAACGTCTTCGTCTATAACCTCTTTAACGAAATTTCTAATATTTTCTAATACTATGGCTTTAAATTCATCTAAGGTGTGCTCTTGACGCGCCACACCAACAACTCTGCTTTGTTCATTTATTAAATTACAAGCTTCTAACTGATATAAAGCGGGTAATAACTTACGGCGAGATAAATCACCTAAGGCACCAAAAATAACGATTTCGCTAGCCGATTGACTCTCTAATTTATTCATAAAACTCTCTGACCTCATATCTGAGTACTATAGAATTAATGGTTAACATCCCAAATTGCGACTATTTACTTGTGTTAACTTCACTAATGGCTATTTACTCACAATAAAAATGATTAGCATCATTGTAACTAAACTACATATACCTCTAATTTAGCGCCTGAAAGTTAATCAGTAAAGAACTTTTTGTAATTTTACTACATTTTATTTAAAAACATCCTTAAAATGCTCTCATTGTGTTCATCAAGGCAATTTATTCAAATTATTATAGTAAGTTTGCGCCAAAAAAATAAATCATTGCGGTGTTTATTTATTAAACATTTGCAAATTTCAGCTGTTTTGCATTATATTAACGCCAATTATGAAATAAAATTTCATTTTTCCTGTTACTTAAACAGAAAATAAATTACAGTAAGCATATATAACAACGAGCAATAGCCATGATAAAGCTATTACATTCAAAATTTATTATGCCAAAAGCATTGGCTTATATAAGTAGATCTAGGATCACAAGATAATGAATATATTAGAAAAGATCGCTAACGAACTAGACACCCTAAGCAAATCTGAGCGTAAAGTGGCTGAAGTTATATTATCTTCACCAAGCACCGTTATCCACTCAAGTATAGCTGCACTAGCTAAACAAGCGAACATTAGCGAACCCACAGTAAATAGATTTTGCCGCCGATTAGATACCAAAGGCTATCCTGACTTTAAACTTCATTTAGCACAAAGTCTGGCTAATGGCACACCTTACGTAAACAGACATGTTGATGAAAATGATACAGCAGAAGAATACACAGCTAAAATTTTTGAATCAACCATGGCAAGTCTTGAACTAGCCCGTAAAAGTTTAGATCCAACATTGATAAATCGCTCTGTTGATCTATTGACACAAGCAAATAAAATTTCATTTTTTGGTTTGGGTGCATCTGCCATTGTTGCCCATGATGCGCAAAATAAATTTTTCCGATTCAATGTTCCTGTAGTTTATTTTGATGACATATTAATGCAACGCATGAGTGCTATAAATAGTCGTCAAGGCGATGTTGTTATCGTTATTTCACATACAGGTCGAACAAAGTCATTGGTTGAGGTGGCAAGTTTAGCCAAAGAAAACGACGCCACCGTAATTGGTATTACAACTGAAGGTACGCCACTAGCGAAAGAATGTAGCATTGTTTTATCCGTTGATGTTGCAGAAGACACTGATTTGTATATGCCGATGTCGTCAAGAATCGCTCAGTTAGCTTTAATAGATGTACTTGCTACTGGTTTTACTTTACGACGTGGCAGTAAATTTAGAGATAATTTAAAGAAAGTGAAAGATAGTTTAAGAAGTTCGCGCTTTGACCGTAAAGATTAATTCGGCTCAATCGCATCATAGTTTTATAAAAAACATTTAAAAGTTATAAGGATTAAAATGCCTAGAAGAACGAAAATTGTTGCTACCTTAGGTCCTGCAACAGATGACAAAGCCAAATTAGAAGCAGTACTTGCTGCTGGTGTTAATGTAGTAAGACTTAATTTCTCTCATGGCGTGCCGCAAGATCATATTGACAGAGCAAATAATGTTCGCGCTGCAGCAAAGAAATTAGGAATTTATGTCGGTATATTAGGTGATTTGCAAGGTCCTAAAATTCGCGTTTCTACTTTTAAAGATGGCCCAATTAAACTGGCCATTGGTGATAAATTCGAGCTTGATGCCACCTTAGAAAAAGGTCAGGGTTGTCAGGAAAAAATAGGTATCGATTATAAAAAACTAGTTCAAGATGTCCGCGTTGATGATGTTTTATTACTTGATGATGGTCGTGTGCAATTAAAAGTACTTTCAACTACTGACACGTCAGTATTTACTGAGGTGACCGTGGGTGGTCCTTTATCAAACAATAAAGGCATTAACCGTCAAGGTGGCGGTTTAACTGCACCAGCTTTAACAGCTAAAGATAAAGAAGATATTAAATTAGCTGCAAAAATCAATGTCGACTTCTTAGCGGTATCTTTCCCTCGCGATGCGGCAGATATGCGTGAAGCGCGATTGTTAGCACAAGAAGCTGGTTGTGATGCCCGCTTAGTATCAAAAATTGAACGTGCTGAAGCGGTTAACGATGATGACGTCTTGGATGGCATCATCTTAGCTTCTGATGTTGTTATGGTAGCTCGTGGTGATTTAGGTGTCGAAATTGGTGATGCTGAGCTTGTTGGTAAGCAAAAGCATATTATTGCTCGTTCTCGCCAATTAAACCGTGTTGTTATCACCGCAACACAAATGATGGAAACCATGATTGAACAACCAATGCCTACCCGTGCTGAAGTAATGGATGTTTCAAATGCGGTCTTAGATGGTACTGACGCGGTAATGTTAAGTGCTGAAACTGCTGCGGGTAAATACCCGGTTGAAACAGTAACTGCGATGGCCAATGTATGTGTGGGTGCTGAAAAACATCGCTTAGTTAATAGTTCCAATCATAGAATGGACTTAACCTTTAATGAAGTTTCAGAAACCGTTGCATTGTCAGCAATGTATGCGGCTAACCATTTAGAGGGTGTTAAAGCAATTATCTCTTTAACTGAGTCAGGACAAACCAGTAAGCTTATGTCTAGAATTACTTCTGGCTTACCAATATTCTCATTATCTCGCCATAGTAAAACATTAAATAAAACGGCTATTTACCGTGGTGTTTATCCTATCGCCTTTGACTCAACTAACAGTAACGATGGCACGTTGAGCGATGATATTTTGAAAGAGGTATGTCAGAACTCGAAACTTGCTGTTGGTGATAAAATCATTTTGACTCACGGCGATCTGATGGAAACCGTTGGCGCTTCAAATACCTTGAAAGTACTCACTATCGCCAAAAAACATATAAGTAAATAAATGAGAAGATAGTTTAAAGAGCCGCTCATTAGCGGCTCTTTTTCGTTGTTAAACTAACATTAAATTAAACTAGTAAACAATTGCTCAAACTTATCTAAGCCTTCATTAGCAATCTCATCAGATATAGTTAATGCAGGTAAAAATCGAATAACATTACCAAAAAAGCCACAAGCTAGTAAAACCAAGCCGTATTCAGCCGCTTTACCAATAATGGCTTGAGTAAGTTGGGTATTGGCATTTTCAGCATCCCCATCGCTCATCAATTCAATTGCTATCATCGCACCTTGATTTCTTACATCACTAATAAGCGTTGGGTATTTCGCTTGTAATGCTGACAATCGTTCATTAAATAATGCACCAATGTGATTTGCACGCTCTATCAGGTTTTCCTCTTCAATAACCTCAAGTACAGCTAATGCAGCTGCGCAAGCAACGGGCGAACCGCCATAGGTCCCACCTAGCCCACCTGGTAGTGGAGCATCCATTATTTCGCTTTTTCCAACAACAGCAGAAATAGGGAAACCACCGGCAATACCTTTTGCCATGGTCATCAAATCGGCTTCCACCTTGGCATGTTCAAAACTGAACATTTTGCCTGTACGGCCAAAGCCTGTCTGAATTTCATCAGCAATAAGCACAATACCATGCTCATCACACAGTGCACGAAGCGCTTGCAAAAACTCAGGGGGTGCTTGATAGAAACCACCCTCGCCTTGTACAGGCTCAACGATAATAGCAGCAACATCTGTCGGAGCTATATCAACTTTAAATAGATTATTTAGTGCATTCATTGAATCCTTCACTGAAATATCATGCTGCTCTATTGGGAAAGGTGCATGGAATATATCTCCAGGAAAAGGACCAAATAAATTTTTATAAGGTGTAATTTTACCCGTTAAAGCCATAGTTAAGTTTGTGCGCCCATGAAAACCACCATTAAAAGCAATGACACCACGACGCCCGGTATGTGCTCGAGCAATTTTCACACAATTCTCCACCGCTTCAGCACCTGTTGAAACAAAAATCGCTTTTTTCTCGCTATTACCTGGCGCTAATTCCGTCAATTTTTCTGCTAATTCAACCGCTACTTCATAGGGGTTTACCATGACGCAAGTATGGCTAAACTTATCAACTTGAGCCTTGACTGCTGCCACTACTTTAGGGTGACTATGGCCGGTATTACAAACAGCGATACCTGTACCAAAATCAATAAATCGCTTACCTTCCACATCCCACAACTCAGCATTTTTTGCATGTTCTACATAAACAGGATAAACATTGCCTTGACCGCGAGCGATAACCTTTGTTTTTCTAGATTGTAATTGTACATTTGTTTGTGTCATTTTCTTTCTCACTTAATTCTTTTTCATTGCGTTATTATTTAGTTCACCACAATACTTACTGATCTAATCCGCCCATACATAAGTATTTAATTTCTAAATAATCATCAAGACCGTATTTTGACCCTTCACGACCATTACCTGATTGTTTCATCCCGCCGAATGGCGCTGCTGCATTTGAAATCAAGCCTTCATTTATACCAACCATACCGAAATCTAGTCCTTCAGCAACTCGCCAAATACGACCAATATCGCGAGAATAGAAATATGACGCTAAGCCAAATTCAGTATCATTGGCAATTGCAATCGCCTCTGCTTCTGTTTTAAAACTAATAATGGGAGATACCGGGCCAAAAATTTCATTATGGGCAATTGACATATCATTAGTGACACCGGTAAGGATTGTTGGTGCTAAGAAACTATCACCTAGCTTGCTATCACCTAGCTTGCTATCATCTTCACCTAAGGCTAATTGAGCTCCTTGGTTAATAGAGTCATCAATCAGTCTTTTAACATCGCCAACGGCTTGTGCTGAAATCATTGGGCCTATGGTTACACCCTCATCTAAACCATTGCCTAAAACTAAATCTTTAACGGCGGCAACAAACTTCTCGGTAAATTGTACTAATGCACCTTCCTGCACTAAAATTCGGTTGGTACACACACAGGTTTGACCTGCATTTCGATATTTAGAAACCAAAGCACCAGCTACTGCTGCGTCAATGTCAGCATCATCAAAAACGATGAAAGGTGCATTTCCTCCTAACTCCATAGAAACTTTCTTAACCGTTGATGCGCATTGGCTAATTAATGATTTGCCCACACCGGTTGAGCCAGTAAAGGTAAATTTAGCAACATCTTCATGCTCAGTTAACACTTTACCCATACCACGAGCATCATCACCAACAACAACATTGAATACGCCAGCTGGAATGCCAGCACGTTCAGCAAGCTCAGCCATCGCAAGAGCCGACAACGGTGTTTGTGTGGCAGGACGAACGACAAAAGTACAGCCAGAAGCTAATGCCGCTGCTGCTTTCCTAGCAATCATAGCATTAGGGAAGTTCCAGGGCGTAATTGCTGCAACAACGCCAATAGGTTGCTTAATTACCACAATACGTTTATCGCCTGATGGTGCTGGAATAGTATCGCCATAGACACGCTTTCCTTCTTCAGCAAACCATTCAATGAAAGCAGCACCATAAGCTATCTCTCCTTTAGCTTCAGCCAATGGCTTCCCTTGCTCTAGCGTTAAAATTCGTCCTAAATCTTCTTGATTGGCCATCATTAAATTAAACCAAGTGCGTAATAATGCTGAACGCTCATTTGCTGATTTTGCTGACCATGCTTTAAAAGCAGCTTTTGCGGCTTGTACCGCTAATTCTGTTTCAGCAATACCTGCATTACTTACTTTAGCGACTAATTTTCCTGTTGCTGGATTATTAACCGCAATATCGCTAGCACTACTATGCCAACTACCGTTGATATAGGAAAAGCTCTTTAACAACTGCGGATCGTTTAAATTATGCATGATGACCTCTAAAGTATTTTTGGGTAATTATTTTATAGCTACTATTGAATAACAATTTCAACTAGGTTTAAATACTAAACATTAAACCTTTAGTTTTATGGCTATCAAACTTTGTTAACTCAATCTATCATTCCTAAGCGTATTACCGAATATGACCTAAGACTTTTGCGCATCTTTAAAGTGGTCGTTGAAAATGGTGGTTTTGCAGCGGCAGAAAACGAGCTCGGTGTAACACGCTCAACCATTAGTGTGCATATGTCTAATCTTGAAACTCGTATGAAGCTTAAACTTTGTTTACGAGGACGAGGAGGTTTTTCACTCACGGAAGATGGTCAAGCCGTTTACCATGGTGTATTAAAAATGTTTGACTCACTGAACGACTTTTCGTTATTTGTTGGCTCTTTAGGAAAAGAACTAAGCGGTGAGTTAGTCATTTTATGTTCAGATCCATTGGATGAAGCTAAACAAACACAAATGGCTAAAGTTATTGAGAAAATAAATGATCAAGCACCAAACTTACATCTCGTCTTGGATGTAGATTCTATTGCCAACATAGAAAAAAAGTTACTTAAAGACAAAGCGCATATCGGTTTGTTGCCAAATTACAAACCGGTAGAAGGTTTACACTATAAAACACTTTTTAGTGAACCCATTTTTCTCTGTTGCGCTAAAGGTCATGAATTTTTTACCCGTGTAGATCATACCATCAGCGCCATAGACTTAGCTCAAGCTCCTGCTATTCACCCAGGAATAGATATAGATGTAAAAGGCAGAGAGCAGCTAACAAAACTGAATTTAGCAGCAAAGGCTTATCAATTTGACACACGAAAAGCTATGATATTATCTGGACGCTATATCGGTTATTTGCCGCAAAGTACTATTCAAAAAGAGCTTAATATAGGTGCGATGAGAATAATTCAACCTAGTTCATTAACCTATCAATTTGACTTGTCCTTGGTATATAAAAAATCAGCAAAAGAAAATGTAAAAGTGGATTTATTGAAAGGAATATTTAGTGACGTTTTCGCTTAATTCATATCTTCTCTGAGTAAGGTTAAATTAAATGCTACTCAGGATTATTAATAGTAACTTAGCGATAGAAAATTACTATCTATCGCTAAGCCCTATATATTATGGATGATAATTAAATTTTTCGGTTAGTTTTATATCATCAACAGCCGTTCCAATTAACACTTCAAATTCGCCAGCTTCCGCTAACCAATCGTTACTTTTTTCATCCCAAAAAGATAAGTCACGCTTATTTAATGACAGAGATATGGTTTGACTTTCACCTGCAGATAATTTTACTTTAGCGAAGTGTTTAAGCTCTTTGTCTGGACGCGGCACAGAGGCTTGTATGTCGCGCAAATATAGTTGCACTACTTCGGCGCCACTAACATCGCCAGTATTTTTCACCGTAACTTCAAGTGTTATTGATTCATCCTTGGTTACCTCTGATTTACTTAGCTTTAAAGCACTTAGTTCAAATTGTGTATAAGATAAACCATGGCCGAAACTAAATAAGGGCTTAATTTTTTGCTGTTCAAACCAACGATAGCCAATAAACACGCCTTCAGAATATAAACTTTCTTTAGCGTTATAGTCATTCAAAGCAATGGGTGCAGTGTCAGTTAGTTTGGCAGGTAAAGTAATAGGCATTTTTCCGCTAGGGTTAACATCACCAAGTAATACATCAGCAAAAGCATTACCGGCTTCCATACCGCCATACCAACCCCAAACTAGGGCATTGGCTTGTTCAACCCATGGCATTTCTACTGCAGAGCCGGCAACTAAAAACACAATGGTTTTATTGTTAGCGTTAAGTAGTTTACCTATAATTTCGTCTTGAGAGTTAGGCAATTTCATATCAGGGCGATCAATTGATTCTCTATCATCACCATGACTTAAGCCGCCAAAATAAATTACCGCATCTGCAGCTTTAGCGGCAGCTAAATATTGTGCTTCGGTTGCAAACAATTCGCCTGGGGCATCCCAACCTAACGTAAAATTATCATTACCATCATAGTCAATTTCAAAAACATACTCGGTATTTTCATTTAACGCTACATCGTGACTAATCGTAACTAATTGAAGTGAAGTTTCAGCGGAGGCTTTATGCGCTATTTGTACTTTGCCATCAATTTTTAAGGTAAAACTACCTTTTGTTTCAAGGTTTAATTTATGAATACCTGTTTGCAATGGCTTTATCGTTCCTTTCATTGAAATATATTCAACATCGCCTTTGCTAACGGACTGAAATTTTGAATCAACTATCCAAGATTCTTGCTTAAGCTCTGCTCTGCCTTGATCAGTAAAATAGGAGATGTTCCACGCCGGTGTTCCTGTCCAGTGGCGACTTGCCACATAATCACTAGCAATGGCTGAAAGTTCACTACTGCGCGCTCTCATCACTTCAATGTTAACATCATCACCTAATGCAGCTTTCAATCCGGCTAGCGGCGTTATTTCATACAATGACTTTACTTCAGAAGAACCACCGCCCGTACCGTGTTTCTTATCCGCATTGGGACCAAGTACCAATACGTTTTTCAGTTGTTTTTTATTTAATGGTAAAATAGTTTGTGAATTAACTAGGTTGTTTTTAAGCAACACAACACCTTGAGCAGCTATTTCTCTCGCTGCTGTTTGATGAAACTCAGTATTTCTTGCGCCTAGTTTGCGATTTTCATCATACATACCTATGGCATGTTGCACCCTTAAAATACGACGAGCTTTATCATCGGCAATAGATACTGGAATTTTTCCTTGTTCAATCATGGTTAAAAATGGTTGTGCTAGAAAATATTCTTCATAAGAAGGAGCCTCTGTACCCATTTCTAAATCTAAACCATTCATTGCTGCATCATAGGTATTAATATCGACGTTCCAATCGGTTAATAACACCCCTTGAAAGCCCCATTCTCCTTTGAGAATATCCATCACCAAGTGCTTACTTTGATTGGCATTAGTGCCGTAGTATTCGTTATAGGCGCCCATAACACCTAACACGTTCGCTTCTTTAACGGCAGCTTCAAAAGCTGGTAAATAAACTTCTCTTAACGTACGTTCACTTGGTTTAGCATTTACACCTGTTCGGTTCAATTCTTGAGTATTAAGTGCATAATGTTTGATTGTTGCTGCCACATCGTTTTCTTGTACGGCCTTAATTTGAGGTACAACGAGCTTAGCCGCTAATATAGGATCTTCTCCCATATATTCAAAATTTCTGCCATAAAGTGGTAACCTTGCCAAGTTGACCCCTGGGCCTAGAATAAAGTCTTTTTGACGTTCTCTCGCTTCTGCACCGAGCACTTGACCATGTAACTTGGCCATTTCGATGTCCCAACTTGCTGCTACCGAGGTAAGATGCGGCAAGTAAGTAGCATGGTCATTGTCCCAGCCAGCTGAATCCCAACTATGTTTTTGTATCTGATGCCTAACACCGTGAGGACCATCAGAAAGCCACATCTCTGGAATGGCTAATCGCTCAATTGCATTAATATGAAATTTTCCACTGGCATGGGCAAGTGATACTTTTTCTTTTAAGGTCATTTGACTTAATAGATCACTGACATCATGCTCTAAGGTAGTTAAGCGTTTTGAGTCTTTTTTGCCATCTACAATTGTTGCCACTTGCTGAGTCTCTTGCATACAAGCTGCTAGTGAAAGCGCTGTAACTGCTGACAGTACAGTAATTTTTGTATAGTTTTTCATTATTAGCCTTTATTTAAATGTTCTTACTTGATCAGTGTTAACTGCTGAAATACATCGGCGGTGATATAACCTAAGTTTTTACTACCATTGACTGCTTTAATATCAGTTGAGCCAATAAAATGTTCACGCTCTTTTGAGCCATCGTTGTCACAATAAGCCAACATAAAACCGAGCTTTTTACCTAGTGACAATGTTACTGGCTGCTGAGCTTCTTTTCGTTCATCAAAACTATCATCATAAACATTGACAGAAAGCTCCCAAGTTAGAGTATAAGGGGCATTTTTACTACGTTTCCAAAGACTATTTACGTGCTGATTTAGCAGAACAAAGTTAGGTGATTCGCTATTATGGCTTGGGCCAATATCAACAACTTGATTATCCAAAGCAATATGATAAGCGAAGGCGTTATAACTAAATTGATGATTGCCACCCGATGCATCTTCGTCAATGAATATTTCTAAACAGTCATCATCCCAATAAAAGTGCAATGGATTAGCATGTTGATCAAAAAGTACGTCGTCGCTAATTTCTACTAACAGGTGCAACTGTTGGTTATCCCAAAGTATCTTAAACTTCCCGTTAAAATCCTTTTTGCTTGGCATAGCACCGAGTATCAATTGATCCAAAGGCTGCCATTTGGCTTTGTTCCAGCTAGATTCATCACCTACGCCATCAATAATAATTTTTTCTGTTGCTTTATGTGCCTCCAATGCAGTTGTCGCATTAGCGTTAAAACCCAATAAATGAAAAGCTAAAAGTAAAACAATGTATTTTTTCATTGAAAATCCTTGGTAAGCGCTTGCTGCGCAAGAGTCAAAATAGTTTTGTTAATATTTTCTAGTGAGGTGTTAACATCAATTTTTGTAATATCTTGTTCGTCACTAGCAATAGCTTCCATTGCCTCGAATTGGCTGGCTAGCAATTGTGATGAGAAGAAATGATTTTCGCGCTGCTTCATACGTGTACGAATCAATTCAATATCAGCTGATAAATAAAAGAAATGACAATTGAATTCAAGTTCTCTAAAACAGTTTCTATGGTGTTGCTTTAAACCTGAATACGCTAACACTACATTTATATTCTGATTATTAAGTTGCTTCAGTTTAGTTGATATAGCAGCTATCCAAGGTTTTCTCATGGCATCATTAAGGGGTAAATTAGCAGCCATGTGCTGCTTTGCCTCAGTCGAATGAAAATCATCAGCATCAATAAAGATAAACTCTTTATCATTATGCAATTGCTTTGCTAAAGCTTGTCCGACTATTGACTTACCAGAGCCACTAACGCCCATCACAATAAATAGTGATAATTTGCCTTTTTCCTGCACATAACTTTCTTTATTCACCCTAGGGTTAGTCATTATAAGGCACCAAAACATGTACTTGATAACTCTGCTGAGCAGTTAAATTAGTCAATCTGTTATGACTTAACAGCTTTGAGTTAAGGTATGTCTGTACCTCAGTAACGTCTCTAGATTTCTCGATAGTGAAATTCACAATTGCGTCTTGGAATACTCGTTTTCCAGATATAGTATCAATACTGCTTGGAAGTTTTGGCTCAACTGTTAACACGCCACGTTCACCTTTCAAGCCACATAGTTCTTCAACAAGGCAGCGATATAACCAAGCAAGTGTGCCCGTATTAAATAGTTGACTTGAGCGACCTGCTTGCTCAGGAAATTCATGAAAAGCACCACGATAGTAATTAGGGACAAATATCGGCAGTTGACCACTGCCATCTTGATTTTCATGACAGGGTATTATCTTACTGAGCACTTCAAAGGCCAAATCATAACGGCCAGTTTGATACAAACTATAGACATAAAAAATAGCGGCATGGTTATAAACAGAGCCATTTTCAGATACCCCTGGGTGCTTTTGGGTAAGTCTGCCAATATCCTCAACCATGTGGGTGTAGCTCGGTGCTAGCATCATCACACCAAAGGGTGTCATCAATTGAGCATCTATAGCACTGACCATTGCTTCTTGTTGCTCTGCATTCGCTGCGCCACTTAACATGGCCCAACTTTGTGGGTTTAAATATATTTTTCCCTGGCTATCATTAGCGGTGCCAAAGACACGGTTATCATCGGTAATGCCTCGAGCAAACCACTTGTCGTGCCATAAGTGTTTATTTACCGCTTCATTTATAGCCTTAGCCGCAAACCTATATTCGTCCATTTTAGACAAGGTTACTTTCGCACCATATTGCTCGCAGATGTCGCACCAAGAATTTAAAGCGTAAGCACTTGCCAGTGACAACCAACTTGACACACCTTTACCCTTATATCCCACCATATTCATGGGATCACACCAATCACCTTGTTCAATAAGACTCAAGCCTCGGTCATCGGTAGTATTCAATAACCAATCTAAAGCAAGTTCGATATGCTCAGCAAATGTTTGCGTAGTATGTGAATCACCAAAACTAATTTTTTCGTCAAGCAACGCATAATCATTGGTTTCACTCAAGTACACCGAAAGGCAAATAGGCAGCCAGACACAATGATCTGTGTGCGGTATTTGGTTAATATATTTAAGTGTTGCCTCTTTGTGCAGCAATACACCATCAGGTATTGCTCCGCTCACCTTTTGTTGAGACAGGGTTAAAATAAAAGCCTCTCTTGCAACGTCCGGCTTTATGTAACACATTCCCATATTATCTTGAATGTAATTACGGGTTTGAGGATCTGTACTTAACCTGTTGACATCACCATGATAAAACATTTGCCTAGGCAACCAATGATTAACAAAATCATCGAAAGCAGGCTTGTCTGTTTTAATGGTTAAGCAGGCTTGACCTTGTGCGATATATTGATCATATTCATATTGCGTGTTCTGTGCAGTTTCTTTATCAAAATATTTATCCCGTAGGTGCGATATTTCGTCTTCATTTTTCGCGGGTCCAAATAAAAATTGATAATCAACTTTCTGTGACGGTGACAACGATTTCTTATATTGTAAAACAGCGACAGGTGTTTCATAGCGCGACGCTTTATTCGATAATAAACTAGCTTTTAGGGCATCAGGATTATGTAAGCCACCCTCGCCTTCAAATGAATATTGTTGTGC
Source organism: uncultured Colwellia sp. (assembly GCA_913062815.1). Lineage (GTDB taxonomy): Bacteria > Pseudomonadota > Gammaproteobacteria > Enterobacterales > Alteromonadaceae > Colwellia. The sequence goes on along the minus strand of CAJXWZ010000013.1, from coordinate 57,746 downwards.
ATGCCAGGCATTTGGTGTTTCATTAGCAAGTAAAAAAGTCTTCTCTTTTAATTGTGTATTCTCAAAATATTGTTCTACCTTTTGATAAGGTGTAATAGCACTGGCCACAATGGCATTTAAGTTTGCATCAAAAGTAGCTGATTGATTCATCCAAGACATATAACCAATAGAAAAATAGGGATATATACTTAACTTTCTTTCACGTGAAGATAGGTTATTTACCGATAAAGACCAACGCTCCACCACATCTTTGGCCGTTAGGCTCACTTTAATTGTTATTTCAAGTTCAAGATGTTCTATATACCAACAGATTTCACTCGGGGTTTGCACAAAACGAAAACTATCCAATTTTACTCGCATAGGCTCATAAGGCGCAGAAAAACACTGCTGGCTTTCTTCATCTTTGATATAAAAAAAGCGGCCTGGGTGGTGTGCAAAGTAACTATGCTCTGGTTGAATAAAGGTCTTTTCTTCTAAATTTGGTCCATACGAATATTTACGTGGCTCTGGTTGCATGTATTGGCCGTTAACATAACCACGACAATTAACTTGTAAAACCATCTGTTTGTTCCACAAAAAACCGTTCGCTTTAGGCATGCTCAATGGACAATTAATCTCAGCCGTTACTTGCATCTCCTGACTGTTAGCTAATACCTTATCCATTAAGAATGGCCTCTTGCTTAGTCGGGTTTAACACATCTGGTTTTCTCTCTTGCAGGTCAGTTTGAACATTTTGCAATTTGTCATCACTCAATGGGTAAAACCAAATAATTGGCACGGCGATAGCCGCGAAAATAGCAGGTATCACAGTCATCAATAGCACAATACCTTGCTCTGACGCACCACTTTGTACTTGATTAGCCACATAACCAAGAGAAGCTAACAACCAGCCGATCATAGCACCAGCTAAGGCACCACCGAGTTTTTGAGCAAAGGCCGCAGCCGAGAAAATCATCGCGGTAGCTCTTCGTCCGGTACGCCACTCTGAAAAATCTGCTGTATCTGCGTACATAGAAAACACCAATGGAGATTTAGGGCCTAGCGCTAAGCCAATTATTATCTGCAGTACAAACATTAAGGTTATATTGTCACTTGGCACAAAATAAAACAGTACCGATAAAATCGCCACTATAGACATTAAGATCATTAATAAACGTCGTTTATCACAAAAGCGTGTTAACAATGGCGTAGATGCAGCGCCTACGGCTAAGGCAATCATGTAGGCCATAGCAAAACTGCCAATGAGATCTGGACGCTGCACATAATATTTAAAGTAAAAGGTACCTGAGCTAGCGCGCAATGAAATAGTCACCATAATAATAAGTGCCAAGCCAAATAATATTAGCCAAGGTTTATTCTGCCCCAGATCTTTTATATCTTGTAAAACAGGTGTCTTTTGCTCTGCAGGCGGAGAGATACGCTCTTTAGTACCATAAAAAGTTAGCGTGAATAATAAGCCCGCGATACAACCATATAATCCCATAGTTAATTGCCAACCTAAGGCTTCGTTACCCTGCCCTAAATATATGACAAGCTCAGGCGTAAGGTAGGCAACTAAGCTGCCGCCAGAGAAGGCCCCGATAAAGCGAAAGCTAGTCAAGCTGGTTCGCTGTTGAGTATCAGAGGTAATCACGCCAAGCAAGGCTCCATAAGGTACGTTAATAAAGGTGTAGGCAAGCATCATAAAAATATAAGTACCGTAAGCCCAAATAAGCTTATTGCTGTCACTAACATCAGGAACAGTGAACGTTAATACCCCTGCTGCGGCAATGGGAATAATTCCCCAAAGTAAGTACGGCCTAAACTTTCCGAAACGCGTTTTTGTCCTATCGGCAAGTGCCCCCATAAGAGGATCTGAAAAGGCATCGATAAGGCGTGTAACCAACATTAAGGTACCAACAGCAGCAGCTGAAATACCAAATACGTCGGTATAAAATATAAATAGGAAGACGTCAATTACTCGCCAATAAAAATTTGATGCAATATCACCACATGCATATGCAATTTTTTCTTTCAGAACTAATGGCTTATTCACTTAAAGACCTCGTGATGTTTATTTTTATAAGTTTTCGCGTACTAAACTACGTTGTTCTATTCATCGTGATTTAGCCTTTATTCAACCATTTTGATTATTTCATCGCCAAAATGTAAGCGCTTACAATTTAACTTTAATTTAAAAGCATTACAACTAAATAAACGGAAACATAAAACGAAAACCACCTATCCTACTGTTTATATGCACTTTATTTATGTGTAAGCTTATATATACAAATTATATTCAATTATATTCAACCAAAACTTATGCACTTTTTTAAATTTATTTTAAAATAGTTATTGATCTTATTTTATTATTGTCATAACTTAGATGTAAGCGCTTACATAAAATATCCATTGCAATAAGTGTTTTTTTTTGTAAAATAAATGAAAGCGCTTACAACTGTTAAATAATTATAAAAGTTGGCGTAAAAGCCGGGAGAAACAACATGATTCAGAAAACATTTACTAAGACGAGAATAGCGACAAGCTTGTCTATGATATTAGGGGCAACTGCACTGCCTGCTATATCTGCTGAAGAACCAACACCAGATGATAAAATTGAAGTTATTGAAGTAACAGGCATTCGTAGCAGTTTAATTAAGTCTATGGACATTAAACGAAGCTCGTCTGGTGTAGTCGATGCTATCTCTGCTGAAGATATGGGTAAGTTCCCTGACTCAAACTTAGCTGAATCATTACAGCGTATAACAGGTGTATCAATTGACAGAGAAAATGGCGAAGGTAGTAAAGTTACTGTTCGTGGTTTTGGTCCAGATTACAACTTAGTTACATTGAATGGCCGTCAAATGCCATCAGCAAACATAAACGACACGAGTGCTTCTGATTCACGCTCTTTCGACTTTTCTAATTTAGCTTCTGAAGGCATCAGTGCAGTTGAAGTTTATAAAACTGGTCGTGCATCAGTTGCAACCGGTGGTATCGGTGCCACAATTAATCTAGCTACTTTAAAGCCTTTAAATTTAGGTGGTGAGCAAGCTTCTTTTGGTGTTAAGGGTGTGCATGACACATCAAGCCAAGATGGTGCCACGTTAACGCCAGAGCTTTCAGGTTTATATAGCAATACTTTTGATGATGATAAATTTGGTATTGCAATAACAGGTAGTTATCAAAACCGTCAAAGTGGTTCAGCTCGTGCTGGTATTGACAACGGCTGGCGCCCACAAACAGGTGGTGAAGGCGACTGGGGTTCTGTTGGTGATGGTCCAAATCAAATTAACGTACCGGCTGATGGCGTAACTTATGCTGTACCACATAACGTATTATATGGTTTTAGTGAAGTTGAACGTACCCGTACTAACGGCCAATTAACGTTACAATATCGCCCAGTTGAAAAGTTAACCGCAACGTTAGATTATACCTACTCAAAAAATGAAGAAGAATTAAATCAAAATATCCATTCTGTATGGATGAGTTTAAATTATGCAGGTGAGCCAACTGGTTCACAGTGGACAGATCCAAACGGTGAAAATGTTGCCGCACCTTTATATATTCATGATATAGATGGTCCATCTGATTTAGTTAGCCAAGTAGAGCAAAGTGCTAAAGTTAATGAGAATAAATCAATCGGTTTAAACTTAGAATATAACATGACTGATAATTTAACTTTTAAATTAGATTATCATAGCTCAAGTGCTGAATCTAAGCCTGACAGTATTTACGGTAACAGTAATACCATTCAAATGGCGACATGGACGCGTGCAGAAACTATTGTTGATTTCTCATCTGGTTTCCCTGTTGTTGAGGTTGTTTTTCCTGATGGTACCAATGGTTTAACTCCAGAAGGCGTTAAGACTACAGGTACTAGCTTTAGAAACAGCTATATGAAGTCTGAGATAGAACAACTGCAATTAGATGGTATTTATGTATTTGATGATGGCATTGTAGAAAGCATTGATTTTGGTATCGGTCATAACGTTACTGATAACCGCAGTGCTTTTGCTATGGCTGAACGTCCTAACTGGGGTGGTACTGGCTCTGCTGATGATATCAATGATCAAATGCTATTGGATAGCCAGTCAACTATCGTTGATCGCTTTGATAATATGCCTGGCGATCATAGCAATATGATCAACGCTTTTTGGGCTGTTGATTTCAATACTATTGCTGACTTAGTGGGCGACTTATACGGCGACCCAACGGATCCAGACAAGTGGCCATGTGGCAATACTATTTGTGCACCGAGTGAATTCACCACGGATAGACGTACTGAAGAAGCAACAACGAGTGCTTATGTTCAAGCTAATTTAGCTTTCGAAATCGGTGAAATGCCAGCTAGCTTATCATTAGGTCTTCGTTATGAAAATACTGATGTAACGGCTAATACCTTACTTCCTGACGTTACTAGCCTTGGTTGGGTTTCTACTAACGAATTTGAGATTGTTCGTAGTGATGCATTGTTCTTCGAAGACACGGGTAGCTACGATTACTTCTTACCAAATATCGATTTTGATATTGAAGTAATGGATGACTTAATCATCAGAGCATCTTACTCTGAAACATTAACGCGTGCAGGTTACGGTAACTTAACCGCTGGTAGCGAATTAAGTGAAGTGCGTACTAACGGTATTGCAACTGGTAACCGAGGCAATACAGGTTTATTACCAGTAGAATCTACTAACATTGATGTATCAGTAGAATACTATTACGGTGATGCGAGTTATGTTTCTGTAGGTTTCTTCCAAAAAGATGTTGAGAATGTTATCGGCTCTATGGAGGTTACTGAATCTCCGTATAATGCTGCTCATCCAGCCTCTGGTGCTCGTTTCCAAGAAGCGGTTGCAGCAACAGGTGGAGATGCATCTAACAGTGAAGCAATTCGAGCTTATATTATTGCAACCTACCCTAATGACCCATCTATTATTCCTGCGGTACCAGGTGGTGCTATGGCACAAATTTGGGGCTCTACTGCCCACAATGATTTAGTTGCTGTTGAGTTTAGTCAACCGGTAAACCAAGGTAGCAATAAAGTTAATGGTCTTGAGTTTGCTGTGCAACATTTATTTGGTGAGTCTGGTTTTGGTACTATGATTAACTTCACTGTTGTTGATAGCGATATTGAATATGATAATGCTTCTGAAGACGGTGTTACACCACTACTAGGTGTAAGTGACTCAGCTAACTTTGTTGGTTTTTACGATAAAGATGGTATTCAAGTTCGTATAGCGTACAACTGGCGTGATGACTTCCTAGCCCATTTACATGATGGTCAAGGTTCAAACCCAGTATATACCGAAGACTACGGTCAATGGGATGCTAATGTAAGTTACGAGTATAACGACAACCTTACATTATTCGCTGAAGCTATCAACTTAACTGATGAAATATCACGTAGCTATGGACGTCATATATTAATGACTAAAAATATCCAGCAAACAGGTGCTAGATATAACCTTGGTTTACGTTATAAGTTCTAGTAAAGGTTTTGCATAAGCAAACCAGTTCAATGTACATCATTTGAATTAGTTTGCTTGCAACAGCGAAGCTGCAGTAATTTGCAGCTTCGCTTTTTAAACCTCAGTAAAATGGATAAAAATAAAGACAAAAAAATTGACTGGAAAAGTCACCACATTTATAAATTTTTGTGTAATCTAGTAGCACGACACTTTAAAGTTATTAATTAAGTATTTGGTCTAATTAATGAAACACTGTTATGAATAAAGCCGTTAAAAATATCGTTATTGTTGGTGGTGGCAGCGCAGGCTGGCTTACAGCAGGTATTATTGCTGCCGAGCATAATGCCAATTCAACAGACGGTATTAATATCACCCTAGTAGAATCTCCAGATATTTCTCCAATAGGCGTAGGTGAAGGCACTTGGCCTACTATGCGAAATACACTGCAAACTATTGGTCTTTCAGAGCACGAGTTTATTCAATGCTGTGACGCTTCCTTTAAACAAGGATCACAATTTGTTGGTTGGGTTGATGGCAGTAAAAACGACAGCTATTATCACCCCTTTGTTGCGCCACAGGGCTTTGGTCAATCAAATATTTCAGGCCATTGGTATCAAAACAACCGTAACGTCCCTTTTGCTCATGCCATCAGTTTTCAACCCCATTTATGCGATCATGGTTGTGCCCCTAAACAAAAACAAACACCAGAATTTGCCGCTGTCGCTAATTATGGCTACCATTTAAATGCGGCAAAATTCTCTGCGCTATTACAAAAACATTGCTGTGAAAAGCTTGGTGTTATACATATACATGAGCATGTCACTGATATAAAACCTGATAGTACCGGTGCTATTGAAAGTATTGCTACTACAAATCACAGTAAGTTAACCGGCGAGTTATTTATAGATTGTTCAGGTAGCCATGCATTATTGATTGACGGACATTATAAAATTCCATTTATCAGTAAAAAAGATATCTTATTTAACGATAGTGCCATCGCTGCTCAAGTGCCCTATTCTTCTGTAAATGCACCAATAAATTCACATACTATATCTACAGCCCAACAAGCAGGGTGGATTTGGGATATTGGCCTGCCGACACGAAGAGGTGTTGGTTATACTTTTGCCAGTGAGTATATTGACGATATAAGTGCTGAAATTGCCTTAAAAGACTATCTACGTCAAAGCTTAACACCCAATCAACTAGTAGACATCGAGTTTAGACAGCTTACTTTCAACCCAGGTCATCGAGAGAAATTTTGGCATAAGAATTGTGTCGCTGTCGGTATGGCTGCAGGGTTTATCGAACCACTCGAAGCCTCAGCTCTTGCTTTAGTTGAATTGTCGGCCAAAATGATTGCTAAAGAATTACCCGCTCATCAAAGCATCATGCACATTACTGAAGCGCGCTTTAATAAACGATTTCTGTATCGATGGCAGAGAATTATTGAGTTTCTAAAACTACACTATGTATTAAGTAAGCGAAATGATAGCCGTTATTGGCAAGATAATAGAGCCGATTCATCTATACCTGCACGATTAAAACAGCTATTAGCCTTATGGCAATATCAAGAGCCTAGCTTTAATGATTTTACCGAAATAGAAGAGATTTTTCCTGCAGCAAGTTATCAATACATTCTTTATGGTATGGGCTTTGTGACGCAAGAAAGAGCAAGTACTCGTCGATATGATAATGACGATATTTGCAATAAGCATATAGCGGAAAATCAGCGGTTATGTCAACGATATTTAGCTGGCTTACCCAGCAATCGCGAATTAATAGACTACATTACACAAAACTAATAAAGCAATAATTGACCGTAAACTATCATATAAAAATTTATCAGCACAATCCGGAGTTAACATGACAAATCACGTTTTATTAAATAACATCGAACATCAAGATTTAAAGATTATCACGGATAAGGATGAAAAATACGGTAACAACACCATGTATAGTGTTGTTTACCCTTTTGAATTTAAACACGCTCAAGCCGATTACCCTATTTTTTTTCATAAAGATGAAACCAATAACAATTATACAGCGCTGGCTTTATTTGGCTTTCAAGAAAAAGAAAACCTGTATTTATCCAATGGCGGCTGGCAAGCGAGTTATATCCCTTTAATGGTAGAAAGAGAGCCTTTTCTAATAGGCCACCAGTCACAAGTAGAAAATGGTGAAAGTATTGAATCACCTGTCATCCATCTTGATTTAGACCACCCTCGCGTTAGTAAAGAGCAAGGTAGTGATATATTTTTACCCCATGGCGGTAACTCAGAATATATCAATAAAATTAGCTCTATGCTGAAAGCGATACACGATTCAAAAGCAACGAATGAGTTATTTATGAATACGGTAAAGGAATTAGATTTATTTGAACCATTTAATCTTGATATTCAGCTAAATGATGGCTCTAATAACCGCTTGTCAGGCTTTCATACCATAAATGAAGATAAGTTAGCTAATTTATCGGGTGAGCAACTTGAAAAATTAAACAAATCAGGATTATTGATGTTGATTTATATGGTCATTGCTTCTCATGCCAATATAAATAGTTTAATACAGAAAAAAGAAACTGTTAGCCGTTAAATCAAGCAAGGTTTTCAAGCTAAGAGAAAGTTTACGAGGTGAATACCATCACTGATATATTTTCAGATATGACCAAGGTTAAAGTATTAGATTACTGCACCCCTGAGGACATTCCATCATCGGTATTGTCTTCTACTGAGCCTATTATATTAAAGAATTTAGTCAGCAACTGGCCAGTAGTACAAGCAGCCAAGTCTTCACCTGAACAGGTTTGTAGCTACCTTGAACAATACTATCAAGGCATGACCACAGGTGCAGGAGTCAGTTCGCCTGAAAACAAAGGTCGATTGTTTTATAGCAATGATTTCACTCAGTTAAACTTCACCAAAGAACCTGCCCAGCTTGATGTTTTCCTACAGCAGGTATTAGCTGCTTTCAACGATGAAAATCCAGTTTCAAGGTATATTGGTTCTACACCTGTAGACAAGTTATTACCCAATTTTAGAGCAACCAATGACTTAGCTGCCCTAGCCCAGCATAAACCTCTTGTGAGTATTTGGCTTGGTAATCAAAGTCGCATTGCTGCTCACCATGATACTCCAAACAATATTGCTTGTTGTATTGCAGGTAAGCGAAGATTCACCTTATTCCCGCCAAATCAAATTGAAAACCTGTATTTAGGGCCATTAGATTTTAACCCTGCAGGTCAAGCCATTAGCCTAGTAGACTTTCATCAAGTGGATTTTATCAAACATCCAAAGTTTGCAACCGCGTTAGCCAATGCACAAGTTGCCGAACTAGGGCCTGGAGACTCTTTGTTTTTACCGAGCATGTGGTGGCACCATGTTGAAGGGTTAAGTAAATTAAATATCCTCGTTAATTATTGGTGGCAGACTAATTCAGCACATATGGGCGCACCGATGGACGCACTGTTACATGCATTATTAAATATTAAAGAGTTACCTAAAGCACAAAAAGACGCTTGGTTTGATGTATTCAAATTCTATATTTTTAACCCTGATGAAACGGCACTATCACACATACCAAAGCAGCGTCTTGGTGTGTTAAAGCCAACAGATGATCATATTGCGAGACAAATAAGATCAATGCTTTTAAACAAACTCAACCGCTAGGCATCAGCCTTATGCACTCAAGAGATTAAACTATTAACAATGGGTTTATTATGAACACTGAAAAAATACAAAATGTAGTTATTGCCGGTGGCGGTACTGCCGGTTGGATGGCAGCGGCTGCTCTTTCTAAAACTTTAGGTAAAAATTTAAACATTACTTTAGTTGAGTCAGACGACATTGCTACTGTTGGTGTTGGCGAAGCCACCATACCTACCCTGCAGTATTTTCATCAATTACTCAATATAAACGAAGCTGATTTTCTAAAAGCAACCCATGGTACTTTTAAACTCGGTATTAGTTTTGAAAACTGGCGTAATAAAAATGAAGATTACCTTCATGCCTTTGGCATTACTGGTAAAGATTGCTGGGCTGCAGGCTTTCAACATTTTTGGTTAAAAGGAAGACAACAAGGAGTCGCATCAGACTTTGGTGACTACTGTTTAGAACAAGCTGCGGCGAGTAAAGAAAAGTTTGCCCAATTACCCAATAATGGTTTGAATTATGCCTATCATATTGATGCCACTCGCTATGGTAAATTTTTACGAAAAATGAGTGAAGCGCATGGCGTTAACCGTATAGAAGGCAAAATAAATTCGGTAAATATTAATCACGACACTAATTTTATTTCGTCATTAACGTTGGAGTCTGGTAAAGAAGTTAAGGGGGACTTGTTCCTCGACTGTACAGGGCAAAGAGCATTATTAATAGAAGGTGCATTACACACCGGTTTTGAAGACTGGTCACATTGGTTACCTTGCGATTCAGCTATAGCCATCCAAACAGAATCCGTTGAAGAGCCCAAACCTTATACTCGCTCGATTGCTCACGATTTTGGTTGGCAATGGCGCATTCCGTTACAGCACAGAGTGGGAAATGGTATGGTGTATTGCAGTAAATTTGTCTCAGATGATGATGCATTAGCAAAATTAGAAGGTAATCTTGAAGGTAAAAGAATTACTAAGCCTTTGAAAATAAAATATCGCACAGGAACAAGACGAAAGCATTGGAATAAAAATTGTATAGCTGTTGGCTTATCTAGTGGTTTCTTAGAGCCATTAGAGTCCACTAGTATTCATCTTATTCAACAATCAATTGTTAGATTGTTACGGATGTTCCCGCACACAGGTATAAAACAAACTGAGATTGATGAATTCAACCTACAAACAAAGTTTGATACCGAAACCACCCGTGACTTCATTGTATTACATTATAAAGTCACTAATCGAGATGACAGCCCTTTCTGGCGCCATTGTCGTAATATGCAAATACCACCAGCACTTGCTCACCGAATACAGTTGTTTAGAGAAACTGGGCGCGTATTTAGAAAAAATAATGAACTGTTTGATGACTCATGGATGCAGGTAATGATTGGGCAAGGCATAATACCTGAAAGCTATCACCCTATTGTTGACAATATGAGTAGTGATGAACTAAAACGTTTTCTAGCTCATATTAAAGAAAATATCGATGGAACAGTTAATCAATTACCGCCTCATGCAACCTTTATCGACCGATTTTGTAAGGCATAATTTTGAGACTAATAGCAGCAAGCCTTATATTGCTTTCACTGAATACGGCTTTAGCTGCCCAAAGCTATCCATGGCCAAATAATGCTAGGGCTGCGGTAAGCCTATCTTATGATGATGCTTTACATAGCCAGCTTGACAATGCCATTCCAACATTAAATAAGTACAATTTAAAGGGCAGCTTTTATTTATCACTGTCTTCTTCGGCCTACAAGCAAAGGATAAATGAATGGCAAACAATCGCAATGCAAGGGCATGAATTAGGCAATCATACTATTAATCATGCTTGCAGTGGTGCAAAAGCAAACAGAGAATGGGTGAGCGCTGGTAACGATTTAGACAATATACCGCTCTCGAAACTAATCAATGAAATTATTGAAGCCAACAAGCAATTACATCAGCTTGATAAACAAAGTCATAGAACATTTACTCTGCCTTGTGGTGATGCTTTTGCAAACGGTAAGAATTATCATGAAGCTATAAAGCACTTATTTACCGGAATCAAAAGTAGAGTTGGAGGTATTGAAACTAGCATGACAGGTTTTGATATTAAAAATGTAAGTGTAATTGCTCCAAGCAATATTTCTGGGGAACAATTAATTTCTTATGTAAAACGGGCCGCTAACTACGGTACTATGGTTAATTTTACTTTTCATGGTATAGGTGGTGATCATCTTAGCGTTAGCGAGGATGCTCACGCCAAATTGGTAAAATTTTTAGCTGATAACAGCGAACTATACTGGGTAGATACGTTTCGTAATATAAGCTTGCATATCAGTAATAATCAAGAATGAAATTTAGGTCACAGTCTAATAACAAGCTAAATTAGAGTTAACGAAGGACCGCATAAAATGATCGTAGAAGTTAAATCCCATGAATTTGATAAAAACTTATTCTTTTATGATCTAGTTTCAAGTTTTTCTATTTCGTTGTGTGGTTGTCCAGTGATTTTCGAAGAGCAGGTAGATATATACAAAACCGCTGATCAAATATTAAGCTTCCCTGGAGCCTATTCAAAAGCTAAGCATTTAGCCCCTTTTCAATTAAGAACACAAGCACTCAACGGCGATATAAATAAAAGCAAGCATATCGCTTCTTGCTGCATGATGTTAGCGAATACCGCTTATGAATCTGTGAAAAATTATAATGATGGCTCACCGGAATTTGAATTTTTCAGGCATATTCGCAATGCTTCTTCACATTTGAATAAATTTCAATTTAATAAAAAAGAGCCTGCACATCCCGCCAAATGGCGTAGTGCTATAATTGAACATAATACCAAAGGCACTGACAATAAGCTTGATGGTGAAGATTGTTTTGGCTTTTTTATCGGTGTGGCCGATATTCTCGACTTACTACTAGAGATAGAGCAAAAAATAATTATTCAGCTAAAAAACTCAACATAGCTCCCTAACTCTGCAAATTAATATCTCGTCTATAATAATATTGTGATTGAAAACAATTATACATATTGAATGTTCATTTAACGCTATGAACAGACAGCCAACGTAGCTATAACTGCCTCTATATTTAGCAATAACTAGCTCTAAATTAATTAAATTTAGGTGAATATCATGAACTCAACCTCACTGTTTGATACTAGTAATTTTATGCCCCATGGTATGTGTTACTTATGGCAGGCAGATATTCTATGGACATCTGTTGTTTCTGATGTAGTAACTGCCTTGGCATATTTTTCAATTACCATTGCTATGGTGATATTTGTCAGAAAAAGACATGATTTGCCCTACCCTTGGTTTTTCACCTTAGCCGGCTCTATCATTTTTATGGCTTGTGGCACATCCCACTTAGTTAGCGCCATTGTTATTTGGGAGCCAATTTATGGTGTATCGGCAATAGTTAAAGCAGTCACTGCGGTAGCATCCTTAGCAACGGGCATTGTCATTTGGTTTGTTTTACCATTTTTTCTTAGTATTCCAAGCCCTTCAATGCTAGCGAGGAAAAACGTAGAGCTACAAGAGTCGTTAGATAAACTCACCATAGCTCAAGCTTCTCTGGTAGAATCAGAAAAAATGGCGTCATTAGGTGGACTAGTTACTGGCATTGCTCATGAAATTAATACTCCCTTAGGTGTTGCCATTACAGCCGTTTCCCTAGCAAAAGAAAGTATTGATAAACTTAAAGATAATTTATCAAATAATACACTCACAAAAAAACAGTTGGCTCAATACAAAGAAGGGGTCGAGAAATCAACTGAGCTTATTGAAAGTAATTTAAATCGAACAGCTCATCTGGTCGATAATTTTAAGCAAATTGCCATAGACCATTCCGATGAATCTTTGCGTAGTTACAACCTAAGAGAGTATATCAACAAAGTTTTAGTCAGTCTGAAATCAGTATTTAAAGAAAACTCACATAAAATAACAGTACAATGTGATGCAGACATTAATATTTATGGTACGCCCAGTGATATAACGCAAATAATGACCAACTTAATTATGAACACCTTTAAACATGGTTTTGAACATATGAATAATGGCGATATAGCCATAGAGGTGCAAAAAAAAGAACAAAACGTCACATTTACTTATACAGATTCTGGCTGCGGCATACCTCAACAAGATATGCTCAAATTATTTGACCCCTTCTTCACCACAAAAAGAGGCAGTGGTAATCCAGGTTTGGGGCTATATATAGTTTACAACCTTGTAACACAATCTTTAAATGGCAATATTGAGTGCAATAGTGAGGTAGGGAAAGGAGTTAAATTCAATATCTCCTTTCCTTTCAGCTCTCAAGTAATCGCCTCTCAATGAGGTTCAAACCAAATTCATTAATAGCCAAATTTCTTAATATCGTAATGACAATACATATTAACTATTACCCCTTAGCCGCTACTTTACTGCCAAAAAGACCGTAATAGCCAATAAATATATAACACAATATAGGTAAGGCAAACGCCAACTGTATACCGATCATGTCAGCCAAAACACCTTGAATTAGAGGGATAATAGCGCCACCAACTATGGCTAGACATAAAATACCAGATCCTTGGCTTGTATGCTTACCCAGTCCGCTTATTGCTAGTGAAAATATGGTTGGGAACATAATGGAGTTACATAAGCCGATGAGTAAAACTGCCGACATAGCAAGTAAACCAGACGAAAAAATGGTAATGATTAATAACACCACAGCGAATATTGCGTTAAAACAAAGCACTTTACCGGCAGCTATTTTTTGCATAACAACAGCACCAATGAAACGACCTACCATTGCGCCGCCCCAGTAGTAAGCAATATATTTTGCCGCCTCAGATTCAACTAAGCCGGCAATAGTTGGCTCGGCTAAAAAACTAACTAAAAAACTGCCAATAGCAACTTCAGCACCGACATAAACAAAAATACCAACCGCACCTAAAACCAAGTGACTATGTTGCCAAGCACTACCACTAATGTCAGTCGCCTGTGACTCAACATCTGTTTGTTTTGCTTCAACGTTCGGTAGCTTGATATAAGCAAAAATACCTGCAAGTGCCAGTAACATAGCAGCCAATAATACATAAGGCATTTGTACTGATTCAGCACTCGCTTGTACTGACAGGCTTTGGGTTGCTTCATTTAGAATTAATAAAGCACCAAAAAATGGTGCTATAGTTGTACCTAAGGCATTGAAAGCTTGGGTCATGGTCAATCTAGATGAGGCTGTTTTAGTGTCGCCAAGTAAACTCACATAAGGATTTGCAGAAACCTGCAGCAAGGTAATACCACTAGCCAAAATAAACAATGCTAATAAAAATACCGGATAGCTATGCAAAGCGGCTGCCGGATAAAAACATAAACATCCAATAGCGGCTACAGCCAAGCCTATGACAATGCCTTTTTGGTAGCCTAGCTTTTTCACTAACTCCCCTGACGGTAGTGATACAAGGAAATATGCGCCAAAGAAACAAAACTGAACTAACATGGCTTGGCTGTAGGATAACTCGAAAATAGCTTTTAGATGAGGAATTAAAATATCGTTCAAGCAAGTAATAAAGCCCCACATAAAAAACAATGATGTTAACGCTGATAATGCAAAACGATAGTTGCCAGACTGCTCGCTTTGAGGCTCAGTCATAATTGCCGAACTTGATAAACTTGCCATTATTGTTCTTCCTCAATTACTTAATATAGTATTTATGGTTGCACTTCATTAAAAACAACCATGAATGTAAGCGCTTTCATTTTGTATTAAAAACTACTCTGTAAATTTATTCAAGGCTTTTATTGATTATGTTAGTTATTAGTCAAGCCTTTGCAATTCATCTCATAGATATTGAGATGTACTATACTATTTACTCTCAGTACTCATAAGTTGTTGCCTGCAATGAACTTAAAGACCATATACGTAAAATTACTAACGATAATTTATACATTTTTTAGCTGTTTTTCGACCTTTGCCCTTGAGGTTGTATTATTAAGCCCAGCCAAAGTTGATAATCAATTTTGGGTACAAGTAAATTTAATAGCGCATGCGGCTGCTAACGATCTAGGTATAAATTTAACCATTGTGCATGGTAACGGGCATAGGTTATATCAAAAAGAACAGCTTAATAAAATTATAACTAGTTTGAAAAGGCCTAATTATATTATTTTTCTTCCTTATGACGGTACAGCACACCATTCTTTTAATTTACTTGAGCAAGCTAAAGTTCCCTTCTTAACGCTGGAAAAAACACTTTTTCGTAAGCAACAAAAACAACTTGGCAAGCCTGGGCAACGTTTTAAATATTGGTTAGGTGAAGTTTTTCATGACAATAAGAAAGCAGGAGAATTACTTGCACAAACCTTAATAAAAGCAAGTGGTGCACGTAATGCACGTAAATCTAAGTTGAATGTGGTAGGTATTTCTGGGGATATAAGCGGTCATTCAAATCGACGCAATGCTGGTTTAATGGCAGCACTGGCAACAAATCCACACCATTCTCTCGCTCAAATTGTCAGTGCCAGGTGGCAACGTGATATTACTTCGCAAATGATAGTGTCATTGTTATCACGCTACCCTGAAATAGATATCGTCTGGACTAGCGCAGACATCATGGCACTAGGTGTACTGGATGTTATTGACAAATTAGATAGAAAAATAAATGAAAATTTATTTATCGGTGGTTTTGATTGGAGTAATGAGGCATTAATTGCCATCAAAAACGATCAATATACTGCCAGTGTCGGTGGTCATTTTATGCAAGCGGCATGGGCATTAGTGAAATTATTTGATCATCATCAAGGCTATGCAAAATTACCCTCCAATGAAGGCTCAATAGCCTATCAATTACAGCTAATTGATAAAGATAATATTAACGATCACTTAGTACTTATCGAAAACCCCAACTGGGATAAAATAGATTTTGAAGAGTTTTCTGTATCAAACAACTCTTCTTCAAAAAACGAACAATTCGACTTTTCAAAAGTAATTAAAGCATTGACTTCTCAGTAGATATTAAGCGTCAGTTGCAATTATAAAACCATCTAAAACTCATTTAAACAGCAATCACTATAGTGACTGTCTACCAGCTACATAGCCAATAAAAGTAAAAACATAATAATATTCGTTGACCTTTGAGTTAGAAAACACTAACCTAAATGTAAGCGCTTTCATGACAAAAACAATTCTCTTTTTTTTCTGTGGAATTGTAAGCGCTTACACGGTGTAACCATACAAATTAATAAAAATTACGATTTTCATAGGTACCATTTACATGACAGCTAAACTTTCTCTGCCTACTAACTCGACAATGCTTTCGGCAGATTTCACTTATGGCGTTGCCACTGCAGCTTTTCAAATTGAAGGCGGTGTTAAAAAAAGACTTCCATGTATTTGGGACACGTTTTGTGCAACACCAGATAAAGTTGTCGATGGCTCAAATGGCGACCAAGCGTGTGACCATTTTACCTTATGGCAACAAGATATAGAGTTAATTGAATCTCTTGGAGTCGATGCTTATCGCTTATCAATCTCTTGGCCTAGAGTTATCACTAAATCAGGGCAGTTGAACCCTGAAGGTGTTCAATTTTACTTGAACATACTTGAAGTATTAAAAAGCAAAAACATTAAAGCGTTTGTGACGCTTTACCACTGGGATTTACCTCAGCACCTCGAAGATAATGGTGGTTGGTTAAACAGACAAACAGCCTATAAATTTAGCGAATACGCAGATTTGATTAGCAAAGCCTTTGGCGACCTAGTTCATTCATATGCTACTTTGAATGAACCCTTCTGTAGTTCATATTTAGGGTATGAAATAGGTGTACATGCTCCAGGTAAAGTGGGTAAAGAGTATGGCCGAAAAGCTGCCCATCATCTATTGCTAGCGCATGGCTTAGCTATGGAAGTGTTAACAAAAAACAGTCCAAATAGTTTGAACGGTATTGTGCTTAATTTTACGCCTTGTTATGCCCAGTCAGCGTCTGAAAAAGATAAATTGGCGACAGAGTTTGCCGATGATTACTTCAATCAGTGGTATATAAAACCACTATTTGATGCTTGTTACCCTGCAACCTTGGCTAAATTGCCAAAAGCTCATCACCCTGAAGTTCTTGATGGAGATATGGACATTATTTCTCATAAACTAGACTTTCTTGGGGTTAATTTTTATACCCGCGCAATCTATAAAGCAGATGAGAAGGAACATTTTATTCAGATTGAACCACCTGAGCCTACAACGGATATAGGTTGGGAGATTTACCCGCAAGCACTCACAGAATTACTTATCTCTTTAAATGAGAAATATTCATTACCTCCGGTCTATATTACCGAAAATGGTGCCGCCATTGATGACGAAATTAATAACGGAGAGGTTAGCGATCAACGCCGTATCAGTTACTACAACGCCCACTTAAATGCTGTTAATGATGCCATTGAACAAGGTATCAAAATTGATGGATATTTTGCTTGGAGTTTGATGGATAATTTTGAATGGGCCGAAGGTTATTTAAAGCGCTTTGGTATTGTTTATGTTGACTACGACACACAAGTTCGTACTATCAAAGATAGCGGTCTCGCCTACAAAGCACTTATAAGTAACAGATAATATTATGATAAATACAACAAGCTCTATGACTAAACTGCCCTACTTCGAAAAAGTTGGCTACGCCATGGGCGATGCCGCTGCCAATCTGGTTTGGCGTGGTGCTCTCGCGTATTTAGCGGTATTTTATACTGATACCTTTGGTTTAACTGCCGCCGCCGCCGCGATGTTATTTTTAGTGGTACGTTTATCTGACGGTGTCACTGATATTATCATGGGCATGATAGCCGATAGAACGCAAACCAAGTGGGGTAAATTTCGCCCCTGGATACTATGGTCAACGCCTTTCCTTGCTTTATTTATGGTGCTGTGTTTTACCACACCTGATCTTAGTTATACCAATAAATTGATTTATGCGTACATCACCTATATCGGTTTAACGCTAGCTTATACCGTCAATAATGTTCCTTACTCTGCCTTAATGGGAGTTATGACTCCAAGTGACACGGAACGTACTAGCTTGTCAGGGTTTCGATTTGCCGGCGCTTTTGCCGGTGGTCTATTGGTCATGGGCTTTCTGCCTGAACTTGTTGCCTATTTTGGTGAAGGTAATGATGCCTTAGGTTATCAATACACTATGTATTTATTTGCTGGCTTGCTGTGCATACTAATGTTAGTTACATTCTTTACAACCAAAGAACGAATAACACCTGCGGTCGAACAATCGACTAACCTAAAATCTGAATTGAAAGATTTAAGTAAAAACTTACCCTTTATTATATTGCCACTGTTAGCAATGACCTTGTTTTTTTATTACCGTAACTTATCAACGGGCGTGTTTTTTATCGCAGTAATATTGTTAATGTGGTGGTTGATAAAGCGTTTAATTAATCAAAACACCGCCAATATCAGCAGTACTCAGCAAGACATGGTTGATTTGCTAACCAATAAACCTTGGTTGATCCTATTAGGCATGGGCTTTTTAACCATGATGTTTAATGGCATTAAATATGGTGTCATTGCCTATTACTTCAAATATTATGTGGGTGACGAATTACTGGCAGGTAAATATTTTATCGCTTTGTTAGTAGTATCCATATTAGGTGCTTTATGTACCGGGTATTTGTCAGATAAAATGGGCAAGCCGAAATTATTTATTGTTTCATTACTCCTAAGTGGCATATTAACCGCTGGGTTTTATTGGCTACCACAAGGCAATATAAGTGCAATATTTGCTTTAGGTTGTGCTGCTGAATTTTTCGCTGCCATGATGCCAACATTATTTTTTACTATGCTAGGCGACGCTGCCGACTATTCTGAGTGGAAAAATGGTCGACGTGCCACAGGATTAGTTTATTCAGCGGGCACTTTTGTACAAAAAACAGGGGGAGGTTTCGCTGGTGCTCTTGTGCTAGTTGTACTGGCAAGCTTTGGCTATGACGGTATGGATAAATCAACCGTTGAGGCTGCTTTGCCTGGTATGCAATTATTAATGAGTTGGTTCCCTGCAACATTCGCATTTTTAGCTGCAGGTTTAATGATGTTTTACCCGCTAAATAATGAAACAAACATGCAAATTGGTAGCGATTTAGTACATCGTCGTAATGAAGCGATAACGGCTTAAAACTGACATAAAGAGAGCTGTAGTATTATGGTAAGTATTAGAGAAAAGATTGCTTATGGCTTGGGAGATACTGCCAGTAACATTATCTTCCAAACCGTAATGATGTTTTTACTATTGTTTTATACTGACGTAGTTGGTTTATCACCTGCGGTTGTTGGTACAATGTTTTTAGCAGTACGTCTCATAGATGCAGTGACCGACCCATTGATGGGGGCAATAACCGATAGAACACAGAGTCGTTGGGGACAATTTAGACCTTATTTACTTTGGTTAGCCCTCCCCTTTGCTATTGTCAGTATTTTAGCATTTACCACACCAGACTTATCCGACAACAATAAAATATTTTATGCCTTTACCACATACACCTTGCTTATGGTTGCTTATACTGCCATTAACATACCTTATTGCGCCCTAGGTGCTGCATTAACAACTGATGCTAAAGAACGCGTGAGTGTTCAGTCATATAGGTTTGTTTTTGGTATGTTAGGCGGGGTTATAGTCGCTGCGGCCACTATGCCAATGGTACAATGGCTTGGCGAGGGTGATAAAGCTAAGGGCTATCAACTCACTATGGTATTAATGAGTACCTTAGGGCTCGTTTTGTTTTTATTATGCTTTATTGGTACTAAAGAGCGAGTAAAGTCATCCGTTGAACAACAGCCCACCTATAAAGAAAGTTTTAAATCGTTATGGCAAAACGATCAATGGCGGATATTATGCTTGTCTGGGCTGTTCTTATTAACAGGCCAAGTGTTGAAGCTCACCCTTGCCGTTTATTATGTAAAGTACTTTCTCGGTCGCGAAGACTTAATTACCGCCTTTTTAACTGCTGGTGTTGTTGCCAGTATGGTAGGCTGTGCTATTGCTCAGCCGTTAGCTAAACGCGTGTGTAAAATCAAAGCTTATATTAGCTTGCAAATCATTGCCGCAGTACTGTGTGCAGCTAGCTTTTTTATTAAGCCGGATCAATTAGTGCTTGCGTTTGCTGCATTTATAGCTTGGAAGTTTTTCCTTGATATGGCCACACCATTACTTTGGGCTAAAATGGCCGATACTATCGATTATGGTCAACATAAAACAGGTGTTCGCGTTACCGGCTTAGTTTATTCAAGTATTATTTTCTTTATTAAAATGGGCATTGCTATTGGCGGTGCCCTTGCTGGTTGGTTATTGTCTTATTATGGTTACCAAGCAGATGTAGAACAATCTGAAACAACAAAACAGGGTTTACTATTATCCTTTTCACTTTTACCGGCGCTGGGTTCAATCATTGTTGCTTGGTTGATGAGAAATTATTCCCTAAATGATAGTCAAGTATTAGAAATCCAAGGTAAACTGCAACACTCAACTAGTTAGGTGGTTATTTATTATGGTAGAATTTTATTATGAAAATCCGATCACTTAAATGACTGATGTAGCACTATAGGACAGACATGGCGACAATATACGAAGTATCTAAACTTGCAGGTGTATCACTAGCAACCGTTTCACGGGTAATCAATAATAATCCCCGTGTGAGTGATAAAACTCGTCAAAAAGTTGAAATCGCTATGAGTGAATTAGGCTATCGACCAAACTCTATTGCTCAATCTTTAGCGTCTAACTGCACCAATAGCATTGGTATTATGGTGTCAGAGCTTCATGGCCCTTTCTTCGGACAAATGATGGCAGGTATTGAAGCAGAACTTAGAGCCTTTGGAAAACATGTCATTATTACTACCGGTCATAGCGAACAAGACAAAGAAAAAGAAGGTATCGATTTTTTAATTTCAAGAAATTGTGATGCGTTAATCGTGCATGTTGAAGCTATTTGTGATGAAGACCTACATAAACTTACTCAGGGCGACACACCTATTTACTATATGAGTCGTTCTATTGAAGGGCTTGAAGAGCACTGTATTCATCTTAATAATGAGCTCGGTGGCTACCTAGCAACCAAAACCGTAATAGAGCAAGGCCATACAGATATCGCTTATATTACTGGCCCTGAATTCAAACCTGATTCACAAGATAGATTGGCGGGTCACAAACGTGCCTTAGCTGAACATAATTTGAATTTCGATAAAGATTTATATTATATTGGCGACTTTAAAGAAACCGGAGGTCGAGATGGCATTAAAGCGCTTTTAGCAAAGAAAGTGAACTTTAGCGCGCTTATTTGTGCCAATGATGAAATGGCATCTGGCGCAATGACTTATGCTAGAGAGCATGGGTTTATTTTGCCACAAGATTTATCTATTATGGGCTTTGATAATATTATTTTCTCACGCCATATTTATCCTAAACTGACTACAATCGATAACCCTGTTAACGAAATGGGTCATATGGCAGCAAAGTTAGTCTTAAAAAATGTTTATAAACACAAAAACATCACCATTAAACATTCGTTTGAGCCAAGCCTTATTTTACGAGACTCTATAACGAATTTAGTCACAGCCTAAAATGCTTTCACATTTTATCAAACAGGCGCCCTAACGGTGCTTTTTTGCCTTTATAGCGTAGACTAAAGGTACTTGCTGGCCTTTATGAATTAATTGATATCCCTTGCCTTCAATATAATCCATTCCTTCAAAGCAATTATAAGGGCTGTACGGATATTCATTTAATTGCTCAATTGACATACCCGCAGTGATAAGTGCATTAATAACCTCACTCAACGAATGAGGCCAAGTAGCTACAGGCAATAGTTTACCGTCGCAGTTCTCCGTATAAGTTCCTTCTTCTTCAACATCGGGCTGATTTTGAGAGAAATATGAATACCCTGATAGCAAATCATTAAAGCTATGAAATTCAACTAGGTGTATTTCTCCTTCTTGAGTCAAAGCACCCGCGATAGTTTGAGCCCATCGTTTTAAATCTGGCAACCAACACAGTGCCCCGTAAGAAGTAAAAACAAGATCAAACTGTTCAGTATTTTCTTGGCCAAACTGATAAATATCGTTTTCAATAAACTTAGCCGATAGTGAAAACTCTTGCGCCAACTCACGTGCTTGAGAAATGGCTTCAGAAGATAAATCGACTCCAGTTACATGCGCCCCTAACCTCGCCCAGGACAGCGTATCTAGGCCGAAGTGGCACTGTAAATGCAATAATTTTTTATTTCGAACATTACCGAGTTGAATAAGCTCGATTGGATTTAATGAAGAATTTCCTTCGCGAAAACCGGCTAGGTCGTAGAATGTTGATTCGACATGAAGCGCTGTACGTTTATTCCACGCTGCTTTATTTAGCTTCAAGTAATCCATAAACCTTCAAATGTAAGTTAACTAAAAATATATGTGCATTCTAGGAAACTTCTGTTTTAAAGCCAACTTAATTGTTAATGGTCACTACACCGCTATTGGAGTCATAATCAACGGTTAAAGTGGGTTGTTTAGTATAGGTATAGGTACATGTATTACTACCATTATAAGTAGCTTCAAAATCCGTTGAGTTATTACCTGCCACTAAAGCATCTTGTGAATCAAGCACCGCTCGCCATACATCTAAGCAGTCATTTTCACTATTCATGGTTAAGCTTGTGCCACGCGTATCGGCGGGATAGCCTGAGCTATTAACACTTAAATCGCCACCTGCAACAGGGTCGGAAATTTCGATGAAATTCAATACCGCCTGATTGTTACCACGAATTAACCAAGCCAGATGCACTTGTTTAACCCCTCCTTTAAAGGCAGCAGCAATACTTGAAAAAACCGCTTTATCTGCGTCATCCGTTAAGTCAATAAAACGAGGGGCGGCAGTAACAGCTAGAATTCCAATAATAACAATAACAACAACTAACTCTATTAATGTAAAACCTTTATTCTGATTCAATTTTCGCTCCAAAGCCTATATAAACTAATTATAACTTCTTTAAAAACTTCTTTAAAAACTTCTGCCCAAAGCAAAATTGTAGTTAACAAAGAAATAATCCAACTGAGTTTTCTTGCTCGTATATTCTAGAAAAGAACCTTGATATACAAGGTTTTTCTTAATTAAATATGATAATTAAGACTAATCCTCTGGTACACCAGAGCTACTTTAATTTAAAACATCTGTAAAAACTAATGTACGACAGTTACTTGCTATCAATGCTTTGTTTTATTACAAGTCTGACCTGTTACAGTAATTTTCCCAAGTTACTGGCATTTATGATAACAGTAGCAAGTTTAAGTTTAAGTTTAAGTGAGTCTAGTAATCACTTGTTTAGATATGACGCTTAAATAGGATGACAGTCTATTTGTTTATTCATGATATTTTCTAATTACAGCAACTTTACCCGCTTCCATTTCCAAGACTTCCATCATTACTTGGTTATACTCAATCGCTTGATTATTCTGCGGGTGAATTCCTTTAGCATAATTGCTATAGCGTATGGCAATAGCTGAATCATTAAAAACAAACACATTCAGTAATTTAGCCTTGTATTCAGTATGCAATCCTAAATAAAAAGTCATGCCCTTACGCATAGTTTCTTTGCCATCAGGTAAACGCGAGTCATCAATTACATAGGGCAAATGGGAATGGCCAATATCATCAGTTAACAATGCTAAATAACTTTCTAGCTCTTTTGTAGTGGCATCAGGAGCTTGACTGGCTACCATCGCCTCAAAATAGGTTTGAGCAAACGCATTCAAATCAACTTTTGTCTCGTATGCACTTACAGTACTTGAAATTACAAACAAACTTATTAGCGCGAAATATTTTTTCATTAAAAACTCCATTATTTTTAAGTACTTTATAGGTAATACATCAGAATATAGCTGTTGTACGACCTTCATTGATTCCAGTATCAAGTGCCTACATTCAGTTTCATTTCAACAAGTGATGGAGTAAAACCTATTTTTTCATAAGCTTTTATGGCAGCGTTATTTTCAGAATATACGTCTAAATAAATATCAAGTATTCCCTGCGCTTTACTCCAGTCAATCAAATTTTCCATTACTAACTTATTGATACCTAAGCCTCTATATTCTGCAGCCACAAACATAAAACCAAGATAGGCATGTTTTTCATGACTTAGTGATTTTTTTGATGCTCGAATTTGCGCATAACCTGTAGCAATAATTTCTTCATTAATTTCGACTACAGCAAGATTAGCGTCATCACCTTTAAGCAAATGTTTAATATCATAATATACCGCGCCTTCAGCTTTAATTGATGAATTAAAAGGTCTTTCAGCTTCTACTACGGCTTGTTCAAATGTCAGTAGAGCTTCATAATCCTGCAAATTTGCGGTTCGAATCGTTAAGTTTTCCATACCTCTCCTACTCAGATTAAACATTGTTGATGATGTAAGCTTTAGCGGTAATGACGCTTAATAACCCATAGTTATTTTATCTAAAGTATCATCTACGAAACAAAGTGTATTGAACTAGGGTTGCATATAAATGTAATGTATTCAACAAGGAGTAAGATATTGTGAGTTGAGTCTAACTTTAATATTCAACTCACAATCAAAGGTGAGAATTCAAAACTTAATCAAGTAATAGGAAGGGCAAGCTATTAGCTATGTAAAAAAATTAAGATAAAAGTTTAACCACGAATAGTGCATATGATAATAGCAATAGCGTTTGTAATTTATAACAGCTCAAACAGCGCTGCAATGCCTTGCCCGCCACCGATACACATAGAAACTACTGCATATTTTCCAGAAACCCTTTTCAGCTCATACAAGGCTTTTACGGTTATTATTGTGCCCGTCGCGCCAATGGGGTGGCCTAAAGAAATGCCAGAGCCATTTGGATTGACCTTAATAGGGTCTATATCAAGATCTTGCACCACGGCCAATGCTTGTGCGGCAAAAGCTTCATTGATTTCCCATACATCAATATCTTCCACACTTAACGATGACTTTTCTAGTAAAGTTTTAATCGCAGGTACCGGCCCTATGCCCATATATTTAGGCTCAACACCGGAAAATGCATAATTAACTAACTTGGCTAGTGGTTTGAGACCTTTTGCTTGAGCAACAGATTTGTCCATCATTACCACTGCTGCAGCGGCATCATTAATACCTGAAGCATTTCCGGCTGTAACAGAGCCATCCTTTTTAAAAGCGGGTTTTAGTTTAGCAAAATTTTCTAAGTTAGCATCAAAGCGCACATGCTCATCTTGTTTAAATAGGTTCACACCTTTTCGGTTCTTAAGTTCAATGGGAAGGATTTGCGCTTCGAAGCGCTTTTCATGAATAGCCTGTTCAGCGCGTTGATGGCTTTCTACCGCTAATTCATCTTGTGCTTGTCTCGATATTTGCCATTTTTGGGCGACATTTTCAGCCGTAATGCCCATATGTGTATCATCAACAGGACAAGTTAATGCGCCGACCATAGGATCAACCATATTACTATCGCCCATGCGAAGACCAAAACGTGCTTTGGGTACCCAATAAGGTACGCGACTCATTGATTCTGCGCCGCCAGCAACGGCAATGTCACTATCACCTAAGAGAATAAGCTGTGCTGCAGAAATTATAGCCTGCAAGCCTGAGCCACATAAACGATTAACAGTGACTGCTGGCGTTGATTCTGACAACCCTCCCTTTATCGCAGCACAGCGGCTCATGTACATATCTTTTCTATCTGAATGGGTAACACTACCTATGACACAATGGTCAACATCTTCACTGTTGATATCAGCGCGTTTTACTGCTTCTGCAATCACTAAGCCAGCTAAATCTGTTGGCGCAATATCCTTTAAACTTCCACCATATACACCTATAGCAGTTCTAACACCACTAACAATGACGACTTCTCTATTATTCATTTTTAATCACTCTTAATTTAAATAAGACAATTTGGTTAATTAGAATTGCATCTCTGGTACATGTTCTGGCACCACTAATTCGCCAGCAGTAAGCTTAACTATTTCTTCAACACTCACACCAGGAGCGCGCTCTAACAAATGGAACTTACCCGCTTTTATTTCAATAAAAGCTAAATCGGTTAGTACCTTTTTAATACAGCCTTTGCCGGTCAGTGGTAATGAGCAGTTAGTTAATAGCTTGGATTCACCATGCTTTGAAGCATGAGTCATGGTGACGATAATATTGTCTGCGCCAGCAACAAGATCCATAGCACCACCCATGCCTTTAATTAATTTACCCGGGATCATATAAGAAGCGATGTTGCCGTTCACATCCACCTCGAATGCGCCGAGCACGGTTAAATCAACATGCCCACCACGTATCATGGCAAAGGACTCTGCTGAATCAAAAATTGACGCTCCGGTTGCCATCGTCACGGTTTGTTTTCCTGCATTAATTAAATCTGCGTCTATTTCAGCTTCAGTTGGAAACTGTCCCATGCCGAGTAAACCATTTTCAGACTGCAACATAACTTCCATGCCGTCGGGAACGAAATTGGCAACCAAGGTAGGAATGCCAATACCTAGATTTACGTAATAGCCATCTTGTAATTCTAGCGCAACACGTTGAGCGATTTGATCTCTTGATAATGCCATGTCTATTCTCCTGCTGGTCTTGTGGTACGTTGCTCTATGCGCTTTTCAAAAGTACCTTTAATTAAACGGTTAACATAAATACCTGGGGTATGAATTTCATCGGGATCGAGTTCACCTGGCTCAACTATTTCCTCCACCTCAACCACGGTGATTTTGCCTGCAGTAGCCGCCATTGGATTAAAGTTTCGCGCGGTTTTTCTAAACACCAAGTTACCGAACTTATCTGCTTTCCATGCTTTTACAATAGCAAAATCGCCGGTGATCGATTCTTCGAGGATATATTCTCGACCATTAAATTGGCGTACATCTTTACCTTCAGCAACAGGCGTACCCACACCAGTTGCGGTATAAAATGCTGGAATACCCGCTCCACCAGCTCGCATTTTTTCAGCCAAAGTACCTTGTGGTGTTAGCTCCACGGCTAATTCCCCAGACATCATTTGTCGTTCAAACTCTGCATTTTCACCAACATAAGAAGCGACAATTTTCTGAATTTGACGATCGGGTAGCAAAATTCCTAAGCCAAAATCATCGACACCGCAGTTGTTAGAAACTAAGGTTAAGCCTTTACAGCCTTTACGCTTTATTTCGCTAATCAAATTCTCTGGAATACCGCATAAACCAAAACCACCTGAAATTATAGTCATGTTATCGGTTAATCCAGCCATCGCTTCTTCATAGCTGTTTACTACTTTGTTAAATCCTGCCATTCGTATTACTTATTCTGTTAAAGAAAAGCCTCGTCTTGTGAAATTAGTTGTTTTAACTTTATACAATTGCAAGATTTTGTAAAATTGATTAATCTTAACAATTGATAAATTTTATTTATAAATAGATTTTCTATGAATATAACCATTAAACAGATTCGAGCTTTTTTAGCGGTAGTAGAAGCCAACAGTTTTGCCGAAGCATGTGACTTACTTCACCTATCGCAACCTGCATTAAGCGTTACCATTAAAAATTTAGAAGAAATTGTTGGTGGAAAGTTATTGGCCAGATCAACCCGAACACTTGCGTTGACGCCAGAAGGTGAATTATTTTTACCTGTAGCTCGACGTTTGATGGCTGATTTTGACAATGCTTTTATAGAGCTTCATGAGCTTTTTTCACTCAAACGCGGTAATTTAGCTGTTGCGGCCATGCCTTCCTATGCTAGTACCCATCTTCCTCAACATTTGCTCGCATTTCACCACAAACATGCTGATATTAAAGTTAAAATTCACGATGTTATTGCAGAAGAGGCTGTAGCAATGGTGCAAACAGGCAAAGTAGAATTTGCCATTAGCTTTGATCCTGGTTCATCGAACGATCTCAACTTTGAAGCACTATTCTTAGATGAATTTGTCGCAGTATTTCCCCGAAATCATCCTTTAAAAAAGGTGAAAAAAGTTGGCTGGCACCATTTAGTAAAATATCCGTTTATTACTTTACAACCCCCTTCTAGTTTAAGGGCTTTGATGGAGAAAACCCTTTCAGAGCAAGGGTTATTTCTAAAAGTAATGATTGAAAGCAACCAGTTAGCAACGGTAGTACAAACTGTTGCAACAGGCTTAGGTGTTAGTGCAATTCCGGCACTTTACAAACAACAAATGCAAGCGCTCAATGTAGAATATAGACCATTAACCTCACCGACCATTAGCCGTCGAGTAGGCATTATCACTCGACGTCGATACCCTCTTTCCACATCAGCAGAAACGTTTTTAACTTTATTGAGAGCACATTATCAATTTAAATAGTTTTGCTCTTATCGAGATAATCGCTACGGATAATTTTGGCTAATGAAATAAAAGCCAACCTACTAAGAAATCTTATTATAAAATGCCCTTGTCATATTTTTTTAACTGTTTAATAAAATCAGGATTGTTATAACGTTTTAAAGACAGTTCATCGGCATATTCTGGTAGCTCTTCTTGTAATAGCCACTGAGTACACAATTCACCTGCGGCACAAGCAGCCATAGTACCAAAACCTGACATAGCACCATTGATATAAAAACCTTCAACTTCAGTTTCCCCGATTAAAGGCCAGTTTTCCTCTGTGGTTGTGTAATACCCGCCATAATGCACGGTATTGCGAGGTAGTTGGCCATAATAGCTTTTTAAAGCGGGATTGAGCTTTGCTGCACCTCTGAGTACAATGTCAGGATAATGTTCATCTAATTGTGGTTGCATTATTGCTTTAGCTTCCTGTTCATTAAAAGCCCAACCAAGCTTTATCCAATTGCCTTTATCTCCCCCTTCCGGCCGGCAATGTATAGATCCAGGGAGTTTATCCGTCAACCATTTAAATTCGTCATCAGCAGCAAGAAGTTGGCGCTCATCTTTATCCCAATCTAAATATTGTTCATCTAAATCAATTGAAAAAGGTTGAACTCTAGGGATTGCTTTTTTCACATCCGGAAAGGCAATTTTTTGTTGCAATATATTTTTTACCGGTAATTTAATATCTAACATCTGCGCAATTTCAGCAACAAAGGGGCCACAAGCATTCACAACTTTATCCGCTATAACTTGTTGTTTGTCGGTTAAATAGACCGTAAATTTTTGTTGCTTTTCTATACTGGTTACCTTGGCTAATATTCGCTCTCCACCTAAGGCTCTAAACTTATCTAACATAAATGTTGCCATTTGCAGAGAGTCGAGCATTCCTGCCTGTCGAATATGAATAATACTTCGTATCTCTGGCGAAAAGTTTGGAAATACTTCTTGAATAAGTTGTTTGTCTTGTAAAACATCAACACCTTTTGGTGCATCTTGCCAACGTTCAGAATGAGGAGGTTGATAAGTATTAATATGAGTATGCCCATGGTGCCTAATTAAATGATTATTATCTGGGCCATAGGAGTATTCAAGTTCTTTGATAATACCGTTAATGTCATCATTCCTTGTCGTTAGTACATAACCTCGGCGAGTCATATTAATGCGTTCATTACTTTCAATAGCAATGTCTTCCATCAGCTTAATACTATGTTCTGTAAATGCCTTCATTGTTTGATGTGGCCACCAATTACGGTAATTTTCACCTGATTGTGCCGAAGTAAATGCCATAAATTGATTCTGTTCAACCAAAGTCACTTTGCATGAAGGCGATCGTTTCTTTAAATAATAAGCCGTTGCAATTCCTATTATTCCGCCACCAAGTATTGCTACCTCTGTATTGAAACTTTTCATATATCTGCCTTTACTTCATTAATCCCAGTCAATATCGTATACTATTTTAAAAATACGTATACAGTCAATGCCGGATTTATTATAATCGGATTTTATTGGAAGTTTATGTAACGAAGGGTTTGATAAGGAAATGCATGGAAACAAAAAATCATAAAGCTAAGATTACTACTGTAGGAACAACGAGTTCAAAGGTTTATCATGCATTAAAACAGCAGATTTTGGAAAATATATTAGTTGCCAATCAACCAATTAGACAAGACAAAATTGCAGCACAATTCGATGTCAGTAAAATTCCGGTAAGAGAGGCATTAAAGCAACTTGAATCTGAAGGCTTAGTTGAATTTAAACCAAGACGTGGTGCATTTGTTACTGAGCTAAATGAGGCTGATATTATAGAGACTCTTGAGATTAGGCTCGCATTAGAGTGCCACGCCCTTAAATTGGCCATTCCAAATATGACATCTGCAGATTTTGATCAGGCTGAAACTATTCTTGAAAACTATAAGCAAGCAAACGATATGGAAATTTGGAGTGAGTTAAACCGACAGTTTCATCATTGTTTATATGCCCCTTGCGGATTAACAAAATTAATTTCTATGATAGAAACAATAAAACAGCGAACTAAAGCCTTTATTCCATTAAAAGTTACACAATTGTCTGGTTTAGAAAAACCGCATAAAGAACACCTTGCAATACTTTCGGCTTGTAAGGAAGTCAATATAGAGCTAGCAGAAAAACTTCTTTCCAAACATATTGAAAATACTAAGAAAAATATAAAAGCATATTTTCGTAATCAAAAGTTAGCTAAAATTAAACACTAACGCTGAACAGCAGAGTGACATTGAGCAACTATGGATAAAGCAATGGACTCTGGTAAGTCTCCACGAATGTTATCTGTGCCTGCAGGGCCATCAACCTTATAGCTGAAGTCATCTGTCAGTCCTGCCCTTTCCATAACCTCAATTTTTCTAGATTGAGGCCCTAATAAACCAATATATTTGGCTGAAGGTACATCCGCCAATTGTTTCATCCATTCTGCATCGATAATTTTATTGTGGGTCATACAAATAAACGCATCAACTTGATCAAAACCAGCATGTTTTGCAGCTTGCTCGGGGGGTAAATCCAATATATTTTTAGCGTTGACAAAGTTTGTTGCTCGAGCATAGCCTACTCTATGGTCAACCACGGTTACTATCCAGCCCAGTGTTGAGGCAATATTGACCACCGGCTCCGCATCTAGGCCTCCACCAAGCACCCATAACTGCACGGGAGGAGTTATTTTAGCAATTGCCCAGTGGTTATCTTCTACTACTTGCACCTTTTGTTTATCAGGAAGCTGCTTCTTTATCGGATATAATCCAGAGGTTAAATGAGATGTCACTTCAGCATGAGTAGTCATTATTACTTCTCCATGCTCATCTAATAAAACCCAATGATTAATATAGTCTGCAATAGGTGATTGATAGCACTGCAATAAATAGCTTGCTTGTTTTTGCTGCAACCGTTGATAAAGCGTAGACAATAACTCATGATGTTTAGCGCTAATTGCCTGAATTAGTATGCCTATTTTGCCATTGCAACCTAGGCCTAAACTCGCAGCAAAGCTCTCTTCATCAGCCGTGTCATAAACCATATAATCTGATTGTCCCATTTGCCATACTTTTTGTGCACGGCGGATAACGTCAGATTCAAGACATCCTCCACTAACCAAGCCAAAACTTTTCCCCCAAGGACTTATCATCATCATAGCCCCAGGCCAACGATAACTAGAGCCAGAACGGGTTACTAAAGAGGCACATGACCAGGCCTCTTTTGTATCTTGCGAAAAGTACTGTTCCAGTAAATGATAAATATGATTCAACGATTTAAACCTCAATGGCTAGTAATTAGAATAACTATTCTTGCTTAGACATAATTGAGCAGTGTAATGTTATCGACTGTACTTATAAATTCGATAATACAGCTATTTAACGCTAAAGCACTAATTGAAATGTTACTAAAAATTCTATTATAAACAGCACCAAGAAAATTTTATTTATAGCCGTAATCATCTTTTGTAACATTTGATTAAGGTAAAATAAATTTTTAGCCTGCAAAACTTTCTCATTCGGTTATTATTTACTCAAGTTGATTTTCTCTTAAATTAGAAAGGGGTATGAGTGTGATAGCAACGTCGTTACTGATTTATACAAAACAAACAAGAATGCTTTTTTCAACTTTATGCTTGATATCTTTGATACAAGCATGCGGCTCTGAATCTACCCCAGATGCACCTGTGATCCCAAGAGATAGTTCGCCTTATAGTTACCAACAACCGGAATTATCTAATGACGGTTGGTCTATTGGTCATATAAATGATTTTGGTATAGAGGCAACAGCATTCGATGCCATGATGAACAATATAAGAACCGGAAAATATGGTTATCGATTTATTGATAGTGTTGTTATCATTAAAAACAACACTATCATTTTTGATGAACAAATGAGAACAGAGCTCGACCTAGCTGACTCATGGGCAAATAACACAGATTTAGAATTGCATATTTTAAACTCTGTAACTAAAAGCTTTACCTCTGCGCTTATTGGCATTGCGATAGATCAAGCTTACATTGAAAACACTGACGTTAAAATTCATGACTATTTTCAACACAAACAACCAATAGCAAATTGGTCTCAAAACAAAGAAGAGCTCACCTTAAAAAATTGGTTAACTATGCGTCATGGCTATCAATGGGACGAGTGGAATGTTTCTTATCTTGATTCCTCAAATCAAAATTCTCAAATGAATAATGCCCAAGACCCTATGCAATTTTTACTTGATCAACCCATGGTTACAAACCCAGGTGAAACCTTTGCATACTCAACAGGCGTATCTTTTGGTATTGGTCGATTACTTGAACATGCCACAAATCAGAGTGTAATTGATTTTATGACACAAAATCTCTTTGACCCTTTAGGCATAAAAAAATGGGATTATTGGAATTTAGACGGTCAACTTCATACAGGAAGCGCTTTATATTTAACCGCAAGAGATATGGCCAAGTTTGGTCAGTTATTTTTGAATAATGGTCAATGGAACAATGAGCAATTAATCTCAGCAAGCTGGGTAGCACAATCAACTGCACAACACCACGATTCTGGTAATTGGGGTTATGGTTACCAATGGTGGACCACAGATTTCACCGTTGAAGGTAACATTATAAAAAGTTATTACGCCGATGGTTTTGGCGGTCAATATATCTTTGTTTTACCTGAAATAGACGCTGTTGTTGTGTTTAATGGGCATGCCTATCAAGATGGCGAAATACAACAATATAGCGTTAGAGATATTTTGACTAATGATATTTTGCCATTGATAAACTAGCATTATTCGTGATTTTTCTTATAGTACTAGGAAAATTAAACATCTAAAATATAAGTCATTCTTTTGTAAATTATTCTGAAAATAATTAGAAGGTGTCAGTTTCTCTTGCCAACTTATTCAACCTAATGACTAATGAATTATTATAAAATAGCCATTCTATTGAGTTTGTTTGGTTGTGCTTGTCTATACTGTAAATAAGGGTTTCATGAAAGAAGCTCGTCAAGGATTACCCATAGCTTCATTTAGCTCACTTTCATCATGTTAGTGAGCTTCTTTTTATGAAAAGGAAGTGTTTGTTTGGTTAACAATGACTAGTTTTGGGGAAGTTGTCTATTCAGCTAATTTAGTAATACTTGCATAGCAGCTAAGTAATCTCTTTGTTTAAATGCTTAATCAACACTTTTACCCTCATCTATTGAACCAGCCGATGACAGAAAACTAAAGTGCCTGCATCATTACCCTAATTGGCTCCAAAACGGGAAAAACATAATAATTACAAGTAACTTTCTCATTTATCCCCCTTACTTTTCGGTTTTTTTTTGATAATGTGTAAACATAAATAAGTGTTCAATTTAATTACGCTTAATAATGAATTCAAGGAGGGCTAATTGGGATTCTCAAATATATTTTATCGATTCGCCCTGCTTAGCGCGATTTATCTTATATCTTGCAATAGTTTTAGCAGCGAAACAATTACGCTTCGAGTCACCCATGCTCCGCCTCATTATTTTCAAGATATAAACGGTCAATGGACCGGCTCAGGAATTGAAACCGTAAAAGCAGTAATCATTGAGGCTGGCTTTGAGCCCAAGTACCTTGATGTACCTTGGATGCGAGCATTAATGATGTTAGAGCACGGTAAATTAGACATGATGATGGGACTGTCTAAAACAAAAGAGCGTTCCAAATTTTTGCATTGGATTGGCCCAATCAGAAATGAAACTATGAATTTAGTGGTAAGAAAAGACAATGAAAATTTCCAGATTGAAAATCTTGATGATATAGCCGAAATAGCTTATGCCCACAACAAAACTTTTGGTCTACAATTAGGCGCTTTTTATGGCGAAAAATTAGCAACAAGGTTGCAACAGGAACTGTTTAGTGAAGCATTTTATACAACTAGCTCTTTAAAACAGAACTTAGGCCTAACCAGCAACGGACGTATTTTAGGTTTTTTTGAAAATAAAACATCCATAGCTTATCGAATTAAACATGATCCCGAATACAAGCAATTAGTGCTTCATTCTTTTGAGCTAAATAAAGCACCTGTTTTCTGTGGTATAAGTAAAAAAACTTCGCCAGAGTCTTATCAAAAACTGCAACAAGCCTTTGATAAATTAGAGCAAAATGGCACTTTGGATAAAATTCGCAATAAACAATGGTAAATATACACGATAACTTTCTTTATCACTTATACAGATAAAATAAGGTGTAAACCCTACACATAAAACTATCTGCCCATCGTAGACTATAATTATTATGTGCGTGTTTTAATTAATAAGGAAGTCATAGTTTGAATTGTTCAACCATAATTTTCGTTTGTATATCTTAGTGATAAAGTAATAATGAATACTTTCTTTCGTTTTGTGGCTTTGTGCAGTTTATTGACCATATGGCCATTTTCAGGCCAGACAAAAGAGCTTAAAGTTGGAGTTGGGCTATTAAATTATCCACCTTATTACTTCGAAGAAGAAGGTGCAATGAAAGGTGCGGTATTAGAAGTTACACAGCATATAGTAGATGAATTAGGGCATACATTAGTATTTGAAAAATTGCCATGGTCTCGAATACAACATCACCTTCGCCTAGGCAGCATAGATATGGTGGTTTTGTCTTTTAAAACACCGGATAGAGAAAAATACGCAACATTTACTGACACCCCTCATATTTATGATACGAGTTACTTATTCATTAAAAAGACAAGCCAAATAGAATTCGATGGCAACCTAAATAATATGCGCGATTATCACTTTGGTAATATTAGAGGGTATTCACATGGTATAAAGTACGACGAAGCAAACCAGTTAAACAAACAGTTTGCTAGTGAAGAAAAACAGTTAATTCAAATGTTGCTTCACAATAGAATAGACGTTGCAATAGGAAATAAAGCCGTTATCACAGCCCATGCAAAAGAAGAGGGAGTATTCGAGCAATTAGTATTTCTCAATCCGCCTATAGATAATACCCCCGCCTATTTCGCCTTTGCTAAAATAAAAATAGGATCAAATAAACTTGCTCATGAATTCTCAGAACAAGTAAAAGCCTTGGTAAAAACAGAAAAGTATCAGCAAATATTAGACAAATATGGTTTATAAAGCGTTACGAATACAGAGGCTTGGGATTAATTCATTGCTAAAGTGTATTAGTGTTAAAGCGATTACATCAGTAGCGTCATGATGGCTTCATCGATTTAACTCGTTTGTTGGCTGATGAAAAATTGTTTAACTTTCAGCCTTAAACAGCCTTTAATAAGCTACTTTAATTTAAAGGCTTCTGATTACTATGTTTAACTTTATGAGCTCTCATAATTGCACTGGAAAGTTCTAGCAATGATTTATATTCTAAGAGCTCTGATGGCTCAACCTGCCCACTAATAATTTTCTTATTTAATTGTGCTAGTCGTTCTGGAAGATAGCCCGACATAAAAATATCCTTATTAACAAGTAATCATCACATAATTGTAGTTGCTTTAAATTATTTGTCCCGTAGAGATGAATAAAAGTTCGCACGTCCAACGCTATCATTTAAGCGTAAAAGAAAAGTACTAAGCATTTACTGCCAATGAATAAGGTCAATTACGCCCTTTGTAAGAGCAGGATAACTTTTAAATAAATATGTACGAAGATTTATTACGGGTCATGCTCCGTTCAATTGTTAACTACATAATCAATGATTATTCCATAACAGCTATAAATAATAATAAACAAGCCCATATATCTGATTACTTTTAAAAAATTGAGACTAAATTTTATATTAAACTTTGTTGTATCGAGAAGTTTACCATGAGAAATTTGAACAAGAATAATTCCTAAACTTAATACAATGATAAAATCTATCCAATATCCTAACCCCATTTATTAACTCCTACCTAAAAATGCTTATATCGCCCTGTTATCGGGAAATTAGTTTGATTTATGCTAATGTTTGTTCGAATTGATTTAACCAACGTCTTTGAACAAGTTTTTTAAATGTTCTGAATTTTTCATTTCAGTCTACATTCCTTTAATGACATATTATGTTTTAAGAGTAACCATCAATATAATTTATGTCTACATTCGATAAATTACTCATTAATTTAAAATACACATGTAATAGGTCTGCATTTATCAAAAGCCATAAGCCCGTTTAGTTAAAGTTTAGAAATAGGTAAATAAATATCAAACTTACTGCCTTTATTTAGAATAGAGCTCACTTCAATTCGTCCTTTATGTTCATCAATAATCGCTCTAACTATATGAAGCCCTAAACCAGTCCCCTTACCAACCGGCTTAGTGGTAAAAAAAGGATCGAATATATGCTTCAAGTGTTGTTGAGTAATGCCTGAGCCATTGTCTTTAAAACTCACTTTAACTTCTTGATGAACAATACTCGATTCAATTGTTATACAACCTTTTGTTTGAATAGCATGAGAGGCATTTACCAACATATTAATAAATACTTGTAATAACTTTTGAGGAAACCCAATCACTTCCGCCTTAGCGGCTAAATCTTTACTAATATCTACTTTATATTTGAGTTCGTTCGCTACGAGAGTAAGGCTTTGTTCTATCAGTTCATCAATTACCACGGACTCTGGCTCTTTATCATCTGTATGAGCATAGTTTCCTAAATCTTTAATAATTTCACTAACTCTACCGGCTCCTTCAATAACCGAAGTAATTAATGGCTCAATATCATTAACAATGTAACCAATGTCTTCCTCTTCATATAATGCATTTACTGAGCCATTTTGTGTTTGTTCATGTGCCAATTTTATAAAAGTGACAATCGGAATAAAATAATCTTTAAGCATCTCCAAGTTACTACGAACATAGCCAATAGGGTTATTTATTTCATGTGCTATACCTGCGGACAACTGTCCTATAGACGCTAGTTTCTCCGCATTGACGAGTTGTTCGTTTAATGCAGAAAGTGCTCGTTGACTATGCTTTCTTTCGTTGATATCGCTAATCGTAATCAGGTATTTCATCTCGCCACTTATTTCAATTGTTCTTCCTGAAAACTCTACATAAGGATTTTCAAAGTTAGGCGCAAGTAGAGACTCTTCGGCATTTTTTAATGCAGCCTTAACATCAAACTCACCATTTAACTTTGCTAAAACAGGTAGAAAGTCTGCAGCATTTTTATTGATAATTTGATCTTTTTTCCGTTGAAATAGTTTTATCGTTTCACTGTTGCATTCAGTTATCCCCCCTTTTTCTTCCAGCAACAATAAAGCACAGGGAATAGTGTCCATAATCGAACTGATATTCTCATTCACTTTAAGTACTTTTATATGCTCTTGCTCTACTCTTTGTTTCTCAATAGTTATTCGCTGACTAAACTGCTGAATTGCTTTTGACAACTCAATTATCTCTTTTGGCGCATTACTTTGTCTAAATTCTACGTCTTGTTTGACACTTTTTGCTTGCAATGCCAAAGCAGTGATATTTTCTATAGGCTTAACAATATTTCTACTAAACCAAGCAATAACAAACAAAATGAAAATTAAATAGAGCGAAACGAGCCCCAACGTAAACGTAGTTAAATTTTCGTTGGCTCCCGACAGTTCATTCGCTAAGAAGGTCTTTTTAAATACTACCTGCTCATAAAGTTGCTCTAAGTTGCTCACATACTCGGTGGTAACACGATCAGATTCAGTAATATTGTTCTGCCATTGCACAATATCTTCAGTCGCTAGTTGAGCAAATGAATTGACCACCTCTTCATTCTTTTGTATAGCTGACATCAAAGTCTTGATTAAATTAGCGCTGCGCGTTGCTGTAAGCTTGTTCTCTATACTTGCAAGCAATTGTAGAAGTTGGCTAGATTGTTCGCTAATACCTTTAGCTAAATAAGTTTGTCTATCTGAAAAAAGTAAATCTTGTGCTGTAAGCCAAGTTTGAGACATGATAAACAAATGGTCTACTGTCTGTACTACCAGCCTAGATTCAAAATGATTGCGAGATATGCTTTCAACTTTTTGATATTGATGCCATAACGTTACAAAAATTATCATGCCTGATAGCAAAGTAGATATTGCCAACAATTGATTATAATTAGAGATTTTCATCATTTATCTCACTTTACATTTCACGACATTAATAAAGCATTTATGCTCAGTAAAATCTATCTAACTCTTTTTGCCAGAGCAAGTCAGTGATCAATAATGTTTTAAGGGCACACCTAAGCACTACGTTTGCTAAAGCAGGCGCCTTTGGTGCTTGTTTTATTAACGTTTCATTGGCTGAGACACCATCACTTTTTAATAGCCTTTTTAAATCTTGATAATTTTTTCCGATAAACATCTTTTTGAAATTATCATTATCAACATGCGCCTTTTCCGGGCTACGGCAGCGTTGAAAGACAAAATCTTTAATTCTCATATTCATGTCAATAGCCCAAACAATTTCAACTAACCCCCAATCGCTCAATTCTGATCTGACATGCACATACCCTAAAGCCTGACCATTTTGCATTGCAACATATAAGGTATGCTTACCCAGCTCATTAAAGTGTAAATCGTTGTTTGGTAGCGCTGCTTTGACTTGCGCACGAATATCTACATCAACATTTTTAACAATAGAAAGTTGATTGCTTTTATTAGGGAACAGTTGTGTTATTTGCGCTATAGGATCGCGTAATGAGCAATAAGCGACTGCATAAACGCTTTGAGAGCAAAAACTTAACAACACTAGAGATAACATTAACGTTTTCATATTAGTACCTATACCTTATTTGTGCTCTTATCAAATGTTCTTTTTTCTCTGATTTAGCATTTACTAGTTGGTTACGACTCGCCAGACTAACTTCTAGTTGTGTATTGATTTGATAACTCAAACCTATGTTAATTAACTTTTCATCTTTAGTTTGATCATCTCTATTGGTGAAAATAAACTGACCGTATATTTTTAGTTGTTCATTAATAGCCGTTTTATTTAACTCTATTAATTGATACTTTTCTTTAACCCAGTTATTTTGTTTCTTGTCTTCACCCAACGCGGTTTCTGAAAGAATCCCCCAAGTTCCCCAATAATATTGCCAATCAAGGGCAATACGCCTTCGTTTAATTTGATCTATCTCACTTTGGTAAATGGAAAAGCCTATTATAAAATCTTGATAGCTAAGTGAGCCTATCCTCCCTGTTAGCGCATACGAGTCGTTGATTGATTCAACTTTATCTTTCCCACCTAAGGTATAGGAGAAGTTATATTCTATATGATTGATTACATTATTTATTCCTAGGCCCCAGTCCAGTTTTGTGCCTAAATTTTTATTATGGTGGTAGTCAAGTAAGCGACCATTAGTATCTATACTTTCTTCTAAACCAAATGGCATAGTAAAGTGTCCCAATCGGAAATTAGGTAACCAATCAGGCCCCGCGGTGTAATTTATATGTGCTTCTCGAACAATAAACTCACTATCATCTTTATCTCCAAACATCCAAGGCACAGGTTGATGGTCAGATAATTTAGTGAAATATAACTGCCCTACCATATAACCAAAATCACCATCACTTGTACTAAATACTTTATGAGTATCTAAACCTAGAGCATAAATTCGACTAGTACGATCTGATTTTTTGTTAATATTTAATCTTGCACTTGCATCTAAACTCCACCTCAAGTTGTCATGGAACTCTGCATAACTAGGCAATGACATCAACACGAAAAACACAATTAAAATATACATTTTGACTCTCCTGATTCGCACAGAAACTAGCTATTAAGGTACCGCTAACCTATTTAAAATAATGTTACCGGTTCGCAGTGCCTCTCTTAATGAGGATTCTGCATTGCCAATAATGTCATCACATAGGGTGTCTTCAAGGTTAGCAATACCAACATAAGCGCGTAAAAACCCAAGTCTATGTTCAATTTTATGAGCGATGTGCTTGGCAAGTAATGTGGCATCATTTGCATCCGTTTCAGTAAGTAATAACGCAAAGGTTTTCTCGCCCCAGTGCACTACTTTGTCAGACGTTCTTCGTTTGAAAATATTTATTAAGCTCTCATGATGATTATCATTAAGCTCAACGACATTTCTTAGTTCAACCTTAAACAAAAGAAGACTTAATGGATGATGAAAGCGTTTGGCTCGTGCTACTTCATAACTTATGCAAGTATCAAAAAAGCATTCCTTTGTTATCAAACCATTGTCATCTAACATGACGGGATTTGACTCTAACCTGGGTTGGAACAAGCCACGCTCAATTCGAATGAGTAATGTTTTTATATCAAAAGGCTTAATCACATAATCATCAGCGCCAGAGAGTAACCCTTCGCTTTCTTCTGTTATTTCGCATGTTAAAATAATTATTTTTGTCGCTGCGAATTTACTATCGCTTCGTAAAATGCGACAAGCTTTCAAACCATTCATTATCGGCATTCGTATATCCATTAAAATCAAATCTGGTGGGATGTTGTTAGCTTTGTCGATAGCTTCTTGACCGTTACTGGCTTCAGAAATAGAAACTAGGTTACTCTGTTTATTGAATTTATGCCGAATACCTCGAATGAGTGCATGCCTAACACCTTTTTCATCGTCTACTATGAGCAACTTCTTTTCTGTAAGCATAATCAGTTACCTCGTAAAATCGCCTTTTACTAAAGACAGTTAAAACTTAATGTAACTTGGTATGCACCAAGCCTTGTTAAGCTTTAACTGCAATTGACATACCACAGAAACAAAATCTTTAATAATCAAACGAGTAGTAAATAATCACCGTTTTTTGCTAATACAAGTGATGACTTCTACCGCTAAAAGATAGAAAACATTGCAAAATGCAATGCAAATTATGCGTTAGAGGTTGTATAACAAAAGTGGCGATTATAATTAGATGAAAATGCAGAGACAAAACCTGCCTGCTTTATGAGCGTTTAAATTGGGTGGAGTGCTAGAAAAATCGGTTGCAAAAAGATCAGGCCCCTATAAAACCAGCACAATAAATATTGTCCGGTAGCAACCTGTTTATTTTTATGTTTATGTGTTCCTTTTACTAAATTGGAACTAATTTAATGATAAATCAAAACCCGTCATCTCCAGTTTACTGATAAATAGTTTTTTATCACAACCATCAGCAACGTTGCAATGTTCAATATATAACCTTATCGCTTCATAGTTTCCTTGTATTGCCGCTTTGTCTAACCAATATAACGCTTTATTGATATCACTCGCTCCAATATATAATTTTGATAAATTGACCTGGCCTTTTGATAAACCACCCTCAGAAGATAATGAAAAATGCTTGTAGGCGTTTTCTAAGTTCGATGCGATATGCGAATACCTCATAAAAGCAAGGCCCCTGTCATTATGCATTTCAGCTATTGAGCTATATTTTCTATTGATAGAAATACTATCAATAACGACATTTCCATAGAGCCTATTATTTTTTGGTCGCTTTATCGCTAAGATTGCATTGTCTGCATAAAGGTTTTGTAATTCATCTAAAGTGAAACTGTGCTCTTTGTGATTAAAATACCTTGCGTCATAAGTCATTCCTCCTTGCACATCTCTTATAAGAGAAGATGATCTTGTATAAGTAAAACCACCATAAATCATTGATATTAAGCCATCATTCACACTAACGACTTTACCTAAACGATATTTTTGAGTTGGACGGATATTGTCATTGATTTTTTCATAATTAATAAAGTAAAAATCATTTTTTTGCGGTGAATGTATATAAGCTTTTGTGAGGGTATTTTCTTCGTGCTTTAAATACTGCCAATAACCCAACAATGACAAAAAAAAGAGTAAACCGACATACATAGGCAAGACAAAATAAAACTTAAATACATTCTTTTTTATTGATTTGTACAGACTTGACTCTATGGCTGTTCGATCAATTATTTCATTGCAGTTTGTGCAACTCAATATGACACTCTTCGTAACAGGAAAAACAGGGAGGTACTCTAAAAATACAAACACATATTTAATAATACCTTTTACGTTAAAGGTATCATTATTACATTGCTCACAAGGTAAGTTATCAACCTGTTTTCCTTTTAATGTAAAATAGCCATATTCCAAAATAGTCCCTCACGTCATCGTGCTTTTCATTACAAGCTACTACAACTTTCGTAGTGGTGCAATACTAAACAATTGAAGTGTATAAAAACATTATAAAAAGACATGTATAAATTCAATGTTTGTTAATTAAAAATATATAATCAATAGAATATCTACACGACTTAAAATGTAATGCTATGGTTTACCTGATCACAAAAGGGCATTAACAAACGAGTGAAGATGGTCTAAAGTAAATAATATTTTGAACTTATATGAACCACCACGGGCTGTGGCTAAAACTGGTAAATACTAGTTATTCTAAGACCCAAACAACATTGCATTTTTAAATGCATTACTACCTTGACCACCGCTAATGAAATTATTTTAGATATCTACCACTTCATCAGTAGAGAAAGCAGACACAACAAAGTCGTGCCACACAATAATATGATGCTGAAGTAATTGAAAGTGAAAAATTCTATTATATTCCTAAGCATAGCTAAATTAAAGCTGTGATTTTATTGCTAATTTTCAGCTTACTGTATAGTGTTATTATCATGATTGAACATAAAGCTTGTGTATTGTTGATAAACTTTTCAATATTTGAACCTCTTTTATTGAAAGTAGCTATGTGCTGACAATTAATTCAATTCCAGCAACGGACTGTATGACAAGATGCAGCAAGTTTTTGTAAAAAAACCTCAGTGTGATTTCGGTATTGCACTTTACAATGATTAATTAAATTATTATGGAGTTTTTATGGATTATGTAGCGTTATTTCTGGTCTTTTTTGTAGGTATTGTATTATTTTACGGCATTATTGTTATTCATGACATTCCCTATGAAATAGCAGTTCACCGAAATCACCCTCATCAAGACGCATTACACGTTGCCGGTTGGATTAGCCTTTTTACTTTACATGTCATTTGGCCATTTTTGTGGATCTGGGCAACACTATACCGAGAAGATAGGGGTTGGGGCTTTGACTCACGACAAAACAGTAATCAAGAAATAGAGCAACTTAAAGGTGAAATAGAATCTTTGAACCGTGAAGTTATTGAGATCAAAAAACAACTGACTAACAACGAGGCTTCTTAACCATGGATTTAATTATAATTCTTACCTATACAGCGCTTTGTACTGTCGTGTTTAAAGTGTTTAAAATTCCTATGAATAAATGGTCAGTACCAACAGCAGCTCTTGGCGGTATCGCTATTCTTTCAACTTTACTGATGTTAATGAATTACAATCACCCTTACGCTAAATACGGTAAAGAGATATTTGTCAGCATACCAATCGTTCCTAATGTCAGTGGTACGGTACAAACGGTAGACGTTATTGCTAATATGCCAGTAAAAAAAGGTGACCTACTTTTTACTTTGGATGCCACCCCTTTCCAAGCAAAAATTGATCAACTTACCGCTTTATTAGTTGACGCTAAAAGTAGCGATTTACAAAGTGATCAAAAACTTCAAACCGCAATAGCTCATGTGGCACAGGCGCAAGCAGATAGAGATAGAAAAAACTCGAACTATCAAAGATTTTTAAAAGGAAAGCTTTCTGCGGGTGAGAACTCTCCTTTTACCGAACAAGAAATAGAGAATAGAAAAAAACTTTTGGAAGCCGCTGAGTCACAATTGCGAGCAGCTGAGTCAGAAGAGCAACGAGTTCGTTTAATTGCTAATGTCGAAATATTAGGTATGAATCCACAAGTAGCCCAACTACAAGCACAGTTAAATAAAGCTGAATTTGACCTTTCGAGTACTTTTGTACGAGCACCCGATGATGGTATAGCAACACAGATAGCTCTTAAACCGGGTGTCCGTGCCGCTTCATTGCCATTACGCCCTGTGATGATATTTATACCAAAACAAAAAAGAAGGTTTGCAGGATTATTTTGGCAAAATTCATTGCTAAGAATGGAAGCAGGTTTGGAGGCCGAAGTCATATTGGATAGTGTTCCTGGTCATGTTTTTAAAGGCAAATTTGTGCAACTAATGCCCGCAATGTCTGAAGGTGAATTTCAAGCAGGTGGTCAGCTGGTCTCAGCTAAAAAACTAACATCTCATGGCTTTGCTATTGGCATAATAGAATTAGAAGAAGATTTGTCTGATTATAACCTGCCTCTAGGAGTACAAGGTAAAGCGGTGGTGATAAATAAGGAGCATGACCCCTTACATGTATCACTAATGAGAAAGTTATTGCTTCGAATGATGGGCTGGATCAACTACGTTTATCCGATTAAATAGAAATAGAGATTCTAATCCGTAAAGTTTACATAATAACGTTAGCTTTATCATTAATGAGAATTACCACGCTGTTTATGATTAAAAGGATGACTCTTATCAATGTATTAAGGCCTCATTTTTTATTTAGAAAATTAATACTTTTGCTATTAGTTT
This sequence comes from uncultured Colwellia sp., assembly GCA_913062815.1. Lineage (GTDB taxonomy): Bacteria > Pseudomonadota > Gammaproteobacteria > Enterobacterales > Alteromonadaceae > Colwellia. The sequence goes on along the minus strand of CAJXWZ010000013.1, from coordinate 12,928 downwards.
TTCAGCCAATAGTGGTTGCTAAACCACCTGTGACTGTAAAATTACGTATTGATCGCATTGAGAGCGAAACCAGTAAAGAAACCTTATGGTTGCCCTATGCATTTTCTACCGATGATATGGGCTTAACCCTTGGGCTTGGTGCAGCGGCAAGTGGTGGTTTCCAAGAACAAATGACTTTAGGCACTACTCTTTTCGGCGGCGAAGACTCTAAAGGGTTTGGTTTAGGCATGTGGGACTATCGCTTAAAGTATTCCAACCGGCTGTTTATCAGTGTAGTAGGTATGGTTGGTGATTATCCACTGATGCGTGCTTATGCTCCACCAAATAAAGATTTCGTTGATGGTAATACCGTTCGACCAGGCTCAAACGATTCTAAATTTGATCATTTCATTGAATCTAGCGGATCGAGTAATTGGTGGGATCTACAAGTTGATTATGTTCTACCAATTGGTAAAGCAAAAAAGTCGCCAATAAGCAAATACCGATTAACTAATGGCTTGCCTTCAAATGCTAATACGCATGCTGATGCATGGAACCCTCTCGAGCATGGAACAACAATACTATCGGTTCGCCAATTTAATCGTTATCAGTTTTATGAAACAGACGACGAATCAATTGAAGGCGCAATACATGCGATAGAATTGGGGCTGCTCCATGATAATACTGACTTTCCCATAAATCCGACCGTAGGTAATTCACAGTATTTTGCCTTTTCACATGATGCAGCATGGTTAGACTCTCAAAGCCAATGGAATTTTGTAGAGTTTGAAGCTAGTCAATACTTTTCCTTCGGTGCAACAGAGCTTGCCAAACAGAGAATTTTGGCTTTGAACTTTTGGACAGCTTATTCTACTAGTTGGCAGGTGAACACGAATGAAAGAAATGAAGTTCAAGTAGCAAATAACCCTCCATTTTTAGAAGGAGCAACCCTTGGGGGCTTTTATCGAATGAGAGGTTTTAGACAAAACCGGTTTCACGATAAAGCTGCTATTTATGCTGCAGCAGAGTACCGTTATACCTTGAACTATAATCCGATAAAAAACATTAAGTGGCTGAAATTCTTAAAGTTAGACTGGATTCAAGCGGTATTATTTATAGAAGGAGGACGAGTCGCCCCAACCTACAATAGGCATGTACTTTATAAAGATTGGAAATCTGATGTTGGATTTTCTCTTCGGGCTTTAACAGCAGGAATGGTTATACGTTTAGATGTAGCCAAGTCAAATGAAGGTACCAATATGTGGGCCATGGTTTCTCACCCTTTTTAAAAATCATCAAGGGCCTCGTTTTAAAATAAGCAAATACCATTATTAAGCCCCACTTTAATAATATTTGGCGCCGGAATTTCACCTAATTAACTTAACTATATCACCTCTACGTTTTTACATTTAACTTGGCTGAAATGAAATAGTACTTCCCCAACACCACAAGTAAAATACCGCCAAGTACAATAACAGCAGCAATAATGAGTCGAGTTGTCAGTTCTTCTGACACAAAGATTACGCCGCCTATTGCAGCGATGACAGGAACTGACAGTTGAATAACGGCAGCTTGGGTTGAAGATAATTGCCTAAGAGCGTAATACCATATGGTATAACCTACGCCTGACGTTAAAGCACCAGAGACTATCGCTAACCAAACACCTTCTTGAGCATAGTTTATGCCGTCAATAGTAAAAGTAACTAATAGCACAACTAATGGAATAGTTCTGATAAAGTTGTAAGTTGTATCCATTAACGGGTTTTGAGAGTTACGCCCTTTTAAGGTATAAACGGCCCATGAAAAGCCAGCCAATGCCATTAACATAAAACCGTTAATTGAGGGTGTTGATAAACTTGGTAAAATAAGATAAATAAAACCGCAAAAAGCGATTGAAATGCCGGCCCACTCACTCACATGTAATCTTGTTCCTGAGAGTAAAGAAAGTAATATCATGGTAATTTGAACTGAGCCAAATAAAATGAGTGCACCTGTACCTGTATCTACAGTGAGGTACGCGTAAGAAAATGTTACGGCATAGGTAAACAACATAAAACTTGCTGTCCAACTTCCTTTTGATAACTCCCCTTTGTTTTTACCTTTTAAGATTAAGATAACAAAAAGTGCAATAGCACCTGAAAAAAGACGAATAGCGGTAAAGCTTGAAGCATCTATAACGCCATCTCCTAATGCTAATCGACATAATACCGAATTAGCAGCAAAAGCGATTAACGCTAAAACTGTTATCAAGCTTGTTTTCAACAGTTGGTTATAGTTCATATAAGTTTATTTAAAATAACCTTATATTCGAAAAAACAAGGTTAAAAAGTAAAATCCAGATGCCGCGCGGCAAGTGTCACCGCTATTTATCATAAGGTGCTTAAGCTGTTTTCCAATCATGAGCGAGGGCAATGGCTTGCTTCAAACTTGACCAATTCAACAAGCTATCTTGATAAGCCCCAGCTTTACCAGGAAAATTGATGCCGTATGCCTTTAATCTAAAAGCCAAGATAGAATAAAAAGCATCAACTACACCTGCATCATCAAACATAAATGGTAATTTCGCCAATTTAAAAATAGCTTCAATGCGCGCTAACTCATTTTCAATTTCAGTATTATTAACGGCTAGAGGCGCTACTTTATCTAAAGAAAATGGGCATTGAGATCTTAAACTCATAAAGCCAGCATGTAATTCAGCACATAAACTTCTTGCTAAGGCCCTTTTAAGCTTTGATTTAGGATAAAGAACACCGTTGGCACACTCATTGAAATATTCAATAATTGCCAACGAGTCATGAATTACAAAAGTATCTACAGTTAACGCCGGCACTAAACCAGATTCAGAGAACTTAACTATCTCGGACTTATAATCTAGCTCAGTGAGATCAATCACGTTAATTTCAACATCTATTTGTGCTATTTGACTACAGATCCATGCACGTAAAGACCATGTTGAATCAGTACCAACTATTAAATTCATTACCTAAACTCCATTTTATTCTTTTTCTCTTGCTTGAACAGTCGAATTCTCATCACTGTCTTTGATAAAGAAAAAACCACTACCAAGCAACGCGATTAGCACTAAACCGAATGCAAAAAATTCATTACTTTCTGACATTGAGAACGAGCCACCAACAGTGGCAGCTAACATCAACAATACAAAAGCTAACGTAGCCATTACACTCATAAATTTAGCAATAAGTCGTGCCACTTGTGTCAGCATAGGCATAAATATCGATAAAACGAGGACAAAACTAAAAGCGATGAATGCAATTGACCAAACCCCAAGACCAAATACTCTAGAGCTATATACGCAAGCAATAAAGGTTACAACGGATAATAATATTTTAAATAAAGATTCCACGTGATTTCCTTAATTAGCAGATTGATAAATTCTTTATTTTAATTTGCTAATACCAAATACTACACAAGCAATTCCACCAAACAGGCCTGCCCATGCTTCAATAGGCGTATCACCATTTATAGCTCGGCTAAGTTGAGCACTCGCTGAATCATAGATATTGTAGCCCCACATAGCTAAAGCTGAGCCGACAATAATAAAAGCAATACCAATAATTTTGTTACTCATAAATACTCCAGTTTTTTAGATACCATAAGGGACGTTTTAGTAAAAGCCAACAATTTTTAATATTTTCATCTATTTATATTAATGAGCTTATGTTTACAAATAATGAATAATAGGGAGTATGTATTACAATACGCTATTACATTTGATAAGTATGAACTTTCATACGATAGAAAATATATGCTGCCACGGTTATATCAAATGATACACAAGCGACTGCATACCATGAAGGTACCACATGAGTTCCGGGACCAAACAAGTGCAAAATAACATCCCAAACGGGGTGTAATAACCAACCGAAAGCAAGCCAAATGGCATTATACTTTATAGAGAGTGCATAGAATAAGCCATAAACAATAATACCTGAAATTTCAATCACTAACCAAGTATTATCACCCCATGCTAAAGCAAAACCTACATAGATCATCGCTGCAGCTACCAAGCTACGACCAAGCAACTTAATCATAGTGTTATATTTCAATCTATTTGCAAAGACAAGCAGTGGTATAACAGCGAATATACCTAGCGCAACCCAAATAACATAATTCATCCAATACCTCTGAAATATTTCATATACTAAACGCTAGTTTTTTTGTAATGCTACGACTTTAATTGGCATCTAAATAAGTTCCTACAGCTACACCAGTTCCCGCCCCCAAACCAATAGCAACTCCTATAATAGTCCCTATTCCAGCACCAATGCCTATTGAAACGCCGATAAAACTACTCTTAGCCTCACTACCCTTTCCTTTATCCATAAGAACTATCTCGTCATAAACATTTTCAATTTTAAAACTGCCATATAAACCAAAAATAAACTAATGACTATAACGAATAATGGCAAATAATATATTTACGGTTTGAATGATTTAATAAAACTCTAAACCACCATAAGGTGTTAATTTTAGAGATGCTAATCGACTAGACAAGCTACCAACATGCAATTCTAGCTTATGTCCGTTAGGATCCAGAAAATAAAAGGATCTTCCTTCACTCTTATTAACTTGCCATTGTTTAATCTTTTTATTAATAAGGTGAGACTTCAGTGTTTCAAAATTTGTTGCGCTGACATCAAAGGCTAAATGACTATAATCTGAACTCGTTACGACTGTATCGCATGATAGGCAAAACCAAAGGTCATTCAGAGTCAAATAAGCACCATCAATCCATTTCGCATGAGCAGTCATACCTAGTAAATTAACGTAGAAATCAAATGATTCATCTAAATTATTTACCGCAATCGTAATGTGATTTAAACCTTTAAGCACAAATTGTCCTTAGTAACCTTATATTTAAAGTCTTATGAATTTAGCTTGCTAATTCTTTAGCATTTTTTTACTTAATCCCTACCAAAACGTTCATAAGAAAAATAATATTTAACAAGAATCAACTAACTAGAACGTTGCTATTCGTTATTTTAACTTAACTTTAAGTATTATAGAGTAAATTAAAATAATGATTGATGAAGCAATGGGATATAAAAGTAAAAAAATAAAAGTCCAATCGCTGCCTTCCTGCCAATAGCTTGCCACAAGGTAGAATAAGATACTTCCAAGGTGAGTTTTTGTGATATGCAATCTATTTGGAGCAATAAAAATTGATATTATTGCCAATACCAGTGCAATTAGCCAACCCACTGGAACCAATAATATAACATCTACCCCTGCAGCATACGCTTTGCTAGCACAAGAGAATAAAAGAACTACGCCAAACAATAACTTTAACTGCTTGCATACAATTTTTACTTTTAGTTCATCTCGTTTAATAGTTACTACCCCTTATCACTTTGACAATACCAACATATTTCAAAAGAAGCATCATTTTGCTCTGCACAATTTTTACAAGTCCAAGCAGCGGTATTTTGATTGCGTTGAGATAAACTCACAATCTCAGTTGCACGTTTATAATCAGAGTCATCAACCACCCAAACTTCTGGCCATGAATCAATTGCAGATATTTCACCTATCGCACCTTGTGCATATTCATTTTTAAGGAACGTATTTATATTTTCTGCTTCAATGAGGTTCTTTACATTACTCACCAGAAGTTGATTTTGATTGGTATAGACCATTTTCATAATTGAATACTCACAATAACTCTTTTGATACTAAACATAGCTAATTAACATTAAGGTCAAAGCAACAAACTAACCATTCTCATTCTAATTTATTAACACTTTAATCGTTTTCGTTTTGATGCTCTCTAGCATAAAGGTAAGCCGGTAGAGCACAACTTAGGCCAATGGTAAGATTTAACAAAATGAATAAATAAGGTTTAGGGTTTCGAGGCTTTCTCAGTTGATGAAACATGAATGCCCAAAAAATAAAAGATGAGATAAAGAGATCGGCAGCAAATCCACCTGATGCACCATTGGCAAAAAGTGAGGAAATAAAGAAGGTAATATTAAGACCCTCGACTGAAAAAAATTGAATAAAAAACATGTACGGAACAACAGCGCCAATAATGGCAGATATTAGATATATATTTTTCACTTTGCTCTTTCCTTAAATGATTAATACCTTCAATATTTAACAGCGCATATTGCCTATAGCTATTGAGAAATAAGTAGGCTCTTCTGAACTTTACCAAGATAACAAACAATTATGGCTTCAAATTCCATTGCTAAACTATGTTTACTCATATGATAAACACTTAGCTTTTCCATTGTCATTATATTGTTCAATTTAACCAAGCGATTAAAATTATCAATAGCACATAAAAAAGAAAGCCGATGATACTCGGTGTAATAAATCCCTTGTGAGATTTTTCTTTTAACGCCTTAAATTGACTATAGCTATGAAAGGGATACCTTAATGAACCTAAGGAAGCAGCAAAAAGGATCAACGCTCCCGTTACATAAGCAATAAACTCAAAAATAAAACCAACAAACAAGCTACTTATCAATTCAAGTAAAATGCTCACTTCATGCTACTCTAAGTTTGAAATTTTTGAATTTAAGTCATAACCGGGCTCTGTAACTACTTTCTCCAAAACTGCCACTCTTCCCTTTAATTCAGACAAGTCCTGAAGACTTACACTGTTTTTCGTATCATCTAGCTGTTTTTGAAGTAATCCAATTTGCAATTTAACTTCGGCTCTGTATTTAGCAAACTTCAAATAAAAATAATACGCAACTAAAAAAACAATAAAAACCATGACGAGTGAAAACAAGTCTAAAAACTTACTTATATACTCTTCTTCCATAACTAATCCCTTCATCAACTATTTTTTATTGGCTATAAATGTTTTATTAATTATCCGCCATTCATTCTCTCGCTTGTACATCACAAGATAATCAATGTAGTGAGTTTTTGGTGTATCAAAATCAAGCTTCACCATAGCCATTTTGTTATCAACTATATCAACAGACAGGATATTCGCTACCCAAGTATCTTGAGTCGCTTTTTTGAAGTAGCCAGAAAACTCATTTAACGGCACTGTTCTGATCGTTTCTTTACCGGTGTTTTTATCAACAGTAATCATCTTCACATGACCGAAATCTAAGTCGAAAGCTTTAGAGAGTAGCTGCTGATCGCCATTTGCCGCTCCATTAAAATAATTAAAAGCCGTGTCTACAACGGCCTTATATTCACTGTTAGTAACAGATTTCGCTTGGCTAAATGTTGAGGATAACAAGGTACAAACCGCAAAAATTATTGAACGCTGCTTTATTTTATTCATTTGAATATCTCGATTTTTTATATTACATCGTCAAAAAACAATGTCTTGAACCTCTATTTGATACACAAACGATAACTATGTAAACCAATAAAATTGTTACTATTTGTGATTATGCAATTGAAGATAAGTTAATGCGCCCTAGAAAAACAGCCTCTGTTCTTGGTTAGGGACTTTTCCCAATTAACCGCTTAAATTTGCTAACTCAAAATTGGAATTAAATAGATACACATGCAATTAATCTGTATTTGAATCTTGCTGAACTTGCATTAACGCACTGCCGTTACGGTAATCTCAACTAACACATTACCCTCAAGTGCCACACCTAAACACGCTCTTTGTGGCCAGTGTTGTGAGTCATTACCAAACCAATCACACCAAACAGCGTCCATGAGTTGCTTATCATTCATATTGGCAATAAAAACTTGTGCAGATACTATTTTGGTTTTGTCACTACCAAGCTCAACAAGGCTACTTTCAATGATATCTAAGGTTAATTTAGTTTGTCCTTCAAGACCTAAAGTAGTATCTGATGAAGTAGCTACTGTCCATACTAAATCTTTATACGCAGAAGACTTATTTCGACCTACAGAAAAACCAGGTTTACGCTCAATCATAAAAATTTTCCTTGTGCTCTAATGTTGAGCAATTAATAAAGTCAAAATCAAAAACAACGTATTAATTAGCGAACAACTTAATTGTAATGCTTAGACTATCGCGACTGTTGATATTGCTTTAATGATGGTGATTTGCAATCTATTGTTTGTATATAAATATTACGTTCTGCCCACATAACTTCTAAATCATACAAACAAAAAGAATATTGGTTAGCGTCTTCCTGCCATTCCCCTTCAGCGTTAACCGAAACAGATGTGAATAACTCATTATCATTTCCCCACCAAACTAAAACGAGATAATTACAACTAGCGCCATCATGGAAAATAACAAAAGCGGGTGTATTAGCCCAATCAATATCACGCATTGCTTTAACTTTTGTAAGTCGCGACATATATTTAGTTTGGTCAACTAAGTGATTGCTTGCTGAAATGGTATAAATCTTTACACCTGTCTCATCTAGCCAGTCAGGATGACCTTCAATTATTCTAGGTTTAAACATACGCTTCCTTGTTGTTATAACAACTTGCTTAATGGACAAAGTCGTACTTTTTATTAACTTATCATTTAAAATCAGTTAACAGTACATTGCCCGTTCTTTCGCATCTCGATTTTTATCTGGGTCCTCTATGCAAGCTGTTGATTCAATGACGGTGAGGTAATCAGGAGATAGCTTTGTTTCTTTTGCGCCAATAACAACGTGATTTAAATACCATGAATATGGCTTTAATGAAGTATCTATTTTAATTGCGCAGTATATTAATGCTTTGAAGGTTTCACCCGAATTGCTAACTACAGTAACGATTTTTTCATCATAACCAGTGCCTAAACTTTCAGCATGATCTAAAATACCTTTTTCATTTTCGTTTATCTCAAAAAGCGCCCCAATTACGCTATCTTCGCTATTATCTGTTTGAAAGGCATCACACTTACCTGAGCCATCATGACTACTCATATGAAAACGCAGTTGATGATTAATCAGAGTTACAATTTCAAGTTTTATGGCACTAGGTACTCTTTGTTGAAGTCTAATAAGTGACATATTGGACCCATAAGCAAAATATTTCATCAAATCTCCTATTCAGTTATCGCACTATTAACGAGGTAAAGTAGTTCAAAAGTTAGCGACATAAAAACAACAGTCAATAGTTTTGCTCCATAGTAGTAAAATTGTAGGGTCGACTATGCTATATCCCATCGAAAAACACCTTTAATATCTATGTTGGCCCCTAAACGCTCATAGAACTTTATTGCACCATTATTATTTTTTTCAACTTCCCATTTAATTCGATTGGCTCCATGAGATAGGCACACTTCTTTAGCTTTAAGCATCAATAATTCGCCAATCTGCTTACCCCTAAACTTTTCCCAAACGAATACATCATCGATATTCATATAGTTTGAACCAAGCCAGATTGAATAGTTCCAAGTGTAAGAGCAGTACCCTGCCACCTCACCATTAAATTCCGCTAATAGCACGCCAAATGAAGGGGGATTTGCAAAGGCCGAACTGATCAATTCATCTTTAGAAGTTGTCACATATTGTTCTTGATTATGATGTTTTGCGATAGCAATAATCAAATCATAGACAATATCAATATCTGATAACTTCGCTTCTCGAACAATTATCATTGAAATCTCCAAGTAAATTAACAGCATGGTTCTTTAGTAATATATAGCAAGCTAGAATAAGCGACATATGATCAAATGCCAACCGCATTTTGTTCATCCAAATGAGTTGTTAGCATTACATTGAAACTTTCATATTGAATATTTGAATTTGTTGTTTAGGTTTAAATCCGAACTCGCTAAATTGTATATTTGTGTTTATATATTGATGATATAGGGATTCCAGACCTCAGAGTTTATATAATACTATTGATATATAAATAGTATTCTACGGCCTTTAAATGAATGTAATTAAGCCATTGTTCGACTCTGCAACTGTGGTAGAGTGCTTTTTATAAAACCAATTTTTAGTACCATAATATTTTAGGACATTTCATGTTTAAAAAATTCACCATTTTAATTTTCACGCTACTGATGAGTTGCTCTACCTTTGTTTTTGCATGGGAAAAGGAAGTAACCTCCTCGTCTAAAATTCAAGAATTTAATTCAGCGTTAATAAAAACTAAGTTGAGTGAAGTATTAAACTTAAAAATCAAAAGTATTGCTAAAACCCCTATGCCAGGGCTTGCAGAAGTAACAACGGATCAGGGCTTGTTCTATACAAGTTTAGATGGGGAATTCCTTATTCAAGGATCACTTTACAAGTTAAATGAGAGAGTTCTAAATTTAACCGAAGAAACCTTAGCAAAAATTCGAGTGCAAGGCATTAAAGATTTCGAGCAAAATATGATTATTTATCCGGCCAAAAATGAGCAGTATATCATCAATGTGTTTACTGATATTACTTGTAGCTATTGCCGTAAAATGCATAAAGAAATCGACGCTTATAATGATTTGGGCATTACGGTTCGTTATATCGCCTATCCGCGTTCAGGTATCAAAGATAGGGCTGGTGAGTTAACCGCAGGTTATAAAGATTTACGTTCCATCTGGTGTAACAACGACCCTAAAACTGCACTTACTCAAGCTAAACTAGGTAGCCCCGTAACTGCAATTAATTGTGAATCTCCCATTGAGGAAGAATTTAATTTTGCTCGACAAATTGGTGTTACCAGTACTCCCACCATTATTACTAGCAATGGTACTATGATGCCTGGTTACCGTAAGCCTGTTGATTTAATTAAAATTTTAGAACACATGTGATTTGAACATTATTAATTCCCATTGAAATGGCAAGTTAAGAACTTGCCATTCTTTGTACTCCGCAATAATCGAAATGTTAATCTACTCAATATTTAGTTAAGTCAATTGCTCACTAGTAACAGCGGTACTTACCGATACAATAAATAAGGCTGACGCTTTTTAGTAAACCGCGTTAAACCTTGCTGCCAAGAAGCACGTATTTCATCTTCAGATAAACCAGCTTGTATTTGCTTTCTTAACTGATCTGTTCCTGCTAACTTTGTCCATAAAATCGCTTCGAGTAAAAAAGGTATCGCCTTGTGCTTTAAACAATTGAAACCAGTTTAGTAAATAAGACAAATCTAATCCCATCGTCTTGACTGTACGCAAATCTTAACCTCGAGCCATTAGGCAAATACCGTTAGTGAACGGATTAAATATTGACATAAAAGAAAATACGACAGCCATTGAACAAGCAGATTTTATTATCTTTCCGAGCTGGCATCTTAATCGTCAACCAAGTAAACAGCTCTTTGAGTTAGTAACGAAAGCGCATCAACAAAGAAAATTATTTGTTGGTTTGTATTTAGGTACATATGCGCTTGCCTATATGGGTTTATTAGATAATAAACAGGCAACATCACACTGGAAGTATAATGCTGATTTTGTGAGTAAATTCCCACAGGTTAACTTTAAATCACACCCTTTATTTATAGAGGATGATAACATTATTACTTCAGCAGGAAGTGCAGCTGCTATTGACTGCTGCTTATACATAGTAAAACGCTTTTATGGCACTACCTTAGCTAATAAAGTAGCGCAAATAATGGTTTCGGATCCTGAAAGAAGTGGTGGACAAAACCAGTATATTGAACAACCAATAATAGAAAGAGCAAGTGATGAACGGCTAGCCAAATTAGTGGACCACATATTAGAAAACATATCAGAACAGTTTTCTTTAGCGGACGTTGCTAATTATTGCTCTATGAGTGTTCGAAGCTTTAGTCGACATTTTAAACAAATTTACAGCCTTAATTTTACTGCTTGGTTAACCAACGCTAGGCTGAATCATTCTCAGGCATTGTTAGAGTCTACAAATTTGCCCATAACACAAATTTCAGCACTGGCCGGTTTCAGCTCTGAGCAAAACTTTAGAAAACACTTTAAACAACATTTTGATACAACACCCAATGCCAGGCGTTTGTTATTTAAGGGTGATCACAACTAATGTTCTCTATCTATTAGGTGTAATGAAATAAAAAAGGCCGATTCATCACGAATCGGCCTTTGAATGTCTATGTGTATAATTTAGTGGTGCGGATGGGGGGACTTGAACCCCCACGACCTAAGTCACCAGCCCCTCAAGCTGACGCGTCTACCAATTCCGCCACATCCGCGCATTACTAAATTTAATTAATTAGTTTGGTACGTCGCCATCATCTTTTTTCATAGCGGGAGCATCAGCAGCGGGAACATCTGAGTTTTCGCTTACTGTGTTTGACTCAGCACTTTCATCAGGAATGGCATCAGTAGCAAGGATTTGTTCACTTACTGGGACACTTAAGTCATTCCATTCATCAACAGCTTTGGTTTTACTGGCCGTTAAGTTACCTAATACTAAGCTGATAACAAAAAAACCTACTGCTAACCATGTGGTCATTTTAGTTAAGAAGTTACCTGAGCCACCTGAACCAAATACTGTTGCAGATGATCCGGCACCAAAAGATGCGCCCATATCAGCACCTTTACCTTGTTGAATTAACACTAAGCCAATCAATGTTAAGGCAATAAGTACGTAGGCGATAATTAAAACTTGATACAACATTTTTACTTTCCTTTCGCTGCTGAGCAGATAATTTTAAATTGCTCAACTTGTAAACTAGCACCACCAATAAGACCACCGTCTATATCAGCTTGTGCGAATAATTCTTCACAGTTTGACGCATTCACGCTGCCACCGTATAACAAAGGCACTTTAGCCGCCACATTCTCATTTGCTTGCGCTAGAAATTGGCGAATAAATTGATGTGTTTCTTGTGCCATCTCACTTGATGCTGTTTTTCCTGTGCCTATAGCCCAAACAGGCTCATAAGCAATAACAACATCAATAAATTTTTCGATACCTACTTCATCTATTACTGGTTGTAATTGTGAGGCAAGTACTGTTTCAGTTTGCTCTGTTGCACGCTCTGCTTCACTTTCACCAATACATAAAATTGGCGTTAAGCCTGCATTTAATGCGGCATTAACTTTATGAGCAACTTGCGTAGACGTTTCTTTATAATAACTTCTACGTTCAGAGTGGCCTATAATAGCAAA
>CAJXWZ010000012.1 GCA_913062815.1 uncultured Colwellia sp. | reverse complement strand
AATGTTACCGTAAGTAGCACGGGAACAGTTGATACTTCGGTGGTAGGTGAATATACGATCACCTATTCAGCAACAGATTCAGCAGGGAATACGTCTACTGCAGCACGAGTGATTAATGTTGTACTTCCTCCTGATACTACTGCACCAGTGATCACTATTGTAGGTGAAAATCCAGCAACTATCATTCAAAATGAAGCCTATTCAGACGCAGGTGCAACTGCATTAGATGATATAGACGGTAATGTTACCGTAAGTAGCACGGGAACAGTTGATACTTCGGTGGTAGGTGAATATACGATCACCTATTCAGCAACAGATTCAGCAGGGAATACGTCTACTGCAGCACGAGTGATTAATGTTGTACTTCCTCCTGATACCACAGCACCGATAATCACTATTGTGGGTGGCAGTCCGCTTACTATTGCAATAGGCAGCACTTATGTAGATCAAGGAGCAACCGCACAAGACGATGTTGATCAAACGGTAGAGGTTACTACTAGTGGTAATGTTGATACGGCAGTCCTTGGTAGCTATACTCTAACGTACACCGCAACTGATACCGCAGGTAATGAAGCAACCGCAACGAGAGTTGTTAATGTTGTAACACCTTTACAGGGTGTTTTATTAGACAGCCCTGTAGCGAATATTGGTTATAAAACGGATAGCTCGGAAGGACTTACTGATGATAAGGGGCAATTCCCTTATTTACCAGGAGAGACCGTAATTTTCTTTATCGGCGATCTTAATTTTCCCGCAGTAGTTGCTTCAGGTGTAGTTACGCCTGAAAATATCGCGGCTGGCGATAGCATAACACAAACCAATATTTTACAAATACTACAAACGTTAGATGCAGATAGTAATCCAGACAATGGCATCTCTATTGTTGATGGAGCTCATGCTGCTTTTACGGATACTACCTTAGATATAACCAGTGCTGAATTTGATAGCAATGTTGTTACCGAACTTGCCGTTATTGATGGTGGTTTATCATTAGTAAATGAAGCTCAAGCTGATGCTCACTTTAACGATACCTTAAAATCACAAATTGTAGGTAGTTGGATGTTCTCTGAAGGTGACGGTATGAGGAATATTTTAACCTTCATTGACGATAGTCATTATGCAATTTTCCATGAACATAATGATGCTAATGATGATTGTGATGATCCAGAAGGTTGTCAAATTGCAGGTTCTGGTGAGTTTGGTAGTTATACTTGGGATGTTGAAACCAAGGAGTTCACTTCAATGGTTATTTCGGAGTCTGATGGATCAGGTGGTTTAGGTGGGCTTACTGCCATCGCATCTATCGAAGATAATATACTGAAATTCCTGATCGATGATGAAGATTCTTCTGAGCCAGCAATTGTATTATTTTCAACAATTAACAATGACAGTAATGCGTTAATTGGTTCTTGGATTGTCGGTAGCGGCAATGTTAATGATATTAATATACTGACCTTCCTATCTGATAGTGAATATGTAATTTTTCATAATGCTAATCCTGAAAGTTACTCTGGGGAGGTTCAAGCTGTATCTGGAGAATTTGGTCAATATTCGCTAATCGGTACTGATTTTACTGTTTTAAGCACCACGGTGGATACTGATGGTGATGGTGGTCTGTACAATAGAGATAACCCTTCGAGTGATTTAGATAGCTTGGTAATTGAACCATGGGGAGATATAGTCTTAACTGAACCTGAGGGCGCGTTCAATGTTGCTCGAATTGGCAGTTATGCTGTTGCTTTGCAAGATTACGACGCTAGTGGCTCACTTGGTACTATTACTACTCAACGTGAGCTGTTTGGTTTTTCAACCAGCATTATTAATAAAACTTGGCAAATGACGCTTGATTTGCTCTATGATGACGATATTACCCTTGAATTTACCTTATCAGCCGGAGGCGTAGGGGAAATGAAAGAGATATCAGAAGTTGACACTACTGCTATTAATTGGCAGTGGAATTCAACTGGAGATATTACCTTCACCTTTAATGATGGTGAAAGTGACTTTGTTGTCACCCTGATTAAGCTTGCCGCACAAAGTTCAACAGGTATGCCTATTTTATTGAGTTTCAGATCAAATGATAACCCGCCTGAAGACACTCTGCTTGAAACTGAGTTAGTTGAAAAAACTCAGTAGTACTATTTATATGGATTAAAAGGCTGTGATATCACTATCGCAGCCTTTTTTAATACACCACTATTAATGTTATGCTGATTAACGTTACCAACTTAGTTGCTATTAAGTTATTTAATGAATTTGCAGAGTTAGTTAGAGCAAGACATAGCTAAAATGAAGTATTTGATTCCCTTTTCATTAAAAGCCTCTTGTAAGCCATTTCTAAAAGAAGGCTGCATTTTTTTGCAAATTTACTTTTTTGAAAAACTCACCAAAATTTTGACTATCAAGTAATTGAGCGTAATAAATGAGACTAGTGTTAGGAGGAAATTGTTTTTGCAATTCGATAGTAAACTGGCTAGTGAAAGCTGGGAAGTCCAGTACGTTTTAAAAGGCGCACATATTATTGTTTCACCATACTTTGTAGTGGTTACAATTTCTGAAAATGAGGTTCAATCTAGAACTGGAATTTTTACCCATCGACTAGATAAGCTTCAACTTAAAACCGTAGAGAATATTGAAATAGTAAGTACTTTGTTAGGTAGGGTATTTAACTACAGCACAATTTTATTATATGCTCATGGTTCATGGGTAAGATTGCCTTATGTAGTTCAGCCTGATGAGATAAAAAAGCAAATAGAAAGTAACTTAGAAAACGTAAGAAGTAAGTGATTTTCCGCATGTATTAGCTTGGTATAAAATAGGATTAACTTTCTTTAGACAATAAAAAAGCACCAATTACTTATTAAAGATAAATGGTGCTTAATGTTTTACTCATTACTTGAATGTAAGAGTATGAAACAGATTAACTTACTGTTTTTTGAATCTACGTGATGCTAAACCCATAATACCTAATGCGAAGATGGCAAGGGTAGAAGGTTCAGGAACAGGTTGAGTATCAAACAAAGTAACATTACCGTAATTATTACCAACACTCATAGATTGAGGTGTATTTGAAAAGTTATATGTTCTGCTGAATTCAGCATCACTGGATCTGTTATAGTAAACTGTATGAGACCATGGTGAATCACCAAGAGCACGTATACTTAACAATAAGTCACCATCATTTGGATTGTAATTAAATAAACCGTTAAAAGTAATTAGGTCACCATCTATATATGAATCATTAAAACTTTCAGTTGAGAAAATCATACTTTGTAAACCAATGTTATTATTGAAATCATTAGTTAAAGCATTAACATTGAAATTACTAATTGATAAGGATAATTCCCATGAGTTATTTGCCGAAAAGCTACCACCGGAAGAGATAAAACTGATACCAGTTATATCCAAAGTGTTAGAAAATAAAGAGTTATCATAAACTTGTTGATATAAAGCCACACAAGCGAAAGTACAATCTCCTCCTTGATTGTCCAAACCTCCATCGATAGTGATCAGCCCAGCATTAGCAAAACCACTAACAGATAGAATCAATCCAGCAACAGTCGCTTTTAACATTTTTATATTCATTGTTTTTTCCTTAATAATACATTCTTGAAAATAGATAGGTATTTTTTATAGGTACCCTAATGGAGCAATAAGTATACCGCTTTTAATAAAGCTTGATATTTCAGTGCGATAGTAGAATCCAACAATATATTAATGATGGAACTGTAAAATAGTCCGACACACTTTAGTCCGTAACCAGCTCTATTTATTACATTTATTTAACAAATACATTCCTGCCTAATTCCTCACAGCAAGCAACCATTATTGATACCATTGAATTAACAAGGCAGATCTAGCGTAGAGCAATTCACCCCATAAGCACCTAATAAAAGTAGTAAGTTAAGCCTGTTTTTCGTACAAGATAAAAATGACACACTGTAAACTTATCATTACAATATAGATTTTAATATGACAGCAGCTAACAAAACACCTACCAGTAAATACATGAGTGGGGATATCAGGCATTTAATCAACCAAGCTATTCAAAATGAGTTAGTCAATTTACCAACAACACCCGCAGAAATTAAAGACCCTGTTCAGAGATTAAACTTCTTAACTAAATTTATGCCGTTTGATCAACAAACCTTCATTAGTGAACAAAAAATGCGTGAACGGGTTAATTGGAATACCCATGGCCGAGTGTTCGGAAATAAGGTGATCGGGCGACCGGAATTCTTGGCCGAGTAAAACTGGGTATGCAGGCATGAGCCATGAGAAGTTTAGCAGGAGGTAGGAATAGAGCACAAAAACGCTGTTGTGATTATTTTAACTACTGCAGAATAGAACAATCATATTTAAAGTAATAAAGAGCTTAAACATTAACAAGTTTAATCGTTAGAAGAATATTTTGAAGTGACACCTGAATGACACCGACAGAATTATGTTTGTAGTTACTTACTAGGAAAAGCAGTTAATATGGTGGCCCCTCTGTGATTTGAATATAAAAAATAACACACTGATAAATATAAAATTAAACAGAAACATGCAAGCAAAATGTTACTTACAGTGTTACTAAAAACATAAATCACTTATTTCGATTTATTCATAAAACATCCGAATTTTTCACTACTTCTTTTTAACTATTAAACCTACAGCTATGTTATACATAGGCTTGTTTGGTTTTTCTTCATTTCTACAGCTATTTGCTGTCGATGTTCATTTGCATAATGAAATCAATCGGACGTTTCTTAATACTCTGTTATCACTTTTAACCTATTTGTACCTTTTAGACTCCAATTTCTTAAACAAAGTGCATGTAGATGCAATGATATTGAACGTCTCCGTTAAATTATATTCAGCTACTCCCATATCAACTTCTAATTTTTCATTATATTTTTCAGTTTCCTCTAATATAAATGGAATACGGCGCTCCAAATCATCCATCGTCAAATTATGTAATTCATACCTAAGCTCTTCACTCTTACTTTCAATATAATTGAGGTATTCGCGATGAACCTTTTTTACCGGCATAAAAGAGGTTTTTAAATAAAAATCTAGATGTTCGATGTTGAAAAAATTTGTTAAAAATCTAGGTTCAACTAATCTTATGGTGAAGAGTATGTCTGTGAATTTGTCTCTTATCTTATTTATCTCATCGGGCGTTAACAAGCGATTTTCCATTTCCGAAACTAACGAGTCTACACAACTAATAACTTCGGAACATGAACTTAAAAAATTTTTCGTCAATAATCGATCCCCCCTCAACGAGTCTAAGTTTATAGATATTGGTCTGAAAGTATCGTATATTTTTTCTCTAAGGTTACTACATTCTTCAATGCTCAAAGTGACTCCAGCTTCTATTCTAGTTGATGTAGATTCACCAAAGTTTGCCGAGCCAATGTAGACTAAGTCGTCGGATACTACTAATTTTGAATGATTTCGAGTGCACAAATAGATTGAAGTTTCAAAATACTCATCAAGAGACCTTTTAAGCTCTCCTAAATAATATGAAAGTTTAAAATTTGCTTCATAATCACAAAATAAACTTAGTTTTCTTTTAGGTTTCATTGGCCGCACTCCCATGCTAACCAAAACCCGGCGAATAGAGTCCCCACTAGGAGGAGTATATGTGGAAATTAAAATATCTCCTTTACTTTGTGTTAATACCTTCTCAAAGTTAAAGCTAGAATAACTTATTAGTAATTTTGTTTCGTGAGCACTTAAAGAAATTTGTTCACTTATATAGTCACAAGGGTTAGACATAACTGTATCCATACTGTTTTAATTATTTTTTAATTTACACGAGAGTATCTTGTATTAAATTCGAAATATCAACAAGCTAAAGAATAATTCTTCAGTTAAATTCAGACAAATTAACAACCTGTGATACCTTATTTTTTTAATCTAATTGATGTGAGGAAGAAATGCCAAGAGGTGGAAAACGTCCAGGTGCTGGCGCACCTAAAGGAAACACTAATGCACTTAGGCATGGCGGAAGAGCAAAAGTTCTGTTTGGTATCCCACTGGAAATCCAACTAACCCGTTTTGAATATAGAGCTTTATGCTTTGAACAGTTGGAAGAGGTTAAACTTCGTGATGAGAATCTTTTTGGGGAAATATCTATGGATTATGTTGCTCATAAAAAAAGATACCAAGGGACAATTGAGTTTAACGAGAGAATTAAAAAAAATAATTTATCTAGGAAGTTTATTACAAGAACCGTGAATGGATACTTAAAAACTGATCAAATACTTTGACTTTGAGATTACATCTTCTAACCAAACAATCAAAGAGCTGATCAAAAACATCATAACCTTCATATTAACAATGTATTAGCTTAAAACTAAAATTTGATCATTATAACTATTAGAAAAATTGATCAAAGTATATCTCTTGAACAATAGACATTTAACTAAACAGCTCAAAAAAATCTTTTCAATTTTTTAGCACCCTCTTTATCATCTTTCGTAGTTGGGCCATCTTGGACTTAATAAGATCTGTTTGAACGTTACAATAGTTGGATAAAATGAGCTTTAATCGAATAACATTACTACCCGAAGGATTTCTAGGTCCTCAAATTCGTTTTAATTATGAAGAGCTAAGCTATTATTTTGAGCAAAATAAATTAGGACTCATTTCTGATCAAATTTTACTGAGGTATCTAATTTCAGATGTTCTAGTAGCAAGCTCTGACAGTTCGAACAAAAAGAAATACTTCGATTGCCTTCAAACTTCAATAGAATTGAGAAAAGATGTCACTCTAAAACCAATACATGAAGAAGAAGGTTGCTTACGCAATTACTTAGCCATATCAGTAAGCATTTCAATGTTCAGAACAATTACAGAGCGTAGCAACTCCAGCTTTTACACCTATCTCTTTCCATAGTTAATGTGAATTAACTACAACCCAAAAATCTATTACAACTTAAAAATTTATTTATTGTGAATAAAGGGGCTTTTGCCCCCTGGAGAAAAATAATGAAATTCATAAAATTGCCTTATGTTGAAGAACTAACTGGCTTCAAGAAAAGCTCCATCTACGCAATGATGAAGGATGGCCGATTTCCTCAAAATATAAAAATAGGTGCTCGAGCGGTGGTATGGAATAGCGACTCTGTAGAGCAATGGATGCAAGACCACATCAAAAGTTCAGCAGCTAATGACTAGATAATAAGGCTGACATTAAACCATTCTACTCAAGATTTAATGTCAATAAAATCATCAAATTAATGTAATTCATTCAATGAGATTATTATGACAAATAGTATAAGAAATATTACCAAGATCGATCATCTATCGATTGAACTCAGAAAAGAATCAACAAAGGATTTAATTCTATTGGAAAAGCAGATCATTGAAATATTGACACAATACGGAGTTCGAATAAGTAGTAAAAAGCCATATTCAATGACATTTTTTGATAAGGGCTATTTACTATATTCTCACTCTTCGCTTTCAAAAAAGAGGTCCGCTGGAAGTATTAAATTTAGTACTAAGCGGTTATGCATAAAGCTGGAACTTAATGGTGCACAGTGTGAGAAAATAAATCTAAACTCACAAGGATTTAAATGTATTAGTGACCTATGTAAAAATCACCAGGCAATTATTAGGCGCATTGATATTTGTTTTGACGACATAACTGGAAAATATAACTTACGAAGAGCCGGACAAGACTATAGCGCAGGCCAATATGATTCAACTAAAGGAATTAGGCCGCAGAAAAAAACATACCTCTCATCAGGAAGAACTTTGTACATTGGTAGCCTCAATTCGTACAAATTACTTAGAATCTATGATAAGTCTGCAGAACAAAAACTTCCGTCCTACCACCTGTATTACAAAAAATGGGTAAGACATGAGTTAACTTTAAGAAACCAGGGGAAAATCAGGATTTCTCTGTCCGCTATAAATAATCCGGACGGTATTTTTTTAGATGCTTACCCCAAAGCTCATAGAAAACTATTAAAAAATGTGACTCCAATTTCAATTGAACGAATTACTGCTATTCAAACTGCCACGACCATTAGTCAAAAAATAGAGTGTACTCGTAAGCAAAGAGGACGAACATTAAGGCTAATTAGAGACGTTTTAGGAAGTGATTCTGAAACACTAAACCTGCTGGTTAGAGATGGCAATCCATCAGGAGTGATATTACCTGAGGAAATAACTCTGAAAAAAATAAGACAAGAATTAGTAGAGTTCTTTGATCAAAATAATATGAACAGCAAAAGGAAAAGTCATGATTAAGTTAGAAAATTTAGACCTTATTAAAGACAACCTGAAAGAAGACATGTTGCATATAGAAAAACTTGAGTTAGAAATGAAAAATGCAAGTAATGAATCAAGCGATTTTGAAAATAATTACGGACATATTCAGGAGTTTATAAGTGGAATAGAAGCACTTAAGTGGTTGGAAAAAGATATAGCATCACCTGAGGCCCTAAAGATTGTAAATCAACTGTATTTGGTCGTGAACCAACTCTATGTACTGTCTGATCTACTTGTAGAAGAATCTAATCTAACGTCTTCCAAATTCGCTTTAAAAGTATGTAATATCGATTTCGGAGATATTATTGAATTTACTGACAACAATGGTTGGTATTGTGCTTTATCGGTCAAAGAAGCGAGTTTAGAGAGAAATAACCATGTGTATTTAAGTGGTCCTCGAGTTTCCAAAGCAGGAAAAATTGGTGACATTTATAAACGCTGCATTGTTGAAATATCGTCTGTTCAATCGAGATTGAAAAAGATTTAACATATTCTTTTAATAAATAGCCCTTCAATACTATATATTAAGGGCTATTAAAATTGGATACCTATGATTCATCCGTCTTTTGAAGACGGAACATAAGATTTAGTTTGTAGCAGCCTAGACTTTATCTAATGATTCTAAGTAGCAAGGTTAATCTATGTATGACAAAAGGCTTCAAGCTAATTACATTACTGCCGAAGAGCTTCCATCATTTGATGTTAAGTTTAAGTCTAAAACTGCAATTTTCACTTAAAACCTCACATCCACTTACAACTGAAATTATATTTAAGATTTCTGCATGGTGTTAGGTATCGAATCCCCAAAGCGGACATTGGAATCACTCAAGTTTTAAACGAATTTAGAGTATTAATTCTATGGCGGTTTCGCCCCCTGAGCGAGATAGAAAGATAAAATAATTATTGAGATTTATAACATGGTCAACAGAGACCACCGGAGCATATCGAGAAGGTCCTTTAGATTGGCTTTGTTAAATTTCTATTTTAACTCTATTTCCACAAAGGAGAATTCATAATCGTTAGCATTCACGACATCATGCTCGACACCAGCAGACCTATAATACGATTGCCCAGCTTCAAGCTCTGCGACATTTTCACCTTCGCTAGTTTCGATAAGAAGTTTTCCTTCCATGCTTGGAACGACAATATAGTCGTAACCATGCTTGTGCCAACCGGTCTCAGCCCCAGGAGAAAACCTCCACTCGGTGATAATGGCACGCACATTATCAATCTGAAGGGTTGCTTTAGCCTTTGGTCTGTTTGATATTATAACAGGTCTCCTTAAAGATTTAATGCCTTCTTCTAAGGTGGATTATCCCCGCCTAAGAGTAATTTTTATAATTTAAAATCAGGATTATCTAGCAATGATTTATATCAGTTTTTGGTAAATTCTTTTCTGATTAGCCACTTACCTGTACTTAAAGTTCCTTGAATATCACTCTCTGACAAATTATTATTTTTTAATGCTTTTATTGTAGGACTAATGACCGAAGGGATTTTTTCTCCTCCTAATGCTCGAATTGCTGAATCAATGGCTAGCTTTGCCTGAATTAAAGGGAAGTCAGTGATAGTGACATCTATATATTTATTTTTTAAATTTTCTATCGTTTCTAAATTCGAATAAAAAGAAATAATCTTAACGTTGTCACCGTATAACGAATTATAATGAACCATAATATTTGCTGCAACAGCATTCGAAATAACATAATCTACGCTATTTTCTGCAAAAAAAGTCCTTATTAAACTAGCTTGCTCTCCAGCCTCTGTAGCTCCATAACCTATATTTATCAATTTCACATTTGGATATAACTCTGCGGATTTAATAATAGCTTGAAAAGTACTTTCAACCCATTTTGAGTCTTTAGGTCCAGGAAGTACTCCTATGCTGATTTCTCTATCATTTTCAATTTGAATGATACTATCAAATGCAAGTTTTCCAACATTTGACCATGATACTATTGAATGAGAAGTTATATTTGGATTTTCAATACCATTAATTAAATCAATAACAATTTTTCCTTGGCCAATTAACCTATCTATTTCATAATTTAGTTTTTCAGGATCAACCGCGGCAATTATAAATGCATCGGCACTTTCATCTTCACATTGCTTTAGTTGTTTTTTTTGTAAATCAATATTGTTGTAGCTTCCGGCATCATAAACGGCAAGGTTAACTTTCAATTTTTCAGCTTGAGTGTTCAATACATGTGAAACTCCCCACCAGTATTTGTCCCTGCCATTTGGCAATAATGCACAAATTTTCCATGTTTTTGATGTTTTTTTTAAAAGAGAGTAATGGATCTTTTTCCCATCTGAAATTACAAGGTATGAACTTTCCCCTATAGCAGTTTCTGCAAAAGTACAAAGCAAAGTTGTAATTATAAAAAAATTGATAAAATACCATTTCATTTTATTCTCGCTTTCTATTTTTAGAATTAAATATAAACCCTCCTTACAACTTACACGATATTAAAAATTAGCGAAATCAAAAGCGACTTTTGACGCTTTTGATTTACCTTTTAGACAAATAATGCCCAAACTTTATAGTTGTTTAATTCTCACTATGGCTCAATGCTTATTGCAATCATATCAGCATCCAAGCCCTCATCCCCTTCATTAATATGGATTTCTCGTATTACACCCGAGCAAGTTGCTTCATGCTCAACTTCCATCTTCATGACCTCCATAATAAAAAGTACATCCCCTGCTTCTACTTTATCACCAACTTTTACCAATATTTTCCAAATATTACCTGATGTTTGTAGTGTTATATGTTCCATAGATATATCCTCTGGTGAATTTTGTTACTTGGTTATTTTATCATCAGCACAAGCATCGGATTGCTCTTTACTAAGTAGTTGAGCTTGTTGTACTGTAATTTCTGTGAAGTATAGTTGAGTTCCTGGTTTTGCTTGTGCTAGTTTCCAAAATTCACAGCCCGGTACTGTAAAAGGGTTAATAAACCCTCCCATGCTAGGCCCATCATTCACTAAAATGATCGGGGTTTCTCCAGCTAAGTTTATTCCTCCAACAGGGTAGCCCTGATCGATAATGTTTGATGGTTCATTGCCGTGTTCTGGTGGTTTATTATGAGCCTTATCGGTAAATGACAGTTTAGGGCCCTCTAAACGAAAGCCGGTTCGATCACTTTTACCTGATAATTTCCATGGTTCACTTAAAAACTTAGTTTTACCAGCTTCATTTAGCCAGCCGACATTAGGCCCGTAGACTACATTGATAGAAACCGCATTATTGCTATTTATATCGGGTAATGCTTCACTTTTAACCTTACGGTTAACTAATGTGTCATTCACATCAACCGCTCGCCAATTAATTTGCTGTCCTTTTTGTAAAGCGTGACCTTCAATACCACCTACTCCAGCCTTATGAAAAGTTGACTGAGAGCCAAGCCAAGGTTCTGAGTCAATACCGCCTGCGATTGCTATATAGGCTCTAACCCCTTTTTTTGCAAAAGCCAAAGCCAGCTCTTGACCCGCTTTGATGTGGATACTTGTCCACATTGGCACTGCTTCCCCATCTATTTTGGGCGTCATATCTGCGCCGGTAATCGCTATCACAGCATCTTGTTCAAAAGCTAATGTTGGACCGATATATTGGCATTCTAAAGCAGCCGTTCCTACCTCGTTACCCACTAATCTGTTGGCTAAACGAAATGACCAACTATCCATAGGGCCTGATGGCGGGAAGCCTTGATTTCTAAAACCAAGTCGACCGGGATAATCTTGTACTGACGTTTCTAAACCTGTTTTAATTACAGTAAACATGATGATCTCCTAAAACCTTTTTGTAATGTCTAAATTATTAACCCAGTCATTATGATTTTTCACCGAAAATTTTTGATACTCAATCAAGTTGTAAACATAACTGCCATCATTAACTTGTTGCTCATAATACTCAAACGCTTCTTCATCACAGGGGACAAACTTGACTCTATCACCTGGTTGAAACAAACAAATACTATTTTCAAAAACATCAAAACGTTTGGATGTATCCCAAATAGGTACCGGAGTACGAGCAAATAATTGATAACCTCCTGGTAAGGCTTCTGGATAAATAGCTGTTGAAGCTCCTCCCATACCAATTGCACCTTTAGGCGTCCATGTTCTAGGCGGATTATATTTAGGTGCCGTTAGTTTACAACGAGGATCAAGTGGCATCATAAAGGGTAACCCAGGCCAAAAACCAAGCGATGAGATCCAATATTCCGTTCCTGAATGCACCCGTGCGAGCTGTTGAGCGTTTTCTAAGCCATTTAGCTCCGCAACATAGTCGGGATCATAGATTTTTTCATTATTGATTTTAATGCGGTAATCATCAATAGCTTCTTTCGTCCAGGGATCTAAATATACTGCCGGAATATAAAATATGCGGCTGTCGAGCACAATATCATCACTTGGTCCAAGTTCAGAAATTAGTTCGGTTAAATAGGTGACAGCACTGTCATAGCCAATAATTTCAGGCTCATAATGAATCAACATTGAGGCAAAACAGGGTGCTGATTCTATAATACCTAGTTGCTTATTATCTTCCAATAACTTGGCTAGTGCTTGTGCCTTAAAATTGAGTGTGAGATTCATTTCATCGCCAAACTCAATCAAAATGTAGCGATCGCCACCCGGACTAAATCGTGGTTTATCATAAATCATTAGAGTTTACTCCCATCAATGTTCAACTCTTGCGCATGTAACTTAATAAAACTTGTACTAACAAGACCTTTTTGAAATTCACCGTGTTTCAAAATATCTAATAAAAAAGGTAAATTTGTAAATAACCCTTCTACTTTAGTCTCTGACAATGTACTAATCATAGTCGCTATCGCTTCATCACGGCTTTTCCCCCAAGTAATTACTTTTGAAATCATAGGATCATAATAAGGAGTAACGTTATCGCCTTCCCTGAAACCGGTATCTATACGAATATTTTTACTTTCGCTAGGAAATTTCAATGTAGTTAGTGTGCCTGGTGAAGGTAAAAACATTTTACTTGGGTTTTCAGCATACAAACGGCATTCTATTGCTACACCCTTGTGTTTAACAACAGATTGCTCTAATTGAAAATTGTTATCAAATACAAGCTGAAGTTGCATTGCCACCAAGTCCATATCGGTAACCATTTCAGTGACAGGGTGTTCAACTTGAATACGGGTATTCATCTCTAAAAAATAATAATCTTTTGTATCATCATCAAAAATAAATTCGACAGTACCTGCACCAGCATAACGCTGTGATTTTGCAAGATTAACTGCACTCTCTGCGATTTCATCTCGAAGTTCTTCAGTTAAATGCGGTGCGGGTGATTCTTCAAGAACTTTTTGAAAGCGCCGTTGAATCGAGCAATCTCGCTCAAACAAATGAATAGCATTACCTTTACCATCACCAAAAATTTGGATCTCAATATGGCGTGCTTGTTTTACATACCTTTCTAAGAAAATTGTACCGTCACCAAAAGAACGCAATGCTAGTTGTTGTGTTGATTGAGCGACTTTAAGTAAGTCTTGCTCATCAAGTACCAACTTCATACCGATACCGCCACCACCAGCCGATGCTTTGACTAATAAGGGGTAACCTACTTTGCTGGCATAGTCTTCTATATTTTCTAATGCACCCATTTCAAATCGAGGGCTACCTGTTAGAACCGGTACACCAGCTTCTTGTGCTATTGCTCGAGCGCGATCTTTATCACCCATCAATAATATTGTTTCTGGTGCTGGGCCAATCCACTTCATGCCTTGAGCAACAATACTGTCAGCAAAATCTGTGTTTTCAGCTAAAAAACCATAACCAGGATGAATTGCAGTTGCACCTGTATCTACTGCCGCTTTTAACACTGCGGGTACATTAAGGTAACTCTCGGTTGATTTAGCTGGACCTACGCAAATAGCTTCGTCAGCCAATGATTTATGTAAACTGTTTTCATCCGCTTCGGAATATACCGCAACCGTTTTGATGCCCAGTTTCTGGCAACTTTTAATGATTCGACATGCGATTTCGCCACGATTGGCTATAAGTACTTTATTCATGATTATTCACCAAATTTAATAGTTCATCTGAAATTCCTGTTACTAGTTCATGCGCATTGGGCGTATCTGAATGAACACAAATTGTTTCTACCTTAGTGCTAATGTAATCCCCTTCTACCGTTTTAACTTTGTTATGTAACACTGCATCTCTTACTTTAGCTCGAACCTCTTTTGCATTTACCGCATGGTGTTTTTTGCTAATGATTAATTGACCATTAGCGGCATAATCAAGGTCAGCAAAAAATTCAGCAACAAAAGGAACATTGTGCTCTATCGTCATAAGGTGTTGAGTCGTATCAATCATACCGTATATAGGTAAGTTATAAATTTTAGCAACATCAATAACCGCCATGGCTGTAGCTTCCTGTTTAGCCGCCATACCATAAAGTGCACCATGAGGTTTAAGGTGACTTAATTGCATATTTTCACTTTCTAAAAAAGCGTTTAATGCTCCTACTTGATAAAGAATAGTATTTCTAAGCTCTTCCCGTGACATTGTCATTTCACGGCGGCCAAAACCTTGTAAATCGGGTAAAGAAAAGTGAGCTCCAACCTTCACGCCGTGTCTCTTGGCTAACTTTACGGTATTTTGCATATGATTAGGATCAGAAGCATGCATACCACAAGCAACATTTGCATGGGTAATATGAGGCATAATCCGCTCATCGTCGCCCATTTTGTAAATACCGAAAGACTCCCCCATGTCACAATTAATATTTAACATGATTTTTCTTCCTTTATATAAATAGTTGATTTCTTTCCTGACTTCACGGTAACACCTTGTAAAACATAATAAATAACAACAGCAACAATGATAGTAGCAAGCGATGCATATTGTGAAAGACCACCGCTGGTATTAAGCATGACTACACCCACTAGTGATGAACTCGCCCAAGCAACTACACCACATATTTTTACATTCTGTTGCTCCAAAGAAGCATTTGCCTTGTTTTCATCATGCACGTCTTTTCTATGAATGAAGATATAGGTTAGAGCGATAACCACCCACGACACTACAAAAATACTTTGATAAGCAAGTGCTTGTAAAATAAAGCTAAAGACATCGGTAAGCATTAAAGAGAACACTAACGCACCAACTAAAATTGCCACTGTAATTTTACTGAGTTTGACCTTCAAAATACGATATAAAAACGATTGAAGATTAACCGTTGCGAGTTGAAAGTTGGCGGTATTAATTCTCGTTTGACTGATCCAGATAAAGATTAGCCCCATAAACCCCATAAGCTTTAAGATTGCTAGCACAATAGATATCTCAGATAATGCTCCTTCCGATGGAATAGTAGCCACCAAATAAATACCAATGACACCATTGAGTAAATAGGTACAAAGATAAAAGGGAATACCAAAATTAAATTTACTATGATATTTCGTATCTTCTTTTTTACCAAAACGAGCATAATCCCAGGTATACATCATCATTACCCATAGCCCCATAAAATAGCTATAGCATGACCACCAACCTCCATCTAGTGTAGCGCCTGTTGGACCTAAATTTAGCCATTGGTCAGTGTAGCCATATTGACTCACGGTTAGAACAACAGCAGCAAACAAACCAATATAGTAAAAAGGTAATAATACGCCATTAAATTTATCTAGCCATTGACCAACTCCACCAAAAACTAAGGGCACACTGTAAAGCACCACAATTAAGTAGGCGTGCCATAATTCTAATTGCGAGAAGTAATGTTGAATGGCTACTGCAATTACTGAGCCCTCAAAAACACAGTAATAAATAGCAATGGTGGCAAATATTCCTGTCGCCAATAGTTCACCCACATTGCCATACACTTTACGAGAGAACAGTCCAACGGATAGCCCCGTTTTTATTGCATACTTACTTATGACACTATTAATTACTCCATAAGTGAGTACGGAAAATACCAAACCTGTGATGGCATTTTTTGTACCGTAACTCATGGCTAATGTTGCACTTACCAATAGCCAGATCATCGCACTGCATAATGCCCACCAGGCCATTGTCAGTGAAACTTTTGACATTCGTGCGTATTCAGGCACTACTGACGTTGAAAAATCAGGATCATTATTGTGCGTTTTATCAGTTGAATTTATTAATCCAGCCATGATAATTTCTCCTCTTAGAAGTAGTTATATTTAACAGAAAGGCCTACCCAGCGTGGTTTACCCTGTGCTTCTTCATTACAACCACACACGCCCGCTAGATCGAAGCCAATGGTGTTATAACGTTCGTCAAACATGTTTTTAACAAAAATATCAACCGACCAAGTTTCATCTACACTCATCCAGCTAACTAAGCCATCCACAACGGTCCAGCTATCAAATTCAGTTGAATCAAAGTTGGATAAATTAGAATAAATACTAGATTGATAACTTGCGCTCGCTTGGAAGGTTAAATCACCGCCAGCGAAGTCAAAAAGGGTATAACGAGCTAAACCAGTAACGGTTTGCTCAGGTGAAAATGTTGGCCTGACATCTTTTAAAACGGAGCCATCGCCAACCAAATCGAGGTCTTTAACTACCGCATCAATTAAGCCAACATTAAGCATTAAATCTAAACCATCGATAGGAGATGCCGCTAATTCAAATTCTAAGCCTTTGATAACAGAATCATTATTAGTTATAACATTGCCCAAACCATCCCAACGAGAAGCTTGATAATCTTTGTAGTCATAATAGTAAGCAGCGGTATTAAACTTAACCGTATTGTCCCAAAAAACAGATTTAAAACCTATTTCATAAGCACTTAATACTTCGTCGTCGTAAGGAACATCACTATCCGCTAGGCCCGCACCACTTGAATTAAAACTGCCTGCTTTAACACCACGGTTATAACCCGTGTAAACCAGCACGTCTCTACTTAACTGCCAGTCCAACTGAACTTTACCGGTAATAAGGGTTTGGCTAGTATCGTCATTAAAAGCACCTGTTGCTCTTGAACTACCCGCATTCAGTGCATCTTGATCCCAAGCTAAGGGTTCGCTGTTATTACCGGCATAGCGCACATCAAAAAAGTAATCTTTCTGCTCTTCAGTAGCTCTTAAACCGGTAATTAATTTTACATTTTCAGATAATGCATTTTCAATTTGACCAAATATAGAATATGAACGTGTTTTCAGGTGTGCGATACGTGGCTCATCAAAATCGGTAAATCCATATTCAGGTAATACGGTACCATTGGCTAAAGCACTTAATCCGGTAATGCTTAAGGCATCGATATCAAGAAAATACAATCCGGCAACCCAATGCTGATCGTCATTGCCACCGTCAAGACGTAACTCCTGCGTAAAAGAATCAATATCGGCTTCACCAAACCAAGTAAATTGACTTTCTGGCGCGGCCTCTAAGTCTAATACGGTAAATTTATCATGATGTTTAAAATCTGTTATCGCCGTGAAGGTAATATCATCAAAATCATAAAAATAGTTAATTGTTGTGCCATAAGTTTCATAAGTGTTTGAATCATCAAAGGCAAAGTCACTAGAGGTATTAAAATCATTACCATCGGGATCTATATAACCGTAGAAATCACCGCCAGGAACAGGGCGAACGCCATCAAAATCATTATCAAAACCATTATCGTAATTAGGATTGGTTGGGTGGATAAATTCACGTGTTTCGTCAGCAGAGACTCGGTAGGTATTTATGGTACGGCCAAGCTCATCTAATTCGGCGATAACAGGTGATGACTGATAGGGGCCAGTAGATTGGGTTGAACGGGTCAAAAATGCAGACATTAATAATTCTGACTCATCTGAAATTTTATAAAGAAGATGCGTCCTTACTGCCCAACTTTCATCTCCACCTAAGTCAGCACCTGAATTAGGTAATGCAGGACCATTGCTTAGATTGCCTTCAAACTCAGCTGGAACATAGGTTGTTTCTGGAAAATGATTATTTAAATAACCATCTTGCTCATTGTAAAATCCTGCAACCCGATAGCTAAGTTCATCGGTTATCGGGCCTGAAATTGCTCCCTCTAATTTTTTTTGGTTGTAAGAGCCTAACGTTAAATCAATATAACCTTCTAAATCCTCTGTCGGTTTTTTTGTAACAAAACTGACCAAACCACCGGTGGCATTTCGTCCAAACAATGTGCCTTGTGGACCTTTAAGTACTTCAACCCTTTCTAAATCGAAGGTCCCAAATATTTGCCCCTGCTGCATAGCAACATAACCTTCATCAATATAAATAGCATTTGGCGACTCAACATGATCATTGAAGTCATTTTGCGTCACACCTCGAATTGAAAATTGCTGTTGTTGCCCAGCAAAGCTACCTGACAAAGAAACACCTGGGGTGAACTTGGCAATGTCAGTGCTATTTTCTACGCCTAACTGTTCAAGCTGATCGCCATTAAAAGCGGTAATCGCAATACCAACACTTTGTACTGATTCAACTCGCTTCTGCGCTGTAACAACAATTTTTTCCATCAATAACGATTCTTTTTTCTTTGACTCTTTTTCTGACACGTTATTTTTAACTAATTCATCTTGGCTAGTTGAAGTTTCCGGCTCTTCAGCATAGACAGGAACATTAATGGCTAAAGAAATAGCCACGGCAAGCAGAGATTTACTTGCACTGTAGTGTTTATTTATATACTTATTCATTATTTTCCCCTTCGTGTTTCATAATGTTTTTTTGTGAACTTAGAAGATAGTAATAGAGAAAACAGAGCATTGATATTTCTGAATTAAGAATTTAAAATTCGGAAAAACCGAATGACAAATTTGCAAATAAAGTATTTAATGGAGGTGAAATAAATTACTTATGGTGGTCTAAAATGGCATTTACTTTTAAGCAATTACGCTATTTTTTAGCGGTAGTTGATACAGGAAAAGTTTCAGATGCAGCGATTGCGGTCAATATATCTGCTTCATCTGTTACTGAAGCAATTAAAGAACTAGAACATTTTTTAGGGCAAAAGTTATTTACCCGTTCCCGAAGTGGACTTGATTTGACGCCTGAAGGTTACCGTTTCTTATCATATGCAAAGCGGATTTTGACTGACATAAGTGCTGCAAAAGAATGCTTGAATTCTGACCAGCAATTAATCAGTGGTAATATTAAGCTAGGTGTGACAAACACTGTTTCTGGCTATTTTCTTTCACCATTTATACATCGTTTTCATCGGATGTTTCCAAAAGCAACAATTGAATTTGAAGAACACCCTAGAACTATTCTTCAAAAAAAAATAAGCGATGGTGAACTCGATATTGCAATACTATTAGTTTCTAACCTTCGCTCTCGTAAAAATATAAATGTCATCCCATTAATGAGTTCTCAACGCCGTTTATGGGTGGCTGCAAATCACCCGCTGTTAAGAAAAGATATTGTAACCTTGCAAGATATTAGTCAGGAGCCTTATATATTGTTAGATATTGATGAATCTGCTGCAACAACTAACAGTTATTGGCACAAATATGATTTAACTCCCCAAGTAATTTTTAAAACGGCTATGCTGGAATCTGTTCGAAATTTGGTCGCTACAGGAACTGGCGTGACTATACTTTCTGACATGGTGTACAGGCCTTGGTCTATAGATGGCGATCGAATAGAAACAATAGAGATTCATGAAAAAATCCCCTCTATGGACACGGGGTTAATGTGGTCAAGTAAGCAAGCATCAAGTAAATTGTTAAAAGAATTTATTTCATTTTGTCGTATGCAATATACTTCTGTATCAGGAACCTTGTAATGACAATCAAAATTGTTGCTTAATTCTGTATGGCGAAGGGGTAAATAAGTTTTCCGAGCTTTTTAACGTGCTAGCAAAGCAGCATCAACCTTGCCTAACCAGTAATCTTTAAAAACATCATTTTTCGGACTTGTTTACTTTACAGGTCAGGATTTTCTATACCAATAAAATTGTAGATTTACGCTTTGCTTAAGCGTAAGTCTACATAAATTAACATGACATTTTTATGCGGGTTACTCCCCGCTAATCGTTCTATATGAGAAGAATTATGAGTCCAATTATTTATCCAACTACGAACTTTCAACAAACAGAGGCGCTAATTATTGAACGAGGTGATGGTGCTTATGTTTACGATAATAGTGGTAAGCAATACCTCGAAGGCTTAGCTGGCTTATGGTGCACTTCGTTGGGGTATAACAATCGTGAATTAATTGCGACAACTAGTGAACAAATGAGTAAGTTGTCTTATTCACATATGTTTGGCGGAAAACTCATCAAGTAGGCATTGATTTAGCTGAAAAACTATCAGCTATGGTGCCGGTAGAAAATGCCAAGGTGTTTTTTGGTAACTCTGGCAGTGATGCTAATGATACGCATATTAAAATGTTGCGATATTACTTTAATGCTATTGGTAAGCCTCAAAAATATAAAATTATTGCTCGCGAACGCTCATATCACGGAGTTACTGTCGCTTCAGCTTCTTTAACCGGCTTGACTGCTAACCATACTCATTTTGATTTGCCATTTGACGCACTAGGTGTTTTACGAACTGATGCTCCGCATTATTATCGTAATGCATTAGATAATGAAACTGAAGCGCAGTTTGTTGACCGTATTGTTAACAATTTAGAGCAGCTTATTTTGCAAGAAGGGCCTGATACAATTGCAGCATTTATCGTTGAGCCAATTACGGGTGCAAGTGGTGTAATAGTACCTCCAATAGGCTATTACCAGAAAGTGCAAGCAGTATTGAAAAAGTACGATATTTTATTCTGGGCTGATGAAGTGATCACGGCATTTGGTAGAACAGGTAATGATTTTGGTTGTACAACTATGGGTATCACCAAGCCAGATATGATGACATTGGCAAAGCAATTATCATCTGCCTATATGCCAATAAGTGCTTCTGTCATCCGTGGTGATATGTACGATGCAATGATAGAACCCAGTAGCAAAGTTGGGTTTTTTGGTCATGGATATACCTACTCTGGACATCCTGTAGCTTGTGCTGTAGCTCTAAAGACTTTAGAAATATACCAACGAGACAATCTATTTGAACATGCAGGTCAAATAGGATCTTACATGCAAAAACGTTTACGAGAGTTTTGTGATCACCCTTTAGTAGGGGAAGTGCGTGGTAAAGGGATGATTGCTGCGATTGAATTGGTTGCAAATAAAGAAACGGGTTTAGCTTTCCCTAATGCTATGGTCGGAAATTTTGCCATGCAGGCTTGTCAAAATAACGGTTTAATATGCCGAGCTATTGCGGGTTCTTCTCTCGCTTTTTGTCCTCCTTTAATTGTTACTAAAGCACAAATTGATGAAATGATCGAAAAGATCGCAAAATCGTTAAAGCAAACTTTAAAATTTGCTAACCACAAAGTGCTGTTAGCAAAATAACATGACAATAAATTCAATTAACTAGACGTTATATCTAGCTTAGATAGCCGTTAATGGGGAAGTTAGTTTGGAACTTTTTATAGCTAACTACATAACAAGATAGCGCAAACCGTCACGTCTGCCACGAAGTGGTCATAGTTTCTATGGCACTAAGTGCCCCAAAGCGCCATAGACTCATAAAAATTTCAATACCTAAAATAATGTTAATTGAATGTCCGCTTTTGGTAATTTCAAGCAAGATTAAATATTGATTTTTCAAACTTCACGTTGAGAAATTGGAACGACTTTATTATCTTCTGTAGTGCTGCTTTATCGGAAAAGTTGTCGCTTTAATATAAAGCCTCCATGACTGCTATGGCAAAAGCGAATATTTTCTTGCATTTTTAAACTAAAATATTCACTGCCAGATTAGATTTGAACCAATAAAATTACCAGAGAGTATTACTTCTTTGTATTCTAAGTTAGCTATTTGTTAAACAACGACCTTCAAGTTCTTCATTCCTGCGGCCATACTCATGTTACCGCTAGCAGCTTTTTCTATATGCTCAGACCACCAACACATTAAAATTCTTCTGCGCTCTAGGTATTCTGCGCGATTATACGCCCGTCTAACTTCATTTCTGTCTACATGTGCAAGTGCTGACTCTATAATATCAGCGTCAAAGCCTTGCTCATTTAATGTAGTGCTTGCCAAAGCTCTCATACCATGTGATACAAGTTGGCCAGCAAAGCCAATGCGTTTAAGTGCCATATTTACGCTCTGACTATTAGCATGTTCTCTTGGGTTTCGTAAATTAGGAAACAAGTATTCTCTATGGCCACTAATTGATCTAATCACTTCTAGCAGGGCTAAAGTTTGCGGAGTTAATGGTATTGTGTGGGGCTTTTTCATTTTCATTCGCTCTTCTGGTATTACCCACACCTTCTTCTCAAAATCTATATCCTCCCAGCGAGCTGTGGCAGCTTCAACCGGGCGAGTCATTGTATGGAGTTGCCACTCCATTAAACAACGAGTGTTACGATAAATATTTGAGTTAACAATAGCGCGCATTAATTCAGGCAATCTACTAGGCTCTATTGTGGCCATATTAGTTTTTACTGGGGCAGGAAATAGTTTAGTTATATCAGCTAGGTAATTTACTTCAATTGCACCTGATGCAACCGCTAAACGCATTATTTCATTTATGCCTCGACAAAGGCGTTTAACTGTTTCATAGCTACCTTTATTTACCACAGGCTTGAGTATATCAATCACAAGCTTTGGCTTTATTAAGTGCACTGGAATATTGCCTAACTCAGGAAGCACATGTCTATTGAGATTATTCCAGGCTTGCTCCGCGGTAGACAATTGAACCTGAGTCTTTTTTAATTCATACCACTTAGCTGTATGTACAAAAAAAGTATTCTCTAGAGCTTCTTTTTGCTTCTCAGATTCTTCAGCTTTATGAGTTTTTGGGTCAATATCCTGAGCCAATAAGTTTCTAGCTTCTTCTTTTTTCTTTCTAACTTCAGCTAATGTTAATTCTGGATATTTACCAAAACTAATATTCGATCTTTTTTTAGTATATGGTCGAAAATAATTAAATATCCATAGTTTTGAACCGTTGGGCTTTATGCGAAGACTGAGTCCATTACCATCATTAAGGCTATATTCTTTTTCTTTAGCCTTTGCTTGTTTGATTTCTGTATTAGTTAACGGTTTAGTCATTCTAGCCATGAGAAGTACCTTTTTAGTAACACTGGATTTAGTAACACTGTACTGGTGTTACTAAAAATGTTACTAAAAAGTATGGATTTTATAAAGCACTAATGGATTAAAACGGACGTAAAACAAGGTAATACATTGTTTATAATGTAAATTAAAACACTTTACTGGACGTTATAGGAAGTGGAGATGGTGGCCCCTCTGTGATTTGAACACAGGACCTACCGATTATGAGTCGGGCGCTCTAACCAACTGAGCTAAGGGGCCATTTCCATTGCTTATTAAGTTATCAAGAGTTGATAGCTCGACAAAGCGCGTGCAGTATAAGCATTTTTTATTTTGTTGTCACCACCTGAAGAAGAAAAAAAGCTAAATCTAAGTCAGTTGATGTATTTATAAGCAAAAAACAGTACTTAACGATAAGTACTGTTTTTTAAGTGTTCAATATTAAACGCCTTATAACTGCTTGAAGGTTTATTGCTTATGTGTATGCCATCTAAAGATTAAAATAAAGCTAAGTAACACAAGTAATATGCCTTGGCTCCCTCCTCCTGAACTTTGTGCTGCAGGTTGCACAGGAGTAGGTACTGCTGGCTGAATAACAGTAACAGTTATAGAGCTATTTGTTGATAAACCTTTGGTATCCGTTACCGCTAAGTTGAACGTTAAGCTATCAGCACTAGCAGGAGCAACAAAACTAGCACTTAAAGTATCTGCATCGGTTAAAGTAACGACTTCACCTGACTCTTGTTGCCATAGGTAACTTAGTTCATCATTTTCCGCATCTGTTGCACTAGCACTCAGGCTTACCGTTTGCCCTGTATTTACTTCAAAGTCTTCAGTTATAGTAACCTCAGGTGCGGTGTTTGCGTCATCATCAGAAATAGTAATAATTATTGCTTGGTTCGCACCCAAGTTGCTTTGGTTAGCTGACTCTAGTAACAAGGTAAAGTTTTCTAGTGATTCATCAAGTTCATCATCTACCAAGGTAATAGCTATCGATTTATTGTCTGATTCACCATCTAACCAAGTTAGAGTACCACTTATATCTTCTACATCTTGTCCTATCGTTGCACTACCACTTTGTAACTTATAGCTAACGGCAAGTTCACCTGAAGTTTTGCCATCACGTGATACTGCTATGCTAATTTCTGTTTGGTTCTCGGCAAATTCTATTTCACTTTGAATAAAGCTCGCTGAGCCATGATCAACTTTACCCTCTACATTAATGGTGATGTAACTTGGAGAAACAATTGTTGCGCCATTCGTTGGATTATATAACCGCACATAGAAGCTTTCTTCAAACTCTTCACCTGTAGCATCATCTGCAATATCTATAGAAATCGTTTGGTCTGAATTATCATTATTACGCCATGATAAAATACCTGAATCAACACTGTAGTCTTCGCTCTCGGTTGCACTGCCGGCAAATACTTCATAGGCAACAGTCACCGACGTTGAACTATTATCATTATCAGTACGCTCTATGACTAACTCAATACTTTGTCCTTGTATAGTCTCTACACTAGCGTTTTTAAATGACAGTTTTCCTTGAGTTGAATCAAGCGTATTATCTTTAACAACATATAGTCCGCTATTGATATCGCTGATTAAAATATTACCCGAGGGTAAGAATGGGTAAGTTCCCCATGCACCATTAAAACTTGCATTATTAGAAGGGGGAAACGTATCAAAAAAACCAACCTCAACCGGTGTTGCCGGGTCGCTAATATCTAAAATCGTCAAACCACGCTCATAATTAGACATATAATAGCGATTGCCTCGTACAAAGCCATTGTGATCTATTGCTCTTGTAGAGCCTGTCCATTGTCCTACTTGCTCGGGATTGGTTAAATCACTGATTGAAAAAACACGTACGGTTGAATTTAACCCACCTTTATATTCGTCGAATTCATCATGCAAAAATATGAACTGCTTATCTTCGCTACCCCAACCTGAGTGAACATACATGTTATTTTGGCTAACATCCGTATATGTCGCAGAGCTAAGAAATTTAGAATTACTAGGGTCACTAATATTCCAAAGTTTCATCTCTTTTTCGTTAAAATCTATAAATACACTACAGCTATCTGTAGCATTCTGGCAATCTGTTATTTTTCTATCATCAGTAATGAGCAATGAGGCACCATCGTGCGTGTAACCACTGCCAACTGACTGGCTTGATAATAATGCAATATTTTCAGGGTCTGCTAGAGAGTAGCTATGAAATGCACCAGAAAATGTATTGGCGCCCGTCAGCTGTAAAGTCGGTGTCATGCCAGGTAAGGCGATATTTAAGCTATGATCAACATTGGTAATATAAACATTATGAGCCTTAGTTACTGCTTTGTTTTTCTGGAGCAAACTAATCGAGTTAGGTAAATGATTTAAGTCGATAACGGTAATATAATCGGTTGAGCCATCAATGGTCGCGTAAGCATATGCCCGCCATAAGTTAAGATCTTCATCAAAATACTGATAAACCTTAATATCTCGCCAGATATCTGTTTTTCCTTCAATAGTACCCACTTCAGTTGGCTTACTAGGTTCGGTCACATTAATCACCGCAACGCCATTATCTAAACCAATAATCGCATATTCATCACCCGTATTAAGATCAACATGCCCCCAAATATCACTAGCCGCTTGAGGCGATGAAGAGAAATTCCCCAGCGGCATATGGGCAAGTAAGTCAATATTATTACATTCAAAGTCACCTGCCAGATTATTAACACAAGCTTGATTAGTTTGTTTTTGTGCTAGTAAATTGTATGCCGCTAATTTTTTCTGTAATTCTTTGTCTGCTAGTAAAGATTTGCCGTCAGCAATAACGGAGAAACCTTTCTTTCGTAAGTTCTCTGCAAGCTCACTTGGTATCCCCATTAATGTCGTTAAATTACTGTTTGGACTCTGGCTTTGGAAGTGATCGAAGCGATTATAACCTCCTAGTACTGGCACTATCTCGCTCTTTAAATAAAATAATTCTTCACTTGAATTAATAGAAT
Organism: uncultured Colwellia sp.; assembly: GCA_913062815.1. Lineage (GTDB taxonomy): Bacteria > Pseudomonadota > Gammaproteobacteria > Enterobacterales > Alteromonadaceae > Colwellia. Next base: position 100,165 of record CAJXWZ010000012.1, on the reverse strand, counting down.
AGCTACCTGAAGAAACTAAGACTTTGTCGCCTTTATTTGCTTGACCTACGGCATATGCAATTGATTTACATGGCCGCAATACATTATCGCACTTCCCTTCATCTTTTCCGGCAGGTGCAACAAAGCGTGCTTTATCATGCTCTGAGTGCGCTAACACGGGTTGTGAAAAAACACTAAGAAGTATAAGGCTGAGTGATAGGGTAAAATTAAGCTTAAACATAATTATCCGTTAATAGCTGAGTTAATTAATTATAGTGAATGGACAGACAATATTTCTATTAATATTCAATCGAGCAAATGTTATAATTTTGTTAAAATATACAATAAAAAATACGAATTGGCTATTTATGATGACGACAAGAACAACAAAGTTGGTTTTTTTACACTGTTTGAGCGCAACCTTATTGTTACTATCAGCTTGTGATAATGCGACTTCCCAAAAGAATAGCACTGCCGGCAATATCACTTTTCAACCATATTTCAATGACACAGCCATTAGCTGTAGTAGTACTATATCGCATTCAAACAAGCACTGGTCATATACTCAACTGCAGTTTTTTATCAGTAATATTGAGTTAAAGAATGGCGCTGGCCAATGGCAACAAGCCTTGCTTGAGCATTCACCCTATCAAACAAAGCAAGCCGCTTTACTTGGTGAGCAATGTTTTACTGACCAAAAAAGCAATAACAAGGCAAATTGGATGTTACAGCTTGATAGCGACAGTAAGCTCAATGAAGCAACAGATATACGTTTCACCTTAGGCTTACCTTTTGCTATTAATCATCTAAATCCATTAACTCAAGAAAGCCCGTTAAATATCCCTTCAATGTTTTGGAGTTGGCAAATAGGTCATAAGTTTTTACGATTAGAAATGGCAACAAAAGATGATACTTGGCTTTATCATTTAGGTTCAATAGGTTGTAGTGCCTCAAGTCCAATGCGCTCACCTGAACAAGAATGTCGTTACCCTAATCGTTATGAATTTGAACTGCCACTTAATAAACAACATAAACTGCTTAAGTTCGAGCTAGCTTCGTTATTAAATAATATAACATTATCAGCACACACAAGTTGTCAGTCTTCTCCTGATAGCTTTAGCTGCCAGACGCTAATGAGCAACCTAAGTCTAAAAGATGAAAACAGTGTTTTTCATTCCCAAATAACAGAGAACACTCATGAATAACAGGTTTGCGTTTTACCTATCATTTGCTTTCTGCTTGTTTATCGTTTCTTGCTCAGAGGCAGAAAAAAAACCGACTGAGTATAATTGGCCAATACTTACAGGTTTTCCTAAGCCACAAGTACCAGCAAACAACCCGATGACAGTAGCGAAAGTTAACTTAGGTAAACAGCTATTTTACGATAAAAACCTATCTGCAAATCAAAGCCAAGCTTGCGCAAGTTGTCATGTACAAAAACATGCTTTTGCCGAGACACTTGTCACCTCAAAAGGCTCAACTGGTGATATTCACCGTCGTAACTCCCCTGCATTAGTTAATATTGCTTACAATAAAACACTAACTTGGGCTCACGATGGTTTAACCTCTATTGAGCAACAAATACTTTTACCTATGTTTGGTGAAGACCCTATTGAATTAGGCATTACTAATAATGAATCAAAAGTACTCGCTCGCTTTGCCACCTCATCATATAAGCAATTATTTAAACAGGCATTTCCTGATTATGAAGGCAATATAATCACCTTCGACTTGATCAGCAAAGCATTAGCTAGTTTTGTTAGAAGCCTGATTTCCTTACAATCTCCTTTTGATCAATACGCTTATGCTAATAAAGATGATGCTATTTCTGAATCAGCGTTGCGAGGTATGTCACTGTTTTTTTCAGAAAAACTAGAATGTCACCATTGTCATGGTGGCTTTAATTTTACGCAGTCTACGAGTCATGAAAAGCAGTTAATTGACCGCAGGCCTTTTCATAATACCGGATTATATTTAGTTGAAAATAAGATAACAGGAACATTCGGTTATCCCGAGCAAGACACTGGTTTGGATGAAATAAGCACATTATCCCAAGATAATGGTAGATTTAGAGCGCCTACGCTGAGAAACATCGAAGTCTCTGCTCCTTATATGCATGACGGTAGCATTGCTACTTTATCGGAAGTGTTAGACTTCTATTCAGCAGGTGGGCGTAATATTATTAAAGGAAAGTACCAAGGCGATGGGCGTTTAAATAAATTGAAAAGTCCATTTATCAAAGGTTTTGTAATGACAGAGCAAGACAAAAAAGACTTAATCGCATTTTTAGAAACACTAACTGATGAAGCTTTTTTATCAAATCTACAGCACGCAAAGCCTTAGTTCATCGCTGATTTACAAATAAAAAAAAGAGTAAGCTAGTCAACTAGCTTACTCTTTTTTATATTTTCTTTTTAAAAGCTTAAAGGTATTTACTCACCATCTAAGAAACTTTTTAGTTGCTCTGAACGCGATGGATGACGTAATTTACGTAGAGCTTTCGCCTCAATTTGACGAATACGCTCACGAGTAACATCAAACTGCTTACCTACTTCTTCCAACGTATGGTCGGTATTCATGTCGATACCAAAACGCATTCTTAGTACTTTCGCTTCACGAGCTGTTAAACCAGCCAGTACTTCATGAGTAGCACCTTTAAGGTTTTCCGAGGTAGCTGAATCAACCGGTAATTCACCACTTCCGTCTTCAATAAAGTCACCTAAGTGTGAATCTTCATCATCACCAATGGGCGTTTCCATTGAAATAGGCTCTTTCGCTATTTTCAATACCTTACGAATTTTATCTTCAGGCATGATCATACGTTCAGCCAACTCTTCAGGTGTTGGCTCTCGGCCCATTTCTTGTAACATCTGACGAGACACACGATTCAATTTATTGATAGTTTCAATCATGTGCACCGGAATACGAATGGTACGTGCTTGGTCAGCAATTGAACGGGTGATTGCTTGGCGTATCCACCAGGTTGCATAAGTTGAGAACTTGTAACCACGACGGTATTCAAACTTATCAACGGCTTTCATCAACCCGATGTTACCTTCTTGAATTAAATCTAAGAATTGTAAACCACGGTTGGTATATTTTTTCGCAATTGAAATAACTAAACGTAAGTTAGCTTCAACCATTTCTTTCTTCGCTCGGCGTGCTTTAGCTTCACCAATTGACATCCGACGGTTTATATCTTTAATGCCGTGAATATTTAAATGCGTCTCTTCTTCAAGCTGATTTAATTTATAAATACAGCGTTCAACATCTAATTCAATATCAGCAAGTTTCGCTGAATAACTATGGCCAGCAGCTTTTTCAGCTTCAAACCAATTTTTTGAGGTTTCATTGCCAGGAAAAATTTTAATGAAAGTGGTCTTTGGCATGCCTGCACCAACAACACAATGTTTCATAATTAAGCGTTCTTGAACGCGTAATCTATCCATAACACTGCGCATGTTCTTTACAAGCTTATCAAACAATTTAGGGATTAAACGAAACTCTTTGAAAACTTCCGCAACACCGTCTATAGCTTCTTGTGCGTCTTTATGGCCACGGCCTTTAGCATCAATCACCTTGTTGGCATTTTCATAAGCATCGCGTAAAGCAGTAAACTTTTCACGGGCCAATTCAGGACATGGCCCGGTATCTTCTTCTTCTTCGTCTTCATCATCAGAGTCAGAGCCGTCTTTATCTTCATCATCTAACTCTTCTTTAGATAATTCAGAGCCAACATGAGTTGCTGCTGCAGGTACTTCTTCTTCTTCTGCATCTGGGTCTAGAAAACCGACAATAATATCAGATAAACGTACTTCTTCTGCTTCAAAGTTATCCCACATATCAAGTAAGTAATTGATTGCTGGTGGATACTCAGAAACACTACGCTGTACTTCTTTAATTCCTTCTTCAATACGCTTAGCGATAACAATTTCGCCTTTACGAGTCAGTAATTCTACTGTACCCATTTCGCGCATATACATTCGAACAGGGTCCGTTGTACGGCCAATTTCGCTTTCTACTGTTGCTAATGCCTGTGCTGCAGCTTCGGCAGCATCTTCATCAGTATTAGCTTCGCTCATCATCAAGGTGTCAGCATCAGGGGCATTTTCAAAAACTTGAATACCCATATCATTGATCATACTAACAATATCTTCGACTTGATCTGAGTCAATAATATCTTGGGGTAGATGATCGTTAACTTGCGCAAACGTTAAATAACCTTGCTCTTTACCTTTGGTTATTAAATCTTTCAATCTAGATTGAGGGGCTTGTTCCATTGACGAGTGTCCACCTATGTCTGGTAAGTATGTTTTTCAAACAATACTATAAATATGGTATAGCAAAAGCTGCACAAATAAAGCGGCAAATTATAGCGAGTTTCCAGTGCTATTTCCACCTTTGAATTCAAGTATAGTATTAATTAACTAAGTTGCATTAAGTATCGCTTGCAGCTCTTGTCTTTCTTGTGGTGTTATTTTTTTCAGTCGTGCTTTTTGTAGTAAAAATTCAGCTCGTTGCTCAACAAAATCATTCAGTAATTTTTCAATACTATCGAGAAAAACATCTGCGGCTGCATCGGCTTCAATATGATGTTGCCAACACATTAATTTAGCCAACTGTTTTCCTTGAGCAGTATCACGAAAATATTCTAATAACTGTGCTGTTTTTATTTCAGGGTTTTGTTGACACAATTGCAATAATTGCGTCAACAATTCAATACCTGGCATAGTTAACGGCTCAAGTACGGAGATATCACCCAACTCTTTTACTATATGGGGATGTTCTAACAGTAATGCAATAGCCAATCTAACCGGTGTTACTTTAGTGCTTTTCTTCCCGGCTTTCTGTACTGGACTGGCATTTATTTTTTGTAGTTCTAACAACCGTTTTTCGCTATTTAGTCCAAAATAAGTAGCCATTTCTTCAACAATGGCATTCTTTAACATACTATCGGGTAGTTTATGAAGGTAGGGTTGGAGTTTATCAATTAAAGCAACCTTTTCTTCCGTAGTATTAACAGGGTTATCTTCTAAGAACTTATCAAACAAAAATTGAGATAGCGGCATGGCTTCATTTAATGTTTTTTCAAAAGCGGCTTGGCCTTGCTTACGAATTAATGAATCAGGGTCTTCGCCATCAGGAACGAAAACAAACTTTAATGAAAAACCATCACGAATAAGCGGTAAGGCATTTTCCATTGCTCGCCATGCAGCATCCCGCCCTGCTCTATCACCATCAAAACAACAAATCACTTCTTTTACCGTACGAAACATGGTTTGTAATTGCTCAGAAGTCGTTGCCGTACCTAATGAGGCCACAGCATAATTAACGCCATGCTGCGCTAATGCCACCACATCCATGTATCCTTCAACAACCACCAATCGTTCGAGGTTTTTATTAGCCTGTTTAGCTTCATAAAGGCCATATAACTCTTGACCTTTATGGTAAACCCGCGTTTCTGGTGAGTTTAAATATTTTGGTTTTTCGTCACCTAACACCCGTCCACCAAAACCGATAACCCGTCCTCGTTTGTCATGGATGGGGAACATAATACGACCACGAAACCTATCATATGGCCTATTTTTATCACCTTGTATCGCCATACCTAAATCAACCAATTGTTGATTTGCTTGGCCATTAGCTGAGAAGGTTTTCATCATGCCATCCCAAGCATCACTTATATACCCTATGCCAAAACGCTTAACTACTTCACCGCTTAAACCACGACCTTTTAAATAGTTGATGGCAACATCTTTATCTGTTGATGATTTCAATTGTTGCTGAAAAAAGCGGCTGACTTGTTTCATTAGCTCATAATCATCTTGTTTTTGCTGATAAATTTGTTGCTGACGACGCTGTTCAGCAGGGCTCGCATTATTTTCTTCTCGCACGACCTCTATACCGCAATGAGAAGCCAGCTCTTCTACAGCATCAACAAAATCAAGACGATCAAATTCCATTAAAAATGAAATGGCATTGCCATGCTCGCCACAACCAAAGCAATGGTAAAACTGTTTATCATGGCTGACGGTGAATGAAGGAGATTTTTCATTATGAAAAGGGCAACAAGCTTGGTAGTTTTTACCGGCTTTTTTCAATGGCACGCGCGCATCGACTAATTCAACAATATCAGCACGAGCTAATAAATCATCAATAAATTGTCGAGGAATACGTCCGGCCATACTGTTTATAATCGTCTACTAAGGAAAAGAAAGGCATTTATTGTACACAAAATGAAATACAAAAGGTGCGATATTTTTAGTTGTGGTAAAGCGAAAAAAACCGTAACAACTTAAGTTGTTACGGTTTTATTAAATCAATTTTACCTTGCTAATTTAGTGCAGCTCTTACTTGACCGCTCACTGCGCCCATGTCTGCTTTGCCCTGCATTAGAGGTTTTAACTCCGCCATTACTTTACCCATGTCAGCCATTGAGGCTGCACCAGTATCGCTAATCGCTTTGCTAATTAAATCTTTAATTTCTGCATCATTAAGCGGCTTTGGAAGAAAAAACTCTAAAGCAGTAACTTCTTCAGCTTCTTTAGCTGCCAATTCATCACGGCCACCATCGCTAAACATTTTAATAGACTCTTTACGCTGCTTAACCATTTTGGTTAATACGGCAATAATATTGTCATCTGTTGCTTCTGTGTTGTGATCGATTTCAGCTTGTTTAATTGCAGATAAAGCCATACGAATTACACCAAGACGTAATTTGTCTTTAGCACGCATGGCGTTTTTCATTTCATCTTTGAGTTGAATTAGAAGTGACATCTAATATCCTCGAAAACTAACTAAGGGGATTATTTAAAAATAATGCTTAGTACATGCGAATGCGACGAGCATTCTCACGAGAAACTTTTTTCGCAGCACGTTTAACAGCAGCTGCTTTTTTACGTTTACGTTCCCAAGTTGGCTTTTCATAACATTCGCGACGACGAACTTCTGAAAGGATACCTGCTTTTTCACATGAACGTTTGAAACGACGTAGTGCTACGTCAAATGGTTCGTTTTCTCTTACTTTAATTACTGGCATGTACTTTTTTACCTTAGTATGTATCTATATAAATCGGCGTTTAACTTCAACGTTAGTAGCATTTAACCACTAATAAAATCTTGTCAACACCCGCTCTATCAAAAATGGGTGACGTATTCTACTGCTAACTACGCAACGAAGTAAAGGCTAATTTCATTCCACTGACAAATATACTAGCGAAATATCATCTGTGCAGGTAAAATCGCCGCACTTATCGACTAACGACACCAAATTATGCGAATTTTAGGCATCGAAACCTCTTGTGATGAAACAGGTATTGCTATTTATGATGACGAGCAAGGCATAATGTCCCATAGATTATATAGTCAAATTGCCGTTCATGCTGATTATGGCGGGGTAGTGCCAGAGCTAGCTTCTCGGGATCATGTTCGTAAAACTATTCCGCTAATTAAAGAAGTTTTAAAGGATGCCAACTTAGAGCCTCAAGATTTAGATGGGGTTGCTTATACCGCAGGCCCTGGGCTTATCGGTGCTTTATTAGTTGGCTGTTCAATTGGTCGTAGTTTAGCTTATGGTTGGAACTTACCTGCTGTGCCAGTGCATCATATGGAAGGTCACTTACTGGCGCCAATGCTAGAAGATGATGTACCAGAGTTCCCTTTCGTCGCGCTATTAGTTTCAGGCGGTCATACCATGTTGGTGCGTGTTGACGGTATTGGACAGTATAAGTTATTAGGTGAATCTGTTGATGACGCTGCCGGTGAAGCCTTTGATAAAACAGCTAAACTACTTGGCTTAGATTATCCAGGAGGCCCCGCATTATCTAAGATGGCTGTATCTGGTGTTGCTAATCGCTTTAAGTTGCCTAGGCCAATGACCGATAGACCAGGACTAGACTTTAGTTTTAGTGGTTTAAAAACAGCGGCAAGTACTTTGGTTAGAAAAGAATGTGCAGACATAGTAGGCACTGAGCTTAAACAAACCCATGCAGATATTGCTTTTGCCTTTCAACAAGCTGTCGTTGAGACTTTGGCAATAAAGTGCAAACGTGCACTAAAACAAGAAAACTTAAACCGATTGGTCATCGCCGGTGGTGTTAGTGCTAATACAGCGTTAAGAGAAAAATTAGCCACCACCACTAAAAAACTAGGCGGCAGTGTGTTTTATCCTAGACCTGAATTTTGTACTGATAACGGTGCTATGATCGCCTACGCAGGTTTACAGCGTTTGAAAGCGGGTACCGACGCCGATTTAACTTTTAAAGCTAATCCGCGCTGGTCTCTAGACAGTTTACCAGCAGTATAATCCGTTAGAATTTGTCAATATGACAAAAAATGCAGGGCATGTGTTCCTGCATTTCTCAAATTATCACTACCTCGTTAGCTACTATAAACCTGATTTACTTTTTGCGAACTCCGTCCTAGCTGTAATAAACTTGGTAAATAAATCAGCGTAAAGATGGTACTCACACTCATGCCGCCAACGATAACCGCAGCAATGCCGCGATATAACTCTGCTCCAGCACCAGGCACTAGCAATAAAGGTAACATGCCGCAAATACTGGTGAGGGTGCTCATCAAAATAGGCCTTAACCTCAGTCTAACAGCTTGTTCAACCGCATCATGGCGAGATAAGCCTTCTCGTTCTCCCATGCGTGTTTGATAAACTAGCAAGATAGCATTGTTAACCACAAGACCTAGTAAAATGATAAAACCTATCATAGTCAGTAAATCAAGCGGTTGAAATATAATCAAATTAGTAAGTTGTAAAAAACCGATGCCACCAATGGTCGCCAGCGGAATAGTCAATACCACTAATAAACTGTCCTTAAAGGATTGAAACAAGGCAGCCATTAGTAAATAAAGGATAAGCAAAGCCAAAATGAAACTCTGACTCATACTGGCTAATGCTTCAGTTAATGCTTCAGCACTACCACGATAGTTAACACTCGCTATACCTTCGCCGGTCGCATCACTCGATAATACCGCCATAATTGCCGGCTCTGCTTTAAGTTTTATTTGCTCAATCGCTTCTTCTAAACTCAAATCATCGGGCGGCGTGACTTGCAAAGTAATAGTGCGCTGTCTGTTAACTCTTCGAATCGAGCTTGGTCCAGCTGTTCTGACTATTTCAGCTAAGTCACCTACCTGCTGTACACCAGCATTGGGTGTGAATAATGGTATCGCGGCCAACTCTTCAGGTGATTGCCAATCAGTTGAGCGAAGAAAAACATCGAGACGTTTTTGACCATTAAAAAAGTCGCCAACATATAACCCTGTGCCCAGTGAGCGCGAAATAGCAGCAACTTCTGAACGGTTCCAGCCAGCTTCAGCAATACGCCTTTCATTAGGGATCATACGTAGCTCTGGCTCAGCTAAGGTCAAACCCGGTGATGGTTGAATTTGAGCCCCTGTCAAAGCTTGGCTAATAGCGCCATATCCCGTCTGAGCAGCTTTTAATAACGTATCGACATCATTACCTTGAATATCCACATCAATACGTCTCCCCCCACCAAGGCTTTGAAATATCTGCGATTGCGAAGCAAAAGCCATAGTGTCAGGAAACCCTTGTAAAAACTCAGAATTAATAACCTGAATGATTTTACCTATATCGTTAGCGTCTTCGGCATGTCCCCCCATAAAACCAAAACTACCAAAAAAGCCCATCCAAGTATGTGCTATTTTCGGTTCTTTTTCGCCGGTTAAATAGGGCTTTATCCGCCGGTTAATCTCATCACTCATTTCAACACGTGCCGCCGGATAACTTAGCCCTGGCGGAGGTAAAATAAAGGCTTGGAATTGATTTTGATTACCCTTGGGTAAGTAATCTATCTTAGGAAATAGTAACCAACTACCGACGAAAGATGTCAACATCAACCCAAAAATCCATGCATAACGTTTAGTCGGGGTGCTCGTTATACGCATAATGCCTTTGGTGATATTTCGCCACCAATGTGCGTGAGGATCTTCATCTTTCACTTGTGCCAACAAGTTTCTAGCAGCTGTAGGTAAAACTGTTACGGCAATAATTAAGGAAGCAACAATCGCAACGGCAATGGTTATCGCTAAATCAGCAAATAATTGCCCTGAAACCGCTTCTAAAAAAGCAATAGGTAGAAATATCGCCACCGTGGTAACCGTAGAAGCGATTAATGCGCCCCAAACTTGGGTGGCCCCTTTAAGTGATGCCTGCTCAGGTGCTTCTCCTTTCTCCCTTAACCGAACTATATTTTCTAACACCACGATTGCCGCATCTAAAACCATACCAACGGCAAAAGCTAAACCAGCCATTGAAATAATATTCAAGGTTCGGTTTGTGATATACATCACCACTAAAGTCACAATAAGAGAAATGGGAATGGCTAACGCAACAATTAACGTGGCTCTGAACTTTCGTAGAAACCACCAAAGTACAATGATTGCCAGACCTATTCCCATTAGCAAGTTATTACGGACCAAATCCATTGAGCGATTGATATAAATAGTCTCATCAGACATCTGGATCATTTGTAAGCCAACACGCTTCAATGGTCCACTATTTAACTCCGCCATGGCAGCTTTTAATCCTGCCATCACTTCAATCACATTCACTCCTTGCTCAGCTTGAGCATTCATCGCTATGGCCGGCTCTCCATCAAGGGTTAATATGCCATCTCTGTCTTGCAAAGTTTGTTCAACAATAGCGACATCACGTAATAGAATAGGTTTGCCATCACGCCACTCAAGTACCATTTCTGCTAACTGTTCTGCCCCATACTTGCCAGAAAACCTTAAGGTATACTTTCTTCGCCCTACTTCATTAAAACCACCAGAGGTATCACTATTATTAGCGAACGTAGAGACAAGTTCTGGAAGATTTAAACCTAGCGCTGCGGCTTTATAGGGATCGAATGTTATTCTTAATTCTGAGGACAAGCCGCCAAACGCGTTACTCTTAGATATTCCGGCAACACGTTCGATTCGGGTTTGAATAACCTCTTCAACATAGTCTTGATAACTAACAATATCGCGCCTGTTCTCTGCTAAAGGCTTTAAGGCAAACCAAGCAATGGCGTCGAAGGTGCTATCACCACCGACAGAAATAACCGGCTCGGTCGAATCTGCAGGATAATTAGGTACTTGATTAAGTGCGCTCATTACATCAATGAGCGCGCGCTCTAAATTCACCCCTGATTTATAACGCAAGGTGATATTACCACTGCCCTGATTAGAACTTGAGGTGAGTAAATCTAAACCTTGCAGGCCTTTGAGCACATCTTCTTGCCGTTCAATGATTTCGGCTTCGATTTCTTGGGGTGCAGCAGAGCGCCAACCAGTAGAAATGCTAATTTCCGGCTTACTTATGTTTGGAGTTAGCTGCACGGGTAGCTTAACCAAACTAATAATACCGAATAACGCGACTAATAAAACGGCAACAATGACCGCAGTAGGATTTTTAAGAGCAGGCGCCGTTAAATTCATTATTTGTCACCAGGCTTGGAATGCTCATCGTCTTTATTACCTGAGATAAGGGTATGATTATTATCTTTGATAACAACACTTTGACCATTCTGTAAACGTTCTGCCCCACGTATGACAATCAAATCTCCCTCATTAATATCATTGGTCAATACGGCACTGGAAATAGCAATCAGCTCAGCCATACCGACACCAACTTCAACAGGTATTTGTTCCGCTTTTGCTGCTTTATCCGTTTTATTGATACGAAAAACACTGGCGCCATCTCGACGCAAAACTAATGCATCTCTTGGTACAGCTAATGCCATGGTGCTAGGGCCATTCGCTACCCTGGCTTTTATGTTTAAGCCAATAGGCCAGTCAAATGTTGACATATCTAAACGCACTTCCATTAAATGAGAGCGAGAGTCAGCCACTGGCACTAAGGTTTTAATGGTCGCTCTTCCTGTACCTAAGGGAGACTCTATTGCGAGTTCTTTGGTTTGCTTTAGAAATTGATAGGCGACGATTGGCGCAAATATCTTCGCTTCACTATTTGCCGTTTCAACCAAACGTACAATAGCGCTACCATTATCAACGTACTCTCCAAGACTTGCGATTCGCTCAGCAACAATACCTGAAAAGGGTGCCTTTAATAAGGTATAGGCCTGATCTTGTGCTATTTTAGCTAATCTTGCTTGAGCCGCAATAACATCACCCTTGGCAATATCTCGCTCAGAAATTGTTTTATCTAACTCGGTAGCTGGTGATAAATTTTGTTTAACTAATTGTGTTTTACGTTTCACCTCTGACGCCAAATAGCGCAAATGAGCTTGACTGTTTAAGACATTCGCTTGCTCTTCTTTAAATTTAATTTTCAGCTGTTTATCATCAATTTGAGCAATAACATCGCCTTTACTGACTCTGGTGCCAATGGCAGACAAACTAATCAATCGACCAGAAATTTCTGCAGCAATATTTGAATCATTTTGACTCACTATAGTGCCAGACACCCAAATAACAGGTGCTAACAAAGTCATTTTTGCACTAACAACATTGACATTGGCAGGCGGAAATTGTTGTGCAAAAACAACGGGAGCAATATAGCAGCTCAAAACTACTAACAGAAAAACTCTAGTGATTGTGTTCATGAAATTCCTAAATAAATAATTTATTTATTAAAATGTATTTTAGTCGATATTTTGTGCTCTGTACCTTTGAGCAATCGAACAATATTATCTTTATGACGAAATATGATTAATGTACTTAACATTAATGTTGGGTAAACATAGAGTGGCTTTAATAAAAATACGTAAAGCGGCGCCATTGACACTGTCACAATTGCCGCTAAACTTGAATATTTAGTGAGCTTGGCAACACCAACCCAAGTCATTATCATTAACGCCCCAAGCCCTAAACCAATAGGTAACAAGGCACCAAGAGCCGTTGCTACGGCTTTACCCCCTCGAAAGTTAAAAAATACTGGATACATATGGCCTAAACAAGCCGATACACCAATAATACCAAGAAAAAGCGGCTCAATTTGTAAAAAATAAGCACTCCATACGGGAACTGTGCCTTTTAATATATCTAAAAAAAGTACGGTCCCTGCAGTAAATTTATTGCTAATTCTCAAGACATTAGTTGCTCCAGGATTATGTGAACCCGTGGTGCGCGGATCAGGTAAGCCCAGCATTTTGCAGATTAAAATAGCACTAGAAATTGAGCCTATTAAATAAGCAGCAACAATCATGGCAAAAGTTAATAGCAGCATAACAATAAGAATTTGTCTGAAAAATAACAATATTCCTTATTCTATCTTGTTATCTGCTAGTTTTTCTACACCCGCACAGGTAAACTCGCTTTTTAATTTGTAATAATTGTAAAAACAGGTAGAAAATGGATAAGGTTTTCATCAAAGGGTTACATATTCAAACCACTATTGGCTTTTTTCAATGGGAAAAAGAAATTAAACAAACGCTGGTAATCGATCTTGTCATGGCATGGGATACCGCCGTGGCTGCGAAAAACGATGAACTATCGAAAACCCTAGATTATGCCGATATATCTACTGAAGTAGCGGCGTTTGCTAATAGAAACCCGGTAGATTTATTAGAAACACTGGCTGAACGAATGGCTGCTTTTTTACTAGAAAAATATCAAATTCCATGGCTACAACTAAAAATAGGCAAACCCGGTGCGGTGCACAATGCTGACACCGTTGGCGTTGAAATTGAACGTGGCCAACTAGCTAAAAGACAAGTTGACTAATGGCACTTATATACATTTCATTGGGCAGTAATGTAGAGCGCACTCGCCATGTAAAATGCGGCTTAAAAGCCTTAGCCAATACATTTAACCTACCTTTTAATGCGCTCACTCTGTCGTCATTATTCGAAAGTGAAGCAGTCGGCTTTAGTGGCAATGCCTTTTATAATATGGTTATTGGTATCAATACCCAGTGCAATGTTCAACAAGTTGCCGATAAGCTACGCCGTATCGAAATAAATTATGGCCGTAGTGCTAAAGCAAAAAAGTTTAGCCCTAGAACGTTAGATCTCGACTTATTACTCTACGATGACTTAGTCATTGATTCACCAGCACAGTTACCTCGTGATGAAATAAGCAAGAATGCTTTTGTGCTTTGGCCGCTAAGTGAAGTGGCGCCAAAGCTTATTCACCCGACTTTGCAGCAAGATTATCAGACACTGTGGCGAAATTATGATCAGACAAGTCAGCAACTAAAAATTGTCGCTAAATGCTGGTAACAACAAAAGAAAGGAAATGTAAGACCCTATGAGCACTTTAGAAATTATTATTTTGGCATTACTGCAAGGCTTAACTGAATTTTTGCCTATTTCCAGCTCTGCTCATTTAATTTTGCCCTCTCAAATCTTAGGTTGGCAAGATCAAGGACTAGGTTTTGATGTCGCCGTTCACGTTGGTACCTTACTGGCAGTAATGTTATATTTTCGCAAAGAATTAGGTGCTATGTCTGTTGCTTGGTTAGGCACAATTAACATAGGCCCAGCCAAAAACACTACCGATAGCCAAGTAAATTTTGAAGGGAAACTGGCTTGGTGGATTATTTTCGCAACTATCCCCGCAGGATTATTCGGCTTATTAGGTAAAGATCTTATTGAAGAGCACTTACGTTCCGCCTTAGTTATTGCCTTAACAACCTTACTATTTGGCTTTTTATTAGGATTTGCTGATGTAAAAGCGGGCCATAGAGAACACCATAAGCCAATGGAAAAACTAGGCCTAAAAGGCGCTATGCTCATTGGTATAGCACAAGCAGTTGCCTTAATTCCTGGTACCTCTCGTTCTGGCATCACCATGACCATTGGACTTTTGCTAGGTTTATCACGTGATAATGCCGCCCGTTTCTCGTTTTTACTTTCAATTCCCGCTATCGCTATGGCGGGTAGTTATTTAACGCTAAAGCTAGTGCTGTCAGCAGAAACGGTTGATTGGCAAGCAATGGGACTTGGTAGTTTATTGGCTTTTATTAGTGCTTATGCTTGTATTCATTACTTTCTTATTCTATTAAATAAACTAGGTATGATGCCTTTTGTTATATATAGACTGATATTAGGCACTGGTTTATTGTGGTTTATCCTTACTTAAAAAAACAAAACAATAATGAAGTGCTTTACTGAATATAGACAATTAAATTAACAAAACATGATGTGAATTAAACTATGATCGCGATTACCTTAGAAAACTTCCAACAAGTCGTATTGGAAGACTCAAAAAGCAAGCTGGTATTAGTCGCTTTTTGGGCAGAGCAAATACCAGAAAGTGTCGAATTAAAAGATAAATTGACTAGCAAAGTGTTGCCTTTTACCGAACAAATAGTGATGGCAACCGTTGACTGCCAGACGCAACAGCAAATAGCTCAACAATTTGGCATACAAGGACTCCCAACGGCAATACTGATAAAAGATGGCCAGCCCATTGACGGTGTTTCGGGACCACAAACAGAAGAGACTATCAATACCTTCTTAGAGAAACATTTACCTAAACAAGAAGACTTACTACTTAATCAAGCGCAAAGCCTGTTAATAGAAAACCAAATCAATGAGGCATTAATTGTCATAAACCAAGCTTATCAGCTGAACAATGAAAGAGCTGATATTAAGCTGGTACTTGCTGATGTTAGTATTCAACTGGGTAAAACGGAAGACGCTAAGACCTTACTTGATAGTATTTTGATGGTAGATCAAGACAGTTATTATCAAGCCTTATTAGCAAAATTAGAACTTGCTAGCCAAGCAGCTAACTCTCCAGAAATACAAGCCCTTGAAGCTGAACTAGCAAACAAGCCAGATGATATTGAAATTAAGCACCAATTAGCCGCACAATATAGCCAAGTTAACCGGCATGAAGAGGCACTGGTTATTTTATTTCGTTTGGTACAAAGTGGCGAGACTAAGAGTAAAGAATTATTGCTCGATATTCTGAAGTCATTACCTGACGGAGATGCCTTAGCGACAAAGTATCGCCGTAAGCTGTATACGCTTTTATATTAACAATAATACTTAAATGACGAGTTATGCAAAGTTAACGTGCGTCACTTGATAACTCGTCACTCAAGTCATCCTATTAGGGCAAATGCTCGCTCGCCAAATAATCGTGAGATTGCATTTCTTGTAAACGGCTTAGGCAACGTTTAAATTCAAACGCTAAATTACCCCCGGTGTAAAGCTCTTCTAAAGGGGCTTCTGCAGACATGATCAGTTTTACATTACGCTCGTAGAATTCATCAACTAAGGCAATAAATCGCCTAGTACTATCATCGCTTTCACGTCCCATTTGTTTAACATTCGCCATTAATACTGTGTTATATAATTGGCTAATTTCCATGTAATCACTTTGACTACGGGCACTTTCACACAATACTGAAAACTCAAAGTAAACCACTCCATCAGACACACAAACGGTCGGCAGCTGACGATTATTAATTTCAATCTCTATATTCTCTTGACCAGCTTCGCAAGAAAGTTGTTTGAAATAATGATGCAAATTATCATTTGCCTGTTTGTCTAAGGGATAATGATAAATCTCAGCTTGCTCTAAAGTTCGTAATCTGTAATCCACACCACTATCGACATTAACTATTTCAGTATGTTCGTTAATCAATTTAATAGCCGGTAAAAAGCGCTCTCGCTGTAAACCATTTCGGTATAGCTCATTAGGAATAATATTGGACGTCGCGACCAAAGTGACATTATGAGCAAATAGTTCTTCAAATAAGGCGCCTAAAATCATGGCATCGGTAATATCTGAAACAAAAAATTCATCAAAACAAATAATACGAGTTTCATCGGCAAACTTTTTAGCAATAATTTTTAAAGGATCAGATTGCCCCGTTAATGCCTTCAACTCTTGATGAACACGGTGCATAAAACGATGAAAATGCACTCGCATTTTGTTTTTAAAAGGCAGGCAGTCATAGAAAGTATCAACTAAGTACGTTTTACCTCGACCTACTCCTCCCCAAAAATACAATCCTTTAATGGGTTTTTGCTCTTGTTTTTTATAAACTTTTTTCCAACGGTTCAGCACCTTTTTAAAACTAGAAACCGCTAAAGGTTTAGTTTGTAAGTCATCATATAATCGCTGTAAATGCTTCACTGCATTTTCTTGAGCCGCATCAAAAAGAAAATCATCTTTTGTTAAATCTTGCTTATACTTATCAATAGGGGAAAGTTTTATCATGCATGAGCCATGTTGGGTTTGAAATTAGTTACTTGAAAATGAAAATAATGCCAATATATTTTACTTATAAACAAGTTATCGCTACAAAAATCTATGCTGGCAATATATTATTGTAAACCATAAAAGCGTTATGTTTAACATTGAACTAACCATTATTCATTCTTATTATATTTTAAGGTAATCCTATGACAGTAGTAACCGCATTAATTGTTTTCGTTGTTGGCGCCATTGTTGGTTTTTTTACCAACCATTTTTTATCATCATCAAACCAAGAGCAACGAAAACTAGCAGAGCAAGCATCGAAGAGTGACGCGGCTTTATCTCAATACAAATTAGACGTTGCTGATCACCTTGAAAGCTCGGCAACCTTGTTAGACCAAATGAACAACACTTGCCAAACAGCGATGAAGCAAATGGAAGAGAGTACGCAATTACTGCAGCGAGCAACCACTAATGATAGTGAAAGCATGCCATTTTTCTCACAAGAAACGCAAGAGCAACTAGCGCAAACAGCAGGGTTGAGACATGCAAAGCGCACAGAAAAAAGAGCAGTAGCGACTGAAGCGCCATTAGACTATTCAGGTGAAGCCAGTGGTTTGTTTATTGATAAAAGTGCCCAAGATACTTCAAAAGCTAGTTAAGCTTTAACATTAGAAATAAAGTGTTACAAATGCCCAAAGGGCATTTGTGAACTAAACTAACTTGGCTAAGTCTATTTTGGGGTATGTTCGTTTATATTAAGTTTTAGGAGAATTCTTCCATATGAAAAAAATATCGATAATCCCATTATCTGCTATTCTTGGTGCAGCTTTACTTTCCAGCTCTATACTTCCAACTACAGCACATGCTTATTCTATTTGGCCTAATTCTGTTGATGGTCAAACAATGCCAAGCCTCGCACCAATGCTTGAGAAGTCAACGCCCGCTGTCGTCAGTATCGCGGTAAAAGGTACTCATGATGTTAAGCAGAGTGTTCCTAATATTTTTCGCTTTTTTGGCAACCCCAATCAAAACCAAAATCAAAATCAGCAACGACCTTTTCGAGGTTTAGGCTCAGGTGTAATCATAGATGCCAAAGAAGGTTATATTGTCACTAACAACCACGTGATTGAAAGAGCGGATGAAATACTAGTAACATTAAGTGATGGCCGCCAAGTTAAAGCAAACAAAATAGGCTCAGATGCTGATAGCGATATTGCCTTATTACAGATTGATGCTGATAACCTAACTGAAATTAAAATTGCTGACTCTGACAAATTGCGGGTTGGTGATTTTGCCATCGCAATAGGCAGTCCGTTTGGTTTAGGGCAAACGGTAACCTCTGGCATAGTAAGTGCTCTAGGCCGTAGTGGTTTGAATATTGAAGATTATGAAGATTTCATTCAAACCGATGCAGCCATAAATAGCGGTAATTCGGGTGGTGCACTGGTCAATTTACGTGGTGAATTAATTGGTATTAATACCGCTATTTTAGGTCCTAATGGGGGCAACATTGGTATTGGTTTCGCTATTCCAAGCAATATGATGAACAATCTAGCTAAGCAAATCATTGAATTTGGCGAAGTACACCGAGGCGTATTAGGCGTTGCAGGCCGAAGTGTCAACAGTGAATTAGTAAAAGCAATGGAATTAGAAACGAACCAAGGTGGATTTATCGAACAGGTAACACCTGATTCAGCTGCAGATGAAGCAGGGATAAAACCAGGTGATGTTATTGTTAAGGTAAATGGCAAGTCGATAAAAACCTTTAATGAATTAAGAGGGAAAATAGGCTCTATTGGTGCAGGTAAAGACGTAAAATTAACCATAGTTCGCAATGGCGATGAAAAGAGATTTACTGTTAAGCTCAAACAATCTCAAGCAAGCAATGTAGCTGCAGCGACTATTCATCGCATGTTTGAAGGTGCAGAATTGGAAAATAACACCAGTAATTCCGGGGTTATTGTTAAAGAGATTGAAGAAGATTCAGCAGCTGAGCTAGTGGGCTTACAATCAGGGGATTTAATTACCGCAATAAATCGTACTCGTATCAAAAACGTTGCTGAATTACGTAGTTATTTAAAAGATAAGAAAGGTGTCTTTGCCTTAAATATCGTTCGTGATAATTATTCTCAGTATTTGATGATTCGATAGTTTAATAAGGTTATGCAACAAGGCTAGTGATAACTAGCCTTTTTTATTGGGTGATTACACTTAAAGATAAATATTTTGTGTTAAACTCAAAAGTATAAAAAAAATCACTATCGCATTGAGTCTCACCTTTGAAATTAGAATCCACATTAAAGTACATTGTAAATTCAATTAGTTACGGTGTATTACTTGCTGTTGCTTTGCTTTTATTAATACCGGACTTAAGTGATGTTCCTCTTGCAGAGCAGCTATTAGGGACTAAAAAGCAAAACTCGAGACCCCTTTCTTATGCAAAAGCGGTTAGCATAGCTAGCCCAGCCGTAGTTAATATCTACTCAGAAGATATTGTACCTCGACAAGGTTATGGCCGAAAAGCTAGAAAAAGCACGACATTAGGCTCTGGTGTCATTATGGATAGTAATGGTTATATATTGACAAACCTGCACGTTATTCAAAATGCCGATTTAATTTATGTGGTTTTGCAAAGTGGGCAGCCTTTTCCTGCTGAGTTAATAGGCTTTGATCAAATAACGGACTTAGCCGTGCTTAAAGTTAACGCCAGCAATCTCCCTACTATCCCACAAGAAAGCCAACAACAATCGTTACCCGGAGATGTTGTTTTAGCGATTGGTAACCCACTCAACTTAGGGCAAACCGTCACTCAAGGAATTATCAGCGCAACAGGTCGTAGTGGCTTGAGTAACACCAATTATCTTAATTTTTTACAAATGGATGCGGCGATCAACGAGGGTAACTCAGGTGGTGCACTCATAAACAGTAACGGTGTCTTGGTGGGCATTAACTCGCGCCAATATACAGAATCAAACCCACAACTAAATATTCAAGGAATATTCTTCGCAATTCCTTATCAACTTGCCGCCAAGATAATGCAGCAAATTATTGAAAATGGCCGCGTTGTGCGTGGTTGGTTAGGAATTTCTGCAACCCAGTATATAATCGATGCCAAAGGATTTGTGGTTGATGCAGTCAGCCCTGTAAGTCCCGCTTTTGCTGCTGGTATTCAAGCGGGTGACGTTGTGTATCAAATCGGCGACCAACCTATTCATAGTATCGTGCAAGCTTTAGACATCGTTGCTGAAACGAGACCAAAAACTACATTACTCTTTAAGTTACATCGCCAAGGGAAAAATATAGAAGTTGAAGTCACCATTGCTGAATTTACTAACGGATAACCGCTTTAAATAAATACATTATTTACTTTCAAGTGAATTCGCCTTGATATATTGTTCCATCTCTTTTGCAGGCATAGGTTTCGCGAAGTAAAAACCTTGTCCATATAAGCAATCCATTTTTTGAAGTAATTGGGCATCTTCTATATTTTCTATACCTTCACCGACGGTCGCCATACGAAGATTGGTGGCTAAATCGACAATTGTTTTAATAATTGCCCGGTTATTTTTGTGTTCGTGAACATTATTGATAAAAGAACGATCAATTTTTAATACATCAATAGGGAAGCGGTGCAAATAACTCAAACTTGAATAACCTGTGCCAAAGTCATCAAGCAGTATTTTTACACCAAGGCGTTTGAGCGCTTTCATATTAGAAAGAACAACATCAGTATTTTCTAATAATGCTCGTTCAGTTAACTCTACTCTTAAGTGCTCTGCTTTTAAGCCAGTTTCGTTCAGAATATTTTCAATATCATCAGGTAGTGAAGGACTAAAAAATTGACTGCAGAATAAATTACAACTGACATATAAATCTTCTCTGGATAAAGTTTCTTGCCATATTTTAAGCTGAAGACATGATTGTTTTAATATTTGTAAATCAATAGCTTGTACAAGATTAGTTTCTTCTGCTAATGGAATGAAATCATTAGGATAAACAAAGCCACGTTTTTTACTTTGCCAGCGAGCCAGCGCTTCAAAACCTCTTAACTCTTCATTTTCTAGTTTAAGTATGGGCTGATAAAAAGGAATAAATTCTTGCCATTCTATCGCTTCTCTAATGTCAGCCTCAAGAGAAAGTGCATTTTGCACTCTCTGATGCATACTTGCATCGAATACTTCATAACGCCCCTTACCATTGTCCTTTGCATGATACATAGCAGTATCAGCATCCCTTAGCATAGTATCAGCACTATCATACCGCTCATCACTAAATAAAATACCTATACTAGTACCGGTAAAAACTAACTGGTTATTAATAGTAAATGGCTCTTTTAAAAACGCGGTAATTCGTTGTGCTATTTCAAAGGCTTCGTTATCAGAATCCAAATCTTCAATTAATATAACAAATTCATCTCCACCTAATCTGGCTACGGTATCTTTACCGCGGACAATTGCCGATAACTCGCGAGCAATGAGTTTCAATAAAGTGTCACCCGCATGATGGCCTAAGCTATCATTAACCATTTTAAAACGATCTAAATCTAAGAATAACACGGCAAAAGATAAATCAGGCTTGCGCTTTTTGCAGGCAATAGCATGATTTAATAAATCAAGGAATACGGCTCTGTTTGGTAAACCCGTTAAACTATCATGTGAAGCTGTATGCTTTAGTTTTTTTTCCACTTGTTTACGCTGAACAATTTCTTCTTCTAAAGCTAGGGTTCTTAGTTTAACCTGTTGCTCTAATAACTCATGACTTTGTCTTTCTACATCAGAGGTTTCGCGTCGTTTAATCGCTGCTGATACGTGATTAGAGACAAAATTCAATAATTCTGCATCTTGCTGCGAATAGGTAGTTTGGTTAGAGTAACTTTGAATAACCATTACGCCGAGCAACTTCCCTGAATAAATGAGCGGTACACCTAGCCATGAATGTTCACCCGAGGTTGGTTTTCTGGTTTCACCTTTGTTAAACAACTCGGTCATATTTTGCTTAGTTAATAGCACCGTTTTTTGCTGACGAATTACCAGCTCAGAGTAATGATTAGAGAGTTTTCTTGTTTGAAAAAAATCTTTCGGGTTGTCTGATTCTTCGTCGACCACATAAACATATTCGATGGTATCGCTGTCTTGATCATATTTAGCGATGAAAAAGTTAGTGGCATTAATTAGTTGACCAACGATATTATGCACTTTTGAATAAAATATGTTGATATCAAAACTAGCATCATTGGCTAATTCAGAAATTCGATATAAAGACTCTTGTAATAACTCAGATTTTTCCCGTTCCCGGATTTGCGCCATTAACTCCCGAGTTCTAGCATTAACAGCACTCGTTAACCTTTCTTTATCTTGCAATCGAATCATGGCACCAACAACATGTTGACCAGCAAAAGTAAGCATACTGAGATCTTGCTCGTTATAACGCGTTTTCTCACTATAGCTTTGTACAACCATCACCCCTATCACTAAATCATTATGCAATAATGGGATGCCTAGCCAATCCATACCTGTAGAGCCGTAAAGTTTGATTTTTTCATTTTCTTGTAGTTGCTGTTCAAGAGATGGAGTAACTAACAAAGGTTGCATTGACTCAATAACTAAATGAGTAAATGATCCGGTAAAGTCTTTGTAATCTATAACCCCCTCTGGTTTCTTATCTTTTTCATCTACATAATAGACAAACTCTAAAGTGGAAAACGTTTGATCGTAAGTAACGATATAAAAATTTTTCGCCGTCATCAGTGATGCGATAGTTCGATGTACTTGGGGATAAAAGCTGTGTAGATCATCACACTCTTGGGATAAATGATTAAGACTGAACAAAGCACTATAGCGTATTTGTAAATCTTGGTATTGCTGCTGAAGCGTGTGCAATTCATTTGCGGGAGGAAGCAGTTCATTGGTAGCGGGCGCAGTTTGACTAGAGACGTTTTCGTCTTTATTGTCAGCGATGTTAGTTATATTTTTTTTGGTGCGCGCATTAGCCATTAGTAAAAATTTACCCGTATCAATTGAACCACTAGTTATCAATAAGCTGAACAATGAAAATTTTTAAGATAAACATAATGAACTTTTATTCAAAAAAAATCCACCTTAGCTGTCAAGCTAACATGGATTTTTAGGAAAATTAATACATAAAAAGTTAGTTAGTACTGGCTTCTCTACCCATATTCTCAATGATTTCCTTGCTTTTATGCTTATTTCCGCAGATGGCAACTTGTTTTTCATCACGGTAATAACGAATATCTATACAGTCTTGTTGATATCTACGTTCAAGTTCTGTTCGTATTAAAGGTTTGCCCTTTGCATTAACTATTTGACGATGTAGCGCTTGGCATTGTTGTATCTGTTCTGATGCTAAGGTGATATCTTCACACACTGCATCATTACTTGAGCACCCAGTAAGACCGACAAGAAAACAACCAACACTGAAAAGAGAAAGTTTCATCTAATTTATCACTTAATTATTGTAAATTTTTATCTAGTATATACTTAAGTCTATACAAATATCAGAAGTCTCTCTATTTTTTCTTAGGGTCTTTTGAACTTTCATGTTTCGATTTTATTCTAATTAAATGCTTTTTGATCGCGGCACTAGAAATGAAACATAGTAGCTCTATGTAAGTACCTCGCACAGGTAATATGCTACTACATAACCTATATACCTAATTCCGTGTTGGCAACAAAGAGCAAGACCCATTAAAACGCATTCGAAGGACAGCGTTTATAGCCATTTCCTATCGCTTTATCACTTATTTGAGCACGCTACATGGCGGTAGCTTATTAGACAACGCAACTGCAATAGTCTTGTGTGACTACGAAATAAAAGCTATGTCTTGTATTATCGGAAAATAAATTGCCGTAAAAACAATCAGAAAACATCAACAGCACCCGACAAGCTTGAAGATAACTAAAATCAGTTTACAATCTACGTATAATTCTATTTCTTTGAGAAAACCATGATTCTACCTGTTGTAGATTACACCGCAGAAGACGCAGCGGAAAAATTTGTTAAAAGCTTACGTGAAACGGGTTTTGGCGTTTTAGTTAACCATCCTATCCAACAATCTTTAGTTGAGTCTATTTATAATAATTGGCAAGATTTTTTTACCAATGGTAATAAAGAAAGTTATGCTTTCGATGTAGAGAAACAAGACGGTTATTTTGCCCCTGAAATTTCAGAAACAGCCAAAGGACATCAACATAAAGACATTAAGGAATACTTCCATATTTACCCTTGGGGTCGTATTCCTGACTCATTAAAAGATGAGATACTCAATTACTATGAACTAGCCTCTAACTTAGCCCATGAGCTATTAGATTGGGTGGAAGAATATAGTCCAGCATCTGTTTCAAAAAACTATTCTCAACAGCTATCCAGCATGATTGATAACACCCCCAATACATTACTACGTATTTTGCATTATCCACCAATTACAGGTGACGAAGAGCCCGGAGCTATCAGAGCTGCCGCTCACGAAGATATTAACTTGCTAACTATTTTACCTGCTGCCAATGAGCCAGGTTTACAAGTTCAAAGTCAAGATGGTAGTTGGTTGGATGTGCCCAGTAATTTTGGCAACTTAATCATCAATATTGGTGATATGCTGCAAGAAGCCTCAGGCGGTTATTTCCCATCCACTTCTCACCGAGTTATCAATCCAAGTGGCAAAGCAAGTACTAAATCTCGCATTTCACTACCATTATTTTTACATCCTCGCAGCGAAGTTAAATTATCGGATAAACATACCCAAGCATCTTATTTGCTTGAACGTTTGCGTGAACTTGGCGTTAAATAAAAGTACGGTAAGCCAGTTATAATTCTGTAACTGGCTTATAAAAAAGCAGTGCAGGTATTGTAGGTGAATACTTAATAATATCTTGTTGATACTCTTATTGCTGGTTGCTACTTCACCTTGTTATACCACTATAATTCGACTTTCTCCAACCTTCAAATCCTCAGGTAAACGGTAATCACCTACCGCTATGCGATGTAGGGCAACTACTGGATTTCTAAATCGACCAAACATTCTTTTAATTTGATGATAACGCCCTTCTGTTAATACAACATGTGCTTGATATTGAGAAACTATATTGAGTGTTGCTGGTTTGGTAGTGATACCTTCGAAGGCAAAAAACATCCCCTCTGCAAAAGCGGTAATATATTCATTGGTCAAAAGCCTTTCTAAAGTCACTAAATAATGTTTAGGGACTTTATTTTCAGGAGAAGTTAATTGTTCAGACCAACGACTGTCATTGGTTAATAACACTAAACCTGAAGTATTCAAGTCCAAACGACCGACAATGTGCAAACTTGCTCGTTCCTCGGCAGTTAAAAGTGTCTCGAGTAAATCAATCACTGTTGTATGTTTATCGTCCTTGGTAGCACATACCACGCCAATGGGTTTATGAAGCATAATATACAACGGATGATGCTGTTGAATCGCTTCCTCATCCACTAAGATAACAGAAAATTTATCAACTGCTTGGGCCACATTATTAGCGATAACACCATCAACCCTAATACGCTTTTGTGCCAACATTAATCGCACTTTTTTGCGGTTTATTTGGCATTTTTCGGCAATAATACGATCAAGCCTACTGCGATTAATTGACACTTTATTCCTTTACAATAGAAGTTATATACACGTTAGCGCATGTTTTTTTGCAATAAGATTAAGTACTTTTTGTAATTTCACTTGCAGTAAAGCGGGAAGTAGCTTTGTTTGCTCAGTAACAAGCATTAATTCAACGGTAGTGATGGCAATATAACAAACAGTTTGAAACAACTTACTCTCACTGTTAGTAATTGAAAATACATCGTCACTATATTGTTTCATTGATGAATTTTCTTCAAATACCTGCCAATTACTTTCAAAACTTGCCGCTGACTCCAATCGTAAAAGAATTGAATGAATATTATCTTCATCGCCATACCAATTTGCCGCTAATGTTTGAAAGTTAAATTGTGCTTCCAGTTTATTAGTTACAGCAACAACTTTTGTTAGCCGTTGCACTAACTCTTCATTAACTTTAATGGAAATGGGTAATATTTCATTCATCTTTCAATCTACTTAAATTAAGAACTGGCTTTTAGCTAAGGGGAGTATACATTTGTTCAATTGCCAGTTTAAGTCTATGCTTAAATAATCCCATTTACTTATATAAATTTCTTTTATGTCGCACCCTTGCTGGGTTCTTATACTTTTAGCACTCTTCTGTACAAACTTAAGCGCACAGCCTATCCGGATTTTAACTTGGGAGGGTTATATCACCCAAGCAGACCTTAGCATAGTTAACAAGCAACTCGCAGATCAGGGTTACCAATATACCGCGCAAGTTATAGATACGCTAGCGCAAGACGAAGAACAAATGTTTTCAATAATAAGAAATAATCAATGTGACATCGCGTTTCTTACTTTATTTTTTATCAAAATGAATGACGAAAGAATTTCGAAACTATTACAACCCATCAATCGACATTCTCCACGGCTTACCAATTATCAATTTCTAAATAACAATTTGATCAATATCTCTATGGGAATGGAAGCTGGTAATCCTTTGTATATCCCCTGGGGTGGCGGTATATATGGTTTTTATATTAATACCCAAAAGCTTGGAACAACTAAAATTCCAACATCCGTTAGTGACTTATGGCAAGCAATTGGTCATCACCCTTTTGAAATTCAAACATTAACAGAACAAGGCGACCGTCAAGCTTTAAAAGCACTAATGGCTGAAAATGGACTATTAGAACGGAAATTGCGCGCTATTTATCAACAAGCAGGTAACCTTTGGGCTGAGTCTCCTCTTTTCTCATCTAACCTTGATATTGTCAGCAGTTGGGGCCCTGAGATCAGCCAACAAAATAAAAAAGGTGAAAACTGGCAGCTTATTGATTTTCAAGAAGGTTACTTAGCTTGGTTAGACACCATTAATTTTGTTCATCATTTATCTGGCAGAAAGCTTGAAGCAGCCGAAATAATTGCAAATTATTTTATCAGTAAAAAGGTACAGCAACGCATTGCTGATGACTTATCCATGATCCCAGCAGCCAACATTTCCAATAGAGGGTTATTAGAAGATAATCCAGGGCTTTTCTCCACCGGTTTATTTGTTCCCCCTTTTAATCACTTCTCTTATAGCTTAATGAAACAAATGGTGGAGCGAGCTACAAGCGATTTAGAATAAGCACTCACTAAGCATTGTTGTGCTTTTCACTCGCCTATTTTATAAAAATCCCTAAAAGCAGCCACACTCTTCGTTATTTTCGTAAATCAGTGGTTGACAATGCAGTCGATATAAATGACCATATAGACATCTAAACGTCCATGAACAACAATCCAAATGAGTAATGTAAGCAAGCAATCAGAACTTCAAGCAAGATATAACGATATAAATAGAGGTGTCTATTTTATTGGCACAACACCGCCAAAAAGTAACACCTCACTTGAAGCTGTTGAAATTATTGCTGAAAAGTTACTTGAGCGAGTTAGTGATATTGATTTTGATGGTTTAATTGTTTATGACATTCAAGATGAAAATTCTCGTACCAAAAAATCAAGGCCATTCCCTTTCAAGTCAACACATGACACTAGACTTTATTCATCATTACTTAATGACAAATCTAACCACCCTGTTATTACTTATAAAAGTGTTGTGCAATCGAGTAGCGATGATTTTAATCAATGGGCAAATGAAGCATGGGAGAAATATGGCGTTAAAGATGTGGTACTGGTTGGCAGCCCTTCTAAAGACAATGAAATTTCACTACCCTTGTCCGATGCATATAAGACCTTAGTAGAAAATGAACATGATTTTTTTATCGGTGGCGTCACTATTGCAGAGCGTCATGCTGTTAAAGGCAATGAGCATCAACGTTTAATTGAGAAACACCTTCAAGGCTGTAATTTCTTTATCTCGCAAGCCATCTATAATCCGCAAGCAACCATAGACATGCTCACTCGGTATGCGCTTGAGTGTGAAAAACAAGGCCTTAAACCGCAGCGGTTAATTTTGACATTTTCACCTTGTGGTAGTGAAAAAACGCTAGAATTTATCGAATGGTTAGGTGTAAGTGTGCCTGAAGCAACCAGCTTACGTATACTCAATTCTGCCAGCCCATTACATGAATCCATACGAATTTGCGCAAATAGTTTACAACAAATTTTAGATGCTGTGATCCCATATAATCTTCCTTTAGGATTAAACATAGAGAGTTTAACAAACCGTAAAGAAGAAATTGATGGCTCAATTTTGTTGTATAAATTACTGCGTTCAACTATGGATAGCTTTCTAGCTAAAAAAGAGCTTAATAGTTTAATTAATAAAGCTAACTAAAGAAGATAAGCTCAATGAAAGTGACAATTTAACAAGTTAAGTTGTCACTTTGCTTATATAAAAGCGGTCGCAATCTATTGCACAACGACACTTTGTCCTTCTTTGAGCCTTTCTGCGCCACGAATAGCTATCCTGTCTCCGCTTTGTAAGTCTCCCTGAATTGCCACTCTGTCGAAGGTACCCTTACCTACTTTTACCAGTAATCTGTGCGCTTTATTTTGCTCATCAACCTTGACGACAAACGTACCATCTTTACGTAAAATTAATGCATCTCTATGAATAGTTAAACTAGGACTAGCTCCTTGAATTGGCACTGCTACAGATACTAATTGCCCTGCAGTCCAAAACTCATTTAAATGCTCAGGGAGCTGAATTCTCACTTCGAACGTTTGTGAGCGAGGATCTGTACTGGGAATAACAGCAGTAACTTCTGTCGAAATCTCTTGCCCTATTGCTTTTAGGTTTAACGCTAATCCTTTGCGCACATAAGCTAAATATTTAACCGGTACAAATAAGCGAACTTCTAAATGCTCGGTATCAAGTAACTTCAATAAAATGTCACTTCGATTTATATCGGTTCCTGCACGAACAACACGCGCCGTTACAACGCCATTAAATGGAGCTTTAACTGTCGCGCGGGAAAGCTCATCTTCTAACTGCTTTAATTTTAACCTTGCTATTTCTAAATCAGTTTGAGCTAACTCATATTGAGATTTCGTTTGATCAAGTTGAAACTGAGAGGCAGAATTACTTTTTCTCAATTTTTCTAGTCGTTGTAACTCATTTTTAAAATAACGAGAATTAATATTAGCTCGCTTAATTTGTGCTTGTTGCTCCGCTTGTTTCAATTGCAGGGGCAGTAAATCCATTTTAGCTAGCACTTCACCTGCCTGAACCATAGTTCCCGGTTCTTGTAACCAGTCTAAACGACCGCTAACGCCGGCGGTAATATTAACAAAAGAGCGACTATGCAGCGTGCCCATAAGGTTAGCAGTTGCTGCTAATGAAACTTCAGTCACCGTATCAACCTTTACAGGTCTTTTTGGCGCTTGCGCCGAAGTAGCAAATTGACTAACAACCAACAAGCAAGAAGCCGAGCCAAACAAAACCCGTCTCAATATTGACTTTGATGGCATCACTTTTTTTAACCATAATTTTTTTAACATAATTTATCCTCGCTGAGTACCAGCTATTTTGCTCTAGCTGACTCGAGCTTGTAATGAAGATTTAGTGTCCAATTGCAAATCTTCGATATTATTTCCTAAATTACTTTGCTCATTTGATGACTTTTCACCAAACCTTAATAAGCTAGGGAAAAGTACTAAGGTGAAAATAGCACTAGTGAACATACCGCCAACAATCACAGTTGCTAAGCCGCGGTATATTTCACTACCTACGCCCGGCATAACCATTAAAGGTAACATGCCAAACAAGCTTGTTAATGTACTCATATATACAGGTCTTGCACGAATACGAATTGCTTGAGCAACAGCGCGCCTTCTAGAAAGGCCGTCTTTTTCAGCTTGCCTCGTTTGGTCAACAATCAATATGGCATTATTTACCACTAAACCAAGCAAAATAATAAAACCTATCATGGTTAATAAATCGAGTGATTGGTAAGTCACTAAGTTCAATAGATTGAGCCCTGCAACACCACCGGCAACCGCTAATGGCATTACGAGCAAAACTAATAAACTGTCTTTAGGCGATTTAAATAATGCCGTCATAAGTAAAAATAATATCACGAGTGCCAAAGCGAAGTTTTTGATCATATCGCTAATAGCCGCCGCCATTTTATTGGCATTACCACTGAGCTGAATAGACGCTTCAACAGGAAGCTGAGCTTTCATTATCGGTATAACATTTTCATTCAGTGTTACTAATGCCTCTTCTAGTGACATGGTTGCCGGCGGAGATATTTGAATACTAATGGTTCTTTTGCCATCAACACGTCTTAAACTTGTAGGACCTGCCGTTCTTGACAGAGACGTTAGTTCACCTATGGTTTGTACTCCTGCTAAAGGCGAATGTATAGGCAAAGCAGCCAGTTCGTCAGGCGTCTGCCATTGTTCACCACGCAAGATAACATTGACTCTATCGTTACCATCAAAATATTCACCTATGAATAAGCCACTGGTATAAGCGCGAATGGCATTTGCCACATCACGACGTGTTAAACCCGCTTGGGTTATCCGTTGATCTTTGGGAGTGAGTTTCAATTCAGGCTCTGACAACGTTAATCCAGGATTTGGAAATGCTGTCGTACCTGGCATGCTTTCATTAATGGCATCTATCCCAACCTGTGCCACTGACATTAAACTTTCTATGTCTGGTCCCTGTACGTTAATCTCTACAGTGCGACCATTGCCGCCACCTGAGACATTTATCATTGAGCCCCTAAATAAAAAGACTTGCGTATCTGGCAAGCCACCTAATACTTCAGTGCGAATGACCTGCATTAACTCTTCGACTCGGGTTGGGTCATCGGCATAAATAAAACCACCGGTAGCACCGGCACCAAAAGAGTAAAAGTTATAACTTTTAATTTTTGGCAACTTGTCACCCGAAAGATACGGAGATAACCTCTCTTTAACCAGCGATGCCACTTCTTTTTCAATAAAATCAACATTACCACCTGGGGGTAAATTGAGACTAAAGAAAAACCCATCAATAGGAGCACGCGGCATAAAATCAGTTTTCGGCATCAATAAAACGATAACTAAAATAGAGCCGCCCAACAAAAACGAAATCCAGCTTAACCGTTTTGTTTGAGTATTGGTTAAGCGCATCACTAAGCTGGTGAGTTTTTCCCAGTAATGAGCAAAAGGGTCACGGTCATTTTGAGATTTAAGCCAATAATGACTCGCTATAGGCAATATGGTAATTGCCGTTACCAGTGAAGCGATAACTGCAATAGAAAGCGTCAGTGCTAAGTCAGAAAATAACTGCCCCTCAATACCAGCCATGAACAAAATAGGTAAAAATATTGCGACGCTGGTCGCGGTAGACGCAAACAATGCGCCTGTTACTTGCAAAGCGCCTCGCAGCACTGCCTTTTTACCGTCCATCCCTAAACCACGTAGTCGCACTATATTCTCTTGAACAATAATCGCAGCATCAAGTACTAAACCCACAGAGAAAGCCAAACCAGCAAGCGAAATCACATTAAGGCTTCTATCGAAAATACTTAAGGCAACAAAAGCCACCATTAAAGAGATAGGAATAGTAACGGCGATAATTAAGATATTTCGCCAGCCCCGTAAAAACAACCAAAGAATAATTAAGGCTAAGGCAATGCCTAATCCTAGATTGTTTTGCACTAGTTTCAATGCATTACGAATATGTACTGAAGAGTCAAAACTTAGCTCAATCACTAGCCCTGCTGCTTTCATTGGCCCATCATTCAACTCTTTAACTGCAACATTTATTTCATCTAAAAGCGCCACGGTGTTTGCGTCGTTTTGACGCTTCAAAGTAAAGTAGTATGAAGGTTGGCCACTACGCATGTTAAAGCCAAAGCGGTCCACTAAGGTATTTTCAACGGTGGCAATGTCTTTTAAATAAATAGGACGTTCTCCGCTATAGCCTACAATCATCTCAGTTAAATTACTGACATCATATTGCCCAGAAAAACGCACCGTGTATTGGCGTCTACCGACATTAGCTACACCAGCAGATACATCACTAGCGCGTGAAATAGTTGAACTAATATCCGATAGCGACAAGCCAAGCGAAGCGGTACGTAGCGGATCAAAGGTGATCCTTAATTCTCTTGGACGGTGGCTTTGCAAATTGACTTGCCCCATACCTTGAATTCGAGAAAATCTCGGCCGTACCACATCTTCAATCAGCTTTTGGTATTTACCTAAATCTTGCGTCGGATTATCAGGTAGGGTTTTAATCATCAAAGATGCGGTATTAGGGCCGCCTCTGCCTCCTCCAGCAGAGACTACTGGGTCGAACGCATCTAACGGAATAGGTGGCGCTTGATTGAGGTTATTGATTACATCAAGCATGGCTTTTTGCATATCAGCACCCACATCAAACGTTAGGGTAATATTGCCAAAACCACGTTGAATATTAGTAGTAACTTTCGTTACACCTTGAGTATTTTTAACCACGTTTTCAATCGGCTCTATGATAACCGATTCCATTTCCGCTGGAGCCGCGCTGCGCCAGCCAGTAGATATATTAATTTGTGGTTGTTCAATATCAGGGGTTAATTGTATGGGTAGTTTAAAAACACTCATTAAACCAAATACCATGACTAAAGCGACGATAACAATAATGGCAGCAGGGTTTTTTAAGGCGGCACGGGTAAGGTTCATTATCCCATCCTAGTTATAATATTTTTTTATTCGAAGCATTATAAGTAAAGACGTGTCAAAAACTAAAAAGGTTGAGTTAAGTGGCATTTATTTTGCGACGAAATGAATATTTGAAATATAAGGTTACATTCGGTCATCGTTAGACAAAGATTTTTAGTAGGTAAAAAGCGGCGAATTAATCGTCTGAGGAAGGTGAATCTAAGTAAATTTTTATCCTCTCATCATAATGTAAAGACTTAATATCATTGCCCCAATATTTGTTCACCAGTCGTGTAATTAGACCACTTTCTTTTGCTTTAATCATGGCGCTAGCAATAATGTCTTTATATTGCGCCCCTGCATTTGGGCCTGTTTTACTTAAATAAAAACGAAAGTCACGCTCATAAATAAGCAGTAACTTTTGTTCGATTGCTAAGCCTGAATGCAACTTGGCTTCTGAAATAATTTCGTTTACGCCGCGCGCAAAATAATCAAAGCCTCTATCTTTTTCTAACATTTTAAAAAGCGATGCCCAGTTACCAATAAATTCCTTGTATTTTAAATGATTAGCACGCCAAACTTTAGCATCAAACCATTTCAATCCCATCGCCGCAGTTAAATTTAGTCCTCTAAAGTCATCTAGATTTTTCACCTTATCATAGTGAGATTGTTCACCTTTTTTAATTAACAAAATACGCTTACCAATCAAGCCATCGGTAAGCCCAACTTCAATAGGTATATAGCGTTGGTTTCTTTCTTTAGTTTCCAACATCCAAAATATGGAAGTAATTCCTGAATCTAAATATTGTTTGCTTCTTAAATGCGGCGTGTTACTCACGGTTAAAATAGGCGTATGCCCTATTTCTTTGAGCGCCGTCGTGAGTAGCTCATGATAAAAAAGATGGTGACCGGCTGAATCAGTTACCTTAGATATTTCCAAACGCACTTCTTTAGAGTAAGTGTTTGTACAGCATAATATCAATATCATTATCTGAAAAAAATATATAGTACACTTCAATGTCGTTTGCCTTCCACTCAACGTTCATGTCTTAAACTGCTGCTGTTAGTAACTATAAGTAGCAATGATTTCACGATGAAAATTTGTAGCGATAAATATAATCGCTAATGTACCTACTCCACCAATTGCTAAGTATAGTTTAGTTTTGAAAATCACATGATAAAACATCAACTTCTCTAGACTTATGTAGAAAGAATAATTTTTCTAATTACTTTTGTAATTAAAATGGATAATAGCTAATTGAGTAGTGATGGTTGATTTAGTGTGGGATAAACACAGGCAGGGTATGGTTTCACCCCAAAGACACTTACGATGATTTAATCGCAAGTGAGTATAGATAATTCAGATTAGCCACTCATAAAAACGCGTAAACTTATTGAGCTTAGATTTTTATAAAATGAAAATAGCGGCCAAAATAAACGCGGCGATCCATAAAGTTTCCATCACCATTAAAAATATCGGCAACATGCCTACTGAAGCCAGCTTAGCTAGGTTTGATTTCATACCAATCGCAGTTATTGCAATAATCAAAGCAAAACGGGAAACTTCAGTTGCCGATTCTGTTACCAAAGCAGGCAATTCAAAACACGAATTTATTATCATCAAAACAATGAAGGCGACTAAAAACCCAGGCACTTTTGCAGCTTTGCCTGTTGAAGTATCTCCTTGATGAAATCGCTTTATTACCAGTAACATGATCAATACAACAGGCATTAACATACTAACGCGCACAAGTTTCACTAAAGTTGCTGTATTGCCAGTTTCTTCAGAAATAGAAAAGCCTGCACCAACCACTTGAGCAACGTCGTGTATAGTGCCACCTAAGAATAACCCCGCGTCCATACTGTCAAGACCGAAATAAGTTACTGCAATAGGATAAACAACCATAGCAATTGTTGATAATGACGTTACACCGATTACGGTAAGTAATGTATCACGCTCTTTATCTTTATATTCGGGCAATACCGCAGTAATTGCCATTGCCGCCGAGGCGCCACAGATAGCGACAGAGCCACCGGTAAGTGCGCCAAAGCTTTTTCGCAGGCCGGTGAGTTTTGCTAACAATAAACCTAGCGCAATAGTAGAGAAAATAGCCGCGGCTAATAAAGCAATAGTTTGCCAACCTAAGGTGAACAAATCATCTAGCGCTATGCGTAGACCCAGTAAGGCGACGCCAATTCTTAAAATATGACAAGCGGTGAATTCTATGCCTGCTTTGCATGAGGTTTCTTCATATAAGAATGATAAAGCGATACCTAATAGCAAGGCAAAAAGCATTGCCGGCGCTCCGTAATGCTCACTCAAAAAGAGTGCAGCCAAGCCTGTTATCACGGCAATACTGGCACCAGGTAAAAACTGCTTATACGTCATATTAAATTACTCGTGTTTATTTTTTACCTGATGCGCCAAGAACGACTAAAACTTTACGCTTCCGCTCACCTTCAAAAGGACGACGACCATGTTTAGCGATATTATTATCAACAATTGCCACATCACCATCTTGCCAAGCAATGTCATAGGTCAACAACTCAGCTTGCTTAACAATTGTCTCTAAAAAAGCTTTATTAATTGAGCTATCATCACCAAAACAAAGTGCTACATCGGGATTGTCTCTTACACCACTCCAGCCCATGTAGGCAGCAATGATTTGATTAAAAAATACTTTTCTACCATCAGACAGTATTCTTATTGCCGGTAGTGCCGAGGTTTGTGCTTTTAACGAGCCATCTGCTAGCCATTGCCATGAGTAACCTAAATTTTTCAGTTTTTCTTCAGCTTGCTCAGCATTTTCAACCGTTAATGTACTCTTCCAACTACGCCCTTGGCCTGACTCAGGTTTATCTTCTGCAGGCATTAAGGTGGTATATTTCACCCCCACTCTTTCAAGTTTTTCAGTTAACTCAGGTTCAACGTTTATTAAGTTTTGATAAATAAAGTCTGAACGACAAATAGCCGTTTCTCCTCCTTTATCTGCAGCTTGCTCACAAAAGAGTGATATTTTCGCCGGGTATACTGGGGTTTGAGCCATTTCATTGTGCAAATATATTTCTACATGCTTTGGAGCTTCGTTAGCGGTAAATACATATTCGGTATGATTTATCCGAACCGCATTTGAAAGCGACTCCTTGTAGGTAAAGTTTGGATAATTAAAGGCTGAAAAGAACTCGTCGTAAGTTTGAGCACTGGTAATGGGAAACCCTCTAAACAATAATGCACCAGTACAAAACAGCTCTTGCTCTAATAATTCAAGGTGCTCTTTTACAAACGCCTTGGCTTGTTCGATTGTAGAAACTGAACCGTCATTGACAATAATGCTAGGAAACTCACTTTTTTCAAATTTTAAGTCAGCAACCATGTTACTTATATATGCCATAACTCTATCTCCTAATCATAAATTGGGTAGAAGGTGTTAAATGCCGCTTCGCAAAATTCGCCAGGATCGTTAAAGCGTCGATTCTGATTCAGTGAAGATATAGCCTCCATTTCGTGCTCTGAAAGCTCGAAATCAAACAGGGCAATATTTTCTTTTAGCCTTGCCAATTTAGTACTCTTAGGGATAATTGCACAACCACGTTGCACTCCCCAACGTAAAACAACCTGAGCCGGTGTTCTATCCACCCTTTTTGCCGCAGCAATGACCACAT
Source organism: uncultured Colwellia sp. (assembly GCA_913062815.1). GTDB lineage: Bacteria > Pseudomonadota > Gammaproteobacteria > Enterobacterales > Alteromonadaceae > Colwellia. Next base: position 63,729 of record CAJXWZ010000012.1, on the reverse strand, counting down.
TCTGTGTCAAAACAGACTCAAGCGCATCTGCCATTTGTAACTCTAAATATGACAAAGCACCTAACGGTGAAAATGTGGTTACCGAAATACCATAACCTTTAGCCAAACGGATGAGTTTTTCTTGTGTTAAGTAAGGGTGTGACTCTATTTGCAATGCCGACGGCTTAATCTTCGCGTACGACATTAAATCATTGAGTAAACCTGCATTATAATTACAAACACCAATTTCTTTCACTAAACCGTCTTCAACCAATGCCTCCATTGCTTGCCATGTTTCATATAATGGTACTGGCGCAGTTAACATGCTGGCATTTTCACTTTCAGGCTCAAATAACCATTCTGGCGGGTACCTTTGTTCAAATGGCACAAAAGGTTGTGCTATTGGAAAATGTATTAGGTATGAGTCAAGATAGTCTAAATTCAGATCAGCTAAGGTTTTTTCTAATGCTAATTTAACATGTTCCTTTTTATGATAAGTATTCCACAGCTTAGACGTTACCCATAGCTCTTCTCTTTTACAGATACCTTCTTTAATAGCTTGCGCAATCCCCTGACCTACTTCTACTTCATTGCCATAATCACAAGCACTATCTAAGTGGCGATATCCCACTTTTATAGCTTGGTATACAACATCAGCACATTGATCTTTAGATATTTTCCATAAACCTAAACCTACTGGGGGAATTTTATTTTCAGCCATCATAAACCTCAAAGCTTAATCTATTACGAATATTTATTTTATATCTTATATAAGACACAAGTTTTGTCAATGCGAGAATAACAAATTTATTTAATTTACTGTATTAATTGTAGATCTCGAAATAGTACTATTTGAAATAATAGCAGACAGCAACAAAGACTGGAGAATAGATGTTTAATGGCTTCAAAGAGGTGAATGAGAGTTTCCAACCGAATGGAAACTCTGACTTTATAGAAATTTAATCGAATTTAACTAAATAATGATAATTATCTGAGCGGCAACGAGTTTGACGAAATTCAATTAATTGACCCGTTAACGACTTAGACAAACGAGTAAACTGTAATAACGGCTCTGTTGGCTTAATTCCCAGAGATTTAGCATCGGCTTTCGTGGGTAATATGGCCTTTATGCAATCAGATATATCTTGCACCGTATGACGGTAATTAGTTTGATAGAAATGGTATAGCGTATGAGGGATTTCAGGCTCTTCCATCATGCCTTCAAAATATTTTTCCGGCAAATAAATATCTTCTAGGATACACAGTTCACTATCGATTTTCCGACGGCGTGATAAAACAATGACCTTTTCACCTTGCTTCAGTTGCAAGTTTTCTAAAACATCACCTTGAGCAAGTTCAATTTTTCGCGAAATAGTCTCAGACATCGGCAATTCTGGCTTTTTACCATCAGCAACTAATGGAAAAAAACGATAAAGCGCTTGCTGGCCGGTATGCTCAGAAACAAAAGTGCCTACACCTTGCCTTCGATATAAAATTTTGGCGTCAGTTAATGCGCTAAGGGCTTTTCTAACGGTACCTTGGCTAACATTAAACTCTTCTGCTAGTTGAAACTCATTTGGTAGAATTTCACCAACCTTCCAGCGCTGCTCAACAATTAATTGTTTAACATACTCTTCAACTTGCTTGTATAGAGGTAAATAAGCCGGACTACCAGCGCTCAATTTATTATGAAATTTTGTATCATTCATTTTACAGCTCAAATAACTCTTGTTTAAAAGGGAAAATTTAATCATTAATCCAATAGGAACATAGATACGCTACTGAGCCAAAGAATGCAAGAAATTAAACAATAGGCTAAAATTAGCTATTATTTATTATGAAGAAGAAGCCTGATTTTTATTGCGCTCAAGCTAGGTTTTCAGTCGAAAAAATCGCAACTATTCAAGCTTTTCTATCAATTAAAGATTGACAGTCAGCTGATAAAGTTAGTATCTTCAGTCTTATATAAGATAGCTTTTTGATTTGCATGCGATGGAGTTTATACATGTCCTCACTTTCAGTAACTAGTCCTAACTGGAACGATATACCTCAACTTTCAATTATGGAAGATGCACAACTCACCGCTTGCGATACCGTTAGTTTACCTACTGAGCATGGGGAATTAACCATTTCTATGCTAAGTAATGGCGTTAGGTTTCAAATAGGTACGCAAAGAACATTTGATTACGCTATGTTGAAAACAAGCCCACAAGCACAACCTATTACCCTCGAATCAAATCAATTAACCAGTACTATTATCAGCAACAGGTTTCGTTTAGAACTAGTACACACACCTTTCAGTTTTAAGCTATTTGAAGGTGACAATCTCATTCAGGCTAGCCCTAATGACGGACATTTCGTTCGCCAATATCGATTACCTCCATTAGCAAAAGTTGACGAAGGCTGGCTAATGTCTTTTGAGTTGAATTCGAGTGAGCCGGTTTACGGGCTTGGTGAAAAATGGGGCAAACTAGACAAGCGTGGGCAATTTATTCGCTCATTTAACCATGATGCCCTCGGCGTCAATGCAGAAATATCTTATAAAAACACCCCCTTTGCTTGGAGCCCTCAGGGCTGGGGGTTATTCGTGCATACGCCAGCGCCTGTCACACATAGTGTTGGCTATGCTCCTTGGTCACAACGTGCATACGGTTTATTAGTAGAAGACCATGCTTTAGACCTTTTTTTATTAAAAGAAGAAGATGGTGCCGGCATGTTGAATGCCTATACTGAGCTCACGGGTAAAGCGCCAACGCCTCCAGATTGGAGTTTAGGCGTGATTCTTTCCAAAGCATATTATCAAGATGTTGACGAATTAATGGCTACCGCAAAAGCCGTTCGCGCACATAAAATGCCCTGTGATGTCATTACACTTGACGGCCGCGCTTGGCAAGATACCGATACTCGCTTCGCCTTTGAATGGGACAAAACTAGATATAAAGATCCCGCCGCCGTACTACAAGAACTCAAGGATATGAATTTTAAAATTTGTATTTGGGAATATCCTATGATTTCAGTCGAAAATCCACTCTTTAAAGAGTTGGCTGACAAAGGCTGGCTAATTAAAGACAAGCGTACGGGTGAAGCCTTTCAATATGATTGGGACATGAGCGCTTTTGGTGAAGTACTGACCCCGTTACCTAAATCTGGTATTTTAGATTTCACCCACCCTGAAGCCTATGAATTCTGGCGCGATAGTCATAAACCTTTATTTGATATTGGCGTAGACATGATTAAAGCCGACTTTGGCGAACAAATTGAAGATGAAAACATGCTGGCGTCAAATGGAGAAAGTGGCGCTGCACTGCATAATGTTTATACATTGCTCTACAACCGATGTGTATATGAAGCAGCCAAATTATATAGCAAGAATGGTCCATTCCTATTTAGCCGCTCAAGTTGGATTGGCTCACAATGTTATCCTGCACAATGGGGCGGAGATCCTCAAGCTGACTGGGGTGGTTTAGCCGCAAGCTTACGTGGCGGTATATCCTGGGGCCTTTCTGGTGCACCTTTTTATGCCACTGATGTAGGTGGCTTTTATAAAGATACCAGAGATGCTGAATTATTTGTTCGCTGGATTCAAGCAAGCGTTTTCTCGGCACACATGAGACTGCACGGTATAGGTCAAAGAGAACCTTGGAGCTATGGAGCACAAGCCGAACAAGCCGCCAATAAAGCCTTAGCACTGAGGTATAAACTGTTACCTTATTTAAAAAGAACCATGTTACAGGCAACTGAAACAGCCTTACCCGTTCAACGAGCTATGGTACTCGCCTTTCCTGAAGATAAAGCCGCATGGCATTTCGAAGATCAATACATGTTTGGTGATGATTTGCTTGTTGTACCTTGCTTACAACCCGGTGGCAAGGTTGAGTTTTACCTGCCAAAAGGACAATGGCGTATGTTTGAAGATGAACGAGTGTTTGAAGGCGGCCAAGTTCATCAATTAACGCTGCACCTTGATCAACAAGCAGTGTTTGTTAAAACAGATAAACGCATCCCGCTTGGCGCAGTAGTTGAACATACAGAACAACTCGAAAACATTGAAAATATAACCAGTTATTGGCCTTCACTATAATAAGCGTTAGATAAGCAATAATAAAACAACGGAGCCAGATTACATGCCGATAGAGCAACTTATTACCACCTTATTATCCTGCATATTTTTTATGGGGTTAGTCGCTTGGTACTCTTATAGTAAAACCAAAGGTGAAGTCGATTCGAAAGACGGCTACTTTCTAGCAGGCCGTGGCTTAACAGGTACTTTTATTGCTGGCTCAATGTTGCTGACCAACCTCTCTGCTGAACAACTCATCGGCCTTAACGGCTCAGCCTATATGTATAACTTAAGTGCTATGGCATGGGAAGTCACTGCCGGTTTCGCAACCATTATCATGGCGTTAGTCTTTTTGCCTCGTTACCTTTCAGGAGCATTCACTACCCTGCCTGAATTTCTAAAATCACGCTTTGATGACTCGGTTAGGCGCATGACAGTAGTACTGTTTATGGTTGGCTATGGACTGGTCACTATCCCCTCAATTTTATATTCTGGCTCAGTGGCGGTGTTAAGGCTCTTTGACATTCCCGAATTGTTAAATGTTAATTATGAAATCGCGCTAGTCATCACCATTATTTCTGTCGGTAGTATTGGCGCACTTTATGCCATTTTCGGTGGGCTTAAGGCTGTTGCTGTATCAGATACATTAAATGGCGTTGGTTTACTGATTATCGGTATTCTAGTACCGGTTTTAGGTTTTTCTCTACTTGGCGGAGGCGATGTCATGGCTGGCGTCAATACCGTTATGACAACACATACGGAAAAATTAAATGCTATTGGTGCGCCTGATGATCCTGTGCCCTTTGGGACAATATTCACCGGAATGATTTTTGCGAATTTATTCTACTGGTGTACAAACCAATACGTTATCCAACGAACGCTGGGCGCAAAAAACTTGGCCGAAGGCCAGAAAGGGGTGCTGCTTTCTGGTTATTTTAAATTATTAATACCCTTTTTGATGATGGTGCCCGGTATTATTGCCTTTCACTTATATCAGGGCGAAACCTTGCCTTCATTCGATTTAGCCTACCCCATGTTGGTTAAAGATGTACTGCCTGTCTACTTATCAGGGTTTTTCTTAGCAGTATTACTGGGTACTGTTTTTAGCTCATTCAATTCGTTACTTAATAGTGCTGCCACTTTGTTTTGTTTAGATATCTACCTGCCAATGAAGAAGAACAAAGTATCTGATAAAGAGTTAATTAAAGTCGCTAAAATTGCGAGTGTTGTCATTGCTTTATTTTCATTTATCGTTGCGCCTATATTGATGTTTGCACCAGACGGCTTATGGCAAATCATCAGAATATTTACCGGGTTTTATAATATTCCTGTTATTACCATAGTCTTAGTTGGTTTTTTTACTTCGCATGTCCCAGCTGTTGCCGCAAAAGTGGTTATCATCTTTCACGTTATCACCTATGCGGTACTAAAATTCATTATCGAAATAGATATAAATTTCATTCACATTTACGCCATTTTATTTGTTGTAGAAACGGCAATAATGTTAACTATTGGCAAGTTGTACCCACGTACAAGTCACTTAATTTATACAAAAAATACTATTGTTAACTTAACACCGTGGAAGTATGCCTTACCGGTGGCCATCAACTTAGTCGCCTGCATTCTTATGCTGTACGTATTGTTTTCACCAATAGGGTTAGTGAACGGATTAAGCCCATCATTTTGGGGAGTGATCTCAGTAATTGTTGCGGTGAATATAGTAATGTGTGCTCTGTCTTTAAATGTTTGGAAGAAAAAATACGAGCATAACTTGGAAGAGACTAACCATATTTAAATGCTATAAATCCAATTTATTGAGACGTAATATAGCTAATTTCATATAAAAACATAAGACAAATACATGCAATACGTTGTAATAATTAAGAATAATAAATTATTAGGTCTTATATAAGATATTAGTTGTATTATATCAATTGCATGTGTATTGTAAAACTAAGCTGTAGTAATTTTCTACAGTGACAAAGAAATTCTAGGAGTATTCAATTTTATTCAACTAAAGTGAATATATGCAGAATGTACAACAAGTAACGGGTTAAGTGGCAATAACTGTCACAGTAAAAAATAATCACAATAAAATAATGATAAACATTAACTAAATGTACGGGGGAAATATGTCAATCAAACGAAGCAAAATTTCACTAGCTATAGTGTCGTCATTGGCAATAACAACATTAGCAAACCCAGTTTTTGCTGAAGAAAATAAAAAAGAAGACGAAGGTCTTGAAAAAATTACCGTAACCGCACAAAAGCGTACTGAGAGCTTGTCTGAGATCCCCGTTGCCGTATCGGTTATTGGTAGTGATCAAATCGACTCTGCATTTACTGGCAGCTTTGAAGGTTTACAAAGCTTAGTACCATCAGTAAGTTTTAAAAAAGGTACAACTAGCCGTAACTCTGCCATCACGGTACGTGGTATCGGTACCATTTCATTCAGTGTTGCGGCAGAGCCAAGTGTTTCTACCGTTGTTGATGGTGTAGTGCTAGGTCGTTCAGGGCAAGCTTTTACTGATTTATACGATTTAGAACGTATTGAAGTTTTGCGTGGCCCTCAAGGCACCTTATTCGGTAAAAACGCCTCAGCCGGTGTGGTAAACATTACCACTAAACGGCCGCATGGTGATACTGAAGGTATGGTTGAAGCAACCATGTTCCAAGGTAATGAATACCGTTTACGCGCCAAAATTCAAGGCGAAATTTCCGATAAAGCAGCGGCTAGCGTAGTCGTGACCAAGTCCGGCTACGACGGTAATTTATATAACGTTTACAATAACGAAAATGTCAACGGCTACGATAAGCAAGGCGTAAGAGCCATGTTAGATTACGAAGCGTCATCCGACACTAATGTGCTATTTATCTTCGAAAACTCAGAATCAAATGACGACTGTTGTGCAGATATTGAGGGCTTACCTAGTGGTCGTAACCCAGACTCAGAAGCCGCACCAAACAGTAACGGCATTGTTGATGGCGTCGCTGATTTTGATTTAAACCAACGTAAAGTTGATCATGATTTTGAATCTCGTACTATTGATAAAACTACCGCCTTTTCAGTACAAGTTGATAAAGATCTTGGCGATTATGCATTCACCTCAATCACTGCATACCGTGAATGGGAAAATATTGAATACCGTGAAGGTGACTTCACCTCTATCGCGGGTGATTCAACAGAGCCGGTATTTGGTGTACCTTTTCAGTTACATGATGTTGGCCCACAAACTTGGCGTCAATTCTCTCAAGAAGTACGTATCGCTTCACCTATTGGTGGCAAAGTAGATTGGCAAGCAGGCGCCTTCTTCTGGAAAATGGACTCAGAGCGTAACTTTACCCGTGATGCAAGTTGTCAGAACAACGGCGGTCAATTAGATAGTGCTGTCTCTTACTATTTAACCAGCAAGGATATTATTGCTGACCCGTCGGCAGATGATGTCGCTAACTTTATTGCCAATGAAGGTATTACCTGTAACGCCAATGATATCGTCAGTGCTACTGCCTACATGCGTACCGAGTTTGTAAACTGGGCATTATTTGGTGATGGTAAATATCACGTCTCTGATGATTTCAGATTACTCTTTGGCATGCGTTATACCGATGATGAGGTGAGTTTTACCCATAACCGTGTCAATAACGATGAGTATGGCCGCAAAGGCGTTGGTGTACGCGAAGCTTCTTTGAATACAAATTACGATGGTGGCACTAGCAATACCAATACCTCATTCAAATTAGGCGCACAATACGACCTAGATGATATGGGCATGGTCTATGCTACTTACTCTCAAGGTTATAAAGGCCCTGGCTTTAACGTTTTTTATAATATGTCAGCCAACGATACGCTACCTATTGATGAAGAAACGTCTGACGCTTATGAGCTTGGTTATAAATATGCAGCCTATGACTTTATGTTCAATGCAGCAATTTTCAAAACTGAAATTGAGGGCTTTCAAGCCAATAACTTTGACAACTCAAGTGGCGTCACCATTACTCGCTTAACCAATGCCGGTAATGTTTCTACGCAAGGTATTGAATTTGACTTTGTTTGGCAGGCAACAGATAACTTAACCTTAACGGGTGGCTTTGCTAAAATTGATGCTGAAATTGATGAGTTTTTCTGTCCTGTCGGTGAAAGCTGTACTGAGCGTTCAGGTTTAGAAGTACCTTTCTCACCGAACTTAAAGTATTCATTAACTGCTGATTATGTGACAGAGCTAGCCTCAATGGATATTTTCTGGAATGCAACTTATGTCTACACTGACGAGCAAATGGCAACACTACCTAGTAATACTGGTGAATTCAGCCCGGCTGTTCAACTACCTGACTACGCATTACTTAACGCTAGTGTCGCTTTCTCGTTCAATGATGATGAATATCGTATTTCACTTATTGCGAAAAACTTAACTGATGAGCAGTATTTCACGAGTTACAGTGGTGACGGCTTCCGTTATCAAGTACCAAGAGATGCCGACAGATATTTTGGCGCGCAATTTAGAATGAACTTCTAATCACCATAAATAAAAAACTGTCGAAAGGCAGTTTTTTTTATTTTAATCTCAAGCCCCCTCTGATCACCCAACAGTACTATAAATTCAAAGCCCTGTAGTAGCCCCATATTCAAATGTAAAAAAAATGTAACATATGTTTGCTTTTATCTTTGATTTATATAAAAATCCTCGCGGCAAAAATAATAATAACTAAAGGAATTATCGTGTTTAAAAAATTAGTCTCACTCATTTTCATTACCCTATTTGTTACTGGTTGTACTGTTATGCCAGCTAAGCAAGTTTACTCAACACCACCAACCAATAAAACTATCAATGTCTACTCACTTATTCCGCAAGATGAACTAGACGCTTTATACCCAGTGTCAGATAGCTCTGCTGCAACCATGCAATTTGGCTTAGTCGGTGCCTTAGTTGGCGCTGCTATAGATACTTCTATAAATAAATCTAATGCTGAAGTAGCAGAAGAAAATTTAGCTGGTATTCGCAATGAACTGATAGGCTTAGAGTTTGATAAATTATTTGCAGAAGAAATCGGTAAGAAACTCCATAACCAAGTTAACATAGGTAAAGTTCAAACAATTAAATCAGTAAAAGAGCTTAAGAAAACACTTTCTCCTGGTGAAACTTATTTACTTTTAGATACTTACTACAAGATGGATATAGATTTTAGAACACCATTTATCGTAACCTCAGTGACGTTAAACGAGAAAGGTAAAGCCAAGAAAAAAGACACCGTGTTTTATAAAAACACCTTTACCTATTTCGGCTTATCTTTACCTGCACCAGAGAAATCACAAGACTTCATAGATGCCGAAGTAGACAAAATAAACAATAACTTTGCTCAACTCAGTGACAAAACGAAAAAATCACGTAAGGCTAGAATAAAACGTCAAAAGCAGCTAAAAAAAGCCCGAGAAACCTCTTTGAGTTTTGACGATGCGAATGCCATTTCAGCAAAGAGTTGGAGTACTGAATACAAAGCAGCACTCGACTCAGATCTACGCGGTGGAATTCAGCAACTATTTAACATTATTGCTGATGATATGGCTGATAAAACAGCACCTGAATCCTATGCAAAATCAGGCACTACACTAGCGGGCTATCCAGCATACCATAAAGCTATATTAGTTGATGAAAGTGAAAGTAGAAAAGTAATACGCTTTAGCGAAGGCTACCGAGCAGGTGCTGTTTGCTCTATGCCTAAAGAAGAATCTACAGGTAAACTTCTTTGCCTTTAATCAAGTTTACTTTATTGCCGTTTATGGCAATATTCGCTTTGGCTGGCTGTAAATCAGTCAGTCAAAGTCATCACAATGCTTGTCAAGTTGGGCTCAACTTCTCAATTGATAACACTATTGATTCAAAACACATTGTCGATTTTGATAAGCTTCATGGCAAAGTCAGCAAAGCTTATAGCAAACCTAGTCAAAGTAATCATTTATTAGAATTAGAGCTAGTCAAAGCGTATGTTCGACCGAACGCATATATACTGGTAGCAACCGCAGTCGTTGCAAGAAAAGACAATAATGGTGAACGAGTAAATTATTATAGAGCCTCTAATGTTGATGCTAATCTGGCCAATTTAGACAGTGAGTATCAATCAGCCCTAAATAATGTTGTTTTGTTAGCCATACAAAAAGCCGTTATTGACCAACAGAATACCTGTAATAATTTAGCAAGCCCTGCTGTGTCTTCATAAATTCCAAAGTTAACTACCTAAAGTTCGCTTCATCATGATGTCGAAATCATTGCTCGATAATCCTCTCCATAATCTTCTCCATAACCGTCTGAAATTGTTTTAGCTGTTACTTTCAGTAGTTATTTAATAAATTAATAAATTTGTACTACATTTAAAAGCGTAGGTTAAATAAATTCAATGATTATCACCTTGTTAGTAAAGCCAATATTGACAATGGTCCCAACAGATTCACTAAAGAGCTTTTAAAAGAAATGCCGAACATTAAAAGGATTACCAAAGCGCTTGATGCATTACCGACCCATTACAAAATATTGTCAGGTTTTGCTATCCCTTTATCCCTTATTTTAGTTTTAACATTAATCGCCTATTTTAGTATTGGCAATTTACTCAGTACATCTGCTTGGGTAAAACATACCCATGAAGTACTTGCTCGTGGCACTGAGTTAGAAAAACTCATGATCGACATGGAAACTGGCGAGCGTGGTTTCTTAATTACCGGCAAAGACTCTTTTTTAGCGCCTTTTATTAATTCGCAAAACATTTGGGATAGCAAAATGAGCGAATTACAAACACTAGTTGCTGATAACCCCCCACAAGTTGAAAAATTAATCGCCATTGATAAGCTGCAAAAGGAATGGCTAGACAAGGCAGCAAAAGTTGAAATAGCCAAACGTCGACAAGTGCAGACGCAAAATGTATCCGTAGCATACATACAAAGAGTACTGAAAGAAGGTCATGGAAAAAGCATCTTAGATGCTTTGCGAACTGAATTAACGACATTAGCTACATTGTTTGTAAATTCTCGTAGCCCAGAGGGTGAAAATTTAGTGTTGAGAATAACCAAAGACATGGTTGACCAAGAGACCGGTGAGCGAGGATACTTACTCACTGGCGATGAAGTCTTTCTAGAGCCTTATTATGCCGGTTTGACAAATTTGCAACGTCACCTTAGTCAACTGCGACAGCTTATTGATAATCAATTTGTCCCAACACATGCCAAAAGCATTGTAGATGCCATTTTTACTGATACTCAGACATGGATAACCACTTCGATTACCCCGGCAACGTTGCCAAATAGCACTGTATTGGGCGTCAGTGCGCAACAAACACAACTGTTGGCCGCTGGTAAACAAAGCTTAGATCAAATCAGGATACAGATTTATCAACTTGAGTTGTTATTTGATAGAGCGCAAAGACCTGATGCGCGTAACATACTGGCAAACCTAACCAATGACATAGTTAACATTGAAAAAAACCAACGCAAATATTTATTAACCGCTAACCAAGCGCTACTGAAACAAATCGAATTATCAACCCTGTCTATCCGCAATAACAAAGATGCATTACTGCGCGAAATTGACCTTGTATTTGATAAAGCTGAAGCATTTGCTCAAACTAAAACAATTGAAGCACTTGCTCTACAGTGGCATGAAGAAGCCGCCAAGCCAGAAATTTTGGCTCGTAAGAACATTAATAACAACAATATTTCCAATGACCAACTTGTTAATAGAAAGGTCCGACAAACTACTACTGAACGGGTACATCTTGATATCGCTGACAAATTAACAGAGCTACTCAGTTTTATGACAAAGCACGAAGACAGCACAGCGGAAAATATAGTAAATGAAATAAAGACCCAGCAGCTATTACTTGAAACATACGAGGTCAGTTTTTTATCGACGGGACTTGAGCGATATTTAACACGTTATTATCAGGCTGAAAAAAAACTGGCTAGGCTTATAAACAATCTTGTAGTCCACCTTTCAATACATAAATTAGCCGTAGACCATAACAAAGTTGACTCGATTATAGTTGCGATCCAAGCGATGATTAGTCAATGGCAAACCAAAGTTGCCCACGCAAATATTCAAGCGAGATTACGAGTAAATAAAAATCCTGACATAAGTTTTTCAACCATTCAAAATACAGTATCAACAGCTAAAGGCAAACAAGTATTAGACCAAATAAGAGCTATTATTGAGCGTCTTGAACAGGCCATTGGAAGCAATAACAGCAGAACCAATAAACACTTACTAACAATACAGCAGGCTATTGTTGACAGAGAGACAGGACAACGGGGTTATCTCATTACGGGAGAACAAAGCTTTTTAGCGCCCTATCATCATGGTAACACTGTATTAAATGAGACTTTCCCTCTGCTGATTAATACAGTTAAGTCATTTTATGATAAAGCTGAAGAAGTTCGAAATATACAGAAAATACAAAGCCTCATCGATAATTGGCAAACTACTTATGCCCGTCCTTTGATCAACTCGGTAAAAAATAACGTTGGCGTAAATAACCTCGATGATGCCTATACAAAAACGCGCACACTAGATGAACGAGGAACTTTAAAGCTAGATCAGTTTAATCATGTGCTTAGTAAATTAAGCTTAAGCTTCGATCAAGCTCAAAATTCGGCAGGTCAATTATTAACAACATTGGTCAGCAAGAATGTTGCCGATCAGGAAACCGGATTAAACGGTTTTTCACTCACAGCTGCAGAGGAGTTTTTATTACCATATGAAGAGGGTCAAACTGCACTCCAAAATAACTTCACCTCATTGTTGCAACTTGTAAATTCAAATGAAAATAAAGACGTTATCCTTACGTTAATCGCTGAGCTAGAAGCAACTGCAAGTGCATGGAATTTTAACGTCGCAGTACCGGAAATAGAGATGCGAGATGCCCTTAATGAAAAAGGAGCATCAATGAGCGATATCACAGCCCTCATAGAGAAAGAGACAGGAAAAAAATTAATAGATAAGATCAGAACATTGCAAGAACAATTTTTAAGCGTAGAGCGTCAACTGGTGATCGCTCGAGAATTTGCGGCAGAAGAAGCCTCTGCACTGTCAATAAAACTGCTCATTATCTTTACCGTAGTCGCACTAATGTTCGCTCTCGCTACAGCAATCATCGTTTCAAAAAACATCGTCGAAAAACTAAATAAATTAGTAACTGGAACTGAAAAAGTCACCCAAGGACAGTTAGAGACAGAGATAGATATTGATGGAAAAGATGAGTTTGCTCTATTAGGCGATTCATTTAATCGTATGACATCTTCAATACGTAATACCATGGCTGATTTACAGCAAGCAACTAAAGCCAAAGGAGATTTTCTGGCAAATATGTCACATGAAATAAGAACGCCAATGAATGGTGTCTTAGGTACACTCACTATGCTTGAAGATACACAATTAACTGATGAGCAAAAAACAATGATTAATACCCTGAGATCTTGTGGTGATGGTCTATTGGTCATTATTAATGATATTTTAGATATTTCAAAACTAGAATCAGGAAAATTAGCCCTTGAAGAACGTCCATTTGACCTAAGGCAAATGATAGAAGAAGCAGCATTTTTGCTAGATGCCACGGCTTCTCAAAAAGGCTTATCTTTAGTGACGACTATTGACAGCCAAATTTCTGGCAACTTTCTGGGAGATTCAGTCAGAATCGGCCAAATACTAATGAATATAACCAGTAATGCCATTAAGTTCACCAAGGCAGGGCAAGTAGAAATTGCAGTAAATGTCGTCAAAAAAGAAGAGACACTGCATCATATAAACTTTAGAGTTATCGACCAAGGCATTGGCATTGCCGCCCAAGATTTGCAAAAATTATTTCAACCATTTTCTCAAGTTGATAGCTCGACTAGTCGTAAATATGGTGGTACCGGCTTGGGCTTAGTGATTTCTCAACAATTAGTTCAGCAGATGCAGGGCGAAATTCAGGTCGAAAGTCAGCTAGGGCAAGGCTCTATCTTCCAATTCACCATTCCACTTGAAGCAACAAGAGTGGCGACAGTGACTTCCACAACACCACAGGAAAAAACACAATTACAACAACAAAATGAGTTATCCAAAACAAGGCCATTGTCCATACTTATCGCCGAGGACAATAAAGTTAATCAAACCATTGCCCTTAGTATTTTTAAAAAACTCGGTTATGAACCAGATCTAGCCGTCAATGGTTTAGAAGCAGTACAAGCGGTTGAAAGAAAATCCTATGATCTGATCTTCATGGATATGCAAATGCCTGAGATGGATGGTGTAGAAGCAACCGAGCAAATCATCAAAAACATGGGGGCTAGCAGCCCGAAAATAATAGCAATGACAGCAAATGTTTTAACTGAAGACAGGCAGAAATGCTATGACGCAGGTATGAGTGACTTCATCGGTAAACCCATTGATGTTAAACACATTATAGACGTACTAAATAAGTCGCCTACCGTATAGTACTTAGCTTACTAACAAGATAAGTTTCATCATAAATATAATACCGATTTAGTCTTTAAAAAGCCTTGCCAGTTAACTTGCTCACTTCTAAATACCAGCGCACGAAATTACTTTCTGAACGGGTAAAAATCTACTATTCATCATTTCAGTGCTATTAATATCGACCGTTATGTTTGCCCTCTTCTACGAACTACAACGCACTAAGCTTTTAGTCTATTTAGTGAAAAGTATATTAAGTAAAACAAATAAATACTAAATAACGGAACGAATTACCGCTTATAATGGTCTGACCTGAATCCGCTCTATCATTGTTATAACACCAGGAGATAACTGAAGATGAAACATACAGAAGCCAATTTTGATGGTTTAGTAGGACCAACACATAACTATGCGGGATTATCGTTCGGTAATGTAGCTTCCTCTCAGAATGCCAAAGATGCCTCCCACCCTAAGCAAGCGGCAAAGCAAGGGCTGCGCAAAATGAAGGCATTAATGGACATGGGCATGGTACAAGGGGTTTTAGCCCCCCAAGAACGACCTGATCTTTATGCTTTACGCCGTTTAGGTTTTAACGGTAGTGATGCTAATGTTATTGCCCAAGCTGCTGAGCAAGCACCTCACCTTTTAAGAGCCTGTTGTAGTGCGTCTAGTATGTGGACAGCTAATGCTGCTACTGTCTCACCTAGTGCCGATACCAGTGACGGAAAAGTACATTTTACTCCCGCTAATTTAACCAACAAGTATCACCGTTCATTAGAGCCGGAAACAACAGGTAATATTCTTAAAGCAATGTTTAAACATGAGCAACACTTTGCTCATCATCAGCACTTACCTGACAACGAACATTTTGGTGATGAAGGAGCGGCCAATCATACGCGTTTATGTGCCAAAGGAGATTATGGACACACAGGAGTTGAACTATTTGTTTATGGTCGTTATGCCTTTGATAGTAGCAAACCTGCGCCGAAAAAATTCCCTGCTCGCCAAACGTTTGAAGCAAGCCAAGCTGTGGCACGCTTGCACGGTTTGCAAGATGAAAATGTAGTATTCATGCAGCAAAACCCCGATCTTATTGATCAAGGTGTATTCCACAATGATGTTATTGCCGTCGGCAATCAAAATGTGTTGTTCTACCATGAACAAGCATTTTTGAACCAAGAACAAGGCTTTAATGAAATAAGACAAAAGCTTGGCCAAGACACGCCTTTACATTTCATTGAAGTAAAAACTCAGGATGTTTCGGTGCAAGATGCAGTGACAACCTATCTATTTAATACCCAAGTTATCACACTACCAAGTGGTGATATGGCCATTATTGCACCAACAGAATGTCAAGAAAACCAAGCTGTTTCAGCCTATTTTGAAAAATTGCTTACCTTAAATACGCCCATTAAAAAAGTGCACTTCTTTGATGTAAAGCAAAGTATGAAAAATGGTGGCGGCCCTGCTTGTTTACGTTTACGCGTAGCCTTATCTGAGCAAGAATTAGCAGCGGTTAACCCTAATGTGATGTTAACTGACGGCTTATTTCATACCTTAGATAACTGGATAGAAAAGCATTACCGCGACGAATTATACAGTAAAGACTTAGCTGATCCCCAGTTGATAAATGAATCTCGCACTGCACTAGATGAATTAACACAAATCCTCAATTTAGGCTCAGTGTACCGCTTTCAACAAGATTAAATTCAGTGCAATAAAAAAGCCTCACTTGTGAGGCTTTTCAATATTATCTGTGAGTCATAAAACAGCTATTTTGCATCATGCACATGATAAAGCGCCGTCATACCTGCCGCAATATGATCGTTAACATGGCAGTGATACATCCAAGTGCCTGGATTATCGACTTTCATGTCTAAAGTTTTCATTGAAGCAGGCAATAGCTCCACAGTATCTGTACGTCGCCCTTCAATCAAACCCGTGTGTCCATGCCAATGAGGGGTATGCAAATCAACCTCTGTCCCTAAAGCAACTAAATACCATCTGACATTATCGCCATCAGTCATATTAAGTCCTGGCAGGTTAGCAAAAAGATAACCATTGATCATATGCATTAAGTTGCCTTCGACAAACTCCTCGTCTTCTTCATCGACTGCATTGCCAATATACTTGCTGACATTATCTTGTAAAAACCAACTTTCATTTTCATTCATGACGGTATAAAGGTTAACGAATTCCCTATCAATGCCTTTAGGCGTACCATCAGGATTCGCTTGGCCTTTTGCGGTGACCACAATAGCACCAACCAAACCTGAATTAGAGTCTTGAATACTACGTACATGGGAGTGATAAACCCAAACGATAGAACTAGGATCCGCAGGACCTGGGCCTGCGGTTTCAGGTACTTGCCAATGATAAGTAAACGTTTTACCTGGCATAACTTTATCATCGAGCTTTGCTTTCATCGAGGTGCCGTCATTTGTCATCGCCCCTTCATTTTTCTTAGTATAGAAAACACCATGCGGATGAATAGAATAAGCACGCGAGCCCTTGTTTTTAAAGACTACCTTAATCGTGTCGCCTACCTCAGCACGAAATAATGGTCCTAATAAGCCAAGATGTTGCTCACTGTCAGGGCGAGGTTTTAATTTACTGAACGACGCATCGGTATATTCACGATACAGGGCTTTTTTGTATTTACTGCCAATAGTGTTGTTGGTTGTTTTGACAAATACTTGCTGCGCGTCATTAAGTGGCATGCCCATCATTAAATTTTGGTGTTTAGGAGCATAATCCCAAACCACTTCTTCAGCAGCAACATAATAAATGCGCTCAACTGCCTCACTCCGAGCCGATAGAACAGTTAATAATATAAATAAGCAAACGACGAGTTTGTTCACAGTAGACCTTTTGACATGTGTAGATTGAGGAGGCTAGCTTACCAGTAAATGAGAATCATTTGTACTAACAACGTGACCAAATGAAAAAATTGTTAGAAACCGTTACTAAAGACAAGATGAGTAAACGGCAGCGCAAGCGCAAATAGCGCTAATTACTATCCATTTGCGCTGTAGTATTGCAAGGTTATTTTGCCTTCATGTTATCTAACATATTCGATAACTTCGTCATTACGTCTGTTGCTCCTGATTGGCTCCAACCACCATCCACAGGTAATATTACGCCTGAAATGTAAGATGACTGTTCACTACTCAGCATAGCTGCGGCATTGGCTATATCATCAACAGAGCCTTGACGCCCTAAAGGTACGGAGCGGGTAACCGCCTCTTGTAATGCTGGCGTAGGCGCCAAACGATCCATGCCCTCCGTGCCGGCAATAGGGCCCGGAACAATTGAATTGATCCTTATTCCATCACTTCCCCACTCCATTGAAAGCGTACGCGTAATCATATCCACACCTGCTTTAGCCGAACAAACATGTGCTTGGTGACTCATAGGTAAAAAAGCTTGTGGCGCTGAAATATTCACCACACTTGCCCCTGGCTTTTTAAGGTAAGCATGGCTAGCTTTCATTACATGAAATGTACCAAGTAAATCAATTTCCAACACTGAACGTATGGCATTGACCGACATATCATTAACGCGTGAGGGAAAGTTACCCGCCGCCCCAGATATCAGCACATCTATAGTGCCATTAAAAAAATCAGCCACTTTAGCAAAACCACTTTCAACATCTTCAGCATGACGAACATCAAAGGCAACACCGAACGCATTAGCACCCAAACCTTTTAATTTTGAAACGGCATTATCAACTTTTTCTTGTTTGCGTGAGGCCACGGCTACGTTAGCGCCCCAACGTGCAAAACCGCAAGCAATACCTAAGTTAATACCGCTGGTTCCGCCTACTACAAAAATATTTTTTCCTGAGAAATCAAATTTAGCACTCATCATAATCTCCTTTCATTTATTTCGATAAACCCGTCAATTTTCGTTCAGGTGACTTTCAGCCGTCGACAACCTTATAAATACACTTTGACGAATAGCGAAGTGCATACAAACGTCTTACCGACTACCTTTATAGCGTTCTGTTATTACAACTAGGATACAAAATAAGCAGAAAAATACCAGCAGACTTTTGTTGCTAGTTACCCTGCTTGTTTTTCCGACTATACTTGAATAGTAATTTGATTAAAATTACTGGAGTAGGTTATGTTTCTCAAAAGTAGAAATAGCGAAAATATGGTCGATGTAAGTCAAATGGCAGAATTGACCAATTTATACCATGATAAAGTGCTCGGCTGTTATCAAAATGGTGAGGAAATGCAAGATTTACAGGAGTTTAAAAAATCTGAATTGGTCTTTCTTTCTGGTGAAGAATTACCCAGATGTTGGACAGATCCAAATTACCGAGTGCATAAATAATTGATGCTAAATCCGTCGTTTAGGCGGATTTATATTTAAAAACTCAACATGCTTCCATGGTTAACACTAAATTTTCAGCTGCACTATTCCTTCATTATTCAGTCGCTAAAGGTAACGATGTGCTGAGCTTTTACACTGGTTTAACAACTGACAAAATTGGTGTAATTCTCGATCGGTACTACTTTCAGGAATAATTAGATGATAGCCAAACCCTGCGTATATTGTTTGACTATGATGCATAAAAGCTGCCAGTGGTCCTTTTATAAGCTTTCCTGATAACAGTTTGTAAGGGGAAAAATTTAGCTGGCTTTGTTCAAACGACAGAAGGCGATGAATGATAGCGAATGCAATTAACGGTTTTTGTTCATGTATCAGCCTGTTGGCTAATCGAGGTGATATTTGGCTAACCAATGAATCTAAGTCATACAAACGGATGCCAATATAAGGCAGTGCTAGCCTGTTTAAGCCACTTGTTTCATGCACTTGATTAATATTGCGTATTTGTTGCCAGTCTAAATGCCAACAACCATACCTATGGTAATAATTCATACCTTGAGGGTTTAGCAGTAAACTATATTTTGGCTCAAACCTTTTTAGCAAACCAGTTAAGGTAATTATTAACGCCAACAAAATAATAAAAATCAATACTAACCTAATAACTGACCAATAATAGTTAGCTAAAACAATGGCAATAATCATCAACGTACTACCGATTAAAGTTAAAAAGGCAGCGTGATGCTTTGCTTTGGCTTTGATCTTAATGACAGGTAACGCAATAGACATATTAACTAACCCCAATTGAGCAAATAACGCATAAAGGCCATAGATGATTTATAGTTCAAGTTATCACTTAAGTCTCTACATTAGGTGATTAATTTTGAACGTTTAGGCCAAACATTTAAAATTAGAAAAAGGTCTAGTCAATGAGTCACAACTGTCAGTAACGGCTCAAAATAATTGTTGATAGTTTTTTTCGAATTCGAAAAAAATTTTTCACATTCATAAAGCATGACTAAATCTCTTTTCTTTGAAAACCCACAAATCCCTTAAATTCAAACACTTAAAAATTGGCACGTCACTTGTAACTTAGCTTTTATGCATCACTGAAAAAGGGCCGTAAAATGGATGTCATTTTAACTAAACAGAAACAATTTAAAGTCAATAAAATAGCCGTATTGGCCATAATAGCTTGCGCTTCACTAATCATTTGGTTGGTAATGCAACCCAATGCAAGCGCTAAAGTTGCCGCTGCTGATATTTGGATAGGTGCCATTAAGCAAGGAGATTTACAGCAAACCGTGTCAGGTTTTGGCAAATTGAAATCAAAAGAAACACGTTTATTAACCGCTTACAGTAATGCGACCGTCGAAGAAATCATCTTAAAGCCTGGTGCCATAGTGCAACCTGATAGCGTTATTTTAAAATTATTCGATCCACAAATAGATCAAGCAGTTAAAGATGCGCAGCGCTCGTTAGTGCAAGCGAATAATCAATTCTTACAGTTAGAGATAAACCAAAAACGTGAATTATTATCCCAGCAATCTGCTATGGAGATTTTACGTGCTTCGCTTGAAAGCGCAGACCTTGAGGTTAAAGCGCAAAGCCAACTTATTGAAAAAGGCATTGTATCGAGCATTGAGTATCAGCGCCGACTACTAGTTCAGCGTCAATTAACACGTCGTCTAAAAATAGAAACACTGCGCATTGAACAATTAAAAGAATTGCATCAAGCCAACTTAACCATTGCTCAGTCAAATATTGTGGCACAGCAAGAAGCTGTGACGTTAATTGAACAAACGCAACAAAGGTTAATTGTGAAAGCGGGTATTGCCGGTGTCATGCAATCGCTGTCGGTCGAGTTAGGGCAAAGTGTTAACTCAGGTCAGCAATTGGCATTAGTCGGCAGTATGTCGCAGCTCTATGCTTTAGTAAATATTCCACAAGCCAATATGCAACATGTCGCTATTAATCAAGTAGTTGATATCGATACCCGTGCAGGTTCAATTGCTGGTTTAGTCACCCGTGTTGAACCTAGGGTCACTAATGGCAGTATTCAGGTAGAAGTTACTTTAACGAGTGAGCTTACTGATAACGCCCGTCCTGAGTTAAATATCTCAGGCAATATATTAACGAATACGCTTAACAATGTGTTGTATGTGCAAAAGCCAATAAACAGTCACCCTAATAGTGAAGGCACGCTTTACCAGCTAGATAATTCAGGTGAAACAGCCCATGCAACAACACTTCAATTTGGCGCTGAAACAAAGGATACTATCCAAGTTGTTTCTGGCGCTTCAGTTAATCAGCGCTTTATCTTATCGGATATGTCTCGCTGGAAAAATCATACTGCCATTGCACTCGTGCAGTAATTAATAAGGAATAACGATGACTAAATTAAGTAAAATAAAATTGACTAATATTACCAAGAAATTTTTGACCAATGAAATGGAAACCCACGCATTACAAGGCGTAAATTTGGAAATATTTGATGGTGATTATATTTCTATTTCTGGACCTTCTGGTTGTGGAAAGTCGACCTTATTAACCATTCTTGGTTTATTAGATACACCAACCTCCGGCGAATACATTATTGCGGGTAATAACGTTAGTGCTTTAACAGTGAATGAAAGAGCTACCCTGAGAAATGAGCACATTGGTTTTGTTTTTCAGTCCTTCAACCTCATTGATGAATTGAGTGTATTCGATAATATCGCCTTACCGCTTCGCTACAGACAACAGCCGTTATCCAGTAAAGAAATACAAAGTCGTGTGATTAGCTGTCTTGAAAAAGTACAGATGTCTCACCGTGCGCAACACAAACCGAATCAATTGTCAGGAGGGCAACAACAACGAATAGCCATAGCTAGAGCATTAGTGAATGATCCGGCAATATTACTTGTTGATGAGCCAACCGGGAACCTAGATTCGAAAAATGGTGATGCCGTAATGCAAATGCTCAGCGAGTTGAATCGTGCGGGCACGACAATTTGTATGGTAACTCATGACCCAAGATACGCAGATATGGCCACAACAAAACTTCATTTACTAGACGGCACTATGGCTGAAGAATTTAGCATGGGGTTAGCAGTATGAGTTCATTAAGACATGTTTTTGGTCAAGAACTTAGGCTGTCATTTGCCAGCCTGATGCGCTTACCAAGTTTTAGCTTTACTGTGATCGCCACATTAGCGGTCACATTAGCTGCGTTGGCGGTAGTATTAAATATTAACTATTTAGTACTAACAAAACCCTTGCCCTACCCTGACGCAGAGACATTGGTAGTGACAGATCAAAGTGAAACCATTAATGGGGATACGCAGTACGGTTTTCAATTACTGCCAACGCAATTTCATATCTATAGCGACACTACCTATATTGAGGAAATGGCATTAATGAGCATATCAGATGGTAAGCTCAGAGATATTGAAGGTACGCCGTTCATCGATGGCTTACGCGTATCTCCTGAGTATTTTTCTCTGCTCAATACCCCTATGCTCTTAGGCCGATACTTCAATAAAAATGAAGGTGTCAATGATCAACAAAGTGTTGCAGTTCTCAGTGCGAAAACCTGGCAAGAACACTTCAAATCAGAGCCTGCAATCATTGGTCAGTTCACCCGTATTGGCAACCAGCAATATAAAATTATTGGTGTTGCTGCACCTTCTTTTTCAGATCCAGAAGTATTTGGCCATACTGCAACTGAAGTTTGGATGAGCTTTAGCCAAGAAATATCAACAACACAAGATTGGGATTCAATTACCGGAGGCATCAACGGCATTGCTCGGCTAAAAGCAGGCATAGCGATTAAACAAGCCAACATGGCATTAGGGGAGCAGATAAATGATCTTTATCAAAGTCAGGAGGGTGTTGCACCAGATACTAGCATCGGCGCAAGGTTTGTCCCGTTAAAGACTAAGATTATCGATGATAGCGACACCATGGCTTTAATGTTACTCGCGGGGGTCATCACCTTACTTTTTATCGCCGTAACTAATATAACTAATCTGTTTTTTTCACGAGCGGCAGAAAAACAAAGAGTTATGGCTATTCAAGCTGCAGTAGGCGCTCAGCCTAAGCATTTATTTGCTAGCATGTTTGCTGAAGCATTTTTACTGATTAGTGCGGCTTGGGTTATTGGATTGGTGTTGTCGGGTTGGATCATGCTTTGGCTTGAAAATGATCTTCAATATATGTTCCCACGTATGCAAAACCTGCAGCTTGATGCTGTAACCGTGGTTGCGAGTGGCATAGTCAGCTTATTGATTGCATTGGTCATGGCAAAGTTGGCCGTTAAACAAGTGAATTACAGTAAGTTGATTGACGACTTACATGGTAGTGGTAAAGGTACAGGGGCACAAATAAGTGCATTTACCCGCAACCTATTGGTTGCGACACAAGTAAGTCTTGCCACTGTACTTATTTTGGGCGCCATTGCTGTGCTTAGCCCTGTATTTGATAGGCTAGCTAAGCCTGTAGGATTTAACAGCGATCTGGTTACTTATCTACGGGTAGATTCAGGCGCTGTTGAAGAGGGAGTCTTTGAATACGCTCAACAAATCAAACAAAAGCTAGCAAATTTACCCGAAGTACAAGGGGTTGCACGAGCATTATCGACGCCATTAGCTATGGGCTGGAAAAACTACTTATATGACAGTAATAATAAAATGCTCGGTATTGTCAGTACCGGTATGTACGACCAGGACTTTTTTAGTGTTTTAGAGCATCCAATACTTGCGGGTCGCTCTTTTTCTGACATTACTAACAGTGATGCAATACCGCAAGAAATCATTATAAGTGAGTCGTTAGCCAAGCGTGTATTTGGCAATAAACCCGCCATTGGACAAATTTTGCAAGCCGCTCAAAATGAACCATTGACCGTTGTCGGCGTGGTTGGTGATATTCGAGTGCCTGACATCGGTTATGATTACGAACTTGAGCGCTATTATTTACCTTATCCTGGTGATCAGCTGTCATTTACTATCAAACTAAATGCACCACTGGCTAGAGCAAAAATACTCAATGTATTAACTACTATTAACCCTAACTTTAGTATCTCACGTATATATGACTTAGACTGGGCACTAGAAAGAAGGTTAAGAGAAGCTAAGCTCGTTGCAATTTTAACCGTTTCTCTGGTTTTATTAGCGTTGACTTTAGCCGCTGCCGGGATTTACGGAGTATTGAGCTATGCTGTGCAAATGCGACGATATGAACTTGGTATCCATTTGGCATTAGGCGCCCATACTCATAGTTTAATCAGTATGGTAGTTAAGCAAAGTATGATGCCTGTATGTATTGGCATATTGTCAGGACTTGTTATAGCCGTTATGGCTCATTTAATTGGTTCTCAACTCTGGGTGTATGAATTAAGAGCAAATATGTTGTCCTTTGCTTTTGCTTTGCCTTTGATGGGAGTCATTGCCATTATTGCTTGTTATTGGCCAGTTAAAAAAGTGATTACTGCGGATCCAATTAAGGCCTTACGCAACGAATAACAAAGAAAGCGGTGCTAACAATGTGGTACCGCTCTATAATATAAACAGTAACTTACATTACAGTAGTGATTTAATGACCACAAAAACTATTCTTGTTGTTGATGACAAAGCAGACGTTAGACTAAGTTTGCGATTTTTATTGTCAAACCATGGTTATCAAATACTTGAAGCTAATTGGTTAGATGAAGCTCGTGCGCAACTGAAAAGTAATCAAGTAGATTTAGTCTTACTTGATATGAACTACCAACTAGATACCACATCGGGTGAAGAAGGCTTATCTTTTTTAAAAGAACTACAGTCATTTGAGTCACCACCGGTAATTGCCATGACCGCATGGTCTAGTGTTAGTCTTGCTGTCAACGCCATGCAATTAGGCGCAAAAGACTTCTTTGCCAAACCTTGGGATAACAAAGCAGTATTAGACTTAGTGCAAAAGCATATTGCTTTGTCTGCTATTGAGAAAAAACCAACGACTACTGAACTCCCCAATAAGCTTAGTGAAGTTAAGTGGCATAGTGAGGCTATGTTAGCATTACAAAGACAACTAGATAGAATTGCAAAAACTGACGCCAGTGTTTTATTACGAGGCGAAAATGGGACCGGAAAAACCAGTATTGCCCATTATATTCATCAAGAATCTCAGCTTTCTGGCCCCTTTGTGAGTGTTAACATGGCGGCCATTCCGGAGGCGTTATTTGAAAGTGAACTATTTGGCCACAAAAAAGGCGCTTTTACCGATGCAAAACAAGATAGGCAAGGACGGTTTGAAGCAGCACAAGATGGCACCCTATTTTTAGATGAAATTGGCAGTTTAGGATTAGAACAACAAACAAAACTACTACGAGTATTAGAGTCTAAAGAATATGAGCGGGTTGGAGATAATCAAACCCATGTTGCCAATTGCCGTATTGTATGTGCCTCTAATGCTAATTTTGAAACATTACTTGAGCAAGGTGATTTCCGTACTGATCTTTACTTTAGAATTAATACCATTGAATTGGAAATTCCCTCACTGCAAAATCGCCATGCAGATATTCTGTATTTAGCTGAGTACTTTATTAGCTTGCACAGTAAAAAATATCAGTTAGCTACACCATTGTTAACTGAAGAAGCAAAAGTAGCACTGATGGATTATCATTGGCCTGGTAACGTGAGAGAGTTAAGCCACTTTATGGCGCGCGCAGTATTAATGAGTGAGGATTGTGAGCTAACGGCAAAAGATTTTGCTTTCAAAGCAAAATCGGCCGCAGCAACCACTGAGTTGTCGTTAATGACCTTGGATGATGCCGAACGAAAACTGTTGAAAATGGCTATGACTCAATCTCATAATAATGTAGAAGATGCGGCACTATTACTAGGAATTAGTAAAAGCGCTATCTATCGCCGGCTAGATAAATTTAATATAAAAAGTAAGTAGGTAAACTTGAGAGAAAAGCAACATAAGTCATACTCCTTTGAGTCTTTATTTCATCGCTACATCGCTTTCACGGTAACTTTGTTACTGATCTTACTTTCAATTATTTTTTATTTCTCTGCGGCATCCACATTGGTTATTGTCACCGCACTATTATTAGTTATAGTGCCGTTTGTCGCAGTATCTTACTATGTCAAAAACACTATTCAAACCCCGTTAAATGGGCTTTCAGCCTCATTAGAGTCTATCCGCAACGAAGATTATTCATTACGCGTAAAGCCTAAATTTAATCATGGCGCTATAAAAGCGCTGAGCGATGAAGTTAGTTTAATGGCAAGTGATTTAAGAGTGCGTAAATTGCATTATGATCAACATGCAGTTCTGGTACTTAATTTGATTAAACAGCTTGCCACACCCATTGCTGTTTTTGATAAAAGCGGGCGATTGAAGCACGCCAATGATGCATTTTCCGCTTGGTGTAGAACACCTTGGCAGCAAGTCAAATATGCGCACGCAAATAGCTTAGGCCTCAGCTTTCACCCTCATGCAAAAGTAGAAAGTAACGACACTCAAGACAAGTCTGCACATCGAATGCAATGGCAGATTGCCAATGAGCAATTAGCCGATAGATGGCAGTTAAGGTACAGCCAACTTTCCATGCAAGACGAACATTTTCAACTGGTAGTGCTGACTAATATTGAACAATTAGTACATGAAACCGAGCAAATAGCGTGGCATAAAATGACGAGGGTTTTGAGTCACGAAATTAACAATTCACTATCACCGATAAAGTCGTTAGCTCAGTCTTTAGAAGAAATTTTTGCGCAACAATCACTAGACGAAAATGCTCAACAAGCCCTTGGTGTTATTGTCTCTAGAAGTGATAGCTTAATGCAGTTTGTTAATCGTTATGCGAGCTTAGCGCAACAGTTTGAGATTAACATTGAAACAGTGAATTTAGTGTCACTAATTAATAAGATTACTGCTTTGTTTACGCATGAAATTAATGTAACCGTCGGCGTAGAAAGAGTTTTAGCTGATAAGGTTTTGCTAGAGCAAACACTCATTAACCTAGTAAAGAATGCAGTTGAAGCAAGCGATGCTGCAGATGCGATTGAAATAATAAGCCAAAAGAAAGGCAAGCATCTTACCCTCTCAATTATTGATAAAGGCGCTGGCATCGCTAACCCAGATAACTTATTTGTGCCTTTTTATACCACTAAAGAAGGTGGCAAAGGCATTGGTTTAGCATTATGTCGAAACATGATAGAGCAACAAGGTGGACGTTTATCCCTGCAAAACAGACAAGATAAAAAAGGCGCCATTGCCTCGATAGAGTTACCTCAATAGCCGCTATTAGTCTTGGCTATTACCTAAAATATAAACCTAACTATAATCTTATTTTTATTTTTATTTTTATTTTTATTTTTACTTGTACAAAAAACATACTCAACTTAAGCTAGTCATTACGTTAGACTTTTTGAAGAATAAACATGAATAAAAATTTCATTTTTACTTTGGTCTCAATAGTTGCTTGTGTTCTATTAGCGATGTTCACCGACCCTATTACCCCTGACAACCCTTCTATATTGTCAGTAATTCCGCCAGTAATCGCCATTGTTTCGGCCTTTGTCATACGAGAAGTTATTACTGCATTATTCTTGGGGATATGGAGTGGTGCTTGGCTGCTAAACGGTAAAGATTTTGCCGCAATTTTTACTTCCTTGGTCGATGTTCCAAGTAAATACGCGTTAAACGCGATGAATCAGCCTAATAATCTACTTATTATTTTAATAACCGTATTTATTGGCGGCATGGCTTCGGTTATTTCAGCTAATGGAGGCATGAATGGGTTAGTTGCAAAAATTTCTCTCTGGGCAACAAACAGGAAGAAAGGGCAATTGAGCACGGCTATCGTCGGCTTTATTATCTTCTTTGATGACTATACCAATTTGCTGATCACGGGTAATACAATGCGCCCCTTGGCAGATAAACTGCGTATATCTCGTGAGAAACTAGCCTATATAGTTGACTCTACCTCGGCGCCATTGGCAGCAATTTCGGGGATTTCTTTATGGGTTGGCTTTCAGGTTGCGTTAATCGAAACTTCCATTGCTTCGATTCCTGAACTAGAGAATCCATTTTTCCTTTATCTAAATTCAATTACTTACAGTTTTTATCCTATTCTCGCACTCGTATTCGTTTTCCTAGTTATATTTCTACAAAAAGATTTTGGTCCTATGCTCAAAGCAGAACGAAGAGTTTTGCATCATTCTACTGAGTCATTGGTCGAGTCGAATAAAAAAACAGCTTCAAGTTTATTTGCGCTTCTACCCATCTTAGTATTCATTTTATCAGTACTTATTGGCATATATGTAACCGGCAAGGGCGAAACTGTTAGAGACATTTTGGCTACCGCTGATTCCTTTACTTCGCTATTAGTAGGTTGTTTCCTGGGCTCTATCACTGCCATCGTATTATCAGTTTTTGGACGCTTATTATCATTTAAAGAAGCAATTGATTCATGGAGTACAGGGGTTAATTCGGTGGTTGGTGCTGTCATCATACTGGTTTTAAGCTGGTCTCTTGCCCAAATAACCCAAGAACTACAAACATCTACCTACCTTGTAAGTACCCTGGGAACAGTAATCCCTACTGAATTATTTGCTGCCGCAGTATTTGTTATTGCGGCAGTTATTGCTTTAGGTACAGGTACAGCTTGGGGAACCATGGCAATTTTGATGCCGTTAGTGATACCCCTTTGTTGGACTATTATTGGTGGCGACATCACTCAGATTAGCATTTTATATGCATCTTTAGCATCAGTGATTGCTGGAGCCGTTTGGGGAGATCATTGTTCGCCAATATCAGATACCACCATTCTTGCCTCTGTGGCGTGTAAATGTTCTCACCTTGAACATGTTAGAACTCAAATGCCTTATGCGCTTTTAGTGGCCGCTGTAGCATTAATATTCTGTCTTGTTCCTACCGGATTTGGCGTGCCTCAGTGGCTAAGTTTACTCATCGGTGTCATTGTATTGTTTATAGTACTGTCCACTTTTGGAAAGAGTTCAAACGAAATAGAGAGCTCAACTGCACCAGCATTACAAAATGACGACTTAGTTTGCAAGCAAGAAAACTCAACACTTGTGTAACGTTGAAACTAACCTAGTTAAGCTCAATTACCCGGGGCTAAAACAACTTTTATTTTAGGAATGTGCCAAGCATCGTTATTCAAATCGATGCTGCCTTCCATTTCATCAACGACTACTCGGTCAATAATAGCGAGGCCACGCTCGGCCATTTGAGCAAAATTATCGATGCCTTGGTTAGGGAAGTTGCCTCGGGTTCGATGAATATTAAATTGCTTTGAGAATTTGCGATTAAATGCCGCCTCAACGCCATTTTTTCCTATCATAAAACCCAACAGCCCTCCCCAAGTCGCTGCAGGGTTATCTGAATCCCAACCCGCTAGTGCAGCTATCTTTATGGTTTCAACTATATTCCCTTCACCATAAAGTAAACTGATAATACTAGCGGCAAAATTAATACCTGAAGCAAAACAGCCATTGCAATACAATTGTTTCGAAGTGATATCATAACCGTCCTCTTGGTTTACCTGATATTTTTGGTACAGTTCGTCTCTAACCCTTTCCCACTTTACTCCTGAATGATAACGAGCCTTAACAAGGTCAAACATTTTTGCTGAATAAGAATGGTGGGGTAATCGTTGTCTAGCGGTATTAGCCATCCATTGTATTTGCGCTTTAATAGGCCAAGAGTCATCCGCTAGCGACGCAAGGGAATACATGATCACGTAGAATTCTGCCGCCCATGCAGCATTAGCTCTTGCAGTAGTTCTAATGGGTAAGTGGGCCATTTTTAACGCAATATCTGGCCTTGTTGGTGCAAAGAAGCCGAATATTTCTGTGCTGAGCTGTGCATCAATCATGTCGTATTCTTTATTATTGTCAGGATGGCTAGTTGCCGGTGGTAATAGGCCATCTTTCAACATCAACTCATGTGCCCGCTGGTTTGAAACCCAAAGAAAGTTTTCCTGTTTGCCATCATCAGCTAAACCAAAAGGTGATTGCTCTTCTGAATAGATATGCTTTATCCAGCCATCCCTAATTTGCTTTGCCGACAAGATGCTGGTTTTATGAGTAAACAATAGATGTTGGTAGATATATTCAATGTCAGTGTCGTCGTCAGAGCCCCAAATTTCGTCTTCGTCTTTGAAAACAAAATCTATATTTTTAGAAAGTTGGCTAGGAACGCCCTGCCCCCATATACTTGGCTGGTCTTTCTTACCCCAATCTTCTCTTGTATAAAAAACGCCGTGCGGACCCGCCCCGCCAATTTTATCCATTTCAGTTACTAAGCCGGTCCAATTAGCAATAGATTGACCTAACCAGAAGCCATAAAGTTTCTCATGATATTGCGCACGAGATAATATGATATCACTACTTGGCAAAGCGGCTTTTTCAGACTTGATACTATTTTCAGCGACCAAAGACTCAATTACGTCGCTCGCATTAGAAATTTGACATGCCGTTGTGAGCAATATCACACTAATGATGAGCAGTTTATTTATTATTTTCATTGAATACCCTAATAGCTGTGAAAGGTTGTAACTTGTCTATTTCAGCACATACAAGTCTGCTACTTAGCTATTAGAGTATTACAAAATACTGCAAAGACATCGACACTATTGTTATTCAAATTTAGCGTCAGCTCATTTTCTTGTAATCATAGAGCCGACTACTACTGTGAGGCACTTTACGTTTTAGTAAGGTTTTTAAGCTCTACAGCCAATTTAAATATATCGATACCGTTACCGATCTCAAATTGCATAAAAGCCATAACGCCATGCATTACCAATAGAATTTTTTGTATTGAATCAGGACGTGCGCGTAAATGCGTCAAAGCTGCTTCATAGCCTTGATTTTGATAAACAATTAGTAAATCTACCGCAAATTCCTCTGGGGTTCTCATGCGAGCTTTAGGCTGATAGCCAATTTCGGCAACAACCATTTCAGCCATACGCCAGACAGACCAAGGATTTTGACCCGTTATGATCTTTCCGTCTTGACTCACTTGCTCTAAGTAATTGGCTCCAGACTTAAACTGAGCCCCTTGTTCAATAAGTTTATCTTCCAATAAAAAGGGAAAGATATCTTTTGCATCAGGGATTAAGGTCAACTCTTCTTCATTGGTAAAGCCACTGATTTTTTTATTACTAAGAAGTGCAACCCCATTATCAAGGGTTACGTTGATTAATGCTGCAGGACCATGACAAACAGCACTAACCACTTTGTTGTTTTGGTATAGTGACTTTGCAATACGCTTTATGTCTTTATTGTCAGGAAAGTCAAACATTGTGCCTTTGCCACCGACAAAATACACGGCTTCATAGTCATCAGGATTTATCTCTGCAAGCGGAATAGAGTGTGCAACCTTGTTCTGGATAAAAGCATCATTGATAAAAGCATAATCATACTCTCCCATATCTTCATCGTCGTATACCACTGGTGGCTTGCCCCCTTGAGGGCTGGCAATATCAACGTCAAAACCATTGGCAATAAAAACAAAGTAAGCGCGTGCCAGTTCGGTGTGCTCATAACCCGTTGGCTTGTCTTCCCCCATGGAGTCAACACTGGTAACCACAGCGAGTATTTTTCCACGATACTCTGGAATATCCTCAGTAACGTATTGCAAGTCACTAATTTTGGTTTGTTTTATCGCGGCGAAATGAGCTTTATCTGGCAATAAACTTTTCAACCAGCTTTTAGCGCCTTTAGGGATCGCAATGATACTAATAACAACAACAGCAACAATAAATAATTTTTTGAACACAGTAGTTTCCTCCATCTTGATAATGGTGAAAAGGTACAGGTACTCATGTGAAAATTATGTGAAATTGTTCAGCGGAGAAATTGAAAAGCCCACACTGTTGAAATTTAACTGCCGTGCATGATGTCTGCAGCAATAGAAAATACCGCTATAGTGTGCTGCTAATTGGTGCTATTTATTAGCCATAACTTTATTCTTTGGGTAATACCCCTGCTATTTTGCCAAACGAGTTCAATTGTGCCTTAATTTTTAAAGAAAGCGGGCTAGCGTTTAATGTGGGAACACGCGTTAAATCTGTTTGGTAGTTTGATTTTAACCAATGCTGTTCGAATTCAAGTAAAGCTACGGTTTTATGTAGTTGGCGAGTACTAGCTGAAATTGATGCGATTGCTTTCACGCTAATGTTTCGACTAAACCTGGCCACTTGTGCAAATTTAAAGTGCTCATCTACATGACGATCGCTTAAGTGAATCAACTGTGTCATTAACTGATAGAGCACCTCATCTATTGTGAGTTTATTTATCACCAAAACAATAACAGGGTTGTCGAGTAATTCTGGTTGTTTCGTTGAAACTTCTGACATCATAACTATTTCAAGCAGCCAGCAGTTGCTAATTCTCCGTTCAAGGTTATGAACAAAAAATGTTGCATGATCATAACTTACTTGATTGAGTTCACGCTGAAGCTCTGCCCATGAAACATTATCGCCTTCAGTACTTATTGCTAATGAGTGATTACTTAACAAGTTTATATCTTGATGATTATTAAAAGGCGTTGTTATATTGTTATTGAGCTTCAATCTAAGTAGTTCTCTTACTTCGTGTTCTCTAGCTTTCTTAATAGCTAAAAAAGCTGTTTGAATGATTTCTGATGTTGGTAATTTAGGTTCAACTCGCCATTTTCTCCCATAAACAATTTTCACTTGTTCTTGTTGGCTATCCTTTAGGTAATTATCTGTCCCTATAACCCCTACTTGTAGGTAAATGCCTGCATCATCTTGACAAACAAAGATGGGATACCTTTCGCAATAATCTATTTTCAAAATCAATTCTTCAACACTCGAGTGAGTATGTGAATATTGCAAATAATGCTGGGGTACGCATGCTCTGCCATCATCAAGATGTGTTCTTGGTGCATTTTCAATAGCATACTCACCATTAAATAGAGAGAGACTTTCCATCACAAACATCCTAATTATTATACTATTGACGACGACAATTGGCTGTCGTTTAAAGGCCTTACTAATTCACCTGTTTCAATACGGTTTTTGAGTGCATTTAACGTATCAGCAATCCCCTTTTCTAATTTTTTTTGCATTATCAGCTTATGCAAAACCTTACCTAAAATATTAAATTTCAGGTTGTAACTAAATTCAATAGTAATACGGGTCGCTATTGCTGATTCAGCATGAATAGCCCAACGACTTACAGTATTAGTTAAGGGCCCTAAGTCAGACACTGTATAAGTAAAACTATTTTCGTCTTGCCATTGAGTTATGTATTCTTCAATAGACCCAAAACCTTTAATCGTACAATGACGACCAGCTCCTATTTGGTTGTTTTTTTCATTTAATGGGCCTGATTTTGTTACCGACGGAGCCCATGTATATACGTTATTAAAATCAGCCAATACCTGCCAAACACTTGATAGTGGTGCAGCAATTGTTTTATTAAACCTAATAGAATACGGCATGATAAACATCCTTTAATTAGTGGTTATTTCGTTCTCGATAAATCTACCTGCAACTTAAAAAATAAGTAACCTGCGACAATTGCAACCTTTAGTTGCAAATATGCACCAGCTAAGCAACACTTCACTTGTTATCATTAACAAAGATGTAAACTTAGGTAATTAATATGTTGAATTGGGATGATTTAAAATTTTTTTTAGCGGTGTGCCGTTCAGGTTCAATTCGCGCAGCTGCAGTAAAATTAGAGGTAAATCATAGTACCGTTTCAAGAAGAATAAATGGCTTTGAACAATCACTCGGACAACGACTGTTTGAACGAACCGGTAATGGTTATGTAAGAACTAAACTAGCAGATGAAATTTTCACAGAGGCATCATATCTTGAGGAAAGATTAAACACTGTTGAACGCAAAATTATCGGGAAAAATGAAGAGTTATCAGGAGATATTCGTATAACCCTACCTGATTTACTCGGTGTAGGTCTCCTCATGTCTGGCTTTGCTCTATTTTGTAAAAAGTATCCCAAAATTGAAGTAGAAATTATTGATTCCATTAAAGAGCTTAATTTGGCTAATAGGGAAGCTGACGTTGCCTTTAGAATAGTCAAAAAGCCCCCTGAATACCTTATTGGTAGAAAACTCGCCGTTTTACATCGTGCTTGTTATATCAGTAAAAACTTAGCACCAAAATTCAACGAACCTGGATGGCTTGAAAAACAAAACTGGATAGGATGGACTGACAAATTAAGGCGGCCAATAGGAGTTATAGCCAAAGAATACCCTCGCTTTATTTCGAAACACAAAATAGCAAATAGCCAATTACAAACAGAAGCATGTAAGCAAGAACTGGGGATCGCTATTTTACCCTGTTTTAAAGGCGATACTGATCCGGACTTAATCAGAATTCCTCCTTATATAAGCGAAGGGAAATATGATCTTTGGATACTCAGCCACCAAGACATGAGAAAAAACAATAAAGTACAAACTTTTGTTCGTTTCATGACTGAATTTGTTGCGACAAAAAAAGACTTAATTGAGGGGAAAAACTTTACAGCACCAAAGGATAACTTAATGTAATTCAGAAAAATTTGGCCTACAAATGATAGGAAAATTAAAGAGCCATTGGCCGACTTCTTGTCTACTGTCCGCTTTGAATGGCAATTGTTGTTATGCTTGCTTTGCTGATCAATAGAGGCTCTATAGTTTTTCCACTACGGCTACCAAGCTTTTCTAGAGCCACTAATGTGGTGTCTAAACCTTCAACAACTTCACCAAAAATAGTATGCCTACCATCAAGAAAAGGAGTGGCCTTGAAGGTAATAAAAAACTGGCTGCCATCGGTTCCCGGTCCAGAATTTGCCATACTTAAAATCCCCGGTTTGTCATGAGAAACCGCCTCGGAGAACTCCCCTTTGTATTTATAACCAGGATTTCCTCGGCCACTTCCCAGCGGGTCGCCCCCTTGAAGCATAAAGCCAGGGATCACTCTGTGGAAGGATAAGCCGTCGTAAAAGCCTAGCTGAGTTAAATAGATGGTACTACTAACATGCATAGGAGCCACTTCATGGTTGAGCTTTATGAACAACTCCCCTTTGTTGGTTTCTAGCTTCCACATATAACTTGTGCCTTCGGAAAACTCCATCATTTCTGGGAGTTTAAGATTGCTTTTCCAGTCATTCTGGGTTTTATCAATTTGCTGGCTGGCAATTAAAGTATCTACTTTCTTTAATGCCTGGTCTTTATCACTACATGCAAAAAGATTAGCCAAAAGCAGCGCGCCAGCACTCCAAACTATAATTTTCTTGATGATAGATGGCATAACTATTTCCTGTTTCCAATGGCTTAATTTTCTTTGGCCATACTCTAATACGTGTTGCAGTGAATAGGCAAGGCAGTTGTCTAGTTATCCGCTGATAAATTTTTTCGATGCTGAAGAGAAAACGTTAACCTTTTGCACTTCGATGTGAATAACGGGCTGTTGTGCTATGGATACCTTGATGGAACCAACACCTTTTATCATAACAATTGATTGTTCTGCATCTGTTAGTCTTTAACCAAAGCATGGCGTAACAAGGGATTAACCTGCTCACTTTTAACGCCATTGGTAATCACTTACGCGACAACAATGCTTTTATTCCATTGAAAGGACGTATTAACAGGTATAGCGGTATCGGTATTTCATATTCGATCTACAAAAATAATCTTTATCAATTTTGATTAAAATATCCCTCTATGCGTAAGGCAATCCCTAATGTGGTTGAGTAGTTATCTTGTTCAGACCACTCTAAAAAAGGCTCAACTTCAAAATATAGCCACTTCCGATAAGCGTTAGCGCGATAGAGATAGGTCAACTTATAGTTATCAGCAACAAAACCCCTCTTTGAATTTTTTTCACCATAAGTAACAAAACCAATGGCATAGGCTTGTCGTCGGTCAATTTGACCTAAAAAATAATTTGCTTGTTTCCAGTTATAACCTTCATATGCTTGCGAAAATCTAACACTAACATTGGTTCTAAGTTGTTTATCACTCGAATAATTATAGTTATATTCAGCAAATAGGCGCTGACCAAAACCATCCTTTAAGTAATAATAAATGGATGGTTGAAATTCAATTAAATGTTTATCGGAAAAATCTTTTAGGAACTTCAACCTGAATTTAGCAAAAAGATCGCCGCTAGCAACTCCAATTCTACTATCTATAAACCTATTAGGTTTGTTACTGTTAATTACTCGAATTGCTGCGGTTAATGAATCGCCACCTTCATGGGTTAAGGTTCGTCCTTTAGCAGCCTTGATACTCTGATTGTCATCCAATTCATCAGAAAAAATGAAATCTACTTTTTTTTCTAAATTTGGTAGCTTTAAACGTAACCGAAATTTTTGCGTAAATACATTTAAATCTCTAGCCCTTGGCTCCCAGCCAAAGCGAATTCTAAGTGATGATTCTGCTCTGGTTCCGTCGATTTCATCTGTTGCAAAGAAACTATCAAACCACTGTGCAGTACCATAAACTGAATCGCTGATTGCATCATGAAAACCAAACAACCAGTCATCTTCAGGTTTTGGGTGAACAACTATTAATTCCATAGGTTCATCACTCTTCTCCTGTGCAACTGCATCAGGTATTAAGAGGATGGCCAAGATATAAATAGTCCTCATCAAACTCATGATTTCTCATTATTATCAGTTCACATTGTTATATGAATTATGAACCAAAATACCAGTTTCAGTTAATCAATTGAGAAAATTATGGTATGGAATAATGTTCTTGAACGAATGACAAGTTGTTTTAGCCTTGAAACAAAGGCTATTAGTCTGTCTAGAGTTACTACCGCAACACTGGTTACTTAATCCGTAAACAAAGTATTACTTTTTTTGTGTTAAGGCGCTTAACTACAAATACTTAGCACCAGAAACTGCCTGCACTTTACCTAACCAAGCTGACTCATATTTAACAACCGTGTACCAAAGTGTGCATCACAGATTTTAATAATATTAACGATGCTA
Organism: uncultured Colwellia sp.; assembly: GCA_913062815.1. GTDB lineage: Bacteria > Pseudomonadota > Gammaproteobacteria > Enterobacterales > Alteromonadaceae > Colwellia. Next base: position 26,957 of record CAJXWZ010000012.1, on the reverse strand, counting down.
TTTTTTAAAAATAAAAATATGAGATAAAAGTTTATCCGGCAAAAAGTTGAGCCTAAATCTATTCCGTAGAGACATTTGGTAGTGATACTTTTAGAAAATTGGGGATAAATTGATGGCTAAATTAAAGAGAGAGAAATTGGAAGACGCGTTAGTTGAGGTTTGAACGGAGTTGAAATTTTCTCACAAAAAAGCCCCTACACTACTGTAGAGGCTGATTCGTTTGAAGGTGTGAGTCAACACATAATTCAGCTCAAGAGAAAACTTTAACCTGCTGTTTATTTTATAGAGTATTTAAAAACATCTGTACTTAGATAAATTTCCATTAAAAGGTCTTGAAATACACAGAGCAATCCAAAACATTTGAGCAATTGAGCTCGTTTTAGGTGTTCTATACCTTCATGGGCCGTTGGCATTAGATTATGAACTCTATCTAGCTTTCGCTCGCTGAATACCAGAGAAATACACTAAACCTAGTCTGGCAATTAAATATACTAGCTTTTACTGTTTTGGCAGGTAAGATTAGACACTATATGACAGTCACTAAAGAATGATTAAATGGCGCTATATTTATACTAGGTTGTAGCTAACTTCCTCATTTATAATTGAGTCATTTTGTCATAGGCAATACGAGAGTTTTTAATGTCATCGTGATGTTCGCCCGCCCAACTAACTAGTTGATATAAAGGTTTAACGATACCTCTTCCCATTGCTGTCAGTTCATATTCCACTCTTGCTGGAACTTCAGGAAACACCGTTCTTTTCACATATCCCTCTCGCTCTAAGTCGCGTAGTGTTTGGGTCAACATACGTTGAGAGATCCCTAAAATTCTTGATTTAAGTGCATTGAATCTATCTGCACCATCTACCAATGCAAATAAAATGAGCATAGACCACTTATCACCTATTTGAGCAACAACATTACGAATTGGGCACTCTTCATCGTTGTTGAACTTTCGTCTTGCTCTTTTATTATTCTCTGTCATCACAGGCCCTACAATTTTTCGTTTTCATGTTATTCCTCCACGTAGTGGTTACCAATTTGTGCCTAAGGCATGTTTACGTGCCTAATTGCAACGTAAGTTACTATAAATTACCATAGTACCAATTAGTAACCAAACTAAGTTTTAGGAATTATTTATGTGGAAAAATATTTTCCTTATATTGTTAATTTTATTAAGCACCGGATCAAACGCACAAAGTAGTGACAAACCTGTTATTGATTTTCAATTGTTACAGAAATCGAACTGGACACAGCATGAGCTAAAAAACGCGAAACTACTCACTGATTTCGTACAAAAGCTGATGAATGAGCATAATTTTGAATACGTCTTAAAGCACTTTAATGACAGTACTTATACGCAACAAAATCGTAATATACCTGATAAGGTCACCGGCTTAGTTAATTTTTTGCGGGAGTTTGTAGAGGATTATCCAGAGTACTCTTATGAGGTAAAACATATCTATGTAGATGGTAATTTCGTCATATTTCATTCTCATGTAACCCTTGAAAAAGAAGATAGGGGAAATGATCAAAAAGGTATGAATATCATTGATACTTGGCGTATTGAAGACGGAAAAATCGTTGAGCATTGGGATTCTATTCAAGCACTTGATGGTTTTATGCGTTTTTATTCCTTGATCAGCGGTGGAAGCATCCGCAATTCAAACGGCGTATTCTAAAATTTAATTGCAATACACTTGAGTAGCCGACGATATTTTTGTCTAGCTACTCTAATCCAACTTGCTTTTCTAAAAAGCAAAAACTCTAGAATAATAAGCAATATCTTAGTATTCAGTTGTAACTAAAGGAAACGTATATGCGTTATTTAATGGCACTCTTCACCTCACTAATGATATCTATGTCAGCCAATGCCGGCTTAATTTATTTTGACCAAGGGGTTAATGGTGCATCAGAATTTACACAAGCAGTTGACGATATTAGCCTTACCTTTTTTAAAAAAACAGGGGCATTTGTTAATAATGGCGATGGCATTGAACTGAGTGATTCGTGGTCTGTTGTTACAGATAAAGACATACTTTTTTCTTATTATGTCATTGATTGGGCATTCGATGGTCTTTTTGATATAACCGGCTTAGGCGTTAAATTAGAAGCTCAAAGCTCAGGTCGAGGCCCAAATGATTTCTCTGACCCCCTTATTTTTTTAGCAGATGAAACATATACCTTCACAAGTGTATCTGGGTTTGTCGAGTTTGAATCTTTTGGAGTATCACAATATATTGCGTCGGTACCAGAGCCAAGCTCTGCTTTATTGCTGCTCCTAGCATTAGTTGGATTCAGAAAAAATAAAACATATTAATAGTGAAAACGATTGCTTACCTAACAATGGTTAAATATTAAAATTACGAATGGCAGTACACTTTTAAAAGGTAACGCAAAAGTGCTTTTTCAATTTCTAAGCTGCCTGTGTGACATTGAACACGGGTAAACCTCTATAGTCGAAAAATCATGAGTTATGAACTACGTAATAAAATGAAGACGGTGGATGTTGTTAAAACACTAGATATGACAATCAAGAATAGTAATTATTAATGTAGCACTATCTAGCATTCAGATAGGTATAAATGAATTCAGGTACACTTTATTACCATTGCGCTTCAAATATAAAAAAAGCCCCTACACTACTGTAGAGGCTGATTTGTTTGAAGGTGTGAGTTAACACATAAGTCAACTCAAAAATAGATTTTAACAGATTGTTTTTATTGAAGTATCATTAATTCTCTACATTTAAGAAAATATCAATAAAAATACCTTCAAAGACATAAAGCAGCCTGAATTATTAGAGCGCACCCTATTTTATGTCCATACCTTAAAGGACGGCAGATAATAGAATATATACTCTATGGCGGTTTCGCCCCTATAGTGTCATAATACAATACTAGGTTTAATTATATTTCCTATTGGCACTAGCTAAGTTTTGGAAATGTCATGAACACTGGTAAGTATTCATGACATAAGCACCTAATCAAGTAAATAATGTCAATAAAACCAGAGTAGCTTTACCGTTAAACAAAAACTTCATACTATTCTCTCTTTATTAACATTTTATTTTTTACTTTCACCCGCAATAAAACCAAATGGTTAATCAATAAGAGATTGCCCTATTATCATTTTTATTTCATTTAATAATTTCTTTTTCACTTGCTGATGTTCAGGTTCTTTAGCAAGATTAACTCTTTCATACGGATCAATACGATGATCATAAAGCTCTTCTTGTCCTTGGCTATAACGGATATAACGCCAGTATTGAGTTCTATATGAGTAATTTTGCTTATTAACCGTATCGATGTTAGCTACTTGATGGTAATTTCCCACCACGGTTAAGGCACCATTGGGTCCTTGCCATTTTTGGCTATTAGGGTCTTCCAAGAAAGTTCTTAAGCTATAACCACCTAGTTTTCCGCCTTTTTTGTTTTTCTTGTTATCACCTTTTAATTGCGCATAATCGATCAAGGTTGGGTATAAATCAATCAGCGATACAGGGTGTTTGACTGCACTGCCTTTATGTTTATTCTCTGGCTTTTGTATGATCAGCGGAATATGGACGCTTTCCTCCCAAGGGGTGTTTTTAAATAAGATGCTTTTTTCACCCATTTGCCAACCATGATCAGCAGTAAATACCACCATGGTGTTGTTAAGCTCAGCATGGCTATTTAAACTATCAATGATTTTTCCTACTTGTTCATCCATAAAGGCAATACAAGCCAAATAAGCTTGTAAGAAGTGTTTTATTGCCGTTTCATGATCATTATCATAGGTAGCTAACAAGGTTCTGTAATACCTTAGGCTTTTAATATCTTCGGGAAAATTGTCTCTATAATAAGTATCGCTATCATCACCTTTCATCCATGGCGCAAGCTCTAAGGTATCTAAAGGAAACATATCAAAAAATCGATCAGGAGCGTAAAGTGGCGTGTGAGGGCGTACTAAACCAACCCCCATAAAAAAGGGTTGTTTTTGTGTCGACTTGGCAAGTTTATTGAGTTTTTCAACTGCCCATTTAGCATGGTGTTCATCAGGTAATAAATCACGATTATTTTCATTAACGTAACGGAACATAGTTTTATCCTGACCATTCATCCAGCCTTTACTACCCTGTTTGCCAGAAGAATAGCCACCACCGGATAATCGACCATAACCGCCGTCGATAGGCCCTATCTCTCGATAAGGTGCAGGCACGGTTGGTATGGCAATTTTATTTTCACCATCAAAATAGGTTGGTCCATAGTTATGACCGACAGGTCTGCCCCACTCATGCCAAAGTTCAGGGTTGTCATTATGCATTAACTTACCAGTGCCTAAAGTGTAATAACCGTTTTCGCGAAACAACTCGATGATGGTCTTATTATGTTTCAGTACTTTTTGTTTGATTTGAGGAGTCCAGTTGTAATCACCCGAGTCATGAGGATATACACCGGTAAACAAACTATTACGTGAAGGTTGGCAAACCGGAACATTGGTTTGGGCATTAACAAAGCGGATACCGCTTTTAGCGAGTTTATCAATATTGGGCGTTTTGGCTTGGGGATGACCACCAAAAACTCCTTGGTAGTCATTTAGGTCATCGACTAAAATAATCAACACATTAGGTTTATTATCATCAGCAAATGAAGAAAAACTAATCATGCTTACAATAATGCTTGCCACTATGGAGATAACTTTTTTGATATGAAGGGGATTTTTCATATTAATGTTTAACCTTGTTATTTTTCTTTTTATTAGTTTTATTTTTCTGACTCATTAATGACCTAAAAATAGGGTCTATTAATTCGGTTTCCCAGCTTTTCATCTCTCGAACATGTTGTTCAAACTGCTCTCTGTTTGATTTAAGGAGGTTGTTCTTTTCACTTAAATCGGTCGTCAAATCAAATAAGTGCTGGCCTTTTTTATTAGAATTAATGGCTTTTGAATCACCACGTCGGATCGCTAAAGTACCTTGACCAAAATTACGCCAAAACAATACTTGATGCGGTATTCCTTTATTTTGGCCAGTAATAAATGGCATCAAATTTACGCCATCGAGCGGACGTTCTTTGGCAATTGGCGCGTTTGTTATTCCGGCAAACGTCCCTAATATATCTAAAGAACTTACCGGATTATGATAATCGACACCAGCTGGAACTGTACCCGGCCAACGCACTGCAAATGGTACATGAATGCCGCCTTCGAAATAATCACCTTTGCTACCGCGCAGTGGCGCATTATTAGATGCATTCTTAGATGAACCACCATTATCTGATAAGAAAAATACCATAGTATTTTCATCAATACCTAGCTCTTTAAGTTTTGCTAATACTCTACCAACGCCATCATCAACAGCGGTAACCATAGCCGCATAAGTACGTCGTTTTTTATCTTTTATGTGAGTATTACGATCTAAATATTCTTTTGACGCCTGTAATGGCGTATGAGGTGCGTTATAAGATAAGTATAAGAAAAAAGGATTGTCATGTTCTCGCTCAATAAACTTGACCGCTTCATTGGATAATTCATCAGTTAAATACTCGTCGGTTTCAACTCGCTGATTATTTTCTAATAGTTTGGTGTTATACCAACCTGCACCTTTGCTCGATTTTTTTGCTTCAGTAATATTTTGATAAATTAAATCTTCGGGAAAGTAATTATGACCACCAGAGAGAAAACCATAAAAGTGTTCAAAGCCACGCTTATTGGGATGAAATCTTTCATGGGTACCCATGTGCCATTTACCAATAATACTTGATGTATAACCTATAGGTTTAAGCACTTCTGATACCATTTGTTCTTCAAGAGGTAAACCTGACATTTTATCTGTTGGATCAATAATGGGGTTATAGCCAAAACCAAAACGTCCTTGATATCTTCCGGTTAATAACCCTGCTCTACTTGGACCACAAACAGCATAGGTAACATAACCATTAGTGAATTTGGTACCTTCGTTGGCAATACGGTCAATATTGGGAGTAATAATGTCATCACTGCCATTAAAACCGACATCAGCATAGCCTTGGTCGTCGGTTAATATAATAATGAAGTTAGGTTTTTGTGCGGCATAACTTATTGCTGAGCAACATAGTAATGTGGTTAAAACTACTTTATTAAATAGTTTGATCGCCATTTTATTCATAATATTTCTCTACTAATTTTAATATATGGTTCACAAAAAACGCTATCAGTTCTCTTTGAGCTATTTAGCTTTCTTTTTAGCATTTTTTTGATGATTACAAAGTACTTGAATACCGTTAGATTATTGAGTCAAGTACCAATTTTCGGTGCTGTTGTATTTGGCTGTTCTACGTTTGTTAACCAATTAACGGGTTAGTTTACAAATTTTAGACTTTTGACTAAAAAAGCGAGTGCTAGATTGAAATGGGGCGCCTATGCGACACCCCATTTTGGTTGGAAAGCTAGGAATAATTTGCTAATTTAGGGGAAGCAACTCATGACCAGCTACCTATAAGGCCGGTTAAAAACGAGCAACTAATCCTAAGTTATATCGAACGCCTGAGTCTGAAATATAGTTAGTTAACTCTTCATATTTCAGATAACGTTCAGTGGTTGACTCATTTAAGTTAATCGCTGAAAAGTTTATTTTAAAGTTTTCATTAATCTTGTAGTTAGCTGTTAAGTCTAACTGACCACGGCCAGCTTCAATTTCAGGTAAACTATCTGCACTGCCCGAACCTAGTAAAACATATTCACGGCGAACAAATTCTGAACGCCAGTTATAGGCTAAACGTACTGAAATAGTATTGTCATCATAAAAAGCAGCAAGGTTGTAGCTGTCTTCTGAAAGCCCTCTACGTGAGATAGGCTCACCTTCAGCATCGATATTACTGCTGTCCTCATGAGTATATGTATAGTTAGCACTCACACCGGTATGGGTTAAAAAACCTGGCAGGAAATCCAAATTTTGTACCAGACTTAACTCAAACCCCTCAAGTTTTGTGCCAGCAATATTTTGTTTTTGACGAACGCTATATATTTCATCGTTAAAGGTCATATCCACTGCTTCTGGGCCATAAGCAATACTAGAATCAATGTCTTTGTAAAATATCGCCGCCGAGAACATGCTCGCCTCTTGATAATACCATTCAAAAGAAAGATCTAAATTAGTGGCTAAAATCGGCGATAAATCAGGGTTACCTGCTTGACCATTACCCGCATAACCAGGCAAGTCCTCATTATTATTTAACTTAATACCTGGCGATAAATGCTTTAGACCCGGGCGAGATAACACATCAGCATATGACAAACGTAAAATCATTTCGTCATTTAAATCGAGGTTAGCATTTAAGCTTGGTAATAGTTCAGTATAACTGCCAGCAACAGTGACCCATTGTGGCTCGCCACTAATATCAGCAAAGCCTTGCGTGGTGGTTGTGGTATCAACATAGCGAGCACCAAAATTACCATAGAAATTTTTACCAAATAGTTCAGTATAATAATCGGCGCGCACATAATAGGCGCTAGTTTCTTCCAATACATCGAAACGATCATAGGCTCTTTCATAAACGCCTGCGCCTGTTTCAGGGTCAATGGCGCGAAGATTTTCTAAGGCAAAATACTCAGTAAAAAAGTCACTGCTACAGCCGGTTGATGTCCAAGTTCGTGGCATATTGCCCGACTGCGCTGAAAGTGCACTTTCTGTGACGGGTGTTAAGCACTGCTGAAAAGCTTCAGAGGTTGCTTTATGTGCTTCATTACTGGTGTTATCAGGGTTAACTGGCACTTTTGCCACTGATTTATCTATGTGACTAAAGGATTGATTTTCATAACTACGTTCTGATACACGTAAACCCGCAGAGATTTGGCTAATAATGCCATCGTTAAATTCATACGTTACATCTAACCTAAATGCGTCTGAGCCATTGTTAATATCGTCAGCATTTCGCTGGTATTTCTCATAAGCCAAACGTTCATAATTAATATCAGTTGGATCAATGGCTTTTAATGTCTCAGGATTCCCTGTATTAGAGGGAGACTCATATAACGTAAAATCAGCAAGATCGACACTGTTATGATCAAAATCGACAATACCACCCCAATCTTTTATCTTGCCATCGAGGTTCCAATCATAAGCCATAGTTAATGCTGCTTGATTAGTCCAACTCTTAGCTTTGGAAGTACTCAATTCGGCTGATACGTTCAAGTTGTCGGTAATTTGAATGTCACCACCTAAGGTAAAGAGCTCTGATTCACGCCATGTGGTTTTTGCTGATGGTGCTGAACCCAGTTTAACGTTTGCCCCACCTAAACGGCCAGATGTCATCAAGAAATGCTCGCCATTGGGTGTATTGCCCAATGATTGAAATTGGTTATTCCCTGAGCTAAGTGGTAACGCTAAGCCCTTATTAAATTGAATGTTGTAACGAGAATTTTTCAGATCTTCTTCACTATCAGAAAGTGTTGCATCAAAGAATAAATTTATATTTTCATTCGGCTGCCATTGGAGTGTGGTATTAAACGATTTTCGTACCGATTCACGCTCACTAGAAAACAGTCGAAAGGCATTTGGCACATAAAACTTATCATTTGCATCGGCAATGCCATCGCCATTTACATCTAAATCACCAACAACATGGTCACCTTTGTTAAAAGGCTTTTTACTAGGCATATCGCCTGATTGTAAAAACCACGCCCCTGTCGCTGTTTCAAAATCTCCGCCACCATAAGCTTCGGTCAAGGATGACACGGTTTTAGTTCCCGCATTCACTAAGAAACCAAAATCACCGAAATCAGTATCCCGCCAGTTTTTACCGAGTAAAAAATTCACATCTGGGTCAGTTTGTCCACTTAACTCAGCATACTTTGCCTTAGTGGTGATCGAAGCAACTTTATCTTCCTTAATACCTAAAGGGCGGCGAGTTTTTAGATTTACAGTGCCACCTAGTGAGCCTTCAATTCTATCCGCAGTAGGCGCTTTTTGTATTTCAATACCAGAAACTAATTCGGAAGGAATATCTTGAAAATTAACACTGCGATCCGCTGAAGTGCCCGATAAAGTTTGACCATTTACTTCCACATTATTATTGGAAACACCACGAATTTGAATGGTTGAACCTTCTCCGTCAGCACTACGCGACATTTGAATTCCCGTAACACGTTGCAAGGCTTCAGCAATATTCTCATCAGGCAACTGGCCGATATCTTCGGCAGAAATACTATCCATTATTTCTGTAGAAAAACGTTTATCATTCATTGATTTTTTTAGGCTACCACGAATCCCCGACACAGTGATGATTTCTATTTCGGCAGCTTCATTCTCAATAAGCTGTTTTTTGGCTTCTGCCGCGCCAGAGGTAGTAGAAAAAAGAACGCTAAAGAGCGTGGCTAATATTGTTTTTTGAGTTTTCAATTCTTGTTTCCCTTTTAGGCCTGATTGAACGTTCTTTTTTGGTGCCAACATTGGCTTTACCATAAACGTTTTATTATCTGAAAGTTCTCCCTCTAAGCCGGTTCCTACTAGCAATAAATCTAATGCTTGCTGAGCGGTATATAAGCCATAAAGGTGTTTGCTTTCTTGTTTTTCAACGAGGTCATAAGGGAATAAAAATAATCGTTCTGTCACTTGGGAAATAGCCCCAAGCGATTTAACTAATGATTGGGCAGGAATATCAAATCGATAAATTTTGTCAACATCAGTCGCATTAACTTGAATACTTACGAACAATAAACTTATTCGTGTAAGTAGCCAAACTACATTTTTACGTCCTATAAACAAACTGATTGCAAACTTAAATAAGCAATCAATAACTCGTCTGTATATAGGACGTTTACCGTTGAAAAATGTACAACTCAATTTAATCATTTTCCTGATTGTTTTTTTGTGTTTTAATTTTTTCTAAGTAATTCAACATGTTCACCATTAATTTTATTTACTTCAATACCAAAGCCTGATTCAAGGATATTGAATAACTTATCCGTTTCGCCGGTTTCAAAATGTCCACCAATCCGTAATTTTCGCAATTCAGGATCTGGGATATCAATTTCCATCGAGGTATGTCTGCTTATTTCGGTGACGACTTCGGCTAACGTTTCGCCCGCAAAAACTAACTTACCATCTAACCAAGATAACTTCCGACCAACTTCGCCTTGATCAAGATACACAACATGGTTACCTTCTCCTTCGATGCGTGCAGAAGTTACCGTAGGAATAGTCATACTTTGCCCTGCTGATAGTTTTCCTAGATGTTTAGCTACTTTTGCAGGTTCATTATTAATCGCTACTGTTGACTCAATATCGCTAGCGGTTGATATATCATCGGGGTTTAACACTAAAACCTCATCAACTACCGCTAATTCTACTGTGCCTTCTGAGACGACTACCTCGATACTATCTTTTAATTTCTGTACCGAAAATGCAGTTCCTAAAGCGCGAACAAGCTTATTATTGGCATAAACTTCAAAGGGTCTTGTTGTATCCTTTTCTACTTCAAAATGCGCTTCACCAGTTAACAATGCAATGCGTCGATAACCTTCAGTATAATCGACTTTAACTTTACTATTGCTGTTTAACCACAGCGTTGAGCCATCTTCTAAGATATGTTTTTGATACTCACCAATATCCGTTACATAATAGTTAGCTTGGGAATTTACACCTTCATTAACTACCACATCAAACATTAATAGACAGACTATTAAACACGCAGAGACTGAGCTCAACTTGAAAAATATTGAAGAACTTCGAGCAGTCTTCTGATCATTTGGTTTAAATAAGGTCGTTAATATTTTGGACCCTAACAAGGCTTTGAACTTATCCATAGAAAATCGTGATGTGCGTTCAGGAGCCACTCTCATAGCCGCCAAAACATCCATATTGTTCCATGTTTGAGACATACGAATAATAACCGAACGATGGATGTCGCTAGTGGCAACCCATTCTTTCAGTTCATTTGATTCTTGAGGCGAAAGAGGGGATTTCTCTTCGATTTTCAGTAACCAATTCGCCGCTTCTTCTTTAATTTTTTGAGTGTTGGTGAAACCTTTTACATTGCTCATTATTCAACACCTCCCTTTAACTTTTGGCTCAAAGTGACATTTTTACTCACCTCAACCTCCTTGTTAGATATATTACCCGACTCATAACTTTCCATCGCATCATCACAACAAACCATCCCTTTAGCTATATGATAATTAATGGTACTGGTTGGCATTTTTAAACGGCTCGATATTTCCTTTATTGAGTAACCATAAACCTTTCTCATCACTAATATTTTTCTACTTTGTTCTGGCAATGAAGCAATTGACTCACAGAAAATGCCCAACTTTCTTTGAGCATCAATATCATTTTCAATGTCAGCGGTAGAAACGAGAGCCAATTCTTCACCTACGTCATCAATATAATCGGTAAGTTTGTAACTTGAACGACGATATTGAGACATGATTAAATTTGTTGCGACTCTATAAATAAAGGACTTAGGCCGCTGAATTTCATTTTGAATATTTGATTCAAACGAACGCAAAAATGTTTCTTGGCAAATATCCTCAATTTCGTGTGAGGGTAAAAAAAATCTCGATATATATTTTTTTAATGCATTTTCATGATGCTTAAAAGTATCCAGAATAGAATTATTTATCTTCTTCTTATTCAAACTTGCCTCACCCTTTATTCCTACCATCTGTAATGTTTAAACAGTTCATCATTATCAGCATGCATAATTATATCATTAAATAATACGCATAAATAAGAGCACTATTTCTCGTGTGTTTTAAATAGAGTTTTTTATAAGACGTATGAAAGACAAAAATGTACAACATTAATTAAATTTATTTCATTTAAATGACAATAGGTGCCATTATCTTGTGATTTACTTGCTTAATTTCCCTTGTCAAAATGATAATTGGCTTTGTAGTTTAGGTACGCGTTGCCTAAAGTAATATTTACTATTTCTTAGGTATAAATATTTGAACTCTTTTACTGATTGCATTTTGTTAACTCAAGTTGGCCAACTTCTTAGAACCGTGTACCAAAATTCACACAGTTTTAGATAATCGAATTTGATATTGAGCTGAAAAGTTTATTAGGAAAAAAATTGAACCTAAATGTATTCCGTGAAGAGATTAGAAGATATTTTTTGTGAAAAAGTAGTGTTGAAAATTTGAAGTGAGAAACAGTGGCTGTGTAGCTAACCGTGTACCATTTTTTTACTGTAACGACCTGATAAAAAAGGGTTTTAGAAAACCGCTTAATTATTTATTAGATAATCAAGCGGTTACTAAAATTGGTGAGATGACACATAAGTTAACTCTCACCAGCCTTTTAAGGTGTTGATTTTCAAGTAAAAACAAAAGCTTAAGTTTTTACGATATTACGTATGCAACACTGAATCTAACTAATTTTGTAGCACTTTGCCAGTAAAATATTGCCCCTCTATGATATAAATTTATTGTACTATCGACGCTATAGCAACATAAAACAATAATTACTGAAAAGTCCTAAACATGGAAATTATTACTAAACACTTTAGTACTAGTGTTGTTATGATAGAGCAGCATTATAATCATGTAATACCTAAAATGTTTAAAAGTGAATTTTCAAGAGTTGATTTAAGAACAACAACTCAATGAAAGTTACTAGAATGATTCTTGCCAAAACCACTGAGCGAATGAAAGCTTTGAAGCTAAAATATGAAAGTCAAGGTAGCATCTAATGTCATATCAACCACCATTTCAAATCACTAATGACATATTAAATATTGTTGCTGATATTAGCCGATTACTTGGGCATTGGTCAGCAAATGATAAAGATCTACTTTCTCCTGTGCTTAGACGCGGAAATCGAATTAAAACCATTCAGGCCTCGCTCGCAATAGAAAATAACACTTTATCTTTAGAGCAAGTTACGGCTGTGATATCAGGAAAAAAAGTATTAGGTTTACCTCATGAAATTCAAGAAGTAAGAAATGCCTTTAAAACCTATGAAAACCTTACTTCGTGGCAGGCAACAAATTCAAGTAATTTATTATCAGCACATCAATCTCTCATGTATGGCTTAGTTGATGATGCTGGCAAATACCGTGATGCAGGCGTAGGCATTTATCGAGAAAAACAGTTAATCCACATGGCACCACCCGCCAATAGAGTTTCGTTATTGATAGATGATTTACTTAACTGGTTAAAAAACACGGATTGTCATCCATTAATTGCTAGTTGTATTTTTCATTATGAATTTGAATTCATCCATCCATTTTCAGATGGTAATGGCAGAATGGGTCGATTATGGCAAACATTATACCTTAGCCAATGGCAGCCAATATTTGCATATCTGCCAGTAGAAACTGTCATTAAAGATCAACAAAATGAATATTACCGAGCGTTGTCAGCTTCAGATAAAGCAAATGATTCAACCGCATTTATATTTTTTATGCTTAAAGCATTACATTCAGCAATGATAGAAGTTATCTCCGATCGAAGCGATCAAGTAACAGTACAAGTAAGCGATCAAGTAAAATCTCTCTTGAGTTGGCTCAATAATAAAGAACCGCAAAAACTTACAATTATAATGGAAGCGTTAGCATTAAAGCATCGACCTACATTTAAGAATAACTATATCGCACCGGCTCTAGAATCTGGATTGATAGCAATGACAGAGCCTGATTCGCCAAGAAGCCCAAGGCAAAAATATTATATAACCAAGGTTGGTAACAATCTATTTCATTCACTTTAGCTAACTTTGTAAATTATTAGATAATGGGTGCATTAGATTATATACTCTAACTCGCTAATGAGATGGTCCGCCTCCCCTAATCTACACTTAGGGCAGACTTTTAAATGAGGAGAACCATCATGTCTACTATTAACATTCTTGGAATTGATATAGGTAAGTTTACCTTTCACCTTGTTGGCCATGACTTATCTGGTCGAGAAGTTTATCGTAAAAAGTTTAGCCGTCCAAAACTGATTCAAGTACTTTCTACTTTAGAGATAACAACTATTGCTATGGAAGCCTGTAGTGGCTCTCATTGGCTAGCACGAAAGTGTCAAGAGTTTGGGCACAAAGTTAAACTCATTCCCCCGCAATACGTTAAACCTTATGTAAAAACAAATAAGAATGATTTCATTGATGCTGATGCTATCGCGGAAGCTGCTGCTCGACCTACTATGCGTTTTGTGAGTGTAAAAACTGAATCATCTCAGGTTACCTCTGTGATTCAACGCATACGTTCAAGTTATGTAAAAGATAGAACAGCATGCATGTCACGGATTGGAGCTACCTTATTAGAGTTTGGCATGAGCTTTCCTAAATCTCATGCCAAAATGAAAGTATTATTCCAATGGCTAGCTGAACATGGTGAGCCTATACCGCCAATGCTTCTTTTAGAATTAAGAGACCACCATGACTATTATTTGAGACTTAACAATCTTATTTCTGTTCAAGACAAAAAGCTTAAACAAGTAGTTGAAAATGATGAGCGTGGTCAATTACTCATGACCATTCCTGGTGTAGGAAATCTAACCGCTAGCCGTTGTTTATCTGATATAAGCAGTGCTACTGATTTTAAAAATGGAAGAAATTTTGCGGCGTGGTTAGGCTTAGTACCCCGCCAATATTCAACTGGAGGTAAGCCAACATTACTCGGTATAAGCAAACGAGGGAATAAAGGCTTACGAGAATTATTCATTCACGGTGCAAGAGCTGTTCTTGTTAGGCCAGAAAAAGCCGTAGCCGTTTTTGGTAATTGGATATTAGCATTGCTATCGAGGAAACATTTTAACGTAGTGGTGATCGCGTTAGCGAATAAACTAGCACGTATCGCATGGTCGGTACTTTCAACTAAACAAGCATTCGAAGTTAGAATACAAGCCTGATTTGCAAATGATGATAAAGATGACACAACGGTTAGACCACTGGATTGAAGACCTGTGGGGCGTTACAGCAACATAAATAAGTATGCTTACTCGCTTTTGAGGACAATCTAGCGCGGATCTCATCGTGGAGCTGGGCCTAATATATTGGGTAACCAACAAAGACTCCGAATACATTAGCGCAAACCAACTACGTTATCGATATTATTACTTGCAATATTGAGGCGGACCATACATTTTATTGTATGGAGTGATATTCATACGTGGTAATTCAAAACACCTATCTATAAATCGCCCAATATCTTGTTTGGTATAGCTATCGATAGGTTTATCTTCTGCTAACGCAAGCCATACTATGTGCAACCGTTCATATGCCTTCTGCATTTTCTCGGACAATTTATCTTTGTTAATTTTATGTTCAAGAAACTCGGCATAAACCTGAGAAAATAGCGGAGCAGTTGATACAGTACTTTCTTTTATTGGAAATTCAACATCAGTTTGAGCAATTAACTTCCCCAATTCTCTTTCTCTGATGGAATTATTGTTTAGGACAGCTCCCGCAATCTCGTTTTGTATCTTTTGTGAGGCTTGTATCTTATTGACAAGTACTTTAAAAGACATCAAGTTTTCATCTACAACAAAGCCTTTTCGCTGTAATAGGTCTTTTGCCTGTTCAATAATCCTTTCATTATCAAACGCATCAGTATAGTTAAAGCCATATGTATGGGCAATATAACCAGCACCAGCAAGAGCTTCAATAAAGGAGTTTTTGTCTTCCGGTGCTAATGCTTTCAAGACCTTACCTAAACGAATGTCAAAACTTTCTTCATTTCTGTCACCGAGCAGATAGAGCAGCCGATCACGATCGTCATCTGAAAAAGCAATTCCATCACCACCAACAGATGCTTTCATCATATGAGCTGATGCTGAATAATCTTTCTCCATTTCAGCGATTAGCGAATCAGTTTGATTGATTTGTAATTGCTTTAACATATCTGACTTAATCCCTTGAAATAACAGCTTAGAATGACTCTGAGTTACTCTATCACCTAATAAAATTAACTGCTTAAGTTTTTCAGTGTAAGGGATTAATTTTTGCCATAAGAAAACAGCATCTGCAAGCACTTTAGTTTTAAGGCTTATCGCTATTTCTGGCTGAGGTAAATTGTGAGAGAGTTTAAATCTAAAATAAAAGACTTTATTACGTTGAAATAAATATTTGAAGTGTGAAATTGCTTTCATTTTTAGCTCCGTTAAGAGCTTTTGTTTTAGTTGCGAGTGTAACACTTAGTGTGACAGTTAGTGTTACACCTAAAAGCCACCAAGCAATTGATAACTAAAAGAATAAGTAACCGCTTGATTCACAAACGGTTACTTTAAATAGGTGAGCTGACACATAAGCCGGGTTTTGTATCTTCTCCGAAGAAAAGTGACAATCATTCGTCTAGGCTATAAATCGCTTTATAGCTCAAGCAACCTACCCGGTTTCCACGCGAGCCACGCGTATACTATTGAAAGTAATGAAACCCTATTTGGTCTTGCTCCGGGTGGAGTTTACCCTGCAATTACTGTTACCAGCAATCCGGTGCGCTCTTACCGCACCCTTTCAGCCTTACCTGTTCCGCAAGCGGCCATCGGCGGTCTTCTCTCTGCTGCACTTGTCGTCGGCTTGCGCCGCCCAGGCGTTACCTGGCACCCTGCTCATTGGAGCCCGGACTTTCCTCCCCTTGTTGAATAAATTCAACAAGCAGCGATTGTCTAGTCAACTCGGTGCGCATTCTACCTGTTCAAACTATGATGAGCAAGGCTCTGTTGCTTTAAAGAGTCTGCCACAGCACGGAAAAAGGCAATTGTTTCTTGCTTAGAGTAACCGTCCATAAAGGTTTTATCGGCGCTATTTTTGACAATAACCAAACCTTGCTGTTGGTTTACATAAATAAATTGACCGTAAACACCTACGCAGAAAAATTCACCTGGTTGTGCTAATGGGGGTAACCATATTTGATAGCCATAACCCAATTTTTCATGGCTTGATTTTAAGTATTCAGCCCCCGCTGTGGTCGCTTCGTCAAGCCACTTTTCCGATACAAGCTGCTCTTCTTGCCAGCGGCCATTATTTAACAATAAACGACCAAAGCGAGCATAATCTCGGGTAGTGGCATTTAATCCTCCTAAAGCAAAAGCGTTGTCTTTTGAGTCTGTTATCCAAGCAGCATCGCCTTCCATACCAATTTTGCTCCACAGTTCTTTTTGCACCAAGCCAACTAGTGAGTGATCACTTACTCTTCTTAAGATCATGGCTATAACGTGAGTATCCATACTTACATAATGAAACGCTTCTCCAGCGACAGACTGACTTTCAAGTTGAGTAGTCATTTCATCTAAGGAGCCGCCAAGTGCTAATAAACGTCCCATTTTATTAATATCAGAATTAAAATCTAAGTAGTTTTCATCCCATTTAACACCTGATGACATTTGTAATACGTGTTTAACCTTTACTTGCTCGTAACCTGAGCCTTTCATTTCAGGTAGATAAAAACTAACTGGCTGCTCAATATCAATTACACCTCGGTCGACTTGCATACCAAACAAGACTGATACAAAGGATTTTGCCATTGACCAAGAAATGCGCTTATCGTCAGCTTCAGTACCTAAATAATACTGCTCAAAGGTAATGTTATCGTTTTTTAACACTAATAAAGCAGTTGTTGCTCTTCGTGTTAAAAACTCATCTACTACAATTTGCTCATTTTGGAAGGAAAAATCGGTAGGTAATGCTTTAGTTTCATATTCAAATTTATGTGGTTGACTACTTTTTGAAATTTTTTTCGTCCAAAAAGCTTGCTCCATATTTGAAAAATTGCTCACAATGAGATCTTTATCGAACAGAGTGATTACCGCATGTAAGCGACTTACTTTATCCCAGTTAAGGGTCAATAATACCGTGAGTAAGATAGCTAGAATTACTAACCCTTTCTTAGTGAACTGCCAAAAAGCTTTCATATTATGCCTCTGTTTTTATTATTGAAGGGCTTGAAATTATGTTTTTAAACTTAAGGCGATATCATACAGCGCATTTTTCTTCACGCCATATATTTCTGCAGTAATGGCACATGCTTTCTTAGGTTTCATCTCGGCTAATAGCAATTTCAAGGTATTAATAGCTTCTGCAGAAATTTCATCAGGATCGGCTTGATAACCTTCAATAATCAGCACCATTTCACCTTTCAGTTGATTAGGATCTTGCTCAAGCCAAGCCAGTAAACTCTCTGCTTTGTCAGAATGTATGGTTTCAAATGTTTTAGTTAATTCACGTGCTATTACTACATGTCGCTCACCACCTAAGGTAACAACGATATCTTTTATGGTGTCTATAGCGCGCCTTGGCGCATCATAAAACACCATGGTTCTTGCTTCATTTGCCAAAGCCAATAAGGTATTTTTCCTTGCGTTTGATTTCGATGGCAAAAAACCTTCAAATGTAAATCTATCTGTTGGTAAACCTGCCACACTGAGTGCCGAGATAACCGCGCAAGCGCCGGGAATAGGTGAAACAGCTAAACCCAAGCTACGACAGTGCCGCACTAAGTGAAAACCTGGATCACTTATTAATGGCGTACCTGCGTCAGAGACTAACGCGATGCTTTTACCTTCTTGCAATAAAGAAGCAATATATTCTTGTCGTTGCCTCTCGTTATGATCATGCATTGATAGCGTTTTATTTTTTATCGAAAAAGCAGATAATAGTTTTTGCGTATGTCGAGTATCTTCACAAGCGATAATATCTACTTGTGCCAATATATCTAATGCCCTTGCACTAATGTCGCCTAAGTTTCCAATTGGTGTGGCAACAATATACAAAGTACCTGGGGTGACTTTACTTTCATTCATTATAAATAACTTAACTTCAATAGTTGAGACTAGGTCTGATGACGTTTATTATAGCAACACACGACGATAAAAACGCATGGATTTTACCACTTGAGTCAAACAAATATTCCATTTTCGAAAGTAGCAGAAATAAGTATATATCAGTTACTTAAGCAAAATCGTTCTCACCTTTATTTGGTCTTAATTTTTATAGCGCTATTTCTTACTACGGCTTGTGGCACGAAACCAAAGGTGCAAAGCACTGAAAAGACTACAACGGCAATTGTTAAAGATATTAGCGAAGCAAAAACAGCTCAAGAGAAAATCACCTTAGCCCAATCAATAAATGTACAAAATACTGGCTCCATCGAAGAACAACTTGCTCTGCAGATAGAAATTGACGAATTATTAATTTCAGCGAGCGAATTACTTTTGGTGCAACAAGATTTCTCTCAAGCTGTTTGGTTAGCAAATGAGACGCTTTTATTATCTCAACAATATAATAATATTTATCGCTTACTATTAGTAAAAGCTAAAGGTTTACATGCCCTTAACTTTCATCAACAAGCAGAACATCAATTAAAGCTTGCTAAAGCCTTAAGCATTGCCAGTGATGACATTAGTCAATCGCTTGCGCTCACATTCGACTATTATTTGACATTAAGAAAGGTATTGACTGCTCAAGGTCAAAAAGTACTGGCAATAGCGGCGCAGCTTAATGCATTTTCACTAAATGAAAATGCATCAACAAGTGATGTAATCGCCATTTGGCATGAACTTGAATCATTGGCTCAATGGCAAGTAACGCAACTAGTAAAAACAAAAGCAGATTACATCAAAGGTTGGCAACAACTTTTAGAGTACGGTCATAAATTCGGTGCTAATCCTGAGCAATTTTCACGTTATTTAAACGTTTGGCAGCAACAAAATCCTACCCACCCAGCAATTGCCATTATTGATCTATTGAAATCTGCACCTGTTACTATGGGAGAAATGGTTAACATTGCCATTTTATTACCTTTAAGTGGTAGCCAACAGAATGCCGGATTAGCTGCCCAACAAGGTGTATTGGCCGCTTACAACAGTAATAGTACTAGCAACATTCACTTTATCGATACCAACAATATTGACTGGACTACTATCGCAATTGATTTTAGTAAACTTAATATTGATCATATTATTGGCCCACTACTAAAAGCCAATGTAGCAAGCTTCTTAGCGTTAAGTGTGCAAGAGCCTGCACTACAAGTACCTACTTTATTACTCAACTTACCATCACAGCATGAGCTTGCTACCTATCAAGTCGCCTTATCTATGCGTCCTGAAGATGAGGCAATTCAAGCGGCAGCAACTCTTAGCCAAATGAATTATCAACATCCCATTATTTTAAGTTATCAAGATAGAATTTCTCGGCGTATCGCTCAAGCCTATAGCCAACAATGGCAAAAATCGACAGGAAACGCTGTCGATATTGTCTACTTCGATCAAGGCAAGGAGATGCAAGCAAGTTTAAAAGAAAGCCTTGATGTTAATACTAGCCAAACGCGCATTAGCCAACTTAACAGCCGCCTCAAGCATACTATCAAGTCAGAGCCTCGAAATCGCCGTGACATAGATATGATCTACCTGGTAGGTTCAGCCGCACAAACCCGCTTAATTAAGCCTTATATTGATGTTAATACTAGCCCATTTGCTAGTATCATCCCTGTTTATGCGAGTTCACGTAGTCATAGTAATTTCAATGATAAGCATAACGCCAGTAGTACCAATGACTTGCAAGGTTTAACTTTTAGTCAAATTCCTTGGCTACTATCCTCACAACAGCAAAACAAACCCCTTAACAAACTAAGTGATGATCTTTGGCCTAAACGTACCGATAGTTTATCGAGCATCTTTGCGATGGGCTTTGATAGTTTTCAGTTACTTAATAAAACGACTTTGATGCAGCAGGCACCTTATGTTCGCCACTTTGGCCAAACAGGGGTGTTAAGGCTAAACGAAAAGAATATTCTTACCCGAAGCCTTATTTGGGGACAATACCAAAACGACAAGGTACAGCAAGTTGCCATGGATTAAGACGCTAACTAGTCAAAGCAAAGGACAAATAACGGAAGAGTTTGCTAAGCAATACCTGCTAGCACAAGGCCTTACTTTTGTTGATAGCAATGTCCATTGTCGTCGAGGTGAAATTGACCTTATTATGCAGGAACGTGATACCTTAATATTTATTGAAGTGAAATACCGAAAAAATAGCCTCTTCGGTGGAGCAATATCGGCGGTATCTCCAAGCAAGCAACAAAAAATTAAACATTGTGTTGCATTTTTTCTCCATAAACATGATTTAAATGAATATAATACCCCATGCCGATTTGATGTAATTGCTTTGGAAGGTGACATAAATCAGCCAAAAGTGACTTGGTTAAAAAACGCATTTTGATGTTGAAAATTTATTTGGGGAGCGAATTAGCTGCAATATAATACTAATGTTTATCCTTGAATATATACACTTGGCGCAAGTCATTTAATTTTATCTAACTTCCCCTCTTGGAGCTAATTTATCCATGTTAGAACAGATCCAAAACAATTTTACTGAAAGTATTCAGACCCAAATAGCGGCAACGGAAGCTATTTCAACGGCGATAGAACAAGCAGGTATGATTTTAGTGCAAGGCTTACTGGCTGGTAACAAAATACTTGCCTGCGGTAATAGCGGCTCTGCTGGTCATGCACAACATTTTTGTGCTCAATTGCTCAACCGTTTCGAAGCAGAGCGACCTAGTTTACCGGCAATTTCACTGGTTGCAGATAGTACTGCAATAACTTCAATAGCGAACGACTCTCAATTTAATGAATTATTCTCAAAGCAAATACGGGCGTTGGGCAATAATGGCGATGTACTGGTAGCGATATCAAGCAGCGGTAACTCTCAAAATGTTATCAAAGCCGTTGAGAGTGCGGTTTCTCGTGACATGCCTATTATCGCTTTAACAGGGCATGACGGTGGTGACATTGCCGGTTTACTCGGGGAAAACGATGTTGAAATTAGAGTGCCTTCTTCTCGTACTGCACGCATTAATGAAGTACACCTTATTGTGTTGCATTGCTTATGTGAAATTATCGATACCACCTTATTCCCTCAATCGGAGATTTAGTTTTTATGATTCATTTTTCTAAAATCACAACTGTTAAATTAACTACTTGCGTGCTTGTGTTAGCTGTTTTACAAGGATGCGCTGCAGTTACAGTAGCAGCAATTACCGCCGGTGCCAGTATGGCAACAGATAGACGTAGTATTGGTAATCAAATAGATGATCAGAGTATAGAATTGGCGGCTTACAATGAAATGACTAAAAATAAGTCATTAAGTGACAATACTAATTTGCATGTTACCAGTTTAAATGGCGCTGTGCTTATCATTGGCCAAGCCCCTAATACTTACTTGCGTGATCAAGCCATTAAGATTGTTAACGCCATTGCGGGTGTAGTCCGCATTCACAACCAAATACGTATTGGCAATACAACGTCCGTAACCACCCAAACCAATGATGTTTGGTTAACTTCCAAAGTCAAAACTGCTTTATTTTCAAGTGATGAAGTTAACGGAAAGGATATTAAAGTAATTACCGAAAATGCAGAAGTGTTCTTGATGGGGGTTGTATCAAAAAAAGAAGCTGAAGCAGCGGTTACTATCACCCGCAATATCAGTGGAGTAAATAGAGTATTTAAAGCATTTGAATATTTATAAACAGCTAAACAGGAAAAAGTGTAGGCAATAAGCACTATGTGCATATTGCCTACAGTATGTTCGCTAATTATTTAATAATCTTTAAACTAGCCTTGCCTTTAGCAGACTGCTTCGGCTCATTAGTTTTCACTGATGAAGAAACACTACTTAAACTTGGTTTAGGCTTAGCTGTTGGTGTTTCTTTAATAACTATATCATCATCATTTGGATGTTCAATTGGCAAAGAAGTGCCGGCACCATTCTCTTTAGCATAGATAGCAGCCACAGCACCATACGGCACAGTGATATGCTCTAACTTCCCACCAAACCTTGCACTAAACTCAATCGCTTCGCTACCTAACGCAATAGTGCCAACCGCAGAAGATGAAATGTTTAGCACTATTTGGCCATCATTTACATACGCCATAGGTACCAGAACGCCATACACATTAACATCAACTACTATGTGAGGAGATAAATCATTGTCTGAGATCCAATCGTAAAAAGCCCCAACCAAATAGGGCTTATTAGAACTCATTTTTACATTTGACGAATCCATCATTAAGCAGGGTGACCAAAGCGTAATTCGCGCTCAGCTTCTGTTAAAGACGCTTGGAATGATTCACGTTCAAACAAACGTAACATGTAGGTTTTCAACTCTTTTGAACCCTGTCCATCAAGCTCAATACCAAAAGCAGGTAAGCGCCATAACAATGGTGCTAGATAACAGTCAACTAAACTATACTCTTCACTCATAAAATACGGCGCTTCGTTTAAAATTGGCGCAACGCTTAGCAGGCTTTCTTTTAGCTCTTGACGAGCTTGTTCTGCTTGTCCAGCCGTACCCGTTTGTATTTTGGCGGCTAAGCTATACCAGTCATTTTCAATACGGTGCATCATTAATCGGCTTCGACCACGAGACACAGGATAAACAGGCATTAATGGTGGGTGAGGGAAACGCTCATCTAAATATTCAATGATGATTTTAGCTTCATATAAGGCTAATTCACGATCAATTAAGGTTGGTACTGTGCCATAAGGGTTCAAGTCAATTAAGTCTTCAGGCAAGTTGGCTAAGTCAACTAAAGTGATATCAACTCCAACGCCTTTTTCTGCCAATACTATACGTGTTTGATGACTATACATATCATCAGCATGCGAGAATAACGTCATTACTGAACGTTTATTTGCTGCTACGGCCATAGGGCCTCCTATAAATTTACAATTAAATACTTTGCTGATCTGTCTATCAAAAAAGCAACAAAGGGGCATTTGGTCACAAGTACCAAATCCCCCCTAACAATACTATGCGTATTAATAACTTAGTGTATATCTTTCCAGTATTCTTTCTTAAGGAAGTAAGAAATAATAAAAAAGATGAATAAGAAAATTAATACATTATAACCCATTGCTTCACGCTCAAGTTTACTTGGCTCACCAACATATTCTAAAAAGTTGGCTAAATCACGAACTACTATATCATATTCTTCTGTTGTTAAGCTGCCACCCATCGCTGGCGTTACATTACTTTGTTCATCAATAGAACTTACACCCTGCAAATCTTGTAACACGTGAGGCATACCAACATCTTTGAATAACTTATTGTTCACGCCAAATGGACGTTTGTCATCCATATAAAACGACCGCAAATAAGTATAAATCCAATCAGGGGTGCGTAATCGGGCTTCGAGTGTTAAATCTGGTGGTGCAGAACCAAACCACTTTGCCGCTTCTTTAGCTGGCATAGTATTAGTAATGTGATCACCAGGTTTTTCACCTGTATACATAAAATTTTCTATACCATCCGCCTCTTCAATACCTAAGTCTTTGAAGGTGCGATTATAGCGTTGATATTGTAATTGATGACAACCTAAACAATAGTTTATGTAAGTTTTAAAGCCATTTTTTAATGATTCTTTATCCGTTAAATCATTGCCTGCTTTGTCTAGATGTACGCTTGGACCTGAAGCAAAAGCAAATAAAGGTAAAAGCGCACAGAATGCTAAAAGTAATTTTTTCATTAGTGTGAAACCCTCTCTGGAACTGGCTTACATTTTTCATTCTTAGAGTAAAACCAAAGTGCTACGAAGAAACCGAAGTAACCGAAGGCAGCAACAATTCCAATCATATTAGCAGTTGGTGTTGCAGGCATAGTACCTAATACACCGAGCACAATAAAACTAATAGAGAATTGAATTAAGTTTAACAAATGTAACTTAGAACGATAACGAACAGATTTAACTACACCGCGATCAAACCAAGGTAATAAAAACAGTACGATTATTGCTGAGAACATAGCAATAGTTCCTAATAACGGATCAGGTACTATTCGTAATACGGTGAAGAATGGACCAAAATACCAAACTGGCACAATGTGCTCTGGTGTTTTTAAACCATTGGCTGGTTCAAAGTTTGGCGCTTCAATAAAGTAACCGCCACCATCAGGAGCGAAGAACATTACCCAGCAGAATAAAATCAAGAAGCCAGCAACACCCATAATATCTTTTACAGAATAATAAGGGTGGAATGGTATTGCATCAACAATATCGTACTTTTCAGTATATTGTTTATGAAAAGCAAACTTGCTTTGTTCTTCAGGCTTAATAGTGCCTTTTTTCTTTTTAACTTCAATACCTTCAGGGTTATTTGAACCCACTTCATGTAAAGCAAGTATGTGCAAGAACACTAAAATAACCAATACTAATGGCAAAGCAATAACATGCAGTGCAAAGAACCGGTTTAGAGTTGCACCAGAAATAACATAATCACCGCGAATCCAAAGGGTTAGATCATCACCAATAACGGGGATGGTCCCAAATAAAGAAATAATTACTTGCGCTCCCCAATACGACATATTACCCCAAGGTAGTAAATAGCCCATAAATGCTTCAGCCATTAATACCAAGAAGATCAACATACCGAAGATCCATAATAATTCACGTGGTTTTTGATACGAGCCATACATTAGGCCACGCATCATATGCAAGTAAACCACAATAAAGAAAGCCGATGCGCCAGTAGAATGCATATATCGAAGCAACCAGCCGTAGTCGACATCGCGCATTATATATTCAATACTAGCAAATGCTCCATCACCCGAAGGTTCGTAGCTCATAGTCAACCATACGCCAGTCAAAATTTGATTTACTAACACTAACATGGCTAATGAACCAAAAAAGTACCAGAAATTAAAGTTTTTAGGTGCTGGATACTGTGCCAAATGCTTATTCCAAGCATCAGTTAAAGGTAAGCGCTTGTCCATCCAAGCCATAAAATTTGTAAACATTATGCCTCTCCTTGTCCAACACCAATTAACAAAGTGTCTTCGCTTGTGAAAGAATGCTCAGGAACCACTAAATTCAATGGTGCAGGAACCCCTTGAAAAACTCGACCAGCCATATCAAATTTACTACCATGACATGGACAGAAGAACCCTTCACTCACCCCTTCAACAAACTGGTCAAAATCCCCGCCATGATGAGTAGGTGCACAGCCTAAGTGAGTACAAACACCTAAAGCGACCATAAATTCAGGTTTTATGGAACGATAAGCATTCGTTGCATAACTCGGTTGCTGTGCTTTTTCGGAGTTAGGGTCGCGCAATTGATCATCATGCTTGGCTAAACTAGACACCGTGGTTTCAGTACGACGAACTACATAAACAGGTTTACCACGCCATTCAGCACGGATTAATTGACCAGGCTCTATTTTACCAACATTGACTTCTACTGGAGCACCCGCTGCTTTCGCGCGAGCACTTGGATTCCAGGAACCAATGAAAGGCACAGCCACTCCGACCACACCAGCTCCACCAACAACAGCAGTAGCCGCAGTTAAGAAGCGTCGGCGGCCGTTATTCACAGGCACATCGCTCATTCATACTCTCCAATTTACATTAATGACCAACAGTTATTATTACTAAACAAGTTTATTAACAATCACTCGTATCTAAACTAGCATAGCGGTTGTTTTTGTTTGATCAAACTTATACCAAGCGGTACATCGACAAAAAATTTTTATGATCATAAAGAAATAGGCTATTTTTTACAAGGTAAAAAGGCGCTTAAGCACTGTAAAGTGAGAAAAAAAGAAAAATACTTACAAATAATAGGGGAATATTAACTGGCTAACTTTTTTAATCTATAACTTGTATAAAATTTAAGTAAAAAAAAACCGACACAAGGTCGGTTTTTTTGAAATCGTATAAAACGAAAATTAACGTTTTGAGAACTGTGGTTTCTTACGTGCTTTATGTAAGCCCACTTTCTTACGTTCAACTTTACGCGCATCACGAGTAACGAAGCCAGCTTTGCGTAGATCACTACGGAAAGTTTCATCGAACTCCATTAATGCACGAGTAATACCGTGACGAATAGCACCGGCTTGACCAGAAATACCACCACCTACAACAGTGATGTTAAAGTCAAACTTTTCTAACATTTCAACTAACTCTAATGGTTGACGAACAACCATACGAGCTGTTTCACGACCGAAGTACTCAGAAATGTCACGTTTGTTAATTGTGATTGCACCGTTACCAGCTTTCATGAACACACG
>CAJXWZ010000011.1 GCA_913062815.1 uncultured Colwellia sp. | reverse complement strand
CCTGTTTGACCAACTTGCATATCATTAGGAACAAAACCAGCGTCAACTGCAGCACGAGATGCACCAATTGCAGCACCAAGTTTATCGGCGATTCCTTCAAGTAATTTAAAGTTATCACCATTTTGCATACCACGGCCACCTGATATGATGACGCCAGCAGCACCTAAATCAGGGCGTTCAGATTCGGTAAATTCATCACAGACATGGCTTGAACTTCCGGCATCAGTGGCAATATCTAATGAAACTATTTCAGCATTACCGTCGGTAGCTACGGCATCAAAACCCGTTGCTCGAACAGTGATGACCTTTTTACTGTCTAAGCTCTGTACGGTTGCAATGGCATTACCTGCATAAATAGGACGAACAAAAGTATCATTACTCTCAACAGCAATAATATCTGATATTTGTGTTACATCTAATAGTGCCGCAACGCGAGGCATAAAGTTTTTGCCTGTTGTTAAGGCTGTTGCAATAATATGTTCGTAATCAGCAGACAGTTCAACAACTAATAAACTCACATTCTCAGCTAGCTGATTTTCATATACGGCGTTATTAGCAACTAGTACTTTACTTACGCCGTTCACTTTTGCTGCTGCGTCGACAACACTTTGACAGTTGTGGCCAGCAACAAGTAATGATATTTCACCGCCGATAGCTTGCGCTGCAGCAACTGTTTTAAGGGTCTCAGCTTTTAATACGCTGTTATCATGTTCTGCAAATACTAAAATACTCATGAGATCACCTTGGCTTCGTTTTTTAATTTTTCTACTAATTCATCGATGCTTTCAACAACGATTCCCGCTTGACGTTCAGATGGTGGTGTAACCTTTAATAGTTTGGTTCTTGGTGATAAATCAATACCAAAATCTGCTGCAGTTTTTACATCTAAAGGCTTACGTTTAGCTTTCATGATATTAGGTAAAGAAGCATAACGAGGTTCATTTAAGCGTAAGTCGGTAGTTACAATTGCAGGTAATTTCAATGCGACTGTTTGTAAGCCACCATCAACTTCACGCGTTACATTAACAGAATCACCGTCAACTTTAACCAGTGAAGCAAAAGTACCTTGTGGCATACCTGTTAATGCACCAAGCATTTGTCCAGTTTGATTATTATCGCTATCGATAGCTTGTTTACCTAGAATAACGAGTTGAGGTTGCTCTTCTTCTACAACTTTTTGTAGAAGTTTAGCTATATTTAATGAATCTAAGCTTTCAGATGTGTCAATTTGAATGGCGCGATCTGCCCCTAAAGCAAGCGCTGTACGTAACTGCTCTTGACAAGATTTATCGCCAATAGAAATAGCGATTACTTCAGTAGCTGTCCCTGCTTCTTTTAATCGAACAGCTTCTTCCACAGCAATTTCACAGAATGGGTTAATTGCCATTTTTACATTAGCAAGATCTACATTGGAATTATCGGGTTTTACGCGAACTTTGACGTTATAGTCAATAACACGTTTAATCGGAACTAATACTTTCATCGTTGCCTCTGGTTAGGTTTTTCAATATATAAACTAAGTTATATATATTAATTGAGTTAATACTCAAAAGATTACTATTGGTTTACGTAAACGTCAACGTAATCTTGGTGAAAACTTTCAAACTGCGATACAATATCTGTAAATATGTAGCGAATGCAGTTTTGTTTTAAACAGGTTGCTTTTAAAGCATAGTACTAACTATTAAATTAGCTACACTTGCTATGCTATTTTAAAGACTATTTAAAGAAAATATCGTCTTGCTTGGCAACCACTAATGGGATACTATCAAACACTTGTTTGAATATCAAACGCCTGTTTGAATTTTTGTAAATAAAATAAATATTGGGAGATACCATGGAACGCGAATCGATGGAATTTGACGTAGTAATTGTTGGTGCTGGCCCTGCAGGTTTATCTGCAGCCTGTCGTTTAATGCAATTAGCGCAAGATAAGCAACAAGAGTTAATGGTTTGTGTTGTGGAAAAAGGCTCTGAAGTTGGTGCGCATATTCTTTCTGGTGCGGTGTTTGAGCCAAGAGCAATGAATGAATTATTTCCTGACTGGCAAGAAAAAGGTGCTCCATTAAAGACCAACGTTACCGGTGATGATATTTATTTATTAAATAGTGAAAGTAATGGCATCAAATTGCCAGGCTTCTCAGTACCAAAAACTATGCATAATGACGGTAATTACATAGTAAGCATGGGTAATGTTTGCCGATGGCTTGCAGAACAGGCTGAGCAATTAGGCGTTGAAATTTTCCCTGGCTTTCCAGCTCAAAGTATTCTTTACAACGACAACGGTAGTGTTGGTGGTATTATAACTGGCGATATGGGTTTAGATGTTGAAGGTAAGGAAAAAGATTCTTTTATGCCAGGGATGGAGCTTCGCGCTAAATACACTGTTTTTGCTGAAGGTTGTCGAGGTCATTTAGGTAAAGAATTAATTTCAAAGTTTAATTTAGATAAAGATGCCTCACCACAACATTATGGTTTAGGCTTCAAAGAAATTTGGGATATTGACCCTGAAAAGCATGAAGAAGGTTTAGTTGTTCATACGGCAGGTTGGCCTCTTGATAAAGACACAACGGGTGGTGGTTATTTATATCATGCGGAAAATAACCAAGTGTTTGTTGGTTTGATTGTAGATTTAAACTACAGCAATCCACATTTAAGTCCTTTCGACGAATTTCAACGTTATAAGCATCACCCTAAAGTTAGTCAATACTTAGATGGGGGTAAGCGTGTTTCTTATGGTGCTCGTGCTATGGCAAAGGGAGGTTTTAATTCTTTACCTAAAATGACTATGCCTGGTGCCTTATTAGTAGGCTGTGATGCTGGAACGATTAACTTTGCGAAAATAAAAGGTAATCATACGGCAATGAAGTCTGGGATGTTAGCAGCAGAGGCTATTATCGAAACGCTAGTTACCAGTGAAGGAGTAAAAGAAGAAGGTAAGCAAGATATTACTCTTTATACTGATAAATATAAGAGTTCATGGTTATATGAAGAACTGTATAACACGCGTAACTTTGGCCCAGCTATGCATAAATTTGGAACCATGTTAGGTGGTGTTTATAATACTATTGATCAAAACTTTTTTGCCGGAAAGTTACCATTCAATTTTACAGATGACAGCTTAGATCACGCGCAATTGAAACTCGCTTCTGAGGTCGCTGTTATTAATTATCCTAAGCCAGATAATAAGCTTAGCTTTGATAAACTTTCGTCGGTATTCTTATCTAACACTAACCACGAAGAAGAACAGCCTTGCCATTTAAAGCTTGCTGACAAAGATATTCCAATCAGTATTAATTTGTCCAAATTTAATGAGCCCGCTCAACGATATTGTCCCGCTGGTGTATATGAGGTTGAACAAACTGAAGAGGGAGATAAATTTGTGATTAATGCTCAAAACTGTATCCACTGTAAAACTTGTGATATTAAAGACCCTAGTCAGAACATTACTTGGGTAACGCCAGAAGGTACTGGTGGACCAAACTACCCTAATATGTAAATAACAGTCTTCAATTGTGGGTTATAAAACTAAGGTTATCTGAAACATATAGTTTTATAACTCGCAATGATTTAATTAGTTTCTATTAAATTGAATGGTTTTAACGATTTGATAGAGTGGTGAATGTCATCTTCTATCTTATCTAACTCTGATAATTTAAGACAAAATAACGCAGCTTTTTTTTCCAAAGCATTTGCACTCGCACTCATTTCGAGCTCTAAATCCTTACCTAAAGTTTCCATGCGCTCATCAAAAGTGGACAAACGCTGTTCACCACCATGATTATCATCATTGTCACTGATCATTGCTTCACCAACGGCTAATAAAATAGTACCAATCGAGTCTGAAATAATCTCTTCAATTTCTTGCTCAAATTCGCCAGTAAAAATATCATCAAAATCAGCAAAATCTTGTGGGGCTATATAGTAATTGTTAGCGCTTTGATTAAATCGAGATCTAATACGCCATTTTAACTCATCAAATTTTGTTTGAATTTTTTGCTGTGATGCACTATTTTCACCCGTAAGGCTTCCTATAGCTTTATTGACAGCCTTTAAACCTATATCAACCCCATCAATAGCAATAGAAACTATTTCAGGGATTTGAGCACGAATTCCTTTGGCAAATTCACTAATAAGCTGTTGCTGTTCAGAAGTTAATGCTACTTCACGCCCTTGGACAAACAGTTGATCTTCATTATTAATTTGCACTAAAGTGTTGCCCATATCAATCATGCGTATATGGGTGGGATCGATAATCACGCCATAATTAAAATTAACAGTGCATTGTTTAGCATGACTGCTAAAACTTAATAAACTGGCGAGTAACAATAGCGAATATAATTTAGTCATAATTATTAAGTGTGTACAATAGGGTCTATATGAACTTTACGTTCTTTATATATCATTCTACTGGGACCATGTTCTCGACGAGATCGCTCGTTAAAGTCGCCAACAAAAAGTTGCACACCATGGTACAGTTTTTCATTGGCTTCTATATAAACACTTTCCATATAACTCTGGATAGTTTGTTCATGCTTCTCTTTTTCAAGTAAAATGTCACCCATACGTTTTGCATGAAATTGGTAGGTAGAGTTAACTTTTGTTAGCATATCTGTGTTGGCTTTCTCTTTCGGTAGTTTCTTCAACTTATCACGGGCAATTTGTAACTCTGCCGTTTTATCTTTATCAACTTTTAGTCGCGAGTCGATGTCTAACATCTGTTCTTTAAGCTTTTCGACTTTATGTTCGAAGCTAACAACAGTATTACTGCCGGCAGTAGCACCAACAATACCGGCACTTACATGCGTTCCTGCTTTAACATAGCCACCAATGAGTGTGCCATTAGATTTATCTTCGCTACCAACTTTTAAACTACCTTGAACAGTAATAAGACTATGCAGTAGTTGATTTTCAATGCGAATATCGCTACCGCAGCTTATTTGTGCATATTGGCAATATTTAGCGTAGAGGTTGCCTTTTGCATTGACAGTAACGCTCATATTCACATCTGTAATTTTGGTTTTTTCGATATCGTGTTTTCTTCCTATGATACCGCCAGAAATTGTCACATCTCCGCCGGCCTCAATGATAGCTGATTCAACAAAACCACCAATGGTGACATCGCCACTGGCGATAACTTTCATGCCTTCATTAACGTCGCCGTCAATAATGACACTACCAGTAAAATTAATATTCCCAGAAGCAACACCGACATTCTTGATTTTATAAATTTCGTCAACTTCCATGCCGTTTGGAATAATCTTGGGCAAACCAACTTTTTTAGAAATTAATAAGTTCTCATTCTTAGGGCTAATCGCTGTACCATCACCCGAAACAAGGGATATATCATTTCCAGGCTCAGGTGAAAGGGGGGTTGCTGTAACGGTATAACCTATTTTTCCCGGTGTTAAAGGTAGTTTTTCTGCTAATGGATCCCCAACTTTTACACAGACAATATCACCTAAGTCACGCATATCAACACTACCATCTTCTCTTTTTTTAGGACGGAGTATTCGCGCTTGAGCACTTTCAACTAGTGGGTTTATTTGTGCGTCTTTACCGTTGATGGCTAATTTCCCAGTAGCTATTTGTAAACTAACTTGATTATTAGGCTCTTCTTTAGCCGCTAATTGAGCTAGCTTTATTAACTCTTCTTTACTGAATCCTTTTTTCACTCCAGCATCTTGTGCTGCCGTTAAAATAGCTTTAGCCGTTAAATGTTTACCACCTTGAGCCGATGTTATTTCGGCCTCTGCTCCCATTTCATCATCATCAATGGAAATTGCAATAATCGCATCTACACGCTCTAGAATTTGGTAATTTATTTCTCTACCTTTCTGCTGGTCTTGTAATGGCTTTAGAACATCATTTAACTCTGCAATCGCATTTTTTATATTAGCTTTGTTAGCACGTAAGTTGGTGTATTCTGATTTAGCAATAAGCTCATGAATACTTGCTTCAGTGATCTCATCGCTACTTTTCAATGGCGTTAAAATCAAATCAATATTATTTTTAGCGTTAGCAATTAAACTGAGTTGAGTCATAAAGGTTTACTCCGACATCATCATTCTTAAATTAAATGAACCACACGATGACTTGACAAAAACGACGATATTTTAACGTTCAATTAAATATAATTGTCCTGATGAACTTTTATAAAGCTTTTAGTGTTTATCTTACTGTAGTCTACTTTGTACTCTCTGCCATCAAGTGCTTGTACAAATAACAAGGTTTTTTCCTCGCTAAATACTTCGCTTGACTCAACATGCACAATATCTTGATAGGCTTTTTTTGCTATTGAACGCTTGGCTGGAATTTCGCCTTTATAAATACCAATACCGCGGTGACTCACGATGACAACTGGCGCATCACCATTAATTATTAAAAGATCGAACTTTTTTATTTTATGAATAATAGTGTTTCGACCACTGGTAATAAAGTTTTTTTCAGCCAAAATAGACTCCAATCTATGAAATTTTCACTAGTGCTTTGTAATATATGTTTTTATTATAGCACTAGCAT
Source organism: uncultured Colwellia sp. (assembly GCA_913062815.1). Taxonomy (GTDB): domain Bacteria; phylum Pseudomonadota; class Gammaproteobacteria; order Enterobacterales; family Alteromonadaceae; genus Colwellia. Next base: position 132,272 of record CAJXWZ010000011.1, on the reverse strand, counting down.
AATAAAGTAATTTTTTATCTCTTTAAATATATAAATTTTTTATTTTGTTAGCAACGGCTTGTTAAAAAATACTCACCTTATGTTTTACTCTCGTTGACGCTCGATAATGTAGTGAGGAGTTTCTTGGCTATTGATTAATTCTCTGCGAATTAAATCCAAACCAATACTGGCGACATAATGTTGAAAATAACTTCGTGTTAATGGCATAAGTAAACATATTGATTTTATATCGTTTTTTCTTCCCCAAGCAATCCATACAGTACCTACAGGTTTATCTTCACTGCCTCCTTCTGGACCGGCGATGCCAGAAACGGCAATAGCAAGATCTGCCGATGAATGTGCCAGAGCGCCTTCAGCCATCGAGACGACCACTTCTTTACTTACAGCACCTTTGTCAAGTAACAGCTGAGCAGGAACATCAAGTAACTTTGTTTTCATCTTATTGCTATAGGTTACAAATCCCGCTTCAAAAAATGCGGAAGCGCCAGCTTCTCGTGTTAGCATACTGGCAATCAACCCACCGGTACATGACTCAGCCGTCGTTATTTGTAATTCATGTTGTGCTAATTGATTTAATACATGCTTGGCTAAGGTAAGTGGTTTTTGAGTTATCTGTGCGATGACATGATCACCTAATACTTTTGACAATTTTTCTTGCCAAATAGGCTTTTGTTTATGAGCATCTATACTTGAAGTTGTCAGTTTTACTTCTAGTAAAGGCATGCCAGCACGAAAGCCGAGTTCAATGTTTTTAGGCCAATCAGAGAGTTGCTCATCGAGCATTTTTTGTAAAGTTGATTCACCGAGACCAAATACTTGTAATCGTGTAACATCTGTTATGAGTTCTTTAGGCAGTTGTTTGGCTATATTGGGTGCTATTTGCTCCGTTAACATTACTTTCAACTCTCGAGGAACACCTGGAGTACAATAGATATCGCAATCAAGATGGTTTACTTTAAAACCCACAGCGCTACCTTGTCTGTTCGCTATTATATTGCAGTGCTGAGGAAGCATAGTCTGTTTTAAATTTGGTGTGTTTAATTCAGCACCACGCGTTTTACACCAAGCCGTTAGATGTGTTAAAGCCTCAGGATGTTGCTCTAATTCTACATTAGTCGATTTTGCTAAGGCTTGGGCAGTTAAATCATCAATAGTAGGACCCAAACCACCATTAATGATTAAAATATCTGCAGCGGTTGCTAATTGATTAATTTCTTTTATTAATAAGCTTAGATCATCAGCTATAGTTACTTTGCGAGAAATCTCTAAACCTAATTCTTTAAATTGTTGTGCTATCATAGCTGAATTGCTATCAACAATATCGCCAGTCATCAATTCATTACCTGTTAATAGTAGTTGCACATTAGGTTTGATCATGGTTTTCCTTAATAATATTAAAAACATCTTTTTTAATTTAAACCTTTTTAAAGCTAGTTACATCTAATTATTTGAAACAGCCTTTACTGGATAAATTAACTAGGAAGTAAAAAATGAAAATTACAATCAAAAATATTTTTTTAACTTGCGCTTTAAGTAGCTCTATTGCTTTTCCGACGTTTGCTGACGTCACAGATGTTGTTGAAAAGTCTTTTGATGTTGCAGAAGAGAGTCAATTTAGCTTAGACAATATTAATGGTGAAATAGAAATTGTAAGTTGGACACAACTAAGTATTAAAGTTGAAGCCACCATTCAAGCGGATGATCAAGACGAGTTTGATCGTGTCAATATTAAAATGAAGCAGAATGGAGATAGAGTTACCGTAGAAACTGATTATGAAGAAGAGTCTTCTTGGAGAAATAACCGTTCAGCTCAAGTTACCTACAAAGTTTGGCTGCCTACAAATACGAACCTTGCAGATATAAACTTAGTTAACGGAAGTTTAACGATTGAAGATGTTGCCGGTGAAGTTAACGCACAAGTCGTAAATGGCTCAATTAAAGCGACAGGTTTAACGAGAAACAGTGAAATAAGTACAGTGAATGGTAGTATCAAGGCCTATTATCACTCTGTTAGTGCAGATCTTAAGGATATAGAAATTGAAACGGTTAATGGAAGTATAAAATTATATTTACCAAGTGAAATTAATGCTAATTTAGATCTTGAAACTATGCATGGCAGTATAAAAACTGAATTTGGCCTTAGTTCAGAAGAAAATACCTTCACTGGTCATAGTTTACGAGGTGATATTGGTTCAGGAGATATTGATATCAATATGGAAAGCGTTAACGGCAGTATTAAAGTGATAAAAAAATAGTTTCAGCTGATTTGAATTTTTTAGGTTTTAAATTTATTTGAGTTAAGTTGCTGTAATTAACTAATTCAGATTGGCTTTAGGGCACTTTACCATTAAAATAAACATCATCGCGCTTATATAACATATAAGATGGATGATGTTTTTTTGCTTTATTGCTTTCGTATTTAGGTGCTGTTAAATGATATACGATAGAGAATTATTATTTGGACGTTGGTTTCGTGAAGAAATCAATAATGAGAATAGAAAAATTATTGAGTATGCTCAGTTAAGTGCCGATGGTAGTTTTGAATTCAGTTTTGTAACAATAGAAACTAAATCAGGCAAACCTGATCGTATCTTGGAACAAGTGGCAGAGTTAGGCGACTGGGGTTTAGTCGCAGACATTCATTTCACCATAACAAAAAACGAAATGATTGATGAGCAGGTATATGCAGCTGACCTTAACGATAGCAATAACTATCATGCTTATAAAGTTTTACAACTAAATCACCATACATTTGAATATCAGCATGTTGATTCTAAAGAAGTATTTGTAATGCGTAAAATTAATGACAATGTTGGTCATTGTTAATTACGTTCGATAAATAAAACAAAGTATTAGGAAAATAATGAAGCAGTTAAAAGCAGCAAGTTTAATCACCGCGATTAAAACGCCATACACCAATACAGGTGAAGTTGATCTAGATACATACGATGCTTTAGTTCAAAAACAAATAGATGCGGGTGTTGATGGTATTGTTGTTGGCGGAACAACAGGCGAAGGGCACTTGTTAAGCTGGGAAGAACATTTGATCTTAATCGCCCATAGTGTCCATAAATTTGGTAGTAAATTGTTAATTATTGGTAATACTGGCAGTAACAATACTAGTGAAGCGATAAAAGCGACCAAAAATGGTTTTGCTGCAGGTATGGATGCAACCCTGCAAATTAACCCCTATTACGGTCGAACTTCAATAACAGGTGTTATTGAACACTTAAATAGAACATTAGATATAGGCCCTGCATTTATTTATAATGTGCCCGGTAGAACGGGGCAAGATCTTACCCCTGAAGTTATTGAAACATTAGCCAAGCACAAGAACTTTATTGGTGTTAAAGAATGTGGTGGTAACGAACGTATTGCTTATTATGAGCAACAAGGTATTGCCTGTTGGTCTGGTAATGATGATGAATGTCATGACGGTCGTCATCACCATGGTTCTCATGGGGTAATATCTGTTACTTCTAATGTTGTGCCCGGATTAATGCGTCAATTAATGGATAATGAAAATATTGAGCTGAATGGCCGTTTGCAAGGGCTAATGCAATGGCTATTTTGTGAGCCGAATCCAATCGCTATCAACACTACCTTAATGATGACGGGTGCTGTTAAAACTAACTTCCGCTTACCTTATATTGCACTTACTAGAGCGCAGCGTGAACAAGGGTATGAGTTACTTAGTGCTTTCGAAAGTGAAGACCTTGTAGGTGATTCCTTGACTTTACTCAATGATGAAGACTTTAACTACTGCGGGTAACTTTTATTGCGATTTGTAAAACTGAGAAATTGATGATGTTATTATAATAGTGAAAGTCATTCGGATTTAATGCAATAATATCGTCAAATATTCAACAGCTTTATATACCTAGGTGCCTAGGCTAGTCAAACTAACTGAAAAACTTACCCTGTTTACTTTAGCGTATCTAAACTTGGTTTGAGCTGTTCTTCTAATTCAAAGTACTTTTTCACCACGGCTGCTTCATGGCTTGAAAAGGGACAGTTAAAGCTCAAGCTTACTGCACAAAGTTGTAAATCTTGCTCTTCATTATTTTTGGCGATGCCGTGCAATCTATCACCGACAACAGGCATGCCAATACTAGCAGCATGCACTCTAATTTGATGTTTTCTACCCGTATCGATTTTAACCGAAATTAAGGAATGATCTGCTTTTCCATCGTATGCTAAACAGCTGAAAGTGCTACGAGCATTTTTGCCGTTAACCTTGGTAGTAATTACTTGTGGTTGGTTATTCTTGTTATGCTCACCATGCACTATAATTTGATAGTGTTTTTCAAGGGCGTTGCCATGAACACTACGATCTTCAAACATCGAAGTCAAAGCGCGAACAGCTTTTTTGCTATGTGCAATAAGCATTAAACCTGTGGCGGCTTTATCTAAACGATGAACAATAAAAGCGGGCCGTTCGGGTATGAAATACTGTTCGACAAAACGATTAATAGTACAGTGGTCACTATATTTTGAGCCCTGAGAGAGCATGCCAAAAGGTTTGTACCAAACACTATAATTACCCTCGTCGCTGATTAATATAGCATCAACAACCTTGCTAGCCAGCACTGCTTCGTTATAATAAAAGTGTAATTCATCATCCGGCTGCAGCTTTTTTTTAATTCGGCGCAATCGTTGAGTATGCTTACCTCGAGTTAACCACAATGCACCTTTATTTATCGCTTGTTTTAATAAAGCCTTACTTAATTCATGTTCGGCGTTATTAATACTGTTGAATAACACGGCTAATGCGGTATTAGCCTCAATATCCAGGCAGTCATTAAGTTTAATATGATGTTCAAAAGTTGTAGTCATTAAAAGTAGATAAACAGAAAACACATGTTTCTTAAGCTTAACACTTTTACGCCTTGGTTGTTATCAGGTAACATGCTCTACATCCTTTCCTTGATAACTAAAGAGTAATTAATGAACCGAGACGTAAACCTATTTCCAAGTGATGATATTGGTGATGCGCTATGGGGAATGCAACAAGAGGGTAGTGAGCTTGAACAGGAAAGGGAAGTAGAGTTTTCAGTGTTATTTCCTACACAGGAGCTGGCCTTACAGTTTGGCCATTTACTTTTAGAGAATAATCAAAAGCTTTCTTTTACTCCTTTTGCTGATAATGACGAATTTCCTTGGGAAATAACCGCTTATCCCATAATGCCGCTTAGTTACGAGAATATTGCCGCTTACCGAGAGTTATTAGAAAGTAGTAGTGCGCCTTTGAAAGGGAAGTTTGATGGCTTTTATTGTTTGTAATTCGAATAAAGTGAATCTTGAAAAATGATAGATGTTAAGCAATTTTCAGCCTTACAAAAGAAAAGTAAAAGCTCTTTTGCCAGTCAACGACAAATGATGAAAAAAGTGATGAAAGGGCAAACAGTACTTTGCTCTATATGTCAGCAGCCTTTGTATTTATCAACACCTGAAGATGAAGGAACGTCAGGTATTCGTTGCAAAAAAGGCTGTACTGACATCCACTTAGATTTTGTTTAATCCACTTAACAATGTTTATAAAAACGTGGCAATATCACTGAGTGACTTTTTTATCTGTGCATGAGCAGGGATAGTGGCGTCATCTGCAGGGTATCCGGCAATCAACAGCATATAAGCACGCTCATTATCACCTCGATTACAGACTTTATTTAGAAAAGACATGGGTTTTGGTGTATGAGTTAATGTGGCAAGGCCGGCGTTATGCAAAGCATTAATTAAGAAGCCTGTCGCAATACCTACAGATTCATGAACATAATAATTAGCATTTTTATCTTCTTCATTAATGCCGCCTTTCTTTTGACTGAAAATTGCAATTAGCCATGGCGCATGTTCAAGGTAGGGCTTATTGGCATCGGTACCTAAATCTTTTAACGCACCAAGCCATTCTTCGCCAGCTCGGCCATCATAAAAGCCGCGTTCATGATGTTCTGCTTGTTCTCTAATCTGTTTTTTTATGTCAGCTGAACTCACGGCAACAAAGTGCCAAGGTTGATGGTTAGCACCACTGGGTGCAGTACCCGCTGCTTTTAGACAGTTTTCAATAATCGCTTTATCAACGCCTTTATTGCTAAAACTACGAATAGAGTGACGTCGTTTAATATCTTGATAAAACCTCTCTGAACGCGCAATCATCTCAGCTTCAGGGTATTCAATAAAATCTTCTAATGGTGAGCAGTCATGTTGTTGCATTTTATCCTCTACTTTTTGTTTTTATTTTAGCGTTACCATAACAGAAAAGTAAAAATAAGCATGAGAATACAAGCTAAATAAACTAAAAAGCCGACATAAAAATGTCGGCTTTTCTTTACATACTGATTACAAGTTACATGCGATCCATCACATCAATACCAAGAATATCTAAACCTTGCTGTAATGTTTTAGCAATTAAATTACATAAAGCCAATCGAGACTCTTTCACTTCTGCACTAATGCCCTCTTTGAGAATAGGACAAGCTTCATAAAAACTCATATATAGACTAGCAAGCTCATACAAGTAATTACAAAGTAAATTAGGTGTGCACTCACTAATGACGGCATCGATAACATCTTCAAGTTGTAATAACTTTAACGCTAAGGCTTTTTCTTGAGGTTCAATAACTTGAATGTTATCGCTAAACGTAGCAGCCTCAGCTTTAGTGAAGATACTTTGTATACGTGAATAAGCATATTGCAGATAAGGTGCAGTAGCTCCTTCGAAACTTAGCATGGTTTTCCAGTTAAAAATATAATCACTCGTACGGTTTTTAGATAAATCAGCAAATTTCACCGCGCCAATACCGACTTTTTTCGAGATGTCAGCCAAGGTGACTTCATCAATATCAGGATTTTTTTCTTTTATTAAACCACTTGCACGAGTAACGGCTTCATCTAAAAGTTCAGCCAACTTTATGGTACCGCCAGTACGGGTTTTAAAAGGTTTACCATCATCTCCCATCATCATGCCAAACGGACAATGATCATAAACTACTTGCTCTGGTAAGAAACCCGCTTTACGGGCAACAATTTCAACTTGTTTGAAATGAAGTGCTTGTCGAGCATCGGTAAAAATAATAATGCGATCGGCTTGTAATTTACCGCTACGATAGCGACAGGCTGATAAATCGGTTGTTGCATATAAGTAACCACCACCAGACTTTTGTACAATGAATACCGATGGTTCACCGTCTTTATTTGCCATTTCATCAATAAAGACAACTTTGGCACCTTGATCTTCAACGGCAATTTTATTTGCCATCAGCTCATCAATAACCGTTGATAAGTCGTCGTTATAAGCACTTTCTCCCATAATATCTTTACGAGTAAGAGAAACGTTTAACTTGTCATAAATTTCTTCTGAATGGGAAATAGAGATATCAATAAATTTTTGCCAAAGTTTAGCGCATTGCTCATCACCACTTTGTAATTTCACTACGTCGGCGCGGGCGCGATCGGCAAAACCTTCTTCTTCATCAAACCGAACTTTAGCTTCACGATAAAAGTTTTCTAAATCAGCAAGGGCTGTTTCTGCAACCTCGTCGCTAGCAAGTTTATCGCTTAAATGAGCGATGAGCATGCCAAATTGCGTACCCCAATCACCCATATGATTTTGACGAATTACCTTGTCACCACGAAACTCTAATGCGCGCACCACGGCATCGCCGATAATTGTTGAGCGTAAATGACCCACATGCATTTCTTTAGCAAGATTAGGTGCGCTGTAATCAACAACAACAGTTTGCTTTTTATCAGCCTCTGATTTTCCACGTTGAGTCACGCCAATGTATTCGTCATTGGCAACATTACTCAATTGTGAGGCTAACCAAGTTTTAGCTAAATGAATATTAATAAAACCTGGGCCAGCCAGTTCAATTTTGTCAGCAATACCGTCGAGATTAAGTTGTTCAACAACTTTGGTTGCTAACTCGCGTGGATTAGTTTTAAGTTTTTTAGCGGCGCCCATAACACCATTCGCTTGATAATCACCAAACTGTGGGCGGTTAGATAAACTTATTGCGGGATTTGTGCCTTCAGGTAAACCTGCTGCAAGCATCGCTGCACTGACTTTTTTTGCTAAAATTTGTTTAATATTCATAATGTTTATTTTTTAATCTTTACTCTGTATTTTAAAAATCTACAGCGTTGGTTAAGTAGATTGTCTTTTAGCAAAGCTGTTGAGTTTTTTCATTAGGAGCTTAGTTTACTAAGTGACGAAATGAAAAATCGAAGACAATGCCGATAAAAGGCGAAATGCAACGCCAACTAGTGCTCACGGGTTGAGTGGAACTGTATGTCCGGATGACGCTCTTGTGCCAAGGATAAGTTCACCATTGTTGGGGCAATATAGGTTAAATTATTACCACCATCTAGTGCTAAATTATCACCCGCTTTCTTTCTAAATTGCTCTAATGTACGCTCATCATCACAAGTACACCAACGAGCAGTTGCTACGCTAATAGGCTCATAAATAGCATCTACTTTATATTCTGTTTTTAAGCGTTGTACTACTACTTCAAACTGAAGTACACCAACGGCACCAACGATCATATCGTTGTTGATAAAAGGTCTAAATACTTGAACGGCGCCTTCTTCTGAAAGTTGAATTAAGCCTTTTTGCAGTTGCTTAGCTTTTAGTGGATCACGTAAACGAATACGACGAAACATTTCAGGGGCAAAATTTGGAATACCACTAAATTTCATCATCTCACCTGCGGTGAAAGTGTCACCGATTTGAATACTACCATGGTTATGCAAACCGATAATATCACCAGCATATGCTTCTTCAACGTTGGATCTATCGCCGGCCATAAAAGTCACTGCATCGGCAATTTTTACATCTTTACCAAGTCGAACTTGTTTCATTTTCATGCCTTTTTCATATTTGCCGGAACAAATACGCATAAAGGCTATGCGATCACGATGCTTTGGATCCATATTGGCTTGAATTTTAAAGACAAAACCGGAGAATTTTTCTTCTGTCGCAATGACTGTTCTAGCATCTGTTAAACGTGGTAAAGGCTTAGGGGCCCATTTCGTCAATCCATCTAACATGTGATCAACACCAAAGTTACCTAAAGCAGTACCAAAAAATACCGGTGTTAAATCACCACCTAAGAATTCTTCGAGATCAAATTCATGTGATGCGCCAACCACCAACTCTAGCTCTTCGCGCAAATCGTCAGCGTAATTGCCAAGAATGACATCAAGCTCCGGGTTGTTTAATCCTTTAATAACACGTTTTTCTTGAATGGTGTGGCCTTGACCTGATTGGTACAAGATAGTTTCGTCTTCAAGAATGTTATAAATGCCTTTAAACTCTTTGCCCATTCCTATTGGCCAAGTAATGGGGGCGCATTTTATTTTTAGTACATCTTCTACTTCGTCCATTACTTCCATTGGATCACGAACATCTCTGTCCATTTTGTTCATAAAAGTAATGATTGGTGTATCTCGCAGACGGGTAACTTCCATCAGCTTTATGGTTCGAGCTTCAACACCTTTAGCAACATCGATAACCATTAAACAGGAGTCAACTGCCGTTAACGTACGGTAAGTATCTTCTGAGAAGTCTTCATGTCCAGGTGTGTCTAGCAAGTTTACCAGACAGCCGCTATAAGGGAATTGCATGACGGAGGTGGTAATTGAAATACCACGTTCTTTCTCCATTTCCATCCAATCAGATTTTGCATGTTGGCCAGATTTTTTACCTTTTACGGTGCCGGCTTTTTGTAAAGCTTGACCGAACAATAGTACTTTTTCAGTAATTGTGGTTTTACCCGCATCGGGGTGAGAAATAATGGCGAACGTACGACGTAGATCGACCTGTTCTTGCTGAACTGACATGCGGCTTACCTATAGAAAAAGACTGTTGGCTAAAATACAAATATAAAAAACGGCACATTATAGCGAAATTAGTGGTGGGAAGTCATTCAAAAGCGCAAGGTTTATGTGGAATTTATCGAAAAAGTAATGATTTTTAAAGTTAATGAAATAAATCGGTAATAAATTGGCTTTCGATCTCCGCTAACACAAAGCTCTTGCGATGAGACCGACCATTTTCATTAAGGTTATGTTTTGCGCTAACGCTTTGGAGAAGATGTACGCTTTGTTGAGTATTTAACCCTGTTAAGTTTTCTACTTTATTAATCGCTTCGATAAGCACATGTTGAGCTATGCCTTGATTCTCTGCATCACAATTTAACGATAGTCGATTTCTTACAAGCATGCGGGTCTCAAAAAGTGTTTGATAATATCGATCACTATAATGAAATTCTATTGGGTAAGTTAGCTAATTCAGGTTAACAATTGTATAACTTTGTAAGACAAAATGGAGGGGAGGCTAGCTTAACAAGTTAAACACATCACAATAGCATCCTCATAACCAAAGCCTGAATTACTTGGGTAGTAACCGGTTCTTCTGGATGTTTCGATAAAGCCTGCATTCATATAAAGCATTTGCGCGGAGATATTTTTAGCACGAACTTCCAGCCATATTTTTATCGCACCCTTATTTTTTGCTTGCTCAATAAATCGATGCAAGAGTTTTTTACCAAAACCTTTGCCCTGCAATGAAGGAGAAACACAAATATCCATTAAGGTGGCTTCATCAATCATAAACTCACCAATATAAAAACCGATTGGGTTGTCAGAGGAGCATTGTACGTCTATTAACTTTTCGCCAAAGTATCGGCCACCAATACAGCTTTTAAAGGTTTTAACACTCCAAGGATGAGAATGGCAGTCGTTTTCTATTGGCATTAATTTGCCAATATCGTCAGATGAAATAGTAGAGAAGAGCATTGAATTAGTCATGATAAAATTAAGAGAGTAAGTGATTGCTAATGGTATGCCAGAGTTGCTTTTTAAGCGATGCTGATTGACTAATCAAGTCAATGCTTGGACTTACCAGTTTATTGTTGGTGCAGTAAATCAGGGGAGCTGATTCTTCGGTGCTATCTTCAAGAGCGCCAGCGCGGAAGTACCAATTAAACAGGCCTACATCGAGATGATCATTTAGCACATTAATTTCGCCGATAGTCACATCCATACTGAGTAAAATGTCTTTAAAGAACCTTTGCTTGCTTAGATTTGTTAAACTTTGCTGATCTTGTAATAAATAGTGACTTTGCTCAGTTTTATTTTCGCTGCACAGGGGCCTACTTTGCCAGAGGCTAATGCCCATTTCAGTAAGTTGGTCAAATTGTCTTGGAGAAATACTCATAGCTATGATGATGCATACAAGGAAAAATATCGTCGCTATAATGACAGACTTTTTAAGGAGAAGAAAGCTGACAAAGTGAAATGAATATGGAAATTAATAAAGAAAATAAGAAAAGAAAATGGCAGGGGTGGAGAGACTCGAACTCCCAACCATCGGTTTTGGAGACCGCTGTTCTACCAATTGGAACTACACCCCTGCAACGGATTCGAATTATACTGATGCTCAGCCAAAGGTAAAGGGCTTATTGATAAATAATCCTAATTGTTTGGCTGTTTGGCTGTTAAATAAACAAAAAAACTTGTCAGTCGCGAATTTATTGTTGTCGGCTTGGCACTTTACAAACTCTTCTTCCTTAAATAACAAAATCTAAGTTTTTCTGGGTAAGGATAAACATCTTCATAAACACCGTCAGCAACATTTTTCTGACATTGCTGCCAGTAGCTTGCCGTTAATAAGTTTTCGTGATGGCGCTTAAACGCCGTTAAGTATTTAGGGTTGGCCAAAGCAAAAGTAGCTAATTCCTCTGGAAACATATCACCAGGCGCCACACTATACCATGGCTCTGCCGCATAAATTTGTTCTTCAGTCATCGGCACAGGTTTCACTCTAAAGTTCACTTCATTCATATAAGTAATTTCATCATAATCATAGAAAATCACCCTACCATGGCGGGTCACGCCAAAGTTTTTAAGTAGCATGTCGCCGGGAAATATATCAGCAGAGATTAGCTGCTTAATCGCTTTACCATAACCATAAAGTGCATTATTGATTTCTTCATCGCTGGCTTTGGCCAAGTACAAGTTTAACGGTACCATGCGACGCTCAATGTACAGGTGCTTTATAATCAGTAGATTATCTTCATAACGAATAAGCGAAGGAGCTACTTTGTGTAACTCTGCTAATAATTCATCATTAAATCTATCTTTAGGAAAGGCTACTTCAGAGTATTCCATGGTATCCGCCATACGGCCAACTCGGTCGTGCATTTTTACTAAGTGATACTTTCCTTTAACATCAGCCCTTGTCATGTTTTTACTTGGAGAAAATTTATCTTTTATAATTTTAAAAACATAGGGATATGAAGGGAGGGTAAATACCGACATCACCATACCTTTTATACCTGCAGCAAGTTCTAGTTTATCTTCACTATTATCAAGGTGGTTAAGAAAGTCTCGATAAAACTGTGTTTTACCTTGTTTATGAAAACCAATGGCTGAATATAAATCTGCTTTGGTTTTGTGTGGCATCAAACTTTGTAAAAAATTAATAAGGGCATATGGATGCTGGCAGTCAACAAAAAAATAGGCTCGTGCAAAGCCAAAAACTACCGCCATATCTTCACTTTCAGTTAATAAAGCATCTATATATAAGCTACCTTGTTCGTTATTTAATACTGAAACTATAAAAGGCGTTTCTCCGCCAGGGGAGATCACTCTACCGATAAGATATGCGCCTTTGTTACGATAAAAAGTAAAATCTAAAATATCAAATTGTAAATCTTCAAGTTTATAAAGTGTCTTATGTGCTTTGCGGCGAAAAGCACTTATTAAGATTTCTACATCAGCCTCTAAATCAATAAAAGGCACGGTGCTTTTGTGAGAGTTCATAATATCGCATACCGTTTCTTTTAAACCTTTTTCTGCCGGCTTATAGCTGGTATAAATTACTGGAGTCGGCCTGTCATCAAGGCTTTGTGCCGTACTTTCAACAAAAATATAATCGTTGTGGTAATACTTTCGTTCGAACAATCGACAAAAAACAGAGTTGTAGAACGTTTCAGCAAGCTCCGGTTGTTTGTGTTCCGCCAATATTGCTACATATGCTTTTTTTACTTGTTGCCATAATTCATCATCGAGCTTTTCAATAAAAAGATCTTGTTTGATGGTGTCAAAGGTTTCGTTTACCCGTTTTTCATAAAAGCTGGTTCTCGCTTTTGCTGCTTGCTGAATTTCAGCCCACTGACATTGCTGAAATCGTTGTTTTGCTGATTTCGTTATTTCGATAAAAAGATGGATATGGCGATCAAAACCGTTAATGATGGTTTTAGCTATAGAAAGCGCAAGATGGTTCATGATGGTAGCCCAATGTCATTATCATTAATTATTGAGCATACTTTAAAAATGCTAATTGAACAGGCTCTTTGCGCTAAATACTGAATATAACTACCAATTATATTGCTATTCATTACCTCGAGAAAATAGATAAGCGATGTTTCACTTATTTAGCTTGCCATTAAAGGGCTTGAGCTCTAAAATTACGCGTTTTGTTTTCATCAATAGACTTATGCTTACTTAAAAGCATAGTCAATAAGGCAAGTTCAACTATTTATCATGCGTGTATCTGATTTTTCCTTCGAATTACCGAGTGAGTTAATTGCTCGATTCCCTAAAGCCGATCGTACCGGCAGTAGACTAATGATGCTTGATGGCACAACGGGTAATCGTGCTGATCTTGGCTTTACAGATATTATTGAGCAATTAGATGCCGGTGACTTGCTAGTGTTTAATAATACTCGTGTCATTCCTGCTCGTATGTTTGGTCAGAAATCAAGTGGCGGTAAAATAGAAGTTTTAGTTGAACGATTAATCGATAAAAATACTGTTTTAGCACACATACGTGCGAGTAAATCTCCAAAGGTAGGTGCAGAGCTTTTATTAGAAGATAAAGCTACAGCCATAATGGTAGCTCGTCACGGAGCTTTATTTGAGTTGAAATTCCAAGGTGAGCAATCGGTGTTATCAATTTTAGATGAAATTGGCCATATGCCATTACCACCTTATATAGATAGACCCGATGAAAGCAGTGATAGAGAACGCTATCAAACGGTCTATAATGAAAAGCCTGGCGCAGTAGCAGCACCCACAGCAGGTTTGCACTTTGATGATGAACTTCTTGAACAAATCAAAGCAAAAGGAGTGGAATTGGCTTTTATTACCTTGCATGTGGGGGCAGGGACATTTCAACCAGTAAAAGTAGACGAAATAGCTGATCATATTATGCACGCCGAATATGTTGAAGTACCTGCTGAAGTTGTTGAACAAATCAATCGTACTAAAGCCAATGGCGGTCGTATTATAGCTGTGGGTACTACCTCGGTTCGTTCTTTAGAAAGCGCGGCTAAATCGGCGGAAAGTAATAACACTGAATTAACCGAGTTTTATGGTGACACCGATATTTTTATCACGCCTGGTTATGATTTCAAATTGGTGGATGCTTTATTAACTAATTTTCATTTATCGGAATCAACGTTATTGATGTTAGTGAGTGCTTTTGCAGGCTATGACAATATTATGAGTGCATACCAGCATGCTATCAAAGAACAGTATCGTTTCTTTAGCTATGGTGATGCTATGTTCCTGACTAAGCAAGAGCAAACGAATAAATAACAACCCCACCTGTTGTTAAGATAGGTGACAATCAACAACCATCAGCCTGTTTCGCTGATAGGTAGGAAAACTTATGAAAAATAGAATGCAATACGAATTAATTAACACAGATGGCAAAGCTCGACGTGGTCGCTTAACCTTTGAACGTGGCACGGTAGAAACCCCTGCTTTTATGCCTGTAGGAACTTACGGCACAGTAAAAGGAATGAAGACAGAAGAAGTCAGCGATACCGGTGCTGAAATCATTTTGGGCAATACCTTCCACTTAATGCTACGTCCGGGTACTGACATTATTGAAAAACATGGCGATTTGCACGATTTTATAAATTGGGATAAACCAATTCTAACGGACTCAGGTGGCTTCCAGGTTTTCAGTCTAGGAAAAATGCGTAAAATTACCGAAGAAGGTGTACGGTTTAGTTCTCCGGTTAATGGTGAAAAAATCATGCTTACGCCAGAACGCTCTATGGAAGTACAACGTAAATTGGGCTCTGATGTAGTAATGATTTTTGATGAATGTACGCCATACCCTGCAAGCCATAAAGAATCAAAAGATTCAATGGAGTTATCACTGCGCTGGGCACAACGCTCTAAAGATGCGCATGGTGATAATCCGTCAGCATTGTTTGGTATTGTTCAAGGTGGCATGTTTGAAGACTTGCGTGAAGTATCGGTGAACGGCTTAAAAGCAATAGATTTCGATGGTTATGCCATTGGTGGTTTGTCTGTTGGCGAACCAAAAGAAGATATGATACGTATATTAGATCATACCGCACCCTTGATTCCAAAAAATAAGCCCCGATACTTGATGGGAGTAGGAAAACCTGAAGATTTAGTTGAAGGGGTTCGTCGTGGTATTGATATGTTCGATTGTGTTATGCCGACACGAAATGCCCGTAATGGTCATTTATTTGTAAATACGGGTGTTATTAAAATTCGTAATGCGAGTAATAAAACCGATACAGGCCCTTTAGATACCGCATGTGATTGTTACACTTGTAAAAATTATTCACGCGCATATTTACATCATTTAGACAAGTGTAAAGAGATTTTAGGTTCGCAGTTGAATACCTTGCATAATTTACATTTTTATCAAAAAATCATGCAAGGTTTGCGTGAAGCTATTGAGCAAGGTAAATTAGACGACTTTGTTGCAGAGTTTTATGCACTAAGAGATTTACCTGTTCCACCTTTAGCAGAAGGTAGCAAGCAAATATAAAGCAAGCTACTTTGTCAAATTTAAAAAATTATTAATTATTAAAATAAGTATAAGAGGATATTATGAGTTTATTTATCAATACAGCCCACGCCGCAGCCGCACCAGCCCCCGCTGGTGGAGGTATGGAAATGATCATCATGTTAGCGGTGTTTGGTTTAGTATTTTATTTTATGATTTATCGTCCACAAGCGAAGCGCATGAAAGAACATAAAAGTTTAATGTCTGCGTTATCAAAAGGTGATGAAGTGTTAACACAAGGTGGTATCGTAGGTAAAATCACCAAAGTTTCTGACGAAAAAGACTTTATTGTTGTTAGCATTAGCGAAAGTACTGAAGTTACTGTACAAAAAGGTTCAATAAATGCTGTTTTACCTAAAGGTACTATGAAGAGTTTGTAATCATCGTAAAGTAGAAAACTTTACCAACACATTCTCTATTTGAGACCAATAAATTAAAAAGGACAGCTTGTGTTAAACAAATACCCTTTATGGAAAACACTGATGGTAGCGTTTATCGTGGCCTTAGGTGCGCTCTATGCCACACCAAACTTGTATGGTGAAGATCCTGCCGTACAAGTTAAAGGTTTACGTGGTGTTGAAGCAAATGTGGCCACCCTTGATACAATTAAAGGGCACTTGAGCGCAAACAATATTGATTATGCCAGTATTGTGTTAGAAAAAGGTCAGGTGTTAACGCGTTTTAGAAACCCTGAAGATCAGTTAAAAGCGCGTGATATGCTTGATGATAATCTAGGTAAGCAATATTCAGTTGCCTTAAACCTAACACCTGCGACACCAGCTTGGTTGGCCAGTATTGGTGGTACACCAATGAAACGAGGTCTAGATTTAAGCGGTGGTGTGAGCTTCTTAATGGAAGTCAACATGAAGGAAGCCATCAATAAAGCTAAAATAGGCATGGTTGCTGATTTTCGTGGTGATTTACGCAATGAAAAAATACGTTATCGTAGTGTTAAAGAAGACGGTAATGCCATTGTTGTTAAATTCCGTAAAGTTGAAGACTTAGAGGCGGGTCAATCGTTATTGAAAAAACGTTATCGCGATTTATTACTTAATACGGATGAAGATACTTTAACGTTAACTGCTCAGATGACTGAGCTTAAATTGAAAGAGATTCGTGAATACGCCTTAAAGCAAAACATTACTATCATACGTAACCGTGTCAATGAACTTGGGGTTGCTGAGCCATTAGTGCAACGCCAAGGTAAAAAGCATATTGTTATTGAATTACCGGGTGTTCAAGATACTGCTAAAGCGAAAGAAATATTGAATGCTACTGCAACTATTGAATTCAGATTAGTGGATACCGAAGGTGATTTAACTGCTGCGTTAAACGGTCGCATTCCTGCCAGCTCAATTTTATTGACTGACAAATCAGGGAAACCAAGCTTATTAAAAAAACGTATTATGCTTACGGGCGATCATATTACTGATGCAAAATCAGGCTTTGACGAATATTCACGTCCACAGGTAAATATCTCCCTTGATAGCGCCGGTGGCTCTAAGATGTCAAATGGTACTAAAAGTAATATAGGCAAGCCGATGGCGACAGTATTTATTGAATACAAGCCAACAAAGCGACGTGATGCTGAAGGTAATATTGTTTTTGAAAAAGTACAGGAGGTTATTTCAGTTGCAACCATTCAAGCACGTTTAGGTAAAAGTTTTCGAATTACTGGTGCTGGCTCTCAAGCTGAAGCGACTAACTTAGCGTTATTACTTCGTGCTGGCGCTTTAATCGCTCCTATTACTATTGTAGAAGAGCGTACAGTCGGGCCAAGTCTTGGCGCTGAAAATGTTAAGTTAGGCTTTCAAGCCATTATGATGGGCTTTGGTTTAGTTTTTATCTTTATGATTATCTATTATCGCGCTTTTGGCATTGTAGCAAATTGTGCACTAGGAGCTAACTTAGTGTTGATTGTAGGGGTGATGTCTATGATCCCTGGTGCTACCTTAACGTTACCAGGCATGGCCGGTATTGTACTTACAGTTGGTATGGCTGTTGATGCCAATGTCTTGATATTTGAACGAATTCGAGAAGAGTTACGTGAAGGTAAGACAATTCAGCAAGCGATCCATCAAGGGTATGATGCTGCATTTTCAACTATTATCGATGCGAATATTACCACCTTAATTGCGGCGTTAATTTTATTTGCTGTTGGTACTGGCCCAGTGAAAGGTTTCGCTGTAACTTTATCAATTGGTATTTTGACTTCAATGTTTACTTCAGTAATAGGCTCAAGAACCATAGTTAATGCTATTTGGGGCGGAAAAAGCCTTAAAAAGTTATCAATATAGTTTAAGACGGGAATTTATATCTAATGCAAATTTTACAATTAAAAGAAACCGTCTCATTTATGAAGTATCGCAAAATTGCGATGGTTTTCAGTGCACTACTGATGATAACTGCTATAACATCACTAGTAGTGAATAAACTTAACTTTGGTTTAGACTTTACCGGTGGCACACTGATTGAAGTTGGTTTCGATCAAGCGGCAGATCTGCAAAAATTGCGTCAACTGATGCAAGAAAAAGGTCATGACGATGCTAAAGTTCAATTTTATGGCAGTAGCCGTGATGTGGTAATTCGCCTTGGCTTACGTGAAGATGTCAAGGCTGAAATGCTCGGTAATGAAATACTGTCAATACTTGAAAGTGGTACGGGTCAAAAAGTAGACATGCGCCGTATTGAGTTTGTTGGTGCCAGTGTTGGTGATGAATTAGCTGAGCAAGGCGGCTTAGCCATGCTCACAGCGTTAATTTGTATTCTAATTTATGTTGCCTTTCGTTTTGAATGGCGCTTTGCTGTTGGTTCTGTAGTCGCCTTGTTTCACGATGTGTTATTAACTTTAGGTTTATTCTCTATTTTGGGTTTAGAGTTTGACTTAACCGTTTTAGCCGCAATATTAGCGGTTATTGGCTACTCTCTCAATGATACTATTGTTGTGTCGGATCGTATTCGCGAAAACTTTAGAAAAATTCGCGATACTTTGCCAGTCGATATTATCAATATTTCATTAACACAAACCTTGAGTCGTACCTTTATTACTTCAATAACAACATTATTGGTATTGTCGGCATTATTTTTTAAAGGTGGTGCGTTAATTCATGGCTTTGCTACGGCGTTATTGTTTGGGGTGTTTGTCGGTACTTACTCTTCTATTTATGTTGCTTCACTTGTCGCATTATCGTTAGGTATTTCGAGAGAGGATTTAATTCCTGAAGTGATAGAAAAAGAGGGTGCTGAACAAGACGAAATGATGATGCCATAACGGCAACGTTACTTTTACCATTCAAAACATATTCTAAAAGCTGAGTAACATTTGTTACTCAGCTTTTCTTTTGCATGAAAAAGTAATTCCTTTGCACTACACTTGTCCTTACTGTATGCTGCACGCCCTTAACTGCTGGGTATCTGCTTATAAGTAGAAACTTGCATACTGTTGCTAATACCTTTTTACCTTACATCAAGAGAATCTTTATGAGTTCTACCGCCCCTAAATTTACCGATCTAGGCTTATCGGAGCCACTATTAAAAGCGGTAAGAGACCAAGGTTATGAAACACCTTCGCCAATTCAGGCTCAGGCAATTCCTGCGGTAATCTCGGGTAGTGATGTCATGGCTGCAGCACAAACGGGTACAGGTAAAACTGCCGGGTTTACTCTACCTTTACTGCAACGCTTATCTAGTAATAAAGGCGTTAAAGTGAGCGCGAATAATGTACGAGCGTTAGTGTTAACACCAACACGTGAGTTAGCAGCACAAGTGAGTGATAGTATTGCTACCTACGGTAAGTACTTGAACTTACACTCAACCGTAGTATTTGGTGGTGTTAAAATTAACCCGCAAATGATGCGCCTTAGACAAGGAGTCGATGTTTTAGTGGCTACTCCTGGTCGCTTAATGGATTTATATAATCAAAATGCGGTGAAGTTTTCTCAATTAGAAGTACTTATTTTAGATGAAGCGGATCGTATGCTTGATATGGGCTTCATTCGTGATATTAAAAAAATCATTGCACTTTTACCATCAAAACGTCAAAATTTACTTTTTTCTGCGACTTTTTCGCCTGATATTCGCGCTTTAGCAAAAGGTTTAGTACACAAGCCATTAGAGATCTCTGTTAGCCCTGAAAACTCTACGGCTGAAAAAGTTACGCAGTGGTTAACGGCAGTTGATAAAAAGCGCAAACCCGCTGTACTTACTCACCTGATAAAAGAAAATAGCTGGCAACAAGTTTTAGTGTTTACTAAAACAAAACATGGTGCCAATAAACTTACTCGTCACCTTGAAGCTGAGGGCTTAACTGCAGCAGCGATTCATGGTAATAAAAGTCAAGGTGCTCGAACCAAAGCCTTAGCTTCTTTTAAAGATGGCAGAGTACAAATTTTAGTGGCAACAGATATTGCAGCCCGCGGCATTGATATTGATTTACTACCTAATGTAGTCAATTTTGATTTACCTAATGTCCCTGAAGATTATGTACATCGTATCGGGCGCACCGCTCGTGCAGGTAACACTGGACAGGCTGTTTCTTTGGTATGTAGTGATGAGTTAAAGCTATTATGGGATATTGAGCATGTTATTCAACAACATATTGAACGCCAAACCCTTGAAAAGTTTGTGCCGATCAATGCGTTGGGTGAATCAAGAGCATTAAAGCCATTAAAAGCGAAAAAATTGAAAAAACCAAGAACTGAGAAAGTAGAGCATAAAGATGGTCAGCGCTCTGCTAGCAGCCATACTAGTAAGCAAAGAAGTGGTAAAGCACAAACAGGAAACACAAAAAATACTAGAATAAATAAATCTAAACGTTCTTCCTATGTATCGGGTAAATAAGCAGCACAAAAGTTATTTATTGGTAAATTTTAATGTATATTTTTGTTATTGGATCGCTCATAATAAAAGAAAAAAGTGATACCAATGCGACTAATATTGCTGCTTATAGCATTCTCCTGCTCTTGCCATGTATTTTCTGATACTGTTTCTGTCAATAGAGACCATTTAAACGGCGACTTTTCTTTTTCAGAAGGGAATTTATTGCAAGGCTCAGTAAAAGCT
The DNA here is from genome assembly GCA_913062815.1 of uncultured Colwellia sp. Taxonomy (GTDB): domain Bacteria; phylum Pseudomonadota; class Gammaproteobacteria; order Enterobacterales; family Alteromonadaceae; genus Colwellia. Next base: position 111,370 of record CAJXWZ010000011.1, on the reverse strand, counting down.
GATTTGGGTCAAATTGATAACTTTTTGCGCACTGAAACTAGTAAACAAAATACAAGCTATGTTCAAATCTCACCTGAGTTATTTATTCAAACTCAAGGAGAGGAAAGTTTATTTCAAATAAAAGCAACACTCGATTACCTAGCTTTTGAGAAATTTTCGAGTGATGACCATGTCGATTTTTCAGTTTTATCTAAAGTGCATTTTAAACTTGCTGAAAGCCAAAAACTATTTGTTACTGGCTTTATCGGTGATGATTATGAGTATCGTGGTACAGGGTTAAGTTTAGGTGAGCCTAGCAGCATAGATGAAGGGGATACTAAACGAAATGAATTTTTCAATGTTGGCTATTTGTACGGCCATCAAGATTCTCTCGCGAGGGCAAAAATATTATTAGGTTACCGAGATTTTTCTTACCAAACTCGAGCAAGTCTCACTAGTCAATTAAGTTACTCTTCTAACTACCTTCAAGCAGATTTCGATTATCTAATTACTGGAAAAACCTACTTTAGCACTAAAGTGCAATTAGAAGATTTTAATTATCAGGCCAATGTTGATTTGGAGCGAAAACAATACTTAGCCTTAGCGGGTGTTAAGTGGCACTCTTCTGAACTGACACAATTACATTTATTGATGGGGTACGAAAAAGCCGTTTTTAACAATGAAACGTTTGCGAATAAAGCGCGTTTTGCATGGCAAATAAATTTGTTATGGAACCCCATTGAACGTATTCGTATTAATTTTGGTTCTGGTAGTCAGATCAGCGATTCTTTTAAAATAGCGAAAAGTATCAATTTTTCTGATTATTATAGCGTTGATTTAACATATGATTTTACCGATCGTATAGCCTTGAATATGAGTGGGAAAATGATTAAAGAAGACGTAGTTGAAGTGGATAATGAAATTGAAGAAGAGCACTTTGAAACTACCGTTCGCTTGCAATATCATTGGCGAGAGTGGCTTTCTATATTTACTCAATTTAGTTATGATAATTTTGACTCAACTGTTGTTATAAATAACTATGATGTGCAGGCTGCCTCTGTAGGAGTGGTCGTAACATTCTAGTTACATTGAGATTTATGCGCTTATTAGCTTTGTTATTTTATTTGCTGTACAATATTTCACCAGTAGTTATGGCTGATGAATATTTACTTGGCATTGGCGATAGAATTGAGATTGTTGTTTATGGTGAAAAAGACTTAACCACGAAAGTTAAAATTGCACGCTCGGGTATAGTCTCTTTTCCTTTTTTGGATGATATTTCTGTCATTGGATTGTCACTGAAAGAAGTTGAACAAAAGATACATGATGGTTTATTGGGAGATTATTTAATTAATCCGCAAGTATCAGTATCAATAGTAGAATATCGACCATTTTTTATTCACGGTCAGGTGGTAAAGCCAGGAAGTTTTGCCTACCAAGAAGATTTACGATTAGATAAAGCTATAGCATTAGCGGGAGGCCTGACTAATAGGGCATCTAAAGTTGATTGGATTATCACAAGGAAAGTGCAAGGGAAAACGGTGACAATAAAAGCAGATATTGCCACGCTGGTAAAACCCGATGATATAATAAAAATAGAGCAAAGTTTCTTTTGATAGACAAAGCTGTAGCACAACACAATATAGAGAATAAAAAGAGTGAGGAGGAATTAGACTTAAATGAAATATTTAAGCCTATATTTCAACGACTGTGGAAGATTACGCTTTTAGCACTTGTCTTCACCTCTTTTACTTACCTTTATTTGTCGCTGTTAAAGCCTTCATATCAAGCAACTGCAACCTTGCAGATCGCTGGAACAAAACCTAGTACTACCTTGTCTATTAAAGATGCTTTTAACGAATCCAATGTTAGTTCAGTTCAAATAGCAACCCAGTTTGAACTATTAAAATCTAGAAAATTTGCCGCAAGAGTTATTAATAAGCTTAACTTACTTGACACTAATGAATTTCACAATACTAAATACATCGACCAAATAGAGTATTTTGGCGAAAGTGAAAAGGTTAAAAAAGTGTCGTTGGAAACAGCTATTAGTATTTTCCAACGGCGCTTAAGTATTTCGCCAGTCTCAAAAACAGAATTAGTTAAGATAACTTTTACTGCCTATAGTCCAGAGTTAGCAAAGAATATTGCCAATCAAGTTGGCGAAACCTATTTACAATACCAAAACGATATTCACCGTTCCTCTCAAGAAAACACCTCAACTTGGTTGGTCGAGCAACTTAGCGATTTAGAGTTGAAACTTCAGGTTTCTGAAAGTGCTTTACAACAATTTAGAGAAGATGAAGGTATTGTTGATACTAAAGGTGTTGTTGGCTTGGTTGCTGGTGAATTAACAGAGTTAACATCTTCATTACTGAGAACCACAAGAGCACAAGATGATCTGCAAGTTACTTATCAATACATAATGCAAAACCAAGCCGATCCTAGGAAGTTGATTGAGCTACATGAAATTAATAATAATGCTGCTTTTATTAAATTGCGTAGCATTGAGGATACTATAGAAAGAAAGAAACATGAGCTTTCTAGACGCTATGGCCCGAAGCATCCTAAAATTATCGCTATCCAAGCTGAGTTGGACTCACTGAAAGTACGTATTGATAACAAAGCCGTTGTCATCAGTCAGTCAATAGTGAAGGACTATTTTTCTATTAAAGAGAAAGTTAAAGCAACAGACAACCGTTTGAAAGATGCTAAGGCTAACTTTTTAAGGTTATCTCGTTTAGATAACAAATTTTCACAGTTACAAAGAGAAGTTCAAACCAATAAAGAGCTTTATAAGTCTTACCTAATTCGTTTTAAAGAAGCGGATGCTATGGAGGGTTATAAAGCGAACCTATATGTAAGGTTTATAGACAGAGCGGCAACGCCGAAGTCGCCAATTTCTCCAAGAAAAAAATTAGTACTAATTGTCGCCTTCATGCTTGCTGTGATGATGTTATCAGTCATTGTTATCGCTCGTGACTTCTTAAGAGATACCCTCAACTCTCAGCACAAGCAGGATAACTTTGCTGAGGCAGATATTATTGGTGTTTTACCTAAGTATAAGGTGGACAAAAAGCAATATGGCCTGTTTGGGGATGATGAACGCTTTATTGAGTCAATTGATGCACTTAGAGCGTCTATTCTTTTTCATCAAATCAGAAAAGTACCTAAAATATTTGCAGTAACTTCCTCAGTTTCTGAAGAAGGAAAATCAACAGTCGCTTCATATTTAGCGCGTTCATTTGGTGAAATGGAGAAAGTGCTATTAATTGAAGCAGATTTAAGAAGGCCAACATTAGCTGAAAAAATGAATCTGAGTGTTCACCGTCCAGGTTTATCGAATTTGTTAGCAAACACTCACCCCATCGAACAATGTATAATTAGAGATACTGATTATAAATTGGATATCCTTACTTCAGGGGTTACACCGGCAAACCCTTTAGCCTTCTTGTCTATGAAGCGTTTTAAATTACTCCTCAATTCATTTGAAAATTACTATGACCGCATAATCATTGAAACACCTCCCATCAATGTAGTTAGTGATGCTTTAGTTATCTCTAAATTAGTTGAAAGTGTGCTTTATGTGGTCCATGAAAATAAAACCAAGCGTGAACAGATTCGCCAAGGCCTAAAATTGTTACAGCAAGTAAATGCGCCCGTTGAAGGTATCGTCGTCAATCAAAGCTTAATTAAAGAGCATACTGGCTATAAAGGCAAATACTACAATAACGCGAGTAATATAGTTAAATTATCCTCTCGTAAGCGCGCATAAGTTAAGTAACTCACTTAATCATACTTCAGCATAACTAATTAAATTAATCGGTAGATAAATAACCGACATTTTTTAAGGTTGCATCAGCAAAAGTATCAACCACATCACCAATAATAATCAAGCTAGGTGGTTTGATGTTATGACGCCTAGCTAGGTCTTCAAGGTTATCCAGTGTACCTTTAATTACCTGTTGATCTGCATGAGTACCTTTTCGAATTAAAGCCGCGGGGGTCGTCTTACAACGCCCCGCATTGATTAATTGCTCAGTAATGATTGGCAAACTTTTTATGCCCATATAAAAAACAACGGTTTGCTTTTTGTCATTCAAGGTTTGCCAAGGTAGATCAAGTGCACCATTATCTTGCACATTACCGGTAATTAAGGTGCAAGATTGGGCAACTTGTCTGTGCGTAAGAGGAATCCCTGCGTAACTAGAACATGCTGAAGCAGCCGTCATTCCAGGTACAATATGACAAGCTACCCCACATGCTAAAATAAACTGGGCTTCTTCGCCACCTCGACCAAAAACAAAGGGGTCACCGCCTTTTAATCTAAGTACTTTCTTATTTAACTTAGCGTGATCAACCAGCAATTGATTGATGCCTTCTTGTGGGACACGGTGATCTGCTTGCTTTTTACCAACGTAAACTCTTTCACAGCTATCAGGTAACAGTGCCATAATATCTGCGCTCACTAAACGATCATAGATAACGACATCTGCTTGTTGAATAAAGCGAAATGCTTGTAAAGTTAACAGATCAGGGTCGCCAGGGCCCGCGCCAACTAAGGCGACTTCACCGGCTAGAAAATTTTGTTTATGAGAGGGGGGAGTATAGGTGCAAGGGTTCATAATTACTCTAACTGCTTGGATAAAACTTTAAGATTCAATTTATATTAATCTATATTAAGCAAAAAAAGCGCCAAAGGGCGCTTTTTATAAAAATATACAGGCTCGATGAAGCTATTTGTTAAGGGTGTCACCTAAATGTGGACGAATAGCTTTTAATATTTCTTTTTGTAATCGTGAACTGCTAGCAACAATGTTACCAGATTGAACATGATTATGGCCGCCAGTAAAGTCAGTTACTAAGCCACCCGCTTCAATGACTAACAATTCACCTGCAGCGGTATCCCATGGTTTCAAGCCAATTTCAAAGAAACCATCAACCCGACCTGAAGCAACATATGCTAAGTCAAGCGCAGCAGAGCCAGCGCGGCGTATATCTGATGTTTTGGTAAACAAAGAAGTGAACATCGCCATATAAGCGTTAGTATGTTGTTTTTGCTTAAAAGGGAAGCCTGTAGCTATAATCGTTGCCGATAAGTCTTTATGTGCTTTTACACGAATGCGCATACCATTTAATTGTGCGCCTTTACCACGGCTTGCAGTGAATAGCTCACCACGAATGGGATCGAATATTACCGCTTGATCAAGCTTACCTTTTACTTTCAACGCAATAGAAACGGCAAAATGAGGAATACCTTTAATGAAGTTCGTTGTACCGTCAAGAGGGTCAATAACCCACTGATAGTCATCTTCAGCGCCTGTTAATACGCCAGACTCCTCACCAATTATGGTGTGCTCGGGGTAAGATTTACGAATAGTTTCAATAATTGCTTGTTCAGATGCTGTATCAACACTGGTGACGAAGTCGTTAGAGCCTTTCGATTCCACTTCAACTTTATCAAGTTGCTCAAAAGAGCGAATAATAACTTTTCCTGCATTGCGCGCAGCGCGCACGGCAATATTTAGCATGGGATGCATAATAGAGTACCTATTTGTAAATGGCTTTTAAAAGAACAATATATCTATGTTTGAAAAGAACAGAGAAGATGGTCTTTCATCATGTTGAATTCAAGCGCGCGGAGTATAGCAAGTTTTAATGTTTTTAGCGATAAAGATATTTAATAAAATGTACGAAAAACAGCCCGCCTTGTTTTCAACTATGCTTTATATAGGAAAATAAACTAAGTTAAGCAAACTTGGTTTATTGATTTTACGTGCTTTTTATAGAGCACCGCAGTAATCTTCTATGGTAGAATTAAAGGCATAAAACTAGGTGAGTATCGCCTATTAACCCTAAGTATGAGCATAGCGTTGAAATGTCAGATTCAAAAAATTGTAATTTATTAGACCAAGTCATAATTGTATTAGTTAACACTTCTGATTGTCGCAATATTGGTAGTGCAGCCCGAGCAATGAAAACGATGGGATTAAGCCAATTGGTTTTGGTGGATCCTATCGAACTGCCTAATGGTCAGGCACAAGCCTTAGCAGCTGGCGCAACTGATGTACTTGCCAATGCTAAAGTGGTTAGCACATTAAGTGAAGCAATCGAAGATTGTGGTTTGGTTGTAGGTACAAGTGCTCGTTCTCGAACATTACCCTGGCCTATGTTAGAGCCCCGTGGTTGTGGTGAAAAAATGGTCGCTGAAGCAAAAGAATATCCAGTGGCGTTGGTGTTTGGCCGCGAGAGTAGTGGTTTGACAAATGATGAGTTACAACTATGTCACTTTCATGTGCAAATTCCGGCTAATCCAGATTATAGCTCGTTAAACCTAGCGATGGCGGTGCAAACCTTAAGCTATGAAATACGTACAAGCTACTTATTATCGTTAGATGATACAAGCCAAGAACAAAGTACCGGCAATGGCAGTTATATCGGAAAAAGTGGTAGTAGCGAAACAAAAAGTGAAGAAGATGAACAGTATCCAGTATCTGCTGAATCAGAGCGTTTTTATCAACACTTTGAGAATGCGCTTAAAGCAACTAACTTTATTGGCGATAAACATCCGGGTTTAGTCATGACTAAATTAAGGCGTTTATTTAATCGAGCTCGCCCTGATGTAAAAGAAATTAAAATGATGCGTGGCATTCTTGCCTCTATAGAAAGAGCTGCTGCTACAAACACAGAGAAATAGGAAAGGAAAAAATATGTTTACCCGCATGAAAGAAGACATTAACAGTGTTTTTGATAGAGATCCCGCAGCACGCACTACTTTTGAAGTTTTGTTGAACTATCCTGGGTTGCATGCTATTTGGGTTCATAGATTAAGCCATAGATTGTGGCAGGCCAATTGGAAACTTTTAGCTCGAACTATATCTACATTTTCTCGTTGGCTTACCGGTATTGAAATTCACCCAGGTGCAACCTTAGGCCGTCGCTTTTTTATCGATCACGGTATGGGTGTGGTAATTGGTGAAACCGCAGAAATTGGCGATGATGTTACTTTATATCATGGTGTTACCTTAGGCGGCACAAGCTGGAATGCTGGCAAACGTCATCCTACCTTGGAAGATAATGTTGTTATTGGTGCCGGAGCGCAAGTGCTGGGTCCAATTACCATTGGCAAAGGTGGCAAGGTTGGCTCAAACTCTGTTGTTGTTAAAAATTTACCGGAAAATGCTACGGCGGTTGGTATTCCTGCACGTATAGTTAATACCAAAAGCCAAAACAATAACTCTTTACTTGATGCTGACTTAGGTGAAAAATTAAATGGTAGTTTAGGTAAAGAGTCGCGTGATAAGGCCGCTAAAAAGTTTGGCTTTGATGCCTATGCAGTATCGGCAGACAGCCCAGATCCCGTAGCGAAAGCGATTGGTCGTTTGTTAGATCACATGCATTTAATGGATGATAAAGTCGCCACCCTATGCAAAGAAGTAAATAATTTAGGCGGAGATGTTTGTTCTAAAGAGTTACCCGAGTTAAGAGTAGGCGAATTTGTCGAAGATGAGATTGAAGCAGCGAAGCGCCGTGAAAGAAAAGTAGCGAGTTTTGATCCTGAAATCTAAACAATAATCCATTCATATCTAGCTTATATCAATTTAAAAGCAATAGTTGAGTAAAATAGTCAACTATTGCTTTTCGCTTTAAACATCATAGTGTAGAATACTTGAGTATATTACTCGGGTATATACTTGATTAAGTTTAAAGGTTATGTAAAATGCGCTCCAAAAGCTAATTAAGCCGTTAGTTGTATTTTAGAAACCTGATAAATTAGACAGAAAGTATGATTTTAATTAGCGAAAGAAGAAATTATGAAGCTAACTTCTAAAGGCCGTTATGCCGTTACAGCAATGCTTGATGTTACTATCCATGCTGCTTATGGGCCAGTATCGTTAGCTGATATATCTGAGCGACAAGATATCTCTTTGTCCTATTTAGAGCAGTTATTTTCTAAATTACGCAAGCATGGCTTAGTAATGAGTATAAGAGGACCTGGTGGCGGCTACCGCTTGGGCAAATGTTCAGCACAAATTGATATAGCTGAAATAATCGCTGCGGTTAATGAAAGTGTTGATGCAACTCGATGTCAGGGTAAAGGAAACTGCCAAGGCGGTGAGCAATGCTTAACTCACTCCCTTTGGGAAAGCTTGAGTCAGCGAATTGAAGACTTTTTGCAAAATATTACTTTGGCAGAGTTAATCGCAAAACACGACGTAAAAACAGTTTCTAAACGACAAGATGATTTACAGAACAGAATCAGTAAAGTGTCATCGTTAGAAACGATTATCCCAATTAACTTATAGTTTTTTGATTTTTAGGTTTATTTAAGAAAATCCGTACAAGTGGAGAATGAGAGCCAATGAAGCTTCCTATTTATTTTGATTATTCAGCGACAACCCCAGTGGATAAACGTGTCGCGGAAAAAATGGTGCAATACATGACAACCGATGGTCATTTCGGTAACCCTGCATCTCGCTCGCACAAATTCGGTTGGCAAGCTGAAGAAGCTGTCGATATAGCGCGTAATCAAATTGCCGAATTAATTAATGCAGATCCTCGTGAAATAGTGATCACCTCAGGTGCAACGGAGTCTGATAATTTAGCTATTAAAGGTGCAGCCAATTTTTATGACAAAAAAGGTAAGCACATTATTACCTGTAAAACAGAGCATAAAGCTGTGTTAGATACTTGTCGTGAATTAGAAAGACAAGGCTTTGATGTTACTTACCTTGACCCTGAAGACAATGGTTTAATTGATTTAAACAAACTTGAAGCAGCCATGCGTGATGACACTATTTTAGTGAGTATTATGCATGTTAATAACGAAATTGGCGTTATACAAGATATCAGTGAAATTGGTGAAATGTGTCGCGCACGTAAAATTATCTTTCATGTAGATGCGGCGCAAAGTGCAGGAAAAATTAATATAGACATGCAACATTTAAAAGTTGATATGTTGTCTATTTCTGCTCATAAAATGTATGGCCCTAAAGGTATCGGTGCATTATATGTACGCCGTAAGCCCCGCATTCGTCTTGAAGCACAAATGCATGGCGGTGGTCATGAGCGTGGTATGCGCTCAGGTACACTAGCAACCCATCAAATAGTCGGAATGGGCGAAGCATGTCGTATTGCTAAAGAAGAAATGTCACAAGATCTTGAGCATGTAACAGCAATGAGAGATCGTTTGTGGTCTGGCCTAAATGCTATGGAACAAGTCTTTGTAAACGGCGATTTTGATAAGCGTTATGCCGGTAACCTAAATGTAAGCTTCAACTTTGTTGAAGGTGAATCATTAATCATGGCATTAAAAGACTTAGCTGTTTCTTCAGGCAGTGCCTGTACATCAGCTAGCCTTGAGCCTTCTTATGTATTGAGAGCGCTAGGGTTAAATGATGAAATGGCGCATAGCTCAATACGTTTTAGTTTCGGCCGTTTTACTACCGAAGCAGAAATAGATCACGCAATTAACATAATACAGAAATCTATTGGTCATTTACGTAACATGTCGCCACTTTGGGAAATGTTTAAAGACGGTATAGATTTAGATTCAATTGAATGGGCTGGGCACTAGGCATTGCCTGAAGTGACAGTGAGGAGAGTAGAAAATGGCTTATAGTGAAAAAGTAATCGACCATTATGAAAACCCACGTAATGTTGGCTCTATGGATAAGAATGATCCTTCAGTAGCAACGGGGATGGTTGGCGCACCTGCCTGTGGTGACGTAATGAAATTGCAGTTAAAAATTTCAGACGAAGGCATTATTGAAGATGCCAAGTTTAAGACTTATGGTTGTGGCTCAGCCATTGCTTCAAGCTCTTTAGTAACAGAATGGGTCAAAGGTAAATCAATTGACGAAGCGGGAAAAATTAAAAATACCGCTATTGCCGAAGAGTTAGCTTTACCACCAGTAAAAATTCATTGCTCAATTTTAGCTGAAGACGCGATTAAAGCGGCGATAGAAGATTACAAAGCTAAAAATGGCTAATTTTTTAGTAAACGAAGAGCAATAAAAGAAAACAGGAAAACTAGTATGTCAGTTACCATGACGCCAGCAGCAACAGAACGTGTTCAATCTTTTATGGTAAACCGAGGTAAAGGCCTTGGTTTACGTTTAGGTATTAAAACGACAGGCTGTTCGGGTTTGGCTTATGTGCTTGAGTTTGTTGATGACTTAAATGAAGACGATAATGTCTTTGATATAGAAAATGTCAAAATAATTATCGATACCAAAAGTTTAGTTTATCTTGAAGGTATTGAATTAGACTTTGTTAAAGAAGGCCTTAATGAAGGCTTTCAGTTTACCAATCCCAACGCGAAAGGCGAGTGTGGGTGTGGTGAGTCGTTCAACGTCTAACTGTCGTGATAACGCACTCACTTCTTTGTTATTTTGCTCAGATGCAGCGTTGAAAATACTCATTGACTAAAGTCAATACTGTGATTTCGCCTTGCATCAGAACAAACTATCTTTGAGTTGAATTCGTTATGGTTTAATTAATTAAAGAATGCGCTGATTAGCCTAATAGGCATAACATTGCGCTAATTTATGAGAGCTATTTTGGATTACTTTCAATTATTCAACATTGAGCAATCATTTAATGTTGAGCTGAGCTATTTATCACAAGCCTATCAAACGCTGCAAAAATCAGTTCATCCTGATCGTTTTGCACATGCCTCTAGTCAAGAGCAATTATTGGCAGTGCAAAAATCAGCAGAAATTAATGATGCCTATCAAACGCTTAAAGAGCCAATAAAGCGCGCTGAGTACTTATTAAATTTACGCGGTGTTGAGATGCCAAATGAGCAACACTCTTTTAGTGATACCAGTTTCCTTATGCGTCAAATGGAGCTAAGAGAAATGTTAGATGACGTAAAAACATCTAATGACGTTGACGCAGCGTTAGCGGAGGCTCAACGGGAATTATCAATAGAGCATCAGCAGCATTTTGACTTAATGTCAGCGCAGATAAATGAAAATAGTGCAGCTTCAAATGCACTGGCTTGTGATAATTTACGAAAATTGAAATTTTATCAAAAACTTAATATTGAAATCGAACGTATAGAAGACAGTTTGTTCGATGACTGATGTAACCAATAAATACTAAACCCGTTAGCGGCATACCTTTAACAAGAGTTTGCGCTTGGCTTTACCTTAAGAAAAGATAATCATGGCACTTTTACAAATAGCAGAACCTGGTCAGAGTACAGTTCCACATGAGCACCGACTCGCTGCAGGTATTGATTTAGGCACTACCAATTCATTAATCGCCAGTGTACAAAGTGGCAAACCCAATACCATAGCTGATCAACAGGGTCGTGATATCCTCCCTTCTATTGTTAGTTATCAAGATTCATCGTCTGAACAAGCCATTTTAGTCGGTGATGAAGCGAAAGCGTTAAGTGTTAGTGATGCAAAAAATACCATTACCTCAGCTAAACGTTTAATTGGTCGTTCTTTAAGTGATATTCAAAGTAAGTATCCTTCCTTGCCCTACCAGTTTTGTGGTGATGAGAACCATCCTGAAATAGTCACTCGTCAAGGTAATATTAACCCTGTACAAGTTTCAGCGGAAATTTTAAAGACGCTGAATCAACGGGCTGAACAAGCTTTAGGCGGAGAGCTTACCGGCGTAGTGGTCACTGTACCGGCCCACTTTGATGATGCTCAGCGCCAAAGTACTAAAGATGCGGCAAAACTTGCAGGTGTAAATGTTTTACGCTTACTTAATGAGCCTACTGCAGCCGCTGTTGCCTATGGTTTAGATTCCGGTCAAGAAGGTGTTATTGCTATTTTTGATCTCGGTGGCGGCACTTTTGATATTTCCGTTTTACGCCTGAATAAAGGTGTTTTTGAAGTGCTGGCAACGGGTGGTGACTCTGCGCTAGGTGGTGATGACTTTGACGTTGCACTAGTAGATTACTTAGTTGAGCAAGCTGCTTTAACGCGCCCACTTTCACCATCTCTTGAACGTCAGCTAATGCAGCAAGCTTGTCTAGCGAAAGAGAGCTTAACTTATCAGGATACTGCTGAAGTGAGTTTAGCGTTAGATAATGCACAAACTTGGTCAACAAGTTTAACTACAGCAACGCTTAATGAATTAATTGCCAGCTTGGTGAAAAAGACCTTACGTGCGTGTCGTAGAAGCTTAAAAGATGCCAGCATTAATATAGAAGAGGTTATTGAGGTTGTCATGGTAGGCGGGTCTACTCGTGTGCCATTGGTACGTGCTGAAGTTGAAAAGTTTTTTAATAAGAAACCATTAACGTCTATCGACCCAGACAAAGTAGTCGCTATTGGTGCGGCTATTCAAGCCGATATTCTTGCTGGCAATAAACCTGAAAGCGACGTGTTACTACTTGATGTAACTCCTTTGTCACTTGGTTTAGAAACCATGGGCGGATTAGTAGAAAAAGTTATTCCGCGAAATACCACAATTCCTGTTGCGAAAGCACAAGAGTTTACCACCTTTAAAGATGGACAAACGGCTATGGCTGTTCACGTTTTGCAAGGTGAGCGCGAACTAGTAGACGATTGTCGCTCTCTTGCACGTTTTGAGTTACGTGGTATTCCTGCAATGACAGCAGGCGCTGCTCATATACGGGTGACCTTTAAAGTCGATGCCGATGGCTTGTTATCCGTAACTGCGATGGAAAAATCTTCGGGCGTTGAATCAAGTATCGAAGTGAAACCATCGTTTGGCTTAGATGATGGTAAAATAGCACAAATGCTAAAAGACTCTATGAATAACGCAAAAGCTGATATTGATGCACGTATGCTGAAAGAGCAGCAAGTAGAAGCGGCTAGAGTGATAGAGTCTATACAAGCTGCAATTGTCCAAGATAAACACCTACTTGATGCAAACGAAGTAGCCAACATTGAACAAGTTATTAAATCTTTGGCTGATATTAGCCAAGGTGAAAGTGCGAATGAAATAGAAACCGCTATTGAAAAATTAGATCAAGCAACGGCAATATTTGCTGAGCGTAGAATGGATAGCTCTATAAATAAAGCCTTAAGCGGTCAATCAGTAGAAAAATTATAGACATTAGTTGAGAGACAGTAGTCTCGAACAAAAGAGATTAAAATATGCCAAAAATCATTGTATTACCTCATGAAGAACTTTGCCCAGACGGTGCTTTACTCGAAGCGGAAAAGGGTGAAAGTGTGTTAAACGTCATTCTAAAAAATGATATTGGCTTAGAGCATGCCTGTGAAAAAGTATGTGCGTGTACCACTTGCCATGTCATTGTACGTGAAGGCTTTGACTCTTTACCAGAAAGTGATGAACTTGAAGATGATTTATTAGATAAAGCATGGGGTCTAGAACCAGATTCTCGCTTAAGCTGCCAATCGATAGTACAAGATGAAGATTTGGTAATCGATATACCTAAATATACCATTAATATGGTGTCTGAGAATCACTAAGTAGCTTTTCAAGTAATTCAGTTAGAGGCTAATAGCAGAAATGTTATTATCCTTTTTTTGTTTATGGCCAAAATAGCTGAAAGCCTTATCGTATACTTGTTTTAAATTAAGTTTAAAATTACTAGTGAAATCAATGTGGTACAGGTTTTTTTAGGTCGGACTTATGTTCCTGTTTTTCATTGTATGTTCTCTTTAAGTAAAAACTCTGCTCACGATCCCACCTCAATAGAGTGTGATAATTGTGACATAGCGGACACGATGCCCCTTAAATAAAGCATGACAACCATGTCTATTTTTAAAGGTCATCTTGTTTTTTAACCCCAACCTCTACATGTTTCACCATTTCTGAAGGTAAACAGTTCAACTTATCACATAAAGTAAAAATAGTTTTCAGGCTAGGTTGTCTATTACCCCCGTTCTAGCATGGATATATAGCTTCTATCTAATTCACAGTCTAGAACCATTTTCTCTTGTGAGTAACCTGACTTAGTTCAATATTTAGCTTGAAATGAAAGCAGCATGGCTAGTCCAGGCTCCCTTCTTTCTACTTTAATTTCTCCGTGCTGTGCAGATATGAGGTCTTTTACTAAAGACAATCCTATTCCTGTCCCTTGTGTGGAACGGGTTAATTCATTGCCGCCACGATAGAAAAGTTCAAAAATTTTACTTTCCTGCTCTTGAGTTATGCCTTCACCATAATCTCGTATTTCTAGCAAAATCTGGTGTTTATTTTTTGGATGATTGCTAAATATAAAATCAATTTTTTGTCGAGTCGGATCATTAATCTGTTTTCGGTTAAAAAACTTAATAGCATTGTCAGTAATATTAATCACTACCTGAGAAAAAGCGTCCTGCTCAACTAAAACCAACATCATTTCGGCATTAGCTATATCCAGAATAATATTTTGTTTAAAGCTATGTTTATCGATTATCGATGATGTTTTAGAGCGAATATTATCCACTAAAACTGTCAGTGGTGTATATTCTGGCTGGACATTTTGCTGTTGTTGGCTAAGTGCAGACAACTGCAATATATTATCTATTAAACGTGTCAGTCGTTCACTTTCGCCGTAAATAAAGTCAAAATATTTTTTCTGATGTTCTTCAGATATTACCGTCCCCTCTTTGAGCATTTGTGAATACATACGAATTGACGTTAAAGGTGTTTTTAGCTCATGGCTGACAGAAGAAACAAAATTAAGTCTTTGCTCCCCTAATGCCAGTTGTTTAATGCCAAGACGATAAAATCCATAACATGCGGATAATATGGCAACAATTAAAAAGATAATAAAAATGCTGCTGTACATCATAGCCGGTGTCATGGGTAAAGAATTGGTTGACAGAGTTAATGAATAACCATTAAAGGGTGGGAAATGGACATAATTGTAAATCGATTGTTGTTGAAATCGTTTATCTAGTTCTGGCAGTATGCTCACTTTAACTTTATCGTCAGGTAAATTTTCATAAAGAAAATACTCTGAAAGGCCAGAATTTTTTTCATCTTTCAACTCAACTAATACCGAACTATCGAAATGCATTTGATTCAGTATATCCATTACTAATTGAGACAGGTAAGGTTTGCGCTTAACTATATATCCTTGCAACCAGTATTGTTTCGCTATAGTTACAACGCGATAAAAAATGAAATAGTCAGGTACATCAAAAAAAACACTAAAGAGTTCATCTTTTGCAGAGAATTCCTGCTGGTTTATTTTCTTAAACATTTGCTGTACTGATTTAGATTGCAACAAAAGCTGGTAGATATTAATTACTTTGTTTTTACGTTTGATCAGTTCAGGGTTTAATTTTTGATCCGACATCTGAAGGTTGGCACTATCCAAACCTCTTTCATACAGACTATTATCATGTGAAGAATCGGGCCAGATTGGACTGTTAAAATGTCCTTGGTTGCAATATTGAAAATAGCCAACTAACCACTTATTCTTTGGCTTGTCGTATTCTAATCGAGAGAGGGGAGATATGGTCTGCTGTAACTTTTCAGTATATGGGTTATACACCTGTCGATAATAGTCAAACGCATCTATAGGTAGTGTATTGGATAGCAATCTTCTTTCAGTCAAACGTCCATCTACTATTTGCTCTAATTTGCTTGCTGTTCGCTGATATTTAAGCAGTAGATTGTTTTCAAGTTGTTGAAATCCAAAATATAAAATTGTTCCCAGAGGAAGTAATAAAAACAGCAAAAAAGCTATTGCTAAATAGCGAAAACGACGCAAACGCTGAGAATGGTTAAGTAGTCGTTTACCTGACGTTTGCATCTTAAAAACTCACAATATTAAACAACACATTAAATAACATAAAGTTGATACCCTTCGCCGCGGTGGGTGACTAAATGTTTGGGTGATTTAGGATCTATTTCAATTTTTTTACGAATTTTTGCGATATGTATATCTACTGTTCGTGTATCTAAGTCGCAGGTATTTTTATAGTCCCATACTTCCTTGAGTAACTCTTCACGGGAAACTGGCTCACTCTTATGCAGTAGATAAACTAAAATTTCGACTTCGCGGCGAGTGTATTTTGTTTTATGATGATAAGACGATCCCGTTAATGTTTGTGTACAAATAGAAACATCAGCGCTTAATCCTAAGGTTTTATCGGTTCCTGTCCAGCCTGAACGTCTGACCAAAGCATTCACGCGTAATACCAGCTCTGATGTTGAAAATGGTTTTGCTACATAATCATCAGCCCCAAATGTTAGGCCGTTAATGATATCTTCTTCAGTATTTTTTGCCGTCAACATGATAATGGGTTGGATACGTGAATGTTGTCTCAGCGTATTACAGATTTCAAAACCATTAATAGAAGGCAACATAACATCCAATATAATACAGGCATACTGCCCATTTAAGCCTCTAGATAAACCTTTTTGCCCGTCACTTTCGCTTTCAACCTCATAGCCATGAAAAACAAATAAATCTGTGAGCCCCATTAAAATAATGGGTTCATCTTCTACGATGAGAAGTTTAGGTTTGGTAGTCAAAATTTTTCCCAATTGCTTAAAATGTTAGTTAGAAAACGATGATTCTGCTTTCTCTTAAATATACAGGAATTTATAAAACTCAATGTAAACTTTTGTAAAACTTATGACTATATATTTTTACATAGCTTGCCTATTTTATTGTTAAATCGGTTTGTAAACTCTCAACATAAAGTAATTAAACAATAAAAATGCAGTGAGTTATTACCATCAATTTTTAAGCACATAATACTTTAATTATCAAAGATAACCATTTTATGACTAAAAGGAATAACAATGACCAAGTTAAAATTAAAAAACCTATTTATCGTTATGTTATTAAGCTTTTTTTGCTGCTTAGCAACAGCGCAAAATAAAGATGAGGTAAAAGAAGCGGTACGTTTCGCACCGGAGGCTACAGATGCCGAAGCAACGCTCTCATTCAGAGATATACCTGTTCTCAAAGAGGCTTTTATCGATGCAACGCCAATTGATAGAAAAGACGGAATCCTTGTGAGCAAATTAGGTGCTGATGGTCGTAATAAAGACATGATTGTTAAGCTGGCGCTGGAGATAGCAGAAAGCAAGTATGGTAACTACGACAGCCTACTTATCGCTCATAAAGACAAGCTATTATTTGAATCTTACTACCTGCGAGGTCGCATCAATCTAGCCCACGGTCAAGCATCAGCTGTTAAAGCCTATACCAGTCTGGCACTTGGACGCGCTATCCAAATGGGTTATCTGACTATGGCCGACTTAGACAAACCATTGGTTAGTTTTTTTAATAACCTCGACCCGAAAAAATTTGTTAAGGGCGCAGAAAAAATTACTCTACATAAAGCACTTACTATGCATGGCGGCCTTAGCGTCAGTAGTGAAAAATGGAAAGAGCTAGAGAAAAATCCTGAACCGCTTCAAGGTCAAGGACTCATTCAGACATTACTTGAAAATAGTGGGCCCATTACTGAAGAGTCTCAGATCTATAAATATGGCAATCACAATCCATTGTTGGTGATGGCCGTCATTGATGCTGTCGTGCCGGGAACCGCCAAGGATTTCATCAAAAATGAAATTTTAGATAAATTAGCCATCACCAATTACAGCTGGGATACACATGTTAGCGGTCTGCCACAAGCGGGTTGGATGGTGAAAATGACATCTCGCGATATGCTCAAATTGGGCAGTGTGGTGCTTAATAAAGGTAAATGGAACGGCGAACAGCTTATTCCAGCAAATTATCTAGCTAAGGCCACTAGCGGTATTGTTAAGCCGACTCAAGATTGGATGCCTGAAACTTATCGCTATGGCTATTTTTGGTATCAAACACCAATGATAACTGGTGACAAAAGCTATAATGCTACGTTTGCTTGGGGCGGTGGCGATCAACGTATCATCGTAGTTGATGAGCTTGATCTAACTATTGTGATCACAGGGCACACCAGAGAAGAAAAGCTCATGGATCAGATTTCAAATGTTGTCTTACCTGTTTTTGCTAAATAAGGAGTCAACCATGAAATGTATTCAGCCTTTAATACCATTGTTACTTGTTCTATTGATGATGAGCAGCAAAAGCTATAGTCAGAATGATTTTCCAGTCATAGAAGCTGGATATTTTGGCGAAAATCCACCGGGCTTAATTCCTAAACTTTTTGACCCTAAAATAGTCTCTCCAGAAGGGAGGTTTGATGCTGGTTGGTTTTCACCAGATATGAAGGAGTTCTATTTCACTAGGAGAGGTGGGAAAGATAAAAAACGCACCTTTTTTGTTATTCGTTATGAACAAAATCGCTGGGGCAAGGAATCTGAGACTGATATAAAGTGGCCGCATTTCTCCGCTGATGGCAATATAATGTACGTTGGAAAGGAGTATAGGGAACGAACCGAGAAAGGTTGGTCGGAACCTAAAAGCCTAGGAGAGATCTTAAAACAAACAGCTCATGGCTTATCGGTTTCATCTAAAGGTACTTATTATTTTCCTCTCTTTAAAGAAGATTTTTATTCGGGAGACGGTAAACTTAGTTATTCTCGACTGATTGATGGCCAATATGAACTCCCAGTGAAATTGAGTGACGAGATGAATGCAGGTAAATGGATTGCTAGTCCATTAATTGCGCCAGATGAATCCTATTTAATATGGAGTGTAGAGCGAGAAGGTGGCTACGGACAATCGGATCTATACATTAGTTTTAAACAAGAAGATGGATCTTGGTTATCGCCAATAAATATGGGCCCGCAAATAAACACAGATTTCCAAGAAAGTGCCCCACAGGTGACATCTGACGGAAAATACCTCTTTTTTAGTAGAGGAGAGTGGAAAGTCGAAGAAGATGGAAGCCGTAATTACGTAGGAAAAAAATATTGGGTGAATGCCCAGGTTATTGAGAACCTCAGACCCAAACAATGAACCATATAACAATCGCCGCAAAAGCGATGTCTCGGCCTTTAATCTGTCAAAAAATAACAATAAGCTAAGAGAAAACAGCAAGCAGCGTATTTTCATTTAAATCCATTTAGGTTTTTAATTATTTGATTTACTTATATTTAGGCTACTGTTTATCTCAAATAAGGACAAAATTATGAACATCCGTTTTACATTTAAAAATTTAATCATTGCAACGGTCGTCGTCACTATGATGGTCGTCGTTTTTCTCATCCATGCATTGGCTGGATTGAGTGCTAGTCCAGTAGTTTTTGCCGAACCGCCAGCGTTTGTAGAACGATACGTAGCTGAAATGGAGCATTCAGATCCGTTATCTCAACCGATAGAGCCTGAAATAGGCGGCGGACAGCTGGCCACATCCAAATTTGTGAAACTGACGGCGGGTTTATCCGCTGAAGAAGCGTTAGTGTTCAACGTAATTCTGGATGGTGAATCGTCCGACGTGCTTATGCGAATGTTTGCACATCCTGAGAAAGCGCAACGGGTGAAAATAGCGACGGCTTTTGCCGCTGTGAATGCTAAATTTTCTCATAATGAAGAGACTGGCTTCTCCAAAAAAAGACGGAAGTTATGGGTAGATGCAAAGGATAACCTTCCCGACATGCAAAACGCACTTTATGAAGCATTGATTGCGTCCGCTGAACAAGGAAAAACGAATCAGATTCCGTACACATTGGCTTGGATGCCGGGGCAAGACCGTGAAACGCTTGAGTTGTTTGTATGGGCAGCTAAACACCATCCGGCTATGTGGGTGCGAAAATCCTCTGTCTATTTTGTGGCTAAATTGGGAGGGGACGAGGAACTTGCCGGTCCGCTCCTCCTGAACCGAAGCCACGACCCAGATTATAAGCTGCGTAAGGAAGCCCTAGACCTGCGTTTTAGAAGATTCACAGGAGAATTATGACGGAGGGCATAAAATTTAACCAACTAACTTGTAAAGACTCAGATGTGATCTGACCAAATTGAAAGCTGGTAATATAAGGCTTTTGGTCACAGTCATTTCTATAAACACTGTAAAGTTGATTGAGGGGTATGTGTTTAAGAGGATGTTTTCCACTCTTATAACTCTAAAGTTATTGGCAGGTATGTAGGTTTTACAATTAATAGGCTTGGTGGTTATGTACTAAGTTTTAACTTTAAGGTACGACTAAAGTAGTTGTAATTCAATCTCACTCTCACTCTGGGGGGAAGCACCATTGGTTAGATAATCTAAAATAACTTATTTTAAATAGAGCATAGTTCAGGGGAAATTGATTTATAGGAATGGGATGTTGAGCTGAAGTTGAAAATTTTGTTCTAAAGTGGACATACCATCAATATGGTCTCTGAAAATCACTAGTTAACCTTCAAAGATAATTATTTTGAAAAGGGGTAATAACATGAAAATGTTGCTACCCTTTTTTGACCATCCATCTATGGTCGCCACTTATCTTTGGACATACTGTCTGCCCACATCATCATTAATTCTACGAAGGCTTTGGTTTTAGCTGGTTGGCCTGTTCTTGAGGGGTAAACTAGATACAAAGCCATCGGCGCGATTTCTATGCCATCTTCTATTTGAATGAAGCGTCCTTCATTTAATTGTTTTTTAACCATATTTCTTGGCACTATGCAATATCCTAAGCTTTTCTCAACAGCACTTAAAACCGCTCGAAAATTATTCACCGAAAAACGATAATTAAGCGAAACTTTTTCATCTTTCATAGTGATATATTGATGACTTTGGTTATTAGTCATACCTACAGCAGGCATTACAGATAACTGTTTGGCGTTGGAGGGCATAGAGTTCTGTGCTATAAATTTTTTGCTGGCGACTAATGACCAGTGGCTTTGAAATAATAATCGATAAATGAGGCTGCTATCTTGCACCGCATCTAAACGTGGTTGAATGGCGACATCAAAATGTTGCTCATGTAAGTTAACTTCATTGTCGGTTTGAATTAACTCTAAGGACACTTTCGGATTTTGCCTCAAAAATGGCTCAACCACAGAATCCATAATTACGTCGGCCAAATTATTAGGAATACTGACCCGTAATTTTCCGACAACTTCGTGATTTAGCTCCGACATCAGCGCCTCACCAACTTGCAATGCCGTTAAGGCTTGTTGACAATGCTGCAAATATAACCTACCGGCCTCTGTCAGCCTAACTGAACGTGTGGTGCGCTCAAACAATCGAATGCCCAAGTGGATTTCTAGCTGATTTATTTTGTTGCTCACCGTCGATTTCTCGATATTTAATGCATTAGCGGCTTTTGTAAAGCTTAGGTAATGGGCAACTTGACTGAATATTTGAATTCGGTTGAGATCATTGTTCATATATAAAAACAATAAATTGATAAAATTGTTAATTATCTATTATGGGGAAACACTCATAATTAGCAATGTACTTTTATCATTACCTCAGAATTATTACGGAGAAGTTACTATGTCAATCAATCGAAAGTCATTTGATTTGGGTTATAAAATCATTCATTGGCTTATGGCCGCTCTAGTGTTATTAATGTTTTTCGGCATTGTTGGTTTTGCTCAAGCTATTACCGATGAAGAGCGTATGGAGATGTTGGTAGGACATTCGAGTATCGGAACCCTGATTAGTATTTTTGTCATCATTCGAATTTATAAACGATTTATTAGAAAAGATGCGGTGCCTGATCAAAAGATTAGCAAGATACAACGAAAAGCTTCACTCGCGGTGCAATACGCCATTTATTTCTTGCTTGTATTTATTCCTTTTAGTGGTTATTTGTCGGCGAGTTTTCATGAACTTCCTGTAATGGTATTTGGCAACATTAATATAAACTATGGTCGAGAATTCAACCAAAATCTATTTGAAAATTTAAGAGTAATTCATCAATTAGGCATTTATTCACTAATGGGGTTATTGATCTTGCACATCGGTGCGGCATTACTTCACGGCATAGTAATGCGTGATGGTGTATTAGGATCGATGACAAGGTTTAAAAAAACGATATAGTCTTCGATAAAGGATGGCATAAACCTAAACTGTTTCAAGGTAGATTGTGAGTGTAAAATAAATAAGCTGAATAAAATTGTCGATACACTCTGTATCTAATGCCGTATTATGATAAAAGCTGAAATTCAAAGGTTTGTCCTAAAGTGCAGAAGCCATCAATATGAGGCAGAAAATCACTAACCTTATAAAAATATAAAATAAAAGGCTGATATACTCTTTGGGTTATCAGCCTTTTTTATAAGATGCCATGTTTGACCATAATAATTTATGTATTGCGGCCGCTGCATCTTTTGAAAGTGTTGTAAAAATGGCGTATATAGCTCTTAATGCGTAATAGCAGTGGTTATGCTTCAAATGTTAGTTTTTAAAAATAGTTTAGATATGGATAAATCATGCAAGTAGTTACTTCTCAGTTATCTTCCTTTTCGGAAAAGTCAGCGCAGTTTTCCAAAAATAACCAAGTACCGGCTACGGTTAACATGGCACTCTTTGCCACGTATAAATCTAATGAAGAAGCGATTGATGATGTCTGTCACTACATCATTAACAACCTCAGCGACATCATTCAGTTACCAGAATTATTCTTTATTGACGACAAAACGATTACAAATAATGCTCAGCAATTGATGCAATTAAATGAGTTATGTAAGCAACTTATCACTCGAATCAGTGCTGAATTAAGGCCTTTTCAATATGTATGCACAAGTTTAGTTATTGATGGCAAACATCAGGCAGTTTTAATCAGTGAATGTGGTGTAGTTGCCACACAACAGCAAATACAATTTTGCCCAAGATATCCGTGGACAACATTAGCTGACGAGCTAAACATTGTAGAGATACCTTTAGAGCAAGGTATTATTAAGGTGGCTATGCTGACGGGAGATGACGCGAGTAGTACAGCCATAGTGGATACTGCTGCATTTAGCCATATTCATCTATTATTGGTCCCCTTTGATATTCAAACACCTGGTGAGGTAGAGAATCATTTACTATCTCGTGCTGCTGAACGTAAAATTTGTATTGCTGCGGCAAGCCGAGAAAAAAGTTTTAGCAATGAGTCACCCGTTGATGATAGCTCTAACCTCAATAGACATAAGAATAAACAAAAAATAAAACAACGAAAATCCACAGGATTTATTGCTGATTTACCTGTAAATGTTGGTTTGTTTACACAAAATGATGCTCAAGAAATTACTAGTGCTAGCCAACTCTCAGTTAGTCAACTTATTGTTAAACATCAGCAAGGGAAAATTACTAAAGCCTTAGTTCATTCAATAGCTGCTGCTAGTTAGCTTGTAATATAGTCAAATTAAGGTAAATCAATACAAAAAAATTAGAGTTATATTCAATTAAAAGCAATCACTTTATCAACGCGTTTGCTCAATCCACTGCTTAGGAGACACGCCTAATTTTTTTCTAAATACGCGTGCTAATGCAGAGCCATTCTCATAACCAACAGCATTAGCAACTAACGCCACTGGCTTGTTTTTTTGAAGTAGGCCTTTTGCTACAGCAATACGCCAATCAATCACATAATCTCCAGGGCTTTGGCCAACGATACGCTTAAAGAGGGCTGCAAATTTTGAACGTGACATTAATGCAAGTTCCGCCATTGTTTCTAGCCCCCACTGACGCTCTGG
Source organism: uncultured Colwellia sp. (assembly GCA_913062815.1). Lineage (GTDB taxonomy): Bacteria > Pseudomonadota > Gammaproteobacteria > Enterobacterales > Alteromonadaceae > Colwellia. The sequence goes on along the minus strand of CAJXWZ010000011.1, from coordinate 87,921 downwards.
CGTGTCGTGAATGGCAAGTAATACTTTAGATATTTGAGGATGTGCTAAGCCAGCGAGCAAACCATACTGCATTATATTGTTATTTAGCACATGACGAAGTACATGAATAAGAAACATATTGGTAAGCAAGTTAATCATGGGTATCCGTCCGCACCGGTCTTGAAATGCTTCTTCAAATAAGCATAGTGCGGTTTGCTTTAATTTTTGGCAATCACTGAGTTTAAAGCACAGTATTGAGGGTAGTGCATTCGCAATAGGGTTAGATGTACTCTCATTATAAATGATGTTAGCGCACACCAATTCAGGTGGATTCTCTTCATTGCCAATAATACGGTGAGCATATGGTCTTGGAAAAAACAGTACCGTAGGCTCATTGAACAATTGGGAACGTCCCTTCTCATCTACTATTGTCAATTCACCACTGCGTAATAAATGCAAATGTCCTTGATTTGGCTCTTTATTGAAGTTACTGATGCCACACAAATTCCCCGTAAAGAAAACTTCCGTATTCATCGAAAAGCGCTGCAAAATTATTGAAAGTTGATCCATGTTTTTCTCATTCATGACTGTTTTGGACGATTGGGTTCAATGTTAGGACTATGTCATTCCTTTTGGTTAATTGAAAGCCCTATATTATCAACCAAGGAAAACATCCTTATAAATCATTAAATTTTGAACATTCAATACTGGAGAAAGAAAAATGACACTTTCAACACTTATTAAAACGACTTTCGCTACGTCTGCATTACTGGCAAGCAGCTTGGGTTTTGCAGCCAATATTGCCGTCAATGCAAATGGTAATGACTTGGCACTAAAAGGTTATGACACAGTTTCTTATTTCACAAAAAGTGCACCAACTAAAGGCTCTGATAAATATACTGCGGCATACAACGGCGCTATCTATCAATTTTCAAGCGCGGAAAACCGCAATTTATTTCAATCTGAGCCGAGCAAGTATGCCCCTCAATACGGTGGATATTGTGCCTTTGGTGTCACAATGAATAGGAAATTTGATACAGACCCAACAGCTTGGCACATACGCGGCGAAAAATTATATCTTAACCTGAACAAAGATGTACAAAAGAAATGGGCAACGGACATTCCTGGTTATATTGAAACAGCGCAAGGTAAATGGGGTGGCATTAAAGGCTTAACGGTAGAACAGATAGAAAAAGTATACGAATAACAGCCAATCAGATAAGTGAGGTCTCAATTATGAAGCAACTAACATCAGATGACTCTATTGAAGATTTGTTATTGCAACATGAACACACCTTATTGTACTTCAGTGCCTCTTGGTGTGGCCCATGCAAGTCAATGTCGCCAATAGTTGAACAGATATCTAGCTTGATGAGTGAACGATTCAATACGATTAAAGTTGATGTAGATAACTCGTTAACGATAGCCGCTGATTATGGCATACGCAGTGTGCCAACAATGATGTTAGTTAGCAATAATGAAATTATTGACCAACGTGTTGGCGGCTTGGCACCGCAACAATTAATACAATGGTTAGAGCAGCATACCTAGTTGCTCATTTTACACAAATAGAGGATTTATTATGAACAATAAATTATTAGTTAGTGCAGCACTAGCAGCTGTTGTTTCTGCAGGGGTTGTGGCACCTGTAGAAGCAGGTAGCAAAAAAGAAAAATGTTACGGCGTGGCAAAAGCTGCTCAGAACGATTGTGCAAACTTGGCGGGCACTCATTCATGTGCGGGGCAATCGAAAATTGATAATGACAAAGGTGAGTGGAAGTTAGTAGAAAAAGGTACTTGCTCAACACTGGGTGGATTATCAAAAAAAGAGGCTAAGAAGTTGTTTAAAGCAACGATTAAAGGGTAGGAGAATGAGTATGTTGGTAGACAATAAAGCGTTACTAGTGGGGGTAGGGTTAAGGCATCCTCATTTTACCGACATACTCACCAAGCCTAAACAAGTTGACTTTGTTGAAGTGCATTCTGAGAATTTCTTTGGTCAAGGTGGTGCCGCATTGTCGGTGCTTCAACAAGTGAGAGAAAAATATCCTGTTAGCTTGCACTCAACTTCAATGGGGCTTGGCTCTATACACGACATCCCAATGGGTTATTTGGAACGCTTGAAAAAGTTAACACAAACTATTGATCCCTTTTTAATGTCTGAACATGCCTGTTTTACTTGGGGTAAACAATACGGCCAGTCAATGCACAGCGGCGACTTATTACCTATTGCTCATACTCACGTAAATTTAGCACGCATGTGTGAACAAGTAGATAAGGTTCAGTCGTTTTTAGGTCGGCAACTTATCATTGAAAATGTTTCTGCTTATGTAAAGTTTGATGAAAGTTATCTATCCGAAGCTGAGTTTTTAGCTGAGCTTTGCCAACGTACAGGTGCGAAAATATTGTTAGATATTAATAATATTGCTGTAAATAGTTTGAATTTTGAAGGTGGGAACATACAGCAATCAGTGGCAGATTATATCAAGATTTTGCCATTGAAAAGTGTTGAACAAATTCACCTTGCTGGTTTTCAAATACCCTCTGATGGGCAGCTTGTCATAGATGATCATGCTCAACCTGTTTCTGATGAGGTTTGGCAGGGCTATCGATTGGCAATTGAGCGATTTGGAGCAGTGCCAACATTAATTGAATGGGATAGTCATTTACCTCATTGGTCTGTGCTGGTTAATGAAGCTTTAAAAGCACGAGAAATTGCACAGGCTATTTTGCACAGGAGCAAATCATGAATGCTGAAGTTAAAAACGATTTTGCTAAAGATGAGCAATGTATGAACGAACAACAGTGTTTGTTAGATGCTATTTGGAATTATGATGCAAACGCCATAGCTCAAAATGGTGTTGATGTTCGTGGAATTAACATATACCGCAGAAACTTATTAGCTAACGCTCAACGAGCCCTAAGTATTAGTTTTCCAACACTCTTTGAACTACTTGATAGTGACGTGAGTGAACACATTACCTTTCAGTTTTTGAAATCATCGCCACCAAATCAAGGTGATTGGGCTCAATGGGGAAAAGCACTAGCCAGCTTTATCACAACAACAGATATTGGTCATCAATACCCCTACCTTTCAGATTGCACCGCGTTGGATTGGTATGTTCACAATGCTTTGCATGGTGTTGATAAAACTATTGAACAGTCGTCTCTGCAGTTGCTTGCTGATTGTGAACCTGAGCATATTTTCATTAAGTTTAACCCTAATGTGAAACTACTTGAAACTAAATATCCCATTGTAGATATTTTTTATGCACACCATGGTGATGATGAGTTAAAGCGAAAAAATGCTATGAATAATGCAAAGCAAGTACTCGTTTCAACGCAGAGTGAGCAAATAGTGATGATTTATCGGCCTGAGTTTCAGCCCAAAGTAATAACACTCATGACGGGAGAAGATGTTTTTATGCGTAGTTTAATGTCAGGACAATCCCTAGCTCAGTCGCTAAGTGCGGTTAATGGAAACAACCAATTTTCATTTGAAAAATGGTTGTTAAATGCAATTGAAAAAAATTTAATTCACTACTTTAAAGAGAAAAAACTATGAATACCTTAAAACAACGTCTGATACCTTTCAGTCAGTTATACATCACACTTGCTTGCAAAATTAGTCTGTTAGAGCCTATTGCTTTGTTAGTTGCTCGTTTCTATGTTGGCTGGGCATTTTTCTCTTCTGGGCTAACTAAGCTAAGAGACTGGGACAGCACCTTGATGCTATTTGAATATGAATATCAAGTGCCTGTATTACCGTTTGAATTAGCCGCCTATTTAGGCACTTTTGCAGAAATTGTTTTTCCGTTGTTATTAATTGCGGGGTTGGGAAGTCGTTTTTCTGCTTTAGCCTTATTTTTTGTCAATATTGTTGCAGTGATCAGTTTAGAAGATATTGCCGCGGCAGCTTATGCAGAACACCTATTATGGGGAACGCTCTTATTGCAAATTGTCATTTTTAGCGGTGGACGTTTCGCCCTCGATCGCTTAGTTGAAGCGCAGTTATTTAATAGCAAGGCTTGGAGTCTTGGTACTTAATTCACACTTGCTGTGAAATAAAAATTTGCTCAACTTATACACTCAATTTTGGATAATTACAGATGTTCGATTCAATCATACTTACTATTTTATTATGGGCTGCTGCCACTTTTATAGGCGCCATAGGCATTGGCGTACTCTATGTGCTTTTTTTATACATTGCAGATGTTACGCAAACTAAGCAAACCATACGGAGAAATTTCCCTGTTATTGGTCGATTTCGATACGCTTTCGAACATATGGGAGAATTTTTTCGCCAGTATTTCTTTTCTATGGATAGAGAAGAGATGCCATTTAATCGTGCTGAACGATCTTGGGTTTATCGCGCAGCAAAAAATGTGGACTCGACTATTGCGTTCGGTTCAACACGTTCACTTGCTCACTCTGGCGAAGTAATGTTTCTTAGTTGTCCATTCCCGACATTAACTGAAGACGCAGCATTACCAAAAACAATTACCATTGGTGACGGGTATGCTCAAATCCCGTATCAAACGAATTCTTTATTCAATGTTTCAGGCATGAGTTTTGGCGCAATATCAAAGCAGGCGGTACTAGCATTATCAACGGGAGCAAAAGCGTCCGGAGCATGGATGAATACGGGTGAAGGTGGTTTATCTCCATATCACCTTGAAGGTGGTGCAGATATTGTTTTTCAGATAGGTACCGCTAAATATGGCGTAAGAGACGAAAAAGGTAATTTATGTGATGAAAGGCTTAGAGAAATTGCTGCCCATGAACAAGTAAAAATGTTCGAAATAAAGATGAGTCAAGGCGCAAAACCAGGCAAGGGAGGAATTCTACCAGGTATCAAGGTTTCACCTGAAATAGCAAAAATACGGGGCATTAAGGTAGGTCAAGACTCCATTAGTCCAAATGGGCATATCGATATATCCAGCAGTTATGAACTTTTAGACATGATTGCCAGAGTACGCCGTGTTACCGGTAAACCCGTAGGGTTCAAAGCGGTTGTTGGTCGACAGGATTTTTATGACTCTCTGTTTAGTAAAATAAAGGAGCGAGGCATCGCATCTGCACCTGATTTTATCACCATTGATAGTGCTGATGGTGGTACCGGAGCTGCACCACAAAGTTTAATGGATTATATGGGATTACCTCTAAAAGAAAGTTTGCCCTTTGTCGTCGACAAATTAATTGAACATAAATTGAGAAATAGAATAAAAGTGATTAGTTCTGGTAAATTGGTAACACCGTCTAATGTCGCTTGGGCGCTTGCGATGGGAGCAGATTTCGTTACGTCTGCGCGAGGCTTTATGTTTTCACTAGGTTGCATACAAGCACTGCAGTGCAATAAAAACACTTGTCCTACTGGTATAGCAACACAAGATGCAAAATTTCAAAAAGGCCTGAACCCTGCTGATAAATCTGTCCGTGTCGCTTCGTATATTGAAAATATGGTGTATGAGGTAGGTACCATTGCCCATTCATGTGGGGTAAAAGAGCCACGCGCCCTTAAGAGACATCATGCTAAAGTTGTTACAGAAAATGGGCGAAGTATTCTCCTATCAGATATTTACCCCGTAGAGGATCCGAAAGGCTCTCCTCATACTGATACCGTAGTATTATAATTAAGCGGTGAGTGTTCGTATCTTGGTTTCTGCTACCTTTACTACTCATTGGCGTAGGTGTATTTGCTACTATGAGTTTGTGTGATTGTTAATTTAGAATACAAAACTATAACCATTATTCAAAAGCAATTTAGGGAATCATTTCATATGACTATACCAATACCACATCGTCCAAGCGGTTTTCTTCTTGGTGATACAGCCGCTCAAATTACGATTGATGCATTTATTGATATTCAATGTCCGCATTCTCGTACTATTTGGCCCACGTTACTTAACGTTGCAAAATATTATCAAGGTAAACCTGTCAGCCTAAGAGTTCACTTGATTACCCTGAGCAATCATAGACAAGCTTGGGATATGAGTTTAGGGCTATTTGCATTAGCAGAAGAGGATGCAAACAAGTTTTTTGATTTTGCGACATTTATCTATGAACGCCAAGCACAATTTTATAACGGTTCATTTTTACATAAAACTCACAATGACCTCATTAATTTAGTGGCTGATTTTGCGAACGAACATTCAGGCGTAGCACGAGAGAGCTTCGTTCAGCGAATGAATGATAGCGATATTTATGTTCAGGCACGTACACCCATTCGTTATGCAGCAACAAAAGCAGTTTGGGCAACCCCTACATTGTTCATTAACAATGCAGGTAATGTCCCTGTTGATCACCACTCAAGCTTGGCGGATTGGCAAGCGGTTATTGAGCCATTATTGCCTGCTTAACAGCACTGATTAAATAGTCTTAGTGTTTGCAGTGCTGATAACAAATATAGGAAAGAAGTGATGAGAAAAAAAATAGAATTTTCTAGCCAAGGACAAAGCCTTGCTGGACTACTTGAGACACCTGATCAAGCAGTGCGAGCCTATGTTTTATTTGCACATTGTTTTACCTGCGGTAAAGATGTAGCGGCGGCTTCGAGAATTAGTCGGTTTCTGGTGCAGCATGGTTTTGCGGTTTTTCGTTTTGATTTCACAGGGTTGGGTAATAGTGACGGTGATTTTGCTAATACCAATTTTTCATCCAATACTGAAGATTTGCTTTGTGCGGCAAGATTTCTCGAGCAGCATTATCAAGCACCTCAATTATTAATTGGGCATAGTCTTGGCGGGGCGGCTGTTTTAGCGATGGCCGCACAACTTGAGCATGTGAAAGCGGTGGTAACAATTGGCGCACCCTATGAAGCAAGCCACGTTATACATAACTTTGATGCTCACCTCGACACAATAGAAAAGAAAGGCCTAGCAAAAGTGAGTTTGGGCGCGCGTGAATTCACTATTAAGCAGCAATTTCTGGATGATTTGCGTAATCAAACCACAGAACATATAAAGCATCTCAATAAAGCCTTACTGGTATTACACTCACCTGTCGACTTAACGGTAGATATTGCCGATGCCGAGAAAATATATAAAGCCGCAAAGCATCCCAAAAGCTTTGTTAGCCTAGACACGGCTGATCATCTCTTATCAAAATCAGTAGATAGTGAATATGTCGCTCAAACTATTTCAGGCTGGGCAAGCCGCTATATTCCTGCGCCAGAAATAGTTCGTCCAAACCTTAATAAGGGGCATGTTATGGTGGCTGAGCTCGACCATGAATTTCAACAAGATGTTTTCAGTGATCACCATCATTGGTATGCAGATGAACCAACACAGTTAGGCGGAAAGAATTCTGGCCCAGATCCTTATGAGCATTTACTAGCTGCCTTGGGTGCCTGTACTGCAATGACTATCCGAATGTACGCTACCCGCAAGAAAATTCCACTCGAACATGTGGAGGTATCATTATCACACGAGCGTAACTACTTGGAAGATGCTAGTAATATCGCAGAGCAAAATAAGAGCATGGAGTCATTGATTCGAAAGGTTCAGTTGATGGGGCCGTTGGATGATTCAGAAAAAATACGGCTAATGGAAATTGCTGAGCGTTGTCCTGTGCATAGAACGTTATACAATAACCCACAAGTTGTGACCACACTTGTTGATGGTTAGCTCTCTACTATTTTGAATATTTAACTTTGTGTTCATGTTGTTCTTAAATATTGTGCTAAAAAGAGCATACTATTAATATGGTTTCTGAAAATCACTAACTGATTCGTTCAAAAGAATTATATAAAAGGGTAATAACAGTAATGTTATTACCCTTTTTTGATCGGACATAGTGCCCAAGCGATAATTACTTATGTCTCGATTTTGCGCATTGTGGAAGCTATGAATTGAAACTTCGGTGATTTCTAGAGGTCTGCTGTGTGGTTGTGAGTTGATCTTAGTCGGTTGAGAGATAACATAAAATGTAAAGCTGTTCAACAAGTCGCAGGAGTTTAGTTGGGGGAAATAAAATTCAGAAAAATAAGGATAATGTTGCTGTGGGCTAACAGAGCAGCGCTTGTTATTTTTTATGAATGAAAAGAATAAGGGCATAGTAGGTCTGTAAACTAATGGCTTGCGTCCAATTGTCAGGATGTCGGCTTGATGTCACCGTTACAAGCATTATTTGACTTGTCCCTCGAGAATATTTGCACGTATTTATCATTCTTAGTCACGCTCGGCGTCAGATTGTTCATTTCTATGTAACAGCTAATCAAATAGCACAAAACTGCTCAGCAAATTATTGAACCTGTCCCTTGAGAAACAGCACCAAGATGTATACTCCGACCCGCAAAAAATATTACTGGAAAAACGCTTCGACAACGAATTGGCACACTGGGAATTGAAGATATAATGACGGCCTTCGGCACTCCTTTAGACAATGCATATGTTGAAAGGCTAAATGGGAGTATCTGAGGTGATTGTACCTAATTGTTATTGACTAAAAGCTTATCCCTTCAGTTTCGGTTAACACGACAAAAGACATAAATAATCAAATAGGATTGCACTATAAAAGTCGGTATGTTAATTTTTATTAATCATGAAGCTGACTTTTGTGTCAACTTGTTATAGAGGGGGTTGTTATGGACGAAACAGTAAAAATCAGTTTTAGAGATCGTTTGCTCATGAACATATCAATGAAGCAGAAAATGTTGTTGGCTTTTTATGGCGCCTTTATTGCCCTTAGCTTACAGCTATTTACTGTGTGGGATTTTACGCAGCAAGCAGATGAGTTAACGCTAGAACAGCAGCTAACCAGCAGTTACCAACTGCTGGCGATAAGTTCTAAGCAAGGTAAATTAACCTTTGTTGAACTTGCGTCCTTAATTAACATCAATACTCTAGAAAACGTAGATGTTCAATTAAAGAAAGGGCAACACACAGTACGTACAGGGGAGCTAAGTCAATATTCGCCATCGGCAAATCTCTCGGTTGTGGTCAGCTTATCTACGGTAAGCGAAGTTACTACGCGTCAAGATGAGTTTTTGACTACATCGGCCATTAATATCTTGGTTTCTATCATTATCATATATATTTTGGCAAGCAGTGTTAGTGCTAATATTTTACCATTAATTGACTACATCATTGATGTGATGAAAATTGTCGCTGATGGTAAATTGGGTCGGCGAGTTGGCTTTTCCGGTGACGATGAATTTGGCCAGTTAGGTTGCGCTATTGATAGTACGATAAGTAATTTAAATGAGCTTATTGATCTTGTCACTAAGTCCACTAACATACTGAATGACACAACTCGTGATATAGGCAATCAATCACAACAAGCCTTAACCGCTGTGGACAATCAAAACCATCAAATCGACCTAGTAGCCACGGCGATGAATGAAATGAATAGCACTATTCATATTGTGGTGGAACATACCACAAAAGCAGACTTTTTAGCGGGTGATTCAAATGAGCAGGCACAGAAAGCTCGAATTAATGTAGGCAATACCATTGAATCAATTCGAGACCTCTCTGATACGGTTAATAATGCATCTCAGGCTGTGCAGCATTTAGAGGTTAACTCTGAAAAAATAGGGTCAGTAGTCTCAGTAATCAATGGGATTTCTGAGCAAACTAATTTGCTTGCCTTAAATGCAGCGATAGAAGCTGCCAGGGCAGGTGAACAGGGTAGAGGCTTTGCAGTTGTTGCCGATGAAGTTAGACAATTAGCACAACGAACGCAAAAGGCGACCGTTGAAATTCAGTCGATGATAGAAGAGCTGCAATCTGGGGCGACAAACGTTTCAGGGTTTATGCGACAAGGAGTTAGCAAAGCAGAACAGGGGGTTTCATTGGTTAATGAAGCAGTGAGTGATATCGACAAAATCGTTGATAACGTCAAAAACATTTCTGATATGAATGCGCTGATATCTACGGCTGTCCAACAACAGAGTCAGGCCGCAGAATCAATCAATGAAAATATACGCGTTATTCGTGATATTTCTAAGCACAGTGCACAGCAGGTAAAAGATACGTTGGCAGGAAATTCGCACACTGCGACTACGGCTGGCCAACTATCGCTTGTTTTGGAAAAATATAGCGGTTAGTTTTTACTTTAGTCATTATTGATTCTTTATCGTATTCATAGAGATACGCTGTTTAACGTTGTTGGTATCAAAATTAGCTGTGTTTATTGGCAGTCTTTGTATAGAATCCGCGATACAGTTTGCTTTGCGCATATTTCCAACACATTGACTGTCTTAAATTCAAGTAATCATTGACGGTTATAACCTCTTTATAAGATGGCACTATTCAAATGAATGATAAATTAATAGTAACTCACAACGGTAATTTTCATGCGGATGATGTTTTTAGTGTCGCCGCACTTAAGCATATTATCCCTTCTTTTAAACTCATACGTACACGTGACTCAGATATCATTAACAAGGCTGACATTGTCATTGACGTAGGTGGCGAATATGATCCAAATGCTGGTCGTTTTGATCATCATCAACGTGGTGGAGCAGGTAAGCGAGAAAATGGTATTCCTTATTCTTCATTTGGTTTGATTTGGCAAAAATATGGCCTAGAAATATGCCAATGTGATCAAGCCATAGCCGATGCGGTTGATGTCGCTCTAGTCTCAATAATTGATGGTGTCGATTGTGGTCATGTCGAAGGGGTTTATAACGGTGTTAGTCTTAGCCAGACTATTGCAATGTTCAACCCTACTTGGCAAGAAGATAGCCATTTTGACTCCTGTTTTGATGAAGCGGTAGAATTTGCATCGCATATTTTGGCGCGATTTATCGCCGCTGCTGAAGGTGAAATTAGTGCAAAAGCAATTGTGGCTAAAGCGGTTGAAAATGCCGAAGATCCAAGAGTTATCGTATTAGAAAAATATACCCCGTGGAAAGAAACAGTTCACGCCTTATCTGCAGACGCTTTATTTATTATTTACCCATCGCTGTCGGGAAAATGGATCATCCATACCGTACCTGCTGAGATAGGTTCATTTGAAGATCGAAAACCACTGCCTCAACAATGGGCGGGGTTATCAGATGAAGCACTTAATAAAGTGACAAATATTGACGATGCAATGTTTTGTCATAATGGTTTATTCATTGCCGGTGCAGCATCATTTGATAGTATTATGAAAATGGCATCGCTAGCATTGCAAGCATAATGACAGTGTCATCAAAAATAAAGCAATATATTCGAATTGAAATAAACTGAAATAAGCTATTTTTCCTAAAGTTAACATATCATCGTATGTTCACTTTGGGGTAATTTAAAGGGTAATGACTTCACTGTTATTACCCTTTTTTGATCAAGCATATTGTCTAAATGAAAAATTAAAAATGCAGCATAAATTTCCTTTAGTTTCTGTTAATAAAACTAAGGATATCATTAGATTAAGGTTCCGCTAGCAATGAAGGAGTAGTTTATTAAGAAAATGAAATATGAACAGCTGTTTTATGCGTAGTAATAAATATCTCAAAATATTCAAAGTTGAGTTTTATCAATTATCATGTCAAAGACACCATTAATGTACATTTTAGATCTTCTAAACTAAGCTATTTGATAGCTATGATACATGTCAGTAGTATGTTGTCGACTTTAGTTACGCTTATAAAAAAGAATAAAAACTTTCTTGGTTTGTTCAGGAAAAACAATAACATAATAAGGTGTATATATGAATAAAGTCACGCTGATTTTACTTGTTGGGACTATACTAATACAGCTAGGCTGTACTGATGTAAAAGAAAGTACGTCTGCAACCTCGACAGTTTCTCCCATTGATACCGAAAAGAACATAGAGGAAAGCCAAGCAATAGTTTTACTATCAGGCTTACCTACTTTAGGCACCAAAGATAGCATCGCGATTATTGAAATGGATCCTGAATCAGCTAATTTTGGCAATATATTGTATGACTACCCACTACCAAAATTTGATGCCCCTTTACACCATTTATATTACAGCCCTAATGGACGATTATACGCAACAGGGTTGGGATCTGAGTGTAGTTTAGCTGAAATTGATTTGGTGAGGAACGCACAAGCTGAGCCAGTTATTACTAAAGTTGAGTGCTTGGATACACAAGGGCAAAGTGTTGGTGAAGACATTATGTGGCACAGTGTTAATGGCAAACTACATATGTTTGTAACTTTTATGGGGGGAACTGATCTATCGCAAGTTGATGCTGGTTCAGTCGGTGTCTTTGATCCTCAAACTAACAAAGTGCTTAAAATTATTGAAGCGAGAAAAAGCCAAGTAGGCGAAGGAAAACCTTATATAATGTATCCGCATGGGATTTCTGCCTATGAAGACCGCATGGTCGTTACTTCGACCGTTCACCCTAATTTGGCTGATGGTATTGGAAACGTTGTCACTGTGATTGATTTGAATAGCTTTGAACCGATAGAAAATATAGTTACAGAAGATGCTAAACCAGTAGGTTTTCCATCATCGCCAGTTGAGGTGCTATTTGTTCGCCCCAGTATTGTTGAAGGGGTAGAGCCTGCTGTTTTGGTTAATACTATGTTTGGTTTCGAAACTTGGAAAATTCCCTATGACGCAAAAAGCAAAGTTTTTGCCGAGCCAGAAAAGCTATATGATGGTGCAACAGCAGGAACAGGGGTGCCGTTAGAATTTTATGGTAATGATACCGAGTTGTTTATTAGTCATGCTATCCCTGGCCTTGTTAAAAGGTATGACTTGAAGTCGCTACCAGACCTAGTGCCTTCAGGTGAAGACATTAAAACAGAGTTAGGTGCCCATCATATGATTTTCTATTCATCGGCATCGGGTCGCAAGCTTATTGCCGTACAAAATAACTTATTAAATTTAGGTGATGCTAAAGATAATGATCCAACAGATGTTGATTTTATCGCAAAGGTAAATGATCACTCCCTTACTGTTCATGACTTAACTACAGGTGAGCGATTAGGAATGATTAATTTTAAAGATAAATACCAGAAAGGTATTGATAATATTGAAGCACTATTTGGCTCAGGATTCACGCATCATCATTAGCTAAGATGTTTAAAGTTAAATTTTTGGCCGCTGTGTCGCTTTCATGTACGGTAATAATTGTTGTTAGTATTTTTGTATTTTCAACCAACAAGCAAGGTGATACTCAGTTAGTTGAATTTACTACGCCTTTTGTTTTTGGCCGTTTTCAGATACCTAAAGATAATCCGTTGACCGTAGAGTCGGTTAAGCTAGGTCGTCGTTTATTTTATGATCCTATACTATCAAAAAATAATAAGGTTGCCTGTGCAAACTGCCATAAGCAATCTCTAGCTTTTACCGATGGTCTTGCTCTTTCTGTAGGAGTATCCGGAAAGCCGCTATCTTTTAATTCCATGAGTTTAGTTAACTTGATGTGGGGGCCAAAACACTTTTTCTGGGACGGACGTGCTAATTCTTTAGAAAACCAAGCACTACAGCCAATTGAACATGTTGATGAAATGGGTAGTAACCTTGATGATTTGACTGAAGAACTTAGTGAAATTAAAGCATACCAAACACTTTTTGAGCAAGCGTATGGTGAACTTAACGCTGTAAGCATTGCTAAAGCATTAGCCAATTTTCAACGTACCTTGATTTCATCAAATTCACCTTATGATCAATTTTTACGTGGAGAAATATCACTATCACCGCAGGAAGAGTTTGGCCGGAAATTATTTATGGCGCACCCTGATACAAAAGTCTCACTAAGGGGGGGAAACTGTATTGATTGTCATAGTCAGTTCCTTACCAGTGGTTTTTCATCATTTTTTGATGGCTTTTCAAATAATGGTTTAGATGATGATGAAAACTTAGCTGAAGGTTTATTTGGGGTAACAAAACTTGAGGCGCATCGTGGTTTATTTAAAGCCCCTACATTACGTAATATCGCTGTTACAGCACCCTACATGCATGATGGCAGGTTCAAAACGCTAGAAGAGGTATTAGCGCATTACAATAGTGGCATCAAAAGAAGTAAAACACTTAGCCCGTTAATAATTGAAGCGGATAATTTAGCTGATTCACAAAGTCAGCACATTAGTTTAAATTTGGCTCCACATGAAGTTGTGGCTATTATTTCATTTTTACACACCTTAACGGATGAATCGTTTTTAACTAATAAAGCTTTCTCTGATCCTTTTAAAACGGGAGAACCGAATGATTAAACCATTTAAAATAGTTGGTTTGATTAGCGTATTATTATTGATAAGTGTCGCTATTGTTTGGCACAACACGGTACCTAAACAACTTACTTTACGATTCTATCCTTTTTTAGGGAGCCAGCCGTTAGTGTTAAATAATGAAAAATACCATAATCCGGGAGGGGAGGGGGTCTTTACTATCAGAGATTTTCAGTTTTTCATTAGCAACCTTGTGTTGAGAAGTAAGCGAAATAACTATACAGAGCTAGAAAGTTATCACCTAGCGAGGTTTGATGTTGGCAAAGCTTATTATGAAATTGTCATCTCAGAAATTTCAGTTAGTGATTTTCAACAATTGGTTTTTAGTATTGGCATTGATAGCACGGCTAATGGGACTATAGTGATCGCAGGAGATCTTGACCCAAATAACCGCATGGCGTGGAATTGGCAAGTAGGCTATAAATTCTTGCTTCTTGAAGGGAGCTTGTATAGCCAAATGAAACAACAGCCGTTGGTTTACCATATAGGATTTAACGAAAGTTATACTCGGCTTAAATTTCCTCTAAACTCAACCATAGTTTCAAATGACGGTATAATTAAGCTAAAAGTTGATATTTTGGCATTATTTGACCAAGCAGAGCCTATTGATATGAATGAAATTCCAAAGGTAAAGTTTGACCCTGAAGATGTAGCCAAAATAGCTAAAGGTTTTCAGCACTTTATTTCTCTTATGTAGTCAAACTTATGCTAACGGAGCGCTAAATTACGCTTATAGCAGATTAAGCGTTTTGTCCTAAAGTATACAAACCATAAATATGGTCTCTGAAAATCACTAATTTATCTGCTTAAATGAAAGCATCGGAAAGGTAATAACAGCGATGTTGTCGTTTGCCTAAGGTGTTTCAAGATAATTTATAAGTTAAATTTAGCTGTTTTTCACGCTGGGTAAACTTTTTGTGAAATATATTTATATGTTAATGTCGGTTTTGTTTAATGTTATTCGTCTATTAACTAATGCCATTTAATTATGGTGTTATTTTTATTAGCTAAATTGATGCTAACTGTTAAAACACACATCTATAGAGGATTATTTAATGCAATTTTTATGTTTAATTTATGAAGCCGAAACTATCATGGCAACTCATAGTGATGAAGAAAACGGTAAAATTTTTCAAGGTTATATGGACTATACTCAAAGCATAAAAGAAACAGGAAGTTTTGTTGCTGGAGAAGCTTTACAGCCAACGAATACTGCGACTACTGTTCGAGTGAGGGACGGTAAAACGTTACTTACCGACGGACCCTTTGCTGAAACTAAAGAGCAACTTGGTGGTTTCTATTTACTTGAGTGCGATTCGCTGGACGAAGCAATAGAAAAAGCTAAAGGAATACCGAGTGCTGCTTTTGGCAGTATAGAAGTACGACCATTAATGGTGTTTGATAACTAATCTATAAAGGAAAGGGAGGTTTCAGCCGTCTCTATTATTAGTGAAATTAGGACAACGAATATGTTGCGATCGAATTGTCCTAATTTTTGTAAATAAAACTAAACGACAATTATTAATGATTAATGCGCTAATTCAAACATCTTATCCGCAAGCGTTAGCCAAGCTAATCGTTATTTTTAAAGAGATTCACCTTGCAGAAGATTATTTGCAATCTGCCGTAGAGCAAGCATTGCTAAAATGGCCAGAATTACAGCCGGATAATACTGTGGCTTGGTTGGTCAAAGTTGCAAGAAATAAATATATTGATGACTATCGCAAGCAACAAAAACAGCAGCCATTTGAATCAATCCCCGAAGTGACTATTTTACCTGATTTAAGTGAAGATGCGCTGTTGTTGAGTTATAACGATGATTTACTTCGATTGATCTTTACTTGTTGTCATCCTGCACTTAACCAAGAGACTCAGATTCTGTTATCGTTAAAGCATGTATTAGGACTAAACCTTGTACAGATTGCTAATGCGCTAGTTAGTAACACAAAAACCGTAGAGAAGCGTTTAACTCGAGCAAAAACGAAAATCAGTGTCAATAATATCAAGTATGAAACTCCTAAACCTCAGCAGTGGTTAGAGAGATTAACAGGTGTGCTAAAGACAATATACTTACTCTTTAATGAAGGATACTTAACAACCGAAGCGAGTGGCTTGATTGATCAACATTTATGTAAAGAAGCGATAAGGCTCGCTAGGTTATTGCATCAATGTATAAAGAATGACCCTGAAGTGATTGGCTTGCTTGCGTTATTATTACAACAAGAAGCTCGTATTCCGGCAAGAGTTGATAATAACGGACAAATGATTTTACTTGAGGATCAAGATCGCAGTCTTTGGAAGAAAACCAATATTCAAGAAGCTAATATTTTAGTCGAAAAAGCGTTACGAGAGGGTAAAGGAACTCCTTATGCTATTCAGGCAGCGATTGCTTCGTTGCATAACAATGCAGTTGCGCAATCAAGCACCGATTGGTCACAAATATACCACCTTTATCAATTACTAGGCATGGTAGATAATAATCCTATTATTCAATTAAATGCGGCCGTTGCGCTTGCAGAATCGGGTGACCGTTTAACGGCAATTAAAAAAGTTAAAGCGTTAGGAAAACCGCTTGAAAAATATCGGCATTATTATACCGCGCTGGCAGGGCTCTATTTTAAAGATAGTCAGTACAAGAATTCTCTAGCATATTATCAGCTGGCATTTGAAAGAACGAATAATCAAAATGAAAGAATATTTATTAACAAGCGAATTAATGAATGTCAGCACATAGCTAAATAAACCTAACCTGTTCAAATATCAGCCAAACGGTGGTGTTAGACAGATGGCCGACAATGTGTCACAGCTTGTTGTTTACACGATGAATTGATTATACAGGGGAGGGGAGGTATATTATTTATACACTATACTCAATATTAACATTTCAATAGGCAATAGATGGTCTATAGCATGAAAGCTAATTGGAGAACTACACTTATAAAAGGTATTTTTACTTATCTAATGCTGTTGAATTTCGCCAATGCTGGTGAGAATAACCAACATGATTTAAATAAAAAGAGTATGTCTCCTAGCAATAAACTTATCGTCGTTACTGAGTCATGGTTTCCTTATAATTATGTAAACTCAAAGGGAGAAATTTCCGGAAGTTCAACAGAAATTGTTACCTCGATACTAAAACATGCCAATATCACTTATGAAATTGACTTATATCCTTGGCAGCGCTCGTATAGCATCGCAATGGCAAAGGATAATGTGCTGATTTATTCAATTTATCGTTCACCTGCTAGAGAAAAGTATTTTCATTGGATCTGCCCTTTACAATCTAGTCCAATACATGCAGTTTACAAACTCGCTAGTCGGAAAAATTTGCGCATCAAAAAGGAAAGTGACCTTAAAAAATATTCTTTTAGTGTCACCCGTGGTACTTTTTTTCATAAATTATTTGTAGGCAAAGGCATGGAAGAAGGAGTTAATCTATTTTTAACGTCTTCAAACAAATCAAGTTTGCAAATGCTGCTAAATGACAGGGTTGATCTACTTATTGAAACTGAGGAGTCTATGCTTCAAATGCTTGCTAAGCAGAAGTTACTAAGTGACACTGTAGAAAAAGTGTATACTATAAAACCTGAAGACCAAGCAGATCTTTGCATGGCTATTAGCAAGGGTACGTCACGCAATATTATTGATAAAATTAACAGTTCTCACCAAATTTTGTATCCAAATACTAAACATTAAGTACGTTGATAATATCCATTATCCTATAGAATACATAAGGACATCTGGCCATTGAATCAGTGACAGTTTTTGCTACTGCTCCGAAAAGCTTGCATAAACTAATTATTAAGCTTTACAGGAGGGGCACATAAGCGTTGACTGATTTACTTTTTATATAGTGTTTAAGCTAAAATTAATTTACCTGTTACACTTAAGTTATGTATCCCTGAGTATAATATCTATGATGAAAGTGCTCTTAGTACTGTTATTATTATTGAGTTTTTATAGTTGGTCCTCTGAGGTAAATATCGTCACGGAGGATGTACCTCCTATGCAGATACTAAACTCAGATTCTTCTATATCAGGTGTTAATATCGAGATAGTTCAGGCAATACTTAAAGAAGCTAATATTAATGCTAGCTTTGAAATATTGCCGTGGCCAAGAGCATTCGCTCAAGCTTTAAATCACAAAAACACGCTAATTTTATCCATGATTAGAAATGCGCAAAGAGAGCAGGGTTTTATTTGGATTGCTAAACTCAATCAATTCGAACCAAATATCACTATCTTAAAAGACAACAAAGACATTGTTATTAACAAAGTAAGCGACCTGAAAAATTACAAAATCGCAGTGTCTCGTGGTGATTATGGAGAAAGTTATTTGAAATCAATAGGCTTGGTTGAGAACAAGAATCTATATTTGACCATAAAGCATAATAACATGTGGAAAATGCTCTTTAGTAAACGGGTAGATGCAGTTTTCACCAACAACCTCACCAGTAAATTTGAAATTTTATCTGCTGGGTTATCACCTGCCAAAGTTAAAGAGGCTTTGGTTTTGAAGTCTATAGCTAAAGAATTATATTTGGCTGCAAACTTGAATACTGATATTCAACTAATAAAGGCATTAAAGAAAGCGGCCAATAAAATTAAGCATGACGGTACACATCAAAAAATTATCGCTAAATGGCAATAATAAATAGAGTCATTCTCTAAGGGAATAACATTAAAATGATACTACCTTTTTTGAATATAAAGCGGATTTAACTGATAAAGAGTAAAAGTTATTGCATTGCATGTATTTCTTCAGCCGCTCTGATACCTGAAGCTATCGCCCCTTGAATCCAACCATGGAATTGTGATGCATGCTCTCCTGCAAAGTGTAACCTACCTTCAGTGAGACCGACATGAGAAGCAAGTGCTGTACTTTGAGCATTAGTTGGAGATGCATAGGCTGAGCCTGTCCAACGTTCTTTTTGCCAAGAATGAACATGACTCTTGATGATGAAATTGGCTAATTGCGGGAGTACATATTGCCAGCGACCATGTACACTTTCGATTTGTTGGAGAAGATCAAATGTGTCAAAATCAGAAGCTTCAATACCTCTAAGATAACTTTGAATGATGCCCGAACTCTCTTGGTTATTCCATGTGGGTTGCCAGATTTCTTCCGGCCAATTAGTATTTCCCCAAGCGTTGAGATTATCTTCTAACCAGAATCGTTCAGAAAACTGAGTATAGAGTCTTGTCGAGTCGGTATAGTCGAACCCGCCATTACTCGCTAATGTTTTCTCTGCTGAAAGTGCGGGGGAAAAAGAGATTTTATTTAGTACGGGCAAAGGTACCGTACATAATAATCTATCCGCTAGAAACTGTTGATTATTAGCATATATTTCCACACCATCATTTGATTGTCGCACAGAATCAACAGGCGCTGAATAAATAATATTGTCATTGATGCTGCTCGATAACGCTAAAGGTAGCTTAGCCATACCATCACTAATTTTATAATAATCACTGCGATTTACTGAACCAGGCCAAGGTGGTTGATTAAGGTAATCCTCCCAAGGAATTATTGAACTGCTATTATTTTGTAAATTAAAGTAGTTGTTAGCGTTTGGATAAAATGGCTCTATGTTTAAGTCAAAATGTTGAATATAAGCCAAAGTTAATTCATGGTTCGACGGAATTCTTGAGGCACCCGCCTCAGCAAACTGCCCATTGTCAAAGATATTATTTAACGTGTGTACACGACCGCCACTTCGGTTGCGGGCTTCGAGCACCGTTACTTGATGACCAGCCCTGAGCAATTCATATCCAGCGATGAGCCCTGACATACCGGCGCCAATTATCACTATGTTTAATGGTGATGATGCCTCAGCTAAAGCACCTGGCGTGCTGTTTAAACTTATAGAAGGAGGGATAACTGCTTGGGGTGGTGTAGAGCTTTCACCACAAGCTGACAGACCAGCGCAGGTAACCACGCCCAAACCCTGTTTTATAAATTTTCGTCGCATTTGATTAAAATCAGCTTTTGCGTTTATTGGCTTATCCATGGCGATATGGTGTTGTAGTTTATTATTTGTGTATTAAGAAAGCGTATGCAGGAATTTGTATTTAGGCAAGCCTTATGGCTTCAGGAAGAGTTTAGGGAGACTATTAGAGAGGAAAATAAACGTTAAGCTGTCTTAAACTGAGCATAGCTGTAAATTATCTTGAAAAGGGTAATAACGCTGTGACGTTATTACCCTGCGTCAAATTAAGGTTGATAGTAAATTGGTGAGCCTGGCCCTACAGGTAAGCCAAAGCCGAATACCCAAACATAGAATAATACCACCCAGCCAATGAGGAATATCATACTGTATGGCAGCATAGTCGCGACTAAGGTGCCAATACCCATGTCCTTTTTATATTTCGCTGCAACGGCTAAAATTAGGCCAAAATAACTCATCATTGGCGTAATTAGGTTAGTAACTGAGTCACCAATACGGTATGCCGCTTGAATCGTTTCAGGTGCATAACCAACTAGCATCAACATAGGTACAAAAATGGGGGCAGTAGCGGCCCATTGTGCAGAAGAAGAACCTAAGGTCAGGTTGATAAGCGCGCAAAGTAAAATAAAGCCAATGAATATTTCAGGGCCAGTTAGACTAAGTGCTTGTAACAAAGCAGCACCTTTTATCGCGATAATAGTACCAAAATTAGTCCATTTGAAGAACGCGACAAATTGAGCGGCAAAAAATACCAAAACAATATAAAGCGACATTGAACCAATGCTTTTTGACATAGCATCAATAACATCGCGATCATTTTTTATTGTACCTACGACTTTTCCGTAGACAAATCCCGGGATTGCAAAGGTAATAAAAATAAATGCCACTATGCCTTTTAGAAAAGGAGAGCCGGCCACTAAACCTGTGTCAGGATTTCGTAAGATACCATTTTCAGGCACGATACTCAGTGCCAAAAGAATACTCATGATCAAGAAGGTAAAGCCAGCCCAGCGAAGCCCTTTTTTCTCTAGAGGAGAAATTTTATCAGCCGTTTCTAATGACAAATCGATACTCGCCTCACTTGGATCATATTTTCCAAGGCGGGGTTCAACAATTTTTTCAGTAATGAAGGTACCTAAAATGGCGATAAGTAAGGTGGAAACCACCATGAAGTACCAGTTTGCTTCAGCGCCAACCACATAATCAGGGTCAATCATTTGGGCTGCTGGCGTGGTAATACCGGCCAGTAAAGGGTCTATGGTACCCAGCAATAAGTTAGCACTGTATCCGCCGGAAACACCAGCAAAAGCAGCGGCCAAACCTGCAAGTGGATGACGACCAAGACTATGGAAAATCATTGCTGCCAAGGGGATCAAGACAACATAGCCTAATTCTGACGCTGTATTTGATAAGATTGCAGCTAACACTATCATAAAAGTGACAAGGCGTTTTGATGCACCCATAACCATATTTCGCATTGTTGCAGACAATAAACCAGAATGTTCGGCCACACTGACACCTAAAATTGCAACTAAAACGGTGCCTAGTGGCGCAAAACCAGTAAAGTTGGTCACTAGATTGGTAATTATTCGATGCAAGCCGTCAACGGACAACAGGCTCACTACTTCAATAATGCCATCTGGTGCACGTCCTTTGGCACCAATAGGGCGTGGATCAATGGCACTTAAACCAAACCAGTCAGCGATACCACTACCAATAATGATGGCGAGACAAAAAATCGCGAACAGGGTAATAGGATGTGGTAGTAAATTTCCTAAAAACTCCACTGTGGCCAAAAAACGATTAAACAAACCATTGTTGCTCTCATTATTTGGCTGCTCTTCACTAACCGCAAAAGCCATACAGTAATTCTCTTAATTTATAAAAAAAGTGTAATGCAACATATCATGGACGACTTCTTTGCTCCAGTACCATGTTAATGAAAAGTTAATGTTATTTTGCGATAAATATTTAACCCAATTGAAAACCTTCAAATCTCTTAAATTCTTTGATAACGACTTCACTTCTCGATTGAATGATACCTGGCAGGTGAGGTAAGTTGTTAGCCATAAACATTTGATAATCAGACATATCAGCAACTCTGACTTTCAACATCATGTCGAATTCCCCTGTAAGCGAATAGCATTCTTCTATGGCATCTATAGCAGATATAGCATTTGCAAAGTTTTCAAATACCATCATGCTATTTTGATCTAACCTGACATGTATGAAAATAATTAGGTTTAAACCGAGCTTTTCAGGGCTGATCACCGCAGAGTAATGGTTGATTAGCCCTTCACATTCAAGCCTTTTTACTCTATCAGAGCACGGTGTTGTGGTGAGATGAATTCGTTTGGCGAGTTCAACTATGGGTAATCTTCCTTCTTTTTGTAGAATGCTAAGGATCTTATGATCTACTTCATCTAAATTGATAACTTTTAGTTTATTTGAATTCATATAAGAACTCTCTTATTGATTCTGGGTAGTCATTATAACTATCAAGATTATAATTTGCAGTTAATTAAACTGTTATTGATTGGGATGGTATTGTAATTCAGTGAAATCACCGAAACGAGATCTGCTAAGCTATTTAAAGACTTAATGCGCAATAAAAATCATCAAATTAGGTGAACTATGTTAACAACAAAAGAAAATGCTTCATTAATAAATTTGCGAAGAGATATTCATCGATGCCCCGAATTATCTAGCCATGAAAATTTAACAGCGAAAAGATTATTAGAGGAACTTGAACAACTAAATCCCGACGGTTTATTTGACCAACTAGGTGTCACTGGAACAGGAGAGAAAAGTACTGGCATAGCTGCTTGCTTTGGAGAAAAGAAACGGGAAAATAAAACGTTCTCAAAAATAATATTGTTCCGTTGTGAATTAGACGCCTTACCAATAGAGGAAACTATAAACTTAGCGTACAAGTCTATCCACCAAGGAGTTTCACATAAGTGTGGACATGATGGTCATATGGCCATACTAATGGCTGTAGCTACTTATTTTTCTAAATATAGGCCACAAGGCTTTCAGGTTATATGTTTGTTTCAACCCGCAGAGGAAACAGGCTATGGCGCGCAACAAGTTATAAATGATCCAAGGTTTAGCCAGCTCAATCCAGATATGGTTTTTTCCCTACATAATGTGCCGGGATTAGCGTTAGGAGCCGCTTTTATAAGAACAGGTACCTTGTGTTGTGCATCAAGAGGCTTAACCATATCTTATCGTGGTAAATCAGCTCATGCAGCTCAACCAGAAACGGGCATTAGTCCTGTCCCCGCAATTTATAAAACAATTGAACTGCTAGAAAATATAAATAAGCACCTTGAAATAGAAAGTACTTTGTCATTTGCTACTATTGTAGGAATTAAGCTAGGTGATAAAGCCTTTGGCACAGCACCAAGTCGTTCAGAGTTATATGTTACGCTAAGAAGTGACGCTAATGGGGTAATGGACAAGTATATTCAATTCATTACTCAAGAAGTTAAACAACTCTCTGAACAATTCGGTCTTGAGTTTGAATTGAACTTTCAAGATGTCTTTGCGGCGACAATAAATACTCCCAATGCCGTTAGCCTAGTAAAAGCTGCTCTTATAGAGGAACCTGTTGTAGAACTTGATACACCTTTTAGGTGGTCAGAAGACTTTGGTTTATTTACCGCGAAATATTGTGGTGCGATGTTTGGATTAGGCGCAGGATTGAATACCCCAGCCCTACATGATTCCAAATATGATTTCCCTGATGAGCTGATTGAAGTAGGCAGTCGCTACTTTATTAAAATTGCCGAAGAAGTCATGAGCACTAATTCCTGAGTTGAATTAAAAAGTAAATTGCTAGCGGTAAAGGCTAAACTTGTAGAGTTAAGGGGATAACGGCAATATATTGATGAATTTACCGTTTAATATCCGGTTAATTCAGCGTAGCCTTTACCATTAAAGCCACCAGATGCGTGAATTCTGCCCTCCCAATAAGACACGGTTAGTTGATTGCGTGAATCGCGAGTAACGGTTTCTATCGTGATTGCATCGATATCCGGCAGGTCAACCTGCCATTTGCTTGGATATTGCTGGCCACCTAACGTTACTGTTTCAATGATAGTCAGATTAATGTCTTCTTTTGCTATTTCAGTTGCTTTGCCGTCGGGCGCTATTCGGGTGCCACTGCAATAATCATAGCCTTGATCGCTGCCTCGAATACAAAATAGCATTAAACCGTTTTTATTCGCTTGTGAATCAACTAGGCTAAACCAGTCCCAACCTAGTTGATTTTTATCAAGTAAACTTGCTGACCATTCTCTGTCGTACCACGCATTGCCTGTTACTTCATACTCATTTCCTGCAAAAGTCAGTTTTCCATCAACCTTTAAGAAGGGATAGCTATAGTAATAGGAAGCATGACCACTCTGAGTTTTCTGACTGTAACCATTATTGCCGTGTAACGTCATTGGGCTATCACTCAATGTGATGTCAACTGTATAGTTATCATGGCTAGCTTTTAGCTTAAGCGGTAAAAATTCGTCTTGGATACTTTGTAATTGCCAGTTATCAATAACAGCATGAAATGGCGAGCTATTAATTGATGCTTGGCTAGCTCTAGCAAAACGTTCAAAGGCAACATGTTCTTGATTATGCTGCACGGCAAAGTGAGCAAAATAAATATTATTATCCCACCATGTTGACTCAATGCCACTAGGCATTAAAGCGCGAAAAAGCGTCCATTGAACACCAAAGCTTTCACCAGTATCACCTTGCAAGTTAGCGGTTAAATACCACCATTCAATCCCCTGTTCACTATGACTTCCATGATCTTGGGGAAAGAGGAGTTTTGTGCCTTTTACTACTGGCTTGCCACTTGTCATGTTAAAAGCTGATGAGCTTGGTTCTTGCACGACAGGTTGGCAGGCGCACAAAGTGAAAAAGCAAAAGACCATCCATAACCTTGTGAACATTAATTACGATCCCTTAGCGACTAGCGCCGTTAACTTTCTAATAGGTAAATACGCACAGACAATTGAAACAACCACTAGCGTAGAGCAAGTTAATATGAGTGTTGGTAAATCTAAACTAAAGTGTATAGTCCAACCAAAAGCGATAGGCATAACAAATTTCAATAAGGCAAAGCCAAGCGCCAAGCCAAGGGGAATAGCAAACAATGCCGTGAATAGAACTACCCCTGCGGTTTGTAATAATTTCATTATCAATAATTGTTGTTGTGTTACGCCTAGATTTCGTAAAATAATTAGTTGTTTCAACTGATTAGCACTCAAACTTAACAAGCTAGTACATAAACTCAACAGTGCAATCGCGAGAATAAAACCATTAAGCGCTTTAGTGACGACAAAAGTATCATTAAATAATGTGTTAGCATATTGCTTAAACTGTTTGTTTGGCAAAATACGGGTGCTGTCTTGTTTGAATTTATTAACTAAAAGTTCGCTAAAGTGAGCAACACTACTATTGTCGTTTAGGCGAATGCTATAACCCACATATTCGGTATTCAACTTGGCTGCATTTTGCCTGTTTTCTAACGTTAGAAGTAACATGCTCGGATTGCCATAGTCGTAGAAAAACCCGGTAATACGGCAGTTGAAAGTTAACGAGTTTTGCTTAAATTCAACGTTATCTCCGAGTACAATGCCAAATTTTATTTTACTCTGCTCGTTCGCTAAACAGCCTTGGTGTTCAAAGTTTTTTTGACTAAGTAACTGTCCGGACACGAGTGAAATATGCTGATAATGCCGGTAAGTTTCACCAAAGCTGGTAAGCCTTGCTGGGAGATTGTTGACCTTGCCCTCACTTTGCATATAAATGCTCAATTGCTTTACTTGTGGTAAAGCCGAGAGTGACTCTCTTAACGTATTATCATACTTTGCTGTGCGTAAATAAATATCAGCACTTAGCTGTTTTTCAAGGTGCGCATTTAAGGTATTACTAAAACTTTTCACCATAATTTGCATACCAATAGCGCTGCCAAGCGCAACTAAAATCGCGATAATAGCGATGTGCAAATCTTTTAAATGCAAACGAGAGTCAGCATGTAACCATTGAGCCAATGGGTTTGTCATGTTTAACGGTAATGCCACTAAAAACGAAAGCGCTTTAGGTACGAGTAAAATAAACAAGACTAAAATAGTAAAACATAATAGTAAGGCTTGATATTCGCTTGTGGCGTAATTAAGCAACCAACTTAATCCCACAACCGTAGTGACCAATAAACTATAGAATACCCGAGTACTTTTTTGGGCTAGTCGCTTTGTTTGTGTTAATAATATGGCTGCTAAGGCAAAAATATTTAAGGAGAACCCTAATAATACATTACTCCATTGCCAGTTAATCACTAGCGCTTTATCAAGTTGATACAAACCAACTAGTGTGCGATTTACATCAAGTACCAGCGCATTAGCAATGACATAACCCCCTAAGGTGCCTAACAATGCAGTACATAAACTTACCAAAACAAGTTCAATGGTTAAACTCAGCTGAATGCTTAACTTAGTACAACCGAGTAAATGCATTTGTGTTAACAACTTTTTCCTTGCGGTTAAGGTGAGCTTTATCGCATTAAAGCTTAAAAATGCGGCAACAATATAACCAAGTAGGGCAAGTGCGCTGAGATTAAAAAAGAAGGCTTGTGATAATACATCGAACTCTTGCTGTGTAGCATCGACAAGTTGAGCTCTACCTGCGAGTAATGCTGATATTTTTTCGAGCTCTGAGCTGCTAACATTGACAAGCTCTATGAAGCTAAGTTGACCCTTCGCGCCTAGTAAATAATCGGCATGGGCAATATCAGTCATTGCCCAAAGTCCAATATCATCAACGAAATGAATTTCAGGTTGCTGTTGACTACTTTCCAACACAAACTTTATTTGTTTACCTGCTTTATTGACGAGGCGCTCAGTGAACTGTGAATCGACTAACAAAGTCGTTAACGAAAACCTTGTAGATGTTTTCGTCGAATTTTTATTACGCTTTTGATTCTGTTTTTTGTTAAGCCATAATAAAGTGTCAACGCCTTGAATAGCCAAGGTTTTTCCTGTGTTCGTTTTTATTTTACCCCGCAAAACAGGTTGTGTGTTCAAAAAGCCATGTTGTCGTAGTTCTAGCCAGATATTGCCATGAAAATATTGTTCACCTGTAGGTGGTTTAATGAGATGAGTGACGGGGTTATTAAGTAATGCGGATGAATCTTGGTAACGGGACTTTGCTTCTTGATTAAGCCCGGCTATAGCGGTTAATAGTGCGCTTCCTAAGCTAAAACCTAATAAAAAAAGTATCATTAACCAAGGGTGACGACGATAAAACGCCATATGGCTGGCAATGATCAGTTTGATTTCATTACTCAAACCGGCCATCCCTCAAAATTTTAACTTGATCAAAATAATCTGTTAATTGCTGGCTGTGAGTTACCATTACCAGGTTAATTTCACGCTCACGGCATAAGCCTGTTAGTAATTCGACTACTTGATGAGAGCGTTTTTGGTCTAAATTTCCGGTTGGCTCATCGGCAAAAATAATTTGTGGCTTGTTTAGTAATGCCCTGGCAATGCCAACACGTTGTTGTTCACCACCAGAAAGCTGATGAGGTAAAGCGTCGAGTTTATTGTACAGGCCTAATGTTTCAACCAGGTGGTCAAATTCAATCGCAGGCTGATTGGCGTAGTTTAACTTGTGTTGAAATAAAATATTTTGCTTTACGGTTAAGCAATCAAGCAATTGGTAATGCTGAAATATTAAGCCAATTCTTCGGCGGTAGAAGGCGAGTTTTTTGTCATTTAGTAATGACAATTCTTGGTTATTAACATTTACTGAGCCACTGTCTATTGGTAACAATCCGGCTAAGATATGTAACAGTGTTGTTTTACCAGAGCCACTATCACCAAGTAATGCCAGATGTTGTGCTGCAGGTACTGATAGGTTTAGTTGATTTAATATTTTGTGTTGCGTATCGCCATCACTTCTACTAAAACATAAATCCTTAACTTCAATCACAATAACTCCTTGTTTAGAAAAGATAGTTTAACGTGAGGTGTCAAATAAAACCAGCTCAACATCATATTTTAACTATTGAAATAGATGAAGAATGGCTATTAAAAAGCAAGTTAAAACAAGTATAAATAAAATTTAGCAGAACTGAATTAGCGACAAAAAAGCCATCAACATTTACCTATTGATGGCTTCATTTATTAAGTGGATTGAGCAACTATCTGCTTAATGATTTAAAGCATAACCACCTTTTAAGTGGCCGACATTGTTATAACCTAAACGGGCTAATGCTTGAGCTGCAATATGAGAGCGGCTACCACTACGACAAACTAAAACTAACGGTTCAGATTTATCTCGATGTGCGCCAATAAAATCAACTAAACGGGTAAGTGGTACATTTAAATCAAATTGTTGACTATGACCTAATGCATATTCATGGGGTTCTCTAATGTCTATTAAAGTCATGTCATTTGATTGCGACATTGCCTCTGATAAAGTTTGAGAGTTATAGTCAATTACTTGTTTTTTGCTGCAAGAATCCACAAAAGCACCACACATGATTTCGGTGCCGACTTCATCATTGATATTGCTATCTAATGCGGCCTTTTGCATGACGAACTCTGTAACTTTAAGCTCATTATTGATGACTTGCGTTAGTAAAGTATTACGATCCATTTCAGCCGCTATCGTAGTTAAAAATTCATTATGGTAATCGTGACTTGCGCATATCAAACTTTCATTGCCCACGATACTGCCAAGCAATTGAATACTGTGATACATTTTCTCAGCGCTACTTGTGTCAAAGTTCGTTCGACCTAAGCTGCCCATTAAAATCATATCACCGCAAAATACATAATCGGTAGTCAGTTCGCCAGACGATTGGTTATCAGAGCATAAAATTAAACTAATGCTATCGTCGGTATGACCAGGAGTAGCTACTTTTACTAAGTACTTTTCACCTATTTGTATCATTGGGTAATGCTGATTATTGAGTCTTTGTGAATCACACTCTAGGGGCCAACCTAGCGCATCAACTTTTTGCACATTCGTTATTTGGTTAACGAGTTGCTCACGGGCTGATATATGATCTGCATGTCCATGAGTGTCAATTACAGCGGTTAATGTTAATTTTTGACAATTTAACATTGTTGCTAAACGATCGGTTATTTCAACTAAAGGATCAATAATAACCGCAGACTTACTTACTTGATCTACATATAACCAAGTACAACTACCACCTACTTTAAATTGAACCAAACCATTGAGCTCTGCTCTTGGGTTAACTGGATTTTCATCTAAAGTTAAACAGCTTTGGCCTAAAGCTTGAGCTGAAAATATAATACCTTCACAGGCTGCATCAACTTGTGCTTGTGTCATTGCAGGGCCAAAAGACATACGAATAGCCGATTCACTTTGCCATTGAGGTAAACCCATAGCATCTAATACAAAACTACGAGTTACTTTAGAGCTACAGGCAGAGCCCGAGCTCACCCGAATGTTGGCAGCATCAAACAAGTCCATCATTTCTTTAGAGCTAAAACCAGGAATGGCAAAGTTCAATGTAGTCGGTACACTATTTTTGAAGTTATGATTAAATACTACCTCAGGAAATGCTTGTTTTAATGCCGCCGCTAATTGCGCTCTAAATTTATGAAGCTCTTCAACATCAGCGAACGATTCATCATCATTCGAAAGCAGCATATCAAAAATAACATTGAGTGCAGCAAGCCCTGGTAAGTTTTCAGTGCCAGAACGTAAACCACCTTCTTGACCGCCACCGGCAATGAAAGGTGTAAAAGGTGCATTTTCACGAATATAAACAAAACCAATGCCTTTTGGGGCATATAATTTATGACCACTAAAGGGAGCATAATCAATACTGGTAGTTGCTAAGCTAAGGGATGTTTTACCTAACGCTTGCACACAATCAACCATCCAATATACATTGGCGTTATGCTTACGGATAACTTGATCTAAACGCGATAAGTCTTGATATACACCAGTTTCATTATTCACCGCCATGGTACAAATCATTAAAGCATTTGGTACTTCATTAGCGATAAAGTCTAAATCTAGATCACCATCACTATTAACCGGTATCGATTTTATTTCAGCATTGATTTCAAGAATTTTGTTCCAATGCTTTAACGATTCAGGAACCGCTTTATGTTCAGTTGCACCGTATAAAAGTGTATGTTTTTTACCTGCTTCCATCTGCGACTTAGCATTATAAAGCGCAGATATGATGCCTGTTTGAATACCTTCAGTCGCACCGCTAGTAAAAATAACCGAACCATTACCTGAGCCTAAAACCTGTTGTGCCTTTTCGCGGGCATTATCCATAATTTGCTTAGCTTGCAGACCTGAAATATGACTACTACTTGGGTTACCAAACAATGTTTCCATTGTTGTCAGCGCTGCGGCAGCTGCTTTTGGCAAAACAGGCGTTGTCGCATTGGCATCGAGATAAATTTGGTTTAATGAGTTTTGTGCGGTCATATACAGGCTCTTTATATTTAACAAATTAAATATAGCTAAATGGAATAAGTAATTTCATTTGGCTATATTAACAAGCTGACATCACGTTTCAAGCTTTAATTTTTGACTAAAATAAGCACAATTTAAACAAGTCATAAAAAACAGTCGTATAGCAGCTTTGATTTAAAAATAAAAAGTAATTAATTTTTTGAACGCTAGACAAGTTGAGGTTTAAATCATGCATAAACGAAATAACTAGGACATAAGGTAGTTTTATTGAAGGGAGTTCTTACGAACTAATACAAAAGCCTTATTAGTGTATAGGGCTTTAATTTATTGGGACACTTTCATAACTGCTGCTGACGAGAGTAATATACATAGCATGTTCAAATGTTTACGTTCGATTTTAAAGTAGTAGTGATGATAGTGATCTTAAGTGCTTATGTTACAGCTCAATGCTCAACTTAATGTGAATATATCATCAAATCTTTCATACTATTAATTGCTGCTAAACTGGCGCCAAATGAACTAAATAAGAAATATTGGCTGAATACAAGCGTGTGGCCAACATTAGTAGATCACCACAACGAGAGCCAACTGCGACCATAAGAGCTTAGAAACAATACTACAATATTAGGATTGGCCTCCATTCAAACCAAAAACTATATAAACCGCACCTGCTGACATCACGATAGTTCCAATGATGATGTGGCTGTTGAGTTTAGCATTCTCTGTTAGTAATGCGGTGATCACCATCAACAAACAAGATGCAATCATAAAAGCAGCACCCGCAACGCCAGCATTGGATACTGAATACCCCTTAGGGATGCAGTAGTTGGCCAGCGCATAAGTGGTCAAAAGGCATAGTCCAATTCGTACCCAGGTGTGAGGAATGGAATCATAGACCCCCTCCATTAAAGACGGTAAAAGCTTACCATTGGTAAATGTCACAGAAATAAAAACCAATGACTGACCGATAAACATAAAAATGAACGCATGGAAAAAAGAAGTTATCATGTTAGAAGTGACCTAAGTCCCCTAGTTAAGATCCTGACTACATAGTCAGGTTTACGGTAACTTAATTAGTTGTCGTTAACAAGGCGTTATTTACCTATCGATGAATGGATTTCTTCACTGCTTTGTCAATAGTTAATATTCCGAAATTGAATTCAATTGGCAGGTATGAGCTTAAACCTACCAAAGAAGCGAGTAGTGATTTTCGGCCAATATTATCCTAAATATGATCATGGTTTCACAAAAGCTTAATGACCGCTTAGTGTTGTGAGTCAGAACAAGTACACCTTGAAATTGAGAAAATCAGCTTTAGTTTGAGTGACTAGGCTATTAGTTAACATTATTTATCATTTTGATGGCGATATCAGTTAAATCAGTCACTTCGCCAATCCCGATAGTGTTTTCTAGTTGAATATTAATATCATCAGCTAACTCTTTATCTAAACTTTTTAAATAGTGTATTTCATCACGGTAATACATGTTTCTTACTTTACTGCTTTTTTTAAGCTCAACCTTTAGAATTGCAGGCTGACCAATATCAGTTACTTTGTTGGTATATTCTTGTAGTTGCGAAGATTTCTTGAGTACTGCTAGGTCACGGTACCAAAATGAATACATTTCATTTTTATCTTTATTTTTGGGTAACACAAGAATATAGAATGAGCGTGCTGGTAAGTCTTTACTTGCTAGCACGGCAATGATTGATAAACATGAATCTCTAAACTTTTTATTACTTAACAAATTAAGAATAATTTCTTCGCTGCTGTCATTCTTGTATATAAGGTGCTTCAGCGCTGAGTTGCCACTAAAGCTGGCAGCATTAATATATTGCTGGTGTTTTGTTGCTTTCAAGTAAAAGGGAATTGAAAAGTGATTATGGGCATAAATGTTTCTTATGGCTTTTTGAAGCCCATAAATTCGACTACCTCTTTTACCACATGCTTCTAAACTATCAATGTGTTGATATAAGTATTTTCGTATAGCGCGGGAAGCTAAATGTTTACTTTCAATAGCGTTCATTAGCAATCGCACCGCACCTTTATTATCATAACCAAGTACAACATATTTTTGTTTTTTAAGGGTACGATCTTGTCCGGTAAAGGGAACGGTTAACTCGATTTCAATTTCTTCTCCGGCTCTAAATTTAGTCTTCTTTACAAGGTTTACCAATAAGCCTTGGGTTGAAATATTTTGAGTTTTACCGGTAATATTTGTCACTACATTATTACTTCGCGTCACGGCCATTTTAAACGATAGAACAAAGCGATCTTCATTTCTCGAATCATCATTTTCAGCGGTGACTATTTCAACATTTTCAAGTTCATCGGTTGTGCTAAGTTGAAATTTCTTAGGCAATTTCTTCTGCAACTCAGGTATGTTAGCGCCAATGGGAGCATATATCGTTTCGTATAAACTGGTTATATCTGAAACGGTGATCATGTGATCACAATCAATCAACATATCTAGTGCGGCTTTGGGAGGCGGTCTATTCAATACCGCCATTTTAGGATGAACATGACAAGGTAAAGGTGAAGGAACATGCGCATCTTGTTTAGTGTTAACATACGATGATGATATCTTAATCATTCTAAAGAGATTCTTTTTGAAATATCGATTAAAAACTTTTTGTACTTTGATATCGTTGATTAATTCGTCATACCAAATAAGTGCATAGGTAAAATTCTCTTCATAAGTCGCTTTTAATATTAAGGCATATTTATCAACAGTTTCACGCTCATTTAATGTCTGTTGAATAGTATTATTTCCAAGTATTACTGGCAGGTGAAACTTCTGGTCTTTGTCACTAAAAAAATTCCACAACTCATCATTACCTAGAGTTTTTAGCGCAACTTTTGCATGCCACACCTTTTCTTTTTTATAGCAAAGTAAAGGGAT
The DNA here is from genome assembly GCA_913062815.1 of uncultured Colwellia sp. Taxonomy (GTDB): domain Bacteria; phylum Pseudomonadota; class Gammaproteobacteria; order Enterobacterales; family Alteromonadaceae; genus Colwellia. Next base: position 54,479 of record CAJXWZ010000011.1, on the reverse strand, counting down.
GTCATGGGTTTTATTTATATATAATTGCTCGTAACCTTTAGAGGTTATTGAGTCGAAAAGTGGAGTAATAAATCGTTTTTTAGGGCCTATTATTGCTAATCTTTTTTGCTTTAAGTAATGCCAGAATAGGATACGCATTTGCTTATCTGTAATCGGGCTAGAGAACTTTAACAAGTATTCAAATTTATTATTGGTAGACGACCTTTGGCTATCAATCACTACAAAGCCTAATTCGAGCTCCTCAGTAAAATCAATTTCTTTGTGATGATCATATAGCCATAAATAAACTTTGTTAGCTTTAATATCGGCTATTTCGCCTGAGGTTTGAATAACAACGGTATGGTTATTCATTTTTTCAATATGGGCCGTGATACCAACTTCTTTTTTGCCTTGAGATGTCATGCCCATGATGGGATTTATAAAGACTTTACAAGAAGAGTTAAGTATTTTTTCTTCATTAATGATTATGTTCTTATTAACTAAGGGTTTTTGCTCTGTTTTTTCAACTTCAAACTCGGTGAATTCACTACTGTTACTGTTTATATTGTCTTTGTTGTTAGCCCGCTCTTGTGCATCACTATAAACTTCGTGATAGACAGCCATGGCATATAAGTTTTGATATTCTAAGAGTTTTTGATTAAAAAACTCTTTACCTGCAGTGTCTAGGTAGTGGGTAAGTCTATTATGTTTAACTGCTTGGCAATCTGAAAATAGCTCACGTAAGTCAATAATCTTGGTGGTTTGTTGCGCAAGTTTTTTTATTTCATTCTTTACGGCAAGGTGTCGACCATCACTTTCTTCGGGCAGGAGTTTTTTAACGAGAAAACCAAGTCTATCGTTACTTGCATAAGGCACCAAACTTAGTATTTGTTTTTCAAACTTTTTTAAGTGAGGGCTTATGGCACTGCTCATTACTTGTTGCACTCCACAGCTTTCAACATTTAAGTATTTGAGACCTTTTAAGTATAACTCATTAAAGCACTATGATAATAATAATCATAGTGGCGCTCTTTTCTAGAGAAATAATGTTTATAGAACAGTAGGGTAGAGGTATAAGAAAAGAAAGTACGGAGGCTTTTAAAGCCTACAAAATAAAGAAGCGACATCCTGTCGCCTCTTATAAAAACAAGGCGACTAGCTTAACTGACTATCTCGCACATTTTTTTGCACAGTTATCGCGGCAAAGCCACTTAATAAATAGGCCATCGCATAAAAGCCTTTCTCACTTAATAATAGGTCAGCATTGATTAACCCAATAGTTAGCAATGCTATTGCGGTTCCTGAAGAAATCCAACACATGATGCTGTATGGCTTTGAAATAGTTTGTCCTTCTAATTTGTCACGCACGTTTTTTTGAAGAGAGACAAATGAAAATAGCCCAAAAACTAGTATGGCGAAGTAATAGCCTTTTTCATTAAGGGCCATGTCAGCGTTCATCAAACCGAGACAAAATGCAGAAATGCCCGCAATTAACATAGTGATTGAAGTTAAGGTAAAAGCTTTAGTTGGTTTAGTATTCATTTTGGTGTTCCTTATTGTTTGTGCTACCACCTTGTAGCGTTACGAAAATGAGTATTGCTCTTTAGTATAGTTATGTAAACTAAACTGTGAAAAGCTTATCTTGTTTAAACTAAAAGTATATTAATAGTAGACCTTATTGGGTTTTAGCAAGAAAACCTGTAATGGCTGTTGTCATTTGTTCAAAGTTTGGATTAAATGTTAATCGCTGCAAACTTGGGTACTGTTTTAAGTTTTCGCTTGTCGTTTCACCCAAAGTGGCTTTGTTGGTCGTTTTACAAGTCTGATAATGTTCACTGCCAAAGGCTGTTTCACAATTTCTATAATTACCTTGCCAGCCATAATGAGGGTTAAAAGGAGCAGAGGTCATTGCAGTATGCGCAACATTTAAAATACTTGTGCAGAAGTCTTGCTTGTTACAAGTCGGCAATATGCGGTTAACAGTGGTAGGTAAGTTAGCTAATGATGCCTCTTCACCAAAATAAAAAAGGGTATCTTGTTGTTTTGTTAATCTGTTTTTTGAATTGTGCCACACATTGAGTAGGTCAATGGTTGCTTGTGTTTCAATGGTTGAATCAACTTCTGAGCTAAACGTCAACAAGGGAATGTCAGGTATCGCTTCAATTTTATTTAAGCTATCAGTTAAATTGTTCATTAGGTCATGAACTTGAGCGCCTGCATTCAAAGGGAAAGATTCGTACTTGGCAAAGTCAACATCGGCCCCTTTGTGGGTGTAGTCAACAAAAGGCAACCAGTCAACATATTGAGCGGCCCAGGCTATGGTTGATTTGGCTCTACTTGCCGGTGACCACAAAATAACCCCTTTTACTTTTGCTAAGTTTTGCGAAGATGAAATCAAGTTGTCTAATACTAAGGCACCTCCGGTCGAAAAGCCCCCTAAATATACTTGTTCAAAGTCTTGTAATGTTCTGTCAATGGCATATTGTGTGGCTAGTTGCCATGCTTTATAGTCAACTTGAGTCAGTGCTTCTGGCGCCGTACCATGGCCTGGCAGTAACAAGGTTCTGACTGTCATTCCGTTTGCATGATAAAAAGCAGCTAAATCGTGGAATAGATAAGGTGAATCAGTAAGGCCGTGAATTAATAAAATGGCTTGTTTATTATTGGTAGCCTTTAATTCAAAAGGAGCGACAAGATCGGCAATGACTAAATCTTTTTTTGATTTTTTTAGTGCTACCGTCACGCCTGTCTCAATTGGGCACTTTAGCGTAGCTTTTGGGTTTTCAGTATCAATTTTTTTACGTGCAAAAGCTAAGTATTCTGGGTAGCTGCTCGTAGTTTGATAATCAAAAGTAAGGTTTTTACTTTGTTCGGCTAAATTACGGTATTGACCGCTTTCAGTTAGCGTTTGAATTAGCGCTAAATCTGAGCTGATATTGATGCAGTTATGTTCATTTGCATAACTGTTTTGTGTAGTACATGCCAACATGAGTGAAGCATAAATAATAAAAATGCGCATTCCTTTTCCTTATTGTTGTTTTCTGAACTGTTCAAAAAGTGAGAGTTCCCATGGCCTCATAGCAAACAGCATACCCATATGTTTTCTTTTTACCAGTGGTAAGTCACTATCTTCAATATTTAATTCGGCGGCTTCTTTGGTAATTTGGTTTAACTTTCTTTGAATTATGCCTATAGAAGCGTTTGAATATCTACCCCGCAAATAAAAACGAAAGCAATCTTCGCCATCAAAACTACTTGCCATAAAACGGTTTAATACTTCTTTTTCCATGAAGCGTTCTAGCGGCCCATTCTTAATCCATCGAAAATCTTGGGCAATTAGTAACTTGTAATTGTTATTAGGCAACAATTGAATAAGCTTTATTTTATCAAGCTTCGCCATTAAGCGAATGCATTCATGAATTTCAATATCATAGTGCTCGATAATTTCTTCGAATCGCCAATAGTCTCTTACGCATACGGCAACTAATAACAGCTTAGGGTTGTCTATGAGTTCGTTTTCTTGCTCTAAGGTTAACTCTGTTAATTGTTGTTGCTGTTTTTCTGAAAGCGAAAACAAATCGGATAAGGTTAAATTAAGAATGTTACACACTTGCTCTAATCGCTCTAAAGAGAAGCTATTAGTGGCAAATACGCGTTTGATGTTTGCTTCACTCATGGCTAGCTCATTGGCAATCATACGGTAAGTTACCTTATGTTGTTTTAGCAGCTGCTTTAAAGTATTGGTAATTTGTTTTATTTGGCTCATTAATCTAACCGTTAAGTATTAATATGTAATACTTTAAGTTGTTTTTCCTGATACATCAAACGATTTGGTTTACAATTTAGATGCTTGGTAATATTGTAGATAGCGAATTAACTATTAAGGAAAATATTATGAAAACATTATCTTATTTAACTTGTGTAAGCGTTCTATTAACTTCAATGACAACGTTTGCAGAGCCATCAACAAATCACTCAGGCAAAGCGAGTAAGCATTCAGCTTTAGCGCTATCTCATGGCGTTAAAGGAAGTGCTCAAGTTGCGAGCGCAGCGGTTGCCGTGCCATTAGTTGTTGCAGGGAGTGTTGCATTGAGTGCAGGCGCAGCGAGTATTGAAATGAGCGAAGGCTTATCAAAAGTAGCATCAAGCAAAGCAACGCAAGTTAAGCATGCGAAAAAAATTGAACTAGAAGTAACTGAAATTACCATTACGGTAGACAGAGCGCCAGACCAAGTGATGAAAGATAAGCAGTAGATCACTTGTTTACCATTGGGAATAATAATTAAGGAGTTCAAAATGCAAAAGTTCATATTAATATTTTTATTGTGTTTAGTTTCAAATATTTCCACTGCAGGGAGTAACCAAGCAACGGAGTCTAAATTCACCGCAGAAGAAGTAAAAGTTTTCGCTAAAAATGTTGAAAAGTATGCTGCCAAACATGGTGCTAGAGCCTTTATTATTGCCAGAGTAGGGCAACCAAAAGATAAGTTGCCCAAAGGGATTGAGTTTACCCATACTGCCATTGCCGTCTATTCAGAAATCACTTTAAACGATGGCAGAAAAGTTAAGGGGTATGCAATTCATAATCTTTATCAAGATGCGAAAGATGGTGATGTCAGTTCGTTAGTCGTCGACTATCCAGTAGATTTCTTTTGGGGAGTACACGAGTTAAAAGCGGGAATTATTATCCCTACACCGGCATTACAAAATAAAATTATTGAAGTGATCGCTAGTGGTAAAAGTGAATTACTTCATAACCCTAGATATTCGTTGGTAGCTAATCCATTTAACAATGAATATCAAAATTGCACTGAGCATACCCTGAATATTATTAATTCAGCAATTTATCAAACTACAAACATGAAACAGCTGAAAGCGAATGCCAAAGCTTACTTTGAGCCACAGACAGTCAAGGTTAGTCGATTCAAATTAGCGTTAGGTAGTATGTTTGCAGAGGGCATTCGTACTAAAGATCATAAAGGCAAGATTAGAACGACTTCATTTGGCGCTATAGCTGACTATTTACTTAAATATCAATTAGCATCATCAAAGCAGATATTTACAATATAACGGTTTGTCAAAGTGCTCGTGTCTAATAGTTAGACACGAGCAAACTATGTTGATGATTGTATGCGATGCTCAATATTGAATATTTGGCATGTTATTTTCTAAACTATTGACACCATGCTAAGTTTACACTTCAATTAATATGCTTGAAATATAAACAATAGTAGGTAATTGAGATGACAGATTATAGCCGCAAGCCACTAATTATTTTTATTATAATATCGTTTATATCTGCTTGTGGAGGCAGTGATTCGCCTACTACTGAATCCAATTTACCCCCTCCAATAGCTTATACCTGTGGACTACTTGCGGTTAATGAAACATGTATTGCGCTAGATATGCCTGATAACTATTCAAACGAGCGTCATTTTATTTTAAACGCACCCGCGCTAATTGAAGAAAATTCACCTTTGTTTATAGTTCTGCATGGTAGCGGCAGGCGAGCGGACGAAACAGTAGATCGGTTTAACTTTAGAGACTTCATCAAACAACATGGTTTTATTGGTGCTTTTCCAAATGCGATTATTCGAGATGATGGGGTGTCAACTTGGAATGCACATGATGAAACTTATGCAATACCACATATTGATGATGTGAGTTTTATTAGCGCATTAATCGCTAAAGTAGTATCGGATTATAAAGTGGATGCTAATAATGTCTTTATATTTGGCTGGTCAAATGGTGGTTTTATGGCTAATAGGTTAGCGTGTGAAATACCCGAACATGTTACTGCCATATATACTTTAGCAGGAAACCTTAGATCTGAACTTAACAGTTGTTCTTTAGCCGGAAATGTCGCTATTCATCATTTACATGCTACCGGCGATACAACCGTACCTTTCGAAGGAGACGAGTCACATGGCTATATTTCAGCCGATGAGGCTATCGCTCGCTGGGTAGCGTTTAATCGGTGTGAGCTAACCCCGTTTATAACACTACCTTTTGATCTTACCAGTGATGAAGTTGGCGATGAGTCCATTAGTTACTTCTATCAAAACTGCGATGCACCGACCGATTTCACTGTTATTGCTGGTTCAGATCACGGCCCAGACTTTCATAATGACATTTTACATCAACAGTTATTGGGGTTTTATCAAAAAAGTCATCAACCATAGTTTTTTTACTTAGCGACAATTTTAATTAGTAAAGAAGAAGTCAGGGGGTAACTTATGTTTCAACCTAATAATTCAACAATTCATCTCAAAGGCGTTCATTTTAAAATCATGCTTTGCTATAAAAGGGAAAATTCATCACCAAAGTATGTTTTGGTGATTTAATGTTTTCTAAATCAGAGTTTAAGAAAGTCATGTTAAAAATAACAAAACGAGTTTTGCAATATTTCGGTCTCTTTACATTATTCATTAGTAGCGCATTGGCAGTTAGTTCAGAGTTCAATTTTTCAGTGACACCCATTGCTGACAATGTTTATAGCATTATCTCACCTTCCTATGGTCGACCTAGTGCAGAAAATAAAGGTTGGAATTCTAATAGTCATTTTGTTGTAACTAAAAGCGGTGTGCTGGTATTTGACACTGGCTCTTCGGAGATAATTGGTAAAGGAATTATCAAAGCGATAAAGTCGGTTACCGAGCAACCTATTCGCTGGGTGGTGAATTCGCACAGCCATGCAGATCATTGGCTTGGAAATGCTGCTTTTTCAAATATTGGTGCAAAAATTTTAGCGACAGCTTCATCAACATCGGCAATGAAAGAGGACGGACAAGGAGTTGTCGATGCTTTTGAACGCATGACAGAAGGTGCAACAGGTAACAGCAGTATTGCTTATCCGACAACGCTGTTAACCAAACGCGAAAAAAGAATGTTCGGTGAGGTAGAAGTTGAGTTTATTTTTGCTAATGACGGACATTCGCCTGGTGATGTATTGATGTGGTTGCCAAAGCAAAAAATTATATTGGGTGGCGATGTAGTAAACTCCGATTGGATACCCATTATGACGCCTCGAGGAAATGTTCCACATCTTATTGATACGCTCAATGCGATTATCAAGCTAGATCCTGCCATTGTCTTAACAGGTCACGGTAAAGGGACTACAGTGCAATCGGTAATACGCGATGTCAATTTATTGAGCTCAGTATGGAAATTAGTAGAGAATGGCAACAAAGAAGGTAAGAGCGTCGATAATATTTTGTCCCAAGTTACTGCTGAACTAGCAGGAAAATATAGCCCACTATACAAAGATTTCGATTCAAGTAGCAGCTATCTAGTTCAAATGATGTACAAAAAACAGCAGTAGCAGCGCTATGCTGCTACTCAGCCAATCGCGAGTTTTATTGATCGCCTTTATATTGGTAGTTTGAGTAACTATCAGTAGAAACTTCATCTATTTCGGTAAAGTAGGCAAAGGTTCCTTTCATTTCCATGTCTTGTCGATGTGGTAATACGGTATTGTTAATATTTATAAAAGTGAGTGTTAATGTTAAATCGGTAATATTAGCGCTAAACATAGGAGAAAATTCGTCATTGTTGACTATGGTAATATTTTCAATGAAGGCTAATTCCTTATTATAAGTCAAGCTACCTTGTAATTTACCAACAGAGTCTTTTCCTAGTTTTTCTAGGAACACATTAAAACTCATCTGCATGTGGCTGTTACTTTCTGACGTCAATTGCAGACTGTCTTGTTGAATTATTTCGCGTAACTTTACTGAATAATTACTGCCTTTTTCTCTCTCTTGTGCTTGTGCTTGTTTTTTTTCAGCAAATTTCCTAGATTGCTTGTTGGTTGGTGATTCGCCATTGATACGTATTAAAGCCCATTGCTGTTTATCTTTATCAAACGGCATGAATTGTTCAATACTGCTGGTTATGTCGCCTTCTTCATTTTCGTAACGTGACACTTGATAGCTCCAACTTTTTCTCTTTGTTTGCTCAAGTTTTGTAATTGCTTGAGATACTTTTTGTTTTAGCTGTGTATTAGTTGTAGAGGAGTTAGCATGTACTTCTGCATTATAAAAGCAAGCAAGGCAAGTCAACAGTAACCAAGGTTTATATGTCATCTTTTTTCTCTTTATGGGGTGAGTGTAACCAAATTGAATAACACTTAGCGTAACGCTAGCAATGTGAAATCTTTGTGAATTCGTTTTTGATAGCGTTGATTTAAAGGTTCCTAATAATTTCACATCCATTTCACAACTGTGACTTTACACTTGCTGACAATTGTTCATAACGAGTATTGCTCATGCCTAGTTACATTGAATTAAAAAATATCAGCCAATCGTTTCAAGTTAACGACTCAACAATCACTTTGTTCGACAAGTTAAACCTCTCTATTTATCAAGGGGAGTCTTATGCGATAACTGGCCCTTCTGGCGCCGGAAAATCAAGTTTACTGATGTTGGCGTCTGGATTAGAGCAACCAACAACAGGGCAGGGGCAGTACGTTAAAAATGATCAAATTAAATCGCTAGATGATTTAAGAACTGATATTGGTTTTATCTTTCAACAATTTCATTTATTACCAGAGTTAACAGCGCTACATAATGTGGCTTTGCCATTAAAGTTACGCGGCGATAAGCTGGCGATAGTAAAAGCCGAAAATTGGTTGGCTAAGGTTGGTTTAAATCACAGAAAAAATCACAAGCCAAGTGAATTAAGTGGTGGAGAGCAACAACGCGTTGCCATAGCGAGAGCATTGGTCTTTGAACCAAAATTCATCTTTGCCGATGAACCGACAGGGAACCTTGATCAAAAAAGCGCCAATGAAGTTGCCAGTATCTTAATAAACTGCTGCCACGAGAATAATGCCGGTTTGGTCATGGTGACTCATAGTGAGAAACTCGCAAGTCGAGCGCAACAAATATTTTCCTTAGCTGATGGCAAACTGACCCAACCTAATAATAGCAACCCTAAGGTGATGTTATGTTCATAAATAATAGCAAACTTGCATGGCAATTTTATCAGCAAGAACATAAACAGGCACACCAAAGACTATTACGCTGGGTTCAAGGGGTATTATTACTATTTATTGTGACGTTAAGCCAATCAAGCGATAGCATTCAAAATTACTTACAGCATAATTTACAAGGGCTATTAGGCGCAGATGCTGTTATCAGTCAGAAACAAGCATTATCAGCTCAGCAATATAGTGTGGTTACAACCTTAGCAAGTAACATTGTGGTGACTCAGCAAATTAAAACCATGTTTACTCATCAAGGTCAATGGCAAGAAGCACAACTTAAAGCCGTTGATAGCCGCTATCCTTTGCAAGGCGAATTATTGACCTCAAAGGCAATACAAGATGAAGGACAGGTAACAAAGTCTGGCCCTGAGCTAGGGCACATTTGGTTAGATGCTAGGCTACTGGCAAGTTTATCAATCACTGTGGGCGAGACATTACTCGTAGGTGATCAGTATTTTTTAGTCACTCGAGTATTACAGCATGAGCCCGACAGACTAATGGAAGGGCATAGTGTTGCTATGCGTGCAATGATAAATACAAAGGATATGCAAGCGCTTAATTTTGCTGCAGATCTTATCCAATATCGCTATCTACTTGCTGCTGACCCAGAGCAAATAGCGGCACTGATTAACTGGCAGCAACAACACTTACCTGCTGCACAAGTATTGCATAAACAAGGTAAGCATCCTTTAGCACTTTTTTGGCAAAGAACTGAAAATTTCATGGGACTAGCGTCCATTATCTTATTTTTCATGGCGGCAATTGCAATAGAACAGCTCGCTCAAGTCCATATGAAAAAAGATCAATACTTCACTGCGGTATGCATGAGTTTAGGTGCATCTAAACGCACGGGTATTCAAGTATCTATATTCAAGTGGTTTATTGGCATTGTATTGCTGCTTCCTGTTGTTTTAGTACTTTCGACAGTGTTTCACTATGCTGTCATTAATTTTTTGAGTGAAACTTTTACTGAGTTGACTTGGCAATGGGATATCTTTTCGGCAATTAAACCTATATGTGCTGTTGTTGGAATTTTTGCCATTTTTCATATGCCGGTCTGGTTGGCTTTATACAATAGCTCCGTGGCAAAACAATTTTCCGGCAATAATAAAGGGCTGAATCATTGGCTAAGCAAACTCAGTAGTGTGTTAGTACTGTTTGGTATTGCATTTGGCTATTCAGACAATGGCTTATTAACTTTTATGATGGTAACCGCCGTCGCACTTACTATTGCCCTCATGATATTTATCAGTTGGGCTGGTTTAACATTGGGAGAAAAAATGACCCAGCAGGTGTCTGGACTGATTCCTTTTACGCTGTTTATGATGAAACAACGGCTGATCAGTAAAAGCACACAAATATTGGGTGTAGGGTTATGTGCGTTTTTACTACTTTTTACTTTAATGTTACTTAAAGATCTTGGCGCCACTATGTCTTCGTATCAACGTCAACACGATGGGAATGTCTTTATCTCTCAAGCCAGCAAAACACAAATGGACTATGTTGAGCGTTGGGCGATAGAGGAGGATGTCAATGTACGCCAAATAAAACCTTATATGCACGCTAAGTTGGTTGAGGTGAACGAACAATCGTTAACTGAATTTAGTGAAAAGCCAAGTGATAGTTTATCAACCTTTAGTCAAGCGATACGACTTCATTGGAGTCAGTCAATACCAGAAAATAATGCGCTAGTTGATGGCCAATGGTGGCAGCAAGATAGCGTACAGTGGCAACAAATATCAGTAGAGCAAGAAGTGATGACAGATTTAGGGTTAAAGCTAGGTGATTGGTTAACATTTTTCATCAATCATCAACGCTATAAGTTTGAAATTACGGCGAGTCATGAATTTAAACCGGGAGCTGGTTCAATTACCTTTTGGGTGCAAATGCCGGCAACAGCGCTAACGCATATTCAAGCGCCACAATATAATATGGCCAGCTTAGAAATTGATGATGACCAATGGTCATTGCTAGCGCCTTTATGGCAAAAGTACCCAACGCTTCGCATGGTGTCGTTAAAGGAAATTACGCAGTTATTTGATAATACTTTGGCCATGATAACTAAAGTGATTAGCGGCTTTTCATTGATGATCGTTTTACTTGCGGGCGTTGTTATTCTGGCCTCTATCAATGCATTAGAGTCTAAAGAGAAGAAAAAAAATAGTATCATTATGAGTTTTGGTTTTTCTCGAGCGACTTGCTTAAAGCTTAATGTTATTGAGTGGTTGGTCACCGCAAGCATTACCGCTATAGGCGCTATTTTAGGTACCTATATTGCTGGGTTGTTGATCTATCAATCTCAGTTTTCATTAACGTATCAGCCCAACTTTGTTTGGCTGACGCTAACCTTAGCGCTTATTTTATCGGTAATTACAGGTTTAGGCGTGTACGCAAGTAGAGCCAATCTACGTAGCTCAGTGAGAGAGTTAATGTCGAGTACTTAATATTTATCGTTTGATTTTTCACATTCGTTTCACAACTGATTTGACATTATAAATGCAATTATTAAGGAGAATAACAATGAAAAATAGTTTACATAAATTTATTACTTTAGTCGTTTTACTGCTAGTGTCGGTGCAAGTCAGTGCTGATAGTGCAAACAAGAAAGTTGTCATGATTGTTAGTAGCTATGGTCAGCAGCAAGGTCAAGAGAAACCAGGGTATGAATTTGACGAATTTGCTAAAGCCTACGCAATATTTAAGTCAAATGGCATTGCTGTAGACATAGCGAGTCCAAAGGGCGGAGCTGTTGAAGCTGATAAGTACGATCCCAGTAAATCTTACAATGCCAGTGTGTTAGCAGATGACGCTATTATGGCAAAGTTAAATAATACTATAGCAACCGAAAATCTTGATGCTAAAACCTACGACGGAATATTTATCGTTGGCGGTAAAGGAGCCATGTTCGATTTGCCAAAAGATGAAGCGCTGCAATCATTCATTGCGAATGTATACCAAGCACAAGGCACGGTTGCTGCTGTGTGTCATGGTCCGGCAGCTTTAGTGGATGTGAAACTCAAAGACGGTAGTTATTTAATTGCCAATAAAGCAATCAATGGTTTTACCAATAAAGAAGAAAAGCTATTTGGTCAAAAATGGCTTAAACACTTTGAATTTATGCTTGAAGATAAATTAGCTGAGCGCGGTGCCATCTTTCAATCTAGTGAAATTATGCTAAGTCATGTAGCCATTGATGAGCGTTTGATTACCGGACAAAACCCAACCTCAACTGTTGCTGTTGCCACAGAGCTTGTTAAATCATTAGGGTTGAAGCCTGTAAGTGCTGAGCAAGATCTGGAAGATAAAACTATGGCAATGATTGCAAAGCTCTTAGCTGGTGATAAGTCTGTAGCAGATGAATTGGCCAGTAATCAAGAGCAATATCATATTGCATTAGCGGGGATGTACGGTTTTTACTATTTAAAAGTAGCTGAAAATAATAATCATTTTGAAAATGCATTAACGTTAATGCTAATCGCTCAAGACGCTATTAACAATCCTATGCTAGATATGAAAATTGCTTCTACCCAAATTAAATTGGGTAAAGAGCAAGAGGCAAAGAGCACTATTGAACACTTATTAGCTTCTAAGCCAGATTATCAACCAGCAATAGACATATTGAAAACTTTATCTTTATAATGAGCTAAAAACACTTGCATGAACGTCTTGTAACTTATGTTAGGCGTTCATTTCATCTTAGGTGAGTATTATGGACAATCAAAAAGCATCGCTTAATGTACTGCTTGTAGAAGATCAGCTGAGTATTGCTCAGAACATTGCCGATTATATGGAAGCTAAAGGTCATGTTTTTGATTTTGCTACTAACGGCAAGCAAGGCCTAGAACTGGCATTGACGCATCATTATGACTTAATTATTCTCGACCTAAATTTACCAGCAATGGATGGTTTGGAGATTTGTCGTCACATACGAGAAAAGTCTAATCGCCATATTCCAATTCTCATGCTTACCGCACGCGACAGCATTGAAGATAAAGTTACCGGCTTTACTGTTGGCACCGATGACTATTTAACCAAGCCGTTTTTATTGCAAGAATTAGAAGTGCGTTGCTTAGCCTTATCAAGGCGATATTTATTGCAAACCAGTAATATATTGACGTTAGGCTCTTTAAGTATCGACAGGAAAGGAAAGCAAGTAACAAGAGAGGGAGAAACGCTCGATTTACATGCTATGGGTGTTAGAATTTTAACTGTGTTGGCGGAATCTTACCCGCAAGTCGTTAGTCGTTCACAGCTATCTCAAAAAATTTGGGGCGACGACCCTACTGAGTCAGATGCCATGCGTTCTCATATTTATCAATTACGCAATGTATTAGATAAACCTTTTAACTACCCCATGTTGAAAACTGTTCATGGTGTCGGTTTTGTTTTGGAAATAAAAAATGATGAGTAAAACGGTAAAATTTCACAGTTTGAGTCGGCGCATCGTTACGCAGTTTTGTCTTTTTACCCTATTTTTTTCGGCCATTTATGCTTTTTTAACTTTCATGCTGCTTTACAACCTAGAAGACAGATTTATTGAGCGTGAAGTACAGCAAGAAGCAAATTATTTAACTGAACAATATCAACAAACAGCGCAATGGCCGCAAGTTAAAAGCCCGCATATGACACTGTATTTTTCTAAAATTAGCTTACCTACTGATATGCAACAGCAATTTATTGATGAACCTCAGCAAATAGAGTTTTATGGCTTACAAGGACGTCATTATCATCTTTATTCGATGCCAGAGCATAAGAACGTGTTTCTTGTGGCTGAAGTTAGTCAACGATTATTAGTTCGGCCAGTTAGCGGTGGCATATTAAAGTTGTTCTTAATTAGTGCAACGGCGATTACTTTTATCGCGTTTATTATTGCTTGGCTGCTTGGACGAAAAACGGCAAAACCGTTAAAGACATTAGCGGATTTAGTCGACGGTGTGGCTCCTGAAAATATTCCGAATACTTTTGCTGATCAGTTTCCTAAAAATGAAATTGGCATTTTGGCTCGCACCTTAGAAAACTCTATGCAGCAAATAAGTAAAGCCTTAACCAGAGAGAAAAGTTTTACTCGTGATGTTAGCCACGAATTAAGAACACCTGTGGCTATTATTAAAAATGCCGTTGAAGTTTACCAAGAAAAAAACCTGATAAACGATGAAGCGAAAACTATTATTAATCGTATAGCTGATGCCACAATTCAGATGGAACAAACAGTAACGACTTTATTGGTCTTAGCAAGAGAAGAGCATATTTCAATTGAAAAGTCGTCGGTGAAGTTATTGCCTTTAATAGAACAGTCGATACTTGATCATAGTTATTTGCTTGAAGGGAAAATGGTTGAAGTAACAGTTAATGATAATTGCAACGACGCAGTCTTTGCGCAAGCAGGCATGTTGAAAGTACTGTTAGACAATTTGTTAAGTAACGCCTTTCAATATACTGAACTAGGTGAAGTGAGCATTAGTTTTAATGATAATAAGCTTACTATTGAAGATACCGGCCCAGGCATTGAACAGCTTATTTCAAGCCATATTACAGAGCCAGCGGTTAAAGGTAGCCAAAGTACGGGCTATGGTTTTGGTTTATCTATTGTTAAACGTTTATGTGAACACCAGAACTGGCAAATATCGGTAACAAGTAATAAAGGCGCTATTATTTCAGTTTCTTTTGCATGATTTTAGTCGTGAACAAAGACATTGAGATATTTGTTTGAGCCATTAAATCAAGCTAGAGTGGTGCTATCAAAATAACGGCTACCAAGTGGAACAAAAATTGATGAATCATGCTAGTAAGCAAAGTGTCGCTGTCGCAATCGTTGGCGCGGGTAGTATAGGTTGTTACCTTGGCGGATGTTTAGCGACTAGTCAAACACAGGTAACTTTGATTGGTCGGCCTCGTATTCAACAACAAATTAGTGAGTTTGGCTTAAAGCTTACTGATTGGCGTGGTAGAGATCTTCATATCTATAGCGAGCAAGTGGTATTTTCGCTTAATGTCGCCGATATTGCCGAAGCTGATTATATACTTGTAACGGTAAAGAGTGGTGATACAGCAGAGGCGGCGCAAAGCATTGCTCAGCACGCTAAACCATCTGCTGTTATTGTTAGTTTTCAAAATGGTGTCAGAAATGTGGATACCTTGAAAGCGTATTTACCCGATCATAGTGTGCTAAAAGGTATGGTGCCGTTTAATGTGCTTAGCAAGGGCAACGGACATTTTCATTGTGGCACGGAAGGAAATTTGGCCATTGAAGACATGGGAACATCTTCCACCGATTTAATTGCGGTATTGAATGCGTGTGGCTTAACCGTCGATATATATGATGATTTACAAGGGGTTCAGTGGAGTAAATTATTGATGAACCTCAATAATGCTATTAATGCACTGTCAGGTATGCCATTGCAAGCGCAATTGCAAGATAAGCAATATCGTAAGGTACTCGCCTTAGCGATTAAAGAAGCCCTTGCTGTTTTTAAAGTGGCAGGTATTAAACCAGTTAAAACCGGTAAAGTGGTACCAGTACTATTACCGTCAATTTTGTCATTGCCCAATGGTATTTTTAAGTTAGTCGCCGCTTCTATGCTGAAAATGGATCCTCAAGCGCGTTCATCAATGTATGAAGATTTGACTCTACAACGCAAAACAGAGATTGATTACATTAACGGTGAAATTGTAAAGCTTGGTCAAAAAATCAACGTAAAAACACCAATTAACAGCGGTATTACGGAGCTGATTAAACAGGCAGAACAAGCACGTCAAGGCTCTCCTATGCTTTCTTCTTCCTTACTATACCAAAGAGTAATTGATTGATTTTAATGTGTTCATATTGAGTGAAAAATTTATGGTCGCATCATTACAAGCGGAGGATTTTAATTTTTAAGCCAAAGTCCTTTGCTTTTTGCCGCAGATAAAAGTAAACATATACACATGGAGACTATGGCCATAGTAATAATTGAATGCTCAGGACCAAACTGCCCTCCAGTAAGTAATGTAGGTCCATCATAGCTACTAATCACTGGAGCACTAGCGCGCCAGTGCTCATCTAGAATTCCCGTTGCAAAAACTGCAGATAACCAAGCACCATTCGTTAACCCTACAACCCATAAATTACGTGACAAAACATAAATACTAAACCATAAAGCACTGATTAATATGCTTGAGATAAATACCAGTAAATCAGGGCCATCCACTAATATATTTAGCAGCCCAAGAGCAATAGAAAGCGATAATAAAGATTGTTTGGTACCAATATGTTGCTCAATTATGCGGAAAAATATTCCAGTAAATAGAATGGCACCAAAAACCGCTTGAGTAGTCAGGCCAATTATTGCGAAGGGTATTTCATTAAAGGGCTGATAGCTCATCACTTGATAGTAGCCCAATGCAAACAAAGGTAAAGTTGTTATTGATATTATCATTGCACCAGCCATTAATCCGTAGAACATTTGCCAGCCGCGAAAGCTAAGCTCTATAGCGGCTCTTTTTTCGATATAGCTAACGTAAATTACATAACCAAAGCTAAATGACAGTAGACCTGCCACTCCTTTTACCGCATGAGTCTGTATCTCATTCATTTCAATAGAAGAAAGTAGTAACGATAAGGCAGTAAATTTCATTAGCAGAAAAGCAATAGCACAGCTTGAAACGGCTAGCAGGATTTGTTTTATAACGTTGAAAAAGGTTTTAGCTGACGTTGTTATTTGAATCATTAATATTCCTACATTGCCGAATCGGCGTGTTGACACGTTTGTAGCAGTATTGAATAGTTGTAGCTTGGTTGATATCAAAATCTTGGGGTTTTATATCAGCCTAAAGCTAAATATACTTGCTTACATTCTAGTTTGAAATTCACCATACTTTCTAACACACAATTAGTATTATGAGTTATGCCAAAAGAACATCGAAAAATTAACAGCGCTATGCTACTTTCCGCGAATGCCGAAATAGTGGAGCAAATTCAATTACAATCGAATGTGGCAACATCTCGCTGGAAAATAGCCAAGAATAAGGTGAACTATAACAAACAAGACAGTCATACGCTGAGCATGTATCTTAATGGCGGAGAAACGAGTTTTAGGGCTGATCAACCGACAAATAAGGGCGCGCCAGGTAAAATGATATTGATGCCGCAAAGGCACGAGTCGAACTGGAATATTAATGGCGAAATAGAATTTGTGCATCTTTATTTCACCGATGTGATTTTAAAGCAATATGCCGCGATCAATTTTGATTGTGATGTAAGACATGTTGATTTACAGGATCTTACCTATCAACAAGATAGCCAATTAGAAAAATTATTTCTTGATTATTGCCAAGTTTATGATAATTATCATGGCATTTCTCCCTTGTTTTCCGAACAAAAACTTTATGATATTTTTCATCACCTCATCAAAAACTATAATGGCTATCATATAAAAGGCCATAACATACGAGGTGGTCTTTCACCTGTTCATATTAGAAAAACCAAAGCCATAATTTATGATTGTTTACATGAAAAGTTAACAATAGACAGGCTGGCAAATGAAGTGAGTTTAAGTCATTTTCATTTTGCCAAAATGTTTAAAGAGAGTTTCGGTGAATCGCCGGCGAGTTTTATTAATCATCTTAGAATAGATAAAGTTAAAGAATTTTTAAAAACCAAGCGTACAATTTCAGAGATTAGTGTGGCAACCGGTTATAACCAGCAAAGCCACATGACTCAGCAATTTAAGAAAATGACAGGACTAACCCCTGCTATTTATCGGGCTTATTGTTCTTAATATTTTGACTGCAGAGCTATCAGTTCAAAAAAGTACCTATAGTATTTTTTAAGTGTGACTATGCTGTTCCAAAGCATCAAGGTGTAATCTCACCGCAGCTAGAATTAATCCTTCCCACAAGTTTGGCTCTATTTCGTCGG
Source organism: uncultured Colwellia sp. (assembly GCA_913062815.1). Lineage (GTDB taxonomy): Bacteria > Pseudomonadota > Gammaproteobacteria > Enterobacterales > Alteromonadaceae > Colwellia. Next base: position 36,618 of record CAJXWZ010000011.1, on the reverse strand, counting down.
CAATTGCATGCTGCTTCAGCCCTATATAGCCATGAATAAGTGACCAAATTTGTAATGATGCCTGCTGTTTTTGCTCAAATGTTGAGTCATTAGGCAATATACCAGCAATAATTTTGGTGGTATGCATAAATGCCTTTTCGCTCACTTTTTTGGCTTCAGCTGATGGCACATATTCAGCAACATGCTCGCCAAAAATCAAACGGTAATGTCCTTGATAATCAAAGGCTGTTTTGATGTAACCTTTTGCTGCTGCAATGATATTACCTTTTGGATCATGAATATTTATGGGCACATCTAATGCGTCAAGTAGGCGTTCAAAGCCTTCAATATACAGCGCATCTAATATGCCTTGTTTACCTTGAAAATATTTGTATATCCCAATGGTTGATAAGTTAGATTCACGAGCAATAGCCCTAACACTCAAAGCTGATAATCCACCAGCTAAAAATAGTTTAGATGCCGCTATTAAAATCTTTTCTTTAGTATTTTTCATCAACAGACCGTGACATAACCTCAAAGCTTCAATATCGATAATTTAACATAGAATAAGATAATTATCTTGACAAAATATAACAGTGTTATATTTTAAATATAACGCTGTTATATTGAACAGGGGTTGTTGGTTTTTATAACTTGGTTAATTCATTCGTTTACGTAGGAGATAAAATGGAAGTTCAAATATTAGAAGCTGATTACTTAGTGATAGGTAGCGGCGCCATGGGCATGGCATTTGTTGATACCTTGCTAACAGAGACCGACGCTACCATTATTATGGTCGATATGCATGGAAAGCCCGGAGGGCATTGGAACAATGCCTACCCATTTGTTACCTTGCATCAACCATCTAACTTTTATGGGGTTGGCTCAAAAGAGTTGAGTAAAGGAAGAAAAGATGAAATTGGCCTCAATATTGGATTGAATGAACTTGCTAGTGGTGCTGAAGTTAGCGCATATTTTGACGAGGTAATGAATCATCACTTTTTAACCTCAGGGCGAGTACAGTATTTCCCCATGTGCAAATACACAGGAAACAACCAATTTACCTCCCTAACTAGCGAGCAAACCTTTAGTGTTAAGGTGAATAAACGTTTAGTCGATGCGACCTATTTAAATACATCGGTGCCTTCTACACACAAACCCAATTTTACAATGGCTGATGATATTGATTTTATCGCCCTTAATGACTTACCAAGAGTTGCAAAAGCACCAGAACAGTATGTGGTGGTAGGCGGTGGAAAAACAGGCATAGATGCGTGTTTATGGTTATTAGAAAAACAAGTTAATCCAGACAATATTAGTTGGGTTATGCCGCGAGATGCCTGGTTGATGGACCGACGTAATACTCAGCCTACACAAGAGTTTTTCTTTGACACCATAGGCGCTCAAGCTAATCAAATGGAAGCACTTGCACAGGCTTCATCGGTAAGCGATTTATTCAATAAACTCGAAAGTACCGGCGTACTGGTGCGCTTAGACACCCAAATTGAACCTGAAATGTATCATGGTGCAACGATATCGCAACAAGAATTGACGCAATTGCGTCGCATAAAACACGTTATTCGCCAAGGCCGAGTGACGCACCTTGCTAAAGGGGAAATAACTTTAGAGCAGGGCAGTCAAGAGGTAGCCGAGAACGCTTTATTTATTGATTGTTCGGCCAGTGCGATTGGCGATCGCAAATCATTGCCTGTTTTTAATGACGATAAGATTACTTTGCAAACCATTCGCATCATACAGCCGGTTTTCAGTGCCGCACTCATTGCGCATATTGAAGCGGCGTATGAAAATGATCATCAGAAAAATGCACTTAGTCAAGTGGTACCACTGCCGAATAAGTCAACAGATTGGCTAACCGTGAATGCTGCCTTTATGAAGAATCAATATATTTGGTCACAAGACAAATCATTACAAAAATGGTTGTATTTCAATAGACTGGATGGTTTTAGTAAAATGGTTGCTGATGTCTCTCCTAACGATGAAGATAAACAAGCTTTACTTAAGCGGTTGCGCGGTAATGTACCCAAAGCAATGGAAAACATGATGCGCTTAATTGCCAGCCTTGAAACTAAGGAAAAGGAGTTAAGCCATGTATGAGTTTCAAGTAAACAAAAAAGATTTTACTCAAATACGTTTGGTTGAAAATAATGAACTTAATGAAGACAGTCCGTTATTAGCAGACGAAGTAATAGTACGGATTGAAAGCTTCGCCTTAACGGCAAACAATATCACTTATGCCGTATTAGGTGAACAGTTAGGATATTGGCAATTTTTTCCAGCTTGCGAAAATGCTGACAATCAATGGGGTATCATTCCTGTGTGGGGCTTTGCAACGGTTGTCAGCTCAAATAGTGTAGACATGCCTATTGGTGAAAAAATCTTCGGCTATTTCCCGCCAACATCATTACTTAAGATGAAGGCAACGCACGTTTCATCACAGCGCTTTATCGATGGTACGGCTCATCGAGCTTTATTGCCTCAAGGCTATAATGTATATCGTCGGGTTCTGGCTGAATCAGGTTATGATGAACGTTTTGATAGTCATCGTATGTTGTTGTTTCCATTGCATATCACCTCGTTTTGCTTGTGGGATTACCTGCAAAGTAAAAACTGGTTTGAAGCTGAACAAATAATTATTATCAGTGCTTCGAGTAAAACAAGTATCGGTCTAGCTTACGGCATTGATGATCATGAGCATGCCCCAACATTAATTGGCATGACCAGTAAACGTAATAGTGACTTTGTTGAAGGGCTTGGCGTATATGAGCAAGTCATTCAGTACGACGACCTAACAACACTTAACGCAAGTCTAAAAACAGTTATTGTCGATATGGCAGGCAATGCGGCGCAACTTCAGTCAATAGAGCAACATTTAAATGGTAATTTGCAATATTGTATCCAAGTGGGATTAACCCATTGGGACGCTGCTTCAACCGAGTCTCCATTGGAGAAAGCGCCAAGTGAAATGTTTTTCGCACCAGGGCATATTCAAAAACGTATTGCAGCGTGGGGCGGAAAAGAATTTGAACGTCAATCTAGAGAATTTATGACAAAAAGTACACAACGCAGTGCTGCCTGGTTGGACTATACCTATGTAGAAGGTGTTGAAGGCATGACTGAAATATTCTCCCAAGTGTGTAATGGTCAAATATCCCCTGAAAAAGGAATTATTGTAAAGCCTTAAGTATTTTCATTTCCTTATAATATATTGAAGCGAGCTGGAAAAAGGTATTGATAGCGACTAAGCAAAGAGGGGGATCATTATCATTCTTTATAATAATGATATCCCTTCTTTAAAAAGATTTATAACCTAATTAACAATCATAATGGCTTTTCAGTTCCATTTTACTGAGTATAGGATAGTGATTGCTATTAACTTTATCTGATAGATATGATTGCTAATAGCAAACATTATTTAGTGCGCTATTCTTTCAAGGAGTGCTTTAGCTTTATTATTTATACTAGCGGCACCTTCCGTTAAATTTGATAAAACAATTACCGTATAGTCGGTTTTAGGGTACCAGCTAAATGAGGTACTAATACCATAATGGCCACCTTCATGACCGACATTATGGTTTTTGTTCTTGCCAGACACATTAAAACCATAGCCGTAATAATGAGAATTTAGCGCCGGCTTGTTTGTTAGCATTTGCTTTGTGGTACTTTTCGTTAATAACTTATTTTTAGCGAGTGCCAAAGCAAATTGATGCATATCTACAACGGTAGAAAAGCTACCACCGTCAGGCGTTCCTTTAATACCAAATACCCCTGAATTATCGAACCAGCCCGTTGTATTATCATTAGTGCGCTCATATCCAATAGCAACATTGTTATGGGGTTGGTTACGTTCTAAAAAACCTGATAGTTTCATATTGGACGGCTTAAATATTTTTTGCTCAATGTAATCAAAATAACTAAGCGAGGTTAACTTTTCTATAACCACACCCAGTAAAAACATGCCTGAATTACTATATTGTTGTCTGGTTCCTGGTTCGAAAGCTAACGACTCTCCTTTAAATAAGGGCTTATAATCAATTAAGTTAACAAGTTTACTCTTAATGACGTCGTCCATTCTTGCAGCATAATTGCCCAAGCCAGACGTATGAGTGAGCAAATGCTGAATTTGGATTTTTTGACTTATGGAGATTGGCAACCATGAACTATCTAAATATTTATCTAGCGTATCTGTTGGGGTTAATGTTGCTGATTGAAAGAGTTGATTAATTGCCACAGCAGTAAACATTTTCCCCATCGAGGCAAGGTCAAAGCGAGTGTTGATTGTATTGTCTACTTGCAAAGATTTATTGGCTTCACCGGTGGCCATTTTTAGTAATACCTGCTCGCCTCTAGCGATTAAAACGCTGCCAGTGAATATGTCATGCTGCGACATTCTATGGATATAGCTTTGCAATTCATTCATTGCCTTTGCCTCAGAAAGACGCTTCAGCTTTTTTACATTACTCGGCCAACGAGCAGGAGAGAAATCAAAGTTGCTTATTTTGTTGGTGTTATTTTCAGTGTTCATTAAACTCAGCATTTGATAAGACTCGGTAAGTGGTGAGTAAACTACAACTAACAGCTCATTGGGAAAAGTAGGCGAATAATGACGATAACTATGGAACTGTAATTCCCCGTAGCCAAAATATAAGCTGAGCAGATAGTTGACTAATTCATCTGAGTTTCCTTCAGGCATAAAGGAAGTCGAAAAATGTTGCTCTATAAAGTGTTTTATGTTCTTTTTGTTGCCCGAGTTTATTGCAGCTATAAACGGCGTGACTGTTGTTATGAGTTTTGAATTAGGCGCTTTCTTATTATCTATATACTCTGCTGCGCTAGTGTCAAAAAAAGTGCAGAGACAAAGTAAAACGAGCAATGGGTATGTTAACTTGTTAATGACCAGATCTTTCATGTTTAATATTCCTTATGTGATAGAATCCGCATCTTAATTTTATGTAATGATATGGCAATGTTGGTGAGGTTATTTTTGGCTGATTTTTCACTGATGTTATTAATATTTAACGTGTTACGGTAATTGTGTACGTATATGGACTTAGATAAGACTTCAGTCTTTACCCTGAATAACTGGCAAGTAGATGTAACTCGTTGTCAGATAATTAACGGCAAAAGAGTAATTCAACTAGAGCCTAAGGTGATGGATGTGCTGTATTTTCTTGCTAAACATCAGGGGAAAGTACTCAGTCAGGAAGAGATATTTGCAGCGGTATGGCCAAAGAGTGTTTATAGCCCAGGCTCACTACAACGATGTATTCTTCAATTGCGAAAGGCGCTAGGCGAAAATGCTCAAAATGCTCAATTAATTCTTACTCATGCTAAGCGTGGTTATAGCTTAGAGGCTAAGGTAAGAAAGCAACAACCTAGCAACGTCAGAAAGGTGATTTTCAGTTCACTGACTATTTTGGTGATATTGGCTAGTGTCGTTTTTATCTCCCAACAAAAACCACAGCCTCGAATAGTCAAAACAAACTTCACTGAGCTTACCCCCATAACATCGACAGAAGAATATGAGTTTTATTCAACCTTTTCACCTTCAGGTGAAGACATTGCGTTTATAAGAGCTACTGCAATTGGTCTGCACCGCCTTTGGGTGAAAAACTTAACAACAGGTATGGAAAAGAAGGTGTCAGCAGTACTTGATAACTATCATGCCTTAGCTTGGCACCCTAGTGGGCAAGGAATCCTCTATGCGGTAGGGAGAGAGCAACAGGATTCACTGGGTTTTATACATCTAACCAATAAAAAAGCGAGTCATTTAATCAGCAATAATAGCGCTGGTTTTATCAGTAATTTGCAATGGAAAAAACCTCAACAATTTTACTACCTATGCGATTTACCCGCAGCCTTTAAAAAAGGGTGTAAGGGACTTTACCAATACAATTGGGTAGCACAACAATCGCAACGAATTTTTAGCGCTGATAGCGAAAGTTATATTGAACAAATGGCAGTATCACCCAATGCAGAAAGTATTGTCATGTCTATTAGAAAAAATAATCAGGCTCAAGTGCAAGTGTTGAACTTAGCATCAAAGCAACGTCAAACCATTAAAGTCTATGATGATGAAAGCTTAGAAGTTAACTGGCATCCAGATGGGCAGCATTTACTGATAACTCATAGTAATCAACTTGAGCTTGTTTCATTATCAGGGCAAAGCCATGATATTGAATTTAATAATTATCTCAACGTGTATTATTCAAACTACAATCCGGATGGCAATGAACTTACCTTAACCTTATCAAAGATTGATCAAGATATTGTAGAAGTTAATCTTAATGATACTCAGCAAAGAACAGTCATTAATAGCAGTTCAAAAGATACTTTTGCTCAATATAGCCCGAATAATCAAATGGTTGTTTTTGTGTCATATCGTGCCGGATATGCCCAAGTCTTTATTAAAACTCCGTTAGGGGAGAAAGTTGTTTTTGAAAACGCAGCTAAAAAACCTATATTTGCAGCACCTGCATGGTCTCATAATAGTGAGTTTATCGCTTTTGTCATTGATAAGGAGGTACTTGTTATTGATTTGAAAGGTACTGTCATCCAACAAGATGCTGTTGCGGAAAATGCTTATGCGATTCTAGATTGGTATCACCATGAAAATGCATTGTTGATAGGTTTTAACGATGGTCAGCAACTCTCTTTGGCTAAATTGGCCCTCGATTCAGGGCAGCAGCAAATATTACCAGCAAAAGTTGACTGGGCACATTTAGACAACGATGATAATTTGCTGATGTTAAAAGGTAATAAGTTGCTAAGAGGCGGTGAAGGTATTAACAATGTGTTAGTAGCACCTAAAGAAACTTTACTTCGATTTACCCTTGATAAGGATCGTGTTTTTTATCAAACACAAAGCCAAAAAGGTAGTCAAATTTGGCAGTACTCAAATAACCAAAGTAGCTTGATATTTGAATTAGCTGAACAGCATTTTAGATTGCAAGATGTTCATGATAAATCACTTTTGTTAACCACAAGAGAGCAATATGACAGCGACATAGTGCTGTTTAAATAAGAGTGCAAGGTAATAATAATTAGATTAATTGCCCTTTTATTTATTAGGTTTGAATTTTAGGTTGTGGATCTTGTGCTATTTACTAAAGTATTGAATACGCGAATAAACTAAAAGATTCCAATTAAAACGAGCTTTAATAATGATTCAGTCGCTCATTTAAGAAAGCTTGCAGTCTTACGCCCATCTGGCTAGTATAAATTAATAAGTAGTAAAAGTTGTAGGTTGTTATTGATGAAGTTGTACCGGCTATCATTCGCGAAAATATATCATTTAAGAGACGATCTTGGTGAAGTTATTGTTGATGAAGGCGTGAGTATAAATCTAACAATGATAGATGAAATTCACAGTACTTTTAATGATATGTTTGCTGGCGTTTTTTCACTGTTAATCAATAAATCGAATGCTTACTCAACAGAGTTAGATGCGCTGATAAAATTTGGTGCGCATCCTGGCCTTGATCAAATAGCCGTATTTGCACCCAATAAATTAGCTAAATTGAGTGCGGATTTTTCTGCTGATATTCCGAGTTCATCAACGCTAAATATTCAAGTTTTCACCTGCCGAGATAGCGCACTTACTTGGTTGAACGATGTTCCATCATAAGATGTCACAAGCCAGTGTGATATTGGCTCACGGTCGATTTAGGTACTAGGTTATTGATTGTTGATACTACTGTCGCTTCGCCACTTAACAACTTTTCAAAATAGTTAATCAAAGTCGCCTTATCAGGTGATACTTTATCGCCTGCACCAATATTGGTTAAGTCAATCATAAAGCTATCAAATAAATCACTGAGATCATCGATGATCTCCATGTTCAAAAATTGATCTTGATTGTAAATACTTGGATAACCCGCTTTTTGCTTATCAATAGCAAAGTCATCACCTTTAAGATTGGTGATAGTGGTAGATTTATCGCATGAAAGCATGCAGCCGTTATCTATTCGTGGTTTTTCACAGCCAACACTTTGTTGGAAAAAACACTGTCTACTGGTCATCAAAAGGATAGGGTGATAAATGCTGTAGAAAAGTTTAAAATTTTCAGGTCTAGCAATATTACGTATTTGCTGTTTATTTATTTCGTTAGAAATAAAAGCGCCACTACAATCAAGCGATTCTTTAAATGCCATTAAAGCGTATGAGTTGGTGGTATTTAAAAATGGCCCGGCTATCCACTTTACGCCCAAAAGATTTGCTTCATAGGCTATGCCAGTATTATTGGTGACAATTAAGTTAGGCTTAACTTCACGTAAAATATTAACAGCGACGTCATAGTCTTTGCCAATCAACACCGCCGGAAACCATGGAATCAGTCGTGGGTTATTTTTGAAAAAATCAATATACTTGGTACAACCACGCTTGAAGGCGTCGGGTAATTTAAAATACACATCAGCAGTAGTCACCTGACATAAAGCTATGTCAGCTTCATCACAAATGAGTATTGATAATTTCGCTTGGCTATCAACTGCTTTAGGATGATTTTTCAGTGCAGGCAAAATAACTTCAGGCAGTATGGCTTTGTTATTATTTAATAATAGAGCCAGTTGCTTTTTCAATGCGGTAAGCTCTTTGAAAGGAATACTCAAACCTGCGGCTAGCTTGTCGATATTTATGTTTACCAGATCAAAATTGCTGTTATTAAAGCTTTTAAAGCGTTTGTTGATAACACTTTCATCAATACTCGCTTGATCGCTTTTAGCCAATAGTGTTGTTGATTTAACGATGAACTCAGTACTATCAGAATCATGGGTAACTTGGGCAGTAATGATAAATGGCTTATTACACTCTCCAGAAAAATGCAGCGTTAACGGTAACTTCTCAATACTTAAATATTTTATCTTATCAAATACTGTCGCTTTAATTTCTTTGTTCTGTTGATGTAAGTTTTGCTCTACCTCATGAATTTGTACCACTGAGATGGCATTCTCTTTGTCGATAGCATGCTTGGTTGAATTATCGCGAGGGTTATCAATAAACATTGATTGATTTAAATCCCCTTTTAAAAAGGCATTGGAGAAATCACGGTTAAACACTTGATATAACCGCTCACCATCTTGTGTTAATTCACCGGTATCGATATAGCCGTCAATCTGTTTACGAAAGCTATCAACTACGGTATGAACGTAATTTGCCCCTTTAATGCGGCCTTCAATTTTAAATGAATGCACACCAGCATCAATAAGCGCAGGTAAATCAAAAAAGGCCGAATTGTCTTTCAAATTCAAGGGAAAATTATTACCTGATGGCGTGGTTTGGTATTCTTCTCGACAAGCTTGACTACAACGGCCTCGATTACCTGAATTACCAACACTGGCCGATGTTGAATAGCACAGTCCAGAAAAGGCAACGCACAATGAGCCATGCACAAACACTTCCACTAACGTATCGTGTGCTTGAGCGACTTTTGTGATGGCCGTTATTTCACGTAAGTTTAACTCTCTAGATAAATTAACGCGTGAAGCACCCAGTTTTTTCAAAAAAGGAATTTGCCCTTCATTGTGCGTAGTTAGCTGGGTAGAAGCATGAATATCTAAACTAGGAAAATGCTTCTTGATGAAATTGAATAGGCCAATGTCTTGTACAATAACAGCATCGAGGGTGGTGTTTACTAATTTGCTTAGTAATTTTGCTAATGATTTAAACTCTCGCTCTAAGATAACAATGTTCAATGTCAGAAAGATCTGACACTGGTATTGGTGAGCTAAACGAATAATTCCCACTAACTCATCAAAATATATGTTTGAAGCACGGTTTCTAGCATTGAAAGTGTCTAAGCCGCAATAAACAGCATCAGCGCCCGCAATAATCGCGGCTTTTATGGCGTCAACATCCCCACCAGGGGCTAATAATTCAATGTCAGGTTTCATCTATACTGCTTACTTTAGAAATTTAAAAAGAAAGGATTTTACCCATATAATTGACTAATGAATAGCGTTAAAATTATCCTTTAATCGAAACTATTATTCTTAACCTCAGAGAAAGATGAATTCTAAGTAATAAACATGACTGACAACAAAGATTTACCCGTTATTTACTCACTTCGCAATTGTCCTTTTGCTATGCGTGCGCGTATGGCAATATTTTATGCACAACTACCTGTTATTCTACGAGACGTGGTATTAAGTGATAAGCCAAAAGCCATGTTAACGGCTTCTCCAAAAGGTACAGTGCCGGTATTAGTTGAAATTAAACCTAACTATGAAGTCATTGAGGAAAGCTTAGAAATAATGGTGTGGGCATTTTCAAAGAATGACCCAGATAGCTACTTGCAACAACATAATAGTGACGCCTTACCAAGAATGTTGGAAGTAATTGCCAAGTTTGACAGTGAGTTTAAAACGCGTTTAGAAACATACAAGTGCGCCAAGCGATATCATGAAGAAAATATTGTAGAACATCGCAAAGCATGTGAGGTGTATATCAGCGATCTTGAAATGCGTTTATCAAACACAGCATTTATTATGTCATCAAGTCCTACTATTGTAGATATTGCGCTACTCCCGTTTATTCGCCAATTTTCTCGGGTAGAACGGCAGTGGTACCTACAATCGCCTTATCCAAATCTAAGAAACTGGCTTAATAATTACTTGCAAAGTTCAATGTTCAGTAAGGTCATGACTAAACGCCCGCTTTGGGCTGAATTAGATGATACTGCAACGATTCATTACGCTGATATCAATCAATCAAGAAAATAATCACTTGAACTTGCTCAACCTAATCTATACTCAAAACTATCATGGAGTTAAAACAAGATAGAATCTCTGCGATTTTATCTGCAGGGCTAATTTAGGAACAGTGATTTTGAGCAAGAAAACTGAGCAATACCAACCTTCAATAGCAATGTTTCAAGCCGTTATTGATGCGTTGCCATTTTGCGTTTTTTGGAAGGATAGAAATAGTGTCGGCTTAGGGTGTAATCAAGCACTTGCTGAAGTCGCAGGCCTTGCTTCACCTGCAGAGTATATCGGCAAAACTGATTACGATATGCCGTGGACAACAGCAGAAGCTGATTTTTTTGTTGAGTGCGATCGACGGATAATTAGTTCAAATAAAGCTGAGTTAAATATTATTGAAAGTCAGAAACAAGCGGATGGCCGAGTTGCTTGGTTAGAGACCAGTAAAATTCCTTTACTGGATCACCAAGGAACAGTAATTGGCATACTCGGCGCCTTTCATGACATTACTGAGCGAAAAAAGGCAGAAGATGCTCATATAGCCAATCAGAAGCTCGAAAATTTAGCAGCACTGGCAGCAGGCTTAGCGCATGACTTTAATAATGTATTATCGATGATTTTAGGATCTTCTCAATTAGCAGCGATGAAAATTGAGAAAGGCTGTGAACCTGCTGACGTACTCAAATATTTGGACCGAATTGAAAAAGCAACCGAGAGAGCCTCCAAACTGACCGGTAAGTTTATGAGCTACTCAAAACAAGGAGAAGTCACCAAAACTGTGTTTAATAATTCTGAAATGATTGAAGATGTAATATCGTTTATGCAACCAAGTATCAAATCTCCTATTATGCATAAGACCACCGATGTTAATAGCCTACTGTTTGCAGACATAGATCAACTTCATCAGGTGTTAAATAATTTAATTCTCAACGCCTCACAAGCATCAAGTCAGCATGAAACTATTATGGTCGATGTAACCAACCATAATATTGATGTCTTAGATGAACGAGGACTCATTCCTGGGCCTTATATTGCTATATCGGTTATCGACGCGGGTATTGGTATGAGTGAGGAATGCATACAATCTATATTTAAGCCTTATTTTACTACCAAAGAGAGCGGCAATGGCCTAGGTTTGAGCTCTTGTTTATCTATTGTTGAAAGTCACAAAGGATCAATAATAGTAGAGTCAGCATTAGGACAAGGAAGCACCTTCACGATATTGTTACCCCTATCAAAAGCGGAAAATCAAAATGCTATTCATCAATCGTTTTCTAATGAAGTAGTACGTGGCGCTGCGGATATATTATATATAGAAGATGATCTAAATACGCAGAGCGCTATGCGAGAAATGCTGCAAAATATTGGTCATAAAGTTACAAGTTTCTCTTCACTAGCAAGCGCGGTACAACACATTAATGAAAGCCCTGATAGCTTTGACTTAGTCCTTACTGATTACATACTCGGCGATGAGGAATGCGGAGGGGAGCATATCTTAAACTCGGTTTATCAAGCAAGACCGGATTGCCCAGTAATACTGGTTACTGGCTATTTTGAAAAATTAAACGCTAATATGAAAAGCGATAGCAAATTTTCGTATATTGTGCAAAAACCGGTAGGTATTGCACAAATAAGTCAGATAATTAGTCGATTTGGTTAATTATCAAGCTTAATGAAATAAGTATAAGTGTGCACTCAGCGATTGTTGACTAATAAACTTTTTACAATGCTATAATGTAAAACTATCAAGTTTAATTGTCATTAAAGTCCCTGTTCAAACTTTCAATTTATGCATACTGTCGAAAAATGTTTTACTTCTTTTAAGCACTCGGTTGCTGAATTAGCTTTGCCAGAGCGTTTCACTTTTCCTTTTTGTTATCAACCTCATCCTTTATGTTTATTAGCAACTAAGGAACTACAGCAACAGCTTGAAAATAACGAGTTACTACAACGAGAGTTTGCTCAAACAGGCAAGATGCTAGGTGTTCTTTTGGTCGAGAATAAGCGAGGGCAAATAGGCTACTTAAATGCGTTTTCAGGCAAACAATCAGGTCATGAACTTACGAGGCAAATAGATATTAATTTTGTCCCTGGTGTTGTCGACCTTGACCTACAAAATGAATTCTTCCAAACACGAAGTCAAATCATTAATCAGTTAAATAGTGAAGTAGAGCAACTGTGTTTAGCTCCTCAACTCAATGATTTTAAGCGAGAGTTAAAATCTTTGTGTGAACAGCAAGACGAACAGCTAATGCAACAACGCAGCTTAATGAAGGTTAATAAACAGGCTAGAAAAGATAAACGAAATCAAGTAAAAGAGACGTTAACCGATAACTCACTTGCTCAATGTTTAAAAAAACTTGCTCAAGAAAGTGTTGCAGATAAAAATCAACTACGCGATTTAAAACATTATTGGACTGCTCTAATTGCCCAAACTCAAACAAAGTTAAGTGCTTTAACCGATGAGATAGATGCTATTAAAAAGCAGCGCAAGCAATTATCAACGCGATTACAAAAGCAACTATTTAAACAGTATCGCTTGCTAAACAGTGCTGGTACAGAAAAAGATTTAATGGAAATATTTCAGTCTACACCTTTTCCTATACCACCCGCTGGAACGGGAGATTGTGCAGCGCCGAAGCTGTTGCAATATGCATTTAAGCATGGTTTAAAGCCCCTTGCTCTGGCAGAATTTTGGTGGGGAAAAGCACCGCAATCAGAAATACGACAACATAAAAAGTTTTATGGTGCATGTTCGGGAAAATGCCAACCTATTCTAACGCATATGTTAGCAGGCATAAAAATTGATGATAACCCATTGCTGGTGAACCCCGCATCAGGAAAAACACTGGAGATTGTTTATCAAGATGGCGATATTGTCGTTGTTAATAAGCCGAGTGAATTTTTGTCAGTACCGGGTAAAAATATTGAAGATTCAGTTTACTTACGTATCAAACAACAGTTTCCTAATGCTACAGGCTCTTTGATTGTGCATAGATTAGATATGTCTACCTCTGGCATTATGGTGTTAGCTTTAACAAAAAGAGCGCAAAAACATTTGCAGCAGCAATTTATTAATCGTTCAATAAAAAAACGCTACGTAGCAATGTTAGAAGGTGATCTCAGTAATAATATTAAGCAAGATAGTGGTGAAATAAACTTACCTTTACGAGGCGACCTAACAGACAGGCCCAGGCAACTGGTTTGTTTTGAACATGGCAAAACAGCAAAAACTCACTGGGAAGTCATCTCGAGAGGTTCAGGAAAAACTAAATTATATTTGTATCCAGAAAGTGGACGTACTCACCAATTACGTGTGCATTGTGCACATGCCCAAGGTTTAAATATACCGATATTAGGGGATGATTTGTATGGTAGCGAATGTTTTGATAGCCACAGTACGAATAAAGAAAACATAGCTCAACGCTTACACCTGCATGCACAAAAATTAACCTTAAGCCACCCGATCACAAAAGAGCTGATGACATTTGAAGTTGATTGCGAATTCTAATGTTCATCTTGGAATATATCTTCTATAGCCATATCAAATAACCTCGCGGCTTTAAATGCTAAAGGTAAACTTGGATCAAACTTCCCTTTTTCAATGGCATTAATTGTTTGCCGTGAAACTTCTAGTGCAGAAGCCAACTGAGCTTGTGTCCAATCACGCTCTGCCCGCAGTACTTTTAAGCGATTTTTCATTGGAACTTCCTATGCCCTGCGATTATGCCACCTAGGTAAGTTAAACACATAATGATAACGAGGTGAGCAATCTCTGGCTGAAAACTAATCAGTTTAATGTCTTCTAATAAATCATAAGTGAGGCCAACCACTAAGCCAACGCCTAAAGATAATCCCATAGCATCATACATAATACGTTGCTGCATTTCATCCAACCCACGTAAATAGCGCCTATTTGAAAGTAGCATGCCAACACCAAAAACAAGACTGATGATTATAGCAGCCATACTAATAATTATATTGAAATCCCAGAGGTACTTAGGCGCAAAAGCAGCGATAGCCATAGATAAAGTCCAAGCCATGGTCCAGTTCCGTAAACTACGGGTGTTTTGATAATTTCGGTCTTTATACTGATCCGCGTTCATTTGTTTAAGTTTATTCATCGGTTTCTCCTTTTTATGCACGAATAGATGTATGTGTGTTTTACTTTATGTAAAGTTTGTTTGACTTTTAGTGTGCGATCGGCTGATTTGTTTGTCAAGTGTGCTTTACAAAAAGTCTAGTGTTAATTGCTTTTGAGAAAATAGAAATGAAGATGGCAAGTTTTATATTAGTGACTATAATTTAGTGTTAGCTGTACCCATTTAACAAAGGGATTTGAAATGAAAGTATTGGTAGTTGACGATATGCGTACTATGCGTCGAGTAATGATGCAAATGCTACGTAGCTTAGGTCATAGTAATTTGGATGAAGCTGAAAATGGTGTTGAGGCATTAAAAAAGTTGAGATCGCAAGATTATGATTTGCTCATCACTGATCTTCACATGCCGAATTTAGATGGCCGGCAATTACTTGAGAAAGTACGGCATGATGAAAAGTTAGCAAACTTGCCTGTACTAATGGTGTCTTGTGAAGATGATAAAAAACAAATTAAAGATTTAATAGCAGCCCAAGTAACTGACTTTATTGTTAAGCCTTTTAACATTAATGTGCTGAGAAAACACTTAGATTGGATAAAAGAAGAAACACAAATCGTATAAGATGAGTCAATAAAAAAGCCCGTCATCGAGACGGGCTGTTTATTTCATCATCAATAATGCTAATGGCTACTATTATTCACCGCTGATTTCAGCATTGTGATATACATTTTGCACATCATCACAGTCATCTAGCATCGCAATAAATTTTTCAAAGTTTGCAAGGTCTTCTTCACCTTCAACATCAATATAAGTTTGAGGAACCCAAGTGATCTCTTCCACTTCTAATTCAAATTCAGGCATTGAGTTGGCAAACTCAGTTTTGATTTTGAAGAACTCAGTATGTGGTGCGTAAACGGTAATAATGCCGTCTTCTAATTCAACATCGGTTACGTCAATATCTGCCATCATCAAGTTTTCTAACACGGTTTCATCATCTTCACCTTTAAATGCAAAAATAGCTTGGTGATCAAACATGTGTGATACGGTGCCAGAAGAGCCAATTTTTGAATGAGTTTTAGTAAAACATTGACGTACATCTTTAATGGTACGGTTACCGTTGTCGGTTAAACAATCAATGATAACCATGCAGTTACCTGGGCCAAAACCTTCGTAGCGTGCTTCAACAAAATCTTCACCACCACTACCAGAAGCTTTTTTAATAGCATTATCGATGACGTGTGTAGGCACTTGGTCTTTTTTTGCTTTGTCTATTAAACCACGCAAAGCAAGGTTACCGTCGGGGTCTATACCACCATTTTTAGCACAAACATAAATTGCTTTACCATATTTTGAATAAACTTTAGTTTTTGCGCCAGCGGTTTTGGCCATTGATAATTTACGGTTTTGGTAAGCTCTGCCCATCTTTAAATGCTTCTTATATTGCCTAAATAATATTGCTTTAGATTCTACATTCCAAATAGCCTGTTTACTAGAGGTAAAGGATAGTAATCGGTAAAAAAAATGCTTGAAAAAGTCAGTCATTTTTAATACTTTAAAGGCTTAGTTTTATATAATTAATAATAATATCAAGGAAGTAATCTGATGCAATATGACGAATATAAAGTAATCTATGTCACCGAAGGTGGTTGTGGCACTCTATTGCTTGGTTCGAGTGGTTTACCATTAAAACGCTTAGAAGCAACATTAAACCAAGAAGCAAGTGATGGTTGGCAGCTAGTATTTCAAGTAATTGAGCAAAAGCGCTTTTGGTTATTTTGGTCTCGTGAGGCAGTAATTTTAACCTTAGGTCGTAGCCGAGGTTAATGCATATGAAAAGGCTGATTAAGAAAGCCTTATTAAAATCCATTCGTCATTATCAATATACGGGTGGCTCAGTAACGCACTTTGCCATCTCGTGTAATTTTATCCCTAGCTGTTCACACTATACTTATCAAGCAATTGAAGAGTTTGGTATTTACCAGGGAGTTCGATTAGGAATTAAACGTATTAGACGTTGTAATGATAGAGATTGTGTGACTATTATAGATGACCCCGTACCGTTGTTTTTACCTATGAAAAAGAAGTAGGGGATAATAATAAAAAAGGATTTATGTCATGGTACTCACGCTTGATAAAGAACAGTTACGCGCTGAAGAGAATGAACTAAGGGAGCAAGTAGCTTCGCTTTCGGTAGAGCAAAAAAGACAATACTACGCACAAGAGCTTAAACAAATTAAAGACCCTGATACTTATGCGGCATTAAATTGGGCGTTTGTTGCGGGGTTACATCACTTCTATTTAGGTAATTGGCAACGAGGTTTAGTGAATTTAGCTTTGATGTCAATTGGACTATTTTTCTATTTTACTGGTTTTTTTACTTTAGTTGGTGCAGGACTCATTTTATTTGTATTTGTCATTGAGTTGCCACAATTATTTAACAGTGAAAAAGTAATCTATCAATACAACAATCAATTGATGAAAAAACTGTTAAAGCAATTCACTCAACACCCGTAACTAAATCTAAAGAGCATAGGATGAAAAAATTAATTTTTTGTTTTGATGGTACCTGCAATTCACCACAAGACTCAGATGATTTTTTTGAAGATTCGAGCATCAGCAATGTGCTAAAACTGCACGTTTTTTTGGGCGGTAAACTAAACCCAATGAATGGAGCTAATGTTAGATTAACTGATCAGCATAGTTTTTATTATAGTGGTGTGGGCACACGGGGGAATTGGCTCAAGCGTAAATTCAACGCATTATTTGCGCCGCCCTACGGTGATATGGATGACATTCTTGATGAAGCGCATAACGACTTAAAGTCAAATTATAATAAGGGCGATGAAATAACTATTTTTGGCTTTAGCCGTGGTGCCGCCATTGCTCGTATGTTTGCTGCACATTTGCCTTACAAAGTTAAGTTCTTAGGCGTTTTCGATACCGTAGCTGCAACACGTGGCTCTCTAGATTTAAATCCTGATACCTTTCCCGCCAGTGGCATCGTATTTGAAAATGGCACTCTGGCTAATCATGTTGAAAAGGCCGTTCATTTAGTCTCGTTAGACGAAAAACGCATTCTCTTTCAACCAACCCTATTTAACCATGATGAACGTGTTACCGAAGTATGGTTTGCCGGTGTACACTCTGATATTGGTGGTAGTTATTGGTTTGATGGTTTATCTGATATTACTTTGAAATTCATGCTTGATAGTGTTGGCAGTGACCTGTCTATTTTGAATGTTGCTGAGATTGATTATGCCAGCCTTAGTATTAGTGGCGCTCAAGACAGTATTTGCATTGATGACCTAAATATAAAACCTTTGGTAGATGGTAAGTTGCATAGTCAGCAGCGAACTAATACGAACTCTGCTACTTTATCGCCTCGATTAGTGCGTGTAAATGTGGCTGACGCAAAATCTGAACATGCACCTATCATTCATCACACCGTCGCCAATCGATTCAAGCAAGTGCCTGTATATAGGCCTTATTCGTTGAGGAATAGGTCTTTTCGACTTATGGATGAACAAGGGAATATTGGCGAGATACAATTCGGTATTGTCAGTTTAGATTAAAATTTATCTTCAATTCTCTATCCAAATCCTAAGAGCTTGCTAATAGGAAGTGGTACAATATGAGAAGTTAACTTCACGCATTTGGAATGCTTCACCTTTATGAATAAACCTGACTCAAATAATAACGCCCCTGATATTAATGTTGTAATTGAATTTTTAAAAAATTTACAAGACCAGATTTGCCAAGCAATCGAACAAGCGGACGGCAGTGGAAATTTTATTGAAGATAATTGGAAAAGGAAAGAAGGTGGAGGAGGGCGTACACGCGTACTCACCAATGGCACTGTTATAGAGCAAGGTGGCGTCAATTTCTCTAGAGTTTCAGGCGATAAATTACCACCCTCTGCAACGGCACATAGACCTGAATTAGCCGGCCGTACTTGGCAAGCTTGTGGTGTCTCATTGGTTATTCACCCTCTTAATCCACATATACCAACTTCTCATGCTAATGTTCGCTTTTTCATTGCAGAAAAAGAAGGTGAAGCGCCTGTTTGGTGGTTTGGTGGTGGTTTTGACTTAACGCCATTTTATCCTGTTGATGAAGATGTTATGCATTGGCATCAAGTAGCTCATGATTTATCACAACCTTTTGGTGATAGTGTTTATGACGAATATAAAAAATGGTGTGACGAATACTTTTATTTAAAGCATCGTGATGAAACGCGCGGTGTGGGCGGACTATTTTTTGATGATTTAAATAAGTGGGAATTTAATACTTGCCTTGATTATATTAAAGCCGTTGGGCAAGGCTTTATTGATGCTTACGTACCTATAATTAATCGACGCAAAGATGATGAGTATTCAGAACAGCAAAGACAATTTCAATTATATCGTCGAGGACGTTATGTTGAGTTTAACTTAGTCTTTGACCGAGGCACTCTCTTTGGGTTGCAATCCGGCGGCAGAACTGAATCTATCTTAATGTCTATGCCGCCACTTGCGCGTTGGGAGTATAATTACACAGCAGAAGAAAATAGTAATGAGGCTAAATTAACCCATTATTTAAGCCCGAGAGATTGGTTGAATCGACATCCAAGTTAACGGTTAAATGTCATTTGTTGGAGAGCTCTAGTTCTTGCTTATAGAGCTCTCAGATACACGTAAACAAGTATTATCGTTCTGTATTTATTCACTTTATCATAGTTACCATTGTATTTAAAAAACTGATCGAGCTATAACCCTATCAATTCGTTATGGCACGAGTACTAGTTCACTTGCTAGGTTTTCTTGTATTTTGTTATCGGTAATATATTGATGTCTAAATTTTCCAAACGAATAAGCAATAGCTTGATCATCGTAATGTTTATCTAACACTACACCTGATTGCCCTGTTGGTAAGATTCCCCAAGAATTTTCAATATCACCGAAGTCTATTACTCTACGTGTTGATGGCCCCATAGTGATTTTTAGGTTTTTCCCATCCTGCTTTAATCGAGTATTGTTAATTACTTCCATTCCTTGGCTAGTAGGCAATGGCCCAACATTAAATAGTTTATCCAATGGCTTTTGTTTACCTAAAGGATGTTCATATACAACAGATGCTTCATTTTCCCATGTCCACTGTGTTAAATCATCACCATATTTTTCCGCTAAAAACTGAATACTTTCTTGCCAAGCTTGTTGAATTAATTGAGCACGCGTTTCAATAGTTTCCGTCGCTATATTATCCCACCAAGGCGATTGCTCATTAGGTAATAAACGCCAAATAGTTCTCGCCATTAAAAATGAAAACTGAAAATTAGGATAGTATTTCTCGCCTAATTCATCTTGCATAGTAAGTCTCATTAAACTCATTCTGAAGCGATTATTAATAGCCGCACCTTGTTGCTGTGGTAGATGCTTAGCATTCCATTTAGTATAAATAGACAGCGCTTTTTGTTCAATTTCAGACAACTGATGGCTATTTTTTATTAGAATAGGCAAAGATACTCGTTGGAATAATAATGCCGTTTTTGACTGACTATCTATCAGCATTTCTTTCATAAACTCAACCGATAATTTTTCTTTACTGGCTAATAACTCTGTTATACGGCTGGCTCTATCGGTTGGAGCATAATAGCCGGGCACTAAGCCAATCCCCATGTTTTCAGGTTGATTGTTGGCAGAGTAAAGCACACCACTTTTAGGGTTTATCTGTTTTGGATTATATGAAAAGTCATAAAAACCCAATACATCATCTTTGCCGCTTGCGCCATCTAAAATCATCTTACTATTAACATGTTTAGGTCTAATAGGGAGTTTTGCTGCCGCCCACCAGCCAATATCTCCTTGCGCATTTGCAAACATTAAATTTAAGCCAGGAGCATGTATTTTTGCCGCCACCTCGGCAGCCTCGTCAATGGTTTTGATATGTGGCAACTGATAAAAAGCTTCCATAATTTTGTTTTCAGTATTTTTAAAAACCCACCAAAGAGCGATTGGTTGTTCTACTTCAGCACTTGCACTGACTAAACTATTACTACCTTTATAAACTGAGTTCATAATAGGGCCATGTCGCGTTGTTTTGACCTCATAACGGATGTCTTTACCATCTTTCACATGAATAGTTTCTAGTCGAGACTCAAAGTTCTCCCAATGGTCAATAGCCCAATATTGCTCGTTATTGTTAGGGTTTACTGTTTCGGCGTAAAAATCCATGTCATCGTTTTCAAACATGGTTAATCCCCAAGCCATGTCTTGATTAAAACCTAGCTGAGGGAAAGGGGTTAAGGCTAAAAAGTGCCCATAAATATCAGTGTTATCTGAGGTTAATTGCGCTTCATACCAAACACTTGGTTGGCTGTAACCAATGTGCGGATCATTCACTAACATTGCTTTACCTGAAACACTGCGTTGAGGTGAAACAATCCAACTATTACTACCATGAAATAAGGGGGCTGAAATCTGCTCTTCTAGAATATCCATGACCGTTTGGGAGATATGTTTTGCTATATTGCCTTTATCTTTTATGCCATCAACAGGAATTGTTTCAAAACCAGGAGTATAAGAAATGCCTAAATCTTTTAAATATTTTTCACCTAAGGTATTTGAAAGGTGAGTGACTAGTGGATCATCTTTAATTGCAAAGGCAAAAGAAAAAGCCATATAACCAGCAATAGAGGCAATGTCTTGTTGAGTGTAAATATGTTGTGGAAATTTAACTAAATCAAACTCGATAGGTTTAGTCCCATCTTTAACGAATGCATTTACCCCTGCAAGATAAGCATTCATTGTTTCAAACAGTTTTTCATTACCTCGCGCTTTCATGGCTTTAATCCATTTTTCCGCATAGGCTTCTAACCCTAAGGTTCTAAATAATTTATCAATTTTTACTAATTTTTCACCATAAATCTCTGCAAGTTTCCCTTGTGATAAGCGTCGTATCATCTCCATTTGAAAAAGTCGATCTTGGGCATGAACATAGCCTAAAGCGCGATAAAGATCGTTATCATTTTTTGCTACTATGTGGGGTACACCATAATGATCATACGAAACAGTAACGCTGCTAGATAACCCTGCTAATACGAGCTCTCCTTTCCTTACTGGCATTTTATTCATCAGGTAAAAATAACCTAAAGTAAAAGCGATAAGTGAAATAGCCAGAACAGATAGAACTACTTTTCTAAACATATAAACTCCTACAAAAATGGATGTTTTTCAGGTTATTAAGTTAAACAATAGGTATCAATTAAATTGGGTGAATCATAGTTTTTTGGTTAAGAATAAATTAGCACTATTAGAGCTTTATTCAAAATAATCTTTTGAAATGGCAGGTACATGAGCGCGTTTGACTGCGTTAAATGAAGCACTGCCTGAGGCAAAGGAAGTTGGTGAAGACGGTAATGAACATATAGAAGTAACCCCATTATCCTTTATGGAAATGTTAGATTTAAAGCTAGCGGGATTAAAGAACCACTCAATACCTAGGTCTCGTGCCTTAGCATAAGGTATGAGTTTTAGTTGTCGAAATAGCAAAGCTAATGAGCATGGAACTATATCGTTAATTATCGTTAATATTGCCATTAACGACTAATAATAATTGATATAAGCCTTTTCTGAATAAATTAGTTTGTTAACTTTAAGTTCAACCTGTCCGAATCACTATTTATACTACTCGAACAGGTTGAATTAGATGTGTTTCTATAATGACGCATGTCATAACGTTATTTCTACAGGCTGTTTCTTATTGTCACACTAGAGCCAGAGCTTATTGGCGAATACTCTGGCGTGTAAGAGGCTCATTTTAAAGAGTCGAGAGTAATTTTTGACAACCTTAGAGTTAACTAAACTAAATCTTAATTGTTATAGCGTATATATATCAGCATCTGAGTGTTTATGAATTTCACCTCGCTTAAGTAAGCTATTAACAGCCGTTTGCACTTGAAAAATATTGTGAGCGCATTTCTCATTGGTAAGCCATTGCTCACATATACGCTGAACTGAACCCGATGCATCAGGGTGTACAGAAAGGTAATTGATAATACCTGATTGAATTTCACTGTGGATGTCTGTCATTTTCATTGTTACTGCCCTCATATTACCGTAGCGATTCATTAACAAGTTTAGTGTAAATAACAGCATTTTTCCTGCGTTTATTTAGCCAAAAATATGCAGGCTTATGCTTGGCTTTGTCATTTTAGCGACTATTATTAAAATGGGGGCTAGTATGAAATACAATCGAAATAAAGTAGAGATTGGTCATTATATGTCTAAGACCAATATTCATCTACGTGATAGCAATTTGAATATAGCTTTTGGTGATGAGTTTGATATAACCGGCGTGCTCAAGAACAACCAAGTTGAAATTTTATATCATCAAAAAAATTACACCTTCAATATAGATGTTTTAGATGGCGCTATCATTGCGTTAAGCCATTAAAACAGGGGAGAGGTAATTTATGGCTGAAGTCAGGCTATGGCTAGTTGTGGCCAAATTTCATGCAAAATACCAAGAATCTATTTTTGTTTTTAGTGATACGCCTAACCTAGCCTTACTTAAAATAACCTGAATATATAGTCCGTTTAGTTACAATCTTTATTGGCTAGTATAGTTAACTTGTAACTTGGATTTAAGCTTTTGCTGCACTTACTCCCAATCAAATACCTCATACTTTGGCATATCTAGCGGTGTAGTCACTCCATTGTTAACATTATTTTTGGCTTGGGCAATTAATGTTTGAATGTCATCTTGCAATCGAAAACGTATATCAGCCACTTGTCCCCATTTATGTGAGAATTCATCCGACGCTTTTTTATTTTCACTTTGCATATACGCTGCTAATAAAGGCCCAATTACTTTGTAAGCCGCTTTAAGTCGATCTGCTTGTTGTTGCTCAAACTGATTGATGGTATTAAAATGGTGCTGCATTGTAGCGCTTACTTTTTCTGTTTTATCGGTGCTAGCAGCGTAATCAGAAAAATATGTTTCATACTCATTTAAGGGGACTTTGTCGGCACTGAGCCACTTTTGCATACTAGCGCGATTTATAATCTCCTTTGAGCTTGGCTCAACAATCATCACAGTAGGCGTGCCGTAATAAATGGGTAGGTTAAATTGTTTAACAAGATTAAAACCATTTTCTAAATAGCCGGCATCAACAAATAAAACGTGGTAATTTTCTTGAAGAATGGTTTGCATTTGTGGTGTAGAGAAATTTTTAGCTAAGCCTTTACTGTCATGACACCACTGTGCTCCCAACACAAATAAGGCTTTTTTGTTTTCAGTTTTGGCGGCTAATAGGGTCTGTTTTACTTGGCTAGCAAGTTGAGTTGTCGGTTTGAACATAAATTCAGGTAGAACGGGTGCGTCATGCTTATCATGAGGTAAATGCGCACAAGCGCTGATGAAAACGAGTGTAATGGCAAAGAAGAATTTATATCGAATTGAAAAGTTTTGCATTAAGTTGTTCCCAAACAAACCTAAAAGAGTGCTTGTATATTAATGCAAAATTTTAATTTGTCTAACAGTTACCCTGTTAAACTGCAGCTCAAAATTGCATGAGCTGCATTGTTTTCTTTACTGTTTCTTTCCTTCAATATGAAGTTCGAGTTCCACATTGTTAGAAGCGGGTCCCAAATTCATTTTAATGGCAAAATCAGTTAAGGCAATGGTAGTTGTGCCACTAAAACCAACACGGTAGCCGCCCCATGGGTCTTTACCTTCACCAATTTTTTGTGTGTCAATTACTATTTTCTTACTAACACCGTGTAAGGTTAGTGTGCCTGAAACTGCTAGTTTACCATCGCCTTTATCGGTAACAGAATCACTAACAAATTTAGCATTAGCAAAAGCACTTACGTCAAGAAAGTCATCACTTTTTAAATGCTTATCACGTTCACCATGATTTGAATTAATACTACTGGTATCAATGTTTACTTCAATTTTTGACGCTGAAACATTCGCAGCATCATAGCTAAAGTTACCAGAAAATTTATCAAAACGACCAGTTAACCAGCTATAACCTAAATGCTGTATTTTAAAGTTAATTGAGGCATGCGCACCTTTGTTATCAATAACATAGTCGGCAGCATTTGCTGCTGGTAAAAATGAGCCAGCGACAAGTGCTGATGCTAATACTAATTTAATTAACTGTTTTTTCATTAATGTTCTCCAATGTTTGGCCTTTGCCAATGATTCTATTTAGGGTGTTATCTTTATCAATAAAATGATGTTTAAGTGCTGCTAATGCATGTAATGCAGATAATGCAATTAATAAATAAGCAAGCCATTTGTGTACTAATCCGGCAATATCTTCTTGATTTTCAATGCTACTACCCAAGGCAGGCACATCAAACAATTCGAAAACGGCAATACCTCGACCATCTGCTGTTGAAATTAAGTAGCCAGAGATCATAATGATGAAAATTAACAAATAAAGCAAAGAGTGAATTATTTTTCCTAATTTTCGTTCAACAGCACTATGACTAGGCAAGTGGCTCGGTGTAATTTGCGTAACACGCCATGCAAGCCTCATTACCATCAGTAAAAAGAATACTAAACCTATGCTTTTGTGAAGCTCAGGCGCAGTTTTGTACCATTCATGATAATACGTCAAATCTACCATGTAATAACCTAATGCGAATAAACCAATAATGGTCAATGCGCTGAGCCAGTGTAAAAATATACTGACAAGGCCATATTTTGAACTTGTGTTGTTCACTGCTGCTTTTCCAAATTGTCTGGTTTGTGTTTTTACGTATTATGAGTAAAGTATAAGTAAATTAATATTGAAGCTTTGTTTATAACTTGTTAAGTTTTACTTAATAAGTTTGTGGTTCTATTAGTTAATATGCATTGGAGGGAGAAAATGACACTTGAACAATTAAAAATGTTAGTGAAAGTTGCTGAACTCGGTAGTTTAAAAGCCGCGAGCGAGGTGTTATTTAAAACCCAACCAGCGATCAGTCAAGGTATTAAACAGCTTGAAAGCCAGCTGGGCTTGCATCTGTTTAGTCGACAAGGTTATCGATTATTACTAACAGATAACGGCAAGCAAATTTATCAACAGGCATTACGGTTATTAAATGAAGAAGAGCAAATAAAGCAACTAGCAAGCTTCTTAACTGCAGGCAATGAAGCCAGTGTTACTATTGCTATTGAAGCGTCTTATGACTTGGAAAATATTCTGCCAGTGCTGGAAAAAACCCAAAATGAATTCCCCCATACTCAAATTATTTTAAAGCAAGAATACATTAATGGTGCACTTGAGGCAGTTAAATCCAAACAAGCCGATTTGGCCTTAACAACCATTGATAATTTGGCACTACAATCAGGTCAATATGATGCCAACATGTTATATCAAGGTAACCTTTGCAATGTTGCTTCACCAAAACTACTAGACCGCCATCCACAGTTAAACTCAGTAGTCGAACTAAAAGACGAATATCAAATTGTTGTGCAAGATTCAGGGCAAAGTAGTCAAGGCGTCAATTATAGTGTGCAAACAGGTCAGCGATGCTGGTATGTAAATGACTTTAGTACCAAGAAAACGCTCATTATGAGTGGTATAGGTTGGGGACGCTTACCTGACTATATGGTGAGAGATGAAATTCAAGCTAAATCATTAGTGGCAGTGAGTTTAGATGATTTTGATACGCGTATTGCACTAAATTATCAGGCGATAAAGATGAAAGCTAGAATGCTTGGGCCGGTGGCGAACAAGTTATGGGAAAAAATGAGTATGCTTGAAAATAATTAAGCGGGCTTGAGTACTATTTATGAGACCGTTTTCCTCAATGAAAAGTGATCTGACATGGGCTGTAATCAGGGTTTTCTATAAGCGTATCAATTTCTTTAATAATAATTTCTTGTGATTGACTCTCACCAAGCGCAAGACCTGTTGTTAACCATAAACGGGCAAGTTTTTCATCAAATTGTATTAGCTGAGATACTTGATTGAAAAGAGAAGTATTATAAGCATTGTTAAGTCGCTTCCTTCTTTGCTGTGTTTGTTCTAAGGCTTTTTGATTATTTGTTTGCCTGAAATAATTTTCTTGTAAAGCTTGTCCTAGTGCTTGTGATATATAGGAATGGCTATGATGCTCCATGATCTCACCTATTTTCCCACAAGCATCTACTAAAATATCGCTTACATTATGGCTATCTTTACAAAATTTAAAAATGGTTGAAAAGCTGGATGGCACAGCCGCAGCCCTACCAATAGAAATAATTAAGCTTTGATTAAAACCAATAAAAGCGTTGCTAGCGATAATTTCTTGAGAGCGTTGAATATACTCAAAAAAATACTCGTTAAAGTTGGCGGTTTTAGCTGCCAATTCAATAGCTAAATGAGCTTTTTCTTCGTTGCCTTGCTTAAGAGCAATACTGGCAATATCAAGTAGTGTCGCTGCGTTTTGCGTATCAGGCATATTATTTAACGAAAATAGTGTGCTTTTACATTGTGGTAAATTTATATGTTTATCACATTCTTTCAGTGCCGATTTATAAGCAACTTTGTCATAAGGGTTTTCAACAACATAATCAAACAATGCGGATCTGTTTTTATCGGTAATAGTGCCGGTGATTATAGTTGAATTGAAGCGAGCCTTAAGCTTGTCACTGTTTTGTAATGCACTAGCAATATTGCTCAATTTTTTTTCAATGAGCGAGTATTGCGCTTCAATATTGTTTTTTTCGCAGCTGCTTAGCATGTCTTTGAGCCTATTTTGCTTTGCCAGCAAAAGATGCTTTTCAGTTGTTGAGGTAATGAATTGTGCATTGTCATGTACGGGTTGCTCTACATTTTCATGAGCTACCGTAACAACATCACTGTCTTTATGCTTAGTGCTTATATGTTGCGGGTGTACCGGTAAGTAATTAATCACTACAACGAATGCTATCGCTATAATGGTAACAACAAACAGGATTTTAAATTTATTGTTTAACAACAATTCTAGGCTTGTTTTTTACTAGCAGGAGACAGTGCTTGCTCAATTGTGGATTGCAATAATGCAATTTTTTGCTTGTTTTCTTTTTGCTCTGCTTTGAGTTGTTGTTTTGCAGCAAGTAACTCGTTAGTTAAATTGAGAGCGGTCATTAACATAGCTTGTTCGGGCGTACCGATTGATTTACTTGAGCTCACTTTTGCTAAACGCGCACTCAATTCTGCGGCAGCACTAAGTAAAGCGCTTTCTTGGCCAATAGGACAAGCAACTTTTAGTTTACGATCAATAACATTGATTTCAACAGTACGTTGAGGCATTTGCAGAAAATTCCAAGTATAATTAATAATATACAATAATTATTCGCACTATAACTGTGCTGCTTTCTTGTTGCAAGCAAATGGCAATTTTTCTATGAATTTTCATGCCTTTTAACGAGGGCAATGTTAGGATAGCAACAAAGAATTTTTCAAAATAGAGTCTCACCATGACCAATATCTCGTCAAACGATAACAAGCTAGACTTTGCTAGTGTACAAGCCATCATTACCTCTGAAAACGTTAAGGTACATGCCAGTGAAGCTCATGGTGTGTTAACTGGGTTGGTTTGTGCCGGCTTTACTTTTGAAGATCAAAGCTATGTAGCCTTGCTAGATGACATGTTAGATTTTACCACTCAGAACAATGAAGACTTTCCCAAAGCGGTTAAAGCAGTGATCAAACAAATGTTTAGTGAACTTTGGACAGACATTTTAGATGATGCTTACACTTTTCAATTAATGGTACCTGATGATGACGATTCACTTGTTGAGCGAGGTAATGCATTAGGCCATTGGGTACAAGGTTTTAATTTAGGCTTTGGAATTCAACAAAAAGATAATGCTGTCAGTTCAAGTGAAGTCAAAGAAGTTATTACGGATTTTGCCGAAATTGCTAACCTGTCAAACGAATTGGAAGAAGATGAGGACACCGAACAAGCATTTTTTGAAATCAGTGAATATGTACGTATTTCAGCATTGTTGTGCTTCAGCGAATTAGGCACATTACCTACAGGCACTAGTGCTACACCAAATATTGATTCCAATAATACTATTCACTAGAGGCTAGCAATGACAATTCAGAATATACCGGGTATTTCGGCGCTGCCAATCAGTGAATTTGTTAGCCACAGAAACAAGTTTTTCAATCAAATGGCTGATAATAGTGTTGCGTTTTTTAGTGCTGCCAATGAAGTTACTCGTAGCAACGACACTGAATTTGCCTTTTGCCAAAATAAGAACTTTTATTATTTAACCGGTTTCAATGAACCCGATGCTATGTTGCTTTTAATCAAAGCGGCAGGCGAGCAGCAAAGTATTCTATTTTCACTACCCAAAGATAAAATGCATGAAATTTGGCACGGTCGTAGAATAGGGCAGGAAAAAGCCTGCCAACAGTATCAGCTTGATCAATGCTTTACCCTTGATGAAAAAAATGAACGCGTTGCAAAATATTTAGCGGGTATAGATAAGGTATATTTTAGTTTCAACGATGAAAAAATGTCGGCAACAGTTTTTAGCTTCTTAGCAAGTGTGCGAGCAAAAAGTCGACAAGGGTTAAAAGCTCCTGCGCATGTTTGTGATGCCAGCCCTATTATTGATGACTTGCGCCTAATTAAAAGTGCCAATGAAATCGAATTAATGCGTCAGGTGAATTACATTTCAGGTTTAGCGCACCAAAGAGCGATGCAGAAAACGTCGGCAGGGGTGTTTGAGTATCAAATAGAAAACGAAATATTGCATGAGTTTACCCGCCACGGCGCACGTTATGCAGCTTACGCCACCATAGTAGCAGGTGGAGACAACGCTAATATTTTGCATTACACCAACAACGATGCCCCGTTAGTTAATAACGAACTATTATTGATTGATGCTGGTGGCGAGCTATCAGGCTATGCCGCAGATATTACCCGTACTTTTCCAGTAAGTGGTAAATTTACCGAGCCGCAGAAAACTTTATATCAATTGGTGTTAACAGCTAAGAGTCGCGTAATTACAGCGATTAAACCAGGCGTTACTTTTGCGCAGTTAAATGATATTGCTAATGAAAGCTTAACAACCGGTTTATTTGAGTTAGAGATCCTATCGGGCGATCTTGATGAGTTAATAAAAGATAAAGCCTGTAAAAAATATTTCATTCATGGCTTGGGTCATTGGTTGGGCTTAGATGTTCACGATGTGGGTGATTACCAAACCAATGAAAACAGAGAGCAACAGCGGGCATTTTCGCCCGGTATGACATTAACAATTGAACCAGGTTTATATATGCCCTTAGACGATATAAGTATTGCTGAGCAGTGGCGTGGTATAGGTATACGTATTGAAGACAATATTGTTGTTACTGAGCAAGGTTATGAAAATTTAACAGCCAACTCTCCTGAAACCGTTGCTGATATTGAAGCATTGATGGCGGCTAAAAAATAGCAAGTACCTTCAATGGGCTGATGAAGAAAAACTATGGATAACAGTATTAAAAATGTCGACGTAATAATATCTGGTGGTGGCTTATCAGGCTGCTTAATGGCATTAGGGCTAGCAAAATTAACCAAAGCTGACGGCAGCTTATTATCAATTGCTATTGTTGAAGCAAACCCAACAACACAGCAAGAAGACCAGCCATCGCTATTTGACGATAGAGTACTAGCCCTTTCTCATGGCAGTGCTGCTTACTTACATGAACTTGGCGCATGGCAACACTTGGCTGCATATGCCTGTGCTATTGATAAAATAGATATTTCTGATCGCGGCCATTATGGTAAAGCACGACTTGAAGCTCATGAGCAGGGTGTTTCTGCCTTAGGTTACGTTATTGAGATGGCGACCCTAGGTAGAGGTTTACTCAAAGAGTTAGCACAGCAAAGTAACCTTGTGTGGTTTAATCCCGATCAAATTTCTCATATTCATTGGCAATCACCAGACCATGCTAATCAGGTAAAGGTTGAATTAAATTCAGGGCAAAGCATAGCTGCCAGTTTATTGCTTGCTTGTGATGGCGCAAATTCGCCTTGCAGAAAAATGGCCGGCATTCAAAGTAGCCAAAGTAATTATCAGCAAGTCGCGTTAATTGCTAATGTTGCCACACAAAAGCCCCATCAAAACAAAGCATTTGAACGATTCACAGCGTTTGGCCCCTTAGCAATGTTGCCGCTGTTACCGTTAGATGGTCAAAGTAGATGTTCACTAGTTTGGACCATGACACCTCAGCAAAGTGAAGTATTGCAAGGCTTAGATGACGCGCAATTTAGTGAGCAACTTGAACAAGCTTTTGGTAGTTGGCTTGGTGAAATTACTCAGGTAGGTAAACGTGACGTATTCCCCTTGTCGTTATTGCTCGCTCAGCAGCAAACCTATCATCGTATGGCGCTAATTGGCAATGCGGCTCACACCATTCATCCTATTGCCGGGCAAGGCTTTAATCTTGGTTTACGTGACGTCGCATTAATGGCTAAGCTAGTGAAAGAGTCGCTAGCAAACAGCCAAGAAAGCGCAAACATTGATCTTGGTCAATTTGCCTTACTAAATGAATATGCGAGGCTGCGTCAGCTAGACCAAAAGCAGGTAATCGAGCTAACAGATTCACTTGTGACTTTGTTTGCTAATGATTTGCCGCCACTCATCGCCGGAAGAAATATAGGCCTAAAAGTAATGAATTATTTTTCGCCCCTTAAAAATACCTTAGTAAATAAATTGATGGGATATTAAGCAAGCATGCAAAAGTTTGATGTATTAATTGTTGGCGCGGGCATGGTGGGTTTAACCTTAGCACTTGCCTTGAGAAAAACCACTAATTTGACCATAGCTATTGCTGATACTTTACCGATATCCGAGCTAACTGATAATGCCGAACTGCGCGTTAGCGCAATTAATGTTGCCAGTAAAACAATTTTTGAACAACTAGATGTTTGGGCAACTATTCTTGAAACACGAAGCCAAGCGTATCAGCACATGCATATTTGGGATAAAGCCGGCGTCGGTAAACTTGATTTTTCTGTAGACGATTTAACCAGTTTTGTGCACAACGAGCAGTTGGGCTGGATAATTGAGAATAACGTTATTCGCAATGCGCTATGGCAAAAAGCGCAGTTAGATGAAGGCATAAGCTTTTTTACCCAAAGCCGTTTAGCTAATATTGCCACAGGCGATAGTGAAGTTTTTGCCAGTTTTGCAGCAGCAGAAAACTCGCCTGCACCTATGCCACTCATTGCTAAATTAGTGGTGGGCGCAGATGGTGCTAACTCGTGGCTGAGAAAGCAAATGGATATGCCTATGATCACCAGAGATTATGATCATCATGCCATTGTAGCCACTGTAAAATGCGCACAAGGACATAAAAATACCGCTTGGCAAGTGTTTCTCCCCACAGGGCCTTTAGCTTTTTTACCGTTGTTTCCAGCCACTGGCGACGTATGTTCTATTGTTTATTCAACCAGCCCAGAAGAGGCTCAACGCTTAATTGAACTTGCCCCGGTAGATTTTGCTAAAGCACTTACTGCAGCTACTGACGGTAAGCTAGGTACTGTTGAGCTTGTAAGTGAGCGCCTCACTCACCCATTATCAATGCGCTTAGCACAAGACTTTGTTAAAGAGCGAATGGTGCTTATAGGTGATGCGGCTCATACTATTCACCCTCTTGCGGGGCAGGGCGTTAATTTAGGCTTGCTTGATGCGGCAGCGCTGGCTGAAAGTTTAGCAAGTTTGTCAGCTGAGCAAGACTTGGCTGATCAAAAAGTCTTAAAAGCCTTCGCCCGCTTTCGAAAGTCTGAAGCAACAGAAATGATTGTTGCAATGGAAGCAATAAAACAAACTTTTACTATTCAGCAAAGTGGCTTTACCTTACTTCGTGGTATTGGCATGAGTTTACTCGATAACATTAAACCTGCTAAGAAACTCATGATAGAACAAGCGCTTGGGCTTAAAAGCGACTTACCTGTATTAGCAAAGCCCGCGTTGAAATAGCGCTTTCAACGTTTAAGTCATAATTAATAGCGAAAAAAATTATAAAATTTTTCTCAGCTATTTAACGAATAAAGAGGGGCGATTAGGTTAAAATTTTAATTTTCTGGTGATTTGAAAATTAAATTCTGATTTTTCCTTTAAGTCGGTTTTATATTTGTATAATGGCTTTCATACTTGTTGAATCAGCAGACTTCAACGGCTATAATTGCCGCAAATGTTATCTGTTTGTCACCCTTTAGGTAGAATTATGACTAATAAAACCGTACTACATGCAAAGCACCTCGCCTCTGGCGCTAAAATGGTTGATTTTCACGGCTGGGAAATGCCAATTAATTATGGCTCGCAAATAGAAGAGCATAATGCTGTTCGCCAAAACGCGGGCATGTTTGATGTTTCTCACATGACCATTGTTGATGTACAAGGTACAGACGCTAAATCTTTTTTACGTCGTTTAGTTATTAATGATGTAGAGAAGTTGAAGGTTGCAGGTAAAGCACTTTATACCGGTATGTTAAATGAAGCGGGTGGCGTAATTGATGATTTAATTATTTACTTCTTTTCTGACACTAATTACCGTTTAGTTGTGAACTCAGCCACACGTGAAAAAGACCTCGCTTGGATGACGAAACAATCAACAGGTTTTGATATTACTATTACAGAACGCCCTGAATTTGGCATGATTGCCGTACAAGGCCCACAAGCAAAAGCAAAAGTAGCGACTTTATTAACAACTGAACAAAATGCTGCTGTTGAAGGCATGAAGCCATTTTTTGGTGTGCAAGTTGGTGAACTATTCATTGCTACTACAGGTTACACCGGTGAAGATGGCTATGAAGTTATTGTGCCAGACACTGCTGCTGAAGACTTCTGGCAAAAATTACTTGATGCCGGTGTTGCACCTTGTGGTTTAGGTGCCCGTGACACCTTGCGTTTAGAAGCCGGTATGAACCTTTATGGTTTAGATATGGATGAAACTGTTTCTCCTATAGCGGCTAACATGGCGTGGACTATTAGCTGGGAACCGACAGAGCGCGACTTTATTGGCCGAGAAGTGTTAACCGCGCAAAAAGCCGCGGGTGACCAGCCTAAGTTAGTTGGCTTAGTCATGGAAGCAAAAGGCGTATTGCGCTCACATCAAAAAGTGGTAACAGCATTTGGTGAAGGTGAAATCACTTCAGGTACTTTTTCACCTACATTAGGTCACACTGTTGCACTCGCTAGAGTTCCTCGTAGCGTGAAAGTTGGCGATATTGTTGAAGTTGAAATGCGTAAAAAATTGGTGAAAGTTCAAGTTACTAAGCCAAGTTTTGTTCGTAACGGCAAAAAAGTATTCTAATTGAAAATATATTTAGATGTTCTATATTAAGTGAGCAGCTAACCTAATAATTATTATTTAAGAATTTAACCAATAGGAAAATAAAAATGAGCAATATTCCTTCAGAATTAAAATATGCAACGTCTCACGAATGGGTACGTAATGAAGGTGACGGTACCGTTACTGTAGGTATTACAGAGCATGCACAAGATCTTTTAGGCGATATGGTATTTGTTGAACTACCAGATGTTGACGACGAAGTAAGCACAGGCGACGATATTTGTGTAGCCGAGTCAGTAAAAGCGGCCTCAGACATCTATGCACCAGTATCAGGTAAAGTTGTTGAAGTGAATGAAGATTTAGAAGATTCACCAGAGCTAGTTAACTCTGATGCCTTTGGTGACGGTTGGTTATTCAAGATTAAACTTGAAGATGCGCGTGAGTTAGACGACTTACTCGATGCAGAAGGCTACGCTAACTCTATTGAAGAGTAATTCTGGCAAGCACCTCTGTTAAGCCGCCAAGCGACTTAACAAACTACTATTAAGCCTCTGACAAACTGTTCGGGGCTTTCTTTTTATTAGTAAAATTATTTAAGTGAAACTGTTATGACTTCTCAATCGCCTGTTAACTCACTTGTTGAGTTAGAACAAACTCAAGATTTTATCCGCCGCCATATTGGACCAAGTGAAGCGCAAACTCAAACCATGCTAAATGATATTGGCGCAGAATCTATTGATGCGTTAATTGATGAAATTGTGCCTGACGATATTCGTTTGTCTGAGCTGCCTGACATTGGTGAAAGTAAAACAGAAGTTCAAGCATTAGCTGACTTAAAAGCAGTTGCTAGCTTAAATAAAGTGAATACAACTTATATAGGTTTAGGATACTACGGTACATTAACACCAAATGTTATAGCGCGTAACGTACTAGAAAACCCAGGCTGGTATACTGCTTACACGCCATACCAACCTGAAATTGCACAAGGTCGATTAGAGTCTCTGCTTAATTACCAGCAAATGTGTATTGACCTTACTGGCTTACCGTTAGCGAGTGCTTCATTATTAGATGAAGGTACTGCAGCAGCAGAAGCGATGGCACTTGCTAAGCGTGTTTCTAAAAACAAAAAATCTAATTTATTCTTTATTTCAAGTGATGTTTACCCACAAACTATCGACTTAGTTAAACAACGTGCTGATATGTTTGGTTTCGACGTAATTATTGCACCTGCAAATGAAGCACCAGAGCATGATATTTTTGGTGCCTTAATTCAATACCCAAGTGCAACAGGTGAAGTAACCGACGTTAGTGAGCTAATTGAAAAAATTCACGCCAAAAAAGGTATTGTTGCCGTTGCTGCTGATATTATGAGCTTAGTGTTATTAAAAGCGCCAGGCGAATTAGGCGCTGATGCCGTTATTGGGTCAAGCCAGCGTTTTGGTGTGCCTATGGGCTATGGTGGTCCACATGCCGCTTTTTTCACTACTAGCGATAAATACAAACGTTCATTGCCGGGCAGAATTATTGGTGTTTCTAAAGATACTCGCGGTAACAACGCCTTACGTATGGCTATGCAAACACGTGAACAACATATTCGCCGTGAAAAAGCTAATTCAAACATTTGTACCGCACAAGTTTTACTTGCCAACATGGCCGCTTTCTACGCGGTTTATCATGGTCCTAAAGGCTTAAAAACTATTGCCTCACGTATACACCGTTTTGCTGATATTTTAGCAACAGGTACGCGAGTAAAAGGTTTAGCACCGATACATAATAGCTATTTTGATACCTTAACCTTTAACGTAGCCAATAAAAGCGAAATTGTTGAGCGTGCATTAATTTCTGGTGCTAATTTACGTACAGATGTTGAAGGTCAAATTAGCATTTCAATTGATGAAACCACAACACGTGCAGACATCGCACAACTGTTTACTATTTTACTGGGCGCTGATCATGGTTTAGATGTAGCTGGGCTTGACGCACAAATTGTCACCCAAGGTTCAAGCTCTATTCCTGAAACACTGGTACGTGAAACTGAAATTCTAACGCATCCTGTATTTAATTCGTATCACAGCGAAACAGAAATGTTGCGTTATATAAAGCGTCTTGAAAATAAAGATTTAGCCTTGAATCACTCAATGATTTCATTAGGCTCGTGTACGATGAAGCTTAATGCTACTGCGCAAATGATGCCAGTAAGCTGGCCTGAGTTTGCCAATATGCATCCTTTTGCGCCACTAGATCAAGCTGTTGGCTACACAAAAATGATTAATGAACTAGCCGACTGGTTAGTTGAATTAACCGGTTACGACAAAGTTTCAATGCAGCCTAACTCGGGTGCACAAGGTGAATATGCAGGCCTAATTGCTATTCATAAATACCATGAAAGCCGTGGTGATTCGCACCGTAATATTTGTTTAATCCCTGCTTCTGCCCACGGTACAAACCCTGCGTCAGCTCAAATGGTTGGTATGAAAGTTGTGGTTGTTGCATGTGACAAGCAAGGCAACGTTGATATGGAAGACTTAAAAGCGAAAGCTGAAGAGTTAGCCGAAAACCTTTCTTGTATCATGATCACTTACCC
>CAJXWZ010000010.1 GCA_913062815.1 uncultured Colwellia sp. | reverse complement strand
TTTGAGCTTCACGGCAATGGGGGCATTTATCTGAAATATATAAAACAACGCGTTTCATCACTAACCTTTACAGAACTGTTAAAGATTAGCTATTTTACTGAACCCTCTAAATAAAACAAAGCTGAATTAACTAAATTGTCGATTCGATTCTATTCTATTCTATACAAAGAAAATTAAGCAGATCTAGTAAACCAGAGGGAGCAAAGCATTGAAGTAGTTGTTTTGCCTTTGATTTAATCGTTTCTGGTGAGAACTGCCAACGGCAGCAATGAGCTTGCAGCTGCTTGTCAGAATCAATTAAGCTCTGATATTTATAGCCTCAGGCCGAGTTTGAGTTACTACATATTAGTCAACTATGTTCTTTTTATATGCTAGTGACTCTTTTTCTCTAAAAGACTCAATCAGGTCATTAACCGCTTTTTCACGTTCAGATCGTGAGTAGTGAGGAATTAATCTACAGAACTTTACCGCCTCTATTGCGCGATTGTTACCATAAATAGCTAATACACGTTTCAAAAACTCTTTATTTAATGAAAATGCATTGCTTAAGTAATCTAACATGCTAACAAAGCTTGTAAAGCTAAGTCCGTCAAACTCAAACTCTTCATCAATTAAGTTACCTTCAATCGGAATTCCGTTGATACTTAATGCCCAACCACTATAGTTAACCCGCGCTTTAGCAATTAAATACATTGACCAACCACTTTTTTTAAATCCATCAAATGCGCTACCATTTAAATCAGACTCTTGTAGTTCCTTTTCAGTCCAATTTGCTCCTATTGATAACGCTTTGGCACTTCGTTTAACCATGCTTTCTTTGATTAATTCTCTAAGCTTTACCAGAGATTGCACATCAATATGACATTTATATGATTTACACTCATCACAAACAGGCATATTGACGGAGTAATATTGTTGATGTGTTGTTATTGTAGCTACAATGGTTTTGTGTGAGCCTTCCCCACAAAACCAGCAGGTAAAGCGATAATCGAATGGAATATCAAGATTAAAGGTAGCCATAAGTTTTTGCCATTACATTAAGCTTTACCCTAATAAATAGCTAGAATAAAAGGTGTGATAATTGGCGGAACTATAGCATTATTAATGAATACAAGTGAAGGCTTACTCAATCGTGCTCTGATCAAGTAAGCTTGCAGTATGACTCTTTATGATGGTTATTTTTTTATCCAGCCGCCAGATGCCATTTTGATTAAATGACCTGAGCGAGTTCTTGCAATAGCTTTTTCACCAGCTAAAGCTGTAACTTGCTTCATGGTTAGGTTATTTTTACGCGCTAGGTTTAAGTAAAGGCTTTTACGTTTGTCATTGACACTCTTTATTAAACTATTTACTTCAGGACTACTAATGACTACGCCTAAGTAACCGTTAGCCATTTCTCCCACGAGTCCTTGCTGCTTTGCCTGATCTAAAGAAACAGCCCAAGCTGAAAAAGTAATGCTTAAGGCAATCATTGCCAAACTGATTTTTTTTATTAACTGATACATAGTTGCTCCTTAAAAGATATCACTGTTTTCACTGAAAATACTATCAAGCTCTTTGTCAACTTTCACGCGTATTTCGTGGTCAATTTTTAAATTTAAATTAATGGTAATAGGCTCTTTTGCGCTAACTTCTACTTTATGTGTACAAGCTGAAAGTAGAATAGTGGCAAATGCTATTGCTAGTAATTTATTCATAAGTACTCCTTAATTTTTTTGAACCTTGTCGATAAGGTTCTGTTCTAAGTCTTTGGTAATATTCAGTGATTCTAATAACCCTAATAAATCATAACTAAGGTTTACATTAAGGTTAACTTCATTATCAAGGTCTGGATTTATTCCTTTGATCTTGGTATCAAATAACATATAGCCATCTTTAGCCATGGATACATCAGAAGATAAATGGTGATAATGTATATTTTGCATGGCATCAAATGCCAGTTTTAACTGTGGATCACTTTCTTTTAACTGTTCTACTGTAGCGTTATTAGCAACTTTAATAATACCATCACTAATATTGTGCAGTTCACCTCCTGAAATAGTAAAACGTTTTCCATTTGTTGATATAGGTAAAATACCTGAAATTTTTCCTGTCACTATAATGCCTTGTTTAGGATCTAGCTCTAGTAGTTTTTCTAAGTCTATATCACTAAGCTGAACATCAACTGAATGGTTCTCTACAAACGGCCATTGTGCAGTTTCGATATTAAGCCTGCCACCGAGTAGCTTAGCATTCACCCTTGATGCTTTTATAGAAAACTCGTTATCTTTAAAGTTGATAGTTGTTTGCATTTCAACTTCTGTTAACGGCGGGGCTATTTCTATTTTGGCCATGGTTAAGTTATTTCTTTTATTGGTCTCTAGCGTTTTTATAGCCTTATGAGATAATAAAAGCTCATGCTTCCAGTTAAGCTCTTGTATCCAAGTGTTATCAACCTCACCGGTAACATCATTTATTGATAAATTAAGTGTAGCGACATTATTAAGCCAATTTGCTGAATCTGTTAACTGACCGGATAAATGATAATTTAGATTGCCGTCAATAAGTGAGATATCTATTGGCAGTTGCAATGTTAATGTTAATAACTCAGTTAAAGCTAAATTACTGGCGAATACATCAAACTTGGGGTTTGATAAATTATCGCTTAACTCTACATTTGCTATAAATTGCTCATCGGCGAATACTTGCGCTACCAAGGAGCCATTTTTTGCCGTACCTGTTATGTCAGCTTCTAGCACTAATTGCTCTATTAGTGCTAGGTTAGCGATTTTTAATTGCGAAGCTTTTCCAATAAGATGTATCGATAAATCAGCAACTTCCAGTTGCTCTATGTGCATATGACCTTGCCAATTTACGACAGATTTTGTTGTACTGAATAAATTTTGATTATCAGTATTTTCAGCGGTATTTACTTTTGCTGAACTAGATTTCAACTGTGGAAACTCAATTGAATTAGTAGGCGAAAAGGCAAGTTTCCATCCTAACTCTGATTGTTTAAGTTGCCCAGAGCTCATTATTTTTACAGGTTGATTAGTTAGGCTATTTAAAGCTTCCATAATTAACTTTGCCTTTACCGCAAAGTTGATTTGCTCAAGAGCAAAGCTGTTTGAATGATATGAAAAAGTGGTATCGCTAAGTTTTACTTGTAGTGTTTCTTTATTATGTTTGGAGGTTAGTTCAATAGTCGAGAGCAATATTGCTTGTTTATCCAAATCAACTTGTACACTATCTTGCAGTGTTAGTGTCAATCCATGAGTAGGATTATGCTTTATTATTGATACCAGTGCAGCCGGAATGTTTCTTGAAGTAATATATTCAAGTAGTTGATTATCGTTAAAATCTATATCAACTAAGCTTTGCTCCTTTATTGTAAAATTTACGGTATTTTCATCAAGGATTGTTTGCCATGAAAGCATGCCATCAATATTGATAGAGGCGTTCTGTTCTGCACCTTCAGGCTGGCTGAGTGAAAAGTTACTAAGTTGACTGTCAGCCGTGAAAACTTGTTCATGCCATTGTAACCGAGTCTTAAATTTACCCTTGGCTACAACTTCTTCATTTAACTGAGCAGGTAGGGTTAGCTGATGAATAACAAGAAACTGTTGTAATTTAGCTAAATCGGCATTGAGTAAAGCGGTAAAGCTCTTGTCTTGAGGTGTAAGCTCAGCTGAAAGTATGGTTTTTTGGCTCATATCCTTTAAAGAGAAGTGAATTTTTCTATTTTCTGTGATGAGTTGGCCATGAAAGTAAGGCTTTTCAGGAATCTCAATGTTATAAAAAGGCAGGTAATTAATATTATTAGCGGTTAGTTGCAATGGTACCGTAAATTGAGCTATTTCTGATAAATAGTTAGTCAAATATTTCTTGCTTAAAGTTTCTTGGTTATTACTGGTTATCTCGAGTAATTCTTTTTTTGCTTTAATTTCCATTGCTTCAATATCAATGGAACCTACCTGAAACATTGAAGAAAAAGCTAAACGTGCGTTCTCAATTGTAATAGTTGCTTGTGGTGTTTTGATACAGGCTTTTCTAATTAGTACATCTAAAGAGGATGTAAAGCTCAAGTCAATACACGTGACTTCCTTATCATCCGTTAAAAAATAGTGATTAATGCTACTAATGACAATTTGATTACGAAAAATAAAAACGACACTGGCTAAAAGAATGAATAATGAAATTAAGATTAGGGAGAGTTTTTTTAAGCGCACTATAAAGCCTCAACTAAAAGGTAGCTAGTGCATTTTATAATGGTGACCATTTCCATATAATTATTTGTATTCCCTGGTTAATGTACGCTGATTATACCAGAAAATTTTAAGATAAATATTAATCTAGCTTTGTATGCTCATTGAATAATACTAACGCAGTAAATGGAAATTTATCTATAGATACTTTGAGAAAATTGTTAAAATTTATTCTCTATATTTTACCGTTGTACTCAATTTACTTTCTATGCGTTTATTAAAATCTACCACTCACCCTGATATTTCCGATCTGTCGGCAAAAACATTCATTCGAAAAGCGACTCGAGCCATTGTCTTAGAGGGCGAAAATATACTGCTTTTATATACCAAACGCTATAATGACTACAGTCTACCGGGCGGAGGAATTGATGAAGGAGAAAGCAATATCGCAGGCCTTATTCGTGAGTTAAAAGAAGAGACGGGTGCACGAAATGTAAAAAATATTCAAGCATTTGGTCTATATGAAGAGTACAGACCTTGGTACAAAGAAGCTTTTGATGTTGTGCATATGAAATCTTATTGTTATGTATGCACCATAGATAACGAGTTACTTGAACCTGAGCTTGAGGCGCATGAAATAAATAATGGTATGGCGCCTGTTTGGATGAACATCCATCAAGCGATCAGTCATAATCAAGAAACTATGCGTAATTGCGACAAAAAAGGCCTTTCCGTTGAACGTGAAACCTTTCTTTTACAACGTATTGTTGGTGAGCTAGTGAATAAATCATGTGAATCCTTGCTTGTGTAGTGCAAGTCGTCATCTAACAAGTTGTTTTAGAATCACTTTTTGTTTAGGTAAAATGCTTGGTTATTGATAAGCCAAACTGCTTAGCAGCCATTTTTTGTATTCTCTACTAGACTATCTATAGGGCAATTTGAAAATCAGAGCTTCATGAGGATATCGATAAATGAGGATATGCATTGTACTTGTTAGTTACCT
Organism: uncultured Colwellia sp.; assembly: GCA_913062815.1. Classification (GTDB taxonomy): domain Bacteria; phylum Pseudomonadota; class Gammaproteobacteria; order Enterobacterales; family Alteromonadaceae; genus Colwellia. The sequence continues at coordinate 134,351 of CAJXWZ010000010.1, read as the reverse complement.
TTTATCTATTTCTGTGTATTCAGCAGAGTTAGTTAAAGTAGGTGTTTACGATTTCCCTCCTTATGTATTTATTGCTGGTGAAACTACAGGGCTCACCATGGAATTGATAACTCAGATGAATCACGCTCAAGATAAGTATAAATTTATAACCGTACCTACAACGGCAAGACGTCGTTATAGTGATTTTGAAAAACACAAATTCGACATGATGGTTTTTGAAAGCAAAAGCTGGGGCTGGCAAAAATACCCGGTTGATGTCTCACAAGTCTTTGTTACTGGAGATGAGGTTTATGTTACACAAGCTAAGCCGGGTCGAGGACAAGACTTTTTTACTGACTTTGAAAATAAGGCCATGATTGGCGTGATGGGGTATCATTATCAGTTCGCAAATTTTCAAGCAGACCAAGATTACTTGAAGAAGCATTTCAATATATTACAAACCAATAGTCAGCAGATTAGCTTAGAGCTGATTTTAAAAGATCGTGGTGAGATTGCTGTGATCTCAAGAGAGTACTTGAAATATCATTTCGCCAATGTGCCTACTGATAAGGAAAAGCTACTTATTTCTGATAAGTTAGACCAAGTATATCGACATACTTTTATAATCAGAAAAGATACTGTGCCGTCAGTTAGTTACATCAATAAACTACTGGAACAGATAAAACAGCAGGGAACATTAAAGCCCTTGTGGAAACGATATGGTTTAAAGGAAAACCACTAAAGGCTAATTATTTAAAAACACGCTGGTAAATTAACGTTTATTGAGACGATGAAACTCCGCTTTCATTTCTGCTTTTTCACCCATCATGGCGATTGTTTCAGTGCTTGGACAATTCAGCGCTACATCATGCATTAGTTGCCCTATATGCTGATGAGAAAACTTACTCAGGTTGCTTTTGTAAATCGCTAACATGGCGCTAAAAACGTCTACATTCCATTGGTCTTTATGGCGGCTTGCTATACTCCAAAGTGTTTCTTTGGGCTGTCGAGTTAACAGGCATGGCTTATTTTCTGCAGCAGTTTTGGCTATTACTTTTTTATCTGTTATCGATGGGGTAAGAGAATTAGAAATATCTAAAGCGTGGGTTTGTACCCAAGTATTTTCGTTTAATTCATACACTAAAATCGATGCCTTACCAATGATATAATGAGGGCTTTTCAGTCTTAACATGAAATCATTGATACGTTGATATTCTAGTGGTGTCTCGGTGCTTTGATTGACTAAGGTAAACTTCAACTGACTTTTTTGATGACTCTGTTGCTTTTTTTCAACAATATTCAGTTTGGCCGATAAAGGTTGACGAACAGGTGATTCTATTTCATGTATGCTGATATAATTTACTTTTGCATGGCTCAGCAAAGGCAGTAAAATTAAGCAGAACAGGCTTGATAATATCACGGTACGAGTTGTCATTAATTACCTATAAAACGAATACTTATATTGAGCTAGACTATCACTAATATTTGCTGTTTTTAATCTTTTATTTAAAGTATTTAGGGCTGAATTTGTTAGCTCTCCTATTAGTTTAGTCGGCAATCCCTTCAATATCACCTCGCATTATTGGATAACCTAAATTCATCCAACCAAAAATGCCTTCCCATAACACTGCTGTGCGGGTGTAACCCCGATCTCTTAATTTATTGATGGTGTAATCTGCTGCTGCGCGGGGACAAGAGCAATAAGCAATAATTTGCACATCTTTTGGAATGCCAGCAACGGTTTCATCAAGGTCAGCATAATAGGGAAAAGGGATAGAGCCTTCGATATGTGCTGTTTGCCAAACAGATGTGACGCGCGTGTCTAACAATACCATTTTGTTTTTTGCCAATAATGCTGAATGTAAATCTTCTGAAGAAACGTACATGCCGTCTTGTAAAGAAAAATTTGGATCATCGCCATTTTTATTTATCACATATTGCTCAGGTGTCGGTAGCGCCTTAAGTATTGTTTTTTCTTCTTTCCAACCTAAGGCTTTACTGCGTAAAAAAGCGGTAATGTTATCAATATCATTGTCAGACAAGGTATCTTTAAATGCAGGCATTGGCGTATCTTGTCGCCCGTGTCGTATCGCATGACGAATGAACTCATCGGTGTTGTGAGCAAGTGCCGATTGATTACCCAAGGCAGGAGCCGTTATGCCTTCACCATCAACACCATGGCAATTAGTGCAATTGGCTAAATAAACCTGCTCACCACGCTTAATGTCGCCATGAACAGGGTTAGTGGATAGCCTCAATCTTTCAACACCCGCTTGTTCAAAAAGCCAGTAGGTTAAGTTCCATGTTTCATCTAAGGTCATAGGACCACCTACTTCATCTAAGTAACCACCCATGGCAGTGCCTTTTCTGCCATAAGACATTGGTCTTAAAATAGCGTGCGGAACACCGGATTCAAATAAGCTCTTACTGCGCAAAGAAGGAGCATGATCGTTCACGTGACCTTGTCGGTCTGCGCCATGGCACAATGCACAATATTTCTGATAGTTTGCTGAGGCTACTTTGGCTTGAGTTTTTGTCAGTTTTCTAGGGGGAGGTAAGGTACCTAATTCGTAATCTTGTGCAAATATCTCGATAGGTATTAGCAAATAGGATAAACAGCTAACAAGTAATAATTTTTGGAAAAAACATGCCATTATGCATATGCTTCTTGATGATTAAGGTTACTAATAGACTAACTAGCATCCAAGGAATTAGCAATGTTGATAGCCATGATGAAAAGTTTCGTAACATCTTTGTCAACCAAACGTAACTTAGTTCGTTGTTAAGAATAATCTCACGTGTTTTTTCTGTGAGCTTTGTTTGATTGTCTAATTAACAATGCTTTATATAAGAGGGTTATATGTTTAAAAAGTTGTTTATCAATGGTTACCAATATTGTGCTAGAGCGACCAGCGTAGTGTTTATGTCTATTATGCTAATTGCTTGTGGAGGAGGTGGTTCAGAAGAGTCACCAGAGGTTGTTATAGTTGACCCGGTTGATCCAGCGCCAGTAGAGCCTACTGATCCCGACGATAGCACAGATCCAGGTGAGACAACTGATCCAGTCGATTACGTTGAAAACCCCGACTTAAATGAAACTGAAAATGGTATGTTAAATGCCGAACTAACCAATCGAAATCCGGATTGTCGAGCCTATGTCACTGATGCCAATGATGGCGATTATGGTTCAACGGGTGTGAATGATAGATCAAATTTGGCTGCTGGAGCACCATATTTTCCAGGGACAGACAAAGAAAGTATTGTCGAAATTGATTTAGTTATTGTCAGCGGAGACTATATTCACAGTCCGACTAACCCGCATATAGTAGGTGGATGGAATTATGCTTCTGTGGTTGAGACTTCTGATGCTGAGTTAGCAACTCATTGTCGTATGCGTCACAATATGATCCCTAATCATGACTTAGGCTGGGATGTAGGGAGCCCTAATGAAAATGATGTTTGGGTAACTGAAATCGACCATGATGATATGCAGATTACCTATTTACCCATTCAACCCGTATTATCTAATCCATTAGTCGCTGATGATACTGATCGCAATCCTACAAATTTTATGGATTATGACGGCATTTTACTAAATGGTGTTGGCATAGCGATGGACTCAGGCTTTTGCTACAACCCTGACCATGAAAGAGTAAACTCTGCCGGTAATGCCACAGGTTGTGGAGATGGCTCTGTTTGGTTTGAGATACCTGCGTATACCTTGCAAAAGCCTGCAGCAGAAAAAATGGCCGCCATCTTTGATGAATACTTTGGTCATGGTTTTGAAGGCACTTATCACTATCATGCGATGACGCATCCTCTGCAAACAAATGATGAAGGTGAAGTAGCGCCTGGACCAAATGGCTCTCCACTAATTGGCTTTGCCAAAGATGGCTTTCCAATTTATGGTCAGTGGTTTGTCAATGCTGCAGGAGAGTTAGTTAAAGCACAATCAGGTTATACTTTACGCAATTGGGAGCTTAACCCTGATGAAAACGGTTTTGGTCAATCACGTAAACCTTATACCGACACCCCGCCTTTTAAAGAGCACGGTACTCCGCCTACACCATGGGATGTGCTTAATCGTTCTGAAGATTTTGATTTTAGCTTTACCAATGAGCCGTTCGGTATACCGCTAGGCAGATATATCGATGACTGGGTTTATGACAATGGTAATACGGGCAATTTAGATGAATGTAATGGTGCTACAGATATAAACGGAGTGTATGGTTATTACATTACAGAAGAATACCCTTATGGGCCTATTTGTACCTTTGGAATTCATGAGCCATCGTTTGGTAAAGTACCGCCTTTACGGTGGGATGATGAACTTGCTGATCCGTCTGCTACTATAGACGAGCATGGCGATAAAATTAATGGTCACTAACGGGCATTGTTGATTTTATCAATACATCACCACTTTGTGCAGCAATATTAATAGCAGCTAATATTGTTGTAAATAGTGGGATAGCGTTTCTTTAGCTTAAATTTACATATGGAGACTGTCCTCTTATTTATTATTAAATTGCCATTGCCAACTTCTAATTAAAGTAAAACATTCTAATAAGATGAATTAAATTTACTATAAATACATGTATAGTTCTGTTTATCAGAATGAATGTTGGAGATAAAATGTTAAGAATCACTTTAGAACAATGGCGTATGTTTAAAGCTGTTGTTGAATTTGGCGGTTTTAACCAAGCTTCTCAGGGAGTACATAAAAGCCAATCGAGCATTCACACGGCGGTTAATAAAATAGAGAAAATGCTAGGCGTTAAATTGTTCACTATTGAAGGCCGTAGAACAGTGTTAAGCGCAGCAGGTGAGCATATGTTACGTCGTGCCGAATATTTACTTGAAGAAGCAGAAAAAGTTGAAGCGGTAGGCTTTAACCTAGGGGAAGGGGTTGAAACCAACTTACGTATTTCTGTTGATGAAATATTTCCGCAAAAACTATTGTATAAAGTACTGGACGCGGTATCGCTGCAATTTCCCTTATTAAGAGTTGAATTGCAAGAATCAGTTTTAAGTGGTGCAATCGAATTACTAGAAAATGGCGAGGTAGATATTGCTATATCGAGCGTCACAGGAAATCAGCCTTTCATTGAAGCATTATGTCATATCGAATTTATAGCTGTTGCTAACCCAAAGCATGTTTTACACCAAAATGAGCAAGCACTTTCTGTTGAAGATCTTAAATCACATCGGCAGATTGTGGTAAGGGATTCAGCATTGTCTAAACGTCAAGACGAAGGTTGGTTACAAGCCAATCAACGTTGGACAGTAAGTCACATGAAAACCTCAATTGATATGATTAGTAATGGTTTTGGTTTTGCTTGGTTGCCTGTGCCGTTAATACAAAGGGAGCTTGAAGAAGGGCACTTGCTACCATTGAATTTGGCAGCAGGAGCCACTAGAAAAACTCAGCTTAACTTGCTGTTTAATGATGAAGGCTGCTTAGGCCCAGCAGCCCAAATGTTTATGGCAAAGTTACGACAGCACAGTGCCGATGTTTAATACTTAGTAAGCTGCTGTTAATAAATCATCCATTGATTGCCTAGCATCAGCTAAACTTTGATCTTTGTTTGCCATATTAAGACCTTCAGCATAAATAAACTCAACATCAGTAAGACCAATAAAAGCTAATACATCTTTAAGGTATTGGCTTTGACTATCTTTTGGTGTACCAGCATACATACCGCCTCTTGCAGCGAGAATGACCACCTTTTTATCTTTCAATAGTCCTACCGGACCATTTTCAGAGTAATTAAAGGTAATACCGGCACGAGCCACTCTGTCAATCCAAGCTTTAAAAGTTGAAGGTACACCAAAATTGTACATTGGCATGCCAATCACTAGCGTATCAGCGGATTGTAATTGCTCAATTAAATTGTTAGATATTGAAGCAAGTTTCTGCTGTTCTTCACTTCGCGCACTATCTGCGGTCATCCACGCTGCCATTTCCTCTTGAGTAAGATGTGGTAGCTGTATTTTCGCTAAATCAAGCTCATCTATTTGTATAGGAGACTGATTTTCAAGTTTACTGACAAACTCATTAGCCAGTTGATTTGAGTTGCCTGCTTCACTTTGTAGTGATGTGTTTATTACTAATGTCTTTTTCATTTTAATCACCTTTTCAATACATTTATTAACTAGTGAGCTCATTATTCATTCTTTTGAACGTAGTGAATATTAGTAAATTTAGTATATTTCATTCGTTCAAAGAGAATGGTTGGTATTCGTTTTAATAGAATGAAAGTGACGATTTTTTGAAATATTAATCTGGTTTTTAGAGCGGTAAGATGGCAGCAAGTTAACAAATACTGGAATGAACATTATGAAATATATCAGAAGAGCAAGTGAACGTGGACAGGTAAATATGGGCTGGTTACAAAGTAATCACAGCTTTTCTTTTGGCAGTTATTACGATGCCAAGCATATGGGAGTGTCGGTATTACGTGTGATCAATGATGATGTGGTAAAGCCGGGGCAAGGTTTTGGTACTCATGGGCATAAAGATATGGAAATAATTTCTTATGTTATTGAAGGAGAGCTAAAACATAAAGACAGTACCGGAAATACTTATGTTGTACCGGCAGGCGATGTACAGTTAATGAGTGCGGGCAGTGGTATTCGCCATTCAGAATTTAATGCATCTAAAAGTAAAAAAGTTAATTTTTTGCAGATTTGGATTCAACCCAACGTGAATAACGTTAAACCAGGTTATCAGCAAACGACTATAGAACAAAAAGAACAATTGACCCCTATAGTGACTCCAAAGGGAAAGGAAGGAGCGTTATCAATTCATCAAGATGCTAGCATTTATCGACTTGCGCTATCATCGGGCGATACTTTTACCTTGAAAACCGAGCAGCGTATGGGCTACCTGCATGTGGTTAAAGGTGGCTTTAGTGTAGGGCAGCAATACTTTTCAGCAGGTGATGCTTTTGCGGTTGATGCTCATGAGTCAACCAACATTGAAGCTGATGAAACAGTTGAAGCACTTTGGTTTGATTTACCAATAATAGATTGATTATTACGGTAATTTGAAAGGTTATGGTAAGCAGGTTGCTTTGTTATTACTAAATAACGATATAGTTATTTAGTAATGACTCATATTTACCTGACGTAGTTACCTTTGAGCGATGAAATATAACTATGAGTTTAGCCACGAACTGTCGCCATTGGACTCTGACTACAATCTAAGCCTCAATAACCATTTTATCGCGCTCACTTGCGATATCCCATCACTTGTTAAATGCGTTTTACCGTATATAATTATTAAGCATCAAGTGATTACTAAACTAGGTATTTGATGTTGTTATTTTCTGATGGCAAGTGCTTTTTAAAAGCTTCATTATTAATCATTTTCTTGGGCCACGCTTTTCTAGCCAACGCTACAATTGACTTCTTAGTTTTCCCCGAAATAAAAATTAACCATAATAATGGTGAATCATTTTCTAACGATAATATCACGCCATCACTCGACTTCTTTCTGTCTGGAAATATGGGGTCTATCAAACTGCTTTCAGAGCTTTATGTATCAGAAAGGGTACAACATATTGAACGACTTCAGGTTGGTTTTAACCTGACCCCAAGCGCTAGACTTTGGTTTGGGCGTCATCATAACCCTAATGGTTATTGGCACACTCAATATCATCACGGTACATTTTTACAAACGTCCATAACTCGACCGTCAATGGTTGAGTTAGGTGGGGCAGGAGGAATTATACCTAGTCATTCTACAGGTGTTTTACTTGAAGGGGAGCTAGAGTTACAAACATCTGCATGGCATTATGCTGCATCCATAGGATTAACCTCACAACTTAATTTTACTAGCGGAGGACATCATGGTGGTGACTCTTCATCATCTTTATCTGATTTTGATTTTTCTAATCCTAAGCCAAATAATCACGAATTAGGTTACGCGTTTAGATTAGCGTATTTTCCAGACGCATTAGCCGAAAATCAACTAGGGTGGTTTATTAATCATGAAGAGATCACACTCAAAGCCAACCAGCATCAAACATCTCAGACCATGCACGATGAACATACTATAAATACGAATGAGGTAATTACTCTCGATATCATTGGGATATTCGCGAATTATCAAGAAAAATCATGGCGTTTTATTAGCGAAGCTTATTATTTTTCCTCGAAAGTGCCCACTGAAATGAAAGTAGAAAAAAATGGCTTTTCTGCGGCTTATCTTCAGATTGAATACACCTTTAATGATCAATTGACTCCTTATATGAGATTAGATAGGACTTTTTCCCATGCTAACGATGCTTATTTGCGCCTATTAGATGGTTATTCTGTTAACGCCAATACTCTAGGAGTTAGGTTAGATCTTCCAGGTCACAATGCTTTTAAATTGGAATATTCGAAACAAGATTTTACCGATGGTGATACCGAGCAATGGTGGTTAAATTGGAGTGCTGTTTGGTGATAGCATTGACGTTACGTTTACCAACAAAACTGATAATGACATTATTATTGAGTTTATCCTTCTCGTTGCCTACCTTCGGGAAAGAGCTGGTTTTAGTTAGTTCAGCTACCGCTAATTATGAGCCATTATCATCATTTGAAGTACGAAAAATATTCCTTGGTTATCCAATAAAAAGAAACAACATCTCACTCATTGCGATTAGAAATAAGAGTGATGAAGAAAGTTACCAAATATTTTTGCAGAAAGTAATCCATTTGTCGGCAAGAAACTACGAGCGGCGCTTAATGTCTAAAACTTTTCGCACCGGTACGGCTTTAGTATCATCAATAGACACATTACCAGCCCTTACTCATAAACTACTTAGTAATAAAGCTAATCTTTCAGTAATGTGGCTTAAAGATGTTGAGAGAAATCATAATTTGAAAGTTGTACAAGTGGTTTGGGAAGAAGAAAAATGAAAGTAAAACGTTTTTTTTCTAATTTAACCGTCAGAATGATGATCCTAGTTATTATCATGCATGTGGTTTTTTTAAACATTCTCTATTTTGGCTTGGGCGCTGTGGTTGAAGAAGGTTATAAATCTCAGTTCATTGATTATGTACGCGCTGACGCCTATAACATTGCAGCAAGTATGAGTGGTAGTTCAGAATTAACCAACAACATTAATAAACGAGCAATTGAAGAAGCCGTTTTAACTGGGCGTACTGTATTTTTACGAGTATTAGATAATAACAATAAAGTCATTGAAGAAGTCGGTGATATAAACACCCCCCTAATTAATGAAAGGTTTTCTGAAGACTTTGCTTTTGGCCATGGGGACAACAATCGCTACCATATTGAAGCGCCTTTATTCGATGCTAATAACCAATTCCTAGGTAGGGTTCAAATTGGTTACGATGAAACTGATACCCAAGAACAAATAGACTTGGCATATCAAAGGTGTTTTTTGTTTTCTATGATTTATGCTTTATTAGCTTTTATGTTAACCAGCTATTTTGGTCAAAGAATGACTAGACCTATTCAAGCTTTACAAAAACTGACACGAACAATCGCCCACGGCCAATATCAAACCAAGGTTTATGTAAAAACCAATGTTGTTGAAATCGAACAATTAGCCCACACCGTCGAATTTATGAGGGTTGAATTAGTAACACAAACAGACTCAATGGAACATTTAGCCTTACATGATAGTTTAACTGACTTACCTAACCGAGTTTTACTACAAGATAGAGTCAATCAAACTGTTACATCTCTAAGTCAAAAAGAACATCCTTGTGCTCTAGTCGTTTTAGATCTCAATCGATTTAAAGAAATCAATGACTCCTTTGGGCACTTAGTTGGAGACAGTGTTTTAAAGAGGACCTCCACTACAATAGCCAATTCACTACGTCCGTCAGACACCGTTGCCCGCTTAGGTGGTGATGAATTTGCAATATTTCTTCCTGAGACCGACATTGAATCAGCAAAAAATGTGGTAGAAAGAATGACTGAAGCACTTAGTCGTCCTTTTGAGTGTGAAGGTCACTCAGTTGTATTAGGTGCTAGCATTGGCTTAGCATTCTTTCCTGAACATGGAACAAACTATGAAGAATTGCTGCAAAAAGCAGATGTCGCTATGTATGTTGCCAAACGAGCTGGTTTCAATAGTCAGATATATCAACCTCAATTTGATAAAGATGCACTACAGCAACTTACACTCATCTCAGAGCTCAAATTTGCTATTGAAAATGAACAATTATTCCCGACTTTTCAGCCAAAAATATGCATGGAAACCAATCAATTAATTGGTGTTGAGTTGCTAGTACGTTGGCTACATCCAGAAAAAGGAGTCATTCCTCCTAATGACTTTATCGCTTCTGCCGAACGTAGTGGTTTGATATCACAACTCACTCAATGGGTATTACGTTCCGGCATCAAACAAGCAGCCATCTGGTATGGAATTGGCAGAGAAATTCCTGTTGCTATTAATCTATCACCGAAAAACCTTGTTGAAGAAGGTCTATATCAATCAATTTTATCTTTACTTGAGGAGTACAAATTACCCGCTAATTTATTGGAGTTGGAGATAACTGAAAGTAGTATGTTTGCTGACCCATTATCAGCCAAAAAAATTCTTGAAGCTTTAGACACTCTAGGAATAAAAATCGCTATAGATGATTTTGGTACAGGCTATTCTTCACTGGTACAGTTAAGAAATATACCTATTTCAATACTTAAAATTGATCGAAGTTTTATTCATCATATGGCAAGTAACGAAAGTGACGCGGCCATAGTAAGTTCAACCGTTTATATGGCTCATATGCTAGGAATGAAGGTCGTGGCCGAAGGTGTAGAAAATGAGGAAACCTTAAACAAACTAAAAAAAATACAGTGTGATTTTGTTCAAGGCTATTTTTTTGCTAAACCAATGGAGATTCACGATTTCGAAAAATGGTGGCAAACAACATATCCCTAATAAAGACACTCTTTAACTAAATACTATTACTCGCCATCAACAAATGTTCATTGTAATTTCTAAACTTACTTAGTTCGGTTTGTTTATTTTTGAGTATGTCCACACCTTAATTAATTGGAGTAATTAAGGTGTGGGCTACCATTAAAACGGAACAAGCTAATATTTTAAAACGCAAATGAGCGGTACCTTATTGACTGATCGCCACTTTGTGAGGGAACCGATGTATTTCCTCTCGCTTTTAAATGTGGTGTCATCGCATTTGGTAAGCCGGGATACGCTGAAGATACATATAATTCACCTGTTTGATAATCATCAAAATGCAGTGTGATTTCAATATTGGCGCAGGAAATGCCTCGACAGTGGTATTCATAATATCCATTTCGAATATTTCTTTCGTTTTGATAGCTAAGACTGCGATTATTTGTTTCTATACTTTTGAGTTTCGCAGAAATAGGTACATAAAGTTTAATGTCACTTAAGTTGTTAGGGTCTGTCACTATTTGCGCTGTTACTGTGTACTCATCGCCATTTTGTTTGGTTTCAATAATGCGAAATGCTGGCGTTTTGTCAGGAAATGAATCTGATGATGGTATAGCTACTTCAGCAACATAACTGCGTTGTCTGCTCCATGGTAATAATTTTATTAGCTGTGGTTTTTGCTCAAACGAATCAGTTAACGTACTTGGTATAATGGCACGTGAATAACCGTAACTAATGAAGGCTTGTCCTTGTCCATTTTCTACATAGTTAATATTTAATCGTTGTGGAAGCCAAGTTGAATGTGGTGATTGCAATGATAGCCAGAAAATAGAAATTACAGCAAAAAGCGTAGTAAGGCTCAAAAGTTGGTTAAATACATTTTTATCATCTCGACACAGCACTAAAATAGGTAAGGTTGAAACGGCGACAAAGCCAAGTATCAAACCAATAGCAACGGAAAGCGCATAACCCATCATGACAATAATGGTGAATGCCACCGGAATAAACATAACAGCACTGACTGCCGCTGTAATCATGAGTACTAGAACGCGAATATTCTTTTTCTTAGTGGGGATGGTATTTAGTATTATTTGACAAATAATGTTCGCAAAAGCCGGAATAATAAATAGAAAGCTAATGCCAGCTACCCAGATACTGCTAACCAGGCTGAGTATTATCCATAGTAATGAAATCGCATTAAGTGAACTTTCAACCGTGGTAAATTTGCACAGCGCTCTACCTACTAAGAAGCATACTGAAACTACACTTAACCAAACCGCTAATTGCATCGGTAATGCATTTGAAAACCAAGGTGCATGATAACCACTAATGAATTGAACTATTATCATAACCAGATAGGCAATAAGTGCCGAAGCAGTTACTAGTAATATAGGTGAAAATAGTGTGATTACATGTTGCTTAATCGTTAACTTGTTAGAGGAAGCTGTTTCAGCAGTTATCATTTTACGTCGGTAAATCCAAAAAGATATGAATACTGTTAAACATGCCAACGATAGCCATAAACTTGTAGGCTCTGCCCAACTAATAATGAACAAGCTCATAATGTCGCTGTAAACTAAATTGCCTTGAATTACGTTATCTAAGTTCTGATCTTTGATTCGTTTTAATACGCCCCAAACATTGTCACCATGATGCTGCAAGCTGCCTTTGTTTAAATTGGCGATATTATCAAGTGGTGTATGGTAGTGAGCTAAACGCTCTGCATGAGCAAAATTTAAGCCTTGCAAGCCATGGTCTTTGAACACTGTTAAATCAGTATCGTTTGGAAGGGCTTTATAAACTTCATAAAACAAAGAGCTACTTAATGGCGCAGGTGTAGTATCTGCGTAGTGCTCTACTAGCCAACCACTGTTTTCACCGGTTTCAAACATAACACTTTTACCTGTGCTGCCTCGGGCTTCAACATTAAGGGCAATAGCTAAATCTTTTGCTAATGGATGTTGCTCCATAAAAGCTTTAGCACCGAACAAGCCAAATTCTTCACCTTCATTAAACAATAATACTATGGTATTTAGAGGCTGCTTTTCTAGGGTAAGTAAACGTGCAGTTTCAAGTAATGTGCCCACTGCGGCGCCAGCATCACTGCCGCCAGGCCCAGCTGGTACCGAATCGTAATGGGCCGCTAATAGGATGCCATTTTTTTCAGCGCTAGTTCCTTGAATTTTTACGATGACATTTCGAATTGTTGTACAGCGGGCAAAGCCACGCTTTGAATCTCTACATAACTGTGTTTGTTGAATTTCTGCTTGATATCCCATATCTCGCAACAAACCAACAATGCGCCGTTCAACCACTCTACTTGCTTCGCTATCAACAGGATGAGGCACTTGCTCTTTAGTGAGCTGCGCTAGCATATTGTATGCACGTTCACTTGAAAATACGTTTTCGGGTGCCTCAAGTGTTTTTGCAGGAATGGTGGCAAATTGTGACTTGATAAAAACAGTTATTAAAATAAATAGCGCTAAGCTAATAAATAAAGGGTTAAGAGTTAACCCTGTTAGCTTTTTACTTACTGAAGTCGAGAGAAGGGGAGATTCCATGGAATAATTTCCTATTTTTATTATAGTTTTGTAATGTAGCATGAAATATTAAAGAAAAACTATTCTAGTATTTCAATAACATAAAAGATCTAAAGCGAACTGTTAATTATTATATACAGCTAGAACTAGCTATATATTGAAAGCTGTTGAATAGTCGACTTACAGATTGCTCCTTACTAAGCGAATTAAATTTTTTTAATTCACTTTACTCATTTTAGCTGTAAACAAAAAGAGGAGCTTCTCCAAAGGAAAGCTTTTTGATATACCTTATGGTGAGATTTTAGTCGTTTGAATAAATGCTTAATCGTTTTGTCCTAACAATAGGTTATTTATCGTAAAAAAGGTGAAATCCTTAGTTAAATAATTTACGCTAATGACAATTATTATCATTTACGGGGCATTTATCTTGAAATTGCTTACTTTCCCATTCACTTTAATATTGTTAAATTTCTTTTATTTTCCTGCTCACGCAAATACTGATGCAACTACTAAAGTTGAAGCTGTGTTCGTAAATGGCAGTAAAGCTCATCAATCGCTCACCTTAACAGGCACGGTAGAAGCCAAGCAAAATGCTAATTTAGCCCCCTTACAATCTGGTGTTGTTGCTCAGCTTTATGTAGAAGTGGGTGATAATGTTGTAAAAGGTCAAAAGTTAATGCAGCTTGATGTAAAACTTGCCCAATTACAGTTAGTTCAAAAAGAAGCGCTATTGACAGCAACTATTGCTAAAACGAAAGAAGCTGAGCGTTTGTATCAAGAGGTCATCCTACTTTCAAAAAAACAATTGGTGGCTGAAACCTTGTTATCTGAGCGACAATCTGATGTGGAGATTGCGGTTGCAGAATTAGCAAGAGTAAAAGCTGAAATAGCTCAACAACAAGAAATTGTTACACGTCATACATTATATGCCCCTTTTGCTGGTGTCATTGCGTATAGGCATATAGATGTTGGTGAATGGGTTAGCCAAACTACACATGCTTTTACTTTGGTAGAACAAAATGGCTTAAGAGTAAATATTGCTATTCCTCAAGAATACCTCGTTCAATTGAGAGGGAAATTGGATATTGACGTAACTATCACTCCTGATTTCATAAATACTAAAGTCATTAATGCGAAATTAAACCGTGTGGTAAACGTTGTTAATGACGTTAATCGTACCATTAGTGCTTTTGCCGAGCTTCCTGAAAATGCTGCATTGGTGGCTGGTATGTCAGTACGCGTTGAGATTAAATTACCTGAAAGTGAACAATCGTTTATATGGTTACCTAAGTCTGCAATCAAGCAGCATCCAGACGGTGGAACTAGTGTATTTAAAGTCAAAAACAATAAAGCTCAACGCGTATTAGTGACAGTGCTAAAACAAAAAATGAATCAAGTGGCTATCTCTGGAGCTCCAGCGGAGCAACTTTATGTCTTAACAGGTATTGAACTTATAAAAGATGGTGATGTTTTAAGTGTTACTAGGGTTGATGGTGAAAATCAATGATAGCAGCAGCGGTTAACCGCGGTGTTTTAGTAACCGTAGTTGTGCTAATTACTACCATTTTAGGTTTAGTTGCAGCACTTAATATTCCTGTTCAAATGATTCCTGACCTTGAAGTAAGAACTATTACCGTTCGCACTGGCTGGCCAGGAGCAACACCACAAGATGTAGAGAAAGAAATTCTGATAGAGCAAGAACGCTACTTGCGTAGTTTGTCGAATCTCAAACGTATGGTGTCTTATGCTGATATGGGGTCAGCTAGAATAGAGTTGGAATTCCCTTTTGGTACCGATGCAAATGATG
Source organism: uncultured Colwellia sp. (assembly GCA_913062815.1). Classification (GTDB taxonomy): domain Bacteria; phylum Pseudomonadota; class Gammaproteobacteria; order Enterobacterales; family Alteromonadaceae; genus Colwellia. The sequence goes on along the minus strand of CAJXWZ010000010.1, from coordinate 119,142 downwards.
CATTAATTAGAGTAAACAATGCATTGAGTCAGGTACCCGCATATCCTGAAAACGTTGATCAACCTCGACTGTATTCAAGTTCATTTTCTGGCAATGCATTTATGTACTTCGTTCTCAAACCGCAGCCAGGTAACCCGTTAGGGCTCGATGTCGATTTACTCAGAGACTATGCCGACGATTTTATCCGGCCACGAATGGAAAGTGTTGCAGGAGTTTCTGAAGTAGGTGTAGGTGGTGGCGCACAACGACAGATACAAATTAAAGTTGATGCAGCACGTTTAGCTCAACGTGGTATCAGTTTACCAGAATTAAGAACCGCTATTCGACAGCGTAACAAAGATACTTCAGCAGGAGATATAGAAAGCGGTAAAAGTCGGTATTTGTTACGTGTAATAGGACGGTTTGAACAGTTATCTGAGCTGGAAAACCTCATCATTAGCCGTAAAGGTAATGCCAATATTTTATTAAAAGATGTTGCTTCTGTTACTTTAGATCATTTTGAAACTCGCGGTATATCATTTAACTCAGGTGAACGTACTATCAGTCTTTCTGTTCGGCGGGAGAGTGGTTCAAATGTTCTGGCAATTAAAGAAGCCATGCTGCCTGTTGTTGAAGATATAAATAGCCAATTGCTGGCACATAATGGCTTAGAGCTTAAATTAACCAGTGACGATGTAAAATATGTGGCAAGTTCTTTAACCAATGTTTGGACTAATCTTGGTTTAGGTGCCTTGTTAGCAACCTTGGTTATGTATTTTTTCTTACGCTCAGGTAAAGCTACTTTAGTAGGCGTAATGGGCATTCCACTTTGTACAATTGCTTCTTTTATTGCCTTAATGATTTTTGATCGAACCATCAATGTAATATCTCTGGCAGGTGTAGCATTCGCCATCGGTATGACAGTAGATAATACTATTGTCGTGCTAGAGTCTATTGTTCAAGCAAAGCGAAAAGGAATTAGCAAGAAGCAAGCTGCAATTAATGGTGTTACTGAGGTTTGGCCTGCTGTATTGGCTTCAACAGCGACAACTGTACTTGTTTTTGCTCCAATTTTATTTGTTGAGCAAGAAGCTGGGCAGCTCTACTCTGATATCGCTATTGCAATTTCAGGGGCTATTATTGCTTCGATGTTAGTTGCTATTTTTGTTGTTCCAGTCGCTTTATCTCACTTAGGAAAAAAAGAAGACCTAAAGCAAGGAAAACAATTTGTCCTTTCAGAAAAGTGGTTAAAGCTTGTACATTTTTTCACATGCTCGGTGAAGCGAGCACGTTTAACTTCAAGCGGTTTTATTGTCGTTATTTTAGGTACTGCATTTTTCCTAATGCCTGCTGCAGAATATTTGCCTGAAGGTGAAGAGCCTAAAGCTTTTTCAATGATGATAGCACCGCCAAGCTATAACCTTTCTGAAATGAAAAAAATAGGCGTAGAGTTACGTACATATCTTGATAAGTTCGTTGAAGCACAAAACAATGATTTTGATGATGGAACAACGAATATGCCACCATTAGCGTATTATTCAATGTCTGTGTCTGTTGGCAGAATTTGGTTATTAAGTGCCCCTGTTGATCCTAGTAATATCAATGAAATGATGAATGCCATCACCAAAAAATTTAGAAGCTATGATGGCATGAGAGCATTCTCATCAAGGGGTTCCATAATCTCGAGTAACGATGGCGGAACGCGTGCGGTGGCAGTTGATATTGCAGGAAGTGATATTAACGAACTTTACCAAGCAGCAGATGCAGTTTATAAACAAGCTGAGCTAGTGTTTGATAATCCTCAAATTAACTCAGAGCCAAGATCATTGACGCTGGAGCAACCGCTAATTGAAATTAAACCACGGTGGCAGCGACTAGCCGAGTTGGGCATAAATAATAATGATTTTGGTTACGCTATTGCGGCAATGAGTGATGGTGCCTATGTTGATGAATTCATCCTTAATGACGATAAAGTGGATATATTTTTATTTAGTGGTGCAGGTAATGAACAGAATTTAGAGCAATTGGCAGTTGCGCCAATTGTAACGCCTGAAGGTAAAGTACTGCCGCTCAACGCCCTTGCAGATCTCGTGTCTAGTCAAAACAGCAATTCAGTACGTCGAGTCGATGGCAATCGTACCGTGACAGTTTATATTATTCCGCCTCGAGACGTTGCGTTGGAAACAGCTGAACAGTTAGTAAGAGAACAACTACTTCCTGCATTGTGGCGGGAAGGTAAGATTTCTCAGGGAATTAAAGTAAGTATCAGTGGGGCTGCCGATCAACTAGAGGCGACGAAGAAGTCATTGTCTAGTAACTTTGTTATCGCCTTGGTTTTAAGTTACTTATTACTCGTAGCTATTTTTACTCATTGGCGTTACCCCATATTCATATTAGCTACCGTACCTCTTGGTATGGCAGGGGGCTTACTGGGTCTAATTACTGTTAATGGTGTGAACGCATTAATGGCAAGTATTGGAATATCAGCGTATCACCAACCTTTTGATATGATCACTATGCTTGGCTTTTTGATCTTACTGGGCACTGTGGTGAATAACCCAATACTCATTGTTGACCAAACACGTTACTTTGTTTTAGAGCAGGGGATGATGGTCAAAGAAGCTGTTAATAAAGCAGTTGCTAAGCGGCTAAAACCAATTTTAATGTCTACGGCAACCACTTTGTTTGGCTTAGCACCATTAGTACTTATTCCTGGTGAAGGAACAGAACTCTATCGAGGTGTTGGGGTAATAGTACTGTCGGGAATTTTTGTATCTACGTTCTTATCATTAACTTTTTTACCAGCGCTTTTAGTATCTGTTATTAAGCCTAAAAATAATGAGTCTTTGATATAAACCTTAACTAGGCATGTTCTCATATCAAAAGTTAAAGTTTTACTATTTAATGAAGTATCTAGCAGCCTAAGGTCTGCTAGATACTTGTGACTTATCCATGGGAGCCTGTGCCTAATTCTGTAATCCTATCAGGATCATTTGTAATTTTAGGTACATCCACACTAGAGTTTTCAAGTACACGGTAATGACGTCCCTTGGTGATTCGATCACCAATGATAAGTAAGCAAGGCGTTAAAAATAAGGTTAGCAAGGTCGCAAAGCTTAATCCGCCAGCTATGGCGCTAGATAACTGAGTCCACCATTGTGTCGATGGAGCACCGAAACTGATATGGCGACCAACTAAGTCAATATTCATTGATAACACCATAGGCATTAAACCTAAAACTGTTGTTACAGCAGTTAGTAGTACAGGTCGCAATCTTAAACTGCCTGTTTCTAAAGCTGCATCGAACGGGTTTCGGCCTTGTCGGCGTAAATCATTGTAACAGTCAATCAACACAATATTGTTATTCACCACAATACCCGCTAGCGCGATAATGCCCACACCAACCATAACTATGCTGAAAGTTTGGCCTGTGATTAGCAGGCCGAGTAACACACCTGCTGTTGAGAACACTATTGCTGAAAGCACTAGGCCTGCTTGATAAAGGCTATTGAATTGAGTCACTAGAATCAGTGCCATCAAGAAAATTGCAATTAAAAAAGCACTGGCTAAAAAGGTGCCTGTTTCTTCTTGCTGCTCTTGCTCGCCTTTAAAAGTAAAACGAATATCGAGAGGAAATTTTTCGTCTTTTAAGGTTTTCTGCATTTTTAGTACAAGTTCGTTAAGTAGATAACCTTGTGCAGGCTCAGCCTGAATTGTGACTACTCGACGGCCATCAACGCGCTTTAATGAGCCTGTTTTATTTGCAGGCTCTAGCGTGACAAAGTTAGATAATGGCACCAGCCCTTGTGCCGTGTTAATTTTTAATTGCAAAAGTTGATCAAGGTTGCGTTGTTCACGAGGAAATCGAATACGAATATCTACTTCATCATCCGAGGTGTCGGGTCTAAACTCAGCCGCTTTTATACCGTTAGTCACCATTTGCACGGCATTACCAATAACGCTTATATTTGCGCCATAACGGCCAGCTTCTTGGCGATCAACCTTGATACGCCATTCTATGCCGGGCAAAGGGCGATTATCTTCTACTGCCGTGAAACCACCTAACTCATCCATGGTTTGCCTAATTTTGGCGACAGTGTCGAATATGTGCTGATTGTCTAAACCACTTACGAGTAATTTAAACGGCTTACCTTGTACGGGACCATCGTCGGCTTTTTTAAATTCTAACAATACACCGGCTATATCTTTGGTTTTATCGCGCATTTCATCTAGAATCACTTGTGCTTTTCTGCGTTGCTGCCAATCGACAAATTCAAATTGAATTACACCTATAACGTCTTCGGCTAATTCATTGCTTGGTTGATTGAAGCTGCGACCATAAACTGATTTTAATTCTGTAAAGGGCAGTAGCCTTTGTTCAACTTGATACAACAAAGCATCTTTTTCATTAACTGATAAATCACCGCGAGCATGAATATGTACCTGTGCTGATTCAGGCTCTGTTTCTGGAAAAAACTCAACACCAGCGCCGAACGAACCGTAAGCAACATAGGTCATGATGATCAAGACTAAAGCGGCTATTAATGTTTTTATCGGGTTAAGTAATAGTTTTGTCAAAACTCGACGGTATGCTTGGTTAAAGCGTGTTTTAGGCAACTCGAATTCACCCGTAAGTTGCTGAACTGTTTTCACTTTACCAACGACACCGCCGAGTACTGGCATAAATATTAAAGCCATTAAAAGCGATGCGGTTAAACAAAACAGCACAGTAATGGGTAGGTACTTCATAAATTGCCCCACAACGCCAGGCCAAAATACCAGTGGCATAAATACCACAAGGGTAGTTGCCGTTGCTGCAATTACAGGCCAAGCCATTCTACGGGCAGCATAGGCAAAGGCTTCTTTCGATGAAAGCCCTTGTTGCATGCGCCTATCTGCTAGTTCAATCACCACAATAGCGCCATCAACCAGCATTCCTACTACAAGGATTAGGCTAAATAAAACAACAATGTTTAGGGTGTAGCCAATCATGTTCAGGACTAGAATTCCGGCGAGAAATGAACCCGGTATGGCTAATCCGACTAAAAGTGATGAACGTAATCCCATTGCACCCAATATTATGATCATAACTAAGACAATGCCGGTAACAACATTATTAAGAAGATCATCGAGCATAGTTTTAACTTGGTTTGATTGGTCAAGAATATAAGTATGTTTAAGTGCAGCAGGCCAGATACTTTTATGCTCGTTGACTAAAGCCTGCACTTGCTCAATGGTTTCAATAATATTGGCGCCTACTTTCTTTTTAACTTCCAATACCATTGCTGGCTTTCCGCCTACACGAGCAAAACCTTCAGGGTCTTTAAAAGTGCTGCGAACACTTGCTACATCCCTAAATACCACTACTTGATCGCCAACAGTTTTGACCGGCATATTGAGCATGTCTTCAACATTGTCGATAACGCCGGGCACCTTAAGCACTTGTCGACCTGTACTGGTATCTATTGCCCCAGCGGCAACTAAACGATTATTAAAATCAATCGTTTGCAAAAGCTCTGTGTAATCTATTTCATAACTTTCCAGTGCTTGTGGGTCGACAATGACTTCCATCAACTCTTCACGGTCGCCACCAATATCAACTTCTAAAACGCCAGCTAACCCTTCAATATTATCTTTAAGGTCGCGAGCAATACCACGTATTACTCTCTCTGGCACGTCGCCAGATAATGCTAAGCTAAGTACAGGGAAGAGGGCGACATTTACCTCATGAATTTCTGGCTCGTCGGTATCTGCAGGCAATTTACTTTTAGCAGCGTCGACTTTTTCACGTACATCAAGTAGTGCTTGGTTCGCATCAAAACCTGCGTCAAATTCAAGGGTAACTGAAGCATGGCCTTCACCAGCCACAGCTCGCATTTCTTTAATACCTTCAATTGATTTTAACTCTTTTTCCATCGGGCGAACGAGCAGTCGCTCACCATCTTCAGGAGAAATACCGTCGTAAGTCATGGAAACATAAATAATAGGAATAGCAACGTCAGGTTGAGATTCTTTTGGAATTGTCAAAAAAGCAATACTGCCACTTATTAGTAAGAACAACAGCACCATAATGGTGGTTCTGCTTCTATCAACGGCGGCATTAATCAAGGCACTAATCATTACCTTCTCCTAACTTTGTTCACTAGGCGATACTGTTTGCCCAGCGACGACAAAATCTTGTCCAAGCGTTATCAAATTCAATTGCTTTGGCAGACCCGATAGCCAGATTTTGTCTGCATCAGTGCGAACAATATCAACCACATAAGCGACTACTTTATTGTCATCATCAATTGCTTTTACTTGTAAACGGCCTTGTTTATCTAAGCTGATAGTCGATGCATTCACTAAGTGACCTTGAGTTTCATTCACCGGTATTGCTAGTGTGGCAGTCATGCCAACAATACGTCGATGTTCACTGTTTTCAATTAGCACTTCAACGCGGTAACTGCGAGTATTGGTATCAGAGGTTGCAGAAATAAAAGTTAACGGGCCTGAAAGCTGTTCACCGTTGATTAAGGTAGCAATGACTTCTTGTCCTAAAATTAAGTGTTCAACTTGTTGTTGAGGTACCATTGCGGTGATTTTTAGCTTTAAATCATCGACTAAAGAAACAACTTGTTGGCCTTTATCTAAATAGTCACCTAGCTCGACATAGCGGCGATCATAAACGCCTGCGAAAGGAGCTGTAATAGTGGCATTATCGATTTCAATTTCTATTTGTTCAAGAGTCGCTTTAGCGGCGGCCAAGTTTGCTTCGTTAAGGCTTAACCGACTACCGGATTCAAGTTTTTTGGCAAAGAGTTGTTTTGTGGCGGCGAGTTCTTGTTGTTGAAATTTTACATTAGCGATAGCTTGTTCACGTTGTGCTAAACGTGCTCTTAATTCAATTTTTGCAAGTATTTGCCCTTGTTCTACACGGCTACCTAAGGTTACTGGCAGTGCTGCTATTTTACCGTCTAGTTCAGTTTTTAAAGACAGCTTACGATTAGGTTCAACTTGACCTTGCACCGTCACTTTTTTAGAGACAGTTTGCGCAGTTGATGGACTAACAACAACGTTCATCAATGTGCTTTCTTCTGATATGTTGCTCGCCTGCGGATTAACGGTTTGCTCCTGATTACCTGATAGCATCCAGATGATTAAAAGGCCGGTTAAGCCAAGTGCCATTAAAATGGACTTATTCATGAGATTCTCCTTGGGTTGATTGCTGTTCTTCAAAACGGCGACCAAATAACCCTGTCATGGTAAAATTGATAATAATGTCAACAAATCGTTGTTGTGAAATTTGGGGAGCATCGGTAAAACACTGCAGGTTTTGACTATGAAGCATTTCCAAAGCTCCCATAAAAGTTGCATGAGCGCCTAAAATGAGCTCTTCTACCGATAAGTCTGGCAACTCGTTATTGCGTTTCCCTTCTTCACAAATTCGGTTTAAGACAATAAAATATTCTTTCTCGATAGCCATCCATCGCGCTTGATATTCATCTGGTAGCCGTTCAAGAAAACTAGGTTGTTGATAGAGTCGGCACACTTCATTCATCAAGGGAAATTCTACGTGTGCTTTGAAACATATTTCGAACATTTGGCGCATTTGAAAAAAGCACGACTTCGATTCATCAATGCCATTAACAAGTTCAAGTACCTCAAGTGAAAAGTCGTTAGCAATTCTCGCTAAAATGACATCTTTACTAACAAAGTGTTTGTAAATTGTACCTTTGCCTATATCCGTGGTTTTGGCGATATCTGCAACGGTGACATTGTCGAGGCCATGTTCACTAAATAGCTTTGTAGCTGTTTCTAAAATTTCAATTTCACGCAACTTGAATGCACGCTCTTTTCTTGATTCACTCATTTCTCAGACCTAATGTTTTTTGAAACTCATAGTCACAACAAGACTATAAGTCAAAATATGACCGCTGGTCATATTTTGAGTGTAGAATAGCTAAAACGTTAAAGTTTAGCAAGCGAGCTTAAGTAAAAAAATGTTGCTAAAAGTGGTTACTTCACATTAGATGAAAATGAATTAACTGTAAGAACGGAATAATTACCGTTATTGTGTAGTGATAATAATGTTTGCCCGTCTTTGTCTAACGACAACTATGATTGTTTGACTATTTGTATTGTATAAAACTTAATATCACGTACTCTAAATACTCATAACTTACGGATTATAATGACTTTTGTATTTATGGCTAAATTTAAACTGCTTATATTGTTTTTACTTGTTTATATAAATGTAGTTCACGCGAGCCAATACAGTGAAGTAGGCCTTCCTGTTACACAAACATTTGGTATTAAGGAACATGGCGGTAGTGACCAAAATTGGTATCTTACTCAGGCTGAAAATGGCCTAATTTACTCTGGAACAGGTATAGGCATCACAGAATGGGATGGTGAACAGTGGCATCTCTATAACACACCTAATAATTCACGGGTTCGGTCGATAAGCCTTTGGCGAGATGGCCATATCTATGCTGGCACCATTGATGATTTAGGTGTTTATCAACCAAATGCTCTAGGAAAACTTCAGTTTACTTCCTTAGTCAAAGACTGGACTGCAGAGCAACGTCAGTTTGGTGAAGTATGGTCAACTGCAGCCAATAAAGATGGTGTGATGTTCGTCACCAATAAAGGGCTGTATTTTTGGGATGGCAAGCAAGTCCACATAGTTAAAAATGCCCCCGGTGGTAATCACCGTATTTTCGCTTCAGATAACGGCTTTGTTTACAAGACCCTCAATGAAGAGTCATTATATGCAATAAACGTAGATACTTCTTCTACAGCACCGATATTTAACATTGAAAATACCGGTTTAGTGTTACCTACAAAAGCCTTTGTACGCAGTGTTTTTTATAATAATAACAATAAGCTGGTAGTTGTCACTTCTTCAGATGGTATCTTTGAAAAGTTAACCAATACCCTTGAGAAACGGGTCGATAGTCAGCTATTTGGCCCAAATAATCAATTATACAGTGCCATTCAGGCTCGCGATGGCTATTATTATCTGGTATCTCTACAAGGCGATCTATTCATTCTTGACAGTTCACTGCAACTGGTTGCCCATTATCTTGAACAACACAACTTAGGTGCAAATAAGCTTTATTCGGTGTTAGAGGACCAACAGGGCAGTATTTGGTTATCCGGAATTCCCAATATCACCAAAATGACCCCACCTCATAAAGTCAGTGCATTTAAGCCAGGAACTCAATCCACTATTATTGACCGACTAGTACCTATTGCCGGAAAGATCGTCGCTACTGGCGATGGCGTATTCCATATCAAAGCAAGGGAATCAGGTTATGCACCCGCTACGTTCGAATCTTCAATTCCCAGTAAAGAGATTTATTTCGATGCATTGGAATATAAAAATTACTTTCTTTATGGCGGCTCAGGAGGACTATTCGTACGCTCTATCGATACCGCTAACCAAGCATTTGAAAATGTCCTTCAAACTGACTGGGTGAGATCGTTAAAAATTGATCCGGTAACAGGTATTCTTGTGGTCAGTACTTATGAGGGCTTATTTCTGGTTGAATACTCTGATGGCAAGTGGACTTCAAATAAGGTTGCCAACACAGTTGATGAATTGGAATTTGTTGCCATCGAAGATAGCGGCGTGATTTGGGCGGGCACCACTAGTCAGGAACTATACCGTATTGAAAACGCGCAATTTGCAGACCGGCAAACTAAGATCAACAAGTTCATGGGCACCGATGGGTTAGGTCCGGGCAACGTTATGCCCTTTAAATTATCATCTGGTGTGGTTATAGCCACTAGCAATGGCTTAATGGATTATCGGCAAGATCGCACACCGTTTTTACAGTTTATCTCTGGATTCCCTGCAATTTTTACGACCCATAAAGAAGACGTTTTTCGTATTTTTGAGGATGGTAAAGGGCGTATTTGGTTCCGCATTGGGCAACAATCTGGTTATGTTGAAAAAAACAAAAACGGAGTTTGGACTGAGCATTCGAAATTGTTTGCTCCTTTTGCTAGTGGCGGACTTAAAGATTTCACGAGTAAATCCGATGAAATTATTTGGTTTGCCCAAAATTCGGGGGAAGTGTATCGCGCAAATGTTAATTTAGCTGAGCAAGTACCACTCAAAGGTAAATTAAACATACGTTACATAACCAATCTTGACAGCAAAGCGGTTATTGATGGTGGCCAGCTTTTTGATACTGACTCTATCAAACTGGATCAGACTAATAACTCCATTCGTATCGATTTTGCGCTGAGCAATAACAGTATATTGAACCCTACTTTATATCGACAAAGACTACTTGGTAGTGGGCATAACAAATGGAGCGAATGGGCAAAGGAACATCATAAAGACTTTACTTTGTTGTCCGGTGGCGATTATCGGTTCCAAGTGGAAGCACAGGATGATTGGCAGCGTATTTATCAAAATGAACTGATGTTTTACGTCAAACCTGCTTGGTATTTAAGTCAATTAGCTTGGGGGGGTTATGTGTTAGCCCTTATCAGTTTATTAACTTTGACTGGTTGGTTAACCCAACGCTGGCGTACCAGTAAACTGAAAATACAGAATCTGATGTTAGAAGAAACTGTCACGAGACGAACCCACGAAATTAACGATAAATTAGCTGAGTTGGAGCAACAGCAAATTCTAAAAGAACGTTTCTTTGCCAACGTATCCCATGAATTTCGCACACCATTGACTTTGACAATTGCGCCATTGCAAGATTTGTTAAGAGAACATCCTGAGCTTAAGCAACCAGTGGCTTTTCCAGTAGAAACGGCGCTGAGAAATGCCAACAAAATGCTTGAATTGGTGGGTCACATATTAGATATTAATCGCTTAGATGCTGGACAATTTCCATTACACATAGCCGAGTACGATATTGCTGAATTGATCAATTTAGTAGTACCAAGGTTCAACAACTGGGCAACGCAACATCAGCAGACTATTACAATACGCAATTCTAAAAATCCAGCAATGATGTATTTCGACCGAGATCAATTGGACAAATGTATTTCCAATTTGCTGTCTAACGCAATTAAATACAGTGGTCCACAAACCCAGATAGTCATATCCATAGTCAAACAGCAATCACGGCTAGGCATTGAAGTCAAAGATAACGGCGCTGGGGTTGAACTTGAATTGCAAGATAAACTATTTGAGCGGTTTTATCAGGGAAAATCATCAGAGAAAATCAGCCAACCTGGTACAGGAATTGGTTTAGCATTAATTAGAGAGCTGATGGAATTACATCACGGGAAAGTCGATTTGGTCAGTCACCTTGGACAAGGATGCTGCTTTACATTGTGGCTGAAACGCGGCCATGAACACTTTGATGCTTCGCAATTGCATGAAAATAGCGTCTTACCCAGTGCTAATGAAGTACCTATATTACCAGAGGTACAATTCCCCGAATTAATTAACAAAGAGACACTTGCAAAAGAGCAACTTTCCCAGAACGAAAAAGATATCACCACGGTACTTGTGGTTGACGACAATAATGAGTTACGACATTTTATTTCCCTCAAGTTGTCAGGCTATTTTCGAATTATTCAAGCTTGTGACGGTGCTGAAGGTCTGGCTAAAACTTTATCAATGTTACCCGACTTAATCATTTCTGATGTGATGATGCCTAAAATGAACGGTTTGGAAATGCTCGCTGAAATCAGAAACAACAAACTCACCAGTACAACTCCCATTATTATGTTAAGCGCAAAATCAGGTAAACGTGAAACAGTTGAAGGATTGCAAACTGGTGCAGATGACTACATGAGTAAACCTTTTGATACTTCTGAGCTGATCGCCCGAATCGATGGGTTAATTAGAAACAGGAAGATGATCCGTGAAGAAATTCAAGCCGAACTGGCCCTGTCATTAACAACGGAATTGATACTGGATAAAAGTGAGCCTAGTTTCGTGGATAAAATGCGAAATGAAGTCATGCAAAACTTGACTAATCCGGGCTTCAATATTGATGTTATGGCACAAGCAATGGCGTTAAGTAGGCGGTCACTAAGTCGTAAATGTCAGCAAGAATGCCAGCAATCTGCTGGGCAATTTATCACTGAAATTCGGATGCAGATAGCGCTTAAATTACTCAATGAAAATAAACTTAATGTTAGCGAAATTGCGTATGGAACCGGTTACGAAAGTTTGTCGTACTTTTCTCGAACCTTTAAAAAATTCTATGGCAAGCCTCCTACTGCCATAGCAGATAGAGTGTTAAATAGAGTCACATAAGAACTTATTTTCGCTAAATCAATTCACTTTCTTTTAAAAGAACAATGCTACAGGCCTTATTCTTTGTGCTGTTTTAAAAAATGGCCCGTTAAGTCAAGTTATTGGCTCAATATTACAAATTCAAAATTCCTTACTGCGCTAAGTTATGTAGCGTAGAAACTAGAAAGATGTTTTTAAGCAGATTTCTGGGCACATCAATTAAGTGTATTTATATATGTTGCAAACTTAATGCGCTTGATATTTTGTTCTGTTGGGACATTAATGATTAAAGGATGACAATAACAATGAAAAAATTTATACCTGTGGTAACAGGCGCAGCCTTGTTATTTGGCTTAATAAGTCACACTGCTGTCCAGGCCTCTGGAGATGATATTGCAAAACAAGTAGCCACCAGAGCGGTGGTTTCTATTGTTGGCAGCCTTGCTGGCAATGAAATGAAATCTATATTTAGTAAAAGTGAAGCATTGCCAAAGCCGCTGACCAAGGTCGAAATCATCGCTGCAGTAGATGATTCATTAGGAAGGGCAAAAATAGAAGAGGTGCATGAAGCACTTCTTGACCTCAAAGATGAAATTACCAGCTATCCAATGTTTATTGAAGGTGATGAAGAATATTCAAAGAATAAACTAGATAGGAGGTTGGTTAAAATCACAGCATTTGCCAACAACGTTAAAAATAAGGTAATTAGCAGTATGTCAGAAAAAAACATGTTTCAGCTATTGCCAATGTACATAGATGCCATCGACCAATGGATGTATTTTACAGCTGAGAGTGGCGTTGTTAATAATGCTCAACAAAATGCATCCCGCGATATAACTCTAAAGCTAAATTCAGCTTTGAATAAATTAAGAGAGTTTTATCAACAAGATTTCATCGATAACGGTGTTCGTAAATGTGTATTAAAGACCGACAGCCAATGGTGGGGAAATCATGCTGGAACTACCATTAAAAAGCAATATTTAGGCAAAAAAGGTTCGGTGTATTCAATCAACATTAAAAATAAATTCTGCCAAGAAGATATGGACACTGCCTCTAAATGGAATAAGAGTTACGACAAGAAGACAAACGAACGTGTCATGAAGGCCATGGCTAAAGTAACCGTGCCTCCATACGCTGAACAGGAACTTGCGTTTAAGGATTACAGCTGGACTACTGATGTTCCTAATCACACGATGATGGTTTCTAAATTTAAGACACTTCCCATTGTCTATAGTCACCGAAAAAAGTTGAGATATTGGTTTGTTAGGCCGGATACAGCTAACTATAACAACTCATCGGGCATGTATAGAGCTGAAGGGCCGTATAATAAAGAAGGTGATGCAATAAAGGCTCGGATTAAATATGCGGTTCACAATTATCAACAAGCCCCTAACGATTACGATCCAAGAGGAATGGGAATTAACGTAGCTAAAAAGATGGCTTGCTGGGCAAAGGTTGTTAGCATTCATGGTACACCAAGTCAAAAAAGTGATGTCTCCAAAATAATGAATGACATGGGTGTAAAAATATCAGAATGTGAATAGGAGGTTGTGACTTGGTGCATTAAGTCAACTGAATCTCATTTCGAATAAGTTAAAATGGTACTAAACCTTGCACGCAGCATACAACTCTGTAGGCAAGGTTTCTGACTTAAAGTGCCAGAAACAATAGCAATACGGAAATCCAAATCAGACACCCTGAATTCAAACATCTCGTACAAGAGATTAAGAAAATAATCTTTTTTGTAATCATTCAGCAGTGACTACTTAGATATAAAAAGGAGAAAACTAATGTCAAAAAAATCAATCTTTGGCACTTTACTTTTGTCAGTTACCTTAATAAGTGGCTGTTCCACTATGGCGCCTGGCACTAAAGTAGAAAAAGTAGTAGAGCGCAGTGGTGTAAATCTTGAGTTGATCCCTGCATCCTATAGAGAGGTATATTTTAGTCCCGCCTCATCAGATGAACGACACTGCAGGGCTCCAGATCCCGACTTTACCGTTCAACAGAGCGATCAATTAAACCTATCTATACCAGCAAATGGTGGAGAAAGCCTTGGTGGTGAGGAAAATCAGACTGGACTCAGTCTTGGAGGTAGAACACCAACGGTATTAATTACTAGGGAGTTAATGTATCGAGCTTGTGAGTTAGCGGCCAACATTAAAGCAAATGGTGAAAGATCAGTCGCTATCTACGCTACGTTTTTACAAGCAATCAAAGACATTGCACAACAGTCGTCTGGCAGTGGTACTGCTTCTTCCTCCGATGATAATTAAGATGTCACAGTTACTCAGGCGGATTACTAAAAATCCTAGCATCAATATTTTAGTTGGCATTATTTTTCTTGCTACGGGCTTAGTAGAGACTTGGAGGGAGTTAGATAATTTGACTATTGGTACACATCATGGTGCAATTTTTTTTGGCCTATTACATGTATTGAAATATTTTCCTGATTTCATCGAAGGGGCAGATTACTTGCAAAAAAATAGAGCGACTAAAAACATAAACATTTAAGTCTAGTAATGCATAAAATGCTGCGCTTATTAAAAATAAAATATCACAGCGATTACTAGAATTTCTTAGATGTATTTTGTAGTGGCTAAATAATCCTGGCCGCTAGCGCCATAGATTTAATACTCAACTGTATTTGGACCTTAGATGATTATAAAGCCCACTTTTGAGATTGAGCATATAATCGTATGTTCAATATTGAGTAAGCTTTTGGATAATAATAAATCAAAAGTATTTAAATAGAAGGGCAGCTCAATGCTCATGTTGCCATTACAGCCATTACACCTTAGTGAGAGCGGAGTATTCTGCTAGTTTTCTCTTAGCGCACAAAGTGAGCCTTATTCGTCAACAGTGGAACGTCTGCTGTTCGCTCTAAGCTGACATTAAGCTTTTAATGAGGTTGCGGCAGCTTTGAGCTTGCAGCGGACGTTTGCTAGAATTACATACTACCTTCCGCTTTGCGCATACAGTGGTCATTTCAGGAAATATTGCTAACGATCCTTTAGTGCTCAAAGCCCCATAATGAACACTATTCCTTATGGGTAAACTTTATTATCGCTGTACAGTTATTTTATGGCTGGGGAGGCGATAACCGCACTATTAATTAACTGCGATAGCACTACCATGGTACTTGTTTCACAAATAAGTGAAAATTCCTCAAGCAGTTTGTCCAATACCGACATAGAAGGCACAATAACTTTCAAGAGAAATGCTTTGTCACCAGTGACGTTATAGCACTCAGTTATTTCTGAAAATGATTTGGCTTTTTTAATAAATTCAGTCTCTTTACCCAAAAATACTTTAGCTTGCACCATGGCTTCAATTGGGTAGCCTAACTTTTCAATATCAATAGAAGCTTTATAACCGGTGATTAAGCCTGACTCCTCCATTTTTTTTACACGCTCTGCGGCAGCAGGAGAAGATAAGTGTACTTTTTTGCCTAATTCGGCAAAAGATATTCGGCCTTCACGCTGTAAAATATCAAGTATTTCTCTGTTAATTTTATCCATCTTTACATTCCAAGGTCTATTGGCTTTCTTACTTTCGAATCGAAGGCAAACTATGTGTATTTCAAGGGATTAGTTATTAGATTCGTTATGTAAAAACTATATCATAATCGTTCAAAGTTCACGCTGATTTATTACTAACTATGACAGAGAGTGCAATATGAAAATAGCAGAATTTACCCTAGAGCGAATCCAATCACTTTATGAGAATGTTGTCGAATTCAACTTATCTGACAGTGGTGTACATCCTTATCGTTTGTCTGAGTTACTCAATGATGAGCAAAAAGAAACATTATTAGATATTGAGCTTGGTTATGGCTGGACTAATGGCAAAACTCAATTAAGAGAAACCATTGCTAATCTATACCAAGGTTATAATGCAGACAATGTAATGGTGACCAATGGCTCAGCTGAAGCTAATTTTTTAATGGTGATGAGCATACTTAATCCGGGGGACGAGTTAATTGTTGTCGTGCCCAATTATTTACAAATTGCTGGTTGGGCTAAAGCAATTGGCGTTAACGTTATTGAAGTCCCGCTATTAGAAAACAATCATTGGTTGCCTGATTTAGATAAACTAGAAAGCTTAGTTACTGACAAAACAAAAATGTTAACTATTTGTCACCCAAATAACCCTACTGGTTCAACACTTCCAGTAGCGCAGATACAAAAGCTGGTTGATTTTGCCAGTAAGCACAAGCTCTATTTACATGCCGATGAAGTATACAAAGGCGCTGAATTTGATGGCGTTGAATTGCCAAGCTTCGCTGACTTATACGACAAAGCTATTGTTACTTGCGGATTATCAAAGGCGATGGCTATGCCAGGGTTACGCTTAGGCTGGTTGGTAGGGCCGACGGAAGAAATCTATTCAACGTGGCAAAGTAAAGATTACACCAGTATTACCACAGGTGCTGTCAGTGAATATGTCGCCAATATTGTCTTACAGCCCGAATTTAGGCAAAAGGTGTTACAACGCAGCAAAGATTTTCTGATCAATAATCTAAATACCCTACAAAAATGGGTTGATGACAACAGTGATTGGGTATCTTTTATTCCTCCTAAAGCCGGTGGAATGGCATTTATTCAATATAAACTAAAGGTGAATTCAACAACCCTAGTGCATGAATTTAAAGATGAACTGGGGGTTTTTCTATTACCCGGTGATGTTTATGGTATGGACGGTTATTTTAGAGTGGGTATAGGCGCTCCAGCTGACCATTTAACTATTGGACTGGAAAGAATTGCGAACTACGTACGTAGCAAATATTTGTAATTTTTAACTAAGAAGGCAGCGCAGCAAATGAAGTCACTTAACCGCCAGCAAATAATGACTATTTTGGCTGAATTAGATCTCATACCCGCTATAGAGAGCGGCTTTATTCAGTATAGCCTTGGGGAAGTTGTTGTTCCTCCCGTGGCAGAGTTACTACTGGATAAAGGGGAGGTTCATATAAAGTATGGCTATGTTAAAGCGGATGATTATTATGTGATCAAAGTTGCCTCTGGTTTTTATCAAAATCCGCAATTGGGCTTGTCGTCTAGTAATGGTTTGATGCTTTTGTTTAATCAGCACACTGGTGAGCTTGTCTGTAGTTTACTTGATGAAGGTTATCTTACTGATGTGAGAACGGCAGTGGCTGGGGCTGTTTGTGCGAAATATTTAGCGCCTAAAAAAATAACTGCCATTGGTATTATTGGCACAGGTATTCAAGCAAGGTTGCAAGCAATGCATCTAAAGCAAGTAACAAATTGCCGAAAAATCATTGTTTGGGGTCGCAAAGAGGGAAGAGTGCTTGAATATCAAACTTATATGCAAGCCTATGGTTTTTTGGTTGAAATTGCGAGCAATGTTAGCGAAGTTGCTGCAAAGGCAAATTTAATCATTACTACCACACCGTCGACTTCGCCTATTCTTAATGCGGATGATATAAGGTCAGGAACACACATCACTGCAGTGGGCGCCGATACTCATGAAAAACAAGAGCTGGATAGTGATATATTATCCAAAGCAGATGTAGTAGTAGCTGATAGCCTTGTGCAATGTCAGCAAAGAGGCGAAATTTTTCAGGCTTTGAAAAGAGAGTTGATAACTAACATCGACATTGTTGAATTAGGCAACGTAATTAGCAAGGCCAATGGCAGAGAGAATGATGAACAAATAACCATTGCTGATTTAACTGGCGTTGCTATTCAGGATATAAAAATTGCTGAGGCAGTTTTTCTTGCCTCTAAGTCATAGATAGGCAAGGGCAGGGTTTTTATATTATCTCTAATTAAGCACCCATTATATTTAAACCACATACGCGAACTAAGTTACCAGAAATGCCTTGCGATTGCGGCGTGGCTAAAAAAGCAATCGTTTCGGCAACATCTATTGGTAATCCGCCTTGAGAAAGAGCACACATTCGACGACCAAAAAACCGTGTTAATACAGGGATTGAGCCGGTCATTTTAGTTTCAATAAATCCAGGAGCAACAGCATTAATAGTAATGCCTTTCGCTGATAAAGGAGCTGCCATACTGTCAATCATGCCAATAACACTCGCTTTAGACATGGCATAATTTGTTTGACCCAAATTGCCGGCAATCCCACTGATTGAAGAAACGCATATAATGCGACCTCCAGCGTTTATACGCTGATTTTTTAGTAATGCGCTATTGATATTTTCAACGCTGGTCACATTAACATTCATAACTTGGTGCCACTGTGATTCAGACATTTTTTTTAGCATTTTGTCACGCGTAATACCGGCATTGTGTACGATAATATCGACGCTGCCCGTTAGTTTCTCTATTTCGCTACTAATGATATTGGCAGCAGCTGAGTCGGTAATATCCACACTAATGGCTTCGCCATTAATGGCAGACATTGCCCTTAATAATTCAGTTTTAACTTGCGGTATATCTAAGCCAATAACTTTTGCTCCGTCGCGAGCAAGTACTTGAGCAATTGATGCGCCTATACCACGAGAAGCACCGGTGACCAGCGCCACTTTTCCTGCTAGCGGTTTGTGCCAATTTGTCACTTGTGTAGCTTGATTATTTGAAGCTGTTAACGTGATCACTTGACCATTTACATAGGCAGAACGATAAGATAATAAAAACCGCAATGATGAAGAGATAGTCTTATCTAGCTCATGGTTGGTATAAACTAAATTTGCAGTAATACCTTTTCGGCCAACTTCTTTAGCTAGTGCTTTAGTGAAGCCAACTAAGCCTCTTTGAACACTGGCTTGTTGGCTATGTTCACAACGTTTTGGGTTAACACCAATGATGACTATTTTTCCGCAGTTTTCGAGCTTTTTTATATGGGAGTGGAAAAACTGATAAAGCGACTGCGTCTCGGCAATTGTTTCTATCCCTGTAGCATCAAATACCAAACCACCAAAATGGCTTGCCTCTTTTGTTGCGCCAACTAGATCATCTTCATCAAGTAAGTGGCTAACAATCGATGTGCTGTCATGACTTTCAAGGTAAATGTTGTCGACCAACTTATCACAGCTTTTTGTTGCTCTTTTTAATCTTGGCGGTATTGGCAAGCCAACTAAAGAGAATACCTTTTTACCGATTTTACTTTGGCCATATGTTAAATAGTTGTCAACCATAGCTTTGTCCTTAGTTTGTCTGTCTTGAAGCAGTACTGAAAATATTAGCTGTGACTATTTAACGCCGCCTCATAGATAGAGTGCCTAGCAACAGATGCATCTTTATTTCATGGAAATCGCTACTCTACATTAATAAACTATTTTTTAAAACTAGATGAAGTAAACACGGGAGAAGATATGAGTATTGGTGGTGGAGGGCGTTCAGAATTCCACTTTCTTAGCTAACTAATAAGAGAGAAAAGCCCAAATTACTTTGAGCCTTTTAGAAAAAATGACATTACTTAGCGAGTTCAATCAAAACAGCGGTATACATTTTTAAATTCAGTACAAATTGCTTTAGAGTAATGAACTCATGCTCAGAGTGCCCTGTATATTCAGTACTTGGCATAGAAGGACCGAAACTTACTGCATTAGGAAATAATCTTGAGTTTGTGCCACCACCGATAGAGATAGGTTGTGGATTCTTTATCCCGGTATACTTTGAAAAAACCTTAAGTAAAGTATCAATGTGAGGAGCGTTATTTTGCACAAAAGGATCGGTAATGACGTTGTTAGTATTAAGTAATTTTACCTGATACTTTTGTTGCCATTTTGCTAATACTACTTTGATTTCAGCTTCGAGTTGGCTCGCCAATTTACCTCTAGGTCGACGAATATTAATATTTAATTCAATTCCTTCGGGCGTTTGCTTTAGTACGGTAGGTTGTACTGACATAGGGCCCATAAAACTATCTGAATAAGCAATGTCACCAAACTTTTCCCCATAAAGCCCTGTACCTAAATTGTCATTGATAAAATTAACTAACGAGCCGCCAGTGTTATTTGGCCAATGAGTAAAGGATAATAAATCAGCAAGGTGAGTGATGGCATTAACACCATGTTCAGGCTTAGATGAATGAGCTGACTTTCCCTGTGCCTTAATTGTTAAACTACTTTTATGCCAGTGAAACTCATAGTGCATGCCAGTGTGAGACGTCGCTTTTTCTTTTAAGGTATGTAGCAGTGCTTGGTCAGCGTTGGCTATGGTGGTTTGCGCATTTTCTGGAATTTGACTACCGAAGAAACCGCCACTAAATTCAACGATATAAGCATTTTCTGATTTATACTTATTGTTTGGAAAAGTCATACTGATAGTGCCATAACCTTTTTCGGCTGTAACAACGGGATATTCCGCATCTAGAGTTATGTTAACTTGCGGCAAAGCGTGTTGTTTAATATGTTGACGTAATGGTTCCCAATCAGACTCTTCGGCCATATACACATATAATTCAATACGCTTGTTTAGTGCAATATTTAAATCTTTAATCGACTTCATCGCATAAAGCGCATTAGTGATAGCGCCTTTATCATCTTCAGTGCCTCTCCCAATCAACTTGCCTGGCTCAGAATTTAAATCAAGAGTTAAAGGGTGTTGCGTCCATTTACTCGGCGTAAACGGTTGAATGTCGCCATGAGTAATCATGCCTAAGCGCTGTTCGCTTTCGCCATGACCAATGACTATCACATAACCATAATCAGTAAAGTCGAAACCAAGATGAGCCGCTTGTCTTGCTAGTTCATTTTTAAACTTCTGATGCTCTGGGTTTTCTGTCGAAGGTACACCTTCTTTTGCAACAGTATTAAATTTTAGTAATGCGCGTAAGCTCGATATCATGTCTTTTGCGTAAGTCTTCTCAGCATACTCCGCAGCATTATGTGCAATTTTACTGACTTCTGCACAGGCATGAAGTGGCAGTAATAAAGCACAAGTGATGAATATTGAGGGGAAAAGTAGTGTTTTTGCCACGTAATAGCTCCGGTTAAATTAGTTGAGTTGACTACAAAATCAATGGTTTCAGCAGTAAGCTTTTCTATTTGAATAAGATGACTTTAGATAATGCTAGCTTATTTGACATGTTGATGATCATTAAATCAAAAGTACTAAGGGTGCTTGCTATGTCGTCAAGTTGATTATCTTTCGTTTCTTTGTTTTCTATTGCTTTAGTTACATACTTCTTATTAAATAGTGTCATTAGGATTACCTCTCTTTGTTGGTTAAGAGTATTCTGCCTAATAGAAAGGCATTGAACCAACAATAAGAACTTAACTATACTATAAGCTCAGCTTATAGTTGGTAGTGGCCATGCTTTTAGGAGTCAATATGGATAAAAGGTTAAAGCAATTAAATAATTTGCGTAGTTTTGAAAGCGCAGCTCGGCACCAAAGCTACAGCAAAGCGGCAGAAGAGTTGTTTGTCACGCAAGCTGCAGTAAGTCAACAAATGAGACAGTTAGAAACATCGCTGGGTAGCCGCTTGTTTGCTCGAAATGGCAGGCAAATGCAATTAACCCAAAGTGGTGAAAAGTTGTATATGGCAACCCAGCAAGCATTTAACTCACTAATAAAAGGTTTTAATAGTATTCAAACGGAAGAAGTGGCAGGTACGCTAACTATTACTTCTACTCAGGCATTTACTTCGTTGTGGCTGATGCCACGATTGTATCGTTTTTCTATAAAACACCCTGAAGTAAAAATAAAGGTTGTCGCCTCAAATTGTATCGAAGATCTTCGCCAAGGACAGATTGATTTAGCTATTCGTTTTAAAACCACTGAAATAGCTAATGATGAAGAGATGACTTATGAATTTGTTGCCGAGGATCATGTCTATCCAGCATGCTCGGTTCAACTGGCGCAAGAATATGACTTTAAGGAGCCTAAAGATGTGCTTAACTGCTGGTTGGTAAGTTTAGAAAATCAAGGCAGCATTGATTGGCCTGCTTGGTTTGCTAAAGCAGGTGTAAAAAACTATCAAAATCATAATAAATGGACAGAGGTGAGTACTGGCGATATGGCGCTTAGTGCTGTGTTAAGTGGACATGGGTTTACCCTCGCTTCTCAAGCCTTGTTTTCTCAATATATAAGTACAGGGCAGCTAGTAATTCCGTTTGATATTAAACACCCAATTTCGTTCAAACGCTATTTTGTTTATGATGCAAATTCAGCGAAGAAAGCGCGGTTAGATATATTTATTGCTTGGTTAAAAGAAGAGACTTTATTGGAAAAGAAAATTGTCAGTTAACGCTAATCTTATATGAAAGATATAAAGCACATTCATTATTATAAATGAACTTTATATCTTCAATTTTGCTTTATTCCATTAACCACATACGCGCTTGGCGGCCAGGTAAATAGAACTTATGCCACTGGCTATCAACCCATTGCACGTCGTTTGATAAGGTATCCCGATAGTTTTTATACCACCATAAATTATGCTCTGCAGTATTCACCCAAACATCTTGGCCGTTGTCACATTTATTAATGCCTACCACACCGACATGATCACGTTTAAATAATATAATGCAATCATTCGCGTTTATTACCTGCATGCCTTGGTTTTTAACACCATTATGGAATTTAAGCATACCTTGGATGTCATCACGTTTGTACATATCAACCCAACGACTCGCATCATTACTTTCGTTATGATCTGAATAAATCATTGGTACACCACCATCACGCCCCATGATGTAAGCTGTGGCTAAATGCTCATCTGTAGATGACATAATTTGGTAGCGAAAACCATCATTGGTTGGAATGTCATGGGTGATAGAAAAAGTTACTGCACGAGAACCAGCAAGAGCTTGACCATAAGCGCCAGGGTCAACAAGTTGGTTCATTGAGCCGCCAAACCCAAAAGCACTACGCATAGAAGCAAATAAAGGGAAGTCGTATGCTGAGTGGTCTGTATTATTTAAGTAGGGAGCGAGGAAGTCATCGTAACTACTATTTCCTGCACCACCTGAAGTTATTATCTCACCAAAGATATGCATGCCATTTTTAATATCACTGGTGAAAACCGCATTGAGGTGATAATTACTCATATGTTTGGCTGCATCAACACGAAAACCTGTAACACCTAATGCTTTAAGCGCATTTAAATACAGCTTTTGTTGTGCTACCACCCAATTATTTGGATCTAAATCAGGTAAACCAACATCACCGTTACCACCACATAAACGCCAATATTGAACATCACCAGGGTTACTATAGTCACTTATACAACCTGCAGGGTGGAAGTCATTTGCACCTAACCAGCCGTATTGCAAGTCGCCAAATAAAGTTATGTCGTTATAATAACTTGTATTTGCAGCGTAAGTCGCTAGTACATCATCGCCAGGGTAATTAAGATCTGAACGCTTCCATGACTCATTTGCCATATGGTTTAGTACAATATCGGCATAAGTTTCAACACCGTGACTACTTAAAGCTTGCACCATATCTTTAAAGTCGTTGGTATCACCTAGCGGATTATCAATAAGGCGTAAATCTTGTGGTTGATAACGTGCCCACCACTCATTACCTGAGGATTTATAAGCAGGTGATACTAATACTTTATCGTAACCTAGCTCAGCAATTTCTTGTGCTTTGTCGGCAACATCATCATAAGTCCAGTTAAAGGCATGAAGTATGGTGTCGGCAGTAGCATATTGGCTAAATAACAGAGCAACAGCGGTAAGTGCAGCTTTACACGTTTTAGTTGATTTCATCAATTTCCCCATTTTAGTAATGATGTTTTTTTGTTGATTTTCAATTTATTTTTATATGTGCTTTGTACGTTTTGACTATAAAATGAACTATGCTGCGCTGTCTAGATCACTGCATACGTATTCATAAGGTTAACGTAAGCAAGCTCTTTACTGATCAATACTACATTGGGTAAATCGTAATTTTTTAAGATTGGTTTGATGTTCGGCAGGGGCTTTACTTTATTTCTCCATTCTTGTCTAAGCTGAATAATAGCGATAAAACATACCAATTATGATGGGGTTATTTTGATGAAATTTTCTTTATGAGTTGGCAAGTTACTCGTTTACTATATAACTCTGTTCAGCTTGCTTAAGAAACCTCTCTATTAATCCGTTTTGGTGATATGTCTTTATTAGTTGATTAAACTTTTCTAAATGAACAGCGCAATGTGATTTTTTGGAAAAGCTAACATGAATTGTATTTAGGCCAAGCGATGATGAAAGGTAGATTGAATCCTTTAAACCTAGTTGCTTAATATGCTCTTTTGCATCCTTAATTGATATAATACCATAATCAACCCTATTTCTTTGCAACATACGAAAAACGGCCATATTTTTATCTACTTGTGCCACCTTTTTTCTGGCTATTCCTTCTTTTAAAAACGTATCAATCTCTCTACCGTAACTAGCACCTCTTGGAATAACACCTGTTAAAGAAGTTAATTGTTCTAGCGTTAAAATATCAAGGTTTTTATCAGTATAAATTGCTCTGATATCGTCAGCTAATAAAGGAGTAGTCACTGCCCAGTTCTTTTGGCGATACTCAGTTAGGTAATGCCCAGCGATCATGTCTATTTCACCGGTATCCATATATTTCATGGCTCTTGTCCACGGAATGTGGCAATTAAATGATGCTGATATGCCTAAACTTTGTGCTGCCCTCCTTATAGTTTCCACAGCAATACCGCCAGCCTTTTCTTTATCAGCAGGCAATATATAAGCTATTGGGTACCACGCATTGGCGCAACCAACTCTGATGGTTTCACATTGCTTTGCTAGTGCTGTTATTGAGATAAGCGTGGTAAGAAATAGACTGATGAGCTTCATTAAATAACTCCAAGGCTGAGCTATTAACCAATTAAAATACAAAGCCAATCTATGATTTATTTTAGCGTTGGATGTGCATCTATAGTTTTTTATAGAGTGTACTAATTTTGCCATTTTCATGGCGTTGTTGATAAACAATTATAGTCGGTGATATTTAAAACACATCATATTGCAATAAGTAGCCTGCAAACTAATAAATATTCCGCTTTGATCTTTTAAGCAATGGAGTACAAACATTTGTTGTTTTCTATTAACAGACGTAAATACCATTATTGAATAAAACCATCGGACTTCGAAGTCAAAATAATTTATCGTTATTGTGTGTTTTGTTTTATGTGTACAACTTGTTGAATTTCAAGGTTTTTGATTGGATTTCTGTTTTTCTGTTAACGAAGTTCATACAATTGATTATGAAAGTTAATTGTAACAGGCTTGACAATAAAATGATTTCGAAGTACAAATATAGGGGTGGGTAATATCTACACAACAAAAGCCCAGAATTAAAAAAAACATAATATAATATATGAACTCTATTTTTTGATAGAAGGAAGGATTTAACATGAAGTCAGTTACTACAAAAGCGCTTGCTAAGTCAGCTTTAGCTATAGCAATCGTTAATGCGTGTTTTAGTCAATCTGTTTATGCTGAAGAATCTGCAGAGAGCGAGTCAGGTAACATAGAAAAAATTGTTGTGACAGCTAACCGTCATTCTCAAGACTTACAAGAAGTATCATCATCTATAACAGCACTTGGCGCTGATGATGTTGAACGCGCAGGTATTATTGATATTTCAGGATTACAGCAAGTTGTACCCGGTTTAAAAGTAGGTAGTTCAGGCGGCGAAGTTCGTCCCGCTATGCGTGGTGCTCGTACCAACGAAGTTGGTGTCGCTGGTACTGGTATTGCTGAACAAATTATTGGTATTTTCCAAGATGGTATTTATGTGCCTACTACCACAGCTGGAATGGGCGCTTTTGTTGATATTGAGCGTATAGAGGTTTTACGGGGTCCACAAGGTACTTTGTACGGTCGTAATACCTTTGCTGGTAGTATCAACGTGATTACTAACCGCCCAGTAATGGATGAGGTTGAAGGTAGTTTAAAAGTAACTCATGGGGCATACAATCGTGCCTCATATGAAGGAATATTAAACCTTCCCTTAACAGATAACTTGGCTACGCGCTTTGTCATGGCATCTGATAAACATGATGGTTACATTGAAAACCATGTTGTAGAAGGGCCTTCAGACGACCTTAGAGAAAAGAATCAATTTTACCTTCGCTCTGTTACTCGTTATGAGCCAAGCGACGAATTCAATGCCACGTTTCGTTTTGATTACTCTAAAAAAGATGCTAACTCTTCAGCTATTTGGGGCTACCAACAAATCGCCGGTTACCAATTATCAGAAACAACGGAAGGTTCAGGTATTTTTAACCCTAATGCTATCGTAACACCAGGACATATTTATCAACCGGGTGATGCTCAACGTGATGATAAAGGCCCTTATGATGTTTATCGTAATGCCTTCTCATTAGACAAACAGGAAGCATTTTCTGCTACAGCAGTTTTTGAATGGTATACCGATTTTGCTGACTTTAAATGGACGTCAAATTACTCTGAGTTAAGTGGTAAGCAATTTTACGATAATGACTATAGTGACGGCGGTCTTGACTATGTTGGTGGCTTTGGTCGTCAAGATGATCAAAAAACACTTTCAAGTGAACTGCAAATATCTTCAAACAATGAAGGTCCTTTACAGTGGATCGCAGGTTTGTATTATTACGATCAAGAAGCAGACTGGGAATGGATCTGGCGTGAAGATACCACTGGTGACGGAACAGCTGATTCAATTGTTGTACCAGGTTGGGGCAACCCAGATCATGACCCACATACGGTTGATTCTATGGCGGTATTTGGTCAACTACGTTATGAAGTTTCTGACGATTTACGTCTAGTGGGTGGCTTACGTTATAACAAAGACGAAAAAACTTTTACTGGTGACAATATACCTGATTGGGACGACTCAGCCGTATTGTGGAAAACTGCCGTTGAATTTGATCAATCAGATGATTTAATGATTTACGCGTCAGCAGCGACTGGTGTAAGAACTGGTGGTGCTAATGACGGCCGTGTTGTTTCCCGTGGTGCTGAAGCAACTTATGATAATGAAGATGTTATTTCGTATGAAATTGGTGCTAAAAGTACTTTGCTTGACGGCGATATGCGCTTGAATATATCAGCCTTCGTCAATGAGTATGATGATGTAAAAGCACAATTGTTTGCTGTTGCTTGTAGTGACACCACTACGAGTCAAACGGTTTTAGAATGTGTTGACGCAGGGGCTACCCAAACCTTTGAATATTATGAAAATGGTGGCAGCGTTGATACCTCAGGTATAGAGCTAGATGTACTATGGTACCCAACAGATGCCTTATCTTTTAATGGTACTTTTACTTACTTAGACTCTAAATTTTCTGATGATTACGCCGTAGGTAATGAGTTATTACGTCCATTATTAGGCTTAGGTAACCTAGAAGGTCGCCAAGATATTAATGACAATAATAGCCAGTTTAGCTTTGCTGGTTGGTCACCGGCAATGTCGCCTGAATATACCGTTGGTTTAGGTGTAACTTATGAAATGGACTTAGGTAATGAGTCATACTTAATTCCTCACTTACAAATACAGTACAGTGATGATTATTACGCATTTGATACTAATATTCCTGAAGCAAAAGTTGATGCTCATGCCATTGTTGATGCACGAGTAACTTGGATTGTACAAGAAAACGTACAAGTTGATTTCTTTGTGAAGAACTTAACAGACGAAGCTGTATTAACGCGTGCGGTAGTGCATTCGCAAATTGTTGGGGGCCAAGCTGCGAACTCAGTTCAAGCTAACTGGAATGACCCACGTACTTGGGGCGTAAGTTTTAAATACGCTTTCTAAATTTGTTTGCTCGCCTTTAGCCGCAACATTGTTTGCGGCTTTTTTATTTGTATTTCTTAAATAAAATGTTCTATTGATATGAGCTAGATTAAGATAGCAATTAAAAAACAATTATTTAAAAACATCAACAAACCAATACAGGTAGATGATATGTGCATGAAAAAAAATAAAAACAATAGAGTATTGATTTTTATACTTGGGGTAAGCTTTGCGCTACAAAGTGGGATATTGTTTTCAGCCCAACATATAAAACCCGATCATAAGTTGATTCAATATACCGGCCGAGTGGATTTTGCTAACCCAAATCAGCCGTTAATTAGTTGGCCAGGAACTTCAATAAAAGCCAAATTCACTGGCGATACACTTAAGGTTGAATTGGATGACCAAGAAGGTAAAAACTACTTTAACGTGATTATTGATGGCAATGAGCAATTCCCTCATGTAATACAGGCTAAGCAAGGTAGGCATGTTTACCCCGTCGCCTATTATTTGAACGATGGTGAACACACGGTAGAGATCTATAAGCGTACTGAAGGGCATGAAGGCTCGACCAAATTTCTCGGCTTGGCCCTAGCCGACCATGGCAAGTTACTCACTCTGCCTGCAAGACCGACAAGAAAAATAGCATTTTTCGGTGATTCCATTACTAGCGGTATGGGAAATGAAGCCCCAGATAATCATGATGATAAAGACTTATCTGATAAAAATAATTACCTTGCCTATGGTTCGATAACGGCGCGAAATTTACATGCAGAACATCATACCGTATCGCTAAGTGGCATCGGCATTATGGTTAGTTGGTTTGACTTCACCATGAAAGAGTATTTCGACCAGATTAATGCCGCCGGTAATAACAACAGTCGCTGGGACTTTACTAGTTGGACGCCAGATATAGTTGTCATTAATTTATTTCAAAATGACAGTTGGCTGGTTACAGACCCAAAAGTCATTTCACCTATCCCAGCCGATGAAAAAATAATTCAAGCCTATGTAGATTTTATTAATACAATTCGTCTGCATTATCCAAATAAACCGATTATCTGCGCCCTCGGCAGTATGAATATCACTCAAACGGAATCTAAGTGGCCAAACTATGTTGAAACAGCAGTATCGCGAATCAAAGAAATGGATAGTAAAGCCAATATTGACACCGTATTGTTTGAGTATACCGGCTATAAAAAGCATCCAAGAGTACATCAGCATCAACGTAATGCTGAGAAATTAACAGAACGAATTAAGGCCAAATTGCAATGGTGATTTTTGTTGTTAATGCTGTACGGTGAATTACAACTGATAAAAATTGCTAGCGGTTTTTTCTGCTAGGTAGTTAGCTTCAATGGTATTGTACCTAGCAATGATTTCATGCCATTGGGCAATTAACTCAGCATAAGAGATATAAAGCTTATCAACCGGGAAATTAGAGCCAAACATGCAACGCTGAGGGCCAAAGATATCAATTGCCGCATGTGCATATCGTATAAAGCTTTCTGAATCAAAAACATGCTGAAACATTGAAAATCCGGAAAGTTTCATATAACAATTTGGTAATTCGGCAAACGCTTTCATCTGTGTTTTCCAATAATTAAAGCCTGAACTTGATTGCTCCCAAGGAGAAGCAAAATGACATATGGCAACCTTTAGCTCAGACACTTTTTCAAGGGTTTCGAGAACAACTTGATATTGGTCACTGGTTAATTGTAAATCAAATGACAGGCCATAGTTAGCTAAAGTCCGCCAATTGTTCAACCATACTTCAGCTTTAAACTTTGGTAATGATCTGTTTTCTTCAGCGCTTTTGCCAATAATGTCTCTAGCACCGCGCACTATATCGTAAGCTAAGTGGGCATTTATTTGTGCTTCGATAGATGGTTGTTTCATATCTATAGCGACAACAGCAGCACTAGGAAATTTGTTTGCTGTTGGCTGATTTGTCTGTGAAAGAGAACTGATTAGTGCTGTTTCGGCAAGGGAGTTTGTTGCGCCAACTTGAATATGTATGCTTTGAGTAATTTGGTACTGGTGGTCCTTAATAAAGTCATTTATTAAATAGTTTTTTCTTATTGGATCTGGCTGGCCAAAAAAACGTGCTTCACCCTTAGCTTCAAGCCAAGGGTAATGCACGGCGGTTAAATCCCATAAATGATGATGGGCATCTACCAAATTCACAAGCTAACTTACACAAACGGGTGAGTTAGATTAAAGTTTTTGCATATAGCCAACCAGTCAACTTGCAACTGTTCCTCAATGATAGCGTTATTGTCTATGCTCAAGAGTGAAAGAACAGGTATCCTTATTCTTTTAATCTCGCCACTATCCAAATAATCACCATCTACATGCCATTGAACTGCTACTGTATTTTGCTGACGGTCAAAACAAATATTTTCTAACTGGCAATAGCTTCGATTCATTCGGTTATGCAATTTCAATTGAAAGGTTCTTAATGCCGTAAGGCCTTCACTTGAGTCAAAACCTGCTATATTAATTTCTGCTTTTGGCTGGTAAACATTTTCGATATTGGCGAATTGCTTATCTTGCCAAATACTCCACCATTGAGTTACCACATCATTTATGCCTTGAGGCATTTCGCAAACATCAACGGGCATTGCATGATAGCTTTGTGGATGTAACTGATGATCAAATTGGCTTAGTAGCAATGGATCAGCAGCAGGTAATTGTGCCACGATTTGTTCAGCTGTTTTGTCCATTAATTTGCTTAAGCCCAGGGTGTCAATAATGCAGTGTAAGCGTTTAATGTGCAGGTTATTATGTTCGAAGAAACAAGTAACAGAAACGCTTTTCCCTTCATTGTCACTTAATTCAAAATAGATAGAAGAATAGCTACTGCCTTGCACTGCTAGTTGTTTTGTTAACGTTAGAAAACCAAACTGTTCAAGACTTTTGAGCCATAGTTTTTCCGTTTGCATATCGCCATAAGCAGTGAAGTCATGTTGCTTCCATGCGCTACTGTGCAGTAATTTGCTGGAAAGTTTATTGGTATCACCTTTAGTATAAAGCTCGATAAGTTCATTAAACATAATTAAGCTCCTTGCGCTAATTGTGGTAATGACATGCCTGATTCACGGATGATATTGGCATAAAGAGAAATTTCATCGAACACAGTAACTTCCTTGATTATTTTTTTATTTTTAACTCGCATATGAGTACAAGCCAATACAAAGAATCGATTGCCTTTCAATGTAGCTAATCTTTGTAGATGTGGTGAATAGGTACCGGCAACAGACCATCGAATAGCAATGTCTATGGTGTCTTCATCAAAACCAACAACGGCAGTATGATCAATGGTCATTTTTGCATCTGGACATTGTGCTAACCACTGGATTAAGGTGCCACTGATCTGCGCTAGGCCTGTTGATTTACGACCACCAGGCCACTGGTGAGCAGCGGCAACATGATAAAAATCATTCAAGGTGGAAAATTGTTTTTGATTGAACAGGGTTTGCGCCCATGATTTAACAAAATGCTCTGTTGTCCAGTCTTCACTGGTTAATGTTAGCGGCGTGCGGTGTTTAGTTGCTCTTACTCGATCAAACTCGTCTAAATACCACTGTTTAAAAGTTTCATTAGGGTTAAGTTGAGCAAAATTAATAGCCGCGTCGATTAAATCAATGCCAAGTTGAGCAATTAAAAAGCTGTTATCGCGTACCAACCACTCTTTAATGATTTTATTTTCAAAGCAAACACAATCTGCAATGGTGGTGACCCGACCGGTATTATTGGTTGCTACACCAAAGTCAGAATTACCTGTATTAGTCATGATGCTAGTAATAAGGTGAGAAGAGTAATAGGTTTTATCCTCTTCTTCCTTCCAAATGACATTTTCGCCAATCAGACTTCTATCGGGGAAGGCCGCAATAGTTTTCAAGGTGTTTTGCACAACTTGCTCAACACATTCAGAGTAACCGCCTAAGGTGAATACCGGACAAACTTCACCATAATAGTCGTAACAAAGGCCAACGTTTTTTTGCTCCCAAATACGATGAGTAATACGAATGATATAATCAACAATATCGATAAATTCATCATCGAAGCCAACCAGTGCCTGTTGTTTCTTTCCTGAGGGTGCTAATAACTTAGTTAAAGGCTGCCAGTGTACTTGGGTTATCGTGTTTTTTTGTGTGGAACTCATAAGTTAACCGTGCCTTTAAATAAATAGTTCAAAAGAGAATAAGAATGCAAGAGTGAATAAGAAGAAGGCAAAGAGTGAGTAGCACACTTTATCTACTTTTCCAGGTACCAGATACCAACCGTTTTCTTTAGTTGGTTTATTCTCTTCGGCAAAGGCTTTTATTTGGCCCTTTATGGTGTAGGGTGAATATTCCTGCTGTTTTCCGTCAATAGCAATACTGGCAATAATACTGACAACCACATTAACGAAGGCGCCAATTGCCGCGTACCAAGGCCAAGCAACATCAGTGTAAATAGCAGTATAAGCGACGGCTAAAACACCCACAAATGTACCAACGAGTAGGCCGCGTTCAGTAGCATGTTTCGAGAAGAAGCCAAGGCCAAACATACCTAGTTGAGCGCCGACAAAGTAGGAGCCCACTTTACTTAACACTTCTAAGATAGAGCCGGTACTATGTAAGTGATACATAATTGCTGGGAAAATAATTATCGCTGCCCAGAATACGGTAAATACCCGAGAAACTTTTAAATAGTGCGTGTCACTTTCGTTCGTTTTAAAATATTTCTTATAAAAATCAATGGTAGAAACTGTTGATAATGAGTTGAATGCAGAATCTAAACTCGACATAGAAGCAGCCATTACCGCAGCTGCTATGATCCCCATTAAACCAGGCATACCATAATCAGCGGCAAACTCTAAAATGATAGTGTTTTCATTTTCAAAAGGTTTACCTTGGTAATAGTTATAAAACAATATACCCATGATAATAAAGAAAAAGTAAACAAAGAAAGCTAGGAAACCCATCAATAAGTACGACTTTTTCGCATCACCGATGTTTTTCGCTGCTAGGGTACGTTGCACCATCATTTGGTTAGTACCATATACGGTAATATGGTATAGGGTCATCGCGATAATGCCGGACCATACTGTGGTGACATTAGTGAAATCCATATCGAAGTTAAGCGGGTTGGTTTTCCCTTCAGCTTTTAGTTGAGCTAAGCTTTCCATAACGGGTGTTGTACTGTTATCAATAAGCGCATACATAATGATGATAGCACCAATAATTAAAATACCTGATTGAATAACATCGGTCCAAATAACCGCGGTAATTCCGCCCATTACGGTATAAATAAGGGCTATAATAGTGACAATCACAATGGCGGTTATTTCAGGAATTCCGGTGATAAAACTTAGTACAATAGAAGTTGCGTATAATACAGCCGCAGAGCTCATGGTTTGCGAGATTAGCCAAATACCTGACACTAGCGCACGTGCTTTCTTGCCAAACCGCTTTTCTTGATATTCATAAATTGAGGCAACGCCAGCGTTATAGAAAAAAGGAAAGAAGAAGGTAATAACGGCAATAATTACCAGTGGGTAGTTTAAGTGAATAGCAATAACCGACAGGCCATCTTTATACGCCCACGCAGGAGCGCCGAGGAACGTCATAGCACTGACATATGTCGCTATCACCGATATGCCAATTGCCCACCAAGGGGTTTGTTTTTGTCCTAAATAAAAATCATCCGCGGTACTTACTTTCTTGCTAATAACATAGCCAAGTAATAGGTTCGCTAAAATATATACAATTAAGATCGTCCAATTAAGACTACCAAACTCAGTCATGCAAATATCTCTTATAGTTATAGTGTTGAAGTCTTACTAATATGGTTTGACTTCGAAGTCATTTAAACATAGCATTGTTTCAAATGATTTAAAAGTAGATATTTCATTAAAGTGATTAATCAGGCGCTATAATTATTTTAAATAACAGTTTCCAATAAGTGCTTTTTATTTTAAGTTATTGAATATTAGCTTTAAATTTTATTTGTACCTACAGGTGAATAGTAAACATGACAATTGAACAACAGAACAAGAAATTAATACTAGCTTTTTATGACGCGTTAGAGCTGGCAAACTCCGAAACCATTGGTGAAGTATTATCCCAGTATATGAGTGAAGACTGTCAATGGCATGGTGTATACCCCTTCAATGAACAAAAAGGGGCATCAGCAATAAATGAAACGTTCTGGCAGCCATTTTTAAAATCGTTTAAAAATGTGCAGCGCCGTCAGGATGTTTTTATGGCAGGCGAAAGTGGTAACGATGGCGCTAATTGGGTGACTTCCATGGGGCATTTCATGGTGCAATTTGATCAAGACTGGCTTGGTATTCCTCGTTCAGGCAGAGTCGCGATGATTCGTTATGCTGATTTTAACCAGATTGAAGATGGTTACATTGTTCGCTCAGGCTTCTTTATCGACATTATTGGTTTGATGAATCAAGTTGGCATAAATCCATTACCGCAATCAACTGGGCACTCATTCATTTACCCTGGGCCACGTACTCACGACGGCATTCAAATGCAAGATATGGATCCCATTGAAGGCGAAAAAACAATGACAGTGTTAAATCAAATGATTGATGATTTATCACAACTCAATAAAACTGCAAATGACAATTACCCCCCTGAGATCTTAGAAAACACCTGGGCTAAGGATATGGTTTGGTATGGCCCCGCTGGTATTGGTGCTACTTACACTATTCCTAAATTTCAAGAACAGCATTCTTACCCCTTTAGACAAGGTTTGAAAGACAAAGTATTTAATGGGCATATTTGCCGATATGCAGAAGGTAATTATGCTTGTTTCTTTGGCTGGCCTAATTTATCTAACACGCCTATTGGTGGTTTTTTAGGGTTACCAGGAGCGGAGATACGAGCCGATATGCGCGTTGTTGATGTATATCGTCGAGAAGGGGACAAGCTAATGGAAAACTGGGTACTTATTGATTTACCTTACTGGTTGAAACAACAAGGGCTAGATATTCTAGAGCGTAATAAAATGCTACAAAACCTCAGTTAAACTAGCTCAATACATGACAAAGGGAAGCAAAGTTGCTTCCCTTTTTTGTAACGTTTACGGCTTGCTATATTTTCCCAGTAAATTGTTGTTTCATCATGGCAAATACATCTAGGCCCATTTGCTCGCACATATCAATGATATCAATTGCTACCCAATTTTCTTTCAAATGCTCACCTTCACGGCGCCAAATATCCATTACCCGTAAAGATAGCTCTTTGTGACACGGTGGTAAACCTAACCAGCCAGCAACAGAGTGAGTACCATGCATATGCGGCCAGCCGCCTGTCGCCACGTAATTCCCATCAGCGATTAACGTTGCTTTATGATCAACACTACGATCAGGGAAACTAAACACAAAAGGTCCTTGATGGTTTGCTCTAAAGCCATCTATACCACGAGTAGTACCAATACCTGCAGGACCATACCACATGAAATCATTATGCCAGTAATTTTGCAATTGCATGCTTTCTAACGACTTACCATCAAATCGACCTAATTCTTCTAGCATGTTTAGCACAAGTTGTTGAGATTTTTCAGACGCTTCTGTAGTTACCCCCGCTCTTGATAAGCCATCCATCGTTGAAGGCGGCATGACTAAGCCAGCATGGCCTAAGCTTTTTCTTAACGGGTTAACGCCTGCTTGGTTCATGGCATCAAGAAAATCTAGAATGATATAACAGGTTTTTATCTTACTACCTTCAAGCTGTACTAACTCGGTATAGCGTAAGTAGAGGGTTCTGTTAGTTGCAGGGATACCTAGTAAATCCTTGGTAAAAGTACCAACAAAGTAGCCAGTACTTGCTATCCATTGGTTACCTTGATATTCGTTTTCGATATTTATGAACGGCTTTCTTTCAATGTCGGGTAAGGCGTGTTGCAAAGGCTGCCAGAATTCACTGATTACTTTTGTTTTACTGTGTAAATCGTTTATTGGCGCACTCACGTGCCATTGCACGTCTTCGGTAACATAGTTGTCGATTTGGGCAGTGGATGTTTTCAGTTGTAGGTATAACTCATCAATTATAGTTTTCAATTTAATTCCTCCGTTAGGCAAGTTTTACTTGTATTAGATTTTAAGCAGCGTATCATCGAATGACTTCGAAGTCATTGTTGTTTTTTTATTTAATTTTTCAGATAAAGAATTAAAGATATTCTAAGTATGGCAATGATGAGTTGAGGCAAGTGTGAAAAAGACATTGTAAGAGGTTACTGAATGAACAACATAGATGCTAAACATAAAGCTTTGCTGAAACCATTGCGTCAAGCTTTATATGATTTTGATCCAGAGCAAGTACTAGTAGAGCTAAAAAAAGTATTAATTCCCGATGCTCTAGTGCATCTGGCGTTTCCTTTCGAAACAATGAAAGGGGCGGAACAATTTTTTGATAGTGCTTATAGCCCTTTAGTAAAAGCTATTCCCGATTTAGAGCGCAGAGAAACCATAGTGATGGCTGGCAGCAGTGATAATGGCAGTCACTGGGTCGGTTTTTGTGGCTATTATACTGGTAGCTTTGAGCAATCTTGGCTCGATATTCCTGCAACGGGACATCAGGTATCAATGCGCTTTCATGAATTTTATCGAATAGAGAATAACAAGGTCATCGAAATTCAGGCCATTTGGGATATTCCAGAAGTGATGATGCAAGCTAATGCATGGCCAATGGTGCCGAGTTTAGGGCGTGAATGGCATGTACCTGCCCCCGCGACACAAGATGGCCTAACCATAGAGAATCTTGATGATAATCACGCAACACGCAGTCTAGCGCTAGTCGCTGACATGCTGAATGGCTTAGGGAAGTTTGCTACAGGCGGTGTTGAAGCGATGCAGTTAGACAAATATTGGCACAAGCGCTGTAGTTGGTATGGTCCATCAGGGATAGGAACAGCTCGTAGTGTTCAGGGATTTAGAAATTGGCATCAAATTCCTTTTTTAAATGCCATGCCAAATCGTACTTCAGACGTTGAGCAAGGATACTTTTTTGCTGAAGGCGAGTACGTTGGTTTTACTGCTTGGCCTGGAATGTCTATGCATATCAGTGATGGCGGCTGGCTAGGTATTGCCCCTGCAAATCAAAAAATAACCATGCGCAGTCTAGATTTTTGGCGATGTGAGAATGGTTTGATTAGAGAAAACTGGGTACTAGTCGACTTACTTCATGTTTATCATCAACTGGGCGTTGATGTACTTGCACGAATGCGCGAGTTCAATAAAGCGCGTCGTTAATAGTATTTGGAAAATTAGCTAATAAGGTAAAGGGACATTCTATTTGACTCGAGTAAGTTGAAATGTCCCTTTTTCTATAGTTACACCTTTGTGAGTCGAGTACATATAACCTCTGAGCATGCCTTTACCCTTGTGAAGTATGAGTTTATTGGCAAAGGTTAAATGTTTCGTTTTTATACGTATGACATCATCAATCTCTTCAATATCTTCAGGCTCAAATGAGGTGCTATTGACAAAGCTTTGCCCATTAACAAAGCGCACAAAGTGCGAGGTGCTATTTGGGTGAATTTCAACGGCTAATAATTCTGGCTTTTCATTGATGACCAAAATACCTAACCAAAACCCATTTATGCCATCCTCATCAGTTGACCGTAGCGATTCTATTTGTTTTTTATACATTTGCATAAATTCACGAACCGTTGATTGCTTTTCCTGCTTATCAAGTTGATATGTTTGGCTGAAAACAGGTTTACCAAGTTGGTTTGTTGCAACTTCTAGTACCTTGAAGGAGTTTTCAATATAAGGCGAAATAATATGTCTGGAAATGTCATTGTTTGGATGCGTAATAGTGATGACGCACTCTGAAGTAGTGCAATCAATATCATCATTATCAAAAGTCCTGAATTGTCTTTTTTTAAAAGCACTGCGGATATTTAAATTAAACATGCGGTGCTGGCCATTTGAGTTAATTTCTATTAACTTGTAAACCCCATCAATTTGTCGAATTCCTTCCCATAAACCGGGTTTTAACTCTAGATTTTTTATTTCATTGGCAAAAACAGTATAAGTAAGTAAAGAGAAAATAAGAGAAAAACTTTTTATATAGCCAAGCATGGTAATTTAAGTCCATTTGAGAAGTCGCCACATAGTAAAACAACGAAGCGGTTAAAGAAAGGTAACTACTATGTTTTAATTGATACAATATCGCTAAATGCGAAGTGGGAATATGACTGAATTGAGGCAAAAGCTACTTTTGACAATGAGCTTTTGCCTTTACTTTTCAAATGTATTGAGCACTTAGGTACATGCTAGAACAATTTATCTTTTGCCTTACTTTGCTGTAGCAACAGCTGCATTAAAAGTTTGTTGTAACTGTTTTGCACCAGCAAGCATAAAGCTATGATCAGAGCCCAACAGAAACAAACTGACACCTTTTGCAATCCAGTGGGGCAATTCAGTTAAGTCACCAACAAACATGCCGCAGTTTTTATTGTACTTGTTGGCAGCAGCGACAACTTTTTCAACGGCAGTTAAAACATCACTATGACTCGCATTAACTTGCTCCAGTGCTACAGTTAAGTCCATTCGACCAATAAAAATGCAATCAATGCCATCAACCTGACAAATAGCTTCAATATCTTCTACCGCTTCGAGGTCTTCAATTTGGGCAATAACGCAGGTTTGGTTTTTATTATTGGCTAAATTATCAGGGAGCTTTTTGGTGGTATAACCTGCAAAACGAGTAGAGCCAGCATAGCCTCGACCATCGGGACCGTAAAAACACTTTTTGACTACTTTTCTAGCGTGTTCAGCATTCATTATATGAGGTAGCACTACCCCATCTGCGCCTAAATCTAAGGCGTTTAATAAGGTAGTATTTTCAGTGTCAGGCACACGGATCACCACAGGCATCTGCTGTGATTTTGCTGCCAATACACAAGTATCAAGGTCGGCGCGGTCAAAGGGAGCATGCTCAGCATCTAGGCATAGAACATCTAAGTTAGTATGAGCCAGTACTTCAGTGTTGTGAAAGTGAGGCGTTTTTAAAAAGGTGCCAAGTAAGGGTTTCTTCTCGGCGAGTAATTGTTTTAAAGACATAAATATATACCTGTAAAATTAGTGTGTTTAGCGACAATAGACTTAGTTAAAAGTGCTATGAGTTATACCATTGTGATAATAATCGAGAGACATCATCAGCTTGTTCCAAAGGCGAAAAGTGACCACATTGCTCAAGTAGTACAAGTTGGCTTGTTGGCGTTGCTTGATACATAGCTTGTTGGTGACTTGCAGGACATACTTTGTCGTCTTCACCACCAATTATTAATAGATTAGTGTCCAGTGCCTGCAATACAGATAAAGAATCTGGTCTATCTTCTATTGCAGTTACTTGCGCCTCAAAACATGCTGCACCTAGGCTTAATGCCATTTCGGTAATCAATGTTTCATGTGCTGGGTTTGCGGTGTATAAGTAATTCGGCAACAAAGTCTCGGACACTAGTTGGGCCAAGCCTCCGTTCCTAACTCGTGCTATTTGCGCAGCACGAGCAACTTTACGTTCAGGCAAGTCAGCATGGCTATTACTGTTTATTAGCGCTAATTTAGCAATAATATCAGGGCGAGTTCTTGCGACTTCCATAGCAACAATGCCGCCCATCGAAAAACCTATAATGGCGCATGCTCGATCATTGGCTACCTGAATAACTTTTTGCGCCATGTCAGCCAATGTGTTTTCAGTGCTAAATTGAACAACATCAATTTCATCACAACATTGCGACAAGTGAGCTATTTGTTGTTTAAACATTGCGCCAGTACATAAAGTACCGGGCAATATTAAGATAGGTGTACTTTTCATAGTATGTCATTGAATTTTTACCCATACCAAGTACGTATGGCTAAAATCAGCCTATTATATCGAATACTAAATAGATGTATTTACGGCCGCTTTACTGAATTACCTTCAATTAGAGCGCCAGTTAATACGCGAGATTCAGGCGGAGAGTCTGGGTTTTCTACATGTTCAAGCAATATTTCAATAGAGGCTTTGACTAACTTTTCTACCGGCTGCTTTATGGTGGTTACTTGATAACTTTGCCAAGCAGATGAGGTGATACCATCAAAACCAACAACAGACATATCATTTGGCACATTAATACTGTGGCTTTCTCGGGCTTGATCAATCACGCCTATTGCCATGGTATCGTTACTACAAATAACAGCATCAGGAGTAGGGTGTTTTTTTAACCACTTAGCCAGGCAATCACGACCTGATTGATATGAATAATCACCATAAAGTATAGAAACATTTTCAGCACCAAACTCTTTTAACAAGCTTAACGCAATTTCACGCCGTTCATTGGCAACATCAGAATCTTTAGGACCAGACAATACCAAATAGTTTTTGGGGTTGTTTTTTTCAAGCTCCATAATCAGCTGCTTGATTCCTAACTCATGGTTGCAACAAACCGTATTGGCCATCGCTCCTGGAACATTACGATTGTAAAGCACAACAGGAATATTATGCTCTTCAAACTGAGCTAACTTGTCACTCTCAAAGTGTGCCGCTAGGGCAATAACACCATCTACTTGGAAAGTACAAATTTGCTCAAATAAATCATCCAGTCCTTCCGCATCATCTAAGGTGAATAATAAAACTCGTTTGTTACGAGCCGCAAGTTGCTTACTCACTTGCGAAAGTACTTCAGGGTAATTCACGTTGGCACGTGAAGAGACTATGACGGCAACCATGCCTGACTGCTTTGTTATTAGCATTCGAGCAATTGCGTTGGGTCTATAGCCCATGCGGTTAGCGGTCGCCATTACTTTATCGCGTGTTTTCTGAGAAACACTTAAGCCAGGACGAAAAACGCGTGATACCGCTGATTGTGACACACCTGCTTCGCGCGCCACATCGTAAGAAGTAACTTTTTTATTATTAGCCAATGTTTATCCTTTATATCTTCTTAAACGAATATCCGCTTGTTCTTTATGGCCGGCAAATCCTTCAACGGCACATAAACGTGAGCAATATTCACCAACCAGCACGGAAGCTTCTTCTGTAGCACTTTGAAAGGTACAGGTTTTAATGAATTTTCCAACCCATAATCCACCAGTATAGCGCGCAGCTTTGCGAGTTGGAAGCGTATGATTAGTACCGATACATTTGTCGCCGTAAGATACGTTGGTTTCTGGACCTAAGAACAATGCGCCAAAGTTGCGCATATTTTCTTTAAAGTAAGGTACATTTTGTGTCATCACTTGTACGTGTTCAAAAGCCAAGTCATTTGCAACTTCGATCATCTCTTCGTATGTATCACAAACGATAATTTCACCGTAATCTTTCCATGCCGCACCTGCAATATCGGCCGTAGGAAGCACAGTTAATTGTTTCTCAATAGCTACAGCCGTATCTTTAGCAAGTTTTTCGCTATTTGTCAGAAGAATTGCAGGTGATGTTGGGCCATGCTCTGCTTGCCCAAGTAAGTCTGCCGCACATAATTCACCATCAACACTTTCATCAGCAATCACTAAGGTTTCAGTAGGTCCAGCAAATAAATCAATACCCACTCGACCAAATAATTGGCGTTTAGCTTCTGCAACAAAGGCATTACCAGGGCCAACAATCATATCAACGGGAGCAATAGTTTCAGTACCAATGGCCATTGCTGCAATCGCCTGTACACCACCAAAGCAGTATATTTCATCTGCGCCAGCAAGATCCATTGCCACAACAATAGCGGGAGATGGCCTGCCATCAAATGGCGGCGCAGCAGCAATAACACGTTTCACACCAGCGACTTTAGCGGTTACAACACTCATATGTGCAGATGCAACAAGGGGATATTTACCGCCAGGTACATAACAACCCACACTTTCCATTGGAATATGTTTATGACCCAAGGTTACACCGGGTAAAGTTTCTACTTCAACGTCTTTCATTGAGTCACGTTGAATTTGAGCAAAATTTCTTACTTGGGTTTGTGCCCACTTAATATCTTCGATAACGCTATCTTCAACATCTTCATAACATTGGGCTATTTCTTCTTCAGATAGCCTGAATGACTTCGGATTCCATTTGTCGAACGTCTCAGAATACTTAGCAACGGCTTGATCCCCATTGCTTTCAATATCTTCGATGATATTCTCTACTGTTGTTTTAACTTGTTGTAAAAAATCCTTTTTATCTTCTTCTTGTTTGCCTTTTTTGAAATAATTTATCATGTTTTCATCTCCGGTTTCTTTAGGTGTAATCAAACAATATTTTGATTATTTACTTGAATATGAATAAATCTTACGCAATAATGACTTCGAATGCAATATAGCTTTAGAGAAATTTTATGAATGGGTTTAACAAAGAATTATTTATTGGCAAAACAATACTGATCGCAGGAGCTGGGAAAGGTATTGGCTTAGCATGCGCAAAAATGGCAGCCGAACTTGGTGGTAATGTTATTGCCGTAGCGAGAACACAATCCGATCTTGATGCATTGGCGAGTCAATACCCAGATCGTATTGAGAGCTGGGCTATGGATGTAACCAGCGAAGTGTTCTTTGAGCGTGTAAAAGCGTTACCTGTATTACACGGCTTAGTTAACAATGCGGGTATCAATCGTGT
Organism: uncultured Colwellia sp.; assembly: GCA_913062815.1. Lineage (GTDB taxonomy): Bacteria > Pseudomonadota > Gammaproteobacteria > Enterobacterales > Alteromonadaceae > Colwellia. Next base: position 76,709 of record CAJXWZ010000010.1, on the reverse strand, counting down.
TGGGCCGATGGAAGATCAATCCAATGAGAATATTGATGCAGTTATCGATTTAAATGTGAGAACGCTTTATAAAATTTCTCAATCTGCTATTACGCCCATGAAAAATGCGGACAGTGCCTCCATTGTGAATATGTCTTCGCAAATGGGCTTTGTCGGCTCGCCAAATCGCACTTTGTATTGCATGAGTAAGCATGCTGTAGAAGGGATAACCAAAGCGATGGCGGTAGAGTTAGCTGAATTTAATATTCGAGTAAACACGGTAGCACCTACGTTTGTGCTAACACCTATGACTAAACCAATGTTTGAAGATGAAACATTTAAAAAGTTTGTATTCGACATGATTCCGTTAGGGCGCTTAGGCAAGGTCGAAGATATAGCACATAGCTGTACATTTTTATTGAGTGAAATGGCCTCAATGATCACGGGTACCAGTATTAAAGTTGATGGCGGTTGGACTGCTCGATAAGGCAGCAATCAAAGTAAGGGCATCAACACAACTAAAAGGCAAAATATATGACAATTGAAAATAGATTAATTAAGTACACAGACTTAATTCCTTGCACTAGTGCATTTATAGATACTCGCAGTCCGGGTAGCGACAAAAAAGAAAATTTCACCTTGATAGGGCCAGGTGTTGCTGAAAACCCTGAGCAACATGTGCATATTTCTATCCCTCATGGTTTTAATATTGGCGGGGCTAGGCAACCTGGTGGTTGTTTAAACTCTCAACATAGTCATTTAACGGAAGAAGTGTTTGTTGTGCACAGTGGCACTTGGTCTTTTCTTAGTGGTGTAAACGGTGACGATGGCAAAATAATATTAAATGAAGGGGATATCATTTCTATTCCTATCGACATTTTTAGAGGTTTTGAAAATGTTGGCGAAGACATAGGGTATCTTCATGCGGTGCTTGGCGGTGATGATCCTGGTAGTGTGCTTTGGGCACCGCAAGTATTTGATTTAGCGAAAGAGTATGGCTTGGTTTTACTTGAAGATGGTAGCTTGGTCGATACTACGTTGGGTGAAGAAGTTCCAGCAGGTAAAAAGCCAATGCCGGTCACGTCAACGGAACAAATAGCGCAACACCGCGTGGTTGGAAGTGAAGAACTGGAGTCAATTGTACAACGTACTGAGTCATTTTTATGGTCAAAAAACTCGAAGTTAGCCCAATTTGATGGCATAGAAGAAGTTGCTCTAGTAGGTCCTGCGAATGACGCTGAAGGTTTGCCCGAAAGTAAATTAAACTGGTCGCATAACTTTGTTGTCCGTGGTCTGAAGTTAGCTAATAATGCAAAAGTGCCAGCGCATGTACGTTTTGAGGAAGAAGTCGTTTTTGTTCATCAAGGGCAAGTTGAAATTGAAGTTGATGGTGAGACTTTATTACTAGGTAAAGGTGATACTTTCACCACACCAATTGAATCAACCCGTAGCTTTAGCAATCCAAGCGAATTAGATTGTATCTTATATATTACTCGACGTCATGACACGCCCAAAGCGGCCAAGTTTATTTAAAGTACATCCTAGTTAACGTGTAAAATGAAGAAAACGAACTTTAAACAGTTCGTTTTTTATTTTTAGTTGATTGATAATATTTGTTAAGTTGTTATTGTTTTGCAAAAAGACTCAAATAGATTGGCGTAATTCAATATCAGGGCTGGTATCAATAAAGCCATCTTCATCGACAGTAACATCATTTCCTTCTAACGACATAACGACCATACTTTTATGTTCTTCTCTTCGCACAAACCTGATTTTATAACCGTACTTAAATAAAGAACTCACTGAAAACTTTTGAGCATAATTGAGGTATTCCCACCAATCGTAGCTTTCAACATTTCTATGTCGTCGATGAATATTTGTCCACATCTTCTTTAATTTTGAACTGTTCATTTCATATCCCTATTACTCATTAGCGCTTTTAGGCAAAAAAGATAATAGCTATGATAGTAAATGCAGAATTTTACAGCAGATATATGCACGTAATATGTAAGCTCGAAAAACAATCAATCAATGATATTGATTCTCAGTATTATTTAAGCATATTTTGTTCCTAGATTAATTTGTTCTTTATATTCAATGTTGTAGCTGAACTTTCCTAAATGAGCGACTATTAAAGTGAAGCAAGTGTCAAAAAAGCTGACATGAGTCTTGCTCTTTGACTAAAAAATTAATAATAAAAACAGTAATCAAGTTAGTAGACATCGAGTTATTTACTTATATTCGAACATTGATTCCTCAAAAGCGAACAGACTTTGAGGTCATTTATTATGACAATTATTTAAGTTGTTGAAAATAAACCGATAATTTACTGTGGAAAAGTGGCATAGAAATTCCAATAAACATCTCATTGCTGTTCATAAGTTTAAGAACGTAATTCAAATTAATTTATTAAGGATGTTTATATGAGAAACGTTTTATTTTTATCATTAATGATAACTTTTCTTTTCGTGCATGAAGTACATGCTAGTTCAGAGTCGCTATTACACGAACAAAACAGTAGTCAAAAAATAGCTTCTTTACAGCAAAAACAATGGATTCACGGTGCTGAAAATTGTAAAGCCAACGAAGATGAAGCGATAGAAGTGTACAAATATGATGAGTCGAGTTACATACTTCGTCAAAATAAATGCTTAAGTTATGAAGCGCCATTTATCTATGTCCTAATTGGCGACGAGAAAATACTTGTTGTGGATACAGGTGCAACCGAAAGTCCTAAAAAATTTCCACTTTATCAAACAATAAAGTCACTTAGTCTTGAGCATTTGTCTGAAAGTAAAACTGATGAACATGAAATTGTTGTTATTCATTCGCATAGTCACAGTGATCATTATGGTGGTGACTCACAATTTTTAAACCAGCCAAATACTACAGTTGTCAGTGCGAATAGTGACGGCGTAAGAGGTTTCTTTAACTTCAATGCATGGCCCACTGAACAAACGATACTCGATTTAGGTGGGCGTAACATAACAGTGATACCTACTCCGGGACATCAAGAAGAGGCTATTTCTCTTTATGACCATCAAACTCAATGGTTAATCACAGGCGATACATTGTATCCTGGCGTTATTTATATAAAAGACTGGTCTGAATATAAAAATAGCATTGCTCGATTAGCAGCATTTGCTGAATCCAACACGGTGAGTGCTATATTAGGCGCACATATAGAAATGAAAACTGAACCGGGTGAATATTATGATATTGGTAGCACTTATCAGCCAGAAGAGTCACCTTTACCATTATTAGCGAGCGATTTATTATCCTTGAATACAAAGCTTATCCTTGCTAAAAAGCCAACTAAAATAGTACTGGATGGAATGATTGTTGAGCCATTGGGGGCACTGCCAAAATTGATCAGTAATATTGCTAGATGGTTTATTCAATAACTAATTTTAAAAGCAAAGAACAATTATTTTCGGTAATATTTTTCTTGTTAATCGGCTAAAATTAATCAGAACGTATTGAAGACAACTGTTATTGCTTATTTATGCGCTAGTCAATAGAATGCCCCAATAAGAGTAAAGGTTCTTTATGTTAGTGACCAAAGAGCGAATTAGAAGTTAATTGTATTTCTTTGTTTAACACCTAACAAAATACCCAGTACTAAAAAAAGTAAATCAATTAGGTTACGAGAAAATCATATGAGTGAAAGTGCTTCAGATATAAGCAAACATGTTGCTTTGGGTAATGCTAGTCAGGTTGGTGCACGTAAAATTGGTGCAGAGAAAGCAAAAGTTGTTGTGGTGGATAATGTCTTTGATGAAATCAATTTTTTGCATGATTATACCAGTCGCTCTGCCGTGTTTCAGACGCGAAAAGCTAATGCCTATCCTGGAGCTCAAGCGCGAATGATTAAAGATTTTGGTGAGGTGTTTTTGGATTACGCACTTGCGTTAATTGCTAACAATTACCCTGAAACAACTTCCTTACAATGCAAGCCTTTAGCGGCATTTTTTTCGTATGTTTCTACGCCAGAAAAGGAACTGGAATACAGGCAGACTATTCCACATTACGATCATACTTCCAGTAACTCATTTGCGGTAATGTTATATATGGCACCGGGTGATTTCAGTGGCACCGGCTTTTTTAAACATGATGGTACTTCTTTTGAGACGATTTCTGCCAACCGAGAAAAAGAATTTTGGCAATACTTAGAAAAACATGACAATTCTGATTTGTCTAATCCTAAGTATTGCGTAGGTAATAATGCCGGGTTCTCTATGATTGACTCAGTAGACTACCAACAAAACCGCATGCTAATTTATCCGGGCAACTTACTTCATTCAGGCTTAATCGATGAATCTCGTGATATTCATGCCGAAACCATTGACTCTCGCTTAACGGCTAACTTATTTTTAACTTATGAGTAAAGCTAGGGTATAGGTAAAAAGCGCTATATGGGCGAGGTAATTGTACACAAGCAAAACTGCTAAGTATTACTAAGTTTGATTTCGTTACGTTACTCCTTAGTCTATATTTTTAGTTAATTTGCACGCTGTAACTATTATCTTATTTGCTACAGCGTCAATACAAAGTGATTACAAACCCAGCTCGCTCAAACTAGGGTAATCCTCAGGTCTTGTATCGCCATCCCACAAAAACTTACGTTCATTGCTTGTAATCGCTAAATCGTTAATGCTGGCATGCCGTTGAGTCATCAAGCCCTTTTCATTAAAAAGCCAATTTTCATTACCATAAGATCTAAACCATTGCCCGATGTTATCCTGCCATTCGTAAGCAAACCTGACTGCAATCCTATCTTCACTCATACTCCATAACTCTTTCACTAGCTTGTAATGCTTTTCTCGTTGCCACTTTTTCGTAAGTAAGGTAATAATTTCACTACGGCCATTAATGAATTGGTCTCGATTTCGCCACTGGCTATTGAGGCTGTATGCACTGGCTACTAAAGCAGGCTGCTTAGTATTCCAAGCATTTTCAGCTTTGCGAATTTTCTCGATTGCACTACTTAAGGTAAAGTCTGGCAGCGGGTGGCGTACTTCTTCGATAGTTAAATCAATACTCATTTTCTATTCCTGTTTATTTCATTTAAAGCTCTATGGTCAATTGTGTTGTATTCGGCCTTGAAACACACAAACACATTTTGCCTGTAGCTCTTTCTTGCGCTGTTAAGCAATCATCTAAATGTTCTACATTGCTACCTTTAGCAACCTTAACGACACAACTTTTGCAGTCGCCAGCCATACAGCTATAGGGAACGTCTACACCAGCATTGAGTACAGCCTCTAATAAGGTTTGTTGCGCAGTTACTTCAACCTCAATGTTCGATTCAGTTAATGTTAATTTGCAGGCCTTTGCTGAGGCTGAAGTGGTTATTGAAAATTTCTCAAAGTGTATGTGGTTATCAGTGATGCCTTTTGCTTTGGCTAGCATTTTGAAATCATCTAGCATTGGATTAGGGCCACAGAAGTAGTAATGGGTATTAGGCTCCTGATAAGTAAATAATTTACTTAACGATAACTTTTTGCCTTCTTGAGATGGATATAAATGCAATCGATCACCTAGTTGTTTTTCAAGCCTGTCGGTATAGGCCATCTGACTCGTTGTTCGGCCGGCATAATGTACTTCAAAAGAAGCATCTTCTTTTAACAAGGCAAGTGCCATTGACTTGATTGCTGTTATGCCTATTCCTCCAGCAATGAGTACTGAATGTTGGTTGCTTTGTACTAGTGGGAAGTGGTTATTAGGGAATTTGCAATTAATTGTTAATCCCAGTTGATATGTTTGATGTAAGGCTTGAGATCCGCCATTGCCATTAGTCTCTTTTTTAACTGAAATTTCATAACAATCTCTTCTCGCTGGATTACTGCTAATGGAATAATGACGCCAAATCAGCTGTTTGCTTGGGGATAAAACCGGCACTTCTATATGACTACCTGCAGAAATTATTGGTAGTGATTCTCCATTGGCAGATCTGAGTTCATAAGCTCTTATATCGGGGGTCAATTGGCGAATACCGGTAATGACCAAAGGCAGTTTACCATCACCCAATATAGTGCTGCTTTCAATAGGGTTGATATTTGATAACTGAGACTTTAATGAGCTAATTTCTGCCTCTAACGGTGAAATTAATGAGGTTAGCTCTTGCTCAGTAAATCGAGGTGAAATGTGTTGAGGGCAATTCCAATCAAATGCCACTATTTTAATGACAAAGCCACGCTCAACGGTTACCCGATAATGATCGTCTTCCAAGGCGGCAAGTGTTTGCCAATCTTGAGCATCTACTTGAGTTATGTGCCCTAGAATTTTTAGGCGCCTCCTATTTGGGTAGTCCATTAATATTATGGAGACTTTGTCATTGGTTCTAAAATTGCCAGTACTAACATATTGTCGATTACCTTTATAGTCAGCAAAGCCTAAGGTATTTTCATCTAGTACTTTCAGAAAACCACTTGGTCCGCCTCTATGTTGCACATACGGCCAGTTAGTTTCACTAACACTGGCCATATAGAAACTATCCCGTTCAGCAATAAAACTAGCCTCGTTTTGTGACAGTAAATAATTATAATCTTCACCGGTATCCATGCCGGCATAGCCAGCACGACTATTTTGTTGTTGCTGTACTTGTCTTACTGTTTCAGTAAAGGCTATTTTGGCATATTGATGAGCCATGCTAATCTCCTACGCAATAGTAAAGAGGAGCAAGCTCCTCTACTTTTAGTTTATGCTACGTGTTTCAAGTCTACTTTTGGGAAGTCAATTTCAACTCGACTGGCTTTGCCTAAAATATTAGTTAGTACATTCATACCAACATGGGTAATGATTTCGACAATTTCAGCATCGGAATAACCAGCCTGACGAATCTCTAATAATTCAGCGGTAGTAACTTCGCCGTTATTTTCAGCTAACGAACGGGCAAATTTAACGGCAACTGCGGCTTTGGCATCTTGGCTTGTTCCTGCTCGGTTAGCTTGCATTTCATCACCAGTAAGGCCTGCTTTTTTGCCAATGGCTGTATGCGCTGAAACACAATACTGACAAGCATTTTGTTCAGCTAAACCTAAAGCAATACGCTCTTTGGTTTTACCGTCAAGATCACCTTCGTTGGCAATAGTATGCAAACCTAAAAACGCGGTTAATGCGGCAGGAGAATTTGCAAAAATTTTCAAAAAGTTAGGTACCATGCCTAACTGTTCCTCTATGGCAGCATATAATGCTAATTGTTCTTCGTTGGCTTGTGCTGCTGTGACTAAGTTAATTCTACTCATGATTATTCCTATTCAGTTTAAGTATAGTATTAGGTTGTGTTTGCGTCCTTATTCAAGGATGAAGCTAGTGTGCAATAAATCGCTTTATTAAAGAATAAGTAAAATATACAATTGATTATTTCATTTATTGGAATAATCATGCTTGATCAAATACAATTGATGTCAACTTTCATTGCTGTAGCAGAAGAGCAGGGCTTTGCTGCTGCTAGCCGTCGGTTAAACATGTCACCGCCTTCGGTTACTCGTGCTATTTCAATGTTAGAGCAACGCTTAGGTGTGAAGTTATTCAATAGAACTACTCGCTATGTTCGCGTTACTGATGCGGGGGTGCGTTATCTAGAAGATGTTCGGCGTATTCTCAATGACATTACCTTAGCTAATGAAGCCGCTCGAGGCATTAATGCCACGCCACAAGGTAGTATTAGTGTTACCGCGCCAGTACTGTTTGGTGAGCAATTTGTATTGCCGTCAGTGGTTGAATATTTAAATACCTTCCCTAAAACTGATGTGAAAACCGTGTTTCTTGATCGAATTGTCAACCTACTAGAAGAAGGGTATGACGTAGGCGTTCGCATTGGTCAATTGCCTGATTCATCAATGCGAGCTAAAAAGGTTGGCTCTGTACGTCTTGCGTTAGTAGCTGCGCCAAGCTATTTAGAGAAGAACGGTATACCTCAGCACTTTTCTCAATTAGGGGATCATTCTATTATTGAGTCGCAATCAGGAAATTTAAATCCAGAATGGACTTTTGTTGATAAAGGCAGGATAGTTCATCAACGGATTAACTCTCGACTAAAGGTAACCTCTAATCAATCGGCAATTAATGCTGCCATTGCAGGGTTTGGTATTGCACGAGTTATTTCTTATCAAGTTGCTGAATCCTTAGCAAAAGGAGAATTAAAGTTTTTACTTTCAAACTTTGAGAAAGCACCGCTACCTATTAACATCGTTCATCGTGAAGACAGGTTGTCCTCTGCAAAGGTCAGAAGTTTTATCGATTTACTTGCGAAAAACTTGTTAGCTGATAGTGCCATTAATTAAAATTCTTAGCTTGGTTTAATGCCTAACTTCATTAAAAAAATTACGTTTTCTACCTCTATATTTCTATTGCTTTACTTACCGTCCCAAAACTTTTCAAAATAAATCAAACTTTTTCAAGTCACTTTTCTGTTGTTTTTTAAAGGTTTTTCTATTCTTCTCCAAAAAAACACCTAGGTTACTAAAAGTATACTAATTGATGTTTACTTCTAGGTAACTAAAATATACCTAAGTTTTGATGGACGAAAGAATATTCTTTACATCAATTAAGTAGTAATCAATTTTGGAGTTATTTATGAGCAATGTACTAATTATTAATGCCCACCAGTATTACCCTTTTTCAGAAGGTAAGTTAAATGCAGCTTTAGTAGATAAAGCTGCCACGTTGCTTGCAGGCAAAGGTTATCAAACTCGTGTGGTAACTATGTCAGATGAAATTGATGTTGAAAAGCAGCTAGCACATCACCAGTGGGCCGACATTATTTTCTTACAATCGCCAAGTAATTGGATGGGTGTACCTTGGTCATTTAAAAAGTACATGGATGAGGTTTATACAGCAGGTATGGGCGGTGCACTTTGTGTTGGCGACGGCAGAAACGAACAGCAACCGAAGCAGAATTACGGGACAGGCGGCACACTAAGTGGCAAAAAGTACATGATGTCACTAACCTTTAATGCACCAGAAGAAGCATTTAATGATGATTCAGAGTTTTTTGATGGTAAAAGTGTTGATGATTTAATGTTTCCAATGCACATGAATTTTAAATTTTTTGGTTTAACGCCAATGAAAACAATCGCTTGCTTTGATGTGATGAAAAATGCCGATGTAGAAAACGATTTCAAACGCTTCGAAGCGCATATTAATGAAAATTTCTAGGAGATCAAGATGTCTAGCCAGTTAACTTATACCAATAAATTACATGCAGGAAGTGATTTTCCTGCACTATCTGCCACCTTATTAAATGGAGAAAGCTTGAGCCTAGGCAAACCTCAACATGGTGCCGACTGGCAGTTAGTTGTGGTTTATCGAGGACGTCATTGCCCTTTGTGTACCAAATACCTTAATCAACTAGAAGAGTACCAAGAGACATTATTATCTATTGGTGTTGATCTAGTGGCGGTATCAGGAGATAGCAAAGCTCAATTGGAGAGCCATTTAGCACAATTGGAAGTAACTTTTCCAATAGCGTATGGCTTAACACTTGAGCAAATGCAAACGTTAGGACTTTATATTTCGGATCCGCGCTCGGAACAAGAAACAGATCACCCTTTTGCAGAGCCAGGCATCTTTGTGGTTAATAATGAAGGCAGAATTCAAGTAACAGACATCTCAAATAACCCTTTTGTTAGACCAGAGTTACAAGCATTGGTGAACGGTTTAGGGTGGATAAGAAATCCAGATAACAATTATCCAATTCGCGGTATGCATAAGTAGAGGTCTCGATGAAATACTTCAATACGTTAGTAGCAGTACTTGCTTTTTTGTTTACAGCATTTTCAGTAAAAGCTGAAGAAAAACAGGTGCTCGCTGCTCACCTTGCATCGCCTGATATCTATCAAGTATTACTTGAAAACGATGAAGTGATTGTTTTAAAGATGATTTTGCAACCAGATCAAAGTGATAAGTGGCACAAACATAATGCTGAAACCGTGTATTTTGAACAAGGTGGTAATGCACAAATCAAAACACAAGATGGCAAAACGGTCACTTTAGAAATACCGGACGGTTTTGTGATGTGGCATGAACAATGGCAGCATCAAGTAACTAATACAGGAACAACGCCAATAATAGCGATAATTGTTGAACGGAAGGCTAGCTAGTGGTTAGGGCTTCTTGGTGTTTGGAGAAATGAAGCTCATGCCTTTAACAATACTGTATCTGTGCCATGAGAAAGTAAATCTCGATAAATACTGCATGTTCCAATAGTTTATCCTTAGTGAAAATGAGTAGGTGGCAGAAGCATGCTGCTGCCACCTGCTTTATTGTTCGTTGTTATTAACTCGTTTAACCAGCTCAACTAACAAAGGCAGAGCATCATTTGCTCGGTTTCTTTTTTTACGAGCAAGGTTTTCTTCTTCCCTTGCTACATTAGGTTGCCCAATAGATTCATAATACTCACCTGCTTTGGCATGAATACTGGCTCTTTTTTCAAGTGTAGAGCTTGATGCACAACCTGTGATTATGAGTGTCATTATAATGACTAGGGTTTTTGTTTGTTTCACTGGTGAAAACTCCAATGTATATGAATAAACATATTAATCGATTGTTCTATGCCAAACTTCATACTCAACACGTACACCATTTTCCATTCGAGAACTATACCAAATATCGTCTTCTATTTTGAAGGTGAAAACATACTCCTTTCCCTTTGGGGCACTGTATGAGGTATGTAGGGCAGTTTCAATGTACTGATTATCAGTAACTCGATACCTGCCTGCATCTGAACTCCAGAATTTATCTCCGGCCATAGTGACAAAGCTAAAATGAGTTTTAGAAATCACCTTAATAGAGCGTAAGTTTAATGATTTGTAATTAACCCTTTTCCCTTTATCATTTAAATATTCACCAGACACTAATTGCCAAGTTCCAATAAACTCATTTGCTTTCGCTTGACTTACAATACATGTAAATATCAGTAAGAGCCTTTTGAAAATTTTAACCATATTTTATTTTCCAGTGTTGAAATAGCAATTATACTATCAGCTATGCAGCGACACTTGAGAAGAGTTCCAAATAATTAAGTATATTGTTAGGTATAAGCTCGTCAAAAAGCGTAATTGACCCCTATGGTAGTGCTTTGCCAACTATTTGAGTAATAACGTGCAGGCTCAAAGTCAGGTAATACTTGGTAATCCATAAAGACATTAAATTGTTCAGTGATTTGATAATTAAACCCAAGACCATAACTAAAACCATCGGTTATTTCTGAATGTTTGAAAGGATAATCTCCAGTGATGTTACCATTAGCATCATTAATTTGACTTAAACCCGTTATATCTAGTTTTGTCTTACTGTAACCGGCTAGAGCATAAACCTTCACAGAGTCAAATACAGGATAAGAAGCTTTAATTAATATCGATAGCTGAGAGTCTATATCTTCATTATAGCTTCCATAGGGAGAATTAGGATTGTCATAAATACTAGTGTAGCCAGATTTCCCCTTGGCAAGCCTAGTTTCTAGTGCAAAAAAATCATTATATTTGTAGCCAGCAATAAGTCCCGCTACAGTAAAGTCTCGCTTATGTAATGATATTTCTTGTACGTTATATAGAGCCCCTAGATACCAGTTATCATTTGCACTGGAAATAGGAGAGTAGATAGATGCAGCGAGAGTTGAGGCTATGATTAATTTTGCTTTCATGTAAATTCCTTTTAAGTTGTTAGTTCAACCAATTATAGCTAGTTAAGGTATGTTAAATCGTTGAAATTATGTCTTAAATATGTAAGAAACTGTAAGGAGGTTTATTATAGTTTAATGAAAAATTGTACGGTTTACTTTCAAGTATTAGGAGGTTGCTTACTTGTAAATTGCTGATTTGTACTTCAAGGTTATTAAATTTTGTTTTTTGTGCACTTCTCAAATTTATCCACTAGCTCACTATATTTTTAGCACTATCAAGTTTATGAGAGGTGAGATAAATCATCGCCATTGAAGTGGCGAGATAAACAAATTTATCACCAGTTATCGGAATAGAATTATAATAAAAATACTTAGGAGTATTACAATTGAAACAGCTAGGAGTAATTACTTTCTATTGTAGTAATTAATAGCGACCACTGATTTTTGGGACAATGCAATTGGAAGTCATCTATGTGATTAGAGCAGGGAAGTTATTCATCCTGGAACTCGTTACTTAACCTAGGCTAAGTAACAAGTTTAACTTGATATCTATTCATACAGATAATAACGCCTAACTCAATACTCGAATTTGATCTACTTCGGTCACTTTAATATGCGTTTGAAAATAATACTTTTTAGTGCGCTTTCCATTCTTATAAAAATAAGTCTTAATGCGTTTCACGTTACCTTTAACTTCAACGGTTTTATTGATGAAAAATTTATCAGGCGATGAACCGTAGGTGGTTGATAGTGCGTCAATAATTGCAGGAGAAAGTGCTAAAGTAATATTTTCCGGATGTCGATAATCTTCATCTGAGTTCAAAAAAACAGTGCCTCTAATCGTACCTGAAGCTTTTATGGGAATTTGAAAGGTACCTCTTACCCCTTCAGGGAACCTTCTGTCAGCCTTTTCAATCAGCTGTACTATATCTGTAGTCGTTGGTTTTGTTGTTACTTCAGGCGTTGAATTACATGCCGATAAAACGAGTATTAAAAGTAGTATTATATATTTTATCAAAATGACTTCCTTGTTTAGGTATTTATAATGTTTTGTGGCTTCATTACAAACCATACAGTAAATAATGGCAATATAAAGAGTAAAGCTGTTAAGAAAAGGTAATTAAGTAACGTCAATGTATCGCCCACACTCTAGTATCACTCCGCAAGTTTCGATAGCTTTGCTAAATAGAGCTAACTATTAGCAGTCTCGTCTTTATTGGCTGACTATAATTTTTCATGTCCAAGCCGATATGAATCAATGATTCCTATTAGCCATATAATGATTACTGCATACATCTTAATGTTTACTTCTTGAGTATCCAAGCCTACTGCTGCACTGGTCAATGATTCTGATATTTTTGTAATATCTAACGCCATTTCTCCATTTTTAATTTGCTCTACAATGTGCATCGCTTTAGTAGTCGTTTCACTGATGATATAGTACAAAGGCACAGAGAATGCGCAAGCAAAAGCTACACTAAACGCATATTTTTTTAGAAAAAAGTGCCCAGCACCTGGGTATAAAAATGCAGACAATAATGCTGCTTTTGCTGATTTTTTCATTGTGCTACCTAAGTTAACCTTCGAAGTTAAATTGAAAATTGATTTTTCTTAAATATTAGGGGTGAGGTCACTAAACGGACATTTATCCACCATCGACTATAAATAAAGTGCACTCAGCATTGTCATGGCGTATATGCTTAACTTGAGCATATTCCTTAGAGTCAACAAATGCTTGAGCACTTTTTACATCAGGAAACTCAATAATTACAATTCTGGTGGGTTGCCAAAGTTCGGATTCTCTAACATCTATTTTTCCGCCGCGAACTCGATAGATGCCACCGTACTGTTCAGCGATAGGTTTTGCTAACTTTTTATATTCTTCGTATTTTTCGCTATTGTGAATATTAGTATCAACAACAAGAAATGCACTCATAAGATAAACTCCATTTTTATTTTAACTGCCTAAGTTAATCGGCTATTAGCTAGTAGCACCGCTTATTTGATAGTGCCTTTGCACATTTTTAGTCACTTTACCCCAAGTGGAGTTTTTAACTCTTGCTTGATGGTAATCAAAAGCTTTTTGATTAATAAATTCTTCATAAACAGTAAAACGTTGTTTGTCAGTGTTATCTTGAGTCACCTCAAAACTTAAGCAGCCTGGTTCTTGCCGTGTAAGTTTTTTGTGAACTTCAAGTTCCACTTTTACCTTAACTAAATCGGCATCGGGAACAATGATATAACCTTGCAAAACGATTTTAGACAAAAGCTAAATCTCCTCACTATATCGAGCCTGCAAACAGGCAATAGTATTGATGGCTAGACTATGCGACAAAGTTATGAAGTTCAAGCTTGTTTTATTTATATTTAACAGTTTGTTAAATGCTATATTCGCGCTTGTTGAACAGTTGAAACAGTAAGTTCACTTTTGGTTTCACCAGTATGTGCTGTCGATGATGGTTCAATCATCATGAAGTGAGTGTCTGCTTGAGCTTTAGGGCAATGTTCTACGCCTTTAGGAACCACATACATTTCACCTACATTGAGCACGATATTTTTATCTCTAAGTTGTAAAATTAACTGGCCCTTAAAAACGATAAAAAGCTCGTCTTCATTGTCATGTTTATGCCAAACCAGCTCACCACTCCCTTTTGCAATTTTAACTAACTGGCCATTGGATTCTGCAATTATTTTTGGCGTCCATTCTTCAGTAAAAAGCGCGAATTTTTCAGCGATATTAATTTTATTCATTAAAAGCTATCTCTATTATTAACTAACAATATTTGGCGGCTAGGTGGTTGTAAAAATATAAAGTCACATATTATTGGGCAAATGTGAGAATCAGGCTTTTTTCACAAACTTCGCTGTAACCATCATTTCACCCACACCATCCACCTTGCAATCAAGTTGATGATCTTTACCTGCAACTATTCTTCTGATCACGGCTTTGGTACCCACTTTAATAACTTGAGAGCTAGCTTTTACTTTAAGGTCTTTAACCATAGTGATTTTATCTCCCTCAGTTAACGTTGTGCCATTCGCATCTTTAATGGCTAAAAGCGCTTCTTCTGCAAGCGCCTCTGCAGGGTTCCACTCATGCGCACATTCAGGGCATATTAATAGACTTTGATCTTGATAAACAAATTGGGACTGACATAGTGGACAGGAAGGTAAGGACATAATATTTTTACCACAACTCTTTAACTAATGATATTTTGCCATCTTTAAAGCCAAATAATACCAGTAAAGGCTCTGATGGTTGCCAACTGCCATCTTGTTGAATTAAACCGTGAGAATACTCTATGGCAGTATAGTTTTTACCAAAGATAGTGTTGCTTACGCGCATTTCATTTTTATCATCATTTTGATAAAAGCCGCGTTTAAGATTACGAATGAATGCTTCGCGCCATGAGGTTTTATTAAAATTGGCTTGGTATTCTACGTGCACATATTTAACCTCATCGTGCATCAAAGCTAATAAATTATCTATATCCTCGTTGCTTGAGCCTTTCCGGCTAATCTTATCTAAAGCGATAAAGTAACCCTTAATTTGATTTAACTGACAGTCTGACTCGCAAGTTGATGCAACAGCAATATTTGAAAGAAATAAACAGGTAAAAGATAATCCAAGTTTTATAAAGTACTTCATGATTGGCCTATTGTTGATGAGTGTTTTACACCCATTTTATGGTTAATTGTTAGGTTCTTGTTGCTTTGTTTGGAGAATGTCGCGAACTTGCTAATACTAAGGCTAGTGCGATTAAGGCCGGTAACCCTTGTGTGAACAGTATACTTGTCTTCGCTGTAATGCCACCAAATATCCCTGCGACCACTACACAACACAAAAAGAATATTTTAAAGTCGATGTGATCTTTTAGAAGTCCCCAAAGTAATCCAGCTGCGAGAAAACCATTATAAAGACCTTGGTTCATAGCCAAAACCGCTGAAGTTTCCGCTACTTCTGGTGTCATTGAAAATATTCTTTGACCTATAGGATGGTTCCAAAAGAACATTTCCAATATTAGTATGCCTATATGACTTACTGCTACCAATAAAACAAAAATGTTTGTTAATAATTTCATGGGTTTACTCTCTTCTTATAATGTCTATGAAGTTTGCACAAGCTTTTTCAAACGAGCGAGTTTGTCTCTTACTGTGATAGCATCTCGAGTATAACTAACATTAAGCCCATACTCAGCTTCCCATTTGGTCTCAATTCCATATGACTCTGTTGGGTTTTTAATAATATCCTCTAGCTGCAACTCTATTAAATCGACTTTTAATCTCAGTGCAAAGTGCTCAAATATAGTAAAAGCTCTTTGAGAGTAATGTAAGTCATCTATTTGAATAAAGACATCCTTTAGTTCTTCAATGGTAAACTCTTCATAATTGGGCATAAAGCTTTCTTAAATACGCAACGCTTAAAGCATTCGCAGCTTAAACTAAGCTAGTAAGATTAGCTATATTTTGGTGTAACCAAAAGTAAACCGAAGGCTGTGTAAGTTGTTATATAAATCCCTTGGCGGTTTGTATTATTTTTTACTTGAAAACTCTCTATTCGTACCCATTTAGTCATTAGCGCGCTTATTGTTGCTCGCTAGTTTTATTAAATACATCACAAGTAATTGTTAAAAAATAAGTTGTACATATGGCTGAAGTAAAAACAAAGATATCGCTAAAAATAGGTGCTAATAGTAGCGTGCCCGCTGAAATTGCATCGTTTGAAAATTTAGCATCAGATAAAGAGCATATTGCCATTATATTTGGTCAAGCTGATGAAAAGCAGTCAACGCCAATTGTTCGCCTTCATTCAGAGTGTTTAACGGGTGATGTATTTCATTCTTCACGCTGTGATTGTGGTGAGCAACTTGATGAAGCAATAAGCATGATGGAAAAAGAAGGTGGTGTTATTCTTTATTTGCGTCAAGAAGGGCGCGGCATTGGCTTATATAATAAAATTGAAGCATACAAGCATCAATCAAATGGTATAGATACTTATCAAGCTAACAATATGCTGGGTTTTGATGATGATCTTAGAGATTTTGAAGAAGCAGGGCAAATGCTTAAAGCTTTGAATATTTCTCAGTTGAAACTGCTGACTAATAATCCTAAAAAAGTTGATGCATTAACAAGCTATGGTATAGAAGTGAAAGAAGTGGTACCTACCTCTATTTTCCTGAAAGACGACAATCAGTCTTATTTAAAAGCAAAGGTTGCTATAGCCGATCATAAAATGAAAATAAACTAACACTTAGCTGGTTAATTTGAGTTAGCACTATGGCGTTAATTAGCTGTTATTGTTTTTTTCAAAATTTTGAGCAGGGGAAAACCCTAACACTGCATCCCAGCGCTCTTCTGGCTCTTGTTTCATGGTTTCTTGTACCGCATGGCCCATGGTCATTTTTACATTACTACTATCGACAACACCGCCACAACATGAACAGCTCATTACTGGTTGCATCACTTGTCCACAGGCTTGATGTTTATATAACGTAGGGGCATTACTGTCTTCAAATAACCATTCATTACCCCAGTTACTCATGGCCATAAACACCGGCGCTAACGATTTACCTTTGTGTGTTAGCAAATATTCATATCGTTTGCCTGATTCACCATAAGGCACTTTTTTAAGAATGCCATAATCAACCAGCTTTTTTAGGCGATCGGTTAACACATGTCGAGTAAGTCCTAATTGGTGCTGAAAATCATCAAAGCGGCGGGTTCTCATAAAACAGTTTCGTAAAATCAGCATTGTCCAGCTATCCCCAATAATACCTAGGGTTTGTGCAATCCCACAGGGCTTGTCGTTATGGCTTGTACGCTTCATGTCGGCTATCCATTATTAATTTATCTAAGAGCTATCTAGCTGTTTGAATTTAAGTATAGATTGACAAGTTCCTTTTTGGAACCTAAAATAATTAAGTTCTAAAAAGGAACTGAAATTAAAAGAGGAAAAGTTATGGATATGAAGACGCTTACTGGTGCTGAAATGTTGCAAGGCTCTATTAAAAACAACATGCAAGTTAGTATGGGGGTCACCATGAATATGTCTTTGGTTTCAGTTGAGCATGGATATGCTCGTTTTGAAGCTATTGCAACTGATAAGCACCTTAACCCTATGGGCGGTGTCCATGGCGGCTTTGCTGCAACGGTTCTAGACTCTGCAACAGCCTGTGCTGTACATAGTGTACTTGAGGCAGGTGAAACATACGGTACCATTGATTTAAACGTTAAAATGATGAGGCCAGTACCTCAAGATGTTCTGCTGTTTGGCGAAGGAAAAATCTTGAATCGTTCTAAATCATTAGGTGTTTCTGAAGGTAAGCTAGTCGATGCTAACGGTAAGTTATATGCACATGCCACCTGTACTTGCAAAATTATTCCTGCTGGAACATAGCAAATAGCTATAGGCACTCAATTCACCTTGAGCCTTAATTAAATTAAATTAGAAAAAAGCGAGCCTCGGCTCGCTTTTTTCTTAGGCGTGTTTATATAAGGACATTAAATTCACTTTAATGTCATTTAATCCAAGACTATTGACGTAAAAAAGCCGATAATTCTCCCTATATAAAACCCATTAGCAAATTATTCGTTTTAAAGCGCTAGATTGTGAAAAAACAAATAAAGCCAACCATATTTGCTACGAAAATACTGGAAACAATTCAATGGAAATTAAAGTTAATTTTCTCGAAAATCTTAGATTAGAAGCTAAGTTTGATGATTTTACTGTACTTGCTGATCAACCTATTCGTTATAAAGGTGATGGCTCTGCACCAAGCCCTTTTGACTATTTTCTAGCATCGTCGGCATTATGTGCGGCTTACTTTGTTAAGGTTTATTGTAAGTCTCGTGATATTCCGACTGAAAATATTAGAGTATCTCAAAATAACATTGTTGATCCTGAAGATCGTTACAATCAAATCTTTCAAATTCAAGTCGAGTTGCCAGAAAGCATATCTGAAAAAGATCGCACCGGTATTTTACGCTCTATTGATCGTTGTACTGTGAAAAAGGTGGTACAAACAGGGCCCGATTTCAATATTGAAATGGTGGAAAACCTGGAAGAAGATGCCCAAGCAATGTTGATGGGGCAATCAGAAAGTGATACCAGCACTTTTATCTTAGGCAAAGACTTACCTCTTGAGCAAACGATCAAGAATATGACGGCCATTTTGGCTGACTTAGGTATGAAGATAGAAATTGCTTCATGGCGTAATATTGTGCCAAATGTTTGGTCATTACATATTCGTGATGCTGCATCGCCTATGTGCTTTACTAACGGCAAAGGGGCAACCAAAGAAAGCGCACTATGTTCCGCATTAGGTGAGTTCATTGAACGTTTGAATTGTAACTTCTTTTACAATGATCAGTTTTTTGGTGTGGATATCGCTAATAGTGACTTTGTTCATTACCCAAATGAAAAATGGTTTGAATTGACAGAAGACGACTCTTTACCGACAGGGATTTTAGATGACTATTGTTTAGCTATTTATAACCCTGAAGATGAACTGTGTGGTTCACACTTAATTGATACAAACTCGGGCCGTATTGATCGCGGTATTGTTACTATTCCTTATAAACGTCAATCAGACGGTGAAACGGTATATTTTCCTTCTAACCTAGTTGAGAACCTATTCTTAAGTAATGGTATGAGTGCCGGTAACAACCTTCATGAAGCCAAAGTACAATGCTTGTCTGAAATTTTTGAACGTGCAGTTAAAAGGCAAATAATAGAACAAGAAATTGTACTACCTGATGTACCAAAAGACGTTTTAGCAAAATATCCTGATATTGTGGCAGGTATAGAAGGGCTTGAAGCTCAAGGCTTCCCTGTTGTTGTAAAAGATGCATCATTAGGCGGCCAATTTCCGGTTATGTGTGTAACCTTGATGAACCCAAGAACAGGTGGCGTTTTTGCCTCGTTTGGTGCTCATCCAAGTTTTGAAGTAGCATTAGAGCGTAGTCTAACTGAGTTGTTGCAAGGTCGTAGCTTCGAAGGACTAAACGATGTTCCTAAACCTACTTTTAACAGTTTAGCCGTGTCAGAGCCTGAAAATTTTGTAGAGCACTTTATTGACTCTACCGGTGTTATTTCATGGCGCTTCTTTAGTAGCAAGTATGATTATGCTTTCAGTGAATGGGACTTTTCAGGCACAACTACTGAAGAAGACAATAACCTGATGGCAATATTAACTTCGCTAGGTAAAGAAGTTTACATGGCTGAGTTTGACCAACTTGATGCTACCGCTTGTCGAATTTTAGTACCCGATTATTCTGAAGTATATCCGGTAGAGGATTTGATTTGGGATAATACCAACAAAGCCTTAAATTATCGTGAAGATATCTTGAACCTGCATAGCCTAAATGACGATGCATTGGCAAGTTTAGTTGAACGTTTAGAAGCAAGTCAGCTTGATAATTATATTGATATTAAATCCCTTGTTGGCATTGAGTTTGATGAAAATACCGTGTGGGGACAACTCACCATATTAGAGCTTAAAGCCTTGATTTATTTGGCTCTAGGCGCACTTGAGGAAGCTATTGAATTAGTAGCAGAGTTCTTACAGTTTAACGACAATACTGTCGCGCGAGGTTTGTTTTATCAGGCACTGCACGCCACACTTGAAATAGCATTAGACGAAGAAATGGAGTTTGAGCACTTCAGCACCAACTTGACCAGAATGTTTGGTGAAGATGTGATGGCTAATGTTGTTGGCTCAGTTAACGGTGAAGTAAAATTCTATGGCTTAACAAAAACCAGTATGAACCTTGAAGGAATTGAGCCTCACTTAAGGTTAATAGAAAGCTACAAGAAATTGCACCAAGCTCGAGCGAAATAAGCTCAGCGATTATGTGTTAACTGCAAATTTATTGCAACGCCAGAGTCGTTTTGCTTTAGAACTAATTGAATCAAATTGATATAACACCCAAAGGAATTGATGTGGATCCTGTCGAAATAGGCGCAAAGTACAATAAAATTGCTACTTGGTGGCATGACCGCCATTTTGATTCTGCTTACGGTGTTGCATCTTTCAATAAAGCATTGGTCTTTTGTCAGCCTAACTCAAAAACGCTAGATGTAGGATGCGGTGCTGGCGGCAGGTTTATTAATCTCCTTAATAGTCAAGGCATGCATGTCACCGGAATAGATGTTTCAAGGTCGATGATCAATTTGGCGAAAGTAAATCACCCAGATAATCGGTTCATTCTTTCTGATATTTGCACTTGGCAGACTGATGAACAATTTGATTTTATTTTCGCTTGGGACAGCATATTTCATTTACCTTTAAATATGCACAAACTTGTTATAGATAAACTTTCTAGCATGCTAACAGCTAAAGGAATATTGGCATATACCTTTGGTAATGCTGAAGGAGAAAACACCAGTGAATGGTTAAATGATACTTTTTATTATAGCTCTATCGGTATTAATGAGAATATTAAGCAGTTAATGGCGAACGGATTAACATTGCTGCACTTAGAGCTAGATCAATATCCAGAAAAGCACACCTTTGTTGTAGCCCAAAAATGACACTGAGAATTAAACCATTATTTACACCATAAATTATCATTAAATCAAATAAGCGTTTTATACAGAGCTTAATAAAATACTTGTTTCACTATTTAGCACTCCGTCTATAGTACGAACATCTCTTAGTACACTGTCGAACTCTTGTAAGTTTGAAGTTCTTATTTCTGCTACTAAATCCCAGGCACCATTGGTGGTGTGCATTTTCTCTAATTGAGGAATACCGCGTAATTTATTAATAACTTGCGTGGTTGACTTACCGACTACTTCAATCAACATCACCGCCTTAACAATATCAGTTTCGAGTTCGTCATGCGCTCTAATGGTAAAACCAAGAATTGCGCCTGTGCTCGTTAACCGATCAAGTCTGTTTTGTACTGTACCTCGTGAAACTTGCAGCATTTTAGCTAATTTTGAGATAGAAGCTCTGGCATCTGAGCGTAATATTGCCACTAACTCTTTATCAACAGCATCGAAAAGGTATGGCTTGTGGGTGGTGTGTGAAGTCATTTTTATATCAACTGTTATCATTTTGATAGGTCATGGTATACATAATGATAAATATTTATACAAAAGTTGCAACTTTTTGTCATTTTGTTTGACGGATGAAATCGCTAGCATAGTTATTAATAAATGAGCTGCAGATACTTTCTATCAAAACTTAATAAGTACTGCAGCGACGATTAATGAAAAAGAACGACAGGAAAAACAATATGCAATCTTTCGAAACATTAAAATCACCCAATATTTCTTTTATCAGTGTTAGTCAGATGTTAGGACTTATTCGAAGTTATGGCGCTGAACATCTGATTGCCGGCATCGCTGACTATTTAGAGCAAGACTATAAACGCTGGTTAGATTTTGATAAATCCCCTCGATTTGCTGCGCATTCACCAGAGGGTGTCATTGAGCTGATGCCCATAGGTAATCATGAAAAATTTAGTTTTAAATATGTTAATGGTCACCCGAAAAACACCCAGATTGGCTTACAAACAGTAACAGCCTTTGGTGTTTTGTCTGATGTGGAGAGCGGCTACCCGTTGATGTTATCTGAAATGACCATTTTAACGGCATTGAGAACTGCTGCTACTTCAGCAATGATGGCCAAGTATCTTGCCCCCAAAAATGCTAAAACGATGGCTATGATCGGTTGCGGCGCACAGTCTGAATTCCAAGTAACTGCCTTTAACAAGTTGCTAGGGATTAGTGAAATCAGGTTATTTGATATTGATTCAAACGCGATGAGTAAGTGTGCTAAAAATCTTGCCAATAAAAACATCAATATTGTGATGTGTGATAGTGCAGCAGAAGTCGTTAAAGGAGCTGACATTATCACTACGTGTACGGCTGATAAGAAAAATGCCACCATACTGACCAGTGATATGGTTCCTGCTGGTGTTCATATTAATGCGATTGGTGGAGATTGCCCTGGTAAAACTGAACTGTCAAAATCATTACTGGAACGAGCTGATATTTTCGTTGAGTTTGAGCCACAAACACGTATAGAAGGTGATATTCAGCAGCTACCAGCACAATCAATGGTCACTGAAATGTATCGTGTTATTCGTGGTGAGTGTTCCGGTCGTACAAGTGATGCACAACTTACTATTTTTGATGGAGTTGGCTTTGCCATTGAAGACTATTCGGCCTTAAGATATTTCTATGATTTAGTTAGCAAGAATGGGCAGTGCCAAGCAATAGAGCTCTTAGCAAGCCCGCAAGACCCAAGAAATTTATTTGGCTTGATTGACACGCCTTCGGCAGCATCTGGCACCAAAGCAGGCAGTGACATAACAGAAAAAGAAAACATTGCATCTGCAAGTGTAGAGCTGAGCTAATGAGTATATTTCCGCAAGCACCAGCTAGTGTGGTGATGATACGGCCTCATCACTTTTGTCCCAATGAACAAACACAACAGGACAACAGCTTTCAAGCGAGCGAAGTTTTTGACAAACAAGCGGTTAAATTGTTGGCATTTAATCAAGTAACTCAAGCAGCGAAAACCCTGAAAGAACACGGCGTTAATGTACATGTATTTGATGATGAAGGCACGCAAACACCTGATTCAGTGTTTCCAAATAACTGGTTTTCAACTCATTCTGGTGGGCATGTAGCAATTTACCCAATGTTCGCCAAAAACCGCCGTAAAGAACGTCGTAGTGACATTATTGAAATGTTGAAATCTTCATACCGAGTTCAAGATGTTATTGATTATTCAGGCTTAGAGTACGATGGTATTTTTTTAGAAGGTACGGGAGCCATGGTGCTAGATCATATTGAACGAGTTGCGTATGCCGCGCGTTCAAAACGCACCGACTCGCACGCATTGGAGCGCTTTTGTTCTCATTTTAATTTTGAACCTATGGTCTTTGACGCTCAAGATAATAGTGGTACTGCCGTGTATCACACCAATGTTTTAATGTGCATTGGCAGTGATTTTGTTATGGCTGGTTTTGACATGATGCCTGATGTTGTACGCAGGGCAGAAATTATCAGACGCTTTGAAAGCGCAGGCAAAGAAATCATTACTTTATCAGAAGCACAAATTAATGCTTTTTGTGGCAATGCCCTTGAATTACAGGGTAAATCAGGTCGAATATTAGCATTATCGACTACTGCTTACCATGCCTTGACAGATGCACAGGTTACTCAACTTGAGCAATATGTAGAAATACTCCCCTTAGAAGTGTCTGCAATAGAGCTTGCGGGTGGCTCTGTCCGTTGTATGCTAGCAGGTATACATTTGTCGAAACGTTAAGTTAAATGAAAGTAAATCTAACTAATTAAGCTTAAGAGTGCTAATAAAGGAAGAAGGTAAATGTTGAATCAAATTGTAGACCCTATTAACAATATTTTGTGGGGTAACGGGCAAGTATTAATTTATCTTTTACTTTGTGCTGGCTTGTGGTTTTCATTCAAACTTGGCTTCATACAAATTCGTCATTTTAAGCATATGTTCAGTGTGATGAAAGGCAGTACACAAGCAGACAAGTCCGGTATTAGCTCTTTTCAAGCATTATGCACAGGCCTTTCAGCTCGCGTTGGTACTGGCAATCTTGCCGGCGTTGCTATGGCTATCTCTTTAGGTGGCAGTGGGGCTGTATTTTGGATGTGGTTAATTGCGCTATTAGGTATGGCAACAGGTTTTGCTGAAAGTGTTTTAGGACAGCTTTATAAAGTGCGGGATGATCATAAAGAGTTTAGGGGAGGGCCGGCCTATTATATTCGGGCTGGGCTCGGAAAGCCTTGGTTGGCAGTATTATTCTCATTGTGCTTATTTCTCGGCTACGGTATTAGTTTTAGTGCTATGCAAGCCAATACCATCTCAGATGCGCTAAGTAATACCTTTGCCATTCCAACTGCGTATAGCGGAGCGGTAATTGCTATACTAGCTGGCTGCATTGTTGTTGGCGGTTTACGCAGTATTGCCCGATTTGCCGAACTTATCGTGCCATTTATGGGCGTAGCATTTATCTCAGTGGCCATCTTTGTCACGCTGATGAATATTAATTTATTACCAACCATGTTTGCTGAGATATTTGCCTCTGCATTTGGCTTAACTGAAGCAGGCGCAGGCGCTTTGGGGGCCGCCATGAAAAATGGTATTCAACGCGGCTTATACTCTAATGAAGCAGGGGCGGGGAGTGTACCTCATGCTGCTGCCGGAGCATCGCCAGTACCGAATCATCCGGTAGCGCAAGGCTATGTTCAAATGCTGGGCGTGTTCTTGGATACTATGGTGCTATGTACTTGTACGGCCATGGTGATTTTATTATCTGACATTAACATCAGCGGTGAAATGGAAGGTATTCGCATGACCCAAAATGCAATGAGTGCTCACTTCGGCTCGGGAGGTAATTACTTTGTAGCAGCCGCTATAACGCTATTTGCTTTTACTTCAGTTGTTGCCAATTATGCCTATGCAGAAAGTAATCTGCATTTATTTAAATTAGACAATAAAGTTGGTCGACTTGTCTATACATCGTTGTACTTGTTCATGGTATTTTGGGGAGCAAGTGCGTCATTAAAAGAAGTGTGGAGTATGGCCGATATGGCATTAGGCTTAATGACACTTGTCAATGTATACGCCATTGTATTGTTAACACCAACCATAGTGAATTTGACTAAAGATTATCAAGCTAAATTAAAAGCGAATAAGGAGCCTACTTTTAAAGTGGGTGATGTAGAAATTCAAGGTAAGACAGAGCCCGGCGTTTGGTCTTAAAACGAAGTGCTTTGCAAAAAAAGGCTACCTATTCAGGTAGTCTTTTTGCTTTTTGAGGTGTTGAGGTTACGAGGTGATTTTTTGCAATAAAACAATACAAGGGCGTGAGGCATGGATTGGCATAATTGATTAAACAGTTAACTGAAATTCCTTTACATGTGGAATTTCGTATATATAATATTTCGTATATAGAATTAGTGACAATCAAGAATGAGCAAGGTTGAAAAGAAAACTGTATTATTTGTGTGTACTGGCAACTCTGCTCGCTCGCAGATGGCAGAAGCGTTATTAACGCATAGGGCAGGAAATAGATTTACCGCTTATAGCGCAGGTGCACATCCAGAGCCGGTTGATCCGCGTACAGAAACAGCGTTAACTAGTTTTGGTATTCCAACTGAGCACTTGCTTTCCAAACATGTAAATTCTTTTGTTAAATACAGCTTTGACTATGTCATTACCTTATGTGACAAAGCCAATAGTGAATGCCGTGAATATGCCCACGCCCAAGCACAATTGTCTTGGGACTTCCCTGATCCTAAAGTAAGAGATTGCAATAATCCTTTTGCAGAAACATTAGCTGAAATAAATAACCGCATAACAATGTTTTTACAGGTGAATGATGAAGAGGCTATGCAAGCGCAGCTTGCTAACCATAAGCCTGATGATAAAGAGTTTGTTAGCCTTCAACCCGTAGCCTTTTATAAAACATTAACAGACGATATTCGCTTAAAAACATTAATGTTAACTCATTACCACGGTGAATTGTGTGTTTGTGAATTGATGACCGCCCTTGCTCAAGAGAGTCAACCTAAAGTGTCACGCAATCTAGCGGTACTGAAAAAATCAGGTGTTATTATCGACCGAAAACATGGTCAATGGGTTTTTTACCGAATTAACCCGAATCTTCCACAATGGGCAAAGTCCGTTATTGCCCAAACCACAGAAAACAATATTAGTTTAATTGACGATGCACTCTATCGATTAATGCAAATGAATAATCGACCTAACAAAGTAGCGTTTTGCAAATAAGGTAAGTATTTTCAAATGCTTTTAAAACATAATTTTAAAGATTTTAATATTTAGGAAATAAAGATGACGATAAAAATAGGCATTAATGGTTTTGGTCGCATGGGGCGTTTATCAATGCGAGCCGCTTTTGATTGGGATGATGTAGAAATTGTTCATATTAATGATCCTGCGGGCGATGCCAGAACACTTGCACATTTGTTAACGTTCGACTCTGTCCATGGCCGTTGGCAACATGAAGCAGACCATGAAAATGAAGCAATTGTAATAAATGGTAAGAGGATTTCATGTAGCCAAAATGTCGCTATAGAAGATACAGATTGGTCTCAGTGTGATGTAGTGATTGAAGCGTCGGGTAAGATTAAAACTAAAGCACTATTGCAAGCATATCTAAATCAAGGTGTTAAGCGCGTTGTGGTAACGGCACCAGTAAAAGAAGACGGTGTGCTAAATGTAGTAATGGGTGTTAATGATGACTTATATGACAAAAGCATTCACCCTATTGTTACGGCGGCTTCGTGTACAACTAACTGCTTAGCACCCGTTGTAAAAGTGATTCATGAAAAAATTGGCATTAAGCATGGTTCAATGACCACCATTCATGACATTACCAATACGCAAACCATTTTAGATGCTCCTCATAAAGACTTACGCAGAGCACGTGCCTGTGGCATGAGTTTAATTCCTACTACCACAGGCTCAGCTACTGCCATCACTCATATATTTCCAGAATTGAAGGGCAAGCTTAATGGTCACGCCATACGTGTGCCTTTAGCTAATGCTTCATTAACTGATTGTGTGTTTGAAGTGTCGCGCGCAACCAGTGTTGAAGAAGTGAATCAATTATTAAAGTCGGCTGCAGAAATAGAAATGCCAGGCGTGTTAGGATTTGAAGAAAGACCTTTAGTATCAATAGACTATAAAACTGACCCCCGTTCTAGTATTGTTGATGCATTATCAACCATGGTAGTGAATGAAAGCCAAGTAAAGCTATATGTTTGGTATGACAATGAATGGGGCTATGCGAATCGAACGGCAGAATTAGCTCGCATGGTTGGTCAAGGCGACAAGGAATAATTGCCATGGGGCCTTTATCACTAAAAACATTATCGCCACAAGTGAAACAATACTTGGTGATAACAGGTAATTACTGGGCTTTCACCTTAACTGATGGTGCACTACGCATGTTAGTGGTGTTGTATTTCCATCAACTTGGATATAGCCCGTTAAATATTGCCATGCTGTTTTTGTTTTATGAGATATTTGGCGTGGTCACTAACCTTGTTGGAGGTTGGTTAGGTGCTCGACTAGGGCTAAATAAAACCATGAATATTGGTTTAGCTTTGCAAATAATAGCACTGGCTATGTTAGCGGTGCCAAATGAGCTACTGACGATTGTTTATGTCATGTTTGCGCAAGCTTTGTCGGGAATTGCTAAAGATCTTAATAAAATGAGCGCTAAGAGCTCTATTAAGTTACTAGTACCCGAAGGTGCTGAAGGTAAGTTATATCAATGGGTTGCGGTATTGACTGGCTCAAAAAACACCTTAAAAGGTATTGGCTTCTTCTTAGGTGGTGTTCTGTTAACCATATTGGGCTTTAGCGGTGCAGTTACCTTAATGTCCGCTCTATTAGCGTTCGTCTGGTTATTTAGTTTATGGATGCTTAAAGAAGACTTAGGCAAGGCTAAAAACAAACCAAAGTTTAGTGAAATTTTCTCAAAGAGCCCACCAATTAACTTACTGTCTGCTGCCCGTTTGTTTTTGTTTGGTGCTCGCGATGTCTGGTTTGTGGTGGCTCTTCCGGTATTTTTAGCGGCAAGCTTTGGCTGGGATCACTGGTGGGTAGGTGGTTTTATGGCAAGCTGGGTTATTGGTTATGGCATAGTACAATCGTTCGCTCCTTATTTCACCGGTAAAAAGCAAGGGCGAGTCCCTTCAGGTAAAGCCGCTTTTACCTGGGCAGTCTATTTAGCATTAATTCCTATATTGATTGCGTTAGCATTGCATTTTGATTTTTATATTCAAAGTACCATTCTGATTGGTTTACTGATTTTTGGTGCCATATTTGCTATTAATTCGTCTTTGCATAGTTACTTAATTGTCAGTTATGCCGATCGTGACGGAGTGTCATTAGATGTAGGTTTCTATTATATGGCTAATGCCATGGGGCGATTAATTGGCACCGTACTTTCAGGCTGGCTATATCAACAATACGGATTAGCAGCGTGTTTGTGGGTATCGGCATTGTTTGTCTCGACGGCAGCGCTAATATCAATGAAATTACCCAGAAATAGTTAATTTAGCCTTGCGCTGAATCTCAAAATCTATGACAGTTAGTTGCTTACTAGTAAACTAAATTTTTCTAAATTGGCTTAAATTCCAGTAACTTGCGAAGGAAGCGCTAATCAATGCTAAACTATTTAGCAAAATATTATCAAAAACGATGATATCGCTAACAATTGTTGTTAGAGTATTATCGATATAGCCAATCTCAGTAAATTAATCGATTGTTAGGAAAGCCACCAAACTAATGGAAAAAGCAAAAAGAGCTCGTATACAAGATGTCGCCGAAAAAGCGGGCGTTTCAACAATGACAGTTTCTCGGGTGTTGAGTAAAGACGCTAAAGTTAGCGATGCAAAAACAGCCTTGGTAATGGATGCCGTCAAAGCATTGAATTATCGTCCAAACGTTGCTGCACGGCGTTTGGCGGGAAACCAATCTTTCTTAATAGGTTTATTATATTTTGATTTAGATACTTCTTATGTAAGTAAGTTTTTGTTACGAGGTTTAAAAAGTTGTCGTGCTACTGGTCATCATTTAGTTGCGGATGAAATTGATGATGATATTGTAAAATCAATCGCCTCAGTAAAAGAGCTTATCGAAGTCACGCAAGTTGATGGTCTTGTGCTTTTACCACCAGTGTGCGACATCCCTGAAGTTTTAACGACACTTCAAGAAGCGGCTATTCCTTTCGTGCGTATTGCTCCTGACTCAAGACTCAATCTGTCTCCTTATATTTGCATGGATGATTATCAAGCAGGGTTTGATATAACTGAATTGTTGATTAAACAAGGGCATAAAAAAATTGGCCATATTATTGGTAACCCGAACCAAGGAGCGAGTCGCCTACGTTACCAAGGGTATTTAGATGCGCTCCGTTCTAATCAAATAAATGTGCCACCTGAATATATTGAACAAGGCCTGTTTACCTATGATTCTGGACTTGAAGTAGCTAAAAAGATGTTAGCACTTAACGATAAACCGACAGCAATATTTGCCGCTAATGATGAAATGGCTGCAGCGGTCATTTCCGCAGCTCATATGAATCAGTTAAATATTCCTGAACAGTTGTCTGTCGCTGGCTTTGATGATGGTCATTTGGCGACAACGGTCACACCACATTTGACAACCATTAGACAACCCATTCAAGAGATGGCGGCTCTTGCCATAGAGCTAATTGCCTCGAAAAAATTTGCTGATACTGCAAAAGCAAATAGCCGAGCCTATAGACATGTTCTCGACTTTGAAATTGTCGAACGTGCATCCACTGCAGTTAAGGGTGCTTAAGCAATCGTTAAGCCATAATAATAGTTATAGCAGCATTAGGCTTTAACTCGACGCTTAAATTCATAAGCAAGTTCAAGGTATTGTTTCTGATAGCCAGTGAAGTTATTTAGTAACATTCACTGGCATAGTTTTTATCATTTAGTTATTTAAATGGATTAAATGTAGCGGTTTACTATGTTTTCAAGTAACTCTTGACGGCCGGAAACATGCTTAGGGTTGATATTGTTCTCAAGCACCAGTTTCGATAAACTTTCTAAGTTGTGATCGCCTGTTAAGATACTTTGGCCTAAGTTGTCTTGCCAACCAGCATAGCGATTAGCAACAAAATCACTAAGGGGAGCATCCGCTATTAATTTAGCCGCATTGAGTAATGATTTCGCCATAGTATCCATACCTCCAACATGGCCAATAAATAAATCATCACGCTCACATGATTGACGACGTAACTTAGTATCGAAGTTAAAGCCACCTGTGTCGAAACCACCATTTTTCAAGATTTCATACATAACTAAAGTGCATTCAGCAACATCGTTAGGGAATTGATCGGTATCCCAACCATTTTGCATATCTCCGCGGTTCGCATCGATACTACCCATAATGCCTTCTGCACACGCTGTAGCAATTTCATGATGGAAGCTGTGTCCAGCCAAGGTGGCATGGTTCGCTTCGATATTCACTTTCACTTCATTATGTATGCCGTGTTTATGTAAAAAACCAGACACGGTTGCGGTATCATAATCATATTGATGTTTGGTTGGCTCTTGAGGTTTAGGTTCAATCAGTAATGTGCCTTTGAAGCCAATTTTATGCTTATGTTCGATAACCATTTTTAAGAAGCGAGCATATTGTTCACCTTCTTGCTTCAGGTTGGTATTTAATAAGCTGTCGTAACCTTCGCGACCACCCCATAGCACATAGTTTTCACCACCGAGTCTGTGAGTAACATCCATAGCATGTTTAACTTGTGCGGCTGCATAGGCAAATAACTCAGGGTTCGGGTTGGTAGAGCCACCGGCACAAAAACGTGCATTTGAAAATAAATTAGCAGTACCCCATAAAAGCTTAATACCAGTACGGTCCATTTCTTTTTCAAAGATGTTAGCAATGTGATTTACATTGGCATGAAATTCTTTTAATGAATTACCTTCAGGAGCAATATCTGCATCATGAAAACAAAAGTAAGGTGTTCCTAACTTTTCAAAAAACTCAAAGGCAACTTTTGCTTTTTGCTCCGCAAACGCTAATTGATTACCTGTTGGTTGTAACCAAGGACGATCAAAGGTACCTGCACCAAAGATATCTGAGCCCGTCCAACAGAAGTTATGCCAATAGCAGGTAGCAAAACGTAAATGTTCTTTCATGGTTTTACCCAGGACTACTTGGTTTTCGTCATAATAACGAAAGGCTAATGGGTTAGTGCTATCAGGACCTTCGAATGGAATTTTGCTTACGTTTTCAAAAAATTGGCTCATGTTGTTCTCCTAATTAATTCGGTATCTAAAAGTTGAGTTTTTGCGTACTAAGTTTGAAAGTGCGCTTTTACACTGTGATAAAGTTGTTGAAATTTAAGGTGTTGTGCAGGGTAATAGTTGACCATGCATTGGTCTGGCTCAATTACATGGTCTATTCCACTAGCAACACATACATCACTTGCATTAAGGTTGTTTACGGCTATTTTAGCTAATCGTGCCGCGCCCAATGCAGGACCCACTTCTCCGCCTTTACGATACGTTAGTGGTTTGTTGAGCACACTGGCGAGAATTTTTCCCCATAGTTTGCTACGAGAGCCGCCACCAATGACTGATACTTGCTCTATTTGAGTACCTGCGGCGACGAGGGCTTGTTGACCGTCAGCAAAAGCAAAAGCAATGCCTTCTAACACTGCTCTACCTAGCTCTGCAGCTGTGGTGTTATGGCCTAAACCAAAGAATACACCTTGGGCATTAGGGTTGTTGTGTGGGGTTCTTTCACCTGATAAATAAGGTAAGAAAATAAGCGGTGAAGGTGTGGAAAAGTCGAGCTTTTCAACTTCATCTAATAAACTCTTCTCATCTTTATATCCAGTCAGCTCAGTGACCCAAGTTAAACAACTTGCTGCACTTAGCACTACAGCCATTTGATGCCAGGTATTCGGTACACAATGACAAAAAGTGTGCACTGCGCTGTCTGGGTTCGGGTTATAGGTTTCATTGGCAACAAAGTAAACGCCAGAAGTGCCAAGTGATAGAAACGCTTCATTGGGATTAATCACACCAATACCAGCTGCACCGGCGGCATTGTCACCGCCACCGGCAATCACTGGAACTTTGCTCATACCCCAACGTGTTGCTATTTCTTCACTTAAGTAACCCGTAATCTCAGTGCCTTCATACAATGTTGGCATCTGTTCAAGTGTTAAATCTGTCGCAGCTAACATTTGCGTCGACCATTGTCTGCGTTCAACATCAAGCCATAAGGTGCCAGCGCTGTCTGACATGTCGGAAGCAAAATCACCTGTCATGAGAAAACGCAGGTAATCCTTCGGTAATAGCACTTTAGCAACGCAGTTAAAACAGTCTGGCTCATGCTCTTTTAACCAAGCCAATTTAGGGGCAGTAAAACCAGGCATAGCAATGTTACCGGTGATAGAACGTGTAGCAGGCTCTTTGGCTTCTATGGTTTTACATTGTTTCTCACTTCGCCCGTCATTCCATAAGATCGCAGGGCGAATGATGTTGTTATTAGCATCAAGAAGAGTGGCACCATGCATTTGCCCCGATAAACCGATTGCGGTCACCGAAGCGAGACAGTCACTATGTGCAGCTTTAATCTCTTCCATTGCTAGTTTAGTTGCTTGCCACCAAGTGCTTGGGTCTTGCTCTGACCAAAGAGGGGCAGGACGGCTGATCTCAAGTGCTGAAGATGCTTGTGCGACTAACGTATCGTTATCATCAAGTATGATAACTTTTACACCTGAAGTGCCTAAATCAATGCCTAAATACATAATCAATTATTAAGTTTTATAAATGATAGCGCTAACACTAGCATTGCTTTTGTTGAATAACAATACTCTTTAGGCTTTAATGTAATTATGTGAACGCTAGAAAATAGGTAAACATTATAAATAAGTAAATAAAACCAACCTGTTAAATGGTTATCTTTTGCTAATTCCTTTTTCGATAAGGGGTAAGTATGAGTTTATGAGAGCAGTTTAAAAAGAGCTCAGTTGATAATAAATTGAAAAATAACCGGAGAGAACTTGTGTTAGCGTTAACAATGTGGTTCTATTGTTCTATTGTTTAGTAATAAGAGTAGAGCCATGTCTCATTCAGTATCTACCAGTATTTTTTATGCTGTTGTTGTCGCCTTAGGTGGTTTTATTTTTGGCTTTGATGCTTCTGTTATTTCCGGCGTGGTGGGATTTGTCACCACTGAGTTTCAACTCAACGAATGGCAACAAGGTTTTGTGGTGAGTGCGCCGACTTTAGGAGCAGTGGTTGGTTCACTGTTTGCTGGGCCTTTGTCCGATATTTATGGTCGGAAAAAAATTCTGATCACTATTGCTGCTTTATATGTAATCTCAGCAATACTTTCTGCTTTTTCTGTTAGTTACTTTATGTTGGTTATGGCGAGGATGATCGGTGGCTTAGCTTTTGCTTCTTTGGTGTTAGCGCCTATGTATATTGCTGAAATATCTCCGGCTAAATACAGAGGAAAGATGATTTCAATCAACCAGTTTAATATTGTTGTTGGCTTTTCTGTCGCCTATTTTGCTAATTATTACTTATTAAAAATGAGTGGTGGCGCAAGTGAATTAGCTATCACCTTAGGCATTACAGAAAATGTTTGGCGTTGGATGTTAGGTTTAGAAATTGTGCCGGCATTTTTGTATTTTATATTATTATTTATCATTCCTGAAAGTCCACGTTGGTTGATTTGTAACGGTCAACAACAAAAAGCAAAACCTGTGCTAGAGAAACTTTTTCCTGAGCAAAACAGTCAACAACTGATCAGTGAAATTGAACAACAACATGGTGATGAATTACCCCCATTATTGACCCGATTAAAAACGCTGTTTTCTAAAAATATGCGCTTGATTTTAGTCATTGGCTTAGTGGTCGGTATTTGCCAACAGATTACTGGGGTTAATGCTGTCTATTTTTATGCTCCGAGCATTTTTGAGCAAAGTGGAATAGGACAAGATGCAGCCTTTTCACAAGCGATATGGGTAGGAATTATCAATGTTGTTTTTACCATTCTTGCGATGTTATTAATTGATAAGTTAGGTAGAAAACCTTTAATGCTAATAGGCCTATCAGGCGTGGTCATTAGTATGTCTATTGCTGCCTATGGTTTTCATCAAGCCAGCTATCAACTTACCCCTCAATCGGTGGGAAAATTAACTAACGAGCAAGTACAAAATAACGTCGAACCGATTATAGGCGTAATGTATCCGTCTGATTTAGCCTTTAAAGAAGCGCTTAATGAAAACTTAGGCGAAGAAGTTGCCCGTCAGTACCAAGCTGAACTCATACAAGCAGCTGCGAATATCAACCCGCTATTGATCATGATTGGTATTCTTGGTTTTGTCGCTTCCTTTGCTGTGTCTTTAGGACCGGTAATGTGGGTACTCTTGGCTGAAATTTTTCCTAATCAACTGCGTGGCGTTGGTATCGCTTTTGTTGGGCTAGTAAATAGTGCTGTCAGCTTTACCGTTCAGTTTGTTTTTCCGTGGGAGCTAGCCAATATTGGCACTGCACTAACATTTTCAATCTATGGCGTGTTTGCCGTTATTGGTTTTGTCTTGATATATAAACTACTACCTGAAACTAAAGGCAAGTCTTTAGAAGAGTTAGAGCAAGTATTTAATTCAGATAACAAAGTTCAACATCGTCAATCGCTGGCGGTGTCATAAAATGCTGTTGCATTGCATAAGTGTAGCTAATAAATAATAGAGAATAACAATGAAACAGTTAAATTGGGGGATTATCAGTACCGGTGTTATCGCCGAACAATTCTGCCAAGACATGAAACATGTTAGCAACGGTAAACTACTGGCGGTTGCGGCGCGGCAATTAACAAATGCTCAATCATTTGCTAAAAAACATGAAATTGACAAGGCTTATCAAGGGTATCAGCAATTATTCGATGATGCCGAAATTGATGTGGTTTATATTGCTACACCTCATAATTTACACTTCCAGCATGTTCATGATGCGTTAATGGCAGGGAAGTCTGTGCTTTGTGAAAAGCCGTTCACGATTAGCTCAGCTGAGTGTCAGCAGCTCTATTTGCTGGCAAAAGAAAAAGGCTTGTTTTTAATGGAAGCGATATGGACTTATTTTCTTCCGGCAATTAAAAAAGCTAAACAGTGGCTCGACAATGGCCGTATTGGTAAAATTAAACACATCAAAGCCGATTTTGGTTACCCACTTCCTTATGACCCTGAACGCAGAGAGTGGAATGTTGAGCTTGCCGGGGGATGTTTACTTGAAATGGGCATTTATCCGATTGCCATAGCACAATTTTTTCTTGGGCAGCCGATGGAGTCTTTCACGGTGAATGCTCAAGTGGCACCGAACGGTGTTGAAAAAGATGTCATCATCATGGCTGAAGTCAATGACGTAAGGTTAACCCTAGCGACTTCTTTTCAATGTAAACTGCAAAATTGGGCGTATATCATCGGGGAGGAAGGTTATATTGCTATCCCTAATTTTTGGCGTGCGGATCAATGTTCTTTATATAAATTAGATCAACAAATCGAACACTTTGCTGATAATCGAGAAAGTTTAGGATTTAATTATGAAGCAGAAGCGGTTGGTGAGGCGATGTTAACTAATCAAATTGAACATCCGGACATGCCACTAAAAGTAAGTTATGCATTGCAATTGCAGATGGAACAAATAAAAGTAAAGTTTTAATATTTTACAAAATAATAAAGAACAGAGAGTTAACGATGAATAAAGAGGTGTTTTTTATAATATTTATTGCCTGTGTTGCTACCATAGGTGGCTTCTTATTTGGCTTTGATAGTGGCGTTATCAATGGCACTGTGGATGGCTTAAGACTGGCCTTTAATTCAGATAGTGTGGCAACAGGCTTTAATGTCGCTAGTATGTTACTTGGCTGCGCTGTTGGTGCTTTTGCTGCCGGGAGGTTAGCAGATATGTTTGGTCGGAAGAACATCTTACTTGTAAGCTCTGTACTGTTCATCATAAGTGCTTGGGGCAGTGGTATCTCTGCAACGTCGTTAGAATTTATTTTTTATCGTATTATTGGCGGGTTAGCCGTAGGCGCTGCATCGGTGATTGCGCCAGCCTACATCAGTGAAATTGCGCCGGTGAAATACCGTGGCATGCTAACTTCTATTCAACAAGTGGCCATTATTTCAGGCTTATTTGCCGCATTTGTTAGCAACTATTACTTGGCTGATATGGCCGGATCTTCAGTCGCTAAACTTTGGATGGGTTTTGATGCATGGCGTTGGATGTTTTGGATTGAATTATTCCCCGCTATTATATTTTTTATCGCTTTGTGTTTTATTCCCGAAAGTCCTCGATATTTGGTGATGAAGCAAGATTTGATTAAGGCTAGCCTTGTCCTCAAACGCTTATTTGGTGAACAACAAGGACAAGAAAAGTTAAACGAAATACAAAACTCACTCGCTGTTGATAGACATCAGCCAAAGTTCAGTGATTTAATCGATAAAAATACCAACAAGGTGAGGTTTATTGTTTGGCTAGGTATTGGCTTGGCGACATTTCAACAGTTAGTTGGGATAAATGTGGTCTTTTATTATGGCGCAGTACTATGGCAAGCGGTTGGTTTTTCTGAATCGGACGCTTTGATGATCAATATTATTAGTGGAGCAGTTAGCCTGTTGGCTTGCTTTATTACCCTGTTTTTTATTGATAAAGTAGGTCGGAAACCCTTTTTAATTCTTGGCTCAGTTGGTATGGCTATCACCTTAACGATTTTAGTCATTTCTTTTGTTAATGCAGAGCTAGATACGCAAGGTCGGCTTTCTCTAGGAGGTTTAGATACTGTTGCACTTATTGCGGCTAATGCTTATGTGTTCTTTTTTAACTTATCGTGGGGACCTGTAATGTGGGTAATGTTGGCGGAAATGTTCCCTAACCAAATCCGTGGCTCTGGACTTGCGGTTAGCGGCTTTGCTCAATGGTTTGCCAACTTTACCGTTACTATGACTTTTCCTATCATGCTTAGCTCTGTCGGTTTGGCCGTGGCCTATGGCGCTTATAGCGTATGCGCTTTTCTATCGATAGTATTTGTGGTCAAGTATATTCATGAAACGAAAGGCATTGAGCTAGAAGATATGACCGGATGAATATCTGCATTTAGTGTACGTTTAGGAAAATGCAGCTATTCAGCCGGAAGCTGTAAACGAGTAACGTTGGTGTACGTTGTTTTTTGAAAAGCCATTAATGCTATTTTTCTTTAACATAAAATGGAAAATTAGCATTACCAACTTTACCGTGTTCATCATGAACATAAACAAATAATCGATAAGCACCTTCTACTGCAGGCGTTAGAAATTCTATTTTGTTAAACTTTTGCTGTTTGGTTGGTGCGGTAATGGTGAATGGAGTCGCTGCTGGCTCTTGTTCAAAAGCTCCACCTTGGCTTACTTCAACCACTTCTTTTAATAGTTTCCATTGATAAGTGAATGAGGCATTACTTTTATTTGTTACCATCACATTGGCTATGGCCTGACTATTAGGTTCAAGGTAAACATTGTCACTGGCAAAAAGATTATTGAGGGTTATAGCTTCGGTCATGGGCGCACGATTTAGAGGATATTGCCCTGTCCAAAAACGCGTCATCTCATCAACACGCGCATTAGGTTTGCCGTCTTTGTTGAACATGCCATACCAAGTTGGTGTACGTTCCTGCTTTTGTCCCCATTCAAAAGCAAAAGCGCCGATATTTAAACCTGTGCTATTGTCAGCTAACCCTAATTGCATACGGTGAGCCATCGACTTTGCTTTGACAGCACTGGTTTCCTCTATCGGTTGCCCCCAAAGGGTAGTGGGTACTTCCCAATGCCCTAGTGGACCAAACTCGGTAACCATAAAGGGTATGTTAATGTTTGCTTCGATAACTTGTTGTTTGATATTGGCTAAATCACCATAGACTTGTACTGATACAAAGTCGACGTTTGGCGTTCTAGCGAGTCCTACTGCTAGATGAGATTTTATTACACCTGCATAGGAATAAGTTACGGGATGATGTGGATCTACTTGATGAATATAATCAATAATATCACTAATAGCGTCATAGACTTTAGGGTTAACCGGTATAAGTTGACCAGCATCATTAAATAATAAATTGGGTTCGTTAGCGACTACCCAAACTAATAGATTAGGGTGGTTTTTGTAACGATTTACTTGTTCTTTAACCCATTGAAATTGTTTGGCAACCGCTGCGCTATCATTATAATCAAAGCCATGTAATTGCTTCTTCAGATCTATACCCATAGCTACCATCAAGCCTAATTCCTTGGCCGCCGCTAATTCCTGTTCAGCGTGTTTTGTAGACCAAGTTCTAAAACTGTTACCGCCCGCGGCTTTCAACGCTTGAAAATTATGACCATCAGGATAATTCAGCCCAGCACCCTTAATCTCAAAAGGAGAGTCGTTGACCAGCAGTCGGTATTGCTGGCTTTGCTTTTCAATGCTGACGTGATTGGGGACAGAGAGGCTATCTGTACTTGCAAATGAGTAAGTCGCTAGCAAAAGGGAGTATAAGGACGCTAAAAAAGAATATTTCAAAGTAATACCTTTGTTGATTGAATAAGTACTGTTAAGCCGAGTGGAGAATAATTAATTTCTTTCTTCTAGTACGCTTTGGGTAGAAAACTGATAAATCATATTTCTATAAATACCAATATCAGTAATATTTTCGGGTGTACCTTTAGGCGCTACTCGGTAGTTAGTAGATACACGATACTTTCCTGTAACAGGTTTTACCATGTGAAAACAATGACCATGAAGGAGCACTAAACTGCCTTTTTTGGGGCTTAGTATTTCGGCTTTTGATTGGTCAAATGCATCTGTTGGTGAAGGTATTAATCCCTGCCTATGAGAACCAGGCATGACCATGGTTTGTCCACCAGTATATGCTTGGTCAATATCCATGGTGTACACGAGCCTATTGATATTAAATTGTTTTGGATCAGTTGGTAAACAATCTTGATGCCAAGCTTGTCCAACGGTACCTTGTTTCGAAAACATTACCATTGAATATTGTTCATACCAGTCATGCCCTAAAATGGCTTGAGTCAATGCACGTAACGTTTTATCTTCGCTGACGGTGTCAAAACATTTAACGCCTTCTCGTTGCGGAAACCAAGGGATGACTTCAACGGCAGACTTTTTGATGAATTCATCGGTATGAGCAAAGTCTGGTGTCATACCAAAGTGTTCAATAATTTTTTCATTATATAAGTCAACTAATTCAGCAGAGAAAAAATTTTCAATATGAATAAAGCCCTCTTGCCAAAACTGTTTTGCATATGCTTGTACGTTTATCATCCTGTATTCTCTACTTAAGCTTAGTTAAACCGAGTTAAAGGTATTTTGGTTTTTCTTGGTAATTAAAGTATTCAAAATCTGCTTCGAGCTTTTGACCACTAAGATCTTGACAAGCAAGTCCATAAAAAGCACCAGTAAAACACGGGTGGAAATGCCTTTCTGCATGTTCAACATAGTCATCAGACAAAATGCTACCATCAAGAACTGGCCCAATTTTGCGCCAATCGCCAGCAAGCAAAGCATAGAAAAATTGCAATCGTGCACCATCAAAGTCAGCTTTTAAGTAAACTTTACTTGCGCCGGTAATGTCAATCGGCGTCTGATTGGGCTGAGTCGTTTTATGATCATCACAACTTAAAATAGTCAGGTACTTTTTGCCCGAATAGGCGCCCAAGTCATCACCAGAAACATGCAAGTAATGATAATGAACTGTGTTGTAATAACAAACCAATCCAGCCATTTGCTGAAAGTTATCAGGGTTAAATTCAAGGCAAGTTTCAGCACTGGTATGATGGGCTTGAACCCTTCGCCCGATCAGGCTCTGCTCGAAACGCGAGCTAAGAGATTCTCGGCCATAAAGCCGGAGGTAACCTGGACGGTCGGTTTGATTAACCCAATCTTTGCTTAATGGCACCCTTAGCGCCTGAAAGTTGATGTCTATTTCTGCATCGTTAAAGGTTAACTTACTGCTCGCTTTTAAGAATTTATGTTCAGGAAGTGCTGGCGCTTCAACTTCTTTACGAGCAAGGTGAACACCACAAGTGAGGTAAAGCCAATCATCATCGCGCCACTCAACTTTCTCTATGGCTGTTTCTCGTCCTGTGATACATCGACCCAGTTTAGTTAACGGTCTTGCGGTAAGAAAAACAGCGTACCATTCACCATTTTGTGTCTCAACAAAATCTCCATGGCCAGTTTTTTGTAGATAGTTATTAGGAAAGTTTTTAGCGGTAATGAGAGGGTTTTCTGGATGAATTTCATAGGGGCCAGTAATCGACTTGGCACGTGCTAAGGTCATGCAGTGTTCGTAACTTGTACCGCCCTCAGCGGTCAATAAGTAATAATAACCATTACGTTTGTATATATGAGGCCCTTCGGTTCGACCGTGCTCAGTGCCTGCAAAAATATGATGTATTTTACCGATTAATTGCTTTGTCTCTTTATCAAACTCTTGTAAAACAACTCCGCCAAAAAATTTGCCATTGCGATGGTCCATTAGCATATTTAGACAGTAAGACTTACCATCATCATCATGAAATAATGACGCATCAAAGCCACTAGCATTGATGAATGTAGGCTCAGACCAAGGACCTTTGATATTTGTTGCGGTAACTAAGTAATTAGGGGTATCTTTCCACTCACCATCGAAGCTTTTAACATTGGCATAAATCAGGTAGAACACCCCTTCATGGTAACTCAAGCAAGGCGCCCAA
This sequence comes from uncultured Colwellia sp., assembly GCA_913062815.1. Lineage (GTDB taxonomy): Bacteria > Pseudomonadota > Gammaproteobacteria > Enterobacterales > Alteromonadaceae > Colwellia. The sequence continues at coordinate 35,788 of CAJXWZ010000010.1, read as the reverse complement.
ACACCACAAGAATCGGGAACGCCTCTCATATCCAATTGGGATACTCGCTCTAGAGGTCGTGTAATGAGTTGCCAGTTCATCAAATCTTTCGAGTGATGAATTTGACAGCCAGGAAACCATTCAAAAGTAGAGGTGATAATATAATAATCATCCTCAACTCTAAGAATACTTGGATCAGGATTAAACCCTGTCAATATTGGGTTAATAATTTTACTCATAAAGACAACTCATTTTTAAAGGTATTTGCTCAGTAATTACTGGTTTGCATCCAATAATCGCTATTAGTCACTTGGTTTAACCAACGTGCTTTTATATAGTCATTCGCTTGAATGCGACTATCGCCCCAATTTCCTTGCGAACAGCCGGGTCTTCCTGCGGCAATACCTGATTTGCATTGCCACATCCCTTGAGAGTCCCAATGCGTATTGATATAAGCCACTGCTCGAATAACATCATTGTTGGCATAAATAAAATCAAAGTAGGGTTGATACCAACCCTGCCAAATATCTTTTGCCGTTACAGGTTTTGGATTGTTTTCTTGAATAACACTATTGGTTAACGCTGCGATACGAAAGCCTTGCGGCGCTGACTCGGCAATCATCACCGGCTTTTTGTGCTGCCTAGCGAAAGATAATATGTTTTCTTGTCCTTTAGCCGGTGTAAGGGGAGGGACGTAGTTCCATTGAGAAAGATCACGATAAAATACTGACATACTTACCCAATCAACGTACTCGTCCCCGGGGTACCAATTATCTAGATGATTGTCTAAACCAGTGTCATAAATAGGATTACCGTAACTATCAGGCCACGAAGCTGATTGCCACACGGTAGCAATATTTTCGGCATGCTGCTTGGTGATAGCTTTCGCTATTCTTTGAAACGCCAATTTGTAATTATCTGGTGTATAACAATTCCAAGGGCCGTCAAATTCGTATCCTATGCGCAAGAACACCTTGCGAGGCGCTAATGATTTTAAATGTTTTACCATAACGGCAATCGTTAGGTCGTATAGGCCATTGGCGATATTAGCCTCATGGTTTTCCTGATTACAGTTATCAAGTGCTAAACCAATCGCAACAGCTGCATTAGGTGATTCAGTAAGCGTTTTACTGAAATCTACTGTTCCTGATTGCCAGAAGTCAGGAGTAAACATTGCTTTTAAGGTTTTTTTGGGATGAGCGCTTTTGAGTTCGCTGTAAAGCGTTACTCCTTCAACATTATCTTCGGGCACTGTTGAAATATAATCGCTAATGGTATCCGAGTCTTGACCTATAAAAAGTAGGACTTTGTTAGCCGGAGGCTCAAATTTCCCTAACTTGTCATCAGTTGCTACTTCAGAGCTGGTATGTTGTTGGCTTTGCCCCCACGCACAAAAATCTACCAGCATAAAAAAAGAAAATACCATTACAGAGGAAAGCCTATTCTTCATCATTTTTACTTGCCTTTGGAAAATAAATAAAGTTAAATGTTAACGCTATCATTTTGTGCTTTGTTAACGTGAAAGTCAACCTAGTTTATTGGAAAAAAGTATGATTGTTTAATTAAATAATAGCTAACTTTACTATATTCGTTGTTATTGAAACATTTTTGATGTTTTAGTTAATTAGGAAGCTAGCATTCATTAAAGTAATTCGGTTCAGTAAAAAAATTAAAAATACTAGATTTTATATTTCGTTGTGCAATTTCTCAACTTACATACGATAGCGCTAACAGTGAGTAACGATTTTCTTTTTCATTGACCACTAAGGTGCTGGAAATCGATTAATGATAGTTTTTTAATAATCAACATTGGTTGAGTGCAAAATAGTTAGGTTGCTATTGATGGCAACACAAGGTTTAGTTGAATAATAGCAACAAGGAGCTTGCTACAACCAAGGAACATTTAACTTATTCCGGTACTAGACTCACGCTGTATAATTTCAAAGTCTAAGACGTGGCGCAAGTCAGATCTTTTGAGGTTAGCTGGGTCATCAAATTTACCCGAAACCAGTAATTCAACAGCCACTTTTGCCATTTCTTTAATAGGCTGTCTCACTGTTGATATATGAGGCCAAACTGTACTAGCGAGAAGAGTATCATCAAAGCCTACAACCGATAGTGCAGTTGGAACTGGTATGTTTTTCATATGGGCGGCTGAAATCGCTGCCGCTGCCATATCATCATTACTGGCAAAAATAGCACTCGGTCGATTGTTTAAGGATAACAATTTTTGCGTAGCACTTAATCCTGACTTATAAGTGAAAAAACCTTGCTCAATATATTCAGGTGGGATATTAATTTTGTTTGATCTTAACGCGTCAAGAAAGCCTTGGTAACGTAAACGACTTGCTCCAACATCAGGGTGGCCAATGATATGAGCGATATTAACATGCCCCTGTTGAATCAACTGTTCTGTAATTTCGAATGCTGCCTGATAATCATCCATACAAACATAGGGTGAAACGTTCAATTGAGCGTTTGGCGAAACTCGAACAAATGGGATGTTAGCAGCCATTAGAGTTTCAAGTATTTCCGCAATGTCACAAACCGGAGGCAGCAATATTAGACCGTCAACCTGGGTAATATTAATAAGCTCGGCAACTGATTCTAAGTTTTTAGTAAGACTTTTATCGACTTCATCAACGACAAGGTGGTAACCGCAATCTCGACAAAGTTTAAGGCTACTTAATAAAAATTGACTAACATAGGATGCACTAGGATTATCGTATAACAATCCTAAAAAGAACGACTTATTACTTGCCAAACGACGTGCAGAGACATTGGGCTGATAATTTAACTCTTTTAGCTTCGCTTGTACTTTTGTCTTTGTTTTTTCACTCACCATACCATTTTGGTTAAGTACTCTCGATACGGTCATCATAGAAACGCCTGCATGTTTCGCCACGTCCTGTAAACGTGATTTTTTATCTTTATTCATTGCTAACTCTAAGCATTTTCATTGATTCCTAATTGGACATACAAAATGATTGTAACGTTTAAGTACGGAATATATATTTAACCACCTTAGGTTTGTTAGCGCTATCTTTTTATTTTATTTGAAAGTCTTTACTTTTTTTAAATACAAATAATTTAAGATGGTTATATTTGTAAGTAACTGTTTTTTAGCTGTTAATTGTTTTGTTATTATGGTTTATTAGGACTTGTGTAGGCTGTTTTTTTATGGGGTTAAATTTGAAATACAAAAAAAAACTAGGCTTTTTCTTAAAAACAACTGGTACACTTAAATTTAAAATGTTAGCGTTAACTTGCTGGTTTTTTAGTCGAGCTATCATTATCGGTAAAGTAGAGATAACCGAATATGTGAAAGAGGAAAAACTAGCGTTAAATTAAGCAAACTTAGTTTGAGCGTACTATTAATAAAAAATAATATTCAAATAGTACCATTTGCCGTGAAATGATAGCGCTAACCTTTTGGTGGTTTCATCAAGCTGTTAAGCATAAATCACGTTGCTAAGCATTTATTTTCAAGGGATAAGTATATGAAAAGTAGATTATTTAATAAGACACACTTAGCTAAGAGTTTATCTCTTGTTTTAAGTGCAGGGGCACTAACACCAGCCTATGCAGCAGAAAGTAGCCATGAGGATGAAAATATCGAGGTTATAGAGGTAACCGGTATTCGAGCCAGTATGGTCAAAGCCATGGATATTAAACGTGAAGCTCACGGCGTGGTTGATGCTATATCTGCCGAAGACATGGGAAAATTCCCTGATACTAACCTTGCTGAGTCTTTACAGCGCATATCTGGTGTTTCCATAGATCGATCAAATAATGAAGGTAGCCATGTCACTGTGCGTGGCTTTGGTCCCAACTTTAACCTAGTTACCTTAAATGGCCGTCAAATGCCTACCGCCGCAATGGGACAAACGGGTGCTCCTGCTACTCGTTCTTTTGATTTTGCAAACTTGGCATCAGAAAGTGTTAGTGCGGTAGAAATATATAAAACAGGCCGTGCCGCTAACCCTAGTGGTGGTATCGGATCCACCATTAATATCGTCACTGGTCGCCCTCTCGATAATCCTGGTTTGAAGGCATCATTAGGTGGTAAAGCAGTGATGGATACAACTGTTGAAGAAGGTGACGATGTAACACCGGAATTGTCTGGATTATTTAGCAATACGTTTGCCGATAATACTTTTGGTATCATGGTAAGCGGCTCTTATCAAAAACGTGACTCACGTGAGCAAAATGCCGAAGTTTCTGGTTGGCGCACCAACAGCCTTGGTGATTTGAGTAATGCTATGGTCACTGACAATAACCTAAATCCAGATGGTAATACTTGGCTGCCGCGTAACTATAAATATGATGTTGGTGATATCGAGCGAGAACGAACCAATGCACAGGTAGTGTTGCAGTATCAACCAGTCAACAATGTTACCGCAACACTTGAGTATACTTATGCCGAAAATGAAACTAGCAGTGATAGAGATCACTTTGGCGTATGGTTTAACGGTGGCGGTAATGTCAATGAAGTCGTTATTAATGAAAATGGCACCACAACTTATTTAGATGAAGCCGCGGGCACTATGGATTATTTTGCTTATGGCAATAGCTCAGGTAATGAAAATAATTCTTTAGGTTTAAATATCGAATGGCAAGTAAATGATACTTTCAGTCTTACTTTTGATTATCATGATTCATCGGCTGAATCGAAAGGTTTAGAAGATGGCAACAACAGCTTTATCATCATGGGCGCTGCGCTAGACGGTAAATCTTTTGATATTAATGGTAATGAAGTACCGACGCTAGATCTCGACTTTATCGACATAACCACTGAGGTAACGCCAGACCAACTTACTTCAAATATTGCTATCGCTAACGCCAGTGCGATGAGAACAGATATTGAACAGGCTCGAATGGACGGTATGTGGGTTAACGATGGTGACAGTGATTTAGCTAGCATAGAGTTTGGCGTCGGTTTTGTTGAAATGTCATCCCGTTCTAAATTCGCTAACACCTTTTACAATGTCGCAACCGATTCAGACAGTGCTTTTTTTGACAATGGTATCTTCCAGAAAAAAGGCACCAACGGCTTATTTACCGAATTCACCGGTAGTGTCTTACCCTATTATTACAGCTATAATGCCGCAACAGCATTACAACAAGCTGAAGCTGGCTTAGGTATCAATTTCAGTCCAGGAGCATGGGATGAAGATCATACCGTTGCTGAAGAAACCACCAGCGCTTATATACAATTTAACTTTGAGTCTGAATTTAACGGCCTGCTAATTACTACCGTTGCTGGCATGCGTTATGAAGCCACCGATGTTAACGCCAGCAGTTTAGCACAAGACCCCCTTTACGTTGAGTGGGAGTCGTCAACTGAATTTAGAACCATTGTTGCAGCAGACAGCATCTATACCGATGTTAATACCGATTATAAATTGTTCCTGCCTAGTTTAGATGTCAGTGTTGAATTGACCGATGATTTAGTGACTCGTTTTTCCTATAGTCGCACGGTAACTCGTAACAATCTTTCCGCAATGCGTGGGACCACATCAATTTCTGGTAACCCTAAAGTCGGTGCCCGTAACGGTTATCGTGGTAACCCAGATCTATTACCTTATACCGCTGATAATATTGATTTATCGTTAGAATATTATTACGGAGAAGCCAGTTATATGTCTGTTGGTTACTACAGTAAAGATGTGGAAAACTTCTTAGTTACCTCGGTAGTAGAGGAAACTATTGATGGACTTTATGATCCCCACAATGGTGCTCGTAGTGACTTGGCCAGACAGCAACTTACTGACGAAGGTATCCAGCTAACCGAAGGAAATATCTTTGATCGTATGATCGAGAATCAGGAAGGTGATGCCACCACAATAATCGGTGATGCTACCGATGAACTCGTCGTTTGGGATATTAATGTACCCACTAATGGCGAGACTGTGGCCATCGACGGTTGGGAGTTTGCCATTCAGCATATGTTTGGCGAGTCTGGTTTTGGCGGTATGGTCAATTTCACTATCGTCAATGGTGATGTTGGCTATGACAATGCAAAAACGGGTGTTCAATTTGCCTTACCGGGCTTAAGTGATTCGGCTAACTTCGTCGCCTTTTATGACAAAGATGGCTTACAAGCTCGTATAGCCTATAACTGGCGTGATGAGTTTTTATCTGCCATTGGTCAACAAGAAGGTGGGCCAAACAACCCACAATATACTGAAGAATATGGACAATGGGATGTAAGTGCTAGCTATGAAGTGACAGAAAAGTTCACCGTTTTTGTCGAAGGACTCAATATCACCGAAGAAACACAGCGTATCTATGGCCGATATGAAGAGCAGCTACTCCATGCTCGTCAATACGGTGCAAGATATAACGTTGGCATGCGATATACCTTCTAAAAATTTAAAACAGGGTTGTAGTAAGTATTACTCAACCCTAATGAGTGAAGTGAAGATGTTAGTAATTCTCACTAAATCGGTTAACGATGGAATTCAGGTTTGTTAAGCCGATCAAATATCATTTAATCTCGAAATATAATAATAACTCGAGACAAAGGAATAAATTATGAATAAAGCATATGGCAATAATCCATTAAAATATTTTAGCTTAGGAATTATTTCCTTCGCTTTAACTGCGTGTGGAGGAGGTGACACAACTCCTAACCTTGAAACTCCACCGGTAACTATAGCTACCACAAACCTTATGTTATTAACCGATACCGAGGGTACAATAAATCCTGCAGAAATGGTTGCAGCTGCCGTTTTGGAACTTGAAGAAGATGGCGTTGCCACCTTGATCAGCAACAATGTTAGTGAATGTTGCGGCGAGCCAGCGGTTGTCGATACGCGAGTAGACGGTATCACCGGAGCAGGTGATGGTGTCAGTGTTGTGGTACCCGAAGATGGTGCCGGTGCAACTTATGTTGGCTTAAGTTATTTCCGCGCAGGTGATACCGAAGGTTCGATGACGGTGCTTATCGATGATGTAGCCGTTGGCAACCTAATACCAGTCGTTAATTCTGGTGATTGGGCAACGTTAGCAGAAGGCGGTACGCCTACGGTTTACCTTGAAGTGGGCGAATTAGCCGCTGGCCAAGTGGTTACTGTACTTGCTGACGGTGATTTTACGGCCGGAAACCTTGATTCATTGGGTTTTTACGACAAGGAATACTTTAAGTACTTGGTCTCAGGTAATACTTCGAGCATCGAAGGAAAAACCTTATATACTTTTGACGAAGATAAAGTCGAAGGCGAAAGTGCTTGTGATGCAGACTGTTCCGTTGATTGGCCCGCTTATACCGTTCCAACAACAGAGCATGTCGTACCTTTTAGCAGCGGTAGTGTTAGTACTATTACTCGCTTAGACGGCTCGCTACAAGTCACTATTAACGACGAACCTTTATATTTTTACGCTGGCGATCAAGGCGTTGGTGATTTTCTTGGCGCAGAGATCGAAAATTGGAAAATAGCTGATTTAATACCTAATGGCAGACCGCCACAACTAGTGGCTGAGCTAATATTGGCTGATGAAGGTGCTATTTATGAGATTATCGGTAACGGTGTTTCAGAATGTTGTGGCCCAGATCCTTTCTTAAACGAAGAAGGCAATTTAGGTGGTCTTGACGGTGAAGGTGATGGCTTTAGCGTAATGGTACCTGACGCCGCTGATGGTTTATCGGTTGTTGGTTTTACTTATATTCGAGGTGCTACGAGTACAGGCTCTATGTCGGTATTCGTTGACGGTGAAGATGTTGCAACTATATTCATTCATGGTAATGCTGATAGCAACTGGACCGCACATCTTGAAGGTGCAATACCTACTGCTTTTGTAACGCTTGATATGCCTTTAGCAGCAGGACAAATTGTTACCTTTATGGTAGATAGTCAATTTTCAGCAGGTGTTGGTATATCGTTAGGTTTTTATCTACCAGCGACGGGTGAAGACGAAACGCCAGAAGTTCCAGAAGTTCCAGAAGAACCAGAAGAGCCTGCAGAAGATACTGGCCTTGCTGGCGATAATACTTATAAAGCAGTAGTGAAGTCAGACTTTGGTAGTTTGCCTGCAGAAAACCTAGTTGGAAACGATATCGATGAAGGTAACTGTTGTGGTGTTACTGGTCCTACCGTATTAGACAACGGTTTAATGGGCGGCTTTACTGGCAACGGTGACGTAGTCACAATTACGGTACCTGCAGATGCTGCTGGACTAGATGTATTTGGTATTGGACTTGCTGTTGGCGACAATGGCGGTGCTGCACTTGGTGTTGATGTAACCTTAAACGGTGACGATGCCGGCACTATCATGCCTTCGCAAAACTCAAGTGACTGGGAAAGCATTAATGCAAATTCACCTGGAACATTCTTCTTGGTATTTGACGCACCATTAGCAGAAGGTGATGTAATCACAGTAACGCCGAGCTCAGACTTTGCCGCAGGTACAGGTTTGCACTTCGGCTTTTATATCGCAACTCAAATGGAATTTGCCTTAAACCAACTACCAGCAGAGAGCTTTATTGGTAACGATATCGATGAAGGTAACTGTTGTGGCGTAACAGGCCCTACTATTTTAGATAATGGTCTGATGGGTGGTTATACTGGCAATGGCGATATTGTACAAATTACAGTGCCGGCTGCCGCCGATGGTATTACTACCATAGGTTTAGGTTTAGCCGTTGGCGATAATGGCGGTGCTGCACTTGGCGTAGACGTTACGGTTAATGGCGATGCCGTTGGTGTTATCACTCCGGTTCGTAATTCAGACGACTGGGAAAACACCTACGCAGGCGCTGCTAATACTTTCTTCTTAACCTTAGATACTCCGTTAGTAGAAGGTGATGTAATCACAGTAACGCCTAGTTCAGACTTTGCCGCTGGTACTGGTTTGCACTTTGGTTATTATGGCAATGCTTATGCAGCACTAACACAATTCCCTTTTTCTTCATTACCAGCTGAAAGCTTTATTGGCAACGATACCGATGAAGGCAATTGTTGTGGCGTAACTGGCCCTACAGTTTTAGATAATGGTCTAATGGGCGGCTTTACTGGTAATGGCGATATTGTGCAAATAACCGTGCCAGCCGCTGGTGTTGGTTCAAGTGTTGTTGGTTTAAGCCTTGCTGTTGGCGACAATGGTGGCGCGGCACTTGGTGTTGCTGTAACACTTAATGGCGACGCTGTTGGTACTATCACTCCAGTACAAAACTCGGGTGACTGGGAAAATACCAACTTTGGTTCACCATCAATATTTTTCTTAGACGTAGGCACTATGTTGGCTGAAGGTGACGTGATCACCATAACTCCAATCGGTGATTTTGCCGCAGGTACGGGCTTACATTTTGGATTTTATCAATAATTATTAGCATAAGGGCGGCAACGCCCTTTATCGCTGAACCTTATCAAACCACCTTCAATTGAAGGTGGTTTTTTTTATGCCGATGAACCGCGTTTAGCTATTGACATTAGTATACAAAAACAGTAAAAATGATAACGCTAACATTTTATGGGTTGAGCAAGGCTTCAAACCGTTAGCCAAGGAGATAAAATCATCCGCTATTGCCAAAGTAAGCTATAGGTAAAAAGGATAACGGGATGAGTGCTACGCTATGACTTTCTTGTCACCGAATGTATAAATAGATGTTTCCCAATATAAGGTAAAATAATGCTTCATAGTTCACCCTACCAAGATATAACATCGCGCTTTTACAAGTTGGGCTTAGCCTTTGTGAGCGTGACGTTTTTATTGTTTTCGCTCAGCACCAAAGCCGCCGATTTAGCGCCAGAACAAGGCGTGCTACTGAGCATAGGTCAAGACGTTGATAGTATAAATAATTATCATGACAGTATCAATGTCGTTGCCGGAGGGGTTACTAATTACATAGGCATCAACTCACTTGGCGGATTGACATCTAATGCAGAGGCTGGAGCTGGTCGAAATAATATCGCTGAACTGGCAAATCAATACCCTAATTCTACTCTGGTTGTTGGTGTTTCTATGAATGGCGTTATCGACGATGTTGCTGCCGGTCATTACAATAATAATATTGATATTTTACTCAAAACCTTGGCGAGTTATCAGCGGCCTGTATATTTGCGTTGGGCCTATGAAGTTGACGGTCCGTGGAATAATCACAGCAATAGTGGTGTAATTAGCACCTTTCAATACGTGCATGGTCAAATTGCAGAGCTGGGATTTCAGGACAGTATATCTCTAGTATGGCAGGTATCTTCTTATTGTCCCAATCCTGCGGGACAGGCTGGATTAGAAGCTCTTTGGCCAGGCGATGACTATGTTGACTGGGTTGGCTTAAGTTGGTTTTCACCACAAGACTGTAACTTTGAGCGCGTTAATGAAGCGGCGCAGTTTGCCAGAAATCATAATAAGCCTTTATTTATTAACGAGTCATCACCGCAACGTTATCAAATAGGCGAATTGAGCTATTCAAGTGACGGCGCCAATGGTTCGAATAAACAAAGCAAGACTGCTGAGGCTATTTGGGATGAGTGGTATCAGCCTTATTTTGACTTTATCAAAGATGAAAACAACAATGTCAAAGCTATTACTTATATAAACGCCGATTGGGACAGTCAAACTCGTTGGAACCCTAACGATGGTATAGGTAGTCCTGAAGGGTATTGGGGCGATTCAAGAGTTCAAGCAAACGAGGATATTAAGCAACGTTGGCTTGAAGCAACAAGCATTGAAAAATTTCATCAAGCCAGCGATGAGCTCTTTGAATTATTGGGATATAACCAGGTTACTAGCAACCTTTCGCCAGAATTAACACTTTCTGTACCTGTAGCTATACAAAACAGGGGTGAAAATGTAGACATAATTGCTAATGCATCAGACAGCGATGGAGAAGTGACCTCAGTGGCACTTTATCATCAGCTTACCCCTTTAAGCGGGGAAGAAATCACCGAGCAATTGATTTCTTCTATTAGCCAACCACCTTTTAGCTGGTCTCTTACAAATCTTGAAGCAGGTGAACATCAGCTAAGAGTTGTTGCTAGCGACGAATTAGGCGGTGTCACGACTGTCCTTGATAGAATCACTATTCAGGGGGGGGATGAAAACATCAAACGGTTAGAAGCGGAAAATGCTATGTTTACCGGTGATGCCCAAATATACAATGATAATGATGCTTCAAATGGCTCTGGGGTCGCCTATATTTATACTGCAGGCTCAGGATTTACCCATAGCGACTTACCACAATCAGAAAAAGTCACTTTACGTTATGCCTCTGAATTAGCCGGGACGATATCAATCTATATTAATGACCAGAAACATTCGTTGAGTTTTGCGCCAACAGGTGCTTGGGAATCCGATTATAGCTATGTGGTATTAAAGACACCCATTGATGAAAACTCTTCAATGACAGTACAGTTTGACGCAGGTGATACAGCAATGAATGTTGACTATGTCCAGTTAATTACCACACCGATACCTGATGATAGTACTCCTGCACCTGTTCCTGCACCAACTCCAATTGAGCAAGTAAATGAACCAGAAAGCTCTGGCGGGGGCAGCATTAGTATAGGTTTACTAATTATTCTGTGCTTGTCATTTAATAAGTTACTTCGGTCAATGTGTACAACCGCCTACTGATACCTGACAAGTATGATGCTTGGGATTGAAAGTGTTTTACTGTGAGTGGCTGTTGCCAAAATGGTATCTACATCCACTAAATGAGTCATTAATCTCAGATATGCATGCCTTATATTTTGGCGCTTGATTACCGCTGGGGATTCGACTCAGCGGTAATTTGAGCGTTAATATTCATATTGCTTTGATGTGCTACGGCTATTATTCCAGATGTTAACTAGGCTGTAGTATCACCATCAATGACTGTTATTGATGGTGGCATTGTCCATTAATATTCACCTTATTTATTTCTTGGGTAAGTCGTTTTTGGTTGTGGGAATTCCCCTGGAATAAATGCAATCATATCGATAGTTTTCGTTAAAGGCGTATTGTCACAGGTTATTGAGAGTGTGTGAATCGTGTCTTTGAGGTTTAACCGCTTGTATTGAAGCATAAAATTTTGGCCCGCAACAAATGAGGATTTTTGAGATACTCGAGTTGGGATACCACCATCTAGTGATATAAAAATATCACCGGCATCGATTCGTTTGTCTGCATAAAATGCTACCGCAGTGCCAGAAAAAGCAATGTCAGCTTGACAGGTTTCAAAGCCGTAAGCTAAATTTCCTAGGCTGTTTTGATAATGAATACCTTGGGTTTCGAAACCATCGAATTTCCAACGGCTATCAGCATCATCAATAGCATGCCATGCGGTTTTAGGCTTTGCGATGGTTGATTTTTTAATGATATTGTCTGGCTGAGGTATTATCCAATGATTATCACTGATAGCGCCGTTCATTGATTGAGTAACAACCTTGTCAATAATAACGAGTGCTCTTTCTGCCATGTCGGTTATTGAATCAGTAGGGCGAGCAAGTTTCGGACGGGTGCGATCTATCCAATAAGCGTCAGAAAAATCATATTTATGAAATATTTTTTCTAATTCCTCATGTCCGTAAAGTAATCCTAATAAGCCGCCCCAAGTAGCCGTAGGGTTGTCTGAATCCCAACCCGATAGTGTGCCAATGCGAATGGTTTTTTTGAAGTCTCCCTCCCCATAAAATAAACTCACTAAAGAACTCGCAAAGTTAATACCAGAATCAACTAGGGAATAACGATCATAGCCATCTTCACGTGCTACCTGATAGCGTTCAAATAGAGCGTCTCGGGTATGCTCCCAATTGTCTTTGTCAGGATTATGTTCATATTCGTTTTTAATAAAGTCATACATTTTTGCAATGTAAGACCATTCAGGAATCCTTTTTCTTGCTTGGGCTGCTAACCAAAAAACTTGCGCTTTATGTGAAAGCGTTTTGTCTACATTAGCCGTTAATGAGTACATAATGACATAAAATTCAGCGGCCCATTCAGAATGTGTATAGGCGGTAGTTCGAATTGGAAGGTGTGCCATGTCTAGAGCAACATCTGGACGACTCGGTGCTAATGCCCCAAAAATTTCGGTAGTGAGTTGTGCGTCGATCATTTCCCACATAGGGTTATTTACTGGAAGAGAAGTTGCCGGAGGTACTGCACCATCAAGCATTTGTCCCGAGGCTGCCAAATTCGATACCCATAGGTAAGGTTTACCTATATGATCATTCCACGTATCACGTATTTGTTCAGGACTTAAAAGGTGAGTTCCGTACTTTTCTATAGCTGCCTGATATACATACTCAATATCGGTATCATCATCTGATTTCCAAGGGTGCTGGTCGAGCACAAAATCAATCACCTCATTATTTCGCCCTTGATTTGTTTGCCAATCCGCATCAGTGAAAAAAGGCTTCTCATTTCTGAGAAGCTCGGTTTTTAAGCCTGTCCAATTGGCAATGCAGCTACCAAGCCAAAACCCTCTTAACTTATCTTTGTATTCGCTACGGTCTATCAATATGGCTTTGGGTGTGGTCTGGCATCCTAAAAATATAGCTGTGGCGAGTAAAAGAAACACTAATTTATACATTTTATGGGTCCCCACATAGATCGTTGTGTTTTTAGACATAAATTCAATGGTTAATTGCTAGTAATCAATGATTAAAATAAAATCATGTTAGCGTTATCATTGTTGGCGTTATTCTAATGGAAATCAAGCGTTTTTTAGTTTTATGAAGCAATTGATAAAGTTAAATTATTATAAATATTGGAATCAAAATGGCTTCTTTAGACTCATAGACAACAATAGAAGCTATTAATTACTTTCTATTACTTTCTATTACTTCTATCCAATTACTAGGCTAAGTGCATTTTTTATTTGAATTTAAGCCTATATCGCTTGAAGTAAAATGGTTAGTTAGGTTATTTGTGCCTCACATTGTATTGGTTAACAATTTGTTAATGTTTTATTGTTGGACTTTTAGATTTAAATGCTAGAATCCTTTTTTTGTATCAGAACGCAGTTTAAATAAAGGAATATCGATGTATTGTAAATCTCTGTCATTAATTTTATTAAGTATGTTAGCCGGTTGTGGTGGAGGAAGCTCAACAGACTCTCCTGAAAACCCGACTCCTCCAAATGGCAATAACCAAACAACGTTGAATACCTTGTCTATATCGGCAAAGTATAAAGATAGTTGTGGCAATGAAACGGCAGCAGGTGATGCCGCTTTGTTAGTTCATAATAATGATTATTCTAACAAGGAAATAATTTACGCCGATAGTAACGGTAATATCACTTATGAAACAGAAAACGCTAATCAAACAATATCGATAGTTATGCGAGGCAGCGATGAAATTAATGGTGTTAAACCAGTATTTTTAGCTACTTATGTTGATCATCCAGTGAGCGATATGGGAGATTATTTCCACTATAGTGATAGTACTGAAGCTTGTCAGTGCCAGTACTTTGATTTAAATGTTAGTGTTCCAGCAAGAGCAAATGATTTTGGTAATGGCCGTATTTCAGGAGTGGAAGATGATGGTCATATAAATAACAACTATGGTTACACAAGCTTTGTTGGTCTGGAGTCTTGTAAAAGTGCAACAGGCGAATGGCCTTTAGTATCTCCTTTAATTACTTATTCAAATCCTGAGCAATCATTTGCCGCTTTGGTTTCTGATATTTCAACTACAACAGATGTTAATGCTGAAATAGCAGGTGTAGCAGTGGATATTACGACCAATGATTTTGGGGCAAGTAAACAAGTATCTACTGTGATTGATGGTGATTTTCATTTTAGGAATTATGCTTTTGATCAAGCAAGTAATGTTTATGGTTATGAAACCGACTCAGTGGAACATTACTCTGTTTCGGCCTATAAATTTGAAACGATTTATGAAATTCCAAATGTTGATGACGCCTTTTTATGGATAGCTTCAAGAGAGTATTCTACAGAATTGAACAAGTCTTTTGATCTACCACTACCAATAATGGATTACACAACGTTATTCAATATTTTGGTGAGTGACTCTGGACAGTATGATCTGTCAAATACCTCGAATATGGATTATTTATCGATTGGGATAGAAGCCAGCAGTAATAATTATACTATGCTTGACTGGTATATTTACGCCCCAACTTCTGGTCAAGTTCCTAGTATCGAAAATATGGATTTTAGTGCCTTTGTATCAGATGATATTTTAGATGCTTCTATAGATTCGATAGAGATGTCAGTGAGTGCTAGAGGTTATGATGGTATTAACGGTTATCAAGACTTTTTAAATAGTAGAGCAGAAATGACAACGGACAATCTTACCAATGAGAAGTGGTCAAAGAGTGAATTTGTCTATTTTGAAATTACAACGAGCAACTTTGACATTACTAATTCAACAAGAGCTGAAAGTAATTCGAAAGTAAATAAAGCCTCTGCTCAGAAAAAAGTTGCCAACGAAATATTCAATAAACTCCTTAACAAAGAAAGACGGTAGTGCTCTTACTTGATAACGCATTAAACCGCTAGCATTTTGCTGGCGGTTTTTTATTCTCTTCAACTAATGTTTGAATTTAAATGTTATCTGCTCTAAAGCAATGCTTAAAAATTCTGTACCATCGTCTATTCTTTTCTCTGAACTTAAGTTGCTAATTATAATATAAAATAGCCTAATTTTGAGCACATTCACTTGGGCTAAGGCCAAAATATCGACTAAACTCTCGGCTAAATTGCGTAGCACTTTCATAGCCTACTTGGGCAGCGGCTTGTTTTACCTTTAAGCCTTGATCTTGCAGTAATTCTCTGGCTCGCGTTAACCTTATTCGCTTTACATATTGAATAGGTGAGGAAGCGGTAACTTGTTTGAAATTACGGTGAAAGGTAGAGCTACTCATGTTTGCCATTTTAGCAAGTTGTTCAACATCTAAATTGGCTTGATAGCTGTTGTGAAGGTGCTTTAACACTCGCTCCATGCGCGATAAATGAGTGTTGTGTGAAACAAGTGCAAACAGTGGCGCTGCTTGTGGGCCGGTGAGTACATGATAAAATATCTCGCGTAATAATCCTTTACCAATAATGTCACATTGCAAAGGAGAACTTAGGCAATCTGCAAGTCGGGCAACCACACAAGAGAATGATTCAGTACATTGGCTGATAAAAAGTCCTTTATTTTCGAGTGATTTTTCATGTTGTCTCACATGTCCGTGGTCATCTAGTACTCTAACCAGCTCACCTAAAATCCCCATATCTAGATCAATAACTAATGATAGTAATGGCTTGTCGACTTCAACGATTGTTTCACATTCTGCAGGTACAGGTACGGTGAGTACTAAATAATTATCAGGGTTGTAATCATAACTTTGTTGGTCAAAGTAGACACGTTTTTGCCCTTGCACAATGATAATAATGCCTTGGCTATAACAAAGTGGTACACGGGGGGTTGAGTCACTGGCTTTAAATATGCCGACGCCAGAAATCGCTGTTTTATTATAGCCGTTTTTAGTTGATAACGAGGCTAAGTTGTTCACGAGGTTGTTCACTAAAACTCCAAAACTAGTAAGTAAGTGCCATGGCATTATTTGAAATGCAGTATAGCTAATGAATAATATTAAATCTTAATAAATATCGTCTATGAGAGTTTTAGGCATGATATTGGGTGTTTAACCCATTCTTTTCAAGGTTTACATGTTTAAAATGTGCATATCAAAATGAGAGAGGAAAAAACCATGCAAAACTTTGACTATTACAACCCAACAAAAATCGTTTTTGGCCAAAACAGATTAAATGAACTAGATAATTTAATTCCACAAAACGCGAAAGTGCTCGTGCTTTTCGGTGGCGGTAGTGTAAAAAGGTTTGGTACCTTAGCTAAAATCAAAAGTAGCCTTGGAAAGCGCGAAGTACTAGAGTTTGGTGGTATTGAACCAAACCCGCAGTTTGAAACGTTATTGAAAGCGGTTGAGTTAGTTCGCGCTGAAAAGGTCGATTTTTTACTTGCTGTTGGTGGCGGCTCGGTAATGGATGGTACTAAATTTGTTGCTTTAGCAGCCAAGCAGGCATCAGAGCACGAAAAGATATTATTTAATGGTTTTGAGCCGGTACCTGTTAGTGAAGCCCTACCTTTAGGTTGTATCGTCACTTTACCTGCAACAGGGTCAGAAATGAATACCTTTGGCGTGATTACCTATAATAAGCAAAAGTACCCATTTACAACACCTTTAGTATTTCCAAAGTTCTCAGTATTAGATCCAGATTTAACCTTAACCTTACCAAAAGAACAAATTGCCAACGGCATTGCGGATGCTTTTATACATGTAATAGAGCAGTATTTAACTCAAGTAGAAAATGCCAAAGTGCAAGATAGATTTTCTGAAGGTTTACTGAAAACGCTCATCGAAGATGGTCCAGTTACTTATGCGGATAACGACAATATTGAAGCACGAAAAAACTTTATGTGGTCAGCTACTTCGGCATTAAATGGCTTGATAGGCGCTGGCGTTATGCAAGATTGGTCAACGCATATGATAGGCCATGAGATGACAGCTATGTTTGGTATTGCTCATGGCAGAACATTAGCCATCATTTTACCAAGTTTACTACGTGAGCGAAAAGCGCATAAAAAGGATAAGTTATTACAGTTTGCTGAGCGCGTTTGGGATATTAGTGAGGGTAGCGATGAGGAAAAAATTAATGGGGCTATTGATAAAACAGAAACCTTCTTTAATTCATTAGGAATTGTGACTAAATTGTCACACTATAATATTGGTGATGAAGAGATTAATACTTTAGTTGCCAATATGAAAAAAATGGGGTTAACGCATTTATCTGAAACAGGGGATTTAACTTTAGATATTGTCCATAAAATCTTGATGTCGGCGAAGTAAGTATATTAAAGCTCAACTTGATGTTTGGTTGAGTGGTTTAGGTAAAACCACTCAACCAAATTTAGTGTCGTTATTTAAGTGGGTAAATAATGAATTTATCCGTAGTGATTAATTTTGGGGTTTTCTGTTCACTTAATAATTTATTGAGCAAGATCAACTGGCTTTTTGGCAACGGTAGCGCTGCTTCGTCTGGTTGATAGGTACTGCCCATAGGATAATCATCTCCTGCTTCTTTCGACATTTCTATATGTGTTCCCATGATAGCTGACACGCTTATTGTATTAACAAACTCAGTTAAACGCTCAATGCTTGCGCTATATGTTTGCCAGTTTTTAACGTATAGCCTGCCCGGATATAGACTATCGCCCGTTAATAACCATTGGGTTTGTGGGTCATATACGGCAATAGCCTCAGTTTGATGACCCGGTAGCGGAACAATGGTTAATTTACGATTACCTAGCTCAAGATAACTTCTATCAATTGGCCACTGCAGAGCTTGTTTTGAATAACCAAAATAGTCTTTTACGGCAGATAATGAAGGTTTGATAAGCGTTACATTCGGCTTACCAGAAAATTGCAGATCTGCTGCGGTATGATCACTATGACTGTGAGAATGGCTGACAATTATCGAGTAATTATTTACATCTTTGCCTTTGCTATGAGCAACCTTCTTAATGATGTCTAACACATGGTTATATAACGGAAATTCTGCTTCACTTTTGGTGGCACCGGTATCTTGAATAAGTACGCTGTGCTCGCCAAATAATACATAGATGAATGGTGCTTCATAATGAGAACATTTGTTCTGTCTAAGCAGGTAAGTGCCTTCATCGTCTTGATAGGTCTCAATAGCAGGGTCGCTATTAAAAAAACAAAACCGAGCGCCACTATTCCAGTTATGATTAGTTAATTTTTCAAGGGAAGGCGTTTGCATGGCACAGGCTTTAAGCGTATAGGCAGCAACTAAAGTGAAAAAAACAAAGCTGAATAATTTCATTGCATTACCCTTGAAAATCTTGTGTTTCATAATATAAAACCTGTTGTGATTTGCAGTGTGTATCTAATGTTAATGTAGACTTTTGTGCTGTTGAATGTAAGTTCTCTACTTGGTCATTCTTGTCTACATCACATTGATTACCTAGAACAATGCCATCAAAAGAAGGCTTTTGGTTGATGGTATGAACAAATAAATGACGGTCATTTTTTCCTAAGGAAAGCTTAGCCCATTGTGATTTAGGATTTGACGAGTCTTGAGTCTCTTGATAAATATCTATTTGTTTTTTATAAATTGCTTTATCAAAAGAAAAGCGAATGTTTTCGAGCCATTTTTTGCCATTACGTTCAAAGTGACCGGTAAAAACGGTAGCTCTAATAGCTAAAGCCTCTTGATTAATTAACTTATTTAAATCAAATGAGTCAGGCAAAATAGTTAACATGGCTGTGGGTGCTTTAGTTGTTGTTAAAGAGGAGTGCTTATTAAGGTAGGTAATCAGCTTCTCATTGTTATCAGTGTTGACTTGAAAAATTAATTGATAGTCATGAGGTTTGCTATACAAAGGCATATGGCTGGCGTATAAGTTATTGTTTGCGGTAAATAACACCATGCCATGGCTACCCATTCTATGGTGCTTGTGTTGTTCAGCATGACTAGCTGATATTGATATGATTAGCATCAACAGAAGTAAAAATAGAGAATGAATGGTTTTGCTAAGGTGCTTATATTGCATTGAATAACTCGTTTTTGGATGTAGTTTATTGAGTATAGTTTTTCATTGTTGAAAAAAATAACGAAAAACAGTCAATAACCGTTTCCATATTGGATATAATAATCCTTTATTTATGTGCTAATGGTATTTTATGGATATCGAAGATTTACGACAGTTTCTAGTGATTGCTCAAGTTAATAACTTGCAATTGGCAGCAATAGAAGTAAATAAAACTCCTGGCGCATTGTCTAAAGTCATTAAGCGATTAGAAGTAAAATTAGCAACTCAGCTTTTTGATCGGAGCGGTCGAAACATTATTCTAAATCAGCGTGGCGAACGTTTTCGACAATATGCGCTTCATATCGTTCATGAGTCTGATCAAGTCCTCAGTGAATTTGGTAGCCTTGAAAATAAAATTAAAGTTAATATTTCTGGTCCATCGGTATTGGTACAGTTTTGGTTACCACAACTAGTCAAGCAATTTAGTCGGGATAAGTATGACATTAATCTTCATATTGACTGGGAAGGGCAAGCACTTAATCAAGTTGAAAATGGCTTAATGCACATTGCATTAGCAACTAAGTTTGCCGCTTTAGAGCGCAGTAGTAATTCTGAATTGGCTAGTGTGATACTAGGGAAAACATCCTATCAGGTTGTAGCTGCTCAGCAACATCCTTTATTTAATTCTTATCCTGACGGGAAATTAACAAGCCAACAATTACAGCAATTTACCTTTGCTTGTCCTAGTGTTTCGCCTTTTTGTGGTATTAAAAGAGGTGTCGGCTCAGATGGTTGGCAGGATGGAAAAGTTAAACGGGTTATTGGCTTTCGTTGTAACGACTTTAGTGTATTAATCTCGCTGGTAAAAGAAGGGCAGGCACTTGCCTATGTACCAGATTACATTGCCATGCAACATGGCTTGAAATTAGTTGAGGTGATTGATTACCATGAGGTAAACAAGGAAGATATTGCGTTGTATTATAAACCGAGCATGGCTGCGGGTTGGTTAAGTCAATTGATAAGCGCTATCACTTGTTAGTGCTTATTTCTGCGTAGGCTTCTATGGGGTTAAATGATTTTATTCAAGGTTACGCTTGGTTATATGACTAATTAGCTGCGGAAAAAAAACTAAAAAGAGCTGCTCTAATTCAAGGTAGTGTTTATTAATATCCTCAAGACTGTTGGTAAACTGATTGGTAAAGCGTATACGCTTGGCAATATTATCAAGGGCTACACCAATGCCCTTAATAGACTTGTAAGACTCAAACCAGTCATTTGTCGTTAGGTGTGATACCACTTTTTGCATTTTAATGGGCATTTTAGTCATGCTTTGATTTAAAAGGTAATAGCTGTTTTCTTTGAATTGGCTAAATGGCATAGCGCTAAACTTGTCCCAATGACGAATTAAGAAGTGATCAAATAACACATCAACTGCAATACCTGAAAATCGACGTCTTTGCGGAGAAAACATCCCTCTAGCTTGCTTCACTAAACAGTGACTATCAGTGTATTTATCAACTAAATAATGATTTTCTAAGCCATTGTTAACGGATTTAGATAAGGTTTTTGCATGTATACGACCACCAAAATCGCCCAGCAGATTACCAAAGTAGGAATCTGCCGTAGGTTGGGCAAGATAGAGGTGGGCGAGATAATTCATTTAATTTTCACTGTTACTCTTCAAATTTACTTTCATAGCCTTTAGGTGGTGGTGTCCAACCTCTTTCATCGCTACTGTGTTTATCAGCCCTATCTACAGCCATCGCTTGTTTAATACTTTCTTCCAGTTCAATAAATAGTTTACGGTAGTCTAGATCGAAGCGTTCACCTTCAGAGCCATGCTTCCATTTATCAAACAATAATTCAGAAGCAGAGGATTCGGTTTGAGCAAACGTTGTTTTCTTGTGCTCAACGGCGAACGGGTGAAAGCCTAAACTAGTCATTGCTTCACCACTAAGCTCTAAGGCGGAATGATAAGTTTCATTAACCGTGTAATCAGCACCAGCAGCCTTTAGCTCGTAGCTGTGACCTTTGTCAAAAGCACGCGCTAGCACCTTCACTTGAGGAAAGTTTTTCTTCACATAATGAGTTAATTCTTTTGCCTCTTCTTTATTATCTATGGCAATAACTAGCAATCTCGCATGTTCTATGCCCGCGGTATGCAATAGATCAGGTCGAGTGGCATCACCAAAATAGCTTTTTACATTTACCTTCCTTAAGTTTTCAACTTGACCTGCTTCGTGATCGAGCACAATTGTTTTAACGCCATTAGCGACTAAGAGACGATTAACTATTTGCCCAAAACGGCCAATACCGGCAATGATAACGCAACCTTCTTCATCAATCGTATCGTATTCACCTTGATTACTTTTCGCTTGATAACGCGGCAAAATAACCTTTTCAAATACAATAAAGAGTAGTGGCGTTAAAAACATTGACAGTGCTACGACAAGCTGTAACAAGCTAGCAATAGGGTCTGGTATTACATTGTTTTGCATGGTGAAACTGAGTAATACAAAACCAAATTCACCCGCTTGAGCCAAACTTAAAGAAAATAGCCAACGGTCACTATTTTTAATTTTAAATATTACCGCCAATAACCAAAGTACCGATGCTTTGATAAGCATGACAGATAAAGTTAGGGTAATAATTAGCAGCATGTTCTCAGATAAAATAGCGAAGTTTATGCCGGCGCCAACCGTGATAAAAAATAGCCCTAGCAGCAAGCCTTTAAACGGTTCAATATTGGATTCTAGTTCGTGTCTAAATTCACTATTTGCTAACACTACGCCGGCTAAAAAGGTGCCTAGTGCAGGTGATAAGCCAACTAAACTCATGAGTGCGGCAATGCCTACAACTAATAGTAAAGCAGTGGCAACAAAAATTTCTCTTAAACCTGAACTTGCTACATAGTGGAAAAGCGGGCGGCTTAGAAAATGTCCTAGTATGATTACGCCAGAAATACTGCCCAAAATAGCTAACGCATAAGCCCAGGTAGGCAAGCCTGCGACAAGGCTTAATTCTTCATGATGTTCAGCCGCTGATTTTGCATGTTGCGCAGCATCGACTAATTCAGGCAATGCTAACATCGGGATAAAGGCCAGCATCGGGATAACGGCAATATCTTGCATAAGTAAGACAGAAAAGGCATTTTTGCTACCTTCGGTTTTACTTAAGCCTTTCTCATTGAAGGTTTGTAATACAATCGCTGTTGAAGACAAAGAGAAAACTAACCCGATTGCTAATGCAACGGTCCAAGGTTGTTTTAGAATAAGCGCAATTCCTGCGGTAACGGCTGTGGTAATAACAACTTGTAAGCCGCCCAAACCGAGTAGGCGATTGCGCATTTGCCAAAGCATTTTTGGCTCAAGTTCTAAGCCAACCAAAAACAGCATCATGACTACACCAAACTCAGCAAAATGCTGAATGGTGACGGTTTCTTGGCCTACTATTCCTGTAATAGGGCCAATAACAACACCTGCAATTAAATAACCTAATACTGAACCTAAGCCTAGTTTCTTAGCTAAAGGTACGGCAATGACAGCCGCAACTAAATAGATAAAAGCTTGTACAAAATAGATAGTCATTATGAAACCGCCTTAGTCGCGATATTCTCATTTAGAGCTGCTTGGTAGCCTTCATTCAGCGTGATTAACGATTGTGTTTTCTCTGCAGATATTTGATCTTTATGTAGTAGGTTAAGTAAGTTATGCCACTGTTTTAAGTGGTGTTCCAAACGATTTTCTTCTTTTGCACTACGACTACTAAAGATGGCAAAAGGTGGCAGATAATGCATTCCAGTTAAAGTGGCGGTTTGCTCTAAGGGTTGTAAAAGTTCTCTCACGGTAAAGTGATTATAGCCTTCGGCGCGATAAGCTATTTCTTTACCACCTGCACTAATTGCACACATAAATAATTTATCTTTAAGTGCATTGCCGTCAGTGCCATAGGCGAAACCGTATTCAAGCACTAAATCTTGCCACTCTTTTAAAATAGCGGGTGTAGAATACCAATACAGTGGAAATTGAAAAATGATAATGTCATGGGAAAGTAATTGCTGTTGCTCTTTATCAATATCGATATTAAATCGAGGATAATTAGCATATAAATCTATAGCAGTAACAAAGTCTAAGGATTTAGCAAGATCAAACATTGCCGAATTGACTTCAGATCTATGTTGAGAAGGGTGTGCAAATAATAACAAGATTCTTTTATTTTTCATGGTAGTTTATTCTGGGAACTTAGATAAAGATTAACAATAAATTAGTTGATTTGATGTGATTCTGACCAAATTCTCAATTGCTCTAGAATAGACAAGGCTGACTGACCAAACATTGTCAATTCATAGGTAACTGCAACTGGTCTGTCGCTGATCACCTTTCTTAACACCATACCTTCTTGCTCTAACTCTTTTAGCCGTTGATCAACCATTTTTTTACTTGCACCGCCTAACATACGAGTTAAATCATTAAAACGTACCGGTTCATCTTTTAAGTGATAAATGATTGAGCCCTTCCATTTTCCACCAATTAAACGCATACCTTTTTCAATGGCGCAGGGCTCAGTACAAGCATTTAGAACTTTCTTTCTGCCTTTACTATCTGTTTTTACTGTACTTTCCATTGCAGATCCTTAAATATGTAGGTTACCAAAAGTATACTGATTAATATTACTTTTTAGGTAACTAAAATATACCACAAAATTGACCAGATTGAGAATATTTCTCAGTGATCATTTGATTAACTCATTTTTTAAGAAAAGTTATACGCAATCAACGGAATTAATGTGTTGTTTGAGTTTTACTTAATTTGAAGGTAAAGCTTGCAATAAAAATTGAAATTTAAATAAAACCAATCCATGTTAATATTATTTAATCGTTTATGGCTAAGTTAACTGAGCATCTAGATGTCTGATAAAGCTGAAATATCACAAAATGCTATAACAACAATTAAACAATCAGAGACGTGTTGTGAAAATTGCCATCAGCCCGTAAGTGGTATGTATTGTTCACAATGTGGTCAATCGGTTGAATCCACCTTAAAGTATTTTTGGACTGTTATCTTGCACTTATTAGATGACATTTTCAGTTTCGATTCTAGAGCAAGCAGAACCTTATTTCCGCTGATATTTAAACCGGGTTTTCTTACTAATGAGTATATCGCTGGCCGCCGAGTACATTATGTACCGCCACTGCGGTTATATCTATTTGTCAGTATTCTCTTTTTCTTGTCTTTAAAGTTTTTTACTGTTGCAGATGGGGCGGGTGGCATAAATATTGGAGATAGTAAGAGTAATCTTCAACAAATAAACCAACATATAGAACTACTCACTAAGCAAAAATCAGCAGCTACGCCTGAAACGTTAATAAATATAGACAAGCAATTAGTAAAGTTTGCTACTCTCAAAACTGATTTATCTAACACTAAAAACCTACTGCTTAAAGGCATGACAAGTGAATTAGCTTCAATAGAGTTGCTAGAGTTGACGAGTACTGAGGCGTTAACAAAGGAGCAGATAACAGTAAAAGAAACCTTACAAACTAATATTGATAAGCTTAAAGCAGGTGAAAGTATTGATTTACCGGGTAAAGGTTTCACCATAGGAAATAACGAGGATGGTAGCTTAACCTTTGATTTTCTTTCTAAAGAAAACAATACCAAGCTAAGTGAATTTGCTGTTTTACTAACTAAAAAAGGGGAGAAAGCCTTTAAGGAAGACTCTAGACCATTAGTGCGTGAAGCGATAGAGAAACTGCCACAACTGATGTTTATATTATTGCCGTTATTTGCAGTACTATTAAAACTCATGTTTGTTTTTTCCAAGCGTTTATATCTAGAGCATTTAACGGTCGCTTTGCATAGTCACAGCTTTCTTTTTTTAGTTATTTTAATTGTACAGCTTCTGAGTTATATCCATACAAATTCAGAAGTAAATTACCCTGCTATTGCCAGTACAGTAGAAAGCCTCTTTATAGTACTTATTGCTTGGGTTCCCATTTATCTATTTATTATGCAAAAACGTGTATATAAACAAGGATATTTTCTCACTAGTTTAAAATTTTCTTTAATTGGCGCTAGTTACTTTTTCATGCTTATTTTTACTGGAGCTATCGCTTTTATATGGGGATTAGCGAGTACTTAATCATTCCAACTGGTGTATTTTGTAGTAATAGTGAAATTATTGAAACTTGGTATGAAAACATTCAGAAAACTAACGAGTCTAAACCAGTTCAAATCTGTCTAATGAACCCTATAAATAGCACGATTGCTTTGTTCACTATGTGGTATAAAAGGTGTAATAACTTTTACTTACTGTGTATACATTAGAGAGGGAATATGAGACGAACTTCATCAATTTTAAAGAAACACAGAGCTGGCGAACGCGT
The DNA here is from genome assembly GCA_913062815.1 of uncultured Colwellia sp. Classification (GTDB taxonomy): domain Bacteria; phylum Pseudomonadota; class Gammaproteobacteria; order Enterobacterales; family Alteromonadaceae; genus Colwellia. Next base: position 9,918 of record CAJXWZ010000010.1, on the reverse strand, counting down.
ATATTTGCCAAGTGATTCTCGTGACAATCAGTATATTCTTGCTGAGATACCACTAACCGATAATTTAATTAATTTAATCTGCGACGGTATAGATGAAACATCAGCTAAGCCTTATCAGAAATTCTACCAAACTTTGTCACATAAAATTTTCGAAGTAGTAGAAAAACATGATTTATCACATGTGAATTTTGTTGCCAATAATCGTTTAGTTCGAGTGCGTTACAGTGATGAGCAGCAAGTATTGCACACTGAACAACAATCATTTTTCTTTTATTGTCCACAGCACAACAGTACTTTTAAGTGCTATTTTGACGGTAGCGTTCGTGCTAGAAAAATTAAAGTATTATTTTTAGCAACAGGTGAAGAACTGAGAGTAAACTCAGGAAAATTTCATCACTCGGTCTACCAAGCAATAAAAGAAATTTCAAGTATTGTTGGCTTAGCCGAAGGCGAAATCAAACTGCGTGACCATCAACATCTAACCTTTGATGTGTTTGCAAAAGAGAAGGGTGGCAGTAATACGCTTAGCCATACTTTTAGAGAAATTGCCGATCGTTATGAGAGTGATGGTCAAAATATTGAAGGCGAACACACGTCAATTACTTATGCTATTGCTAGCCTCCCAATGGCTCGCCGTTTACTAAAAGGCGCTGAGATTGATTATTCATCAAACGAACCTTTTTCTAACTTGTATCAAAAAATAGAGCAAGCTTTTAACAAGTCATGTGATGAAAATATGATTGATCAAGCAGCAATGATAGCTAAAGGCGTTTCACCATTTGTACGTTATGATGAAACCGAAACGTCTGATATTGAAGGAGAGCTAATCTCTATTGGTGTAAATCCGAATAATGCAGAATCGCGTTTTTGTGCACATTGGGAAGCTGATACTTTAGTCGACACCCTACGTTTTGTTTTTATTGCTGATAAAAGTGATGAAACGCACCATAACTACGGCAAGTTTGTAAATCAGGCAATTGCTGCGGTTAAATCTTTTGCTGATGAGGTTGATTGGAAAAAAGAAAGCGACGATATTATTGTGCGTGTGCATCAACATATAATGTTGCAAGTGTAGATTCTAATATGTATTAACCATGACAAAAATCCAGCCCATTATCGCTGGATTTTTGTCAATTCATGTAAAGCAAATACAGGTTAATGTTTCATCATTTACAAAATTACTGTATAACGGCGCTATGAAAATTCCAAAACGTATTCAACCACTCGTAAATGATGGTTTAGTTGATGAAGTGATCAGTCAACTTATGAGTGGTAAAGAAGCCACTGTTTTTATGGTTCGCTGCGGTGAAGAAATCCGCTGCGCCAAAGTTTATAAAGAAGCTAATAAGCGTAGCTTTTCAAAAGCAGCTCAATACCAAGAAGGTCGAAAAGGCCGAAACAGCCGACGTGCTCGAGCGATGGAGAAAGGCTCTAAATATGGCCGTAATCAGCAAGAACAAGCATGGCAAAATGCAGAAGTGGATGCTCTTTATACTGTAGCTGAAGCAGGGGTTCGTGTGCCTCAGCCATTTGGTTGTTTTGATGGCGTGTTGTTAATGGAGTTAATCACTGACGAAGCGGGTGATGTTGCGCCAAGATTAAACGACGTGCTGATGTCAAAAGAACAAGCCATTGAAGATCATCAATTGGTCATGATTTATGTGATGCGTATGTTATGTGCAGGCGTTGTTCATGGCGATTTATCTGAATTTAATGTATTGGTTGATGAATATGGCCCCGTAATTATTGACATGCCCCAAGCAGTAGATGCCTCCGCTAATAATAATGCTAAAGCCATGTTAATTCGTGATGTAGAAAATATGACTAATTACTATGGTCAATTTGCGCCTGAATTATTATTGAGTAAATATGCGCTAGAAATGTGGGCATTGTATGAAAGTGGCGAATTAACATCAAAAACACAACTTACCGGCTTATTTGCAGAGAGTAATGTTGCCGCAAATGTTGATGATGTTATAGAAGAGATCAATGCCGCATTTATTGAAGAGCAAGATCGCCTACAACGTATAGCCGAAGCAAATGAAATTGACTAATTGGTAGATTAATTCTCTTTAAAGCGATTATGACTGAAGAGCCTATATTAGTAGACTCTTCAGCTTTATGCTTTAATACGGGTTAGTTGGATTGTAAAAGTTGTTATTGTTACCATTAATAGAAATAGTCAATTCTGCACCTGAGTGACTATGATTATTAAAATTATAACTATCACCTTGTAATAATTTTGTTCTTAGTACATCAAGGTAATTAACGGCTTGGCCACAACTTAATGTCTGTCTTTGTGTTTGCGCTGTTTCTCTAAATACATACACCTCAGCATCACCGTCAACAATACCATTGCCATCACTGGTGACGAAAATAGAAGTACCTTCGCTTGCTGCAATACTAAAGTAGTTATTATTGTGATGCCCTAAAGAAACGACCGCTCTGCCCATTCTATCGCGTTCACGAAAATGTGTGTCGGTTAAACTGTTTGACAACATGGGAATGGAAAGAAATTGTTCACTAAATTGCAATGTCTCATGGCAAAAGTCGGTAACGACTTCTTCTGAAACAGCGCCTGACACGCCATCAGGATCGTAGATACTACTCGCCATAAGTGCCATACCTGCTGAAGTACCGCCAACTACGCCACCTTTATCAAAAACATGTTGCACAGCACTTTGAACAAGCGTGCCTTGCCATTGGTTCAAGTAATCGGACTGATCACCTCCAGCAACAAAAACAAACTCGGCACTTTTAATAACCCATTCAACATAAGGATCATTAGCTTTACTGCGGTTATCGATTATCAATGTTTCAACTGAGTTTGCATTCATTAAACTCAACAAATAATCGTTATAGGCATCAGTGCCTGTTGCTCTTAATACCACAACATCTTGATTACTGCCTATGTGAGGAGTAACGCGATTACTAAAAGCGTCGTCAACATCCGAGCCGCCTCCCATGAGTAACGTTGCACCATTATTTTCAGTAAGTTCACCACAACTGTCACTGTTACTACCAGCTATATAAGCATTCAGTGCGCCAGGTTTACTTGGTCTTGTGCCATAGTTACATTCACCAGAAGGAGGTGTATTTCCTTCAGGAAAGTTGATATTAAGATCGTACCAACCACTGCCTTTATATCGCGTTAATTTGAGGTAATAGGTACCTGACTCAAGCGCTTGATAACTACCTGTTTCTGGATAATTACTTGTTTCGGCTTGGGCAACCGCAGAGCCAGAAGATTGGTAAAGATACCAGTCGTAATCATCACGGCGATTGTGATCTAATGATATATCTATTGAACCGGGTTGAGTTATGTCAAAAGTAAACCAGTCGGTATCGTTTCTACTTAGGTTACCTTCGATTATGGTATTGCTGCAAAGACCGGAGTTTGCATCGCTTTCATAATTGTTAGACTCGCTTTCGCTGGTAATACAGGCGAAGCTTGTAAAAGATGTAAATGAAAGTGCAACAGCTAGTAATACTGTTTGAATGTATTTAATATTTTTCATTGTATTGTTACCTGAAATTTTAATTATAGTTATGCGTGTCACGAAAAAATGTGACAATTTATTCAGTAAAAAATACAGTTGAGGTTATTCGTCAAACCACTCGCTTAAGTGGAAATTAACAGAACATTCTTGCAGATCACTAGGGGCAATATTAATTAATTTCATATGTCCTCCTAATAATTTATTGAAGTTAGTTTTTATTCAGCAGATATTGCTGAACTTTTAGAGTTGCATAATCTGATTATAATTTCAACAGCTTGTTTTATTCTTTTTATTTGACTTATTTTGTTGCTAATAGTGACAAAACCATGGAAGCAAAACCTCATATCTTGACACTGTGTTTTTAAAAATAGGTGAAAACTTCAAGACAAACTTATTGATAATTAATAGCTTGTATTAATCTGCAAATGAGCTAATTCCGGTTTTTTTGCCAACTTTTTAATGGTTTTTTGAATGGTTTTAATGTGACCAGCCAGAAAGGATTGACGGCTAATTGCTAAATAGATTCTTTTATCATTAGCTAAGGCTAAAGGAGTATAAGTAAATTTATTTTGCATTTCTGGCCATTCATTAATAATGGCTTCGCCGGTAGGTATTGTAGCTAAAACACCATCGATACGACCTTTTAGTACCATGGCTAATCCGGTGTCTACCGTGGTGATTGGCGTTAAATGATTCACTAATTCACTTTGTTTTATATGATCAGGCAGTGCAAATGCTCTATGCATGCCAATAACCTGTGAGGATAATAAATTATCGAGTTCGATTTTTGTTTTACTATCTTTTAAGAAAAAGACAGCCAATTGATCTTTACTGCCATATTCCACTAAATGTAAAAACTTCTCTCGTTCTTTGGTATAAATCAGGCCGGGCATTACATCAATTTTACCTTGTTTTAATAACTCGATGCAGCGAGCAAAAGGCGCTCTTATACTCGCATCGAGTGTCATATTCATTGCTTCAGTGATGTAATATAAGGTTTCTACATTAGGGCCATTCCATTGCTTTTCATTTTCTTCATTTAGCGTGAAGGGCGTGTAGTCTAAACAAGTAGTAACCTGTTGTGCACACAGTGGAAAAGACATCAAAAAGGCTACTATAAAGCGAAGTTTCATGATTCAGACTCCCAATACGGTGTGTCACCAAAATAAGCAGCAAAGTAATCGATAAAGGCTCTTACTTTGGGCGCTAATAGTCGAGAACTAGGATAAATTGCCCAAATAGCGGTATTAGAAAGCAAAGGACTATCTTTTAAAATTTCAATCAATTCTTTCTTCTTAAGGCTTTCATAGACACTCCATTTAGAATTAATAGTTATTCCTAAGCCATTAATACAAGCATCCCGTATTGCCTCACCATTATCAGTGCTAAAACAACCTTTTGCTTTTACCGTTATTTGTCCTGATGCCTGTCTAAAGGTCCAATTTTCAAGGCCCATTAAAGTAATACATTGATGCTGCTCAAGCGCTGAAGGTGTTTTTGGCTCGCCATATTTTGCTAAGTATTCTGGGGAAGCACATAATATTCTATTGTCTGGCGCTAATTTTCTGGCAATTAGGCTTGAGTCTTTCAGCTCGGAATTTCGAATAGCGATATCAAAACCCCCTTCAACTAAATCAACAATAGTGTCCGATAGCTTTAAGTCTACTTTCAAGTCAGGATACTTGTTTAAGAACTCACTTAAGGCAGGGAGTAAATGCATACGACCGAAAGAGGCTGGTGCTGCAATACGCAAAGTACCTTGGGGCAGGGCACTTCCTGCGCCAACTGAAGCTCTAGCCGCTTCTATGCTGGCGAGTACATCTTCAGCATAAGGAAGAAAAGCCTTACCTTCTTCAGTTAATGAAACTTTTCTCGTTGTTCTATGAATTAATCTCACACCCAAACCATGTTCTAATTTACTAATATGCGCGCTAGCAACGGCTGGTGACAAGTTTAACTCTTGACCCGCAGCGCTAATATTTTGAGTTGATGCAATACGTATAAAGAGCTTTAGGTGTTCATTGTTCATTATTATCAACGAAAACTAAAAAGTGATTTCTTATTCTGCTCTATTATCAAATTAATATCTAGTGAATATAATTATCCTCATCAACTTAGGGGAGAAAAAGAAATGAAAGCAATGATAGTAAATAACTTTGGCAGCGAAGAAGTATTTGAAGCGGCCAACGTTGAAAAACCACAAGTAAAATCAGGATATGTTTTAATAAAAATCGCTGCAACGAGTGTGAATACTGTTGATACAATGATCAGAGCCATGGGTGATGACTTACCCATTGCACCCGCTTTGCCAGCCATTTTAGGAATGGATTTTGCGGGAACCGTAGAAGCCATTGGCGATGCTGTTACTAACTTTGCTGTTGGCGATGAAGTGTATGGTTGCGCTGGAGGATTAGCTGACCTACAAGGTACGCTTGCTGAATTTATGGTAGCTGATGCTCAGCTTATCGCGTCAAAGCCTAAAAATTTATCAATGCGTGAAGCAGCTGCTTTACCCCTAGTTGCGATAACAGCGTATGAGGGGCTGATGCGCGCAAATATCAATAAAGCAAAAAAAGTATTGGTTCATGGTGGCTCAGGTGGTGTTGGTCATGTGGCATTGCAATTAGCTAAATATTTTGGTGCAGAAGTCTATGCGACCGGTGGCGGTAAACAACAGTCAACCTTAATAGAGCAGCTGGGTGCTACGGCTATTAATTATAGAACGGAGACGGTAACAGATTATGTTGCTAAGCATACCGACGGTGTGGGCTTTGATTTAGTGTTTGATTCTGTTGGTGGAGATAATATGACTAATTCCTTCGAAGCTGCTGCTTTAAATGGTCATATAGCGTCCACGGTGGCTATGGTAAATCTAGACTTATCAACAGCTCACTTCAAAGGTTTATCGTTGCATGTGGTCTTTATGTTGATACCTATGCTTCATAATCAAAAAAGATCTGAACATGCTCATATTCTTAGTGAATTAACTAAAATTGTTGAATCAGGTCATTTAACACCAGTACTAGATGAACAACGCTTTTCTTTAGCTCAAGTAGGCCAAGCACATGCCCGGTTATCTAGTGGCAAAGCCATGGGTAAAGTCGTTGTTGAAATCTAAATTACAGGGCTTATTCAATAATATTTTGATTAGAGATTTAAGGAAGGTAATATGATTTATTTTTCAGTATTGGCGGTAACGCCAACAAATGAAGATTGGATACCTGATTATATAGGCTCTGCAAATGCGCTTGTGGCAAAGCATGGCGGTAAATATCTTGCAAGAACATCAAGTCATAAGCAGTTAGAAGGTAACGCGCAAGATGTTGCTTTACGTATTGTTATTCAATGGCCATCAAAAGCTAACGCACTAGCATTTATGGCAGACCCTGAATATGGGCCACACCTAAAGTCTCGTACAGCAGGGTCAATCAATGAGCACTTTTTAATTGAAGCGAAAGACGATTTAGCAAGCTAATTACTAACTAAAAGGGAGCAACGTTTTAGCAATGCTCCCATCACAAAATACCTTTAACCATAACCCACAGGAGCTTAACCATGCAAAAGACAATTCTTATTACCGGTGCAACGGATGGTATTGGCTTGGTTACCGCCAAAAATTTAGTTTCTATGGGGCACAATGTACTCATTCATGGCAGAAATGAACAAAAACTAGTACGAGTGAGTGAGCAACTTAAAGCATTGGCTAATGGCGGTGCAATCGTAAGCTATTTAGCTGATTTCTCGAACTTAACAGATGTACAAGCATTAACGAAGAAAATCAAAGCTGAGCATAGTCACTTAGATGTATTAATTAATAATGCCGGTATATTTAAAGTGGCAGAGCCAATCACTAAAGACGGGTTAGATGTTCGCTTTGTTGTTAATACCATTGCACCTTTTTTACTGACACAAGCTTTACAAGCAATATTGACAAGCAAAAGCCGAGTAATGAATCTTTCGTCTGCTGCGCAAGCGCCAGTGAACACCGCTGCTTTATTGGGTAAAAAAAGGCTAAGCGATATGGAAGCCTATGCTCAAAGTAAATTGGCAATAACTATGTGGACCAAAAATTTAGCAGATAAAGCTCTAGATGATGCTCCTGTTTATGTATCAGTTAACCCTGGTTCTTTACTGGCGAGTAAAATGGTAAAAGAAGGTTTTGGTGTTGAGGGAGCTGACTTAAGTATAGGCGCTAAAATATTGACTAATATGGCATTAGAAGCCGATCTAGCTAATCGTTCAGGACAGTATTTTGATAATGACTCTGGGAGTTTTGCAAACCCGCACCCTAGCGGCATAGATGTAATAAAGTCATCCATGCTAGTTGAAACGTTAGAAAAGCTTTTACTTGAATTGGTGTAATCCAAGTAAAAGCGACTAAATAGGTGACGATTTAACTAATAGATACTTTGCTTAGTTTATGGTTCACTTGCTGATATCGATAATTGATAATTTTGATAAGAGCAATAGCCTTTATCAACGCCACCAAAAGATATAGCACCAAAACCATCTTTATAATCGTTTGCCTTGGCCACTTGTACTGAGTGCTTGGTTTTACGCCATTGAGTAGTTGCGCTAAACGATTTATTTAACGTTCTACACAACACCTTAGCTGAAAGTTGATACCGACTGCCAGAAAAAATATCTTCAATGTCTGAAGGCATAGTTCCCTTTTCGATAGGCATATTTTTCCAATCGGCTATCTGTAATCTAAACTGCTGATTATCTAATCTAGCTTTATCACCTCGAGTAATATAGTGGGTGGATAAGGTTTTGTTCTGCATTGAAAAACTATTATCAACAACAAAAACACCTGACTCACCGACAACTTCAAAGTTTGGATTTTCGCTGGTTACTTCGCTAACAATGAGTGCTGTTGCCTCATCTACACCAAAAGCGAAGCGCGTATTTGTCTCAAGTACTAATGTAGCTAATCGTCCTTGTCGGCCACGCTCAGAAAAATGCGTATCCATAATGCCCCAATGGAACAAACCTAAACCACCGGCAGAATTATAAGTTAAATCATCATTTAAGACTGCATCATCACAACTGCCTGTTTTCTGGCATCCTTCTTGTGGTAATACATCTTTTTTTGCGCCGCGTACAATTGCGGTATTACTTTGACCATTTGTGATCATAACAATTGCATCATTGTTATATTTTCCGCCTGACATCACTGCTGTACCGGCACTTGTTCCGCCAATAATTAAGGTGTTGTTGGCAAGTTTCTGCTTAATTAATGCAAGCGTTTTACTGTCTGTGCCATCGTCATTAAGGAATGCTTTCGCGGTTAATGATTGATCGCCACCATTAATGAAAATACCATCAGCATTAGCTATATTTTCAATGATTGTTTCAGGTGATAAGCAAGCTTGGTACTGCTGTTCACTCAAATCAGGGTATACCAATTCTCGGTTAATTGACCCCTGTACTTTTAACCGAATGCTAGGCAAGGATTTACATATGCTTTTTCGATCACCTTGTTGCTGAAAAGCTGAGTTTAACGTTGCGTCGAGTGGCAGCCATTGAGTGTTGCCTCCTGCTTGTTGAAATACCGCTTGATAAAAGTCGGCAGCTTCAAAAGGATCTCTAGCCGACGCTGTTATCACGACAATATTTGGCGTTTCTTTGTTACTTATCTCACGAGCTAAGGCGACAAAACGCTGGTAAAGTTCGGTAGAAAAAACATGCGTGGACTGACTTAAATCGACATGTTCTTTCAATCGTTGCTGGCTATTTGGCGCTAATACTGGTCGCTCGAGTAAGTCGAATAGTAGAAAATATTCAGCATCATTTAATTTACTGATAACGCGTTTACGATCGTATTTTCTTAAGAGAGACTTTAATTCAGCTTTAGTTTTTATTTGCTCACTAGTTTTCTTGTCAATTTTCTCCAACAAAGAAACTATTTGTAGGAAATTGCGTTTATTAAAGTGATTAGGCCAACTATTTTTCAATAGCTTTATTATTTTCTCATTAATTTTATAAAGTGACGTTGTTTTTGCGGTGCTTAGCGGTGAGTTTTTCGCTAACGTATTGGAAATACAGTTTTTACTTGCCATTGATGAGCAGGTTTTTAAGCCGCCACCAACAAGAAAAAGTTTACTTTGTTTTTCTGTTGTTTTGGCTGAAGATTGAGTTGTTATCAATGCAGATAGCAACAAGATTAAAGAAAATGCTTTCATTTGTTTTTGTTCCACTAGTCGCTTGTTCGGCAAAAACAAACAACGGCTAAAATTAAAATACTGTTGACAACCAACTCAGACAGCGGTATTTATAAATAAGCAAATTTTTGAAAAGTTTGCGGCAAACAGACTTTTTAATGAAACGTTAGACAACCTAAGACCTTTTATATATGTACAAGAAAGCATTCGCACTTACAACATATACTTATTCAAATTATTACCTTTCGGAGTGG
>CAJXWZ010000009.1 GCA_913062815.1 uncultured Colwellia sp. | reverse complement strand
CAATCACTGACTTTGGTATCTTCATTGGTCTTGATGGCGGCATAGATGGTTTAGTTCACTTATCTGATATTTCATGGGCTGGCGGTGAAGAAGCTGTTCGTGATTATAAGAAAGGCGATGAAATCGATGCAATCGTACTTCAAGTTGACCCTGAGCGTGAGCGTATCTCTCTTGGTGTTAAACAAGCTGAAGATGACCCATTCAATATGTATCTGACAGATAAGAAAAAAGGTGCTATTGTTAACGGTAAAGTAACAGCAGTTGATGCTAAAGGTGCAACGATTGAGTTAGCCGAAAGTGTTGAAGGTTACTTGCGTGTTAGCGATATTTCTGTAGAACGTGTTGAAGATGCATCTACAGTATTGAAAGTTGGTGACGATGTTGAAGCTAAGTTTATGGGTGTGGATCGTAAGAACCGTACTATTAGTTTATCTATCAAAGCGAAAGACCAAGCTGACGAACGTGAAGCTATGGATACCCTAAACCAAGTTGAAGAAACTGGTTTAAGTGCTATGGCAGCAGCGTTTAAAAACGCTAAAAACTAATTTAAATACTCGTTAATAGTAAATTATTAGTTTGAATTCTTTGCACTTTTTCTAATTTTTATTAAACTTAGAGAAACAGGGGAGGAGAATATTTATATTCCCCTCTTATATTAACCTCATTAGCACGTAGCTAGATGAATACTGGAGGGTCAAATGACCAAATCAGAACTCATTGAAAAATTAGCCGATAAGTTATCTCATTTGTCAGCTAGAGATGTAGAACAATCGATTAAAGAAATCTTAGAATTAATGGCGCAATCTTTATCTAAAGGTGACCGCATTGAAATTAGAGGGTTTGGTAGTTTTTCATTGCATTATCGTGCTCCTAGGGTTGGTAGAAATCCTAAAACTGGTGACTCAGTAGAGTTAAGTGGTAAATACGTACCACATTTTAAACCAGGTAAAGAATTACGAGAAAGAGTTAATCTTTCAGTAGCTTAATTACTAGCTCATTGCAATTTCATTGTAATGTTAGCGAAAAAATTAGATAATAAACGGCATATTTACTATGCCGTTTTTTTTCGACTGCATTTTACCTTCTGTTATAACCCGAACTAAGCGAGTTTATTAACGTGCGATTTTATTTTACACTTTTCTTAACCTTCTTTTTACTCGCTATTGCCTTTGTTTTTGGCAGCCAGAACGAACAAATCATTTCATTAAATTATTTGATAGCTAGGGTAGAGTTATCTGTCGCTGCAGCAGTGAGCTTATTTACTGTAATTGGCTTTATACTTGGGTTACTTGCCACTTTGTTGTGGAGATTAATACGCAAGAGCAAAAAAGCACTTGTTAAAAACCGTTCAACTGAAGTTTAGGTAACGTTAATATAATGATAGAACTACTTTTTCTTTTACTCCCTGTTGCCATGGCTTATGGTTGGTTTATGGGACGAAATAGTATTAAACAGAAAGATCAAACGATTAAGCAAGATTTATCCATTAAATACTCAACGGGCTTGAATTATCTTTTATCAAATCAGAAAGATAAAGCGATAGACTCTCTACTTGATGCCTTAAAAGTAGAAGATGACAGCGTTGAGGCTCACTTCGCTATGGCAAATTTATTTCGTAAACGTGGTGAACTTGATAGAGCGCTCAAAGTTCATGAACATTTAGTGCGTCATGGAAATCTACCAACTAAAGATAAGGAGCAAGCCGTTTTTGAACTTGGTAAAGATTTTTTAAGTGCGGGCTTATATGATCGTGCTGAAAAAATGTTTCTTAAATTGCTAAAGTCAAAAAACTACGGGTTAAAGTCATTAACGTACTTGTTACAGATTTTTCAATCAACCAAAGATTGGCAACAGGGTATCAACCACAGAAAAACGATTGTTAAACACAATGATAAACGATTATTACATACGTTAGCTAACTTTTATTGCGAGCAGGCAACGAGTGCACTTGAGCAAGATAAGTTTATTGAAGTTATTGAGTTATTAGAGCAAGCCTTGAAACTTGATCCAAACTCGTGTCGAGCAAACTGGCTAATGGCAAAGATTTATGTAAATCACAAACAATGTGAATTAGCAGGTAAATGTTATCAAGATATTTACCAACAAGATCAAGAATTTTTCCCAGACGTTATTGAGCAAATGCATCAATGTTATCTGGACCTCGATGCTGAAGATGAATTTTTTAGATTTATTAAAATTGTTTATGATGAGACAGCCAGCTCAAGTGCTCTCATTTGCTACCTAAGCCACGTAGAAGCAAAGCATGGTAATAATAAAGCCAAAGAATTTATGTTATCGGCCCTGAAACGCAGACCTACGATTCGCGGTTTTAAGCACTTTGTCAAAATGCAAATGAATAAGCCTGATAGTGAAGTTAACAATACAAGTTTAGATCTAATACGAGAATTAATCAGCGAGTATCTGAAAGTTAAACACAGATACAGCTGTCGAAACTGTGGCTTTAACAGCTCGACTCATTATTGGTCTTGTCCATCATGCCACGAGTGGGAACAGCTGAAACCAGTCCGTGGACTCGAAGGCGAATAAATATTAACTTCTTTGCTGTTTTCTTCATCATTTTTGTCAACCGTACTCATTGACTATCGTCAGCTCCGTGCGCTTTCCTCAATCTTGAAGAAACTAGCGTTGAAGCTAACATTTATTAATTCAATTTATGTTGTTAATTAGCTTACAACTATAGTTAGTAAGTGATGAAAAATTTAAAAATAGGAAAACCCATGTTAGATCCAAAAGTAGTTGTTGCCTTAGACTTCGATAAAAAGAATGATGCTTTATCCTTTGTTGATAGAATCTCGCCTAGTGATTGCAAACTGAAAGTAGGTAAAGAAATGTTCACCTACTTTGGTCCTGAATTTGTGAAAACATTAACAGGGAAGGGCTTTGACGTATTTCTTGATTTAAAATTTCATGATATTCCTAATACTGTTGCCAAAGCTGTAAGCGCTGCAGCTGATCTTGGAGTGTGGATGGTTAATGTTCACGCAAGTGGTGGTAGCCAAATGATGATTAAAGCTAAAGAAGCGTTAACGCAGTATGGCGATGATGCGCCATTATTAATTGCAGTAACGGTATTAACAAGCATGTCAGAAACTGATTTATATGGTTTAGGCATTACTAAGACACCGGCAGAGCAAGTAGATTTTCTTGCAAATTTAACTAAACAAAGTGGTTTAGATGGTGTGGTTTGTTCAGCTTGGGAAGCAGAACAATTAAAGTTATCTCTGGGAAAAGAATTTAAATTGATCACACCTGGAATAAGACCTGCAGGCTCTGCTAGTGATGATCAACAACGTATTATGACTCCTGAGCAAGCGATAGATGTTGGCGTTGATTATTTGGTGATCGGACGCCCAATTACTAAAGCAACTGATCCGCAGTTAGTACTAGAGCAAATTAATAAATCGATAAGATAATTTTATAAAAAAGGCCTAGTTTTTCAACTAAGCCTTTTTTGATCTGATAATTACATTATTTACTGATTGTAATTATGAATATACGCCGCTAAATCTAATACTTTGTTTGAATAACCTATTTCATTGTCATACCAAGAAACAACTTTAACAAAGGTATCTGTTAACGCTATGCCTGCTTTTGCATCAAAAACTGAAGTACAAGTTTCGCCAATAAAGTCGTTCGATACAACTGCGTCTTCGGTATAATCTAAGATACCGCGTAAATCACCTTCGGCAGCTGCACTCATTGCTTGGCAAATCTCACTATAACTCGCTGGCTTTTCTAGGTTAACGGTTAAATCTACTACTGAAACATCAGGAGTAGGAACACGAAATGCCATGCCCGTAAGTTTGCCGTTTAATTCAGGAATAACTTTACCTACCGCTTTTGCAGCACCGGTAGATGAAGGAATAATGTTTTGACCAGCTCCACGGCCACCACGCCAATCTTTGGCAGAAGGGCTATCAACCGTTTTTTGTGTGGCTGTAGTTGCATGCACAGTAGTCATTAAGCCGTCTTTAATGCCCCAGTTATCATTTAACACTTTAGCTATAGGTGCTAGACAGTTAGTAGTACATGAAGCATTTGAAACGATATCTTGGCCATCGTACTTATCTAAGTTAACACCACATACGAACATTGGCGTGTCATCTTTTGACGGAGCAGAAAGAACAACTTGCTTTGCACCAGCTTCAATGTGTTTACGTGCAGTATCATCAGTTAAGAATAAACCGGTTGATTCAACAACAACATCTACTCCAATAGCATCCCATTTTAGATCAGCAGGATTACGTTCCGCTGTTACTCGCACAGTTTTGCCATTTACAATTAATTCACCATCAATAACATCAACGGTACCATTGAATCGACCGTGAGTAGAATCGTACTTTAACATGTAAGCCATGTATTCAATATCGATTAGATCATTGATACCTACAACTTCTATATCATCTCTTGCTGCTGCTGCTCTAAATACAAAACGACCAATTCGGCCAAAACCGTTAATACCAACTTTAATTTTCATGATGAAACCTTATATACACATAAAACTATTATGTAGTAAAATTACACCATTTTAGGAATAATTCAAGTTAAACTTGGCTTAAACTCGAAATAAAGTAGATTTTAGGCCTGTTTTTTACGTAGGATTACCAAATGAATGCAGGTAACTCATAAGTTAATACACATTTTGTGGTTTTCTTCGCTATTTGCATGCTTTAGGTTTAGTTGCATGATAGAATGCGAAAAATTTCGATGCGTAGGTTTTAGCTTTCGGTTCGAAAGTTACAATTAATTAGACTTACCAAGTTTCAACTTATATTCTTGGTAATTGTTCAAGAAAAGACGCTCAATATAGAGCGATTAATTTTAGGATTATATTTTATGACACAAGATGAAGTTTTATGTGACATCGGCTTTATTGGGCTTGGTGTTATGGGTAAAAACCTAGTGTTAAACCTTGCCGATAATGGTTATAACATCGCGGCTTTTGATTTATGTGCTGAAAAAATCCAAGCTGTCATTGAACAAGATAGATTAGAAAATACTACTGACAATGCACGTGTTTTTGGTTGCTCATCTTACACAGAATTACTATCTCAGCTAAAAGCACCTCATTTAATCGTTTTAAGTGTTCCTGCGGGTGCCCCTGTAGATCAAGTATGTGAAAATTTAATTGGTGCAGGCGTTCAACCTGACGATATTGTGATCGATACAGGCAACAGTTTGTGGGTTGATACCGTTGCAAGAGAGCAAAAATATAAAAGTAATTTTCATTTGTTTTCTTCAGCCGTTTCAGGCGGGGAAGTGGGTGCACGTTTTGGTCCTTCATTAATGCCTAGTGGCTCTCCTTATGCTTGGACTCGGATTAAGCCAATCTGGGAAGCAATATCTGCAAAAGTTGACTCGACTACAGGTAAACCAATTGAACGCAGTAAGCCCGGTCAAATTATCAGTGAAGGAGAGCCATGTGCTGCCTATATAGGGCCAGCAGGTGCAGGTCATTATGTTAAAATGGTGCATAATGGTATTGAATATGCTGATATGCAAATTATTTGTGAGGCCTATCATATCCTCAATGCAGGTTTAGGATTATCGGCTAATGAAATTGCCGATATATTCGCTAAGTGGAATGATGGCGTACTTGATAGTTATTTGATGGAGATAAGTGTTGAGGTATTAAGACACAAATCAGTTGATACTGGCACGACATTAGTCGATCTAATATTAGATAAAGCGGGTCAGAAGGGGACAGGTTTATGGACTGCGATGAGTAGCTTAGAAGTTGGTTGTCCAGCCCCTACCATTGCGCAAGCGGTATATGCTCGCTCTATCTCATCTTTTAAAGAACTCCGTATCCAAGCCTCGACCACTTTATATGGCCCCGTTTTAGCAGAATTATCAAGTGAAGAAAAGCAAGAGTATATTACGCAACTACATGATGCCATATACTGCGCCAAAATGTGTGCATATGCGCAAGGTTTTCAATTGATGAAACTAGCTGCAAAAGAACATGGTTGGTCACTAAATTTTGCAAGTATTGCTAAAATTTGGCGTGCGGGTTGTATTATTAGAGCAACATTTTTGCAGTCAATTACTCAAGCATTTGACCGAAATGAAAATTTGGATAATTTATTACTCGATAACTTCTTTGCTGAGCAATTAAGTGAACGTCAATTAAATTGGCGAAAAGCGGTATGTGGCGCTACTATGTTTGGTATACCCAATGGTGCGCTTTCATCAGCATTGTCGTATTATGATTCATTACGAAGTGAAACGCTGCCAGCCAATTTATTACAAGGACAACGTGATTTTTTTGGTGCCCATACCTTTGAACGTATTGATAAAGCTGACGGCAAGAAATACCATGTTCAATGGTCAACCTCACAAAGAGAAACCATAGTCATAGAATAAGAGCTATTATATGAACAATGATCAATATAAAATGAAACTATCACCAGAGGCTTTCAACGTTTGCCGCTTAGCTGCAACCGAAAGGCCCTTTACTGGCATTTATAATGATCATTGGAAAACAGGCACATACCTGTGTGCCTGTTGTGATAAACCTTTGTTTTTGAGTAGCTGCAAATTTGACTCAGGGTGTGGTTGGCCAAGCTTTTTTGCAGCAATAGAGTCAACAGTTTCTTACGTTGAAGATAATAACCATAGTATGCAACGTATTGAAATTCAGTGTCAGCATTGCCAATCTCATTTAGGTCATGTTTTCGAAGATGGTCCTAAACCTACGGGGAAACGCTATTGCGTTAACTCACTTAGTTTAAGCTTTCAACATACAGACAACGCCTAACACCATAACTGTCCACGTTTATAATTTCTTTTTATCCTTATATGAGCACATGACACTTATTACCTAGGTAATTACCCATATTCTTTATCTTTAAATCTATTTATAAATAGTTTTCGATAATGATGTTTGTAACCTATGGAGAAATAGTACAGCTTGTATTACAATATGCGCGCAAATATCTTCCACCATAGTCTGGTTTCATTTTACATAAAGCTAGACTATTATGATTATTGAAAACGCTCATTCAATTGATTGAAATATAAGGTTTAACTAATGACGTCTCATCTTGAGGAACAATATCAAGCAAGTTGGCAAGAACGCCAAACTTTCGCAGAAAATATGCAACCTATTATTGGTCAGCTATTTAGAAATAAAGGGATCGAAATATCTGTATATGGCCGCCCATTATTGAATGCTTCTCCTATCGATATTATCAAAGCACATAAGTCAGTTGCTTTACATGAAGAGAGCAAGTTACGTTTACGCGAAAGTTTTCCTTTTGTAGAAGCTTTAAGTAAAATGACATTAGCTTCTGCGCGTATCGATATTGGTAAGCTAGCTTATCGTTATTTATTTAAGGGGCAATCTAACGATTTGTCAATTGAACAATACTTAGAAAAAGAGCTAACACCTGTCATCTCTTCAATTGATGGCCCCCAAAGTCAAGATGTTGTTCTGTATGGTTTTGGTCGTATTGGTCGTTTACTAGCGCGTCTGTTAATAGAACAAACGGGTCCTAATGCTAAATTAAACCTTAGAGCCATTGTTTTACGCCCAAGCAAAGGCGGTGAAGATCTAGAAAAACGTGCTAGCTTGTTGAGACGTGATTCAGTGCATGGTGCTTTTAATGGTAGCATCACTATTGATAAAGAAAATAATGTAATAAAAGCTAATGGTGCTTTTATTAAAGTAATTTACGCTAAATCACCTTCAGAAATTAATTACAGTGAGTACGGTATTAACAATGCATTAGTTGTAGATAATACGGGTATTTGGACAGATGAAGAGGGTTTAGGACAACATTTACAGTCTGAAGGTGTGGCAAAAGTTTTATTAACAGCGCCTGCCAAAGGTGATATTAAAAACATCGTCTATGGTGTTAACCAAGATATGATCTTAGCAGAAGATAAAATAGTCTCTGCTGCAAGTTGTACTACCAATGCTATTACGCCGGTACTAAAAGCGTTAAATGATGAGTTTGGTATTCGTAATGGTCATGTAGAAACCATTCATTCATATACAAATGATCAAAACCTAATTGATAATTATCATAAAGCACCACGTCGTGGTCGTAGTGCACCATTGAATATGGTTATCAGTACTACTGGTGCAGCAAAAGCTGTTGCCAAAGCACTTCCTGAGCTAAAAGGCTTATTAACGGGCAATGCTATTCGTGTGCCAACACCTAATGTATCAATGGCTATCATGAATCTAAACTTGAAAAAAGCGACAGATAAAGATGCTCTTAATGATTACTTACGAAATATTTCATTAAAGTCAGATTTACAAAACCAAGTTGATTACACCGCTTCAAATGAAATTGTTTCAACTGACTTAGTTGGCTCTCGTTATGCTGGTGTTGTAGATTCACAAGCAACCATTGTTGATGGTGATCGTGCTGTTTTATACGTATGGTATGACAATGAATTTGGTTACAGTTGCCAAGTGGTTCGCGTGATGCTTGAAATGGCTGGAATTACAGTACCAACTTTACCCGCGCATTAATCTGTAGCTGCTAATTTTCGTGCAATAAAGGCATTTATCTTTACAGATAAATGCCTTTATTATAAACAGCGTTTAGGTTTGGGTAAACCAGCATATTTAGTTGCTTGTTTAGCTGGCCCATCAGGAAACAGACGAAACAAATAGCGACTATTCGCTTTTTCTTCACCAAAATCAGTCTTCATTGCTTTAGTGAGTGCGCGAATAGCGGGAGATGTATTGTAAGTTAGGTAAAATTTTCGAACAAAATGTATTACTTCCCAATGGGCAGACGTTAGCTCAAAGGCATCACTTTCAGCCATCAAAAGGGCCAAGTCTTCATGCCATAACTTGAAATCTAGTAAATAGCCTTGCTCATCGGTTGCTATCACCTTGCCATTAAAATTTACTGCCATGTGATTACTCTGTCATTACTAAAGGTAAGTGCAACAAGTGCAGTCATTTCAATTGGATTGATAATTGATTCATCGATAATGATCCCCCGCGCAAGTGCGTGTTTCTTCATTACATTGAGCTGAATTTTTTTGCTATTATCTATGGTGCTGATTAAATTATGTTGTAAGTTGTAGCAACCATCATCAATAAAAACAATGATATCGTTCATGCAAAGTGATTGTATACATTGTTCAAAGTCAGTAGTTGTATAGGCACTTTGTCTAATTATATGTAACGTTGTCATAACAACTCTTTTATTAAAATCTTAAAATATGGGGATGCTCTGCTAATTTCTTAGCAAAGTCTGTTTGTTTGAGTAGTTGTACACCTTTAATATGAAAATCTTCATTTAAGTTCCTGTCTTGTAGCGATTTTTGGCATACATAGACACCTTCAATATCGTAAAACTCAAACGCAGCAAACGTTTTCAAATAATCGTTCACAAAGATACTTGCCCCATCTTGCGCGGGTATTAGCTGCCACACACCATCACCTTGGAAAAATAATGATATTGCTTGTTCAAAAGAACCAAATATCAAGGCAATATCTAAGGCATCTTTACCTGCAGTATTAGAGTAGGGGGCTTTTGAGTTAATAATTGCTAAAGAGTTTTCAATTGTTTCTGCCATTAGAATTGCACCATACGCTCAGTTTTGCTTGTTAGTTCAACTAGCTCTCCCAAACCAGAGACAATAAATAATTCGTCAATACTATTCTTACTTTCTGCTGTCATACCGCGCTTTTCAGCAGCCGTTATGCAAAGGTGTAACGCTAAATCATATTTTTGCTTCAATTTCTGCCATTGTTCAATGGCTTGAAATTCATCACTAGCAATATAAGCATTAGCATTGGCATGCAAAACACCATCTTGATAAAAAAACACGCCAACAAGCTCAACACCTAATTTAAGTGCTGTTTCTATGTAGTTTATCGCAGTAACGCTTAAGTTACTGAAAGGAGGTGTGGTGATAACCACAACAAGTTTGTTCACTATCTTTAATCTCTTGGCAAAGTAATCATGGTTACGTTAAATAACATACTGACAGTAGCAATTGAATTGTCAGTGTTATAAATATTAAAAAGCCCCGCAATTGCGAGGCTTTTATTATAAATAGATAGTTATAAATATAAAGTTATAAACGTAAAGTTATAACAATTAATCATCTCCACCGAACACACCCAACAAATGTAGTAAGTGAACGAAGATGTTATAAATATTCAAGTATAAAGAGATGGTTGCTCTGATGTAGTTACGCTCTCCGCCGTTAATAATGCGACTTGTATCAAACAAGATCAAGCCAGACATTACCATAATAACTGCAGCGCTTATTGCCAATGAAAGTGCAGGAATTTGGAAGAATATATTTGCTAAGCTTGCTACTAAAACTACTATTAGGCCAGTCATTAAAAAACCACCCATAAAAGAGAAGTCTTTTTTGGTTGTTAGCGCATAACCAGATAAAGCGAAAAAGATTAATGCAGTACCGCCAAGTGCTTGCATTATCATTGCTGGCCCACCAGGCATTGCAGCATATACGTTTAACATTGGCCCAAGAGAGGCCCCCATTAAGCCGGTAAAGCCAAATATCCAGAAAATGCCACTTGCTGACTCGGCTTTTTTATTCACTACAAACATTAAACCAAAAGCAACTAACATCATTACAATCGCGGTCATATGTGACAAGTTCATTGCCATTGATACAGCAGCAGTAACGGCACTGAATGCTAAGGTCATCGATAATAACATGTAAGTATTTTTCAATACTTTATTTATTTCTATAGCAGAGCTTTGGCTCGCTGTTTGAAAACTCATATTAGATTGCATAAAACTTCCTTTAAGGTTTAATTCTAATTACTTTAGTTCTTATATTAACTAAGATAAGGGCATTTCTACAAAGTTCAAGTTTTTTATTAAACTTAAGTTGCGCACTTATGACATATTATGACATGCGTTTTTTGAAATTGCTAGCATGCCGCTATTGATATTGCTCTATTATTTGTTTCTTTATGTAAATAATCTTACCGCGCATAATCAATTGGCTACAAACTAACCTTGGTTTGTTATGCGTACATAATTAGGTTTGCTGTTTTTTATAGCAAGCGTTTAAATGATCGTTTATTAAACCGGTTGCTTGTAAGTGTGAATATAAGGTGGTTGACCCCAAAAATTTAAAGCCACGTTTTTTTAAATCTTTCGCTAACGCATCACTAATAGGGGAGGTGGCCACGTAATCTTCAATGGTGTCGATACTGTTAACTATGGTTGCATTGTTTACATAAGCCCATATGAAATGACAGAAGCTACCGAATTCATTTTGTATTTCAATAAATCGTTTCGCGTTGTTAATCGCGGCTTCTATTTTAAGTCTATTACGAACAATAGAAGCATCTAACAGTAATCTTTCTACATCATCACTGGTAAACTTAGCAACTTCGGTCACTTCAAAGTTCGCAAATAATTTGCGATATCCTTCACGTTTTTTAAGTATGGTATACCAACTCAACCCAGCTTGAGCGGATTCTAATACGAGAAATTCAAACATAGTCTTGTCGTCATGTACTGGCACACCCCATTCTTTGTCATGGTATTCTACATAATCTGCTTTTGAAGTATCTAACCAAGGACAACGGCATATTTCTTCATTTTTATTGGGCATTTTCATTCCTTTTGCCTGAATAGGAGTCAAACTGGCTATTTTTTTAGCAAACGATTTACTAATTACTAATTAAGCCTTTACAAGTAAGAAGGGACACTTTAATATTCGCCTCGTTCTCAAGCAAGCATTGTTTTACTCGCTACTTGTTAACTTCAGGTGAGATGGCTGAGTGGTCGAAAGCACCGGTCTTGAAAACCGGCAAGGGTTTGTAGCCCTTCTAGAGTTCAAATCTCTATCTCACCGCCACATTAAAAATAAAAAAAGCCGTTGATATTCAACGGCTTTTTTTATGTCTAAAGGTTCTCAAATTAGTCCAGCAGGATTGCCTGAGACAATGTACTTATTTCGCGTCACCAATTGCACCTATTTTACCCGTATCTGTTTTTCGAAAGACTTAAAAACAGGGGATCCCCTTTGACATTAACATATCATCACATACTAAAGTTCGCCCTGTTGCAACTAAACGAAATTTGACTATTTCATTAGCTATTTTTGTGTTGGTTGATTGTATTAATGAAACAACGATGCCTCATGATTTCAAATCATCCCTAAAGGAGTGAACTAATGAGGAAGGTGAGGGGTTTACTGTGAATAATATGTCACGCTCTTCAGTAACTCGTTTCAGCTCTTGTTTTAACCGTTCTATTTCTTCAAACTCATCATTTTTACTTAGCGACTTTTTCACTTTGGCTACCCAGTTATACCGGGATTTATCTGTAACACCTAAACGGTTATCAACAGGCTCAAGTAAATACACATAATTTATTGGGCACTAGCACTAGGCTACTACAGACTCGATAATTCATTAAATCGCTCATGTTAGGGGGAGATTAATTACCTAGCTCGTAGTTAGCTTTGAGTTGGTCAATAAAACCATCTTCATGAATAGATTTCACTGCTTTTCTTATATCTTCAATTACATGCTGTTCGATAGTCAGGTTAAACAGAAAGTGTATGCCAGCATGCTCTCCTTGGTAGCTATAATTTAATTTTAATGGAGATTCTGATACTAGAGTCGCTATGCTCATTTGTTTTATCAAAAACTGACCGACAACCGAATTAATTGCTAATAAATCCATCCTTTGATGTAATAGCATCTGAAAATTCATCTTATCGTTGTTTGCTGTGGTTAATGTTAGATTAAGTTCGTTAACTACCTCTTTAAATCGCTCTCCGTAGTAATCACCACGAACAATACCAATAGTTTTACCTTTAAGATCAGCTACATTAGCAATAACGTTTTTTTTATTCGCTAATTGGTAAATAGATGTGCTGCCACCGCTATCATATAAAATATATTTATTGGCGGGCATATCAGTGCTGATAAACATTGATGGTGTGACATCAATGATATTGTTAGCAAGTGAAGGTGATATTCTTGCAAACGGATAGAATTGGACATTGTACTGATAGTTAGCTCTTTTGATCGCTTCAATTAGGATGTCTAAATCTATTCCGTAACCTATTGTATTGTTTTTAAGTTTATAACCTTCCTCGATAATATAAGGCGGAAACTCTGCAACACCGATAATTATGATTTTGTCTTCAGCTAGTAAATTTCCTGAAAAAAAACAATTTAGTGCTAATAATATAGTCAGCTTAACCATACTCATATCAGTACCTGAACTCATTTGAATAGAATTAGTTTCCTCTATCGATAAAGTATAGTGCAATCAATCCCTGAATTCATATAGAGTTCGATTGCTAATATACTTAAAATGTACCCCTTTTTATTATTTACACAACTTACTGTCTAACCGAATAGCACCGGAAAACTCTTCAAGAGGGATTTTTTGTTCTTTAACAATGCCTTTATTTGATGTCATGCGATGAATATATTTACCGTTACCCGTCGCTATACCAACATGAGTAATAACCCCTGGTTGCCAGTTGCCATAGGTGTTTTTAAGAAAAATCAGGTCACCTGCTTTGGTTTCTTCGACTAAATTGATTTTTTTACCAAATTCGGTGCTTGCTAGAGAATCTGCATGTTCTGGAAGTAGTTCATCACCTTTTCCTAAAAATTGTTGATCCCAAGGTTGCATTGTTTGTAGCTCTTGAAATTTAGTTCCGCAAGCTGCAACAAGCACTTCTCTGGTCCAATTCATACATTGCTCTGCTTTACCAACACGATAGCCTTTATTCTCCCAGCTATAAGCTTTAATCATTATTTTGTCTTCAATTGCATTTTGCTTTGCTAAGCAGCTTGCTGACAGTGTTACAAAAAGTATAAAAAATATTTTTTTCATTCTGTGTTCCTTGATATGTAAAATTTTTAGTGGCAAATGACGCTATAAATATAAGTATTTATATTGAGAGAAAAGTGATTGCGCAGTAAGCCATACATCACCAATCTCACCTAAAGCTACCGGCTTATTTTCAATCGCTATCACAGGTGCCACTTCTTTTGTCGAGCTAGTTAACCATACTTCATCGGCTCTGATTACTTCTTGATGACTAACTTTCCTTTCTTCTACTTTATATTGACTATATTTGTTTAGTATTTCTAACAAAATATAACGAGTAACCCCAGGTAGTATTTGATGATCTAATGGTGGCGTGATGATGGTTCTATCTTTAACAATGAAAACATTACTTGAGCTCGCTTCTGTTAATTCTTGGTTGCTGTTAAATAGTATGGTTTCTTTGTTACCTTCATCAATACCATGTTGAAAGTGCATTACGTTGCCCAACAATGATGTTGATTTTATATTACAACGTTGCCACCGTAAATCTTGATGTGTTGAAACGGTATAGGCATTTGTTTGTCTTTTATCAGCTAAAGGCGCTGTGGGAATTGAAAACGTAAAAGCATAAATTGTTGCTGTTAAATCATTATTATAACCATGATGTCGAATAGTTGAACTACCCCGAGTTACTTGAATATAGACAGCAAGGTTGTCACCGTCATTTTGTTCAACGAGTTGTTGGCATAGAGACAGCCACTTATCACGACTGTAAGGGTTTTGTATATCAAGGGCTTTTAAACCGTTAAATAACCGATTTAAGTGAAGCTGTAAACCGATAAATGTTCCTTGATAACTTGGTATCACTTCATAAATACCTTCGCCAAATAAAAAACCTCTATCCATCGGAGAAATAAGGGCCTGCTTAGGGGGTAAAAAGGCATTGTTTAAAAATACTGTACTCATATTCATCTCTTCTCAAATCCGCAAATTGATTCTAATTGCGAGATAAGTTGTTCCCCATAGGTAAAGCATAAGCTGTCTTCTGTCAGCTCATTTTGACGGGTAACACCGTCGACACTGCCTAAACTTGACAGGTAGGTTAAAATATTTTTTGGCTTAATCTCACTTAAGAAATTTCGCTTATGCCACAAAGATAAGAACGAAATAAGGCCATATGATGCCCAATTTGAAACATCGGCAATCAATAATTCATCACATGTTGTTGTCGAAGGTACTATATCTAACTGAGATATAGCCTCTGCTACATTGCCCATGCCAATTTCATTGCCGCCATCACCAATAGCAATGGTGGGACACGTTGCAAGTTGCATAAAAAAGTCAAAACTTGCACACTTTGCCGAGATGTCTTCACCACGCATATTAAAGTAGCGATTTTGTTCACTTAATCCTGGTCTTTCTATGGAAACGATGACATCGGGCTGCAATTTATCTAAGGCCCTTTGTGCATAAGCTTTAGCATTGCTTATGTCATTTAACGGGATGGGGTAACAGTGATAATCAATTTTTAACGAGGTAAAAAGCGGATCGCCGCAAACGATAACCGGACTTTTCCCAAGAGACTCAAGTACATTGTAAAGCGCAATTGCCCCCACTGGACCATCGGTTTCAAAGGTACCGGCCACAGGGAAGCCTGTACTTATAATTATATTACCCTTGCTGTGCATTAACTGCTTTGCCGCTCTTAGATAATACCCTGGACGCAAAGCCGGTTTTACGTCTTTCATGCCACGTAAGTTTTGTTGAACCAGTAAAGACTCAATTTGTTTGCTTATTGTTAACAGTGATTCATTACTAGTCATTTACATTGCTACCTTTAATAATTGTGTTCGCTGGTATTTTGCTTTAGCTAAATGCAAAATATTGTGGGCACAATGAATTGAGATGGGCTCAAAGTTGACCTTATTGCCTTGACTACATTGCATTAGATAATCTAAATCTCGAGACAGAACTGACCCGATTTTGGGATAGCCACCAATGGTTTGCCGGTCATTTGATAAGACAATGGGCTGCCCATCTGGGGGAATTTGAACAGCGCCTTGGCAAATGCCTTCAGAAAACATTTTTGAGATCTTAGATTGGATGCTGGTTCCAGTTAATCGATAACCCATGCGATCACATTGGCTACTGATTTGATACTCATTGGCAAAGAACTTCGCTATTTCATAACGGTCAAATAACGAATGCTGGTAACCGGTAATCATTTTTAATGTCAGTGAATTGTTATAATCGGGCACATCTTTTTTTGCTAAACGATAAAGAGGTTTTTTTTCTGTTTTAGTAATAGCAAGTAATTGCCCTGCTGAAATTGCAAGGCCATTGGAACCACCTACTTTTTCTCTGACAACAGTAGAAGCGCTGCCAAATTGCTGTTTTACTAAAAAACCATCAGCTACGGCAAGATAAATTCGACAACCTTGTGAAGCGAAGCCAATATTAATTTCATCATCCGGCTTAATATGGTGACTCTGCCAGTTTTCTTTTGGTTGACCATTGATGGTTAAGAGGGCTTTAGCTCCTGTAATAGCTATAGTGGTGAAAGTATTGGCAACTAACGTTAAACCACCGAAGCTAAGTTCTAATACAGGAGAGTTAGCTGGGTTGTTTAATAATCTATTTGCCCAAAGGTAAGCCGCTTTATCGGCAGGTCCACCTGTAGTGAGTCCTAAACTACCTTGCTGAAATCGACCTAAGTCTTGAAAGGTGCATAAAATTCCAGCATTGATTACTTTAAAGTAAACGTTTGAATTATTGTTCATAATTGACCTCCTAGTGTTAGGAAGCGGGCTTTAGAAATCGCAGTGAATTTCACACTATCGCCAACCTGATAAGGTATATGTGGTTTAACGTTAGGTTCAAATAAAGGTAGCGGACATAATCCTATTAGATTCCAGCCTCCTGGAGATTGCTCAGGGTAAATGGCCGTTTGTTGATCAGCTATGGCTACCGAGCCTTTTGGTACTTTTGCTCTGGGAGTTGCTAACCTAGGCGTGGCAATTCTCGCATCTACTTCTCCTAAAAATGCAAAGCCGGGAGCAAAGCCAATGGCAAATACTTGATAGGTTTTTTCTTGATGTATTTTAATAACTTCATCAACGCTAAGCTTCGATGTTTTGGCGATATTCTTTAGATCTGGGCCGCTCTTTGGTGAATAATAAACAGGTAATTCAATAATATTGTTGTTAGTTATCGCTTCAGTAAAGTCGAAGGTTAAGTGTTTTATAATGCTTTGTTTAACGGCATAATAATCACTTACCAGAGGATCAAAAATGACCAAAAGAGAAACGTATGATGGGATCAGGTCAACTAAACAATCACTTAACTCTTCAGCAAGTCTATTTTCGAGCTGGGATATTTCCTTACTGATATTATTATCAATAAAATCGTCTAAATAGATAATTAATGCATCTTCGCCAGCCACTTCTATTCTTGCTTCTTTTCTTGATGGCAGGGCTAGTTGAGGCATAATGATTTCAACTCTTTTATGATATCAATTGCTTGGTCATTATCTCCGTGTACACAGACACAATCGGCATGTAGTCTTATTGCTTTACCCGATTGACAAAGAATGCTGCCTTGGTTTATTAAACGCGCTACTTGCCCAATTGTTTCTTGTTTAGTTAACATTGCTTGTGGATGTTGACGGGATAATAAAGTGCCTTGCTCGGTATATCGGCGATCGGCGAACGCTTCAAAAATTAACTCAATGCCATAGTTTTGTGCTTTTATTTTATGCTGTTCAACATCACCTGTTGCTAATAACATCAGTTTTAAAGGACGGTGATATTGACTTATTGCTTGGAAAACGGACTCCATGACCACATCATTACTCATCATATCGTTATACAAAGCCCCATGGGGTTTTACATAGCTTATGTCGATGTCGTGGACTTTAGCCATGCCATCAAGTGCAGCAATCTGATAATGCATTAACGTTATTATTTCACTGCTGGAGCATTTTATTGAACGGCGACCAAAACCCACCTTGTCTGGATAACTTGGATGAGCCCCTACCTCAGTTTGGTATTTTTTTGCCAATAATAACGTTTTGTTGATAACGTCAGGATCGCCGGCATGAAAACCGCACGCTATATTGGCCATATCAATATGTGGCATTAACTTGTCATCTTGGCCTAGTTGCCAGATACCAAAGCTTTCACCTAGGTCACAATTCAATTTCATTTTCTCGCTCCAGCAACACGTAATTGGCTATTCTTGATATCTGTCACCAGCATATAACCGGGACTATGTGTTACACAGATGCTAGGTTTAGCATTCTTAATCGCTAATTGCGGAGTAACGCCACATGCCCAAAAAACAAGCACTTCACCTTCTTTAATGGTAACCGCGTCACCAAAATCTGGTTTTTCGATATTTGAAATACCCAAAAAGTTAGGGTCTCCAATATGAATGGGAGCTCCATGTACTTTTGGAAATTGGCTACAGATGCCTACTGTTTTAATCGCATCTTCAGGTTTCATCGGCCTCATGCTGACCACCATATTTCCGCTGAACTGGTTCACAGGGACATTGTTAATATTTGTTTTATACATAGGCACATTTTTGCCTTCAGAAATATTTCTAATCTCTATGCCTTCGGCTAATAAAGCTTCTTCAAATGAGAATGAACAACCTAAGAGAAAAGCAACAAAATCATCTTGCCAAATATCTAGAATATTTCTTGTTTCCATTATTAACTCACCATGTTCGTAGATACGATATAAGGGGATATCGGTGCGCAAATCTAAATCAAAGCCTAGCTTTTCAATGGCAAAGTCCCCAGCATTTTCACTCGTGGCAATTAAAGGGCAGGATTTAGGATTTAGTTGACAAAATTTCGAAAAGTCATCAGCATATTTTTTCGGCAAAATAACAAGGTTACACTGCACATAGCCGGGAGCGAGACCTGACGTCGATTGCTTTAATTTACCTTTACGAATATGTTTTCTAACGGTAATGGGTGATTCTTGTTGCATAGATAAATCTTAATTTTTGCTCATCGGTGATATAGGCAAAGAATAAGAGGATCTTCTTGATAAATGAAGTTATGAACTATCGGCATAACCGATAGTTCAAAGGGGAGATTGTTACTTGAACACTTGTTTGAACTGTTGCTTGAATTACACTTTCCAGAAAATGTTTTTACGATACATGGTAAACATTACCGCATAAGAGATTAATAAAAAGGCAAAGGAAAACATTAATGAAGCATTTATCGGCTCGAAATAAGGCGTAAATAGTGTTTCATTTATCCAGTGCTTCAAATGACTATTATTTACTGGCCACATGATTAATATTCTACCTAATATCCCAGCAAACATAAAAAAAGCGATGGAGTTTGCACCAAATACAATGAAAGGTGTAGTCCAGTTTTTATAATGTTTAATATCTATTAGGTATAAACAAATTGCTAAGGTAACTATGGCAATGCCAGAAGAAATTAGCACATAACTTGTTGTCCACAGTGCTTTGTTAATAGGAATATACCCAGACAATAACAAGCCCAGCAGATATAAAATAACACCTATTAAAAGTAAGGTATAAATCTGTTTAAGCAAATTGACGGTATGACTCTTTAAGTATTGACCAACTAGTACTCCTGAAATGCAAGTTGCAATAGCAGGCAAGGTAGAAAATAGTCCTTCAGGGTCGTAACTAAAAGGTACTGTTTGCGAATAAACATGTTGAGGTGTAAGTACCAAGTGATCTAACCAAGCACTAAAGTTATTGCCTTTTAACCATAATCCTTGATAAGTAATATTGTTTTGTATATCAACATAGGGAATAGCTAGCATTGCAAAAGAGTGCAAAGCCAATATGGTTAAGCTTAATATGAGTAGGCTTCTGGGCTTGAAATAGATAAATAAGATTGTACAAATTAAATAGACTAAACCTATACGTTGTAAAACACCCATAATTCTCATGGAAAATAGTTTGTCATTAAACCAATTAAAATTACTATTGCCAAATTGATAATAAAAGAGTGTCAGAAACCAGCCTAATAAAATCAGTTTTACTGCTCTTTTCGCGGCAGAAAATAGGATTTCTTTGTTAGTTAAGCCTTTTTTCTTTTGTATTGTGATTGAAAAACTAATGGATGCCCCGACGATAAAAATAAAAAAAGGAAAGATAAGATCGGTAACTGTCCAACCATGCCATTGTGCATGCTTTAATGGACCATACATAGTTGACCAATTTCCAGGGTTATTGACCAGTATCATTGCCATGATAGTGATACCGCGCAAAACATCTAAGGCTAAAAGTCGGTGCTTAGTAATTTTTCCAAGGATAGTTAAATTATGTTTTTGAATATATTTAAACACACTAGTTTACTCATTCAGATGGTTGCAGAATAGTTACAGGTAACTGACCGGTGATATCGTGTTTTCCCAAAAGAGCATGAGCTAATGCAGAAAATGCAGCACTGGTGATAGTTTTACCATCATCAGAAATATTGACGTTGTATGCGTAACTTGCTAAGACAGCGTCAGCATAAACGCCAAAACGTGCTACATCATAGGGTGCACGTAAGCTGATAAATATACTTGGTTTGTTGGCTGTCTTGGCAAGTATCATAAATTTTTCTAATTGGTTACTCGCTAAGGCTGAGTTTTGGTGAATCATTACTTGTTCGATATCATCCATGCCGCCAATTTCAACAACACTCTGTTTAGGGGAAATATTTGCTGAAATAATGATATCAGCATTTAATATATTAGCCTTTGCTCGTTTTTCGTTTAGTCCAATTAAGCTAGTGCAAGTAACGGTAATATTGTTTTCCCCTTGATTGCTTAGAAAATAGCTAAACGCTACACATTTGTTTTGGTCGGGCATTATCAAGTGGATTTTTTTATTTTTGTCTGCTGTTATCGGTAAAGTAGCGGAGCGGTTTTTTATTAAGGTAATGGCACTTTGTGCTAATTTTTTTTCTATTTTTAAATGTACAGGGTTTGCTAAAGTTTCTTTGGCTTTAACCTGTAAAGTTTCAAGCTTAGTATTAAATGCATCAGATAAACTGAAGTTAGTTTTTAGCGTTGCAATTCTTGTTACTGATTGTGAGAATGCAAGGTAATCAATCTCCCCTGATTTAACTGCATTAGCAACGTCTTTAATAAGTTGCTCTAATTTAACGACATCATCGGAGCTCCTGATTTGAATAGGCATGAGCGCAATATCAGCACCTGCTTTGAAGGTATTGATTACAGCTTGTGTCGGTGTAAAAAAATCACTGATCCCTGCCATATTTAAGGCATCTGTTATCACCACACCTTGATAATGCATCTCATCTCTAAGTAAGGTTGTCAGTATTTTATGCGACATGGTGGCAGGTTTAATCATTATATCGCCATTTTTGGCGGTGAATGTTGTTTTATCCAATGCAGGATATTGAATGTGAGCA
Source organism: uncultured Colwellia sp. (assembly GCA_913062815.1). Classification (GTDB taxonomy): domain Bacteria; phylum Pseudomonadota; class Gammaproteobacteria; order Enterobacterales; family Alteromonadaceae; genus Colwellia. The sequence goes on along the minus strand of CAJXWZ010000009.1, from coordinate 152,169 downwards.
GTCATGATCATGCCCGGAGATGTTTGCGCTAAAATTTGTTTAAAAGGCAGTAAGTCTTTATTATATATTGTGTTTAAATCATGATTTACCAGTGGCAGGCCGGTATGACTGTCTACATTGGTATCACCATGACCAGGGAAGTGCTTTAGCGTCGCCACTAAGTTGTGTTGTTGAAATGCGCGTACCTGTGCTGCGCCTAGGTGTGCGACTTTGTTTGGATCTTCACCAAAAGAGCGCACATTAATAACGGGATTGTCAGGGTTAATATTAACGTCAATATCAGGAGCGTGGTTCACGTTAATACCTAAGGCTGTTAACTCCTTGGCTATCACTGTTGCTGACTGCGTGGCAAACGTATCACCATGGGTAACATATGTTGCACCAATAGACATATTGCCAGTAAAAGAGGTAGCCAGATTTCGTGGTAACCTTACGACACGACCACCTTCTTGATCTATTGATATAAGTAGCGGTGATTTGACTCGAGACTGTTTCGCTGCTGACTGTAAATCATGGGTCAGTGTTGTAATTTGCTCTATATTTTGCAAATTTTCAGAAAATAGAATGATACCGCCCAAATTGGTGGCTGAGATCATCGCTTTTAGCTCATCCGGTAAAATTAGCAAGGGCTTTTTACAAGGCTGATCTTGATTGGTTTGCTTATTGCAAAAATAACGAAGATCTATCATTATCTTTTGAGCAACTTGCTGCTCTATCGTTAACGCCTTTACGTTCAAACTAGCTATGCCTGTCAATAATAACAGACACTTAATTACAAGGTCTTTGCTCATGTGTCTCTCCTGAGTAAAATATATATACTTACGGTAAAAGTTTTAATCATTGGTGATACTGAACCGCGGTTATGACACCATTTTAAGCTAGTTATATATTTATTCGCCCCTCAAGTAGGTGTGTCATGTAATAACATAGCCATTCTTTCTAAGTAGTTTGGCTGTTAAGGTAAACTGCAGTTATATCTTTATTTGTTGGCTGTAACCCTATTGAGGGTATCGATAAAAACCTCATGAAGTAATATGTAAATCAACTGAAATTAACAATGCTATTAAATCAGGTTTATCATTATGAATGCACAATATACATGGTTGGACTGGAGTGTTTTTGGACTGTATTTTTCGGTGCTAGCTTTTGTCGGTTGGTATTTTAGTCGAGAGAAGTCTGCTAATACCCAGGAGTATTTCCTCGGCGGTAATACTATGTCTATTTGGGTTGTTGCTATATCTGTATTAGCGACCTCTCAGTCGGCCGCAACATTTTTAGGTGGCCCTGATCAGGGCTATCAAGGCAATATGACCTATCTTGCCAGTAACCTTGGTGCATTAATTGGTGCTATATTTGTTGCCGTCTTTTTAATTCCCAAGTTCTATCAACATAAAGTATCTACGGTTTACGAATTTTTAGAAATAAGGTTCGGTGAAAGTGCTAAAAAACAAGCCGGTATAATGTATTTATTCGGCCGGGTTTTTGCGAGTGGCGCAAGACTTTATTTGGCGGCTATTGCTGTTGCTATGATCTTATTTGGCGATATTGCCGCGCAAAGTGTTATTTCAGCTGTCGTTATTTTAACGGTTCTTGGGCTAGCCTATTCTGTGATCGGCGGTATTCGTTCAGTTATCTACAGTGATGCAATACAATGCGTTGTATATATTGGCGCGGCACTTAGCGTTGTTTATTTTCTCTTGCAGGCCATACCTGCAGACTGGTCGCAAATAATACATGCGCTAGAAAACCCAAATAATGGCAGTATATCTAAACTAACGGTGTTTGATTTTAATCTAGATTTTACTTCTGCTGGGGTATTTTCTTTTTGGTCCTCAATTACGGGTTTTGTATTATTAAATATTGCCGCTTTTGGCCTAGATCAAGACATGACCCAGAGAATACTTACCTGTAAAAACTCCAAGGAAGGGGCGAAAGCGATGATTTGGTCTGTGGTATTGGTGATCCCCGTGATGGCTTTGTTTATATTTATTGGTCTTTTATTGTATGTTTTTTATCAACGTGCTGATTTGATGCAAATATCAACAACTAGCCAAGTGGTGCAAAACTTTGATGGTGAAAAAATTACTATTTTTATGTATTACATTTTAAATGAAATCCCTTCCGGAGTACGAGGGTTAGTAACCGTTGGTGTCATTGCTGCTGCTTTATCAACATTAAACTCAGGGCTTAACTCTATGTCTAGTGTTATGGTGCAAGATATTTATCGTCCTTTTGTTACAAAACTAAACAAGCACTATGATGATAAGCATTTTGTTAAGGCTGGGCAGTACGGCATGATGCTGAGTGCGTTATTTTTAGCGGTTATGGCCATATTGTGTTTTTACTGGCAACGATATACACAAATGCCTTTGTTGGCGTTTGCCTTAAGTGTCATGGTGTTTTCTTATAGCGGTTTATTAGGGGTCTATTTTACCGCCTTATTCACTAACCGTGGCAATAAACAGTCGGTATTGGCATCTTTAATCGTGGGTGTTTTGGTCACTTTTAGCATGCAGCCTTACGTGCTTAAATCTATTAGCCCTTCGCTTGGAGAGATTAATATAGGTTTCACTTGGCAGTTATGTATTGGTACTTTTTGCGCCTTTGTAGTTTGTTGTTTAGGCAAAAAACAAACAGCTTATGACGTTAATATAGAAAAGGGCGTAAACGCATGATCAACTATCACATTGGTATTGATGGTGGCGCAACGAAAACGATCGCTCGGTTAATATCGATAGCGTCTAGCGAGCAGAGTATATTAATTGAGCGAACAGCAGGGAGCGGCTCTTTAAGTCAAAACTTTGAGCAAGCATTGTTTACTGTTAAAAACTTAGTGGCTGAGTTATTGCACTCTGTTACTAGTCAAGCAAAACATGTGAATATAGCCATGGGGTTAGCAGGTGCTGGCAACGATAAACTTAGGCAAAAATTTATCCAATCCATACAACAACATTTTAAACTTGATGAAAAGCAGTTAGTGATAACAACAGATGCGGTGACTTCATTATTTGGTGCCAATAATGGCAAAGCTGCTGTTTGTCTTGCCTTAGGTACAGGTTCCGTGGCAATGGTATTAGATAGCCATGGTCACATGAAGCAAGTTGGCGGCTGGGGAGCAAGTATTGCCGATGAAGGTGGCGCTGTTTACATTGGTAAACAAGCCGTTCGAGCCATGCTCTGGGAGTACGATCAAAATAATGACTTTAACTCTAGTTTGTCTATAAAAATTAGCGAATACTTAGGACATAATAGAGGCCAAATTCTAAACTGGTTAAGCCAAGCGAGTGTGGTTGACTACGCCGATTTGGCGCCTTTAGTGACTCAGCTCAAAGACGACTGTTCAGTTGCTAAGCGTATTTTTAATGAACATATCAAACAAGTAGAGTTACTTGCACAAACAGTACTCGGTTCTACCTCTCTCCCTCTGATTTTATTGGGGGGGTTAGCCGAAGTTACTGCGCCATATTTAAGTGGTAACTTACAAAATAAATTACTTTCTGCAAAAGGTAATTCGGTTGACGGCGCTTGTTTACTAGCAAAACGTCAATTAACAGAGCAACAGGAAATTAAAGTATGTCAATAACCACAAAAAAAACTCTCGACCAAGAACAAGCCTTAATAACAGCGTTGGAATCTATGGTTTCTGAGGGGCAAAATCCGGCCACATTAGAAATTGACCTGCTGCCGACAGTCGAAGTGTTAACGCTTATTAACCAACAAGATCACCTGGTTGCTTCAGCGGTAGAAAAGGCCATTCCTCAAATAGCTTTGGCTGTTGATTACATCACGGCAGCATTTAAAAAAGGTGGTCGACTAATTTATATCGGAGCTGGCACCAGTGGGCGATTAGGTATCTTAGATGCGGTGGAATGTCCGCCAACATTTTCGGTTACTGATGATATGGTGATTGGGTTAATAGCCGGAGGCGACAGAGCAATATACAAAGCAGTGGAAGGGGCAGAAGACAATGAGATCCTAGCCATTGACGATCTCAAAAAAATAAAATTTAGTAAAAAGGATGTACTGGTAGGTATTGCGGCTAGTGGCCGGACGCCTTATGTCATATCAGCAATAGATTACGCTAATTCTTTAGCTGCCATTACCGTCTCAGTTACTTGTAACCCTGGCGCGCCGATATTAGATAATGCGCAAGTAGGAATATGTGCAGAAGTAGGGCCTGAAGCATTAACTGGCTCTACCAGAATGAAATCGGGCACCGCACAAAAGCTGATTTTAAACATGTTAACGACAGCGAGTATGATCCGCCGAGGTAAAAGTTATAAAAACCTGATGATAGATGTACATGCCAGCAATGAGAAGCTTTATGCAAGGGCAAGTCGTATCGTAATGCAGGCTACCGGTTGTCAGCATCATATTGCTCGTGATGCGCTTGAGCAATCAGGTTACAATGCAAAACTGGCGATATTAATGATACTAACCAATGTAGATATTAAAGAAGCGAAACAGTTAATAGCCAATAATGACGGTTTTCTACGTGCTGCAGTTGACCAACATCAAAAGCAACAATGATGAGTAGTTATAAATTGACTAAAATAGCGGTCTTGTTTGGCTTATTGCTTTGCTGCTTTAGTATTGCTTGGGCAAAAGCTGAGCAAACTAAAAGCACTGAAATAATTGTTGGGGCAGAGCAACCTTTACATTATCTACCTTTACTTAAAAACAAACGCGTTGGTTTAATTGTTAATCAAACCTCAAAGGTTAGGCAACAACATCTAGTAGACTACTTATTGAATAAAGGCGTGAAAGTAAAGGTGATTTTCGCGCCAGAGCATGGCTTTAGAGGTGACCATGATGCAGGTGAAAAAGTAGCCTCGGGTCTAGACAGTCAAACAGGCGTTAAAGTTTATTCAATTTACGGCAAACATAAAAAACCATCGAGTGAAATCCTCAAAGAAGTTGATGTGTTGCTTTTTGATATTCAAGATGTTGGTGTACGCTATTACACTTATATCAGCTCAATGCATTATATGATGGCGGCAGCGGCTAGTAATAATATACCTTTTATTGTCTTAGATAGGCCTAATCCCAATGGTGCTTATGTAGATGGACCTATATTAAATACCGAGTTCCAGTCGTTTGTTGGTATGCATGAAATTCCGTTATTACATGGTATGACCGTAGGGGAGTTGGCCTTAATGATAAATGGAGAGCGTTGGATCGAAAAACAGGCTGATTTATCTGTTATTCCTGTTAAAAATTATCAACGTGAAATGAGTTATTCCCTACCAGTGAAGCCTAGTCCTAACTTACCCAATGATGCGTCTATCGCACATTATGCTTCGTTAGGCTTTTTTGAGTCAACACCTGTTAGTATTGGCCGAGGTACCGACTTTCCTTTTCAAGTTATCGGTTTTGACAAATACTCTATTGGCGAATTTTCTTTTACGCCAAGATCTATTAAGGGGGCAGCTAGCGCGCCAAAATTAAATGGCATAAAAGCTAAAGGGCAAGATTTACGTGAGATTACTTCTTCAGGTTTGGATTTATCTTATCTGATTGCTTGGCATAGTTTGTTTAAACAACATAAGCAGGTGTTTTTTACTCGTGCAGCGTTTATGGATAAATTGGCCGGTACTGATCAGTTAAGAAAACAAATACAAAGTGGCTTATCGGAAGATGAAATAAGAAACTCTTGGCAACAAGGCTTAGGCAATTTTAGAAAACAACGTCAGCCCTATTTATTGTACTTTTAACGACTGAAGATACATTTTGGTAAGATAAACTAATGCAAGCAGCATCATTTCAACAATTCACTCAAGCAGTGGCTAACAGCCTGCCTCCTGAGATAATGATAACAGAATATAGCAAGCGTTACGCCTATGGTACTGACGCCAGCTTTTATCGTTTAACGCCAAAGTTAGTTCTTAATATTGATAATGCTCAGCAGTTAAAAATTGTGCTTGAATTGGCTAACCGTTATAACGTCGCTATCACCTTCAGAGCAGCAGGTACCAGTTTATCCGGTCAGGCGGTAACTGATTCAGTACTGATAACTTTAACAGAGAACTGGACGGGTCATAATATACTAGAACAGGGTGATAAAATAACACTGCAACCAGGTATTATTGGTGCAAAAGCGAATCAACTGCTTAAACCTTACCTTCGAAAGATTGGGCCAGATCCCGCGTCAATTAATAGTTGTAAACTAGGTGGCATTGCGGCAAATAATGCTTCGGGCATGTGCTGTGGAGTTAAACAAAATAGTTATCATACCCTTAGTGATATGACGATAATTTTTGCTGATGGTACTGAATTAAATACCGCCTGTCAGCAAAGCTGTGATGAGTTTTTGTTAAGTCACCAATACTTGACCAAACAATTGACGGCACTTGCTAAAGAAGTCCATTGCAATGCGGCCCTTAAAGAAAAAATTCAGCATAAATATCGCTTAAAAAATACCACAGGTTACGGTATAAATGCCCTGATAGACTTCAGTGAACCAATAGATATTATTAAACATCTAATGATAGGCTCTGAAGGCACATTAGGATTTATGGCCGATATCACCTTACATACTATGGCAGATAATCCCTATAAAACTACCGGTTTCTTTATTTTCGATAAAGCCAGTATTGCCTGTCAACTTGTGGAAAAATTAGCACAGCTTGATGTTGATGCCCTAGAACTACTGGATAAACGTGCACTGCTTAGTGTGGCTGAACATAGCATCATGCCTAAAGGTATCGAATCTTTAGCTGCAGACTCAATAGCGCTTTTGATCGAAGTACATGCAGCTGAGCCGAATTTATTAACAGATAAGGTTGCGCTTGTCAGTGCACAAGTCGCTCAATACGCCGATAACATTAGTGCACAGTTAGACTTTGATAGCGATAGTGAGCGTAATCAGGCTTTATGGGATATTCGCAAAGGAACTTTTCCTGCCGTGGGCGCCATGCGAGAAATGGGCACGACAGTAATCATAGAAGATGTCGCTTTTCCCTTAGTCCACCTTGCAAAAGGCATTACTGAGTTGCAAAACTTATTTGACAAATACGGTTACCCTGAAGCGATTATTTTTGGTCATGCATTGGTGGGGAATTTACACTTCGTCTTTACTCAAGCGTTTGATACCCCGTTAAAAATATCTCGTTATGATGACTTTATGACTGAAGTGGCAAATCTAGTTGCAGTACAGTTAAAAGGCTCACTAAAAGCTGAACACGGCACAGGCCGAAACATGGCGCCTTTTGTTGAGCTTGAGTGGGGTAAAGATGCCTATAAGTTAATGAAAACGCTGAAAGCATTATTTGATAAAAACAATATTCTCAACCCTGGGGTAATTATCAATGATGATAAAAAAGCCCACATCAAACATCTAAAAGAAATGCCGATAGCAAATGATATTATTGATAAATGCATTGAATGCGGATTTTGTGAGTCAGTGTGTCCATCACAAGGACTCACGTTTACGCCAAGGCAAAGAATAGCTGCATGGCGACGTATAGTGCAACTTAAACAGCTTATCAGCCAGCATGAAGGGACGACTGAGACTAGTGATAAACTTTATCGACTTAAGCAAGAATATCAAGACTTGAGCAATGACTACCAATATTTAGCGGTAGACTCCTGCGCAGCAACCGGTTTATGTGGTATGGATTGTCCGGTAGGAATTAATACCGGGGACTTCATTAAAGCACTTCGAAAGGAGGGCTTTAAACAATCGCCGATGAAAAAAATGATTGCTAATACTTGTGCAAATAACTTTTCCGCGGTGACGCGAGCAGCGAGCACCGGGTTAAGTTTGGTAGATAAAAGTAAGCGTATTTTAGGTAATAAAATTGTCACTAGTGGCATTAAGGTCATGAATAAACTTTCAGGCTCTCGTGTGCCACTTTATTTCTCAAGTTGGCCTAAAGGAGAGAAGAGGCTAGCTACGGGTTTGTTTAAATCATCAGTCCCGGTAGCAATAGATTCTTTAGAAGCTATATCAGAAGAAGAAAAGCCACGCAAACAAAATAACACAGTCGTTTATATGCCGGCGTGTGCCGGTAGAATATTTGCACCTAACGAAGGTCATTATGACAAGTCATTAGCACAAGTGGTTATTTCAGTATTAAATAAAGCTGGTTTTGATGTGCTTGTCCCTGAGCAAAGCCAATCATTGTGTTGCGGTATGGCTTTTTCAAGCAAAGGAGATGAAAAAAACGCCAAAAGTAAGTCGTCTCAATCTTACCAAACTTTGCTGAAAGTGAGTGATAGTGGACGGTTACCGATAATGATGGATGCGAGTTCTTGTGCACTACATTTAAATCAGCAAGACTATAGTCAAACGGGCAATGGCATTAAAGTCTATGAATCTGCAGAGTTTATTAATCAGTTTATCTTAACTCGTTTAGAGATTACCCCAAAAAAGCAGCCCATTTTGTTGCATGTTACCTGCAGCTCTAAGCGAGGACGCATTGATAAGCAGTTAGTGAGTGTTGCTAAACATTGTGCTGAGCAGGTAACCATTCCTGCCGATGTGTCTTGTTGTGCTTTTGCTGGCGACAAAGGCTTTTTTCAACCCGAGCTAAACAAACATGCGTTAAGGCATTTGAATAAACAAAAACCTAAGGATTGCCAGCAGGGCTATAGTAATAATAGAAGTTGTGAAATAGGCTTAAGCGAACATGGTGGTATACCGTATCAATCTATCTTCTATTTACTTGATGAGGTAAGTAAACCTATAGGTAATAAAGGTTCATCCTTATAATTTATTAACAATAGATATTGATAATAGGCAATTGTGTTTTAGCTTATCTTTGAGTCGCCCCTCTATTAGGGGTATTAGTTAACGTTGAGATGTTTAGAATATATTTTTTAACTTATTCGTGAGAAATTTAATGAAGTTATTTTTAGTTATCAGCTGTTGTCTTATTTTATCCGCCTGCAGTGTCAGCCCATCTCCATCCTCTTCACAACAAGTGAAGTTAGCCAATATTGAGCAAGTTATTGCTAAAATGGAAAATACCGAGGTATTAATTTTATCTGATCATACTAAACCAGAACATCTAAACTTGAGTAGTGGCGGCGCTCAAGGTGTAGAACGTGACTTTATTGATCCCGCGGTAATTAAGTTAACTCATGCTTTAACACAACAAAAATTGTCGACTTATGTGCTCAATGTCGAAGATATGTTATTTGATAAAGCTATTATCAAAAATAGAAAGGACTTTAATTTAGCCTATGCAAATTACGATAAGGTGCTTAAAGCTGCTGTAAAAAATGATATCACCATTATTTCACCACATTTTGATTCCGATATCATTTTGGCTGAAGAGTATAAGGACGGCAGCCTTTATATTGGCGGTGTGCAAATTATTTTAGATAAAAGAAATATCAGCCCTGAAACCTTTAAACTGACTTATTATTTGCTACATGATTATAAAATATTACAATCATTGAATGAAGCAGGTTTTCGAACTCGTCCAGGTTATGATAATGAAATAAGATACCAAGATAATCAAACCTTGCACATTACTGGTGGCTCTAAAGGTGGCGGTTTTTTACTCGAATTAGCCGCTCAGGAGCAAGCGATTAGGTTATATGGCACACCGATAAAAACCGCTGAAGCATTAGAGCCAGCATTGACTCTACTGGCTAAGGCAATTAAAGATTTCAGAATGCAGAATAAACTTTAGAAAAAGATCTTTTCAATCAAGTTGCCTTAGTTTATTTACTTTTGTATAAGTGGCATCTGATTAATCATAAGCTATTGTTAGCGTTATGTTATTCACCTAAGATCAACTTATGGCCAATAACTTGGGTAATTTGTCCCATAATAACCTGCTGTGTTGCACCCGTGACACTTGGTGAGTTTCCTGGTTGGCCGGTGATACAGCGATAGCCAAGCCAAGCAAATGCCATTGCTTCCATATACTGACTATTTATAGCAATACTATCTGTGGTGTCTACTTGCCAGTGGGGTAATAGTTTTTTAAGAGAGACCATCAAATGATGGTTTTGGCAGCCACCGCCAAAAACGTACAGTGTGTGCGCATTCAAAGTGACGTCAATACGTTGGTTTAGCGCATCGACAATGCTAATGACAGTTAATTGCACTAACGTTGCCATGATATCGGCATCAGAAATAGTAACATTAACTTGGGCTAGTTTGGCTTTGAACCAAGCCAAATTAAAATATTCTCTGCCAGTACTTTTCGGTACAGGGCGGGAGAAGTAGGGGTCATTTAATAGCAACGCTAACAGCTTTTTATTTACTTGCCCCGTAGCAGAAAGCTGACCATTTTTATCATAGGCTTTGCCGAACTTATATTGCATCCAGCTATCGAGTAAAATATTGCTAGGACCTGTATCAAAGCCGCTTAATTGCGATGCGGTGATGATACTTAGGTTGGCGATACCGCCAAGATTAAGTAGTAGCTTAGGATTATCATCGGTATCTTTAAATAGGCTTTGATGAAACATAGGTACAAGCGGCGCACCTTGACCTTGAAGTGCAATATCCATACCCCTGAAGTCAGTAATGCAGGTTATACCTGTTTTGGCCGCTAAAACGTGGGCATTGACCAGTTGCATGGAAAATGGTGTTTGACCAAACGGGTGATGTAAAACCGTTTGACCATGACAGCCAATCGCTCTTACCTGTGACTTATCAATTTGATGTGTTGTAACGAGTTGCTGCACTGCTTGCGCATAATGTTGCGAAAGTTTGACTGTTAATTGCCCTAAGGTTTGTAGGTCGCAGTGAGCTGTTTGACAAAGTTCAAGGATATGGTTTCTAAGTGTTTGCTCAAAAGGGCATGACAAACCAGCGATAAACTGGCTGTTATTGTCATTAATTTTAGTTAAAACAACATCAATACCGTCAACACTAGTACCTGACATTATGCCAATATAAAGCTTCGGTTTTGCTGAGTATTTAGTACTTTCCATTTTACAACCAATCCGGCAGTAGATCTTTATTGATTAATTCCGCCAATGCTTGTGGTTGACGAATAGTGGAAAATTTATCACCTTTCACCATGATTTCACCAATAAAGGGTCGGGTATTATAGGTTGATGACATAACTGAGCCATAAGCGCCGGTATCTTTAATTACTAAAAAATCACCTTGCTCAATGTTAGCCAGCTCTCTTGCTTTAGCAAAAGTATCACCAGTTTCACAAACTGGACCAACAATGTCATAAACTGAACTCAATGTTGATTGCTGCTTTACAGGCAGAATTTGATGATAGGCGTCGTACAAACTAGGGCGAGCGAAATCATTCATGGCCGCATCTAAAATGAGGAACTGCTTTTCAGGCGTGGTTTTGACATAGTTAACTTGAGTGACTAACAAGCCGGCACTTGCCAGTAATGCTCGGCCAGGTTCAACAATTATAGAGCAGCCTAACCCAGAAAGGTATTGATGAATCAACTCAGCATATTGTTGTAGATCACATTGTTTATCGGTTTCAGGGTTGTAGGTAATGCCAATGCCCCCTCCGACATCAATTACCTTGATGTCATGACCTTCGTCTAATAATTCAGTGACTAATTCAGCTATTTTCTTAAAGGTTTCTTCAAACGGCGCTAAGCTGGTAATTTGTGAACCAATATGAACATCTATACCCTGCACATTAATACCAGGTAGATTTGCTGCATAGGCATATATAGCTTTTGTTCTGGTATGTTCAATACCAAACTTATTCTCTGCTTTGCCCGTTGAAATTTTCTCATGGGTATCGGCTTCAATATCGGGATTAATTCTAATGGCGATATTTGCGGTGAGATTTAATGCGACACTCAGCTTACTGATACGTTTTAGTTCAGGCTCCGATTCGACATTAAATTGCAAAATACCACTTTTTAAGGCAAATGAAATTTCTTGTGCGGTTTTACCTACCCCTGAAAAAACAATTTTACTGGCAGGAATACCTGCTTTTAATGCTCGCTGTAATTCCCCTTCACTCACTACGTCGGCGCCAGAGCCAAGTAGTGCTAAAGTTTTTAATATTGCTTGATTAGAATTGGCTTTAATCGCATAACAAATTTGGCAATTTACTTTAGTATTTAACCTGTTAAGTGCTTGGCTAAACCTATGGTAGTTGTTGGTAATTTCAGTATGAGAATACAGGTAGAATGGGGTCGCTATTTCTTTGGTGATATCCATCACTGACAGCGCTTCAGCATATAAGCGGTTATCTATATAGGTAAATTGATTCATTATAAATTTCTTTAAATTAAAAATTAATAACAGCCATTATTGTTAATTGCGCTGCTTTGTATATTACACATATGAGGGGAGAGCCTAAGTTGCAATTTTAATACAATAAAAAAAAGAACTATAAAATGGTATGAAATATGGAATGGGTTACAGTGCTTCCTCCTGTGGTGGCAATAATCATTGTGTTTTGGAAGCGGGAGGTGTTACTGGCGCTGTTGATGTCGCTATTTACTTCAGAAGTTATCACTATTTATTTATCAAAGGAAACCAGTCATGTGGTTTTATTTGATGGCTTAATATCAACAATCAATCAAATCGTGGCGGTGTTTTCTTCGCCTGGCAATGTGCGCTTATTAATGTTCTCATTAATTGTTGGCGCTTTGATGGCCTTAATGCGCTATTCTGGCGGGGTTACTGCAACGGTAAAGTTGTTTATAAATAAGGGCATAGCGACAAATAAAAGACGTACAGGCTTAGTCACTTTTTTTACCGGCGTAGTGGTTTTTGTCGAGTCAAATCTGAGCGTATTAACTGCTGGTATTATATCGCGCGGTTTATTTGATAAGTTTGGCATGAGCCGAGCTAAGCTTGCCTATATTATCGATAGTACCAGTGCACCTATTTGCATTTTAATATTACTCAATGGCTGGGGTGCATATATTTTAGGTTTATTAGGTAACTACTCACTGCCGAGCTCATCAATTAACATTTTGATTTCAACCATACCTTATAATTTCTACGCCATATTAACCTTAGTAGTAGTGCTTTTTACCATATTAACCGGCAAAGTTTATGGCCCTTTAAAGACAGCTGAAGAAACACTAAACATTCAAGATGACGAAGTTGAACATGATGTGCAAGATAGCAAAGCCAGATTTATGTTATTGCCATTAATGACATTAGTATTGGGCATGTTGGCGTTTATGTTTTGGACCGGAAATGGCAGTATTGTTAATGGTTCTGGCTCTTTATCGGTTCTTTATGCCTGTACTCTGGCCTGTTTAGTAGGCTATATATTAATGATTACTAGTGGTGAATTTACTCACCAACAAGTGATAGATATTGCCTTTAAAGGCATGAGTGAGTTATTGCCCTTAGTGACGATTGTTTTATTATCGCTTGCATTAGGCAGTAGTTTACAAACCTTGGGAACCGGAGAGTTTATTTCAGGTATAGTTGCCAATAATTTACCGCTATATTGGGTACCAGGCATGTTGTTTTTGGCCGGTGCTTTAATTTCATTTACCACAGGTACTTCATGGGGAACGTTTGCCATTTTGATCCCCATAGGTATGCCTATAGTAGTCAATTTAGGTTTAGACCCAGCACTTATACTGGCGGCAATATTAGGGGGAGGGGTTTTTGGTGATCACTGTTCTCCTATTTCCGATACTACAGCAGTGAGTGCCGTTGCTTCAGGTTGTGATTTATTGGAACATGTAAAGACTCAGTTACCGTATGCATTATTTTGTGGGACGATTAGTTTTTGTTTGTATATTTTTGTTGGTTATTTTTCTATATAGGGAATGAAATAAATGAAGTTAGTTACTTATGTTAGCTATGTTACTTTGCTGCTGTCTTTTGTGTTGAGTTTTTCTAGTATTGCACATCAAGGGCTACAGCAATCAGCTCAGCAAACGGCTCAGAAAAGAATGCCGGATGATTTTGTCATAATTAATAATACTATGCCCAAAGCTGTCTTTGACATCAAATATCATAGTGATAATAACTTTGTTGGTGAAGTGATTGATGGTTATTATGCCGATTACTGTATTTTACAACAAAAGGCCGCCACAGCCTTGTTAGCAGTTTATCATGAGGCGCAAAAGCAAGACCTTAATATTAAGCTGTTTGATTGTTATCGACCGCAACAAGCCGTTGAGCATTTTGTTCGTTGGGCAAATGATATGAACGATACAAGTACTAAAGATAACTTCTATCCTAATTTAGCAAAAAACACTTTGCTTGGGCCATACATAGCGCCTAAGTCAGGTCACAGCAGAGGCTCAACACTAGACTTAACCTTAGTAAAGAAAGTTGAAGGACAATGGCTAGAGCTCGATATGGGCTCATCTTTTGATTTATTTGACTCGATTTCCAACACTGATGATAAGCGTATAACTGAGCAGCAAAGAGATAATCGCTTATTGCTAAAAAGGTTAATGCGAGCTTCAGGCTTTTTAGCTTATGACATGGAATGGTGGCACTTCACGTTAGCTGAGCAAGTTTATCCTGATAGCTACTTTAATTTTGCTGTGAGGTAAGCTTGTATTTCGGTTTTGGGGTTTTTCTATCGTTTTAAGCGATAGGTTCCAATTGTTTATACTAGCCATGAGTATTCATACTGAGCGCATATTAAATCAGTAATAAGAATATGAATGTCTTTAAATTATCTTCCGGCCACAGAGCTATTATCGCTATTTAAAAGCAAACAACTTTCTCCTGTTGAAATAGTAAAAGCTTACCAACAAAGGTTCGAGCAAATAAACGAAAAGGTGAATGCCTTTAGCTTTACATTTTTTGAGCGCACTTTAGCGCAGGCTAAACTTGCAGAACAAGCTTATCACAACAATAGTGCAGCGGGTCTTACTGGACTATCGGTGGCGATTAAAGATGAAACCTATGTGACAGGTGAGCCAATGACTAATGGCTCATTGTGTTTAAAAGATTATATTGCCACGTCAACTGATCCAGTGCCGGAAGCATTACTAAATGCCGGCGCTATGTTTATCGGCAGAACGACTACGCCAGAATTCTCTACCTCTTCAGTGACGTGGTCAAAACTTTGGGGCGTGAGTCGTAACCCATGGAATTTATCAATGACTTGTGGCGGCTCTTCTGGTGGCTCTGCAATTGCGGTCGCTTCGGGCATGTGTAGTTTTGCTAATGGCACCGATATTGGCGGGTCTGTTCGTATTCCTGCTGCTATGTGTGGCATTTATGGCTATAAACCACCCCACGGTCGAGTGGCCGATATAAGCCCGTATAATATAGATCCCTATTGTCATCACGGCCTGTTAACCCGAACTTTAGACGATATGCTACTTGCTTATCCCCATATAAGAGGCGCTCATTGGCATGATTCTCATTCTTTTATACCCGATATTAATCCAGCTCTAACGCCGACTAAATCAATTAAAGAACTTAAAATTGCTATATCTGTGGATCTAGGTTTTTATCAAGTTGACGCTGATATTAAAGATAACTTATTAAAAACGGCAAAAATCTTAGAACAGGCTGGTGCTATAGTCGAATTTGTTGATTTGAACTGGGATGAGCAAGTAATACAAACGGCCAAAGTTCATCAGCGAGCAATGATGGGGCAAATGTTAAAGCGAGAATATCTAGATTCGGACAAATATGATGAGTTAACTTCCTATGTTCAGCTCTATTTAGAGAATGTTGCTAGAACGACTTTAGATGATGTTTTCGAAGCGAATTTACATGCTTGCAAGATGTGGGATGAGCTTGCCAAAGTCTTTAAAGAATATGACTTAGTGGTTTGTCCAACGGTTGCTACGTCAGATATTGCCGCTGATTTTGATTACAGTAAAGACAATGTATTCATAAATGAGCAGCGAGTAGACGCCAATAAAGGCTGGTTTATGACTTATCCCTTTAATACCTTAGGTCAATGCCCCGTACTCTCAATGCCTAACGGTTTTTGCTTAAACGGCGTACCTAGCTCGATTCAAATTGTCGGCAGACCCTACCAAGAAGAGCATATCTTTACCGCAGCGAGAGTCGTAGAGCAACAACAAGTAGGACAATTATACAAAACACAATTTCCAAGTTTTATTTAATATGAAAGCATGGTCAAAAACATTTTTCGTTATTTACACGCTGTTTTTATTGACTCTATCTATAGACGCGCATGTAAAAGAGGTATTTCAATTGAGCGAAGTACCTTTTTATGATCAAAAGCAGAATAAAGAGCAGGGCTGGCGCGCGTGCAATATTACCTCTGTGGCTATGGTGCTCGATTACTTTGCCATTACACCTAAAGATAAATTTGTTACGAGAATGCCTGATTATTTATTTAATAAATTTGGCATTAAGCAAGAGCCGTTTGAATTACAAACCATGTTTAATCGAGTTGCTAAAGATGCAGGCTCGCCTATTAGAGATGTGTTTTATGAACACGGAACTATAGCTCAACTCAGAGAGTTAGCCAGAAAAGGGGTTCCAACAATTGTTCATGGCTGGTTTACCGACTCTGGCCATATCTTAGTCGTTACTGGTTTTGATGGCGAAAGCTATATCGTTAATGACCCTTATGGTAAGTGGCTTGGGGGAAAGTCGGAAAAATCATCTGTTGCTTACGATACAAGTGTCTCTGGCCAAAGTTTAGCGTACGAGGCAAAAGCCTTTGAGTTTGCCATAAATGACAATGGCAAAGGTAATGACTTGTGGCTGCATACCTTCAAGAACAGTAGCCTTAAATCGCTTTAAACTCGACAATTCAACGTGCCTTAACATGACTCATAATTTTTATTACTGATACTCTTTTTTTAGCTTATTGATTGTATTGATCTCGCTCTCACTTATGTTTATTCGTAATAATACTGTGGATGTTTTTTTCGAAATTCAAAAATTAATTGTTTGAACTTACCTGAATCAAACATCTCTTTAGAAACTTGTTCAAATTGTATAATTTGTTTGGCAAAATGAGACTTTTTAGAAATGGCAATATAAGTGTGTGTTTTATCAGAATACGCATATTTTGCCTTTATTATTTTATCTGATAGCTCTTTATTATGTTTAAGTAAATAATCACCATAGTAATCAGTAGTTATTACCGCATCTACTCTTTCTCTAGCAAGCATTCTAAATGCAGACTCTAGTGTATTTACTTCCACTTTTGCAAAGTAACTTTCGTTTGCTTCATCAAACTTTTTAAAATGTCTTGCTCCTCGGAGGCTTGCAATGCTCAAACCAGCCAAATCAGCGAAGCTATCTAATGCATGACTGCCTTTACGGATAAAAAAAGCTTTCAGCATTGATTTATCAAATAGCAGCATATGAAATTTTTCTCGACGTTCACTTGAGTCAGTTAAGCCCGCCATAATATCAACGAGACCATACTTGAGTAAGTGCAGGCATCTTTTAAATGGGGTATTGTCAGTAAAGGTTAATTGCAGGCCCATACGCTCAACAAATTCTTTGGTCAATTCTACATTTTCACCAGTAACACTTTGATCTGGTTTAATAACTTGCAAAGGTGGATAATGATCAACACACATTATCATCTTGTGTTGATTGACTTCACCGGAAAAACAACTCGATGAGAAGCAATAAAAGGCAATACATAATAGTAATATGCCAATTATTCTTGGTGTCCCCCTAATTAAAAACATGCCATACCAGAATATTTATTAAGCTTATAGCAATTATAGTTAAGAATAACTGAGTATGGCAAACCAGTCGTTGAGAACGAAAAATTAAATCGGCTACTGGGTTAAACTGTAGTGATTCGATAACACTAAGGGGAAAAGTAGTATGACCAATTGTCCTTATTCATTATTAATATCACACAGATTTCTCTATTGCTCATTCTGAGTCACAGGAAAACCCATTTTCTCCACCATTTTTATCCATGGTTTACGCCAACCGCCCTTTTCATCAAGGGTATCAAGAGCATACATGGTGATTTTTGCGCCTATCCAACGAAATGGCTCTGGCGGAATGTAACCTGGTAATGAGGTAGCAAAAGTCAGTTTGGTTTCTGCAATGTCTGTTTTATCTAATATAGCTAAACCAACTCTGGCACCAAAACGTGTCGCCGTTACGCCAAAACCAGAGTAACCGCCAGCATAAATCATGTCACCTTGGTAATAATGCTGATAATGCACGGCCATTCTTGTGGTCAGTGCAATAGGACCACTCCAAGCATGAGAGAATTTAATGTCTTTTAAATAAGGGAAAGTATTGTAAAATTTCTCCACTAAGGGATAAAAATTATCAGCAGTTTTGTCTGCCTTAGGATCAGTATCATTATTGAAGAAATATCCTAAGCGACCGCCAAACAAAATACGATTATCGGCAGTTAAACGCATATAATTAAGCTGAGTACGAGTATCGTAAATGCCTTGACGATTCTGCCAACCTAACTCGTTAAGTTGTCCTGCGGTTAATGGTTCAGTCACCACTATTCGGTCACGAATCGCCGAAACTCTTCTAGTGATTTTATTACTACCCGCAGCAAAAGCATTAGTCGCTAATAATACTTTGTTGGCTTTCACTGTACCTTGAGGCGTAATGACTAATACCCCTGGTTTAAGGTGGGTTGAGTTGACTAATGGGCTATTTTCAAAAATTCGAACTCCGAGCTCTTTAGCTGCTTTTTTTAATCCCCAAGCTAGTTTTGCCGGGTGCACTGTGCCACTACGACTTTTAGACCATAAGCCACCATGAAAAAGTGGTGAGTTTATTTCATTATTTATGGCGGCTTTATCTAATAAATACGCATCATGACCGAACTTCTTATACAGCTTATATTCACTAGCAATATCAGCTAGTCCTTCTTCGCCAACGGCAACGGTTAATTCCCCCCCCCATTCGATATCACAATCAATATTATAACGTTCAATCGCTTCTTTAAAGCCATCCATGTTTTCTTTACCCAAACGCTCAAGTTCATCCATTTCATCTGGAAATAAATGAGCAGCGTTGGCTAAACCATGCATTACCGAAGCGGATAAAATTGCAGCAGGGCGACCCGATGCACCAATGGCAATAGATTGCGCTTCAATAATGACTACATCTCGCTCCGGATTAGCTTCTTTAGCATGAATTGCTGCCCAAAGCCCAGTAAAGCCTGCGCCAACAATTAATAAATCACATTGAATATCTTCAGTTAACGCCTGTTCTGGCTCTGGAGCTGCTTTATTATCAAGCCAATAAGGGAAAAACTTTGCTTTTAATAACGCCTGTTTGGCATTTAATGGACTACTCATTATTTTATACTCGTAAAAAATGATCGGGTAAACAGTAAAGAAGGGCGTGCTGTTAACTCAAATAAATTGGCTCAGACCCTATTGAATCATTCATCTAAACGTCACTTCACTGCTAATTTGTCATTCAATTATTTCAATAAACGGCTAAACAAAACATCCCCCGATTAGGGGAGACTTGGTTATTTTCACACTAAAAAGGTAAGGAAGGGGTAGGCAATGTCTCATCGGGCATAGCTGCTCGTGGCTGGTTGACCGGCTCGGTCATATATTAGTATTATTTCGAATGACTGTTTTGTTTAAATCAAAGAGATAGCCTTTAACCTTATCAAGAATTTTACTTTCATTAAGCTTAGTTAAACCCTTTAAGTTATATGTAGTCGAAAAAAACTGTTGGTCATCAGCATTTATAGACAAAACGGTAATGCTGCAAATGTTGCCCCCAACAACAAGGGCAGCAACAAAGAAGTCAGATAAATCCTTTTTTGATTATTAAATAGACGTTATTGCTTATAATTATGTTTATCAACAATTACGAGCGCAGATGGTACTGCACGATTTTGGTTATAAATATCATTTGAAGCTAGGGCCATAGCAGAAGAACCACCACCATCTAGGTTCATGGCACTTTCACAGCCTAAACTGATTAATAATTCTGGTAAAGCGCTGATTTTATAGTGAGTTGCAACTATCATAAGTAGGTGTTGATCTGCAGTAACACATACCGCTGTTCTGGGTCTAAAGTCATTTAACTCGACCCCCGAGCCCCAAAATACTTCTTCAGCATAGGTGATATTTACCTGTCCATTTTTGACTAATGTTGGTCCACCACCTATCACTAATTTTGGCATAAATGCAGTTCCTTCAGCTTTTGTTGGTTTAGGTAGTGGGGTTTCATCGCTAATTGAGTAAGGCAACGGCTCATTAAACTTATACACTTCACCTGATTGGTCAAATTGATAAATCCAATTTACTTCGACGTTGTCATTAGCTAAAACGGTAAGGCCGCTGCGTAACACAGGATAAGTTTTTGAATTGCGATTGAGGCTAGTTACGTTACGGGCAAAATAAGTAAAGTTATCTATAACAGCAGAATAAGAGCTATTGCCTGAAAAGTATCCGCCGTTGATGGCAGCGATAGCGCCAGTTGCTTTTACATAGTCATTGAGATTTTTACTTTGCGCTGCACTAACTGCCCGAAGCTCTAACGCCTCGTTAAGTAAATTTAACTTGAGGTAATGAACTGAACTGTCGATACTTTCTATGCGCGTGCTGTATAACTCAATACCTTGGGGCAATGAGGCGGTAGCAGATTTATTAGTCCAATCTATATCATAGACACTAAAAATAGTAGTTCCATCGTTTTTCTCACTATTATCGCCGCCACCACAACTAACTAAAAGTAGCAGTAGCATGAGAGTCCAGTTAAATTTAAGTACCTTATTTAACATGCTTTTTCCCTTGTTTTTAAAATAAAACCCATCCTATTGTTTATTGCGAATGTGTTCAAAATAGAAACCATAGTAAAAAGCTATTAGCTAGGGGCTAGTATGTATTTTAAATTAGGTGCGTTAAGTGGTATTTAATTGATTCAACTTCTTTTGTACATTTAGGGAAAATTATATTCAAAAGGTCAACAGAGCCTAGTTATGCTCAGTATCCTTGTTTATGTTTAGTTTTATTGTAGGCGAAATAACGCATCAGGTTATCTCTCCCCCCAGTTGGGTAAGGTTATCAATTAGCCAGTTTAAACACTGGCCCTGAGAAATTTCACTTTGCCAGATAATATCGACACAGTGGGGGTAGGTCACTGTTTGGTGTGTAGTCGGTAGTTTTACTAATTCACCAGTCTCTAATTCGTCTTTGATTAAATTTAATGGTAGATCAGCCCAACCGATACTATTTTTAACGGCCTTTATTAACAGGTTTGTACTATTGGTGTACCAGAGCTTAGTTGATATTTCACTGTCGAACCGTCGGTAACCAGTATCACTATCTGTGATTCGGATATGACGATACTGAGTTAAATCATGAAGTGATACTTTTTTCTGTGCTGCTAGCGGGTGCTTGCTGCTAACTATAGTACTGTAATGGGTGTGAGATATACCGCGAAAAGCAAACTCTTCTGGGTAGTCATCTTGGCTTAAGGTAACGGCTAAATCGACCTTACCTTCTTTTAGTAATTGGCTAGATCTATTGTGTGGCGCAGATATAAGTAATAACGAAGTTGATGGGAACTGTTGTTCAAATTTGAGCATAAGTTGAAATATAAGTTCGCTTGATAAGGCACTTTCATCGTAGGCGATACTGATTTCATTTTCGACATCTTCTATCATGTTATCGATACGATGAAGTAAGTTGTTATGACTTTTGGTGACGGTTTTAATGTCATTAAGTAATGATAAGCCTTCTTTTGTTAGCGTAGGGGAGCGGCTTGTTCTGTCAAAAAGATCAAAGCCGGTATCAATTTCCAGATTACTGATTAGCCCACTGATTGAGGATTGGGCTTTGCCTAACTTTCTTGCCGCAGCTGAAAAACTTCCTGTTTCTACTGTGGTTACAAACGCTTCAAGCTGTTCCATAGATAACTGCATAATACTAACCTATTTATTCATTTTTTAAGGAAGTAGAAAATCAAGAAGTATTAATGGTTTTCTAGTTGTAATTAATTCAATTGCTATAATCTACCACAAACTTTAACAGCAATATTGATCATGGATTTTTTATTTAAAGCCATTATGCAAATTGCTATTAGCTTATTGCTGCATCTGCTTTACTCGACCATTGACTACAATCATTCTTTTTGTAATTGAGTTGTTGCCAGTTAACCTGTTCAATATCTGTTGCCAATTCAGCAGTATGAATACGCCAAATTGAGGCATTAGGGCCAGCGTATTCAATAAATTCATCAAGTTTATCGCTATCTAGAATTGCATCCTCATGAGAAACAATATGCCAAATAGGCTTAGTTGCACCTAAATTTTTATACTCACAATCACCTTGTGCGATTGTGCCTTTAATATCGTTTTGTGTTCCCCATTTTTCAATATAAGTTTGTGGCATGTGAAAATCGGCATAACCATCGATAATATCGATAGCCATACTATGATCACTAGGGTTGCCCCAAGTGGTAACACCTAATAAAAAGGATTCGTCTATTAAGCCTTCATTAATGGCTTGGTTTAGCTTATCTCTATGAGCTAACATTAACGTTTCAAGTGCATCTCTTTTACCGTCAAATTCAACCTCAATATCCATAACATAACCTGAATATCCCACCTTCGCAGCCGCATATAACATATCGGTTTGTGATTGTGTTTCACCTATATCGTTATAAGTCCAAGCCCAAGGCTCAATACCTTTGTCTTTATAAAACTGTAAATTAGCTGGTTCACAGGCATCTTGCCAAACACCGCAACTAACACTATCACCATTAAAACTAATGGCATTGGCTTGATAATTATAATTAATATCATGAATTTTAATGAATACTCTTTTAACGCCCATCTCTGCTAAATAGTTAGCCATAGATTCATGATCGCCTTTTACTAAACTTGCCTCATCAATATACCAAAGCCAAGCGCCTAGCTTATTACTGCTAACTTGGGTTATTACTTCATCTGAAGTTGATGACGGAGTTTCTTTTGTACCTATTCCATTTTGGTCACCACTACCACCGCCACAAGCACTTAGAAAAATAGCAGCGAACAGTATAGCATTGAGTTTAGAGTTTATCATTGTAATTCCTTTATTTTTCAGTAGCTTCTAATGTATTAAAAAGCACATGCTATGAGGAATTAGTTTCTATAGGATGAGGCTATACTCATACGTGGAGCAGCTAGTAAATGTAACTAGCAGGAAAAAAGACAAAATATTTTTCTCTGCTATAGAGCCTGTTATCGAGCAATTTTTTTGTCTGCTAGCACTAAGAATATGGCACTTGCCACAATGGCAATAGCGCCAATACCAATGACGTGGTTAAGGGAGTACATTGAAATTACTAGCCCGGCTACAGGAGGACCGATCACCAAACCTACCTTAAACGCGGTAACACAAAAGACGATTAAACGGCCTGATTTATCTACGTCATTAAAAATACCCATCATCACCGGGACAATAAAGCTCCAGAAAATTTGATAAATAATGGTAGCGAACGCATAAATCATCCAGGCATTACTTGGCTCCATATAAAATAACGCCAGCAAACAGGGCAGCTGAATAACAACCGTCAACCAAATAGCACTTGGACGACCAATACGCAGTACTGCCCAGCCCGACAGCCATGAGCCGATGGCGCTGATGGCAAAACCGACCGCCAACAGCGTGCCAATTTCGCTAAGTGTCAAGCCACCAGCTACGCCTATACGCTCTAAATAAGCCCAGATAGTACCTTGGGCAAAGTAATAGCAAACGACACCGGCGAAAACCAGTGCTGTCGGCTGCCAAATTAACCGCATTTCAATATCAAAGCTTTGCTGCTGTTTATTGCTGCCAGGAAAGGCAAGTATTGTCATCAGAAAGGCTAAGATCAAGGTAACGTTGAAAAACTGAAAAATTCCGGCATAACCCCACTGCTCAATGATACTGGGTAACAGGGCAAAGCCTAGGGTGCCATAAATTACTTGAATGGTAACCATGTCGCCAAAGGCTTTATCGGGACTTTTTCTGTCTCCTAATGCAGCTAACGCAATTGAGTAGCTGACACCACAAGCTAAGCCAGCTATAAAGCGAATTAGAATTAAGGTGGAAAAATCATTGATCCAGTTGGTCGCAAAATTGGCGCCAATGAAAAGCAACAAACTGAAACTAACTAACTTCTGCCAATGACAGCGGCGGACCCAAAAATAAGCAGAGGCACTGGCTATTAAAATTCCGGCGATATCGCTGGCCGTTAAAAATCCGACTTGTTGAGTCGTGAAATGTTGACTATCGGTAAAAGCGCCAACCATCAAAGGCATCAAGGTAGTAACAGCCGCCCCCATCATTGCAACCATTAGTACAGCCCAATAGGACAAATTAGTTTTAATAGATAGCTTGTTATTTATTGTTGTTATCATTTGTTCCTCGATATTAAAAAGGCCTATTAATATAGGCCTTGTAAAATATTTGCAAAGTTAACAGCTAGTTATATTAATCTACAAAGCTATAACTAAAGTTTACACCAATAGTGCGCGGCTGTGCGAATATAGTGTTATAACCAAACGGGCCGCCATCATAGTGATATGACACTTCTGCATCTTCGTTGGTTAAGTTGTCTATCCACAAGGTTGCAGTCCAAGAATCCATAGAGTAGGCAACTGACGCGTCAAATAAAGTATAACTTTTATACTGATATGGCACGTTCAACTCACCAGTTTCATCGGCATCAACCCGATCACTATAGGTTTGACCAACATAACGGGCACGTAATGACGCATCAAGCGTACCATCACCAATGTCTTGAAAATAGTCTAGTGATAAATTATGTCGCCATTCAGGGGTACCACCAAGTTCACCGCCATCAAACCATGTACGGCATTGATTACCTGGGGTATTTTCGTCTCCTTCGAATATGCAAAGGGATTTAGTTTCTACAAATTCTGCTTTGGCATTAGCGGCTTCCCATTTGACAGTAAAGTTATCTGTGACGTTATACCTTAACTGCATTTCCAACCCTTTCGATTCTGCATCAGGGCCATTATTAGTGCCATTTAACGGAAAGCCAGATAAATTTTGGCTATTGTAAGTTTGCGCATTGCCCCACTCGATTTGGTAAACATTTAACTGAAAGTAAAGATCATTATCAAGTGTGGTACCTTTATAACCAAGCTCGTAGTTGGTTGTTTCATCTGGTTGGAATATTTGTGCTTGCTGACTTACTTTTAAATCACCATTGTCGCGATAACTGTTGGTACCACCTCGTCTAAAGCCTTGAGATGCGGTAAAATAGACTAATTGGCTGTCGGCCAGTTTGTATGAAGTATTGAACTTAAAGATGGATTCCCCAGTACCTTTAGTGGATGTTGTTTTTTCTTCAGCGCCAATCCAACCCGTGTAATCAGAGATGTCTCTTAAATTACTGTCTTCCCAATTGAAATATCGTGCGCCAACAGTTACATTCCAATCATCGGTAATTTTATAGTCTAACTCACCGTAAATGGCGACTTCTTTATATTGTGAGTTAATATCCTCGTAATAGCCGGTATCTAACTCTGGGCGATTAGGATATTCAGGTACAGGATCAAAGCCCCATCCATCTATCATTGCTTGGTCTAACCCAGCATAAACTTCCCAGAACTTTAAACTGCTTTCTCTATCGGAGTAGTAAAAGCCAGCAATCCAAGAAATATCACCGTCACCGTTAGAAACAAGGCGAGTTTCATGCTCTAGGCCAGAGTATGAATTATCGTATTTTACCAAAGCAGATTCATCAGTATCTGCAAAGCCTAAACCAGGAACACCTGCGATGGTGTTGTAATATAAAATACCGTAATTTAAATAGTCGCCTTGGCCATCGCTCGTTTCATCATAATACGATGTTGAGCTTGAAATATTTGCAAAGTCTAACTTCCAGTTTAATTCTACCGAGGCCATTTCGAACAAGCGATCAGTAAACTCTTCGTGCACACGTTGCAGTGTGTAGCGGTCATCTTGTAGTGGCGCAGTTTGGTTGGTCAAAGTACATTCTTGTCCAGCCTGAAATTCCGCACAAGCTTCGTCTACATCCCAACGACTACCAGCAGACGTACCATGAGCAAGCTGATCTTGGCGGGTATAAGCAAAATTGATATCAAATACTTCACTTGGCGTCCACATCAACTGCAAACGAGCGCCAGTATTTTCATGCCAGTCATCATCTTTAAAGTATTCCCCGTCAGAACTTCCTTTTTTATAATTTTCTTCGTCCCACCAAGCTGCTTGCTTGACCCGGTCAGTATAACCATTGTCATCCAAGCGAGAAAGATTGGCGCGAAATGCTAAAGTATCAGATAAAGGTACGTTTACGGTAAAGTCGCTATCGTGACTCAGGCTACCTTCCTTAACTTGATAAACACTGGTGTTAAAATCGAAACTAAATTCTTCTATATCTGGTTTTTTAGTAATATAGCGAACGGTGCCGCCTAAACTGCCACCACCATATAATGTACCTTGTGGGCCTAGAAGAGTTTCTAAGCGGTCAATATCTTTTAAACGATAGGTCATTCGAGGCAATGAAGTAGCATCTAAATAATAAGCAATTGTTGAACGCTCAAATGATGTTAAATTAGTGGCTCGAACGGATGAAACATTAAGGCCACGAACGGTTACCGACTCACCTACACGGGCGCTGTTTTGTGGAGCATTGATTACCACACTGTCAGCAATTAAGCTTTTCATGTCGGTAATACCTTTGCTACGAAGCTCGTCACCACCCATAGCAGTTACATTCATAGGAACTTCACTGGCTAAGCCTAATCTTCCTGATGCAGTGACCTCAATAACTTCAATTTCATCAAGTGCTTTTTTCTGCTCTACGTCTTCTTCTGCACCAATAGCTATGTTAGCGCATAAAGCAGCAGATATAAGTATTGCTACTTTATTTAGTTTAAATTGTGTCATGTTAACCCCTTTTTTATAATAAGTATAAACAGCATGATGCAGAAAAGTTATTGTGTTGACCTTAATGCAATATGATGCCTGTAGAATTAACCAGCACGGCTTCTAGGTAAAATTAAATTGTATCGGTTAAAGCGATAGGTTGACCGGATGATAGTATCATTAACAGAAATTGAACGGCGAATTAATGGATAGAAGTTTTTCTATTATTTTATAGACGAAATAGAATATAGATTAAACCTATCGCTCTAGGCGATATGTTCTGCCGTGAGATGGTTTTTTAAACTTGTTACAGTCTGTTTAATTATTAAATAGACGAGTGATTTTAACCATGAAAATCATCAATAAGCACTATGTGGCGGGTACTTGGCTCTCGAGTGACTCCGAGCAAGAAATTGTTTTGCACAACCCTGCAAATGAAAAAGCCTATGCAATAGTGAAACTTGCTGACAAGGAACTGGCTAATAAAGCGGTTTCAGCTGCCAGAAGCGCATTTACTCAGTGGAGTGAACTTGGTTTTGCTGAAAGAGCTCACTATATAGCTAATATAGTGAAGCAATTGCATGCTCATCGAAACTTATTTATCGACGCTATTGTCGAAGAGTTAGGTTGTCCAAGAGCGTTTACTGAGATAGTGCAGGTTGATGAACCAATTTCAGCCTTTGAAGATCATGTTCAATATGCAAGAATTTTAGCTGATTTATACGACGGTCATGAGCAAGTCATCGATGAAAACTTAAGTCTACGAAAAGAAGCCATTGGTGTTTGCGCTTTAATAACACCATGGAATTACCCCTTACATCAACTGATTGCTAAAATTGCTCCTGCGCTAGTGGCGGGTTGTACTCTAGTGGTTAAACCCTCAGAAATTACCCCGCAAACGGCAATAATACTGGCACAAGCAATAGCAGCAGCTGAGTTACCCTCAGGTGTATTTAACTTAGTGATAGGCACTGGTTCTGAAGTGGGTAGCTTGTTATCGGCTCACGCGGAGGTAGATTGCATTTCTTTTACCGGTTCAACGCAGGTGGGTAAGATAATACAAAATGCCGCTGCAACCAATGTCAAAAGAGTCAATTTAGAATTAGGCGGCAAGTCAGCATTTGTTATCACGCCGAGTAAAAATTTAGCCGAGGCCGTTATCTTAGGTGTTGAAGATGTTATGTGTAACTCGGGTCAAACCTGTGTGGCCTTAACTCGGATGTTAGTGCATAAGAGTCAATATGAAGAAGCATGCGCAATTGCCGCAGATCATGCAAAAACGCTAACGCTTGGTGCACCAGACTTACCTGATACCTTTATCGGTCCGGTGATAAATGAAGCACAATTTAACAAAATTAATGATTATATTTCGATAGGACTGGCCGAAGGCGCAAAGCTGATTACTGGTGGTCACACCCCTACAGACGAAAAATTACCGGGTTATTATATTAAACCAACAATTTTTTCCCAAGTTAGCAATGGGATGCGCATTGCACAAGAAGAAATATTTGGCCCCGTCTTATGTATTATTGCGTATGAAAATGAACAACAAGCAATAAGTATTGCCAATGATTCTGTTTATGGCTTGTCTGCCAGAGTATGGGCTGATGAGCCTTCTCAGTCACAAAACATTGCCAGACAATTACGCGCAGGGCTTATTTTTATTAATGATGCTCAGTGGCACAATGCCGCTCCTTTTGGAGGTTATAAACAATCGGGTAATGGTCGTGAGCTTGGCGTTGAAGGAATAAATGAATTTCTAGAAATTAAATCGATAGTAAACGCATAAATAGGAAATAAAATGACTAAAGAATTAAATCAACCGTTAAGCGGAAATGAGATGCCTCGATTTGGTGGTCCAGCAACTTTTATGCGTTTACCAACGGGGGAAATAACAGAAGATATCGATGTCGGTTTTATTGGTATACCCTTTGATATTGGGACATCCAATAGACCGGGCGCACGATTAGCGCCAAGACAAATTCGTGATGAGTCGCGCATGTTACGACCTTATAATATGGCCACGCGTGCCGCACCATTTGATACCTTACAAATCGCCGACTTAGGTGATGTGGCGATTAATACCTTTAACTTAAATAGCAGCATGGAGATAATAGAGTCACATTATGACCAGTTATTAAGTTGTGATATTACGCCCTTAACTATGGGCGGAGATCATACTATCGTATTGCCTATTTTAAGATCGCTGCGAAAAAAATATGGCAAGATAGCTGTTGTACATGTTGATGCACATGCCGATGTTAATGATCATATGTTTGGTGAAAAAATAGCCCATGGCACACCTTTTAGGCGCGCATTGGAAGAAGGCTTGATTGAAGCAGATAAAGTGGTACAAATAGGGCTTAGAGGTACAGGTTATTCAGCAGAAGATTTTGATTGGCCTAGAGAGCAGGGCTTTAGAGTGGTAACTGCAGAAGAGTGTTGGTATAAATCTTTGAATAGCTTAATGGATGAGGTAAGAGCGCAGATAGGTGAGCATCCAGTTTATATCTCTTTTGATATTGATGGTTTAGATCCCGCCTATGCCCCTGGTACCGGCACCGTTGAAATTGGTGGTTTGACCGTACCACAAGGGCTCGAAATAATCAGGGGCTGTAAAGGACTAAATGTTATTGGCGGCGATTTGGTTGAAGTCTCTCCTCCTTACGATACGACAGGTAATACGGCTTTACTGGCGAGTAATCTGCTTTTTGAGATGTTATGTGTTTTACCCGATGTTGAATATCGTAAATAAAGAGGTAAATATGGAATTGTCATCGTGGAGTAGTCGTTTAGTGGATGTGTCTTTGGCCGTTGGTAAACCGTCATTCTATGCATTGCTATCAGATTTTCTTAAGCAAATTACTGATTTTGATGAAATGGTCATTTTACACTTTAGTCTGAGTCATCAACCGAAATTACTTTTACAAAAAAATATAATTAAAGGTGATGATTTTGAAAAGTACTTAAATTCTGCCCATGTGTTAGATCCTTTTTATCGTATGGGTATGGATAACGGGAAAAAGGGTTTTTTTCGGTTAAGTGATATTTCTCCCATTGATTACTCTCAATTTGAGTCTTATTACAATAGCTACTTTCGGTACTTAAAAATAATTGACGAAATAGGTTATTTAATACAATTACCTGACGATGGCGGCTTTATTCATATCGAAATGGCAAACTTTGCTGGTTCTCCACTATTTTTAGAAACGAGATTACAGCAGTTTACTGAAATATTTTCGGTGGTTGAACGTTTAGTGATTCAGCATCAGCAAACTAATGTTGCTGATGCTGGTATTTGCGTAGAGCATAATTATATCGAAGAGTTTCATCGAAAATTTGCCACTAAAGTGTGTACACCAAGAGAGCATGAAGTAGTATTGCTGATGTTGCAGGGCTATTCGGTAAAATCTATGGCTCAAAAAATGGCTTTAGGCATTGAAACAATTAAGATGCACCGAAAAAATATTTACATGAAATTGAGTATTGGCTCACAACCGGAGTTATTGGCCTTGTTTATTGATTTATTGGCGGTTACTGAACCGCCCGTGCTCGAAGATCCATTATTTTTAAAAATTGAAAATGATAAACGGCTAGCTCGAAGAGTGAGGTTAAATGCTTAATAAATCACTTTGTTTTGCGCTGTTTTTGTTAGTTATTACCTTTGATCTCTTTGCTGGCATTGATAAAAAACATGATGCCCATATAAATTTGACCTTAGGTAATGATAAAGGTCAGCCAGGAGAGCATTACTGGCAACAAAAACTAACCTATAAAATAACCGCTCACTTGCAGCCAAGTAAAAAATATTTAACAGCCAGTGCCAAGGTTACTTATTATAATAATTCTCCTGATTCATTAACTAAGCTGTGGTTTGAGCTGCCTCAGCAAAGGTTTAAAGCGCAAAGTAAAAGCATTAAACTTAATAAGTCAGCGCTAACCAAGGATGACTTAGTTACAGCCGGGACAAATTATTTAAAAGTATTTGATAAATCGGGTAAGCCGTTAAAAGTGAACTGGCATGATACTTTTTTTTCTATTGAGCCAGCTAATGAAATCAAGGCCCATAGTCAGCAGGAATTTACTTTTGAATGGGACTTAACTTTAGTTAATCGCACCCATACTATGCGTCCACGTAGTGGTTATGAACTCTTCGAAAAGGATAAAATGCTCTTAGGGGTTGCCCAGTGGTTTCCTCGAGCAGTGGCTTATACCTCAGCAATTAAGTGGTCATTGACGCCTTTTCTTGGCGAAGCCGAATTTAGCCTTGAATTAGCAGATTATCAGGTAACGCTTAGCCTTCCGAGTGATTATTTAGTGATGGCAACCGGGCAATTACAAAACCCGAAAGCAGTACTATCTACAGCACAATATGAACAATGGCTAAACTTAGCCGAAGAGCCTACTTTTATTACTACAGCCACGGCTGTAACTTATCCTTCGATGAAGCAAAACGACAAGTCAGTTGATAAAATATGGCAATTTAGCGCCAATAATGTCAGAGATTTTAGTTTCGCTACAGGCAATAACTTATTATGGCAGTCGCAAAAACTGGTTATTAAAGGAAAACCTATTCGGCTAAATGTTGTTTTCCCCGATAATGGTCGTTGGTTATGGTCTCATTATGCCTTAGCTGCTACGCGTCATTCTGTGCAGTATTTATCGAATACCCTAGGCGAATTTCCTTTTGAAACCCTGAGCATTATCAACTTATCAGGTATTAGCATGGAATATCCAGGCATTAAATTTGTTGGTTTTCGCGGACCCGATAACAAGATAAATGATAAACAAGCCGACTATTCTCGCACCGAAAAATATGATGTGATTGGCGGCATAATCCATGAAGTTGCTCATAGTTATTTTCCTATGAAGGTAAATACCGACGAGAGATTGCAAGGTTTTTTTGATGAAGGTATAACCAGTTATTTGAGTTACCTTGTTGAACAAGCATGGAATCCTAACTTTCAAAGCTTTTATGGCAAACCCTTTCGCGTTTTTGAGGCAAGCAAAAAAGATAATTATTCACCGCCTTATCAATTCGCCGATGAGGTTAGTAATAAATTAGATAGTCATTATCATGTACCAGCCGTCGCTTTTAATGTGCTTAATCAATCCTTGTTAGATGACAATCAGTTTCATCAAGTGTTAGCTGATTTTAATACTACTTGGCAGGGAAAAAGGGCATATTTTAAAGATTTTACTAATTTTGTCTCCAGTCAAACGGGTAAGGAACTGCAATGGTTTTGGTACCACTGGTTTGAAACCAATAAACATGTCGATTTGGCTATTGATCATATTGAGTTATTGCCAAGCAAGAAAAATAGCCTTTCAGCTATAGCTATCGGTGATGATGACACTAATAATACTGTTTTAGCGCAATTTAAAGTTATTGATCCCACTAAAGCAAAACCATTAGCGACTAGTTTTGAAGGCATAAACCCAGATAAACAAGATCAATATAGTTACACCAGTGATGATAATGAATTGTCATCATTTAACTGGGAAAATTGTCTATTAGACCAAAAGGATAAGCGGTTAGTAGCCAAGCAACATCTTCAAACAGGTATCCGGCTACAGCTAAGTAATTTAGGCGGTATTCCTGCCCCTATTGTTGTTAAAGTTATACTTAACGATGGTACTAGTTTACTAAAAACATGGCCGGAAAAGTTATGGTTACTGCAGTCTAACCCAATAAAATTGGTATGGAATTTTGAAAGAGAAGTGAATATTCGTTGTATTGTGCTTGATGCTGATCGGATGACCGGCGATGTCGACAGAGAGAATAATCTATATATCGTTCAATAAGCCTTATCTATCGGTTTAGTCGATACAATCTAACTTCATTTAACATTTGTCATTTTATAAAATGCACTTGCTTTTAAATTGAAAGCAACATTGACGAGGTATGCATCCCTTACACACGTATGCCTCGTCATTTTAGCAATCACGCGCTCTTCATTAGTTCTCACTACCTTTAAATCTTCCCTGTTATTAACTTACCTTTTGTTTTTTTACCGACCTATCGGTTTTCTCGATATGTACTAACTTTTACCGTTGCTTAGCACTTGTTAAGTTGACTGGGAAGTCTTAAAAAAACACCGAGTATTAGGTGTAAAAATAAAATAACGCGTACTTACAAGGAAATATAACGCGACAACAAGAGAGAAACCTATAATGAAAATAAATAAGTTAATAGCGGTTAGTTCCATATTACTGTCCTCAAGTGCATTTGCTTTATGCCCAACAGGAAGTAGTTTTGATCATGCTTTAGATTTTTGTGCAACCAATGCCAATGTATTTGGCCCCTTTACTAACGACATGGTAGATCGTTGTGTTCAGTGGGGTGGTGGATCTGCGTGTAACACTACATTCGGCTATGAGGTTCAAGGTAATACCATTGATGTATTGCGTTGGTCTAAATCATTCGCTACATCTATCCGAGGTACAGAAAATTGCCCTGTAGGATCGGTTCGTTCACCTAGCTATGGTGGTCATTGTTTTGAATCAGTTTCTAGCGCTGAAAATAATATTTATGGTAATTTTGATACTAACGAAGTCGCTGCTTGTGAAAGCCTAAATGGCGGCACAGCTTGTTATACCAATAGATGGTCAGCAAATTTTTACTTAAGTGTCCAAGAAGCCATGGTAAATCCTCCTACTGAGCCAGATCCCATTCCTGGCGTAACAGTAGAAAATCGATTAGGCGCTTGGTTATGGTATATCGATGAAGCTGGTATGAATATGACACATACTCAACTAGCTAACAAACTAGCCGAACAGGGCGTTAAAAGAATTTTCATTAAGATAGCCGATAATACCGCGAGTTGTTCATTGTTTGCCGATGCATGCTCTTTGCAGACGACTAATATTTATAAAGATATGGGCATAGAGCCCTGGGCTTGGTCTTATAATTACCCAGGAAATTATGCAGCACAAGCTAATGCGCTATATGAGGCTGCGCAATATGGTTACGTGGGGTTTGTTTCTGATGTGGAAGTTGAATTTAATAATACCTCAACAGAACTTCACCAAATGTTTCAGGCGTTTGTCGATGCTAAACAAGATGCCGTAAATGCAGGTTTGACTGATTCAAGTTTTCCTCTCGGTGCTACAACTTGGAGTAATCCAATTGACCAAGGCATGAACGTTGGGATCATAGATCAATATGTAGATTTCCATATGCCGCAAACCTATGTTGAGGTATGGGGTACAAGTTACATGGCGGATCCTAAACGTTGGATTGAAGCTGGAAATGATGACTACCGTGCTTTAGGGGCAACTAAACCAATTTGGCACATAGTATCAACTGAATATAATGTAATTACCGCTGAACAATTAAATAGCTTCATCGATGCGGCAGGGCCAAATACCAGTATCTGGCGCATTCCTGCTGGTGAAGTTACCCAAGCGGTATGGAACGACTGGGATCTAGTTAACTGGCATGATACTTCTTTCGATTCTAATGTCAGCAATCATGGTGACAGCAACGATATGATTCCGTGGAGACTTGAACAAACCACACCAACAGATCCTGAGCCAGAGCCGCAACCTGCAGCCGTACCTTATTGGAATCAAAATAATAATTATTATGTCCCGTCTGGCACCTGTTCAACAACCTCACTAGCGATGGTAACTGATCATTTTGGTTTCACCGATCCTAATAGTAATGGTCGTTCGCCTGATTATTTGTATGAAGAGTTGGGTGGTGTTTTACAAGATGTTGCATCACTTAAATGGGGCTTTGATCAAATGGCACAACGCGCTGGTAGTGCTAAACGTGCAAACAGTACAACAACGGGCACTTTTGCACAGCTACAAGATGCGGTTACCTCTGGTAAATTGGCCATTGTACATGGCTGGTTTACAACACCTGGCCATATCATGGTGGTAACTGGCTATGATGGCACACACTATACTGTTAATGATCCCTACGGTCGTTGGAATGGTGTGAAATGGGGCGGTTATGATACTTCTGTAACGGGTGAGCAACAACGTTATAGCAAAGCAGATTTCGAATATGCTATTAATGATAATGGCGCGGGCAATGATTTATGGCTGCATATTTTTGAATAAGAACTTAAAACGGCTGGTATAACTAATCACTCCATTGGCTTAAGTTAGTAAAGCTGAGTAGTAATATTCGGTTTTTGGTTAATATTTTTATATCTCGATGTTCTTGGATTATAAGAGTAACTAGCTGATATTAAGTTGATACGTTTAGTTTTAGAGGCTTTACTGAAGTTCTTACAAAAGTTTCCCATTTACTTACACTGTTTTTAGGGAAAATTACGGAGACTAGTTAGCATGGGACTACATCCTCCGACACATTTATAAAAGCCCGTTAATTCGAAAGAGTTAACGGGCTTTTTGTTTTTTATTGATAAGTTACAATAGAAATGGGTTTGTAGCGCTTATCCTCTGAGCTGTAGCGCTTATCCTCTGAGCTGTAGCGAGCACATTTATGTGCGATAGAAAAATGCGTGGATTTAGTGCATCCATGCATGTCATCTTCGAAATGGTTAGTATGAATGATTACTTTATGACCTTTGCTCGCTAAAAGAACCAAACCGCTTGCGCGGAAATAGCTAGGCAGCTATCTGCCAGGGGCAAACAGATAACTTTTATGCTCTAATGATTTTATTTTTAAATATTAAAAACATTATTGTGACATTGATAATTGTTTTCCTGATCGTCAGGTGACGAAATATGAATTTGTTGATGTTTACTATCGCCAATTGTATCTTCCAAAGACGCTACAAAGATATCAGCAACTTTACCAATTTTTTCTCCTTGTTTTCCTAAAGCATTAAAATCTTGCTGGTGTATTTTCATGAATGCATGCAGCTTTTCTACAACGTGTTCTTGCTGTTTAAGGTAGTCTTTATCGATATATAAACTTTGCGCTGTTTCTTGAATAGCGAGCTCTGTTAACTCGTCAATTTGTTCTGAATAGCTATCTAGTGAGTCTTGTATCGCAGAAATGGGAGCTTCTAATAAGCTCATTTTTTCTTCTTCGACTTTAAGCGCTAGGTAAGACTCAATTTGTTCATTGGTCATTTTATATTCTTTAATGACCTGACAATCATCGATAATCTGGATTTTATAATCGTTTTGTTGTGTCTCACTTTGAGCAGAAAATACGAAAGTTGTTAATAAACACGTAGTGATAATTGCGGGTGTAAATCTTTTTAATAATGTCATAGTAAAACCCTTTTTTAGTTAGAACAAAACAGTTTGTTTTTTATTTCATATAACTAGTAAGTAGGAGGGCATTAAAAAAAAGTTTGAAACTTTATTTATTTAATTGGGCACTACCACTAGGCCACTACATAAAGACAATGCTTCTTCTTTAAAAGCATTAGTGTAGGTTTTGTATTGTCGTTTTTGATTGATAAAACACCTCAAATAATTAGAAAATTATCCTTCATCAAAGTGTCCTATATCATTAAACCAGCTCACCTTTGAAATACATAAATTTCTAATGAATTTATTAGTCAAATAATCTCTATATTAGTACCGGAACATAAAATTTCTATGTTTGGCATAAAGTATTTTAAGTCTTCACGGTGAATGAAAATATGTGGCTACATATAAAGCAAAGTTGTATCTGTATCATAGAAAGATTACTTTATTAATCCGCAGCCTTTAAGGATTATGTGTGTTAGTGATTTAGCTATTTGGTTGAAATCTCTATTTGATAGCGTTTTTTTACCCATGGCTGCTTTAACTTGAGTGCCAAAATCCGCATAATGTTGGGTAGAGCCCCAAATACAAAACATTAAGTGAAGTGGGTCAATATCATCCATTTTACCTTGATCAATCCAGGTTTGAATAATGTCACTTACTCTGTTGATCCATTCTTTAAAATCAGTGGCAAGGTACTCTTGTAATCTGGGCGCACCGTGTATCATTTCACTAGCAAAAATTTTAGAGGCGTCCGGATTCGTTTTAGCAAATTGTATTTTTACTTTGATATATTCGCTTAGAACTGCATAAGGATCATCATTTGCGATAATAACAGCATCATCCCACAACTCTAATATTCTTGACAGAATATCGCCATAAATTGCTTCTTTATTTTTGTAATAGTAATGCACATTTGTTCTCGGGATATTGGCTCGCTCAGCAATGCTCCTTACTGACGTACCTTCAAAGCCAAATTTAATAAATTCTTTTTCGGCTGCTTTTAAAATAATTTCTTGATTCTTTTTTCTTAATTGACCCGTTTGTAATGCTTTTATCTGACTAAACTTTACTACTTGCACGTTAGACAACTTATTCTCCAGAAAATAATTTTAGCTTATTAAATTTATATAAACAGATCCTAGCATTTTAATGCTTGAATAGAATAAATATTTTGTCTAAACTGTAAAAAACCTGTCACACTTGTCAGGTTTTGTTTGGAGTTATCTATGAGATATATCCATGTAACAAACTAATCAATTGGGAGTTAAGAAAATGTCGACACCACATATAGCTGCGCAACAAGGAGAGTTTGCAGAAACTGTTATCATGCCAGGTGACCCTTTAAGAGCTAAATATATTGCTGAAAACTTTTTAACTAACTTTAAGAAGGTGACAGCCGTTAGAAATATGTTTGGCTACACTGGAGAATATAAAGGGAAACGTGTTTCTGTCATGGGCTCAGGTATGGGAATACCCTCAATTTCCATATATGCACATGAGCTTTACCAAAACTACAATGTCGAAAATATTATTCGAGTAGGTAGCTGCGGTGCTATTCAAGATGATATTAAATTGCAAGATATCATCATTGCTATGGGAGCTAGCACAGACTCAAATGTGAATCGCCAACGTTTTGATAATTTAGATTTTGCGGCCATAGCAGACTATAGCTTGCTAAGTAATGCCGTTGCAGCTGCCGATAAGGCTGGTACGAAAGTAAAAGTAGGTAATATTTTTTCAGCAGACTTGTTTTATGTGCCCAATACTAAAGTTTTTGACACTATTGAAAAGCATGGGGTTTTGGCTGTAGAAATGGAAGCTGCAGGGCTTTATGGTGTGGCAGCTGAATTGGGTAAAAAAGCTTTAACCATTTTAACGGTTAGCGATCATATTAAAACGGGTGAAAAAATGTCAGCGAGCGATCGTGAACTTAAGTTTGGTGAAATGATAAAGCTAACTTTAGAAAGTTTACTTTAAAATCACCCTAATTTGCTCAAGGTGCTTCCCTACTCAGCGTTATGCTTGATGTTCAATAACAAAGCAAATTTTTTTTGGCTTGATGATCTTTAGATATCTCTGCTCCAGCTCTTGTTGCAAGAACTTGTACATCTATGCCGGTATGATCACTTGTGGTCCAATCGGCAATAGTTCTTTTATCAATCATTAATTTAATTTGTTGATAAAGCCCAAAACCATAGGCATCGCCCATGTTGCCGATATTTTACCATCATAATCTAAATCAAGTCCTATATGAGTCCCCGTGTTAACACAGCTGTAATAAAAATACGGATAATCTATTGGTATAGCCCTTGTAAAGAAATATTCAAATCACTTTTAAAGTTTTTCAACATGTTTTAAATACTTTGGCTGAATTTTAAATATAGTCAAATTCGTTCATTAACTGGTTTGTCAGCGCGCACATGTTGGATTAGCTAGGCTACATTCTTAATTTTACTATGGTCATTGTTTTGCAATTGGCTTAGCTCAATACCAACTTTGCCATGTTTAATATAAATAGTGGTATCAATACTGACATTGAAACTAGCGACTTTAATATTGTTTTCCTTACTTGCTTGTATGTTCGTGAAAGGTAATAAAGCTATAGTTCTCACAAGGAGTATTTACCGTTTTAGGCGTTTTCATCTATATCTATACTTTTAATCTGACAAAAACCTGTCAACTATGACGGGTTTTTGTGACTGTGAACATATTGACTTTATGATCAAGGAGATATTGTACTATTTAATATAAAGAGAAAATCATTACGGAAATTAAGTTAAATCAATATGTTGTAACTGCTAAGCTGATATGGAAAATGCATATGCAGTAGCTACGAATGAGTTTGCCTTAACAGTCCTGTAAAGACGAACATTACAAGGGAACGCTATAAAATCTGCGTTTTTAAGTCAAAATAAAAAACAGAAATTGAAAAACTTAGCAAAACTGTATCCTGAATTGCCTGTGTTTAACTATACGCTTTTGACTAGACTGTCTTCTTTGGTATGTGATCTTACAATTACCAGACATATTAACTATTTGATAAATATGTTTATATTTTATATACGATTCTCCGTTTATTATTTTTGACTCCTTTTTAAGCTAGCATATTCTGAAAAGGTATCTATTTTAATGACGATAAAACAAACAATTTTATTGAGTTTATTTTTTAAGGTGTTAAATTGTGAATTAAACTTGTCATATGTGACAGGTTTTTATCAAGAGTTGTTAAAAAGTAAAATAAAAATTCGATACATGAGGGTAATTAATAATGAAAATCAGTAAACTTGCTACCGCCATTATTACGGCATCATCTTTGTTCATACAAACACCTATTTTAGCATCTGAAACATCATCAGCAATACGCGGGGAAGTGCTTGATGCTTCAGGTATTGCGCTTGCTAATATTAGCGTTCAAGTTGTGCATCAACCTACAGGAAAAGTCAAAAATATCACTACAAACGATAGTGGTGCTTTTAATTTAAGAGGTTTACCTGTGGGTGGCCCTTATATTGTTCGGATATCTGGAGGTACAGAACTTAAATTCAATAATGTGAAGGAGCTTTATTTAAAGTTAGGTGAAGCATCAAAAGTGAGCCTGACCTCTGTACCACAAGAAAACGTTGAGCGCATAACGGTCACTGGGCAGTTAGCGATGGCAGGTACTTATAAAAAAGGTCCTAGTGAAGAGTTTAACTCAAAAGATATTGAAAATAGTGTAGCTATTAGTCGTGATCTAAAGTCTGTGCTACAACGCGATTCAAGGATGATGGTTGATGTCACGGCCGACGGTGGTCCGGCACTTTCTATAGCCGGTGGTAATGTTCGTGGTAATAGCCTGA
Organism: uncultured Colwellia sp.; assembly: GCA_913062815.1. Classification (GTDB taxonomy): domain Bacteria; phylum Pseudomonadota; class Gammaproteobacteria; order Enterobacterales; family Alteromonadaceae; genus Colwellia. The sequence continues at coordinate 112,465 of CAJXWZ010000009.1, read as the reverse complement.
CTATTGATGGTGTTAAGCAAAATGATGATTTTGGCTTGAATAAAAATGGTTACCCTGGACGACGCACCCCAATTTCTTTAGATGCTATAGAACAAATGGTAGTTAATGTTGCTCCTTTTGAAGTTACCTATGGTGACTTTCAAGGCGGCAGTATAAATATAGTGACTAAATCGGGTACTAATGAATTTCATGGTAGTGCTTTTTACTTTCGAGCTGATGACAGTCTTGCGGGTGACAAAAGTGAAGGTGGCAGTCTAAACATTGGTGAGTTTTCAGAAGATTCGTACGGCTTTACTTTAGGTGGGCCAATTATCCAAGACAAGCTATTCTTTTTTGCCGCTTATGAAAAATTTGACTCCACTAAGCCTTACCAATTTACTTTAGATAATGAAAATGGCATAGCTGAGCCAAATGAAAAAGTAGGGGTTACTCAAGGCGACTTTGATCGCATTGCAGAAATATCTCAACGGGTTTGGGATTATGATATTGGCGGATATGATACTTTATCAGACGAAAAAGATGAAAAGTTGTTATTGAAGTTTGATTGGTACATTAATGATGAGCACCGTGCATCTTTTACTTATCAAGATAACGAAGGTAATACAGTACGTGATTTCTGGGCTGAAACGTTCCCAAGCGCCAATTGGGCAACAGCAGAGTCTAATCGCTACAACATGAACGAAACATTAACCGCTTATAGCTTACAAGTGTTTTCTGATTGGACCGATGATTTATCAACAGAGTTTAAATTTGCTCGTAAAGAAGTCAATACCGAGCAAATCCCCATTTTTGGTAACAATTTTGCTCAGTTTTTGATTGGCACACCTAACGGCGGTCAGTTATATATTGGCCCAGATCAATTTAGACATGCCAACGCATTATCTAATGATAGAGACATGATTAAATTTAAAGCAGACTATTACTTATCTGATGAACATTTAATTACTATGGGGATTGAACATGAGCAACTTTCAATTGTAAATACATTTGTATTTGGCTCATTGGGAATGACACAATTTGCTAGTATTGAAGATTTTGAAAACAATCTAGGTTTTCATGTATTTCAAAACGCGCTCAGTGGTGATACGAGCGATGCCATAGATTCATTTGAATACAATACTACAACTGTTTATGCACAAGACGAGTGGTCGGTAACTGATGATGTTACTTTAACTGCTGGTGTTCGTTATACCAAGTATTCTAACGATGATAAACCAGTATTAAATAATAACTTTGTTGGTCGACATGGATATAGTAACCAAAACAATTTTGATGGATTAGACTTACTCGAACCTCGTTTGGGTGTTAATTGGACCTATGACGACGAAACGGTTATTCGTGCAGGTTTTGGCTTGTTTGGCGGTGGTGCACCTAACGTTTGGCTTTCAAATTCTTATGGTAATGATGGTGTACGTAAAACTTTCGCCGGTTGTTTTGGCGGCTGTTTTAATGGCAAAAATACACCTCAAGAGGTCTTAGACTTTTTAGCTGTCGGTGGTTTTAGTGGTGGCAATAGTGATACCAACAGCATTGCTCCTGATTTTGAAATCCCAAGTCAATGGAAGTTAAATTTTGCTATTGAACGTCAACAAGACCTAGGATTTTTAGGAGAAGACTGGTTATTGAGTGCTGATGTTATATTTAGTCAAGTTAAAAACTCTTCACGATATGAAGAATTAAACATGAAACAAGTAGGGCAGGCACCGGATGGTCGTCCTATTTATGACTCACCAGCCCCGTTTGATTTAAGCCTTGAGAGTACTGATAAAGGTAAGGGACAAGTATGGACTTTTGCCGCGAGCAATAATTTTGAAACGGACATGGGGAATTTTGATTTTTATCTGAGTTATACCTACCAAAATATTACAGAAGTTAACCCAGGTAATGCTTTTGTGGCTTTTGAGGGATATTCAATGCCAGCTAATTCAGATTTTCAATCTGACAGCGTATTTAACTCTGAATTTGAAATTGAGAGTCGCCTAACTTCAACGCTAACGTGGACCAATGAACTGTTTGGAAATAATCTATCAGTGGTATCTCTGGCTTATACTGGTCGTGATGGTCGTCACTTTAGCCATACTATGAGAACAGATGTCCCAACATTTGGCGGATTTGTAGATTTTGCCTCTTGGGTTGGTTATAACTCACAATCTTTATATGTACCAACAGGTGATAATGATCCATTAGTTACTTATGCCGACGGCTTTGATAGTGCAGGATTTTCAGCTTATATTAATGGCGAAAGCTGTTTAACGCCTGGAACAATCTCACCTCGTCATAGCTGTACTAGTAGCTGGATTAATCGTTTAGATCTACACATAATGCAAGAGATTAAGGTCTTTGGTGATCAAACCTTAGAAATTAGTTTCGATATTGAAAATTTAGGTAATTTAATTAATAACGATTGGGGCAGAGCTGAGTCTTATAACCAACCATTTAATGCACCTGTAGTTGATGTATCAATTAATGATGCAGGTCAGTATGTTTATGATAATTTCACAAAGCCTACACAGACTGTTGCAAAAATTCCATCAGTTTGGAAAGCACAATTAGGCTTACGTTATCGTTTTTAATTGGTTAACGATGTTCTTTGTTACTCAAATATAAACAAGGTATGGAAGATTTTTTGTTAGAGCTGCAGCATACGAATTAATGTCTGTTTTGCAGCGGCTCTAATAAAGATCTTCCTTTTATATATAAATGCTTAAATCGAGATCACTGAAAGTTATTGCTGCTTTCTTATTGAATGCATGTCTGACATTGTCATTATATGCGAAAACTACTGTTCTAATTGATGATGATGATTGGCCTCCTTTTTTTATGCCCAAAAATAGTGAAATGAAGGGGATAGGTAAAGAACTGCTTAATTTGTGTATTAATCAGCAAGAATACATTTTAAATTTCAAAGTAATCCCAATTAAACGAACTCATAAATACATGGAAGTAGGTATCATTGATGTCAATGTGCTTTCTTTTAAAGAAGCACGAACAAAATTTGTTATTTATGGCAAAGAACCTTTATTTAGTACTGAATATGGTTTTGCTGTTAAGGCCGATAGTCATATCGATATACATTCATTAGACGATTTGACACCATATATTCTCGGAGACTTATCAGGCTTATCTTATACGTTAGAATATAATGATATACTCGCCAAAAAGCGTAGCAATAAACAAGTTTCTACTGGGTACAGTTTAGACAGCATGTTTGATCAAATGTTAGCCTCAACTCCGCGCTTTGATATTATGGCAAATGCCAAATCTACCATAAGTTGGCGAGCTAAAAGTCTTGGAGTAAGTGATAAAGTTAAAATCTTAGACTTTAACTTATCAAGCAAAAAATACTTTGTTACTGTGTCCAAAAAGTCTCAAAATATAAAAAATGCTCAAGTGTTTTTATCTAACATAGATTCATGTTTAAGAGAATTGAAGAAAAATGGGCTTTATCAAGAAATCATGTTGCGCTATGGCTTAGATTTTCATCTAACGAATTCATAAAACTCAAATCGTTATAATTACTTTTTAATTTAGTGTGAAGGTAGATTTTGAAAAAAGTTAAATGTCTTCTATTTTTGAGCTACTTTTTGAACGAGCTAGCGTTCGCTAATACGGAAAAGTTGTTTATTGTTAATTTTCCAGGCTCGCCCCCTTACCTATATTTAAATGAAGACAATGATAGCTATGTTGGCGTTATTCCTGATGTTTTAGAAGGAGTAATAAAGTCAGGGCAATTAGATGTCAAATATATAACAAACAGTCGAAAACGCAGCGAAGAGTCGCTATATCAAGGCAAAGCCGATTTGATGATGTTAAGCAAGAGTTGGCTAAGAAGACCTGACAAGCTAATTGCTACCATTGCGTTGCACCATCATCGTAGTTTTTTATATCAATTGAATGATTTTAATCATAATTTTACATTAGATGATATTGTTGATAATAATCTCATCTGTACCCGTAAAGGCTTTTATTATCCATCGTTAGAGCCTTATTTTAACAGCAATAAACTGATTCGAGTGGAAGCGTTAGATCAACTATCTATGATCAAAATGGTGTTCAAGAACCGTTGTGATTATACGATTCTAAACGAGTTTAATTATGAAAACTAAATAAATTCATCTTTCTTTGAAGGGCAAACATTGATTCGCTCACATTCGCCGATGAGTATTGTACCTTTAAGTATTATTTTGAGACCTGAATTGACCAGAGAAAGAGAGTTATTAGATATTCATATTGAGAAATTAATTAGCTCTGGCGAATTTAAACGTATTTTGACTAGACATATTAAACATTAATAAGCAAAAATGTTCGACGTAAACTCGCTTTGAACTAGACGCTGTGATGCAATGGTTTTTATGTGGTTAATCATTAGTTAATACCCTTAACCATCACGTTAATGGACGCATTAACGTGATGGTTATATTCTTAGTCTTATTTTGAGCTGGTTGCCAGCGGTAATGCCTCACCGCTAATGCTACTTTTAGCTTGTTTGATGGTAAATATATAATACAAAATAGCACCTGAAATTGAGCCGGTGAACCAACCGTATTGATAAAACCAACTTAAGTAACCGCTGCTTAAAGCAAAGAGGGTGATTACAACCGGAATGCTAAAGGCTAAAATCCCCGATGTATTTATACCAGCATAAGCGCCATCTTTTTTGTACAGTTCTGTCAATTCAAGCGTTTGTTTTTTAATGATAAAGTAGTCAACCACCATAATCCCTGCAATTGGACCAAGTAAGCTGGAATAACCTAACAACCAACCAGTATACATAGCTTCAACACTTACATCAGAGTCAATAACATTCAATTTTTTCAATAACTCCCATGACATCAACAAGATACCAATTAGGCCTGTTAAAAGAACACCTTTGGTTTGGTTGATTTTCTTTGGCGCAATATTTTGAAAGTCATTAGTAGGTGATACAATATTTGCTGCCGTGTTGGTGGAAAGAGTGGCAATTATAATCATTACCATAGCAATAACTACCCATATTGGACTTTCAATTTTTCCAATAAGGTTAATTGGATCTGAAATTGTTTCACCAACTAAAGTGGTTGAAGCAGCGGTTAACACAACCCCTAATGAAGCAAAAAAGAACATAGTTAATGGTAAACCTATAACCTGCCCAATAATTTGATCTTTCTGTGATTTCACATAACGGCTAAAGTCAGGAATATTTAATGACAAGGTAGCCCAATAACCTACCATAGCGGTTAAGCCACCAAAAAAGTACTCCCAAAATGAAGCATCTTCAGGTCTATTGGCGGGTCTTGCAATTAACTCTGTAATTGAAATTTGAGGGTAGGCCCAAAGCATTAAGCCTACGCCAACAGTAAGCAATAAAGGAGCGGCAATGGTTTCCAATATCTTAATTGACTCGTTACCTTTTATAACGATGAAAAGATTAATGACAAGGAAAATAAAGAAGCCTATCACTTCGCCAGTTCCTGCTAAACTTTCCCAACCGGGTACTAAATTCGACAATAATATATGAATGGCGATACCACCAAACAGTGTTTGTATACCAAACCAACCACAAGCGACTATAGCTCTAATTATACAGGGAATGTTAGAGCCTAATATACCGAAGGAAGATCGTAATAAAACGGGAAATGGAATGCCATATTTTGTGCCAGCAAAGGCATTTAAAGTAAGTGGGATAAGTACGATTATATTTGCCAGTAAAATAGTTACTAGGGCTTCGAGAACACTTAAACCGAAGTAACTTGTTAATACGCCCCCTAAAGTGTATGTAGGCACACATATTGCCATACCTACCCATAAAGCAGCTACATTCCACTTTGTCCACGTCCTGTCATTAATTTTTGTCGGGGCTATGTCATCATTGTAATAAGGACTTTCACTAATATCTTCAGCAACGTTCAACTCATAGAACTCACCGACTTGCACATTAGTTGATTTATTTTGTTCCATTATTTTCTCGCTTATTATTATCTTTTTTAATCACTAAAGAACTTTTATGTTTTATTTTTAACCGATTTTTCAATCTCTACCCTAGCTTGTTGACAAATTATCTTCAAGTTATTTTACCACTTGGTAAAATTTACAACCAAAAGGTCAAAAAATATTGATAACTGACCTTTTTAAAGATAATGTTGAGTGAAAGTGCGTAATAAACGCTAATAATATTTTTAACACTGAAAGTTTTCATTTAAGGAAGTTACTTATGTCTATTGTGATTCGTGGCGGTACGGTTGTGAATGCCGATACTAGTTTTAAAGCAGATGTATATTGTCATGATGGCCTCATCAAAAGCATAGGTGTTGATATTGAAGTGCCTTTGGGAACAGAAGTTGTTGATGCAAGCGGGCAATATGTTATGCCGGGGGGTATAGACCCACACACTCACATGCAATTGCCCTTTATGGGCACAGTTTCAACTGAAGATTTTTATACAGGGACCGCAGCAGGTCTTGCTGGAGGAACAACCAGCATCATAGATTTTGTTATACCATCGCCGCAACAACCATTAATGGATGCATATCATCAGTGGCAAGGGTGGGCGAAAAAATCGGCTGCCGATTATTCGTTCCATGTGGCAGTAACTTGGTGGGATGAGTCAGTCAAGCGTGATATGGGAGAATTGGTAACCAAGCATGGTATCAATAGCTTTAAGCATTTTATGGCCTATAAAAACGCCATTATGGCTGATGACGAAATATTAGTTAATAGTTTTCGTCGCTGTATAGAACTAGGAGCAATACCTACCGTTCATGCGGAAAATGGCGAACTCGTTTTTCAATTGCAACAACAAATGCTTGCTCAAGGGATTACAGGGCCAGAAGGGCACCCACTATCTCGTCCACCGGCAGTGGAAGGTGAAGCAACTAATCGTGCAATTCAAATTGCACAAGTGCTGAATGTACCAATTTATGTTGTCCATGTATCTTGCAAGGACGCATTAGATGCAATTACCAAAGCAAGGAATGAAGGTCAGCGCGTTTATGGCGAATGTTTAGCGGGTCATTTGCTTATCGATGATAGTGTTTATCGTAATAGTGATTTTGAATTTGCCGCGGCACATGTAATGAGTCCTCCCTTTAGAGAATCAAAACATCAAGATGCCCTTTGGCAAGGACTGCAAAGCGGCAATTTGCAAACTACGGCAACGGATCATTGCTGTTTTTGTAATGAACAAAAAGCTGTTGGCAAAGATGATTTTAGCCTGATCCCAAATGGAACAGCAGGAATTGAAGACCGAATGGCCGTTTTATGGGATGCCGGTGTTAATAGTGGTCGGTTAACCATGAATGAATTTGTCGCAGCAACCTCAACAAATGCGGCACAAATATTCAATATCTACCCTCGTAAAGGGGCAATATCTGTTGGGGCAGATGCTGATATAGTTGTTTGGGATCCTGAGGGTAGTAGAACCATATCGGCCAAAACACACCATCACAATATTGACTTTAATATTTTTGAAGGCCGAACCGTTAAAGGCGTTCCATCCCATACCTTAAGTGGCGGAAAGTTGGTATGGGTAGATGGCGATTTACGGGCAGAAATGGGCGCAGGAAAATACGTCAAACGTCCAGCGTTTAGCCAAGCATTTAATGCCACGAAAACCTATGCAGATTTTCATAAGCCTGCAGCAGTGAAGCGTTAATTTTCATTTTTTTCTTTGAAACAGTGGCTTAGTTTTATGCTTATTCACTGTTTATTTCATTTCATTAGTTATTTAGCCTAGCGACCTAATATTTAATCTTTATAAATTACAGGTCCTTACCTTTAAGGTTTTTGTTTTGGCATTATTTTGACCGTATGGTCAAAATAATGCTGGTACATCTATTTAAAAGTTGATAATCTGAAGTTGACCATATGGTCAAATTAATAATCAATAATAAAGTAGTGAAAAATTATGGCGTTTTTATCGGCAGAAAGAGCAAAGTTATTAGTTGAAATAAGTGATGAACAATTGTCTAACATTATGGCCGATGCAGCCCTTAAGAGAGACCAGCATTGGGGTAAGGTTATGACATATTCCCGTAAAGTATTTATTCCTTTGACTAACTATTGTCGTGATGAGTGCAAATATTGCACTTTCGTTAAGCGTCCAGGCGATGTAAATGCCAATATCATGACACCGAATCAAGTGTTGGAAGTAGCTGAAAAGGGCCAGCAACTTGGCTGTAAAGAAGCCCTCTTTAGTTTAGGAGAAAAACCGGAGCTCCGATATAAAGAGGTGCGACACGCATTAAGAAACCTTGGTTACGAAACGTTAATTGATTATGTTATTGCCATGTGCAAATTAGTAATAACAAAAACTACTTTAATACCACATGTTAATGCGGGTAATTTAACGGATGAAGAATTTAAAAAATTAAAAAAAGTCAGTGCTAGCATGGGCATTATGCTTGAATCAACTAGCGAGGCGTTACTAGAAAAAGGTGCTGCACATTTTGCATGCCCTGATAAAGTACCTGCTCTGCGTCTTAGTACTATCGAGAGAGCAGGCCAACAAAAAATTCCATTTACTACCGGTATTCTTATTGGTATTGGCGAAAGTTGGCAAGACAGAGTTGATAGTTTAGCTAAAATCAATCAACTACATCAACGTTATGGTCATATCCAAGAAGTCATTGTACAAAATTTTTGTGCTAAGCCTGATACTGAAATGGCTGAGTTCACAGAGCCTAGTTTACATGACATGTTAAAAACTTTGGCCGTTGCTCGTTTGATGTTAGCGCCAAATATTAGTTTGCAGGCTCCTCCAAATCTTCAAGAGAATTTTCAACATTATATTGCCGCGGGTATTAATGATTGGGGTGGAATTTCACCACTAACTCGGGATTTTATTAATCCTGATAATGCTTGGCCACAACTGATGTCCCTAGCAACAACCTGTCAGCAAGAAGGTTTTAAATTACAGGAACGTTTAACGGTTTATCCTGAATATTTAACATCTAAAAGATCTTTTCTTAATGAAGAGGTTAATAAAAACCTTATTTGCATGATGGCTAGCAACGGACTTGCTCGTCATCAAGTGGCACTAGGAGAGCAGTAATGAATAGTCGAGATAAATTAGTGACAATGACCAATAATATTCATGAAAGTGACTTCAAATTAGGTGAAATTAATTCAAATATTGCCAGTATTCTTGATAAGTCGCTAGCCAATATTGAAATTTCTGTTGATGAAGCAATTACACTGTTTTCCTGTCATGGCGCTGAGCTAGATGAAGTGGTTAGGGTTGCTGATGAGTTAAGACATAGGGCTGTCGGCGATAAGGTTAGTTTTGTCATCACCCGAAATATAAATTTTACCAATGTTTGTAATATGGGGTGTAAATTTTGTGGCTTTGCCCGTAATAAAAATGACATAGATGCTGAGTTGTTACCTATCGCTGAGTTAGTCAACCGAGCTCAAGAAGCTTGGGACCGCGGTGCAACTGAAATATGTATTCAAGGTGGATTGCATCCTGATATCAAAGGAGATCATTATCGCAATATTATTTTAGCGATTAAGAAGCAATTACCTGATTTGCATATTCATGCTTTTTCTCCGTTTGAAATTTGGTACGGCGCGATGAAAAGCAGAAAAAGCTATAAAACATTCATTCAAGAGTTAATAGACGCGGGGCTTGGTTCTATGCCAGGCACGGCTGCGGAAATTCTAGATGTAGAGATTAGAAAACAACTGACAAAAAACAAATTAAGTACCAAGCAATGGATCGAAATCATAAAGACAGCCCACCAGTTAGGATTACCAACCACGGCAACCATAATGTATGGTCATATTGATCAGCCAAAGCATTGGGCTGAACATTTAAATACTATTCGTAATATTCAAAAAGAAACGGGAGGCTTTACTGAGTTTGTACCACTAGGCTTTGTTCATTATGAGTCACCACTCTTTGTTAATCGTACTGACAATAACGTTCGTCCAGGCCCAACGGCCGATGAAAACTTAAAAATGCATGCGATTTCGAGAATTATGTTAAATGGTTGGATTGATAACATTCAAGCCTCTTGGGTTAAATTAGGTCCTGAATATGCGAAAAAAATGCTTGATGCTGGTGTTAATGATTTAGGAGGGACCTTGATGAATGAAAGCATTACCCGAGCATCAGGGGGAAAGCATGGTCAAGAAATATCACCTGAAAAAATGGTAGAAATGATCGGTGATATAAATCGAGCAGCAGTACAGCGTAATACCCTCTACGCACCATTGAAAAACTATCCTAAGCCCTTAGCAGCAATTGAGTTTAAATATATATTACAAGAAGCTGAATCCTCTAGCGTTATGTCTCCAGAAAAAATTGCGCTTGGAGCCATGTTATGAGTGCTATTCACCCTAAAGTGACCTTGTTGTGTGGTGGTGTAGGTGGCACTAAATTAGCGGAAGGTTTTTATCATAGTGAATTTCGCTCAGGACTAAAAGTTATTGGCAATGTGGCAGATGATCAAGAGTTCCATGGCCTTTGGGTTTCTCCAGATATCGATACTTTAACTTACACACTCGCTGAAGTTATTGATAAGAGTCAAGGGTGGGGTAGAGCAAGTGATAGTAATCAAACGTTAATGGCACTAAATCAACTCGGTGTTGATACTTGGATGTTTCTTGGTGATAAGGATTTTGCTACGCACATTTTTCGTACTGAGTTAAAAAGAAAAGGCATATCAGCCTCTGAAATAGCCCATAGAATAGCAAAGCAACTAGGCGTAACAACGCCAATACTGCTGCCGACTAACGATATTATTCAAACTCAAGTCAAAAGCGAAGATACTTGGCTAAGCTTCCAAGATTATTTTGTTAAAAATCAATGTAAAAAAACTATTCAAGAGATAAAAATTAACGGACTTGCAGAGGCTAAAGCGACTAACGAAGCTATTCAAGCCATAGAGGAAGCCGACTTAGTTGTTATTGCGCCTAGTAATCCAGTGGTCAGTATTGCACCAATTATTAATATTTTAGGCATTCAGCAAGCATTAAAAAATACCTTGGCGCCAATTGTTGCCGTTTCACCATTTTTTTCAGGCACAACCGTTAAAGGCCCTGCGGAACAAATGATGAAAGCTCAGGGCTATGCCCATGGAAATGCTGGTATTGCAGAGTTTTATCAAGGGGTGATTGATATATTGATTGTTGATCAACAAGATAAACTAGATTGCCAGCATTTAAGCTCTTCGTCATTACAGCTTAGAGCAGAGTCAACCATGATGAACAACCGTCAGGATAAAATCAATTTAGCACGAGCTTTAATTGGCAAACATAATGTTAAGCATCGGTCTACGGCGGAGATGTCATGATTAATATTGTTATTCCAATGAAAGACCCATTAACGAGTAAGCAGCGGCTAAGTTCAATATTTGATCAAAAAGAACGTCATGATTTTGCCTTAGCATTGTTTCAAAGAACCTTAGTGTTTTTTCAAAAAAACTTTACCAAGCATCATGTTTTAGTCGTGACTAACAGTCAAAAAATATCTTTGTTGAGTAAGCGTTTTGGTGCCAGTGTTTTGTTAGAAAATAAAACAGGGCTATCTCATGCAATAAATGTTGCAGCACAGTGGAGTGTACAACAAAACTTCACTAGTCAATTAGTTATTCCCGCTGATATTGCTCAACTAGATGCAAATGAACTTAAGCTGCTATTACAACAAGATATTACACAACCTTCAGTTATTATCTGTCCTTCTCAAGACAATGGTACCAATGCTTTATTAACTTCACCACCAGATATTATTGAATTTTGCTATGGCCGCAATTCTGCAAAAGCTCATCAGCAGCAAGCGTATGACAAAGCGGTGCAATGTCGACAACTGTTGCTGGATAAACTGTCTGTAGATATTGATTTTCCCGTTGATTTACAATCAGTTATTACTACATCACAAATTTCCAACATATTAAAGAAGATTGCCTGATGAATGACACTGTAACTATATCCTGCATTTCAGGAATACCCGATATAAAACCTGGACATGACTTGGCTGAAATATTAATAAATTGCCTGAGAAAAACCGGGCTAAAAGACGGTGATATTGTTGTTATTGCTCATAAGGTTGTTTCTAAAGCCGAAGGGAGAATTGTTCGTTTACAAGATGTTTCACCTAACGATGAGGCAATACTATTAGCTAAAAAGGTTAAAAAAGATCCACGTAAAGTTGCTGTTATTTTAGGTGAAAGTAAACAAGTAATGAAAACCAGAGTTTTGCCAGGCAAAGACGAAGGTTTGATTATTACCGAACATAAATTGGGTTTTATTTGTGCGAATGCCGCAGTTGATGAATCGAATACTGATGAAGCGGGCACGGTTATTTTATTGCCTGAAGATCCTGATGCTAGTGCTCGGCAAATACGCCAACGGCTTGAACAAGCATTTAATTGCCGGGTGGGGGTGGTTATTACCGATACTTTTGGCCGTCCGTGGCGGTTAGGTCTAGTGAATGTAGCTGTGGGACTAGCCGGTGTGCCAGCACAAATGAGTTTTATAGGAGAAAAAGATGCCTATGGCCGAGAGTTATCAGTAACTGTATCAGCACTAGCAGATGAATTGGCTGCGGCCTCAGGTTTATTAATGAGTAAAAATGGTAAACGACCAGCACTTGTCTTTCATGGTGTTGACTGGCAAGTAGAAGAAAGTTCTGCATTAGATTTATTACGACCAAAACAAGAGGATCTCTTTAGATGACGGATATAAAAATAGCCATTATTGGTGGCACAGGACCACAAGGTAAAGGTTTAGCACTTCGCTTTGCTTTACAAGGTGTAGCAGTTGTTCTTGGCTCGAGAGAAGCCGGGCGTGCACAGGAAATTGCCGACGAGCTTAATAGCCAATTAGATCTATGTACGGGTATGAATGGTTTTAGCCAAATTACAGGAATGGATAACGATGCAGCGGTTAATGCGGCTAGTGAAGTTGTCATATTGGCGGTACCTTATAGTGGCCATGACGCTACATTGGCCGCTATTTCTCCTCTATTAACCAATAAAATATTGGTTGATATTGTGGTGCCGTTAGCACAAGGAAACCCAAAAGCGGTGGATATGCCTAAAGAAGGCTCTGCCACCGAAGCTGCCCAAGCATTACTTGGCGATGATATTTGTGTTGTTGGTGCGCTACATAATGTTTCAGCTCACACCTTAAATGCCATTGAAAAGCCGATTAATTGTGACATTTTAGTTTGCGGAAATGATTTGGCTGCTAAAAAGAAAGTTATTGAATTAATTAAACTCTTAGGTGTTGAAGCCTATAATGTTGGGCCTGCCTATAGTGCTCGTTGTGTCGAAGCAATTACCCCCATGCTCATCCGTTTAAATATTTCCAAAGCAGTGCCATTTAGTCATGCTGGCATCAAAATTTGGTCACCCACAAATGCCGATAAATAGCATAGTTAACATAAACAATCATTGATTGAACAATAATTACAATAGGAGAATAAAATGAAATTTGGTATTACTTTTAAAGGCTTTGTTAGCCCGGATAGAGCACGTAGTCTAGTTAAACAAGCCGAAGCTGCTGGCTTTACTCATTGCTGGTTTTATGACTCTCACGTTTTATGGCGTGAATGTTACCCCGCAATAGCAATGTGTATGGAGCACACCTCGAAAATGAGTTTTGGTCCTTGTGTAACAAACCCAAACTCTAGAGATTGGTCAGTCGCGGCAAGTTTATTTGCCAGTTTAGCGCTACAAAGCAATGGTCGCTTTCATGTTGGCTTAGGTCGTGGTGACAGTGCCATGCGTGTTATGGGTAAAAAGCCCGCAAATTTAGCACGTGTTGCAGAATTTACTACCAAAGTTAAAGCCATGGTACGTGGTGAAGAAGTTCAATACGGTGAAAGCCCTGAGGCTGTTAAGTTTCCATGGGCAAATGGTTATGAGTTACCCATATATATTGGTGCTTATGGTCCAAAAGCACTTAAAACAGCGGGTGAATGTGGCGATGGTGTGGTCTTACAAATAGCAGAACCACAATTAGTTAAATGGTTCGCTGAGCAAGCAATTTCAGCTGGCGAAGCAGCAGGCCGTGACATGTCAAATTACGAAATTATCGCTTCAGCACCCGCTTATGTTGGTGATATGGATTACTGTATTGAACAAACTAAATGGTTCCCTGCGATGGTTGGTAATCATGTTGCAGATATTGTGGAAAAATATGGTGCTGAATCAGATTTTGTACCGAAGAGCTTAACTTCTTATATCGAAAAACGTCGTGGTTATGATTATTCAAAACATGGCCAAAGCGATAATCCTTACTTGGATTTTATTACTAATGATGTAGTGGAAAGTTTTAGTGTATTGGGTAATGTAGATCAACACATTGCCAAATTAAAAGAACTAGAAGAGGTTGGCACCACGCAATTTAATATTTATTTAGATAGTGGTGACGAAGAACTGATTATTGATGAATACGGTAAGCATATTATTCCACTTTTTACTAAGTAAATCGTAATAATAGACGATGACTAACAGCAATGTTACTCATCGTTTTTTTCATTTTGCAAAATAGAGAATAAAGATGACAGCAACAAAAATTAATGGTGAAAGGTTGTGGCAAAGCCTGATGGATATGGCACTTATCGGGGCAACTGAGAAGGGTGGCGTTTGCCGTTTAGCGCTAACTGATTTAGATAAAGAGGCCAGAGATCTTTTTGTTACTTGGTGTGAAGAGCAAAATTGCACCATTAAAATCGATAAAATGGGGAATATATTTGCTCGCCGTGCTGGTCAAGATGACAGTTTGCCAGCTGTTGTTATGGGCAGTCATTTAGATACACAACCTACAGGTGGTAAGTTTGATGGAATCTATGGGGTATTATCTGGCTTAGAAGTTATAAGAAGTCTTAATGATCATAACATTGAAACCTTGCATCCAGTCGAAGCTTCAGTTTGGACCAATGAGGAAGGCTCTCGATTCCCTCCTGCAATGGTGGCTTCAGGTGTTTTTTCTGGTGTATTTGATCTTGATTATGGTTTAAGTCGAGCAGATTTAAACGGTTTAACGATGGGGCAAGAACTTGAGCGTATTGGATATAATGGTGAACATCAAGTCGGCGGCCGAGAGGTCAAAGCTTTTTTTGAGGCACATATTGAACAAGGTCCTATATTAGAGGATGAAGGAAAAACTATTGGTGTAGTGACTGGTGCACAGGGGCAGCGCTGGTATGAAGTGAAATTGACAGGCGTAGAGTCTCACGCCGGCCCAACGCCGATGCACATCCGAAAAGATGCTTTAGTGGGGGCAGCAAAGATAATCGACCTTGTGAATCAAATTGGTACAGAAAATAAACCATATGCTTGTGCAACCGTTGGATTACTCAATGTTTTTCCAAATTCACGTAATGTTATTCCTGGCGAAGTATTTTTCACGATTGATTTTCGTCACCCGAACAACCAAGTATTACGAAATATGGGTTTAAAATTACAAGAGCTTTGTAAAAGAATTACTGATGATCTCGGTTTAGTGATGGAGTTTGAAGAAATTTGGTATTCACCAGCAATTAAATTTGATCAGTCTTGTGTTGACTCAATAAGAGCTGCTGCTGCCAGCTCTGGTTATAGTTACCAAGACATCATTAGTGGTGCAGGACATGATGCTTGTTATATCTCAAGGGTTGCGCCAACGGCGATGGTGTTTGTGCCATGTGAAAATGGTATTAGCCATAATGAAGCAGAAAATGCGGCGCCAGAAGACATAGCAGCAGGTTGTGATATATTATTTCAAGCAGTGTTGACTCAAGCCCAAGCGGTATAAACTATTAAAACCAAGGTGCAGTAAAGCGTCTAAAAGATTGATGCTTTACTGACTTATACCTAAACCCTTTATAACCACCTTAGAAATAAATTCTGCCGCATTGTCAAAATCACATTGCTCTAATTTATCTTTCTTAAGCGCTAATTGAATTTGTACAGAAAAATCAGCATAGGTTTGGGTACTGGCCCAAATCATAAAAAATAGGTGATAAGGGTCAATCGCATCCATTTTCCCTTCATTAATCCATGTGTTAATTAACTTAACATCTTCTTCTAGTGTTGTACTAAAGCGTTCTTGCAAATAATCTCCAATGTTGGTAGCGCCATTGATTATTTCATTTGCAAAGACTTTTGATGCATTAGGATGCTTTTGCGACAACTCAAGTTTGTCAATAATGTAATTCTTAATTTTAGTCGCAGGATCTGAACCTACTTGATTAAATAAGGTCAATTTTTCCAACCATATGTCGATAATGTTTTTCAACACGTTGAGGTAAAGTGATTCTTTGGTTGGAAAATAATAAAGTAAATTAGTTTTAGATATATTGACTGCTTTCGCTATTTGGCTAAGTTTTGCTCCAGCATAACCGTATTGAGCGAAAATTATTTCAGCTTCAGATAAAATCGTTTTTTCATGCGCTGCTCTTATGCGAGTTTGAGGTTTGCTTGATACTATTTTTTTCTTTTCTTCGCTCATCTATTCTATAGCCATGAATTTAAAAGTTGTAATTACTTCAATATTTTAAGGCATTTGAAAGTAAAATAAAACAGAATTAATTAGGGCTTAAAGCATCTTGTTAATCTTGTGCACTTGCAGTAAACAATCTAAGAATTTAGCCACCATTCTTGATGGTTTAGGTGACTGTTTATATATGGCTGAAAACTCACAGTTATAAGAATAATCTTTATGTAATAATTCGAATAATAAACCTTTATCTACAAAATATTTAGCATAGTGGCTAGGTAAAAAGCCAATATAACTACCAGACAACAACAAGGTAACGACTGCTTCTTGATCGTAAACGGTTGCATGTCGTTGCAATTTTAACTGGCCACCAACGTGCATATTTGGAGAGTGGTAGCCTAACCCAGCATACTTATAATCAGATATTTTTTCATTTGCTAAGTTATCAAGTGAAGTGCCAAACAGTGGGTGACTTGCGCCGCAATATAAATGCATGCTTTCCTTAAATAGTCGGTGATAGCACAAACTACCCGATGTTCTATGTTCAGGTACAATGCCAATGTGATAACGACCTTCCATAATACCACTTTCAATTGCATTTATTGGACCTACATGAATATCTATCGTTACCTCAGGCGCTATTTGATCAAATAAGCTAATAGCCTGATGCACATGGCAATTTGGATTACTGACTGTTTTGTCAAAAAGTGAGATCACTAAATTACCACTGATCGTTTTGTTCAGTTCGTTTACCTCATGTCTAAACTGATTCATTGCTCCAATAAGTGTCAGTGACGAATCAAAAATTATTTGCCCTTCAGCAGTTAAAGAAAATCCTGCACGACCTCTGTGGCATAACGTAACGCCTAGTCGTGATTCTAATTCTTTTATGTGCCGACTGATGGTCGAGCGACCAATATTAAGTTCTAGCTCAGCAGCAGAGATCCCTCTTGTTTCAACAACGACTCGAAACACCTTCAATAATCGCAGATCTATATTGCTTAGTTGAGCAAGGTGAAATTTTTTCATAACGAACATAGTAGCGGTAGTAAATTTTAATTATTATGTTTCATTAATATGAAACTTTAAAGTGATTTGTTTGTATTTAAGAAACTAAACTTATTGTTTACTATTTGATTATAACAATGACAGCTTAAGGAATAATTAATATGACAGATAATAAAGTTGAAATATCACAGGCTCAATTGGAAGCATATTGGATGCCATTTACGGGTAATCGCCAGTTTAAAAAAGACCCAAGGATTATCGTTAGTGCCGATGGAAATTACTATCATGATAATAATGGAAGAAAAATATTCGATGGTTTATCTGGTTTATGGACCTGTGGTGCAGGTCATAGTCGTACGAAAATTGTAGAGGCAGTTAGTCAACAAATTAAAGAGTTAGATTATTCACCTGCGTTTCAATATGCTCACCCTAAAGCTTTTCACTTAGCCGAAAAAATAACTCAATATATGCCTAAAGGCTTAAATAGAGTGTTTTTTACCGGTTCAGGCTCAGAGTCGGCAGAAACATCCTTAAAAATGGCTCGTGCTTATTGGCGTAAAAAGGGGATGGCAAGTAAAACTAAACTAATTGGTCGTGGTTTAGGTTATCACGGAGTGAATTTTGGCGGTATTGCTGTCGGAGGTATCGCGGCTAACCGGGCTCTTTATGGCTCTGAAATTAGTACGGATCACCTACGACACACGCTGTTGCCAGAGAATACTTTTAGTAAAGGTCAGCCAAAGCATGGCGTAGAATTAGCGAATGATCTTCTTGATATCATCGCCCTCCATGATGCTTCAAATATTGCCGCGGTTATTGTTGAACCTATGGCAGGCTCTGCAGGCGTTATTCCCCCGCCTATTGGCTATTTAGATCGCTTACGTGAAATTTGTGACCAGCACAATATTTTACTTATTTTTGATGAAGTTATTTGTGCATTTGGCAGAATGGGTGCAAAGACCGGTGCACAAGCTTTTGGCGTGACTCCTGATATTATTAATATCGCTAAGCAGTTAACCAATGGCTGTATTCCTATGGGGGCTGTGATTGCAAAGCAAGAAATATATGACACCTTTATGGAGCATGGTGGTCCAGATTATATGCTTGAATTTACTCATGGTTATACTTATTCAGCCCACCCTGTTGCTTGCGCCGCGGGCCTTGCAAGTCTAGAACTTATTGAGCAAGAACAGTTAATTGATCGAGTTAAAGATATCAGTCCATACTTTGAAGAAGCGGTACATAGTTTAAAGGATTGCAAACATGTCACGGATATTCGTAATTTTGGCTTAGCAGCAGGCTTTACCATAGCAGCAAAAGGTGCAGATATGGGTTTACGCCCTTATCAGATAGCGATGAAAATGTGGCAAAAAGGCTTTTATGTACGTTATGGCGGTGCCACCATTCAGCTTGGTTTACCATTTACCAGTACGAGAGAAGAGATTGATAGCTTGCTTGGTGCTTTAGGTGAAACTTTTACCGAAACTAACTAATTCATTACAGAAAAATTACAAGCAGTTTGATTTAAAATAAATAGTGAGATTTTTATGACAAATATAGTTGGCCATTTAATTAATGGTGAAATGTGCAATGATGCCACGCGCTTACAAGATGTTTTTAACCCATCAACCGGCGAGGTTAGTAAACAAGTAGCACTTGCTGCAAACATTACCGTGGCAGCTGCAATAAGTGCAGCAGAACAAGCTTTTCCAAAGTGGCGAAATACTCCGGTACAAAAGCGTGCTCGGGTGATGTTTCGGTTTAGAGAGCTGTTAGAAGCTAACGCAGAAACAATTTGTAAAGTGCTTGGAGAAGAGCATGGGAAAATTTCACATGATGCCATGGGGGAGTTAAACCGTGGTATTGAGAATGTGGAATATGCTTGTGGTGCAGCGGAGTTATTGAAAGGGGAGCATAGTAAAAATGTCGGTCCAAATATTGATTCATGGAGCGAATTTCAACCGTTAGGCGTTGTCGCCGGTGTTACACCATTTAACTTTCCTGCTATGGTGCCATTATGGATGTACCCAATGGCGATTGTCTGCGGTAATACTTTTGTATTAAAACCATCTGAACGCAATCCCTCTGCAGCGTTATATATTGCACAGCTGTTAGAAGAAGCGGGTTTGCCCCCTGGTGTCATTAACGTGGTTAATGGCGATAAAGAGGCGGTTGACTGTTTACTGTCTGATCCTCGTATTAAAGCGGTTAGTTTTGTTGGTTGTACCTCCATAGCTGAGTCAATTTACAGCAAGGCGAATGCTAATGGTAAACGTTGTCAAGCACTCGGAGGAGCTAAAAATCACGCAATCATCATGCCTGATGCTGATCTTGATAATGCCGTGAATGCGTTAACAGGTGCAGCATTTGGCTCTTCTGGTGAACGTTGTATGGCTTTATCTGTTGCTGTTTGTATTGGTAAAGAAGCGCAAACGGCTTTCATTAAAAAAATGACCTTAGCAATGCAACCACTGAAAGTAGGAGCTTACAATAATCCGGATAATGACTTCGGCCCTCTGATAACGCAACAGCACCAGTTAAAAGTTTCAAGTTATATTGAAAGTGCCGTAAATGAAGGGGCGGATCTTGTTGTTGATGGTCGTGATATAGAAGTGCCAGAACATGAACAAGGATTCTATATTGGGGCAACTTTAATAAACAATGTCACACCTGAGATGAAATCATACCAAGAAGAAATATTTGGACCTGTATTGCAAGTAATGTGCGTTGATACCATGGAAGAGGCAATGAAATTGATCAATGATCATGAGTATGGCAATGGTACTTGCATATTTACTCGTGATGGCGAAGCAGCACGGTATTTCAGTGATAATATCTTAGTGGGTATGGTTGGCATTAATGTACCGTTACCTGTGCCAGTTTCTTATCACAGCTTTGGAGGGTGGAAGCGTTCATTATTTGGCGATCTTCATGCTTACGGGCCTGATGCGGTGCGTTTTTATAGTAAAAGAAAAACGATTACCCAGCGCTGGCCTTCTGCTGGTGTTCGTGAAGGGCTGCAGTTTGCTTTCCCAAGCTAATGTAGAATATTAGAAGAAAAAGCCTTAAAATATTTTGGCTTTTTCTTCAGAACTACTCGATGGCTTACTTAAGTTTGCAACCTCGTAATATAAAATCAGTTAAAAACTCGGTCACTTCGATAACGTCTGATTCTTCGTATTCAGCTCGGTTCATTATGGTTAAAATTTGACTTTCAAAATCGGCATAATGTTGGGTTGACGACCAAATTAAAAAAATAAGCTTTACGGGATCAATATCAGCCATTTTTCCTTGATCAATCCAATGTTGAAATATTTTCGCTTTTTCTCTAACCCAAGCTCTTAAATAGGTTCGAGTGTATTCTTTTAAATGTTGAGAGCCTTGAATTATCTCTAAAGCATATATTTTAGAAGCATTAGGCTCTTTAAATGACATGCGTACTTTACCGGCAACAAATTTCTCAATAGCATCTTTGGGATCACCATTAACATCGATGTGATCAATTTCTTTATCCCACATATCCAATGTTTGCTCTAATACCGCTAAGTATAGTTTTTCTTTATTGTCAAAGTAATAGAGAATATTTGCTTTTGGTAATTCCACTTTATCAGCGATAGACTGTACGGATGCACCTTTATATCCCTGTGAAATGAACTCTTCACGGGCAGCTTTAAGTATTTTCTCTTGATTGTCAGCTCTTGTTATACTGTGTTTATTTATTTTTGTTTTACCCTTGCTCAAGATGGACATCCCTTGTTTTATTAATTTAGGCTATCAAAGTTAAATCCTACCAAGTTTTCACTATGATAGGATTTTAACTGTCTATTACCTTAGCGTTAAGCTATTAAGAAGATAATAATCGCCTGCTAACCAGTTCTTTAACCACCTCAGGCTCAGCAAGTGTAGAAATATCACCTAAAGTATCTAAATCATTCACTGTTATCTTTCGTAAAATTCTACGCATAATTTTACCTGAGCGAGTTTTTGGTAAGCTAGGAGCCCATTGTATATAGTCGGGTTTCGAAAACCTACCTAATTCTTTTGCAACAAACTCAGTGAGTTCATTAGACAATCTTTCGTTAGCTACGACATTATTCATCAAAGTGACGTAAGCATATACACCTTGTCCTTTAATGTCATGTGGATAACCTACTACTGCAGCCTCTGCTACAGCAGAGTGCAAAACAAGTGCACTTTCAATTTCGGCTGTTCCTAAGCGATGCCCTGAAACATTTAACACGTCGTCAACTCGACCGGTGATCCAATAAAAGCCATCTTCATCTCGTTTGGCACCGTCACCGGAAAAATATTTTCCAGGGTATTGGCTAAAATATGCTTCATAAAAACGCTCTTTATCAGCAAAGAGTGTTCGCATTTGTCCGGGCCAACTACCATTCACAACCAGTAACCCTTGTGCTTCACCCTCAAGAATATTACCATCTTTATCAATAATTTCAGGTTTTACACCAAAAAAAGGTTTGCCTGCGCAACCTGGTTTCATCGCTATTGCACCCGGTAATGAGGTGAGCATAATACCACCGGTTTCTGTTTGCCACCAGGTATCAACAATTGCACAGCGACTTTCACCCACAACTTCATAATACCAATGCCATGCTTCTGGGTTTATAGGCTCTCCCACGGTTCCTAGTAATCTAATACTTGAACGATCATATTTCTTTACCAGTTCATCACCAATACTCATTAGCGATCGAATGGCGGTAGGAGCGGTATAAAACACATTCACTTTATGCTTTTCGCAGACCTGCCAAAAGCGTCCCGCATCAGGGTAGGTGGGTACACCTTCAAAAACTAAGGTTGTAGCGCCATTAGCAAGGGGACCGTAAAAAATGTAAGAGTGACCTGTGATCCAACCTGCATCGGCAGTGCACCAAAATACTTCGTCATCCTTATAATCAAAAACATACTTGTGAGTCATTGCCGCATACAAAATGTAACCACCACAGCTATGAACAACTCCTTTGGGTTTACCTGTGGAACCTGAGGTATAGAGAATAAATAAAGGGTCTTCAGCATCCATAATTTCTGGTTTGCATTGCGTTGGTAAATCAGCAATGGCTTTTGTATAATCTACATCAACAGCACTATTCCATTGAATTTCACCACCGGTACGCTTGACTACAATAACAGAGCTAATTTGCGGACAGTCTTCAATGGCAAGATCCACATTGGCTTTTAATGGAATTTTTTTCCCACCGCGAATGCTCTCATCTGCGGTTATGATAACCTTACAATTGGAGGCTATGACTCTGGCTTTAATTGACTCGCTTGAGAACCCTCCAAAAATTACTGAATGCACTGCACCAATGCGAGCGCAAGCTAGCATGGCAAAACCAACTTCGGGAACCATGGGCATATAAATGCAGACACGATCACCCTTTTTAACCCCCTGTTTTTTTAACAAGTTAGCAAAGCGGCCAACATGGTCATGCAGCTCTTGATAAGTTATCTTTTGACTATCGCTAGGCTCATCACCTTCAAAAATAATAGCTGTTTGATTAGCTTTAGTAGCCAAGTGACGATCAATGCAATTATAAGCCACATTAAGCTTTGCACCACTAAACCAGTTTATTTCGGCTGTTTCAAAGTTTACTTCACTGACACTCTCCCAGGGTTCATACCAATCTATAAATTGCTTTGCTTGAACGCTCCAGAAAACATCTGGCTTTTCAATTGATGCTTTATACATTTCTTGATATGCATGCTCATCAATGTGGGTATGAGTTTTTGCTTGTGCTGATACAGGATAGAGTTTTTTTAGTTCTTTCATCTCTTACTCGACTTTTTATCGCTAATATATAAGTATTTAGTTATTTATGGATTGCATAAGGCAATCCTGACCATTCGGTCAGTCGGTTAATTTAACATTTACATCCAAATTGGCAAGCTTTATATTTTTCTGAATTTAATTATGCTGTTTTAAATTTAATTGTCACCATCATGCTTACACTACTGATAGCGCCTCACTTTGTAGTTTCTGAATAATCGCTTTTAACATCTGATGAATGCCTGTCTGTCCAATAGGAGGTATGAAGGTTATTATTTTCCTTGACCAATTGGTCAGGCTTTGATAGTTTAAATTTGAAATGAGCAATCGGTCTAACAACTTTAACTCTAATGAACTAAAAGTAAGTTGGATGTTTGGCTTGTTTTCATTAATTAAACAACAGCAAGGCGACACTATATGTGCTTTGTTTTTATCAAGTATTCAAGTTTTGGTGCTTTATGACAAAAAAGAATGTAAAAAATACAAAGTCAGTTAAATCTGTTGAACTTTGTCACAGAAATCCTGGTATTGAGTTTGATCTTGCTCTTATCAGCGATATTAATATCAATCGCAGCGCAATTGAACGTCGTACTGCAAGTCTTGTTAAGCGGAGAACGGTAAAAAAAGACTACCAAGCTGCTTGGCTGTTAAAAGCAATTACGTTTATTGACTTAACAACACTATCCGGAGATGACACACCAGGAAAAGTACGTCGTCTTTGTCAAAAAGCGAAACAGCCTGTAAGCAAAGAAATTTTAGCTGCGTTAGACGTTACTGATCTGAATATTAAAACCGGTGCTGTATGTGTTTATCACAATATGATAGAAACCGCAGTTACTGCTCTGAAAGGTTCCAATATTCCTGTAGCGGCTGTATCAACAGGCTTTCCAGCGGGACAATCTCTTCATTCTATCAAATTGGCAGAAATTGCCGCTTCGGTAGCTGACGGCGCAGAAGAAATTGATATTGTTATTAGCCGAGAAAAAGTACTAACCGGTGATTGGCAAGGAATTTATGATGAGGTTAAATCATTTCGTCACGCCTGTGGTGATGCCCATATTAAGACTATTTTAGCAACGGGTGAATTAGCTACGCTTACCAATGTTGCCAAAGCAAGCTGGGTTTGCATGATGGCGGGTGCTGATTTCATCAAAACAAGCACGGGTAAAGAGCCTGTAAACGCTACTTTACCGGTCAGTTTGGTTATGGTGCGAGCTATCAGAGCGTTTTATGAATTAACGGGTGTAAAAATTGGTTATAAACCAGCTGGTGGTGTACAAACAGCAAAACAAGCACTTGAATATATTATTTTGATGAAAGAAGAGTTGGGCAATGATTGGTTAGTTCCAGAACTATTCCGTTTTGGTGCTAGTAGTTTGCTTGGTGATATTGAACGTCAGTTAGAACATTATGTTACTGGCAGTTACTCAGCAAGCTTTAGACATGCAATCAGTTAGTTATCAGATTTAAGAGAGAATTATTTATGTCAATTAAAGAGATATTTTCAACCATGGAATACGGACCTGCCCCAGAGAGTACCGAAGTTTGTCAACAGTGGTTAAAAAAACGTAAACAAACCCTTGACCACTTTATTGATGGCCAATGGGTAAAACCGGCTAGCGAACAGTATTTTGACACAGTTAACCCCGCCAATATGCAAGTTATCGCAAAAGTGGCGTGTGGTGATGGTCGTGATGTGGATACTGCAGTAGCAGCAGCAAGTCAAGCCCAAAAATGCTGGCATGAGTTAGGAGGGCACGCCCGAGCGAAGTATTTGTATGCTCTAGCTCGCCAAATTCAAAAGCATAGCAGACTCTTTGCTGTGTTAGAAACTATGGACAATGGTAAACCAATTAGAGAATCTCGTGATGTCGATATTCCATTAGTTGCTCGTCATTTTTACTATCATGCGGGTTGGGCACAATTAATTGATAGTGAATTACCTAACTATCAACCCCTAGGCGTTGTTGGTCAAATAATCCCATGGAATTTTCCATTATTAATGATGGCTTGGAAAGTTGCTCCAGCTTTAGCTATGGGCAATACCGTGGTACTTAAACCGGCGAGTTTGACCTCGTCAACGGCGGTTTTATTTTCACAAATTTGTCAAGAAATTGGTTTACCTAAAGGGGTGTTTAACCTTGTATTAGGTAATGGCCAAACAGGGCAATCGATTGTTGAGCACCCTGATGTTGCAAAAATCGCTTTTACAGGCTCCACAGGTGTTGGTGGACATTTGCGTAAAATTACAGCCGGCACAGGTAAGAAACTATCATTAGAGTTAGGTGGTAAGTCTGCCTTTATGGTGTTTGAAGATGCTGATCTTGATAGTGTGGTTGAAGGGGTTGTTGATGCTATTTGGTTTAATCAGGGCCAAGTGTGTTGTGCTGGCTCTCGTTTAATTGTGCAAGAGTCTATTCACGACAAGCTTATAGCAAAAATTAAAGCACGTATGGAACAGTTTGTTATTGGTAATCCATTAGATAAAGGCGTTGATATGGGGGCATTAATTGATCCTAAGCAATTATCCAGTGTCAAGAAAATGGTTGAGTTAGGTGTGACAGAAGGGGCTGAATTATATCAACCTAGCTGTAAACTACCTGACAATGGTTGTTTTTATCCGCCGACACTACTAACTAATGTTGAACCAGCATCAAGTCTTGCTCAAGAAGAAATTTTTGGTCCTGTATTAGTTGCTATGACATTTAGAACACCATCAGAAGCAGTTCAAATTGCTAATAATAGTCGATATGGTTTAGCCGCTAGCGTTTGGTCAGAGAATATCAATCTTGCGTTAGATGTTGCGCCAAAAGTAAAAGCCGGTGTGGTTCAAGTAAACTGTGCCAATATGTTTGATGCAGCGGCTGGTTTTGGTGGTTATAAAGAGTCTGGTTTTGGCCGAGAAGGTGGTAAAGAAGGTCTTTATGAATACATTCAAGAGACATGGCTTGCTAAGCTTCCTAAAAGCATCGATGCAGTGAAAAAGAAAGTTAAAAAATCAACAGTAATCGCTGAGCCTGCGAGTATAGATCGCACGGCTAAGCTATATATTGGTGGTAAACAAGTCCGCTCTGATAGTGGTTACAGTCGACCTGTTTACGATGCTGTGGGTGTTCAGTTTGCTGAAATTCCTGATGGTAATCGTAAAGATATTCGAAATGCGGTTGAAGCGGCGAATAAAGCATCAGCTTGGAGTGGAACTAGTGCTCACAATCGTGCGCAAGTGCTTTACTTTATTGCCGAGAACTTAACGGCGAGAAGCGCAGAGTTTATTAAACGTATCAGCCAATTAACAGGGAAAACAGCTTCAGAGGCTAAGAAAGAGTTTGATCTTGCTATTCATAGAATATTTACTAGCGCTGCTTGGGCTGATAAATATGATGGTCAAATTCATTCACCGCCTCAGCGAGTTGTTACCTTAGCTATGAAAGAAGCTTTGGGTAATATTGCTATTGTTGCTCCTGAAGAGGCCGGATTCTTAGGGTTTATATCAACCATAATGCCAGCTATTGCTATGGGGAACCGTGTTGTAGTCGTGCCAAGTGACGAAACAGCTTTACTTGCCTTAGATTTTTATCAAGTACTTGAGACCTCGGACTTACCAGGTGGTGTGGTTAATATTGTGACGGGCGATAGAGATGCTCTAACTGATACTTTAGCTAAACATTATGATATCGAAGGTCTGTGGTATTGGGGAACAAGTGAAGGAAGCAAACTTATTGAAACCGAAGCTGCAGCCTCAATGAAACGCACTTGGGTCAATTATGGTAAAGCCTATGACTGGCATGATAATGCACAAATAGAAAGTGATTTGTTCTACCGTAAATCGGTTGAAATTAAAAATATCTGGGTGCCTTACGGCGCTTAACACTAATGTTAGTGATGGGCTATGCTGCTCATCACTAACATTCTTTTCAATGTAAACTCATTCGTTACTCACCACCACTAGAGTATCTCTAATACTATTCCATAAGGAAAGATAATGGCCTTGATTTCCATGCGCCAAATGCTTGATCACGCCGCAGATTTTAATTATGGCATACCTGCATTTAACGTTAATAACCTTGAGCAAGTGAGAGCTATTATGCTTGCTGCAAACGATACCAATAGTCCTGTTATCATGCAAGCATCAGCTGGGGCTAGACGTTATGCCGGGGCACCATTCTTACGACATTTAGTTTTGGCAGCAATTGAAGAATTTCCACATATTCCTGTTGTTATGCATCAGGATCATGGCACTTCACCGAGTGTTTGCCAGCGTTCCATTCAGTTAGGTTTCTCTTCGGTGATGATGGATGGCTCACTTTGTCAACTTGGCAAAAATCCTTCAAGTTACGAGTACAACGTTGATGTCACTAGTGTTGTTGTTGAAATGGCACATGCTTGCGGTGTTTCAGTTGAAGGGGAACTAGGCTGTCTCGGCTCGTTGGAAACAGGCAAGGCAGGCGAAGAAGATGGCGTAGGCTCTGTTGATATTTTAACACATAAGCAAATGTTAACTGATCCTAATGAAGCATATGACTTTGTTGAGAAAACACAGGTAGATGCACTCGCTATAGCTTGTGGTACATCTCATGGGGCTTATAAATTTTCTCGTCCACCAACAGATGATATTTTGGCCATTGAGCGGGTTAAAGAAATACATGCTCGTCTCCCCAATACACACTTAGTTATGCATGGCTCTTCTTCTGTGCCGCAAGAGTGGTTAATAAAAATTAATGCATATGGTGGTGATATTTCACAGACCTATGGAGTACCCATTGAACAACTTCAGCAGGCGATAAAATTCGGTGTTAAAAAGATAAATATTGATACTGATTTAAGATTGGCGGCAACTGGTGCTATTCGTCAGTTTATGGCGGAAAACCCAAGTGAATTTGACCCAAGAAAGTACCTTAAAGCATCAACCAAAGCCATGTATGACATTTGCAAGAGTAGGTATGAAGCATTTGGTGCTGAAGGCAATGCCAGCAAAATTATACCTATCTCTTTAGAAAAAATGTGCACTCGTTATCAAAAGGGAATTTTGCCAACGCTGTAATGGTATTCCTTTAGGCTTCATGCTTTTAATTGAGACAATGCTAGTAATAAGAGATTTTTTTTATTGAGTTAGTGGGGCTCTAGCAGTGATATCAAAAGTTGAAACTTGAATGGTTTGCCAAACAACCTTCATCAAATAACTAAATAAATATTGGACTCAATAAATAGGTAAGCAACAGTTTAGCCGAATATAAGTGAAAATATTTAAAGAATCTCAGAGGAAATAGTATGGAATCAAGTATATTGCGCGGGCTAATAGGCATTGTTGTTTTGTTAGCTTTAGCCTATTTAGCATCATCAAATAGAAAAAAAATCAATTGGCGTACTATTGGTGGTGCATTGGCATTACAACTATTTTTAGGTGCGTTTGTGCTGTATTTTCCGGCAGGAAAAGTGGTTTTGCTCAGTGTTTCTGATGTCGTATCTACGGTTATTAACTACGCAGGTGCCGGAATTGAATTTATGTTTGGTGATATAGGCCGGAAAAATATCGGTTTTATTTTCGCCTTTCATGTTCTACCCGTGATAGTTTTTTTCTCTGCACTTATCGCCGTCCTATATTATCTCGGCATTATGGGGGTAGTCATTAAAGTGATAGGTGGTGGCCTACAAAAATTACTGCAAACTAGTCAACCAGAATCAATGTCAGCAACCGCTAATATTTTTGTTGGTCAAACTGAGGCACCAATTGTAATAAAGCCATTCTTACCAAAAATGACTAAATCTGAATTGTTCGCGGTTATGGTAGGGGGCTTGTCTTCAGTGGCGGGGGCGGTTTTAGCTGGATATGTAGGCATAGGTGTTGAGCTAAAGTACTTAATTGCTGCAAGTTTTATGGCTGCGCCAGGCGGATTGCTTATGGCTAAGCTAATTGTTCCAGAAACAGAAGCACCTAATGATGATTTGAATGATTTAACTACCGATAGTAAAGAAGCCGTTAATGTTATTGATGCAGCAGCAACAGGCGCTGCTAATGGTATGAATTTAGCGCTTAATGTTGGGGCAATGTTAATGGCATTTGTGGCGTTAGTTGCCATGGTTAATGGTTTATTAGGTACTGTTGGAGAATTATTCGGCGTTCAAAGCCTTACGTTACAACAAATATTAGGTTATATATTTCAGCCTATTGCCTATGTTATCGGTGTGCCGTGGCATGAAGCTAATACCGCTGGAAGCTTTTTAGGGCAAAAAGTTATCATCAATGAATTCGTCGCCTATCTTGATTTTGTTCAAGTGGCAGATCAGTTAAGTGCTCGAACACAAGGAATTGTCACCTTTGCTTTGTGTGGGTTTGCGAATTTATCTTCAGTGGCCATCTTATTAGGTGGTATAGGTAGCATGGCACCAACACGAAGGCACGAAATTGCTAGCCTAGGTATGAGAGCGGTGCTTGCTGGCGTTTTAGCAAACTTGATGAGTGCAACAATAGCTGGAATGTTTTTATAGGGCGTAGCAAGAGCCTTAACCGGTAGTTAACGTGACTCGAAATAAGCACGTAATTATCCAAATAGTTATCCCCGAAGTGTTTTGTCGGGGAGCCTCCTACGAAAGGTATGGATTTCAGCTTAAACAGATTGATAAAGATCACTGAATGGCAGCTACTCTGCAACCTAGTTGCCCATTTAATAAAATATAAAGAAACTCTAAAGTTAGGATTAGATCTATGATAAATAAGAACTCAATGGCTTTTACGATACTTTTATTAGCGTGTTTACCTCTAAAAACTGCATTAGCGCTTGGCCCTAACGGGCATCGTATAGTCGCTAAAATAGCAGAAGAAAATTTAGAAGCCTCAGCAAAAAAAGCTATTATGCAAATAACAAACGGTGAACCGTTAGCAAAATTAGCAACTTGGCCTGATGAAATTCGTTCAGACAAAAGTTGGGATTACGCTAAACCTTGGCATTATATATCTATTGATGACGGTGAATCATTTAATGATCTTCACAGAAGTAAAGCTGGAGATGTATTGAAAGCTTTATCTGACTTTGAAAAAAAGCTTCGAGATAAAACCATTACAGGAGAAGAGAAATGGCAAGCCTTAGCTTTTTATATACATTTTGTTGGGGACGTACACCAACCCTTACATGTAGGGCGTAGAGAGGATCTTGGAGGTAATAAAATAACAGTTACATGGTTTGGAAAACCGACCAAGCTTCATGCCGTGTGGGACTCATCAATTATTGAGAATCAACAACTTTCTTTTAGTGAATATGCAGACTTTTTAAATAACCAGACTGAAGATATTGTTAAGTTACGGCAAAACTCCGTTTATATTGATTGGGCAAAAGAGTCAAAATCAATAAGACAAGATGTCTATGACATTCCTTGTGATGGAAAGTTAGGATATGAATATGCGTATAAAAACACGCCTAAATTGAATGAACAAATAGCGAAAGCAGGGGTTCGTCTCGCGGGAATGTTAAATGATATTTTTAAGTATCACTAGTATCGCTATGCTGTAATGCCCCATAGTTAAGCCGCTATTTTATTGAACCTCAATAATGGTTTGCCATTTTCGGGGCTATACCTTGAAATTACTTTAAAGTAATCGAAAAATTAATAATGGTTAAATCATGTGGCAGGAAATTTGAATGGTCGCAGGAGTAATGCCGTTTTTACCAAGACCGAATTAACAAAAAATAACCTTATATCAATTAATCCATTCGATATTATTAAAAAGCAAGCTCTGTTAAAAATGATTTACCATAATCCATAGCCTCTAATTTAAACAATTCAGCTAAGGTTTGACCAAGGTCGGCAAAACTGTTTCTTTGCGCTAAATTAATTGATTTAATGTGATTGTGATAGGCTAGAACAGGGACGAACTCTCGAGTATGGTCGTTACCCGGCCATGTTGGATCGCAGCCATGATCTGAAGTTAACAGCAGTAAATCATCGTCACTCATTTGAGCAAAAAACTCAGGCAAGCGGCTATCGAAATATTCTAATGCCTCACCGTAACCTACAGGATCTCTTCGGTGACCAAAGTCTTGTTCTAAATTAACTAAGTGGGTGAAAATTATAGTGTTATCTAGAGGTGATTGTGTTTGACTAACATTTAAATGCGCCAGTGTGGTATCTGTCAAAGCAGCTATACCATTGGCTTTTGCTTTAATACTAATGCCTTGATGAGCAAAAATATCCGCTATTTTTCCTATGCTGACAACTGTGCCACCTGCATTAGTTAGTTTTTCTAATACCGTCGTAGCTGGTGGTAATACAGAATAGTCGCGTCGATTACCGGTACGTTGAAAATTTTCTTTATTGTTACCAGTAAAAGGGCGCGCGATAACACTACCAATATTATACTCATCAAGAATTTCACTTACTTGTTCACAATAGTTATATAAGCTTTCTAAACCAAAGTGTTCTTCATGGGCGGCTATTTGGAAAACACTATCGGCAGAGGTGTAACAAATGGGTAAACCAGTCTCTAGATGTTGTGCACCTAGTTCGGCAATAATATGAGTAGTAGAAGCATGGCAATTACCTAAAAATCCAGAAAAACCAGTGGCTTGATTGATTTTGTCAATTAAGTCTTTTGGGAAACCATGCTCTTTCTCAGCAAAGTAAGTCCAGTCAAACAAAACAGGTACTCCGGCCATTTCCCAGTGACCACTTGGCGTACCTTTACCTGAGCTAATTTGTGCGGCGTACCCATAAGCCCCTATAGTAGGAACATCACCTTTTACGGGGAGAGCTCTATCTGATGCTTGCTGACATGCCTTTACTAATCCTAATTTTGAAAGATTGGGTAAGGAAATGTGGCGTTGCTTTTGTTGAGCAAACGCTGTTGCCATATTAGCAAAAGTATTAGCAGAAACATCGCCGAAGGCCTCAGCATCAGGTGCATGGCCTATGCCAAAACCATCTATAACCAATATTATTGCTCTAGGCATTATTGCTCCTTATGTTACTCTCATGAACATAAATTTTATTTTATTAATTGATGAATTACTGGCTCAATGTCAATTTGTTCAGTAGTAATACTAACGGCAGCTAAATATTGTTGACATGCAGTATCTGCAGTTTGCTCACTATTAGCATGCACTACCGCGATAGCATCACCTGCCATTACAGGGGTTCCTTTGGGCTTAATTTCACTAAAACCAACACTGTAATCTAACGTTTGCTCATGATTGACTCTACCCCCACCCATATAAACCAAGGCCATGCCTATAGCTCGAGTGTCCATAACACCGATAAAACCAGACTGGTTAACTTTGATTGTTTTAATAACCTTAGCTTTAGGGAGAATTTTTTCACTGTTTTCTAATAAATCTGCTGGACCGCCCATTTGGCTTATCATATTAGAAAAAATGGTGGCGGGCTTTCCTGAAGCTAATGCACTATCAATTAAATCTGCAGCTTGCTGTTCATTGTTAGCAATTTTCGAGGTTAATAACATTCTAATTGCAAGTTGTGTAACTACTTGGTGTAACCTTGTTTCTCTATGATTACCCGTTAAATAGTTGATAGTTTCTTGGATTTCTAATGCGTTACCAACACTAGTACCAAGTGGCTGATTCATATCGGTAATTAAAGCTTCAGTAGGTGTACCAGCATTATTTGCCACATCAACTATTGAACGAGCCAGTTTTTGTGCTGACACTATGTCAGTCATCATGGCACCGTTGCCAACTTTGACATCCATAACCAAAGATTCAAGACCTGCAGCTAATTTTTTAGATAATATAGAGGCTGTAATCATTGGAATTGAATCGGCAGTACTGGTGATATCTCGAACCGAGTATAACCGCTTGTCGGCAGGAGCTAAGTCTTTAGTTTGAGAAATAATGGCGGTGCCTTGCTGCTTAACTAACGCCTTAAAGGTATTTAAATTTGGTCTTATATTAAAGCCTGGGATAGATTCTAGCTTATCTACGGTGCCTCCTGTGTGACCTAAGCCTTGACCCGAGATCATTGGTACGTATGCACCACAGGCCGCGATTACCGGAGCTAACATTAGACTTACTTTGTCACCAACGCCACCAGTAGAATGTTTATCTACAATAGGTTTGTCTAGTGTGTTTTTCCAGTCGATCAGAGAACCGGAATTTCTCATCGCTATGGTTAGGTTAACAACTTCTTCTGTAGTTAAACCATTTAACCAAATTGCCATAGCCATTGAACCCACTTGAGCATCATTAAAATCGCCATTTTTCAATCCGCTAACAAAGAATTCAATTTCTGTTTTGCTTAATATTTTATTGTTTCTTTTTTGTCGTATTATTTCTTGAGGTAAATACAAAATCTTTCCTTAAACTAATTTTTCTGAAGTAAAAGCATTTGGCAGAATTTCATCTACTGACCAAACCTTAAACCGACTCAAATGATTACTTGATGCAACTAATACAGCCTCTTGATTTAGAAACTCACTAATAATTTTTCTACAAGCTCCACAAGAAGATGTGATGAGTGTAAGTCAATATAGCTTTGAGTTTGGGGCATCGCTGGTTAATAGCACAGGTGGAGCAACTTCTCTCTGTATACACAGTTAAACCATAGGAAGCATGAGCATTACTTGCGCCTTTTAACATAAACAATTAAATGTTGTTCATTTACTTTAGAGATAGCCTTGATTTAATTGACCATTCGGACAAGATTGACTCTTGTTGTTACGTCTGTCAAGTTTTATTGTTGTTTGTTTTTGTTTTTCATGATTGGTTAAATACGACAAAAATAAGTACTACTAGACTGTGTTATTCTACAGATTAAAAGTGTAAAAAAGCTTAGCGCATCTCTATTTAATTACTTATTTTAAGTAATGCCACTCTACAACCTACCCTTTATTTATTCAGCTTCAAGTAAGTGCGAGTGAGTTTTGTAGGGTTGTGCTTGCTGACAGTTGTAACTATATTTTTTTTTGATAAGGGTTACTAAGAGCGAATGACACCTACCATTATTCACTAACCATTATTTATTTTTCATTCATTAGTTTCTTTTGATATCGATGTGATATCAGAAGATTTTTTTATTGACTATATGGTCAGGATTGTGTTTATCTATATTGCTTTTAAATTAAAGTACTTCGGTAAGTTCCGAAATTAAGCCAATCTTTTCGTTACGGAAAGGGGCGTATTGAACATATCACCACGCTAAAAAATAATATGAGATGAATAATATGAAAAAGTTCTGTTTGTTTTTATTTGGTATAGTTACCTTTAACGGTAATGCCAACGTACTAATAAGTGAGTACGTAGAAGGGAGTAGCTATAATAAGGCTATTGAAATATCTAATCTAGGTACAAGCGATGTTGCCCTAGAGGCAGAAGGTTATACGTTGTCTTTGTATAGTAATGGTGCTAGTGAGCCTTCTTCGACCATGAGCTTAAAAGGCATTCTAGTGCCTAATTCTAGTTTGGTTATATACAATGGAGGCTTAACAACCGCAGCTGAATTTCCTGAGCCATTAGGAATGAATAATAATAATGTAATCAAGCATAATGGTGATGATGCCTATGTATTAAGAAAAGGGGAGGACGTTATTGATTCTTTCGGTCAGCAAGGTGTTGACCCAGGCTCCTATTGGGGGACAGAAAGTGAAAATACTAAAGACCATAGCCTTAGGCGGGCGGTTGATGTTCTAGCCGGTGATACTAATATTGATGATGCATTTGACCCAACTACAGGTGAATGGTCAATTTTAGAAAAAGATACCTTTGATGGTCTTGGCTGTGTTGGTGTTACAGCCTGTACAGGAACAGAACCTCAGCCTCAACAAGAAGGTGATGTAACTCCCGTTGACACCTGTATTTTTACAAGTTGTGATGAAGTTCCTTTAGTAAAACTACGAACGGATTTTCTTGATGAGATATATTATGTAAATACTCATGCCGCTACAGACTCTGGTGTTGAGGCTTTTCGAGCCGCTTTACATGCTGATATTAAAGCAGGTCATACCCAATTAACTTATAACCAAGTATGGACTGCGTTAATTACTACGGATGAAGATCCTACTAATGCTGAGAATGTAGTATTACTTTATACAGGTAAATCAATCCCTAAATCTCAAAATGCATCAGTTAGTGGTAATGCTCCAGATTCATGGAATCGTGAACATGTATGGTCTAAAAGTCATGGTTTTCCCGAGAGCTCACAGTTAGGTTATACCGATATTCATCATCTTCGCCCTGCTGACGCATCAATAAATAGTTTGCGCAGCAATTATGATTTTGATAATGGAGGTGAGCCAGCATTAGATGGTACTACGGTTACTAACAATAACATTATCTCTGGTGTTTCTTGGGAGCCTAGAGATCTTGTTAAAGGAGACGTAGCTCGTATGATGTTTTATATGGCAGTTCGCTACGAAGAAGGTGGAGATGTTGATATGCCTAATTTAAAGCTGGTTGATCATATTGATACCGATGGTGCTGAATTTGGTAAACTTTGTAGTTTATATCAGTGGCATATTGATGATTCAGTTAGTACTGATGAAATCAATCGTAATCATGTTATTTATGAATTTCAAGGTAATCGAAACCCGTTTATCGATCATCCAGAGTGGGTTGAATTAATTTATGCTGAGCAGTGTGTTGAAGCTCCTGTAGTGCTACCTACCGTTAGTGTTGAGTCTATAACGGTTAAAGAAACAGAGGCGGTAACATTAACTGCTGCCACCAATGTTAATGAGCTGAGCTATGTATGGACGCAAACTTCAGGAGAAAGTGTTACTCTCACAGGTGCTGATAGCGCAACATTAACCTTTACTGCTCCAGATGTTACTGCTGATAGTACCTTTGAATTTAGTGTCAAGGTTGTAGATACACAAGGTAATGAAGCTACAGCAGTTGCAAGTGTAAGTGTCACTAATACAGTAGAAGTTGCACCTGTAGCTGAAAAAAGTAGCAGTGGTGGTAGTTTTAACTTCTTGCTTTTATGTTTAATGGGCTTATTGCCATTGTTTAGGAAATTTACTCGTTAACTCTTTGTGTAGTAGTTGGTTGAGCATGGTTAAGTTTTACTATGGTGTGGCAGCGCATCACTTCTGCATGATTGTTTAGCTGAATCCTACTTTGAGACTACTAAGATGTTATTCTTTTTGATGCCAATCGGTTAATAACTGGTTGGCATTTTTTAGCTTTGATTAGTCCATTATCGCTATTGTGTCATGATACTTGATAGCAATGCGCTGATAAGCTGAGCGTTACTTAATCGTTATCCCGCCCCTATAAATACCGTTTTAGAGCGCTAATAATTAATTTAAACGGCTTTATTGACCGTTGCCCTTGTATGCCGTTGCTCTTGTACAAAGAGAGCATATTAAGAAGCTAAGCAATCATTAGTACTGAAAACTAGCGAAATCATATCTGAGGTGTCATAAACTGTGTTCGCTATGAAACACACCTTTAGATTCACTAGCTATTAAGGCTATTGTCATTATATTTTACAATTATGAATGATTGAGACCTGAGCTATGTCACTACAAATTAGTCCTAAAGCTGAAGGAATAGATAGTAATGGCACCCGCCTAATGAAGTGACCATTTAGTGCAATATGGTCGATATTAGAACAAACACACTATGTTAGATAAAGTTATTCTACCTCAAACAAATTTTGTGCAACTATTATGGTGACCATGCGTTCTTGAAGGATGAGTTTTAAATAGGGTAGGGTACGAAGAATAAAATAAAGGTAACAAACTGGACGTTTTCAATTAGTGTTTTGAGCTTAAGCTATTAAGCTTGGCTTAATTCAGTGGTTAGTTGAAGTTAAGCCAAGCTTTGCTAAGTGTTAGAACTGGTAATTAACACCAATTTTCATTTGCCAGCCTGAAGAGCTAAGGTTGGTTGCTGAATAGCTACGATTATCTGCACCACCGTAAACTTTATCAAGAATGTACTTACCATCGCTATCTAAACCGCCAAAGTCATAAATAGGTTTAGTGTTATAAGCTTGATACTTCTCAATGCCCCAATCTTCATTTAATAAGTTTGCAAAGTTATCAATCATAAAGAATACTTGGCCTTTATGTCCATCAGCAAACCCAGCAAATTCTTGCTTGATGCTAATGTCCATAGTCGTTACCCAAGGTTGACTACCCGTATTGCGGTCAAGTATTTCACCACGTTCACTAATACCGGCTTGATTTAAGAATACTTCAAGCTCTTCCCAGCTCATACCTGATTCAGTCCAGTTTACCTTGGTATCATCAGCGCCTGACGGAATATAGGGTAAATATGGCGCGTAAGAATAAAATTGATAAGTATCACCAAAATCGTCGTCTCTATATGTACCCATTACCCAGCTAAACGGACGGCCTGTGCGACGTTCAAAGTATAGGTTAAAGTTAGTGTCATATCCTTCAAACAGTTGGGTAACGTAATTTAGGTTGAACTTAAACATATGCTCAACTTCGTAATATCCTCTGCCAGCAAAATCAACATTTCTGCTTTGTGTAACGTTGTTATCGTAGTTACTTTGTGCTCTGGAGTTACCACCTTTGGCGTTTTCAGTGACATCTTGATAAGTATAAGACATGGTCATACTAAGACCATTATCCCAACTCTTAGCCAATGCCGTTGACAAAACGATAGAACGGCCATCATCAGTAGCGTTGGTCATTATAATGTCAAAGTTGTCGTCTAAATCACCTGTATAACGACTGTCATAGATAATACGGCCATCGGCAGCAACACCTGACTCTACTAATGCGGTGTTATTCCAAATTGCTTCATTTTCTTTAACGTGATACATCAATTCGGTAGTCCAGTTAAAGTTTTCACCCAAACCAGGAATATCAAAATCGTAATCAGTTGCTATGCGTGCACGCCAGCTTGAAGGTAGTTTAAAGTTAGGGTCTGTGTAGTTAGTACTACCGGCGCCTTGCTCTAACGAATTTTGGATGCCTTGTGGTACGCTAGCAAATGAATCTACTTGGTTATCATCGTAATAATCGTCAACCGCACTAGATGGCGCGGCAACATAAGTTAAGCCATCATTTTGGAATGGGTTATTATACCAAACATTAGGAATACCCCCTTGAAAACGGCCAACACCAGCGGAAATAGTTAAGTCATCAGTGGCTGTCCACTCAACATTTACCCGTGGTAGGATAATGTCTAAACCGTCAAGGTTTTCTTGGTTAGTGTAGCCGTAGGTACTTTCAAAAGCTGTGTTTAATGTTGGTTTATCGCTTGACGATAAACGCTCGTAACGAACGCCAGCAGTAACAGTAAAATCATCACCTAGATAAAAGGTATCTTCCACATATAAGGATAATTGACTGCGTGATACATCATAGGCTAGGTCATTGACGTTACCGGTGTAGGCATTGCCATAGGTGAATTCACCATAACGACCTAAGGTTTGATCTTCAAAATCTCCAAAGCTGGCAAATTCCCATGAGCCTTTAGAGTTATCACCAAATAAGTTATATAGGTTCAGATCTTCATATTGCAAACCAAATTTTATTTCATGGTCATCCATCAAATAACTGGCATCCAAAGTGAGAATAAGGTTTTCGGTTTGGGCAACATTGGCGTGACTGTATCTGTCGGTGCCAAATTCAAAAGAAGGACCACGGTATTTGGTAATTGCTTTTACGGCCCCCATTTCTGAACTTGCTTCAGTATGTGTTTGCACATCTTTATAACTAATACCAACTTCAGTGCTAAAGTTTTCACTCCAGTCAGAGTATACTTTAGCGGCTAAATTGCTCATGTCTGTAACAATATTAGTACGACGTGACGCCATCTCTACTGTGCTGCCACCGGTGCCAAAATTACGCTCATCTTGGTCATCTTGCCATTGATAGGTAAAGTCTAAACGATGATTATCATCGATGTTCCAACTAAGTTTTGCTAACAATGTTTCGTTGGTATCAACTGGGTCGCCACCTAACGAGTCTTGTAAACCATAAACATCCCCTAAGATACGATTAAAGTCATCAAATTGTTCTTGTGATATATCGTATTCATGAGTCGCGCCACTATTTTCAAAACCATAGTCCATCGCTAATTTACTTGACCAATTTGAATAGTTTACAAAATAGAATAATTTATCTTCAATGATTGCACCACCGATGTTAAAACCAAAGCGTTCAACTGTTGCTATAGGAGCTACTTCAGATGTTTCGTAGGTTTTGTGGCCAGTATCATCAAGTATATAATCACCATCTTCTGTCATAGCATCAATTATTTGAACATCACCGGCCATATCTGGGGTTGAAGTTTCGGCAAAGCCTGAGAACTTAAATTCATTTGTACCTGACTTTGTTACCGCATTAATGGTGCCGCCGCCAAAATTACCTTTTTGAGCTGAAAATGGCGACACATCAACAGAAATTTGCTGGATGGCGTCTAAAGCAACAGGAGGCTGTTGGGTAGGGTAACCGCCAAAGTTAAGACCAAAATCATCGTTTTGGCTAATACCATCAACGGTTAAGCTGTTTGATCTTGGGTTTCCACCAGCAAATACTAACTCACCATTACCACTAATGCTTGCTAAGGGGTTTAAACGAGCAACATCTTTAATGTCTCGGTTAAAGCTTGGTGCATTTTTGATTGTATTGGCACTCATTACGCTATTTGAACCACCAGCTGTTTGTAAAAAACTAGTGCCAGTTACTTCAATTCGTTCAATGTCGACATTTTGTAGCTGTGTGTTTACGCGAAAAGTATCGCCTAAATTTAGAAAGATGTTATCTAAAGTGGCATCACTATAAGTGTCTGAATCAATAGTGACACTATATGGCCCACCCACGCGCAAACCCTTAGCAATAAATGAACCTGACTCATTAGTTATCAACTGTCGTGTTGTTCCTGATGGTTCGTGTAAAACGATAATTTTTACATTGGCGGCGGCATTACCGTCGGGATTTAAAATTTTACCTCGCATTGCTGAAGAGGTATCTGCTGCCATTGCGGATGTTGATAAACCTATGGCCACAACAATTGCGCTAGCTACCTGATTGAGTTTATGTATTCTCATGTTTAATTTTTCCTTTGTAAATATTTAGTGGAGCTTAATTGATAATCAATTATTAATATGTCAGCGTAAAATCTAACCTCAACAAGCTCTTCTTATCTCTCTGATTATTATGCGTAAATCTTCACTTTCATTGCTTTTTATACTGATTGTGATGGTAAGAGATATTATTAGAGTCTTACTTCTTGACTTGTGTGTCAAGAGTTTTTGACCGAATGGTCAGAAAATTGTCCTCTTGGTCTAATTGGGTGGAGGTAAGTTTAGGGTGCAAATGTTTAATGTCATTTAATTGGTGAGTGCAACTTACGCTGGTTGTGTTTTTGCTGTGGTGTACCTCGACGCCTTGAGCAGGAAGCCCTTTGTACTAGTGAGGTGTAAGCGCAGAAGCAAAGCAGGTCATTCCATTTGTTTTATCGTCAAATATAAATAAATATTAGCCAGTTGGTCAGTTGTTTGGTGGTCGTCACAATGCCCTGTAGATCAATTAATATACAGGTTTGATTTGTGTTTTTATATTTTATGGTTTATGTTTGACTAATCGGTCAGCTATATTTAAGGGGGGTGAGCTACTAAAACGAACAAAATAAAAATATTAAGATGTGCATTTTAACATTTAGCAATTTGATTTTTAATTTGGACAGATCAAGGAAGTTTTTTAGCAGTAATTAGGATGTTGACCGTGAAAAAATCGATATAAATGCTCTGATGAAAATTCGATTTATCTTGACGTTGTAATAAACGGATCACAATTACAATACAGATATGTATGTTTCTACCTAATAATAACTCTAGGAAACCTTAATATGTCTCAGAAAGTAAAAAATACCGTACAATTATGCACTAGTGTGGCACTACTAATGTTATCCACATCGGCCTATAGTGAAATTCCAACGAATTACTACAGCAGTGTTGACAGCTCAACTTCTCAAGGCTTACAAACGTCGCTGCATAATATTATTAATGATCACACTAAAATACCTTATACCTCAACTGCTACCGATACTTGGGATGTCTTAGAGTTAGCAGATCAAGACCCAAACAATGCCAATAATGTTATTGATCTCTATAAAAATGACAGTTATACAAAAGAAGGGGGAGGGAACACATTTTACAACCGTGAACACTCTTGGCCTAAATCGTATGGTTTCCCCAGCGATGGCTCAGCAAATTACCCTTATACAGACTTACATCATCTTTTTATTGCCAATAGCGGCTATAACTCTAGTCGAAGCAACAAACCCTATGCGGATTGCCTTAGTTGCTCAGAAAAAGTGACTGTGGCCAATGATGGCCGAGGCGGTACGGTTAACGATTCAAATTGGACAGAAGGTCAATTTACCACAGGTTCATGGCAAACTTGGCAAGGTAGAAAAGGCGATGTTGCCCGCGCATTAATGTATATGTCGGTTCGATATGAAGGCGG
Organism: uncultured Colwellia sp.; assembly: GCA_913062815.1. Taxonomy (GTDB): domain Bacteria; phylum Pseudomonadota; class Gammaproteobacteria; order Enterobacterales; family Alteromonadaceae; genus Colwellia. The sequence continues at coordinate 70,871 of CAJXWZ010000009.1, read as the reverse complement.
TAACCATGGTATTACCGGGGCGATGGAGCCGGATTTAATTTTAACCGACGATAGAGACCTAATTGCTGCATCTAATCAAGGCGCGAACATCACAACTGCCTATATGGGCTTGAAATCAACACTGATCCAATGGAGCAAAGACGATCCTGTTGATAGTTATGAACTTCGCCATAACGATACCGTTTATAGCTTTCAAGGTAACCGAAACCCTTTTGTGGACCATCCTGAATATATTAGCTGTGTTTTTGAAAGCATATGTACTGGCGGCGGTGGCGGTGATGTTACACCTCCAATTGTACCAGGCAACTTTTCGGCCACCGGTGGCTCACAGTTGATTGCTCTTGACTGGAGTGCTAACAGTGAACCAGATTTAGCAGGTTATAACATTTATCGCAGCGACAGTTCTGGCGGTACCTTTATTAAACAAAACAGTACGACTATTAATACCAACACTTATACAGACAACAATGTTGCTGCAGAAACTACCTACTTTTATAAAGTTTCCGCTATCGACAGTTCCAATAATGAGTCGACATTAAGCACTGAAGTATTTGCCACAACAGATGCTACAACCCCGCCAGCCAGTAACACGGCTTGGATCAATGAAATTCATTATGACAATGCCAGCACGGATACGGGAGAAATGGTTGAAGTTGCCGGTAGTGCCGGCTTAGATCTTAGCGGCTGGCAATTAATTGCATATAATGGCAGCAATGGTGCTTCTTATAAAACTATTGCATTATCAGGTACATTACCTGATCAAATAAGCAGTTTTGGTACTATAAGTTTTAATATTGCGGGCTTACAAAATGGTGCCCCTGATGGCATTGCACTCGTAGACAATGCTGGCACAGTTGTTGAATTTATCAGTTATGAAGGCATCATGACCGCTACTAATGGCAGTGCTAATGGTATGACTTCAACTGACATAGGTGTAAGTGAAACCAGTTCAACTCCGGTTGGACATTCATTGCAACGTAGTGGTGATGGTCAGCAAGGTAGTGACTTTACTTGGCAGTTTGCTGCATCCAATACTGCTGGATTAGTTAATACTGACCAAACTTTTGGTGGTGGAGCGCCAGTAAATCAATTACCAATAGCTTCAATAACATCAAATTGTAACGACTTAAACTGTACTTTTGATGCAAGTGGTAGTTCAGATCCTGATGGTACCATAGTAAGTTATGCTTGGGACTTTGGTGACGGTAATGTTTCTTCAGCCATATCGCCAAGTCATACTTATGCTGCCGATGGCTCATACTTAGTACAACTTACCGTAACTGATAATTCATCAGCAACGGCTACTACGACGGCCACTGTAGAGGTAATTCATGTTGTCAGTATCCCTTGGATAAATGAACTTCACTACGATAACAAAGGTAATGATAAAAACGAGGGAGTTGAAATTGCAGCAAGTGCTGGGACAGATTTAACTAACTGGCGCATTGAAGCATATAACGGTAACGATGGTTCATTATATAAAACCATTAACCTTTCGGGTATTGTTCCAAACTTACAAAACGGTTTTGGCACAATAAATTTCAACGCAAGTGGTTTACAAAATGGTTCGTCAGATGGCATAGCCTTGATTGACGATAGTGGCGCAGTAATTCAGTTTCTCAGTTATGAAGGTACACTTACTGCCCAAGACGGAGCTGCGTCAGGGTTAACATCTACGGATATAGGTGTTGCAGAAAGCAGTACGACTTCATCAAAGAATTCCTTACAGCTTAGTGGTAATGGTCAACAATACAGTGACTTTACTTGGCAAAGTGAGGCTTCACAGACCAGAGGGTCGATTAATAATAACCAGTCGTTTTAACGGCGTTTATAAAGTTACCGGGTAGTTATTTTCCGGTAACTTTTATCGAATAGCAGTAAATAGATAGAGTCAGCGAGACTGTTCTAAACGCAATGCGTAATTCTGGCTGGATCAAAATATTAATCTTAATCGATTAATTTATTATCTATTATTGGCACGTTAATATGTGTTTTCACCAACTATAATAAAGGAAGGATTGTGAGCCTATCTGAAATGATTTTTTTTGAACGCTTTGAAGCTGATATATTGTCTGGTAAGAAAACTATAACAATTAGAGATGAATCAGAAAAAGATTACTCTCTAAACAGTATTGTTCAAGTCGTTACTTATGAAAATAATCGATGGTTTTGTGAGTTAAAAATAAAAAATGTAGAAGAAATCACCTTTAGTAAATTGTCATGTTTTCATGCAAAACAAGAGAATATGACGCTTTCTGAGCTGAAAGATGTTATCCGAAAAATTTATCCTAACGTAGAAAAATTGTACGTGATCTCATACGAATTGATTGAATAGTTAGCTATAAGGGCTATTAATGTATAAATATCGCCAATGAACTGAGACATTGTCATTGTCGCTTAAAAAAAACAGTGATAAATGACTAATTTACGTGCCAGTATTCGGGACGTTATCGGTAGAAAAGCTAATCCAAATTATTTTTACACTATAGCTTTGATAAAACCAAAAGACGGTTGTTGGCGGGCATATCATGATCGTCAATTAAAACTAGTCCCGCGGAACTTGCCAATGATAAAATTGCTTCTATATCACGAATACCGCTCTCTATGTCTCTGTCTTTAAGCCATAAATCAAAATTAGCGTTACTTTCGCTAGTAAATTCTCCTTGGTATTTAAAAGGTCCATATATACAAATCATTCCTAGACTTGGTAAATTATCAGCAATACCATCAAAAAATTTCACCACTAATGGCCAACTAATTATATGCAGTGTATTGGCGGTAAATAAGCCATCAATGTGTTGTTTCGGTATAAGCTCAGGCCATGTGTCATTTAAATCAACTACAATAGGTCTTTGCACATTAGTTAACGTTATTTCATCTAACCAGGCGTTAATTCCTGAATGATTTATCAACAAGTCACTGGTTTGCCAAGTTAAGTGCGGAAGGTGTTGACCGAAGTAAGCGGCATGTTGTCCCGTTCCTGAGCCGATTTCTAAAACATGCTTAGTGCTTGCAAATGTTCTTGTCAAAAGATTTAGAATTGGTCGCTGATTATTTTGACATGCTTGAGAGAATGGTTTGTTCATCATATATTCTTATGTTAGTTAATCTATATTTTTAAAAGGTAACATCTGCTGACATTGTTGTTGATACGTTAGCATATGCCGTTGTTCTTGTAGACAAAAGTCTTTAATGGCTGCTTTAAATGCTGGGTGTTTTATCCAGTGATAAGAGTGAGTTAATACAGGCTCAAAGCCTCTTTGAATTTTGTGTTCACCTTGAGTACCAGGGTTAAAGCACTTTAGTTTGTTTTGAATGCAAAATTCGATACCTAGATAATAACAAAGCTCAAAATGTAAGTTATTACATGGTTTAGTACAGCCCCAGTAGCGGCCATACAATTGAGTGTCGTCGTAAAAGAACAGTGCACAAGCTATATCTTCGAATTCATCACTAGCAATGATCAATAAAACATTATTATTCATCTGAGTGACTATTTTCCGAAAAAACGCATGACTTAAGTGGGGTTGGTGACCGCGTTTCAAATAAGTGAGTTGGTAGGTCAAATAAAAAAAATCTAAATCTTTAGAAGTGATTTCTTTACCTTTCAACTGACGTATTTCAATTCCTTGTTTAACAATTGATAGCCTTTCTTTGCGAGTGTTTTTTCTTTTGCGCGAAGTGAAGGTATTTAAAAAATCATCAAATGTTTTAAAGTCACGATTAAACCAATGAAATTGTACGGTATTACGCTCATAAACATCTTCAGGCAAACTCACCTGTATTTCATCACAATACAAAATATGCCAACTGTTAATATTTGCTTGCTGACAGTGTTCAATTAAGGGAGAAAATAATTCATGCATATGCAGTGTTGAGGAAAGTAACTTAGTGCTAGTAACAGGTGTAAAGGGAATGGTGGCAACTAACTTAGGGTAATAATCAATGCCATTACGTTGGAAAGCATCAGCCCAATCCCAATCAAAAACATATTCGCCCCACGAATGGCTTTTCAAATACATAGGCATTATTGCCGATAGTTCATTTTCAGTGGTTACCGTAAAGTGATGAGCCTGCCAACCTTGTTTTGCACTAACAGATTCGCTGCTTTCAAGCACATTGAAAAAATCATACTGAAGAAAGGGGCAAGGGGAGTTAGTTAATTTTTTCCAATGACTTGCAGAGATTTTATCAATGTTATCTATGAAACTAATGGTTTTATTGGCATTCAACGATAATATCTCACTAGATAATGGTTCTTCATATATTACTCTCAAATATCAAAAGATAACGAATACTTTCAGCACAGTTAATCACTGAAATGCAAAGATTAACTAGCCGCATCACTAGTTGCAAGTTTAACCTGGCAAAAGCACTATCCTTTCAGCTAGTTGAGCAGAGTTTATCGATAAATTTTGCTACTCGTCGCTTAAGTCTCTAGTTAAGCTAAAGCCAGCTTTGCCTAACATTTACTAACGTTCTACACTTAAAGAAACAACTAACAAAGAGCGCTTTACAATGGCTACACTTACGGAGCAGCTAAAAAAGTTCAAAATTTCATTTGATAAGTCAGTGCCTGTAGAAGTACTTGAAACATTAAGTAGAAGCATTTCTTTGATTCAAAGGCAACAAGTACTGTCGAAAAGATTAATTGTAGGCAATGCAGTACATATAGGCGCATTGTACGACAGTGAAGCAAATTTGATTGATGTGGACGATTTACTTTTACAAAATCCACTTATCATTACTTTTATCAGGGGAGCCTGGTGCCCTTATTGTATGCTAGAGCTACAACATTGGAATGAGTTTTTGAAATCAAGAAATGAACAAGTAAATTTTGTGGCGATTTCGGCCGAAACATCTGATTTATCCGAACTGGCTAAAGCCGATAACAAACTCGATTTCACCATGTTAGTTGATAAAGAGTATCAGCTATCGCGAAAATTTGGTCTGACTTATGAAATAGACTCAGAGATGAAAGCGCTATTACTAAAGTGGGGCGTTGACTTAACCAAGCGAACTTGTATCGATGATTATCTCTTACCTATACCCGCCACTTATATAATTGATAAGAATAATGAGATTAGATACGCGTTTATAGAAGAAGACTACACGCAGAGAGCTGAGCCAAGTAAAGTCTATAACGAATATAAAAAGCTAATTCGGTAACACGGTTATAGAAAAATGTTTTCATCACGCTCAATTTGAGCATAGTTGTGCGGGAATCATGAATAGGCAATTTATAGTTTACAAGCCGTGAGCCGTGAAATAGCCATCACCTCCACATTTTTCGTATCTAACAATTTCCATTGAATATTAAGATCATATAAATTCATACCATAGATTTTATCATCTTTTTTATTCTGTTTGTATGCCGGTCGAGGGTCTTGTGCCAATACTTGTTTTATTAATAATGTTAATTCAGGTATTGCTTGTTCATAATTAGCTAGACTGGCATGAACCTTAGTAGAAAAAGTTACTGACAAGTTAGCTTTTGGTTGTTCTTGGGCAAAACCTGCATGCGCTTCAGGGAGTGAATCTGAGTATGGGATATAAGGCTTTATATCAATAATTGGTGTTTTATCTAATAGGTCTATACCAGAAATATGCAGTATCACTTTTTGATTTAATACTTCTATATTGCTGAGCTTTACTACCGACATACCAATTGGGTTAGGTCTGAAGTTTGAACGTGTAGCTAAAACACCCACCTTGATATTGCCGCCTAATCGTGGTGGCCTAACTAAAGGTTTCCAACCTTGCTTTTGGGTACCATGAAAGACAAAGAGCAACCAAATATGGCTAAATTGCTCTAAATTTCGTACTGACTCGATATTATTACATTCCCCTTGTAAAATGATTTTACCTTTTGCTGCACTTACAAGGCCAGGCTGGCGAGGAATGGCAAACTTTTCTTTATAGGGTGAATTAACAAACCCTATTGGGGTTAAGGTAATATCGTCCATTCTATTATTCATTAGTGTCAATTTGGTAGGCTTTGGCGTAACAAACGATAACAGCATGGCATTGTTGGCTGTCATTGCTAGCTTTAAGTTGCTCTAGCTGGGCGTTTGACAGTAAGGTACAGCCAGTAAACACCACACCATTAGCATGATTACTAAATGCCTGTTGTCTAGCTTGAGTTCGTGCGTTTACTTCGTCTGGAATTGCGTGGTGAGCCAAGCTTTGGCAATCTTGACCTTCAACACTTGATATCAAACGATATTTACCCTCAATATCACTTTCTTTATCATAAATGTCCACTTTTGCTGCAGAAAAATAGTCATGAAAGTTATCTTTATCAAAGTTGGTTGAAACATATTGATAACTACAACTGCTAAGTAAAATTGAAAGGGAAGCCACTGTTAAGCATAAAATGCTAATATTTTTGCACATAATTAATTTATCTCTGACAGTTTATTATTAGGTGAAGTAGGCTTTTTTCCTGTAACCCAATAATTAAATAATCTATTTATATCATTGTTTTGTTTTTTCATTTGAATCCAGTTGCGCATAAAAAGTTCAAAAGCACTGTCTTGATTGTTTATAGCAAATACCATCGAGATAGGGGGTTGTGCAGGCTTAAGTACTATAATGGTATATTGGAGGTATAATAACGTCCACACCGAAGCAGGCGAATTGTGAACATAATTCATTATTTGTTTAATCATCATGTACTCTAATATTATAGGGACAGTTTTCAAACACCTAAATCATTAATTTTTTGAAAATAAAAAAGGTATCGCGTTACACCATACCTTTCATACTTATTGGTTTCTGTTTGATTATACTACTTTATTTCAACTACTTAACTCTCATGCCGGCTTTTGCTCCATCGTCAGGATTCAATATCCATAAATCCTGACCACCAGGGCCAGCAGCTAATACCATGCCTTCTGACATACCAAAGCGCATTTTTCTAGGCGCTAAATTAGCGACCATAACGGTATGTTTTCCTATTAAATCTTCTGGTTGGTAAGCTGATTTGATACCAGCGAATACCTGGCGGGTTTCTGTATCGTTGTCATCTAACGATAGTGTTAATTTTAGTAGTTTATCCGCTTTTTCAACATGCTCTGCATTGATGATTTTAGCGATACGTAAATCAATTTTAGCAAAATCATCAAACTGTATTTCATCACTAATAGGGTCAACTGCTATAGGGTTCGCTAATGCTGCACTATTATCTACTGCTTTAGTTTTATTCTTAGCTTTGTCTGTTTTTTTAGATTTTTTATTTTCAACAATTGACGAAGGTGCTAAATTTTCTTTAGATGCATCGGTCATGGCATTAACCTTATCCATATCTACACGTTGCAATAAAGCTTTAAACTTATTAATTTTATGTCCAGTCAATAGGCTCTTATGACCTTCCCATACTAGTTCATCATTTAAAAATGCTGCGGTACTGTCAGCAAGCACAGGTAATACGGGCTTTAAATAAATCATTAAAGTACGGAACATATTGATGCCAAGAGAACAGATATCCTGTACTTCTTGTTGTTTGCTTTCATCTTTGATTAATTGCCACGGCTCTTTAACGGCAATGTATTCATTCACTTTATCTGCTAGTGCCATTATTTCGCGCATAGCACGGCCAAAATCGCGACTTTCATAAAGTGCCGCAATGCTATCGCCTGCATTCATTACTTCATCAGCAAGGTCTTTATCATCAACGGTAGTAGATAACATACCGTCGAAACGTTTAGTGATAAAACTAGCACAACGCGAGGCAATATTAACAACTTTTCCTACTAAGTCCGAGTTTACCCGCTGAGCAAAGTCTTCTAGGTTTAAATCTAAATCATCAATGCGATGCGTCAATTTAGCGGCATAATAATAACGCAAGTATTCTGGATTCAAATGTTCTAAATAAGTACGACCTTTAATAAATGTCCCTTTAGACTTAGACATTTTAGCACCGTTTACTGTAACGAAACCATGTGCGTAAACAGCAGTGGGCTTACGATAGCCAGCACCTTCTAACATCGCTGGCCAAAACAGACTGTGGAAATAAATAATATCTTTACCAATAAAGTGATAAAGCTCAGCGTCTGATTTTTCATCCCAGAAGCTGTCAAAATCTATATTAGAATTTTTATTGCACAAGTTTTTGAAGCTACCCATGTAACCAATAGGAGCATCTAACCATACATAGAAGAACTTACCAGGTGCATTGGGAATTTCAAAACCAAAATAAGGCGCATCACGGCTTATATCCCATTGTCTAAGCCCTTGCTCAAACCATTCAGCCAATTTATTGGCCATTTCTTCTTGTAATGCACCGCTACGGGTCCAATCTTTCAACATTTGTTCAAAGGCAGGCAAATCAAAAAAGTAATGCTCTGAATCTTTTAAAACAGGTGTTGCACCAGATACTACTGAACGAGGGTTTAATACTTCTGTTGGAGAATACGTTGCGCCACAATCATCACAACTATCACCATTTTGATCTTCGGACTTACATTTGGGACAAGTACCTTTAATAAACCTATCAGGTAGGAACATTTCTTTTTCAGGATCGAAAAGTTGTGAAATAGTGCGCGTTTTTATATGGCCACTGGCATGCAAACGGTTATATATTTCGGTAGCAAACTCTCGATTTTCGTCACTATGCGTTGAGTGGTAATTATCAAAACTAATATGAAAGTCAGCAAAATCATTCATATGCTCTTCACGAACAGCATTTATCATTTCTTCAGGTGTTATGCCTAGCTCTTGCGCTTTTAGCATAATTGGCGTGCCATGAGCATCATCGGCACAAACAAAATAGGTTTCATGACCGCGCATACGCTGAAAACGCACCCAAATATCGGTTTGAATATGCTCGAGTAAGTGGCCTAAATGAATCGAACCATTGGCATAAGGCAAAGCACAAGTCACTAATATTTTGCGCTTTTTAGGTAATGTTTGTGAAGATATTGCTGTAGACATGAATTAATAGTGTATTTTGATGGTAATAATGGCTGCAATAGTACAGAATTTAGCGTTTATACTCAAATAATTAATGTCACTATATGTTTGATAAAATTTTCTCTAAATCTAAGACTAAAACAGTACAAAAGGCTGATGGCGAATTTATATCCCAAGGGGAAAATTCATCGAAGACCAATAAATTATCTCTGCTAGACAAGAAACAAATTATTGAGGAGGCATTAGCGTCTTATCGCTCCGTTAACTTCCCTCAAGGTGTCTTAGCTGTTTGCGCTTCTTTTGATATCAAGGCAGAACAATCAGACGATGTCTATATTCACCTTTGCATGCCATTTCCTTGTAAAGGAGAGCTAGAAGCTATTGCCGAAGCATTATCTAAAACACTTCAACAAGCTGTTCATCTAGAAATTGACTTAGCCATTAAGGGCGTAAGAAATTTTTCGCTATCAGGTAGTTCAGGTAACATCAAAAATATAATTGCTGTAGCTTCAGGGAAAGGTGGTGTTGGTAAATCAACGACTACGGTAAACCTTGCCTATGCTTTGATCGCAGAAGGTGCCAAAGTAGGCATTTTAGATGCTGATATTTATGGTCCATCTATCCCAACATTGCTGGGTTTAAAAAATGCCAAACCTAGTTCACATGATGGTAAATTGATGATGCCACTTGTTTCACATGGCTTACATGCAATGTCTATCGGATTTTTGGTAAATGAAAATGATGCAACTGTGTGGCGTGGCCCTATGGCGAGTGGCGCATTTAATCAACTATTAAATGAAACAGCATGGCCCGAGCTGGATTATTTGTTAATTGATATGCCTCCTGGAACAGGCGATATACAATTAACACTTGCGCAAAAAGTACCAGTGGCAGCCGCTGTTATTGTCACTACACCGCAAGATATGGCATTAATTGATGCGGCCAAAGGTGTCGCTATGTTTGATAAAGTTAAAGTTCCTGTACTTGGCATTGTTGAAAATATGAGTTATCACCTTTGTGAACAATGTGGACATAAAAGCCATGTGTTTGGTGAAGCTGGTGGTGCTGAGATGGCTAAATCTAAACATACCCATCTGTTAGGTCAATTACCTTTAAAGATTGATATCCGCCAAGATGCAGATTTTGGTCAATCAGACATCATTGAAAATAGCGCTGGCGAAATCGCTACTTTGTACCGTAGAATAGCGCGTAATATTACCGGGCAATTATTTTTACAATTAGATAATAATAGTCCGTTAACCTCTCAAGTCGAAATAGTTCACTAGCTATTTTGAAAATGAATAAGAACAAATTATGAGACTATGTGATAAAGATATCGAGCAATACCTCGATGATGAAAAAATAATTATATCTCCTAAACCAGATAGTTCGATGATTTCAGGGGTAAGTGTTGATATCCGTTTAGGCAATGAATTCCGTGTTTTTCAGGATCATACCGCCCCTTATATAGATTTGAGTGGTCCGAAAGAAGAAATGCAACAAGCGATGAATTCAGTGATGAGTGATGAGATTGTTATTGCAGATGGCGATGCATTCTTTTTGCACCCTGGAGAGTTAGCGTTAGCAGTAACCTTTGAATCGGTTACTTTGCCAGATAATATTGTTGGCTGGTTAGATGGTCGTTCATCTTTGGCAAGACTTGGTCTTATGGTGCATGTGACTGCTCATCGCATTGATCCTGGTTGGTCTGGCCAAATTGTTTTAGAATTTTATAATTCGGGTAAATTGCCATTGGCTTTACGACCAAAAATGAAAATAGCGGCACTAAATTTTGAAACTATGTCATCAAGTGCTGCTCGACCATATAACAAGCGTGCAGACGCAAAATATAAAGGACAAAAGGGTGCTGTTGCTAGTCGCATTAGTGAAGATGACAAAAATTAATGCAAATTAAATACTATGCCGTTGCCTGATTAATGCCGATACTTGATACGCAATACTCAAGTGCAGCAATAAGTTTTTTCTTGTCATGGTGATGAGGCACTTTGTTGTGAGCCAAATCACGACAAATTACATTGACCTTTGCTGATTTGTTACAAGGGTCCTGGCTAATTACGCTATCAATGGGAAGACAGCCAATGTTTTCTTCAATCCAAGCTAACTTCTCATCTATTGATAGTTTTGCTGCTGGACTTTGTTCAGCAACAACATTATCGATAAATACACAGTGACCCTTTCTGTTATCAATAGCATTACTGATATCTCTAATTAACAGCGGAGGTATTATACTCGTTAGGAAGCTTCCTGGACCTAAAATGATAAGATCAGCATTGTTGATTGCCTTGATACAGGGCTCAATTGACTTTACCAATGGTGCAAGCATTAAGTTTCTTGGCATGATAGACATTTCATCTACAGAGAGCTCACCAACTCTACAACGCCCTTTAGGATAAAAAGCCATTAAGTCCGTAGGTGTTTCAGACATGGGAAGTACTTGTGTTCTTACTCTAAGCATTCTTCTGACTAACTTGATAGAGTCTAATGGTCTTGATTGAACTTGGCCTAGGCCATATAAAATTAAATTACCTAAATTATGACCGCCAAGTTCATCATTACCGTCAAAACGGAAATTGAATAATTGGTTACCTATAGACTCACTGTCTACAAGCTCAGTTAAACAATTTCTTAAATCGCCCCAAGCAATTGAACTGCTACGCTTTCTCAGTTTACCTGTTGAACCACCATTATCTGTGGTTGTTACTATGCCTGTTAGCTTGTCTCCCATATAAGAGAGGGTGGATAATACTCGGCCTAAACCGTGACCACCGCCAATGGCAACAATGTTTAATTCATTTAACTGCATTATATTGTGTCAATTCTAATTAGTTATTACTAATAGTTTGTACTTAATCAGCAAACAATACCTGTAATTGCACTAAAAAGAAAGTAGGCTAGTATGTGCTTGATTATTTTGGTAAGGCTAATAGCGTGTATAGTTTGATAAGGTTCATATTTTGTACAACCCAAACAAGTAGTTAGGTAAAAAACAAACAAGTTGTTGTATTAGTAATCAACCAAGTTAGCTTTTGAAGTTTTTTAGCATTTTTTTTAAAAAAAGTGTTGACAGTTTCAAGGCTGCTGCTTAGAATGCGCCTCGTTTTCAGCAAGTGTTTAATTCTTTAAAAGAACGCTGATTGAAAATACCTTACTTCTCTTTTGTAGAGTGTTAAGGGCTTATTTGATAGCTATTAGGCCAGTTATTAAATATAACCGTTTGAATTTTGTTTTATTAAATAGATTTAGACAAGCGGGGCTATAGCTCAGCTGGGAGAGCGCTTCGCTGGCAGCGAAGAGGTCTGCGGTTCGATCCCGCATAGCTCCACCACTTATTTTTAAGTAAGTGGCTAGAGATTTTATGTTTGACTGTCTAGAATTACTATCTAGCATAGTTAAACAACGATAGATTAGTGTCCCTATCGTCTAGAGGCCTAGGACACCGCCCTTTCACGGCGGTAACAGGGGTTCGAATCCCCTTAGGGATGCCACTATTTATTTTTTACCTTTTACTAGGTGAAAAATAAAAATAAGTTTGCTTATACTTATAAAACAATAAGCACTGTTCAGAATTGGTTATTTACTAGTTTTAGTATTGGGTAATGTCGCTCGGCTTCGCAGGCTCAGCACTCGCCTAACACTAAAATAGCGAATTTATTCGCTTACCAGTTTTAGTGTCCCTATCGTCTAGAGGCCTAGGACACCGCCCTTTCACGGCGGTAACAGGGGTTCGAATCCCCTTAGGGATGCCACTTCCTATTGATTATTCATAATTGATGGTTGTGCATAAAAAGTGAAGTAGCTGTCTCATGCTACAGATATTATCTAAAATGAGAGTTTAGAGTTTTAGTTTTTCTAAAAGTTAACTAGTATTAGTGATTAGAAAAAGCTAAATCACCAAAGCAATTTGGTAGATAGTTTGTATTAACAGTTGTTAATTCAGTGTCCCTATCGTCTAGAGGCCTAGGACACCGCCCTTTCACGGCGGTAACAGGGGTTCGAATCCCCTTAGGGATGCCACTTTCCTTGTTTGGTTAGTGTACAAAAGTGAAATATAGAAAGCCCACGCAATATTAGTATTGCGTGGGCTTTTTTGTGTGTTTAAGAAAAATCCTCAATAAGCCTTATTGTCGACAATGGCACTTAAGTTTACTTGCATAAATTATATTTTCAGCTATTATCCTTTTATTAATTTATATTTGTCGACAATTTCTGTCGGCAAAATGTCATTTAGTCGATATGAATAGAAGAAAGGCTTCACTCCTATGCACCTAGCAAATCCAACTAAACAAACAGCAGTAACAACGGCCGATAAAGTTTTTGAACAAATGCAGCACGCTATTGTAGAAGGTGAAATCCCTTCAGGAAGCAAGATAAGTGAACCCGAATTAGCTAAACGCTACCAAATCAGCCGTTCAACTTTACGCGAAGCACTTAATCGACTTGAAAAGTGTCACTTAATTGAACGTAAAGCCAATGTAGGCTCTCGAGTCGTTGACTGTACTATTGAAGGCTTACTTGAACTTTATATTACACGAGAAGCACTGGAAGGAATGGCTTGTAGGCAAGCTGCAAAAAACATGTCAGATGAGGAAATTGTCGACATGAAGGCCATGCTTAAGTTGCACGGACAAACTCAAGAGCTAAAAGATGGAACTGCATATTATCAAGAAGAGGGTGATTTAGACTTTCATTACAAAATAATTTTAGGTAGTCATAACCGGCAGTTGATTGACTTAATTTGTGGTCAATTGTACCACCTTGTTCGTATGTACAGGTGCCAGTTTGGCATGAATAGTCCTAGAGCTAGCCGTGCTTTCAATGAGCACTCGCAAATTATTCAAGCTATATGTGATAGAGATGGTGAATTGGCAGAAATGTTAATGCGCCGGCATATAGCCGCTTCGAGAAAAAATATTGAAAACAAAATCGCACAACAAGCGTTATAAGAACTTAAATAGAGGAAATAATATGTCTTTAACCATGTCAGCAGGTGCTAAATTTAAACAAGCACTTTCAAATAACCAGCCATTACAAGTTGTAGGTACCATCAACGCTTACTGTGCCATGATGGCCGAGCAATTAGGACATCAGGCTATCTATCTTTCAGGTGGTGGTGTAGCTAATGCCTCATACGGTTTACCCGATTTGGGAATGACATCGTTAAATGATGTTATAGCAGATGTAGCGAGAATCACTGCAGCATCGTCTTTACCGTTACTAGTAGATATTGATACAGGTTGGGGTGGGGCATTTAATATTGCTAAAACTATTAGAGATATGGAGAAAGCTGGTGCTGCAGCTGTCCATTTAGAAGACCAAGTAGCGCAGAAGCGTTGTGGTCATCGTCCAAACAAAGAAATTGTATCAACAGAAGAAATGGTTGACCGTATTCGTGCTGCTGTCGATGCTCGAATCGATCCTGACTTCTTCATTATGGCTCGTACCGATGCTTTTGCTCAAGAAGGATTGGAAGCGGCACTCGAGCGCGCGAAAGCGTATGTTGCTGCTGGTGCGGATGGTATTTTTGCGGAAGCCGTAAAAACAGAAGAACATTATCGTGCTTTTACCCAAGCGCTAGATGTACCGGTATTAGCTAACATCACTGAATTTGGCCAAACAGAGCTTTGGAATAAAGAACAACTTGGTGAGTGGGGTTGCGCCATGGTGCTTTATCCCTTATCAGCTTTCAGGGCAATGAATAAAGCGGCTGAGTCTGTTTATAAGACATTGCTTACTGATGGCGACCAAAAAGCAGAAATCGATAACATGCAAACGCGTATGGACTTATATGATTATCTTGGTTATCACGATTATGAGCAGAAGCTTGATGCGTTGTTCTCTGAAGGAAAAAATAAATAATTATCGATAATTGAACTTGCGCTAACAATTATTAATGCAAGCTATTATCTCTACATACAAAGATATATTAAAAATTTGAGGAAAGAATTATGTCAGAAAAGAAACTAAGTGGTGCAGGTCTACGTGGTCAAAGTGCAGGTGAAACATCTTTGTGTACCGTAGGTAAATCAGGTAGCGGTTTAACATACTGTGGTTATGATGTCGCTGATTTAGCTGAAAATGCAACTTTTGAAGAAGTAGCCTATTTATTATTTAATGGTGAATTACCGAACTCAAGTGAGTTGAGTGCTTATAAATCTGAATTACATGCGATGCGCGACATCCCGCAAGCACTAAAAGAAGTGTTGAAACTAATACCTAAATCTGCCCATCCGATGGATGTTATGCGTACCGGTTGCTCTTTTTTAGGTAATGTCGAGCCAGAACATGACTTTAGTGAACAGAACAACGCGGCCAATCGTTTGTTAGCCGCTTTTCCTGCGATGATGTGTTACTGGTATAAATTTAGCCATGAAGGTGTTGAGATTGACTGTACAAGTGACGAGAGCTCGTTGGCTGGACATTTCTTACGCTTGTTAAGTGGCGAATCACCATCAATCCAGCATGAACGGGTTATGGATGTTTCATTAATTTTATATGCAGAGCATGAGTTTAATGCTTCAACGTTTACAGCACGAGTTTGCGCATCAACCTTATCTGATATGTTCTCATGTGTTACCGGGGCAATTGGTACTTTACGTGGACCACTGCATGGCGGGGCAAACGAAGCAGCAATGGATATGATTCAAAAATTTAAGTCGCCTAGTGATGCTAAAGAACAAATGGCCGGCATGCTTGCCCGTAAAGAAAAGATCATGGGCTTTGGTCATGCAATATACCGTACATCTGATCCTCGTAATGTCATTATTAAAGCTTGGTCAGAAAAGTTAGCTGCAGAGAATGGTGATACTTCGCTTTATGATATTTCAGTAGCGTGTGAAGAGTTTATGTGGGACACGAAAAAGCTATTTTGTAATGCTGATTTTTTCCATGCTTCAACCTATAACTATATGGGTATTCCAACTAAATTATTTACCCCTATTTTCGTCTGTTCACGTTTAACAGGCTGGGCTGCACATGTTATGGAACAGCGAAGCAATAACCGTATTATACGTCCCAGTGCTGATTATACCGGTAGCGAGCCAAGAACAGTTACCCCGATAGAACAAAGATAAATGTAGGTTGTCCCTTGGGGCAAAATGAATTTAACTTTAGCGCCTCAATTCATTTTGAGGCGTTAAAGCAATTCCTACAATGGAGAGCTCATGAATTACAACTATAGAAAACCTTTACCAGGTGCTGGTATAGATTATTTTGATACCCGATCAGCAATAGAAGAAATAAGCGAAGGCGCTTATGCTAAATTACCTTATACCTCGCGTGTTTTAGCTGAGCAGCTAGTACGTCGATGTAAACCTGAGAATTTAACAGACTCACTAAAGCAGATCATTGAAAGCAAACAAGACCTAGATTTTCCATGGTATCCCGCTCGTGTGGTTTGTCATGATATTTTAGGGCAAACAGCGTTGGTAGATCTAGCCGGTTTACGCGATGCCATTGCCGAGCAAGGTGGTGATCCAGCCAAGGTTAATCCAGTTGTGCCAACACAACTTATTGTTGACCATTCATTAGCCGTTGAGCATGGTGGTTTTGAAAGTGATGCTTTTGATAAAAACCGCGCTATTGAAGATAGACGAAACGAACACCGCTTTCATTTTATCGAATGGACAAAGACAGCGTTTAAAAATGTTGATGTTATCCCTGCAGGTAACGGCATTATGCATCAAATCAACTTAGAAAAAATGTCTCCAGTTATACAAGCACGCGATGGCGTTGCTTTTCCGGATACTTGTGTTGGCACTGACAGTCATACCCCGCATATTGATGCGCTAGGTGTTATTGCCATCGGTGTTGGTGGACTAGAAGCTGAAACGGTTATGCTAGGTCAACCCTCCATGATGCGTTTACCTAATATTATTGGTGTTAAGCTAGTGGGTCAGCGTAAGCCAGGTATAACGGCTACTGATATGGTTCTGGCTATTACTGAGTTTTTAAGAAATGAAAAAGTCGTTTCTAGTTACCTTGAATTTTTCGGTGAGGGTACAAAAGCATTAACGATTGGTGATAGAGCAACTATTTCCAACATGACACCCGAATATGGTGCTTCTGCGGGTATGTTTTATATTGATCAGCAAACCATTGATTACTTGAAACTAACTGGGCGAGAGCCTGAACAAGTTCAACTTGTTGAAACTTATGCGAAGCATACGGGTTTGTGGGCTGATGATTTAATCGAAGCTGAATATAAGCGTGTGCTTGAATTTGATTTGTCAACAGTTGGCCGAAATATGGCAGGGCCGTCAAATCCACATCGTCGTTTAGCTACCGCAGATCTAGTTACCAAAGGGATCGCAAAAGACCTAGCTGCATGCCAAGCTCAAGAGAAAGCAGGGCAGATGCCAGATGGCGCAGTAATCATTGCTGCAATTACCAGTTGTACTAATACGTCTAATCCACGCAATGTTGTCGCTGCAGGTTTGGTCGCTAAACGTGCTAATGAACTCGGTTTAGTGCGAAAACCTTGGGTTAAGTCTTCTTTTGCACCAGGTTCTAAAGTAGCAAAACTCTATTTAGAAGAAGCAGGCCTATTGACTGAAATGGAAAAATTAGGTTTTGGTATTGTTGGATATGCATGTACTACGTGTAATGGGATGAGTGGAGCATTAGATCCAATTATTCAACAAGAAGTTATTGACCGAGATTTATACGCAACGGCGGTATTATCGGGTAACCGTAACTTTGATGGTCGTATTCATCCTTTTGCTAAACAAGCTTTCTTGGCATCACCGCCATTAGTCGTGGCTTATGCGATTGCTGGCACTATGCGATTTGATATAGAAAAAGACATATTGGGCCAAGATAAACAAGGTAATGATATTACCTTAAAGGACATTTGGCCCAGTGATGAAGAAATTGATGCTATTGTTTCTTCAGCGGTTAAACCTGAGCAATTTAAGAAAATCTATAAACCAATGTTTGACTTAGGTGCATTTGAGCCTGCAGAGAGTCCATTATATGCTTGGGATGAATCCAGTACATATATTCGTCGCCCGCCTTATTGGGAAGGTGCATTAGCGGGTGAACGTACCATGAAGGGCATGAGACCACTTGCTGTGTTAGGAGATAACATTACCACCGATCATTTGTCACCTTCAAATGCTATACAACTAAATAGTGCTGCTGGTGCTTATTTAGATAAAATGGGCTTGCCGGAAAAAGACTTTAATTCATATGCTACGCATAGAGGCGATCACTTAACAGCACAACGGGCTACTTTTGCTAATCCTAAGCTGTTTAATGAAATGTGCCTTGATGAAGGTGGTGCAGTAATTCAAGGCTCATTAGCTCGTGTTGAACCTGAAGGTCAAAGCATGCGCATGTGGGAGGCAATAGAGACCTACATGGAACGTAAGCAGCCGCTAATTATTATCGCTGGGGCTGATTACGGGCAGGGCTCTTCACGTGATTGGGCTGCTAAAGGTGTACGTTTAGCGGGCGTTGAAGTTATTGTTGCACAAGGGTTTGAGCGTATTCATCGAACTAATCTTGTTGGAATGGGGGTCTTACCCCTTGAATTCGTCAATGAAGAAACACGTAAAACCTATCATATTGATGGCAGCGAAACCTATGATGTTAGCGGGGATATTTCGCCTGGTGGCACTATGAGTGTTGACATGACTCGTGCCAATGGAGAAACGATAACTATTGCAGTTAAATGTAGATTAGATACTGCCGATGAAGTTAGCGTTTATAAAGCAGGTGGTGTTCTACAAAAATTTGCCAATGACTTTTTACAATCTAACAAAAAATAACCTTTGCTAGATTCGATTATTAAAATGGCACAATAATGTGCCTTTTTTATATAAACTAATATTAATAAGGGGGAGCTGATGGCTCATTTACCTCAACTTAAAGTGCCTGCTACTTACATGCGTGGTGGTACATCAAAAGGTGTGTTTTTCAACTTGTCGGATTTACCAGAGCAAGCGCAATTGCCGGGTGAATATCGCGATAATTTGTTATTAAGGGTCATTGGCAGTCCAGATCCATACGGTAAACAAACTGATGGTATGGGCGGCGCAACCTCTAGTACTAGTAAAACTGTGATCATAGAAAAATCAAAGCAAACGGATCACGATGTTGATTACTTGTTTGGACAAGTTGCCATTGATAAAGCCTTTGTCGATTGGTCTGGGAATTGTGGGAACTTAACCGCAGCTGTAGGCTCTTTCGCCATAAACGCAGGGTTAATTGATAGTAATCGTGTACCTGTTAATGGTATTTGCACCGTTAGAATATGGCAAAAAAACATTTCAAAAACTATCATTGCTCAAGTACCTATTACAGATGGCCAAGTTCAAGAAACTGGCGATTTTGAGTTAGATGGCGTCACTTTTCCGGCAGCTGAAGTGCCTGTAGAGTTTATAGCGCCTGTTGATCCTGAAGAAGCAATGTTTCCAACAGGTAATTTAGTTGATGAATTAGAAGTGCCCAATATCGGTACTTTCAAGGCTACAATGATAAATGCAGGTATCCCAACAATATTTTTAAATGCCAATGATATTGGTTATGTTGGTATTGAATTACAAGACGCTATCAATAGTGATAAAACGGCTTTAAGGCGTTTTGAAACAATTCGGGCTTATGGTGCAATAAAAATGGGATTGATCAGCAATATCAAGGACGCTGAGTCTCGTCAACATACGCCAAAAATAGCGTTTGTATCACCTGCTCAGGATTATGTTACTTCGAGCAATAAATCAGTATCAGCTGATGATATTGATCTACATGTTCGAGCCTTGTCTATGGGTAAATTACATCATGCAATGATGGGGACAGCAGCGGTAGCTATTGGTACCGCTGCTGCCATTCCTGGTACGTTAGTCAATAATGCAGCAGGTGGTGGTAAAAAGGATGATGTGATTTTTGGTCACCCTTCAGGCACGTTAAAAGTGGGTGCACAAGCCGTAAAAGTTGACGGTTGCTGGACAGTAAACAAAGTTGTTATGAGTCGAAGTGCGCGTATCTTGATGGAAGGTTGGGTACGTGTACCTGCAGATACTCTATAATAAGGCGTTTTTACAATTTTTTCTTGTAGGCCGAACTTTTACTATATAGTAAGGCCTAATCGATTTTTAAATGAAAGCAAAAGCAATACTTGTTTGAAATTTAAACGACTTATAGCTCGTTCGAGAAGGTAGTTACACGAACGAGCTAAGTATTGCCAATAAAGTAATCAAACTGTTGTAAAGCAGGCTCGAAAGCGCAATAACTCAAAATAACTATGGCCCCGAAAAGCAAAAGAATATATTGCAATCAATCCTTAACTAAAAACTTCCCGCTATTGTGTATAGAGTTCAAATAAAATTAATAACACATTGATACAGGTTGATTCATTGGCTATGTTAAAATACTGATGTTCTAGAAGAACAACATTTAATTGATTGTATAAATAGTAAAGCATAACCAACCAGCTAGGAGCAAATTATGTCTGAACAATCAAAAAGCCACGTTAGCCAAATAGCGCTATTTTTAGTTTGCTTTACCCTTTTGACGGTAACCAAAGTGTTTGCCTTTGATCTTGACTCAGGTATCGAAGTAAACGGGCAGGCAAGTGTTCTCGTGGTGCCAGATCATTTTGTTTTATCTATAGCTGTGGTCGAGAAAGGGCATTTTACTGACAAAATTAGAGCTATTGTGGATCACAAAAGTGATCTGGTAATTAATATCGCTCGAAAGTTAGATATACCATCTAACGATATCAATTCAGCAAGAGTATCATTGCGAATTATTAAAAAAGATTCTCCAATTTATTTAAAAGGGTTAGAAGTTAATAATCAATTACCCAATAACCGACAAAGCCAGGTCCATTTAGGGGGAAATCCTAGAGAAGACAATAGTCGTAAAACTCAGTATTTTGAATTAAGTAGAAATATCACCGTTAAATTTTCAGATATCAAAAAATATGATAGGTTTTTAAATCAAGTGTTAAAAATTGGTGTTGGCCGAGTATTCCCTTTAACGATGTCTATTGATGATACTGAAAAATACTATCAGCAAGCGTTAAAACAAGCGATTGCAAACGCAAAGGATAAAGCGCTACTGATTGCAAATAAAATAGGACAGGAGTTGGCAAATATTATCAGTGTAAAAGAACAAAGTAGTAACCACTACAGAGCAAGGTTTAGTAGCGAAATGATGACGGCTAATAGCACCTATGGACATAATTCACAGGTTGGAAATCAATCTATCAATGCAAATGTGTTAATAAGATACGCATTGAAATAGCCAATAATTACCATAAATTTATGCTGCTACCAGATAAAAGCTTTAATTAATGTGGCTTTCAAGGTATGTTATGCGTTTTTAAAGCATATTTAAATTATTGGAATTTATCATTGTCTAACAAAACTGAGTTTTATCGTGAATTACTAAGGCAAACAAAAGCGTTGATTAGTGATGAAACAGACTCAATCGCCAACATGGCAAATATATCTGCCTTACTATTTGATGCGTTAGAGCAAATCAATTGGGTTGGTTTTTATCGTGTACTTGATGGGCAACTTATTCTTGGTCCTTTTCAAGGTAAAGTTGCTTGTATTAGAATACCCTTAGGTAAAGGGGTATGCGGAACTTCAGCACAAACAGCAACGACGCAGTTAGTAAATGATGTCCATCAATTTGATGGCCACATCGCTTGTGATGCAACGACCAATGCTGAAATTGTTATTCCTGTTCAAGTTAACGGTGATATAATAGCGGTTTTGGATATTGATAGTACGATTTTTAGTCGTTTTGACCAAGAAGACCAGCTAGGTTTAGAAGCCATTGTTGCGGAATTTGAGCAAAGTTTATCAGTTGATGTGAAATAGAAGCAATATGAAAGAATTTGTCGTAATACATGACTACCTAGTCACAGAAGAAGTTGTTGGTGACTGGGAAGGACAAGAAGAAGAAGTCGCAGAGCGAGTTAATGAGATTTACCATACGCTCTACGATTTAGCAGAAGAAGATATTGAAACCGAAATACTAGAGCAATTGCTTGCTTTAGTGTGGGATACTTGGATTGGGCAGGAAGCTTTACCAGATATAGAGTCTGAAGATATTTATGATTGGTGTCGCCATGTTCTAGATAATCGTGAGCAGCACTTACAAACACAAGATTATTAATTTAACACTTTAACCAAAATTGTATAAAAAGTAGTATTTATGGAAACTGAAATTAAAAGAATTAGCACCAAAGACATTATCACTTATTTAGCGGAAAAATTTCCGGAGTGTTTCTCAGTAAAAGGACCGGTTAAGCCACTTAAAGTTGGTATTTTTCAGGACTTAGCTGAAAAACTAAATGATGATGACACGGTGAGTAAAACACGTTTACGTCAAGCATTAAGACATTACACTAGCAGCTGGCGCTACCTCAAAGCGGTTAAAGTAGGGACTTTTCGTGTTGATATAGAAGGTAAAGATATTGCTGAAATCGATGAAGAGCAGGCAAAATACGCCAGTAAAACACTAAAAGAAAGCCAAGAAAAATTTGGTAACAATTCTACAGCGAACCAAAAGACTCAAGAAAAAAGTAGTAAACACTCCCATAAAACCAGTCATGCTAAAGCTTCTGGCGCCGAGAAACGAGATTCAACTAAGTTTAAATCAGTTAAAACGTCAAAGCGAAAAACAGTAAAAAAAGAATTACCACCATTGAAACCTGTAGAGTCAGCTACAATAAAAGTAGGTAGTAAGGTTAAAGTTCAGTTAGGTAATGCACCTATGGATGCAACCATTACTGAAATAGCAGGCAAAGACATTAGTGTTCAACTTGATTCAGGTATGACCATTAAGACTCAGATGCAAAATATCTATTCATAGTTTTTGTTAGTTTTAGCCTGAATATTTACAACAGTTTGGAGTAATGTGTATGCAAAAATTTTGTCGTATCGCACTTGCCGTATCGATGTCGGTAAGTTTGTCAATCACTAGTGTCAGTACATTAGCCTTTTCACAAACTAATGAAGATATACCATTACCCGAACTCATCCCTGAAAGTCAACACACAACGGCCAGCAAGCGTATAACCGCAAGATTTACTCGAGGCCACTATAAAAAAGTAAAGATTAGTGATGCACTGACCCAAGAAGTTTTTGATCGATATATCAAACAGCTTGATTATGCCAGAAATATATTTTTGGCTACTGATATTACCGAGTTTCAAAAGCACAGTCTTGAATTTGATGATGTATTCTCACGGGGTAGACTGACGCTTGCCTATGATATTTACAATTTAAATATGCAACGCAGATTAGAGCGTTATCAGTTTGCTCTTAATTTATTAAACTCTCAAGACAGCAAAACTGAACTCAATGATGACAGCAAAGAAAAGATTCCATTCGATTTCTCTAAAGATGAAGAATATGCCTATGATCGTGAAGACGCTCCTTGGCCATCTTCAACTGCTGAATTAGATGAGCTATGGCGAGTAAAAGTTAAATCGGATGTGCTTAATTTAACATTAGCAGGAAAAGAATGGCCAAAAGTTAAAGAGGTATTAATTAAACGGTACAATTACGCAGTTAAGAGACTTAAACAAAGTGAAAGCGAAGATGTTTTTCAGCTAGTCATGAATAGTTTTGCTCGAGTAGTCGAGCCACATACTTCTTATCTATCTCCGAGAAATGCTGAACGTTTCCAAATGGAAATGAACTTATCTCTTGAAGGTATTGGTGCGGTTTTACGTGCTGAAGATGATTACACCGTAATTCAAAGTATCATTAGTGGTGGCCCTGCAGATCAATCTAAAGCATTAAAACCCAAAGATCGTATTGTTGGCGTTGCTCAAGAAGGGAATGATTTTGAAGATGTAATCGGCTGGCGCTTAGATGACGTGGTAGATAAAATCAAAGGCCCCAAAGGCACAACAGTAAGATTACAGATTTTATCTGGTGAGTCAGATGATATTTCAGATATCACTGAAGTTACTATGGTACGTGATAAAATTAAGTTAGAAAATAAGGCGGCAAAATCAGAAGTGTATTTTGAGGATTCAGGTCTTAGCGACACTGAAACTGAGGATTCCGCTAAAAGTGAAATTAAAGGCCAAGGGAAAAAATTAGGTGTTATTACTATCCCTAGTTTTTATAATAATTTATCACGTGATGTAAAAAAAGAAATAGCGAAATTAAAAGAGCAAGAAGTTGAAGGTATTATTGTCGATTTACGTGGCAATGGTGGTGGCTCATTACCCGAAGCTACGCTTTTAACTGGTTTGTTTATAGACAAAGGCCCAGTAGTTCAAATTAGAAATGGGGCTAATCGCGTAGATGTGCATCGTGACAAAGACGGTATCAGTTATTATGATGGTCCGTTAACTGTAATGGTTGACAGGTATAGTGCTTCCGCATCTGAAATCTTTGCTGCTGCAATACAAGATTATGGCCGAGGCGTTATTATTGGTGAACATACGTTTGGTAAAGGTACTGTTCAGCAACATCGTGGCTTAGGTCGAGTTTATGATTTATATGAAAATCCATTAGGCAGCATTCAATATACTATTGCAAAGTTTTATCGCATTAATGGAGGCAGTACACAACATCGGGGTGTTTTACCCGATATTGAATTCCCTACAGCAGTTGATCCTCAAGACTGGGGAGAAAGCAAAGAAGAGAATGCTTTACCGTGGGATCAAATTCAACAAGCTAACTATTCGAAACTTCACGATGTAAGTACTGATGTGACTTACTTAACCTCTTTATATCAGCAGCGCATTAAAGAGAATAGCGAGTTTAATTATTTACTCGCTGATATCGAAACCTATAAAGCAGAAAAAGATGATAAAACTATTTCTTTAAATTTAACTGAGCGGAAAAAGAAACGCGAAGAGCGAAAAGCCAAGCGTCTGCAGCGGGCAAATGAAAGGCTCGTTAGTATGGGCAAGGAGAAGGTTAGCAAGTTAGATGAACTACCTGATGATATGGATGAATTAGATCCCTTTCTAGATGAAACAGCTCGGATAACTTTTGATTTAGTCAGTTTAGGGAAAGTCGCAAAGAAATAATATAATTGAACTAAGAAAGCCGCCCTCAGGGCGGCTTTCTTGCGTTATAGCGCTGGTATTTATATTTATAATAAGCGAATAAATACTCAAATTAACAAATAAAACACTATAAAAATTATAATAAAGGGGTAAATCAATAATATGACTAATCAACAAACTCAAAGCAGCAATGGCAAAGAGCCGAGTATGCTGGATTCATTCATTCCCCTAATTGCGCTGGTGATAATGCTGACGGCGTCAGTATCCTTTTTTGCAGATAATTCATCGTTCGGCCCTAATCAAATAGCGTTATTATTGGCCATGGGCATTGCCATAATTATAGGTATTAAGAATGGCTACAAATGGCATGAAATAGAAAAAGCGATTGTAAATGGTATTTCAATTTCCCTTGGCGCGATTTTGATATTACTTACTGTGGGAGCACTCATTGGTACTTGGTTACTTTCTGGTACTGTGCCAACTATGATTTATTATGGTTTACAAATAATTGACCCTAGTTGGTTTTATGCGGCTTGTTGTATTGTCTGTGGCATAGTAGCGATGAGTATAGGTAGTTCATGGACAACAGCAGCTACTGTTGGTGTTGCGTTTATTGGCATTGCAAATGGTTTTGAAATGTCTACTGCGGTGACTGCCGGCGCAGTAATTTCAGGGGCTTATTTTGGAGATAAACTTTCGCCACTCTCAGAAACTACTAACTTGGCACCAGCCGTTGCTGGTAGTGAACTTTTTGAGCATATTAGATATATGTTACTTACAACTATTCCTTCGATATCAATTGCGTTGATTTTGTTTTTAATTATTGGTTTTGATCATTCATCTGCAAATGTCGGCAACACCGCTAGCATTGAAACACTTACCGCTACTTTAGAGTCTACCTATAATATCTCGGTGTTAAATTTGATTCCCTTAGCTATATTATTAGTATTAGCTTATAAGAAAATGCCTGCATTTCCTGCTGTTGCTATTGGTGCTGTCATTGGTGCTATCTGGTCTGGGCTTTTTCAACAAGAGTTAATATTGACAATGGCAAAAGAGGGAAGCTCTGCTGTGACCGCTTATATTACTGTTATTTGGACAGCATTCTTTGATGGTGTTGTGGTCAATACAGGTAATAAAGAAATTGATGAATTATTAAGTCGTGGCGGTATGTCAAGCATGCTAAATACTATTTGGCTGGTTATGTGCGCATTAAGTTTTGGCGCTGTTTTAGAACGATTAGGCATGTTAGCTAAGTTTGTTGAATCAATCTTAAAAACGGCTAAGTCTATTGGTAGTTTAATAACCAGTACAATATTTACTTGTATCGGTACTAATTTAATAACCGCTGATCAATATATGGCGATTGTTATGCCCGGCAGAATGTTTAAAGAAGAATTTCATAAAAGAGGCTTACATCCTACCGTGTTAAGTAGAACACTTGAAGACTCTGGTACCATTACCTCGCCACTTATTCCGTGGAATACCTGTGGAGCTTTCATGTTTGGCGCACTTGCTTTGACTTCTTATGACTATATTTTTTATTGCTTTTTTAATTTTATAAACCCTGTTGTCGCGGTAATATATGCCTATACTGGTTTTAAAATTAAAAGACTTCAAAGCGAATCTTAATTCCACCATTTTGATAATGTCTACTGAGTTTAGACATTATCGTTAATTTCTTTTGGATACTACATGACAGAATCTACATCTCGATTTTTAGCTGACTATCGTCCCGCTCCTTTTAGCATTGATACCGTAAATTTAACTGTTACGCTCAATGATACTTGCACACAAGTTATTAATGAAATGACTGTTGCTCGCGTAGGTGAACATCAGGAGGTTTTAACACTTGATGGCGAGCAATTAACCCTGATCTCAGTAGCTATAGATGATAAACAGTTAACTTCAGAACAGTATCATATTACAGCCCATGCGCTGGTACTTCCAACCCAGTTGAACGAATTTAAGTTAACGATTGTTACCGAAATTAATCCCTTAGAGAATACTTCTCTTGAAGGTTTGTTCAAATCAGGTCGTGCTTTTTGCAGCCAGTGCGAAGCTGAAGGATTTCGACGAATTAGTTATTATCAAGATAGACCTGATGTGATGGCAACTTTCACCACTAAGGTGATAGCAGATAAAACCTTGTATCCATATTTATTATCAAACGGGAATAACATTGCTCAGGGAGATCTCGCTAATAATAAGCATTTTGTCACTTGGCATGACCCTTTTCCTAAACCTTGTTATTTATTTGCCTTAGTTGCCGGCGATTTTGACTTACTTACTGATACATTTACTACTAGCACTGGCCGAGAAATAGCATTAGAGATCTTTGTTGATAAAGGAAACCTTCATAAGTCTCATCACGCGATGGAGTCGTTAAAAAAATCGATGTTATGGGATGAAGAGACATTTGGCTTAGAATACGATTTAGATATATACATGATTGTTGCCGTTGACTTCTTCAACATGGGGGCAATGGAAAATAAAGGTTTAAATGTTTTCAATAGTAAATATGTATTAGCGGATCAAGACTGCGCAACTGACACCGATTATTTCAATATCGAGGCAGTTATTGCACATGAATATTTCCATAATTGGACAGGTAACCGTGTCACTTGTAGAGATTGGTTTCAACTTAGCTTAAAAGAAGGTTTAACGGTATTTAGAGATCAACAATTTAGTGCAGACATGCACTCAAGTGCTGTAACCCGTATTCAAAATGTACGCGTATTACGATCGCATCAATTTGCTGAAGATGCCGGGCCAATGTCTCATCCTATTCGCCCTGAGAAAGTACTAGAAATGAATAATTTCTATACGTTAACTGTGTATGAAAAAGGCGCTGAAGTGATTCGGATGTTACATACACTTTTAGGTAAACAGAAGTTTCGAGCTGGTATGGATCTCTACTTTAAACGTTTTGATGGTATGGCGGTCACTTGTGATGACTTTATTAATGCTATGAGTGATGCTTCAAATATTGATCTAACACAGTTTAAATTATGGTATAGCCACTCAGGGACGCCAACCATACGAGTTAATGAGTCATATGATAGTCAAAAAGGACAGTATTGCTTAACGCTAGCTCAGCAATTACCAACCACAGCTAAGCAACCATCACCTAAAGCTTTACATATACCCATTAAACTTGAACTCATTTGTAGTGAACAAAACAATAGGCATGTGAAAACTCAAATGGTTGAATTAACCCAAGAAAGTCAATCGTGGATTTTCGAAGGCGTTAAAACTAAACCAACAATAGCACTATTAGCCGATTTCAGCGCACCGGTAAAAATTAATTTTGCCCAAGATGACGATGAGCTGCTAACTATTATTGCACAAGCAGAAAATAGTTTTTGCCGTTGGGATGCAGGTCAAAAACTGCTAATGTCATACATAAAGTCACTTACTTTAAGTTCTGACTTTAAAATCCCTGATGAATTAATTACTTGTTTTACTGGTATTTTAAATTCTAATGAAGACGCCGCTTTTATAGCAGAGCAACTTGTCTTGCCTAGTTTTGATGAGGCTGCAGATTTAATTGATCACGTTGATCCTATTATGTTAGCTGATGCCATTAAAAATCTAACCTTATTTATGGCACAATCATTGGAACAATCGCTATTAAATAAACTTCAGCATTGCCATGAAACTTTGACACAACCCAACCTAGATGAGGCGACAAGAGTAGCGACTAAGTCGTTAAAAAACATTTGTCTTTATTATTTAACTTCATTAACACATCATGAAGCCTTAGCTGATCGGCAATTTGATCAAAGCGATAATATGACAGACTCCCTCGCGGCATTAAATTGTGGCGCTAAGCATAATTTAAAAGACTTCGCCAAAAACATGCAAAAATTTGAACAGAAATGGCAGAGTACTCCACTTGTGTTAGATAAATGGTTTTCTTTATCGGCAACACTTGCTAGTGATGATATTTTTAGTCATTTGGCAAACCTAACTAACCATGAATTGTTTAGTATGAAAAACCCGAATAGAGCTCGTTCATTAATTGGTGCTTTTGCGATGAATAATCATAAATATTTTCACCATATTTCTGGACAAGGTTATCAGTTCTTAGCGGATAAAATATCAGAACTCAATACGATTAACCCTCAAGTAGCCTCTAGGCTAATTACTCCTTTAATACAATATAAAAGTTTCGCTCAACCACATCGCTCGTTAATGCAAGCGCAACTTATGCGCATACAAGCTTTACCTAACTTGTCTAATGATCTAAAAGAAAAATTGGATGCGGCACTTTAATATTATGTTTTTATAGGCTGATGTTTACATCAGCCTATCATTTAATAATTAGAAAAATCATGAAGTATTACTTTTCTTTAGACCTATCTAAAACTGACTTTTTGCCTTACTATCGTGGAGAGGTTGACTCTATAGTAGTCACTACGAATTTAGGTACAACAGTAAAATTTCCAGCAATGCACTTGCGTAATCATTTAACTGACCGTGGAATTTATGGGCATTTCTGTCTTGAAACACAAAATAATAAATTTTTATCTCTATCAAAATTATCTTAAAAGAAGACATTTAATTATAAATAGAGTAATAGCTTTAAACAGTGGTCAGACCATCTTGTTTGAAAATTAAATACGCATTCTAAGTTAAATAAGTGTTATTTCATTAACTTAGTGTCTTTAAAAAAAATATACCATTATCAATTTAAAACGCTAGTTTTAAACAATGTTAAATTGTTCCAACCTAAACAATTGCAAGTCATTAAAATACAGCGGGTTAAGGTGTGTTTTTTTGACTTGCCAGACCAGTCAAATGATGCAATTATTGTTTAACTGTTAATTGTGCATTAAACATCACATTCATAGTCGATAAATAAAAAATAATTAATGATTTTAAGCTTTATAAAATTAGGTGCTTTTTTTAAGTTGCACCAGTTTATGCTTCTTGATTCGCTACAGGGGAGAGAATAAATGAAAAACAGCCCTCGCAGGTTTTCTAGAAAACCTTTAGCCGTTGGTATTGCCGCAGCACTTTCCATGACATTATTAGGTACAAGCCTAAATAGTGTTCAAGCTGCAAGATGGGAGTTTGGTGGTGTTCAAGTCAGTTTTGACTCAACATTCAGTGTGGGGTCTAGTTGGCGTACTGAAAACCGCAATTGGAATGACAATATTGCTAAAGCAAATAATCTAAATAATGGATTTGACTTTAGCTCTTACAATGCTGCTTTAAACCCTAACCCTGATAGTGCCACAATTTGGCAAGGTGCTGGTGGTTATTCTTCAAACGGTGATAATGGTAATTTAAATTACAATGCCGGTGAGAGCTTTTCACAGCTAATCAAAGGCAGCCATGAATTAGATGTTCATTACAATGGCATGGGTATTTTTGTTCGTGGCATGTACTACTATGATTTTGCGATGATGGACAAAGATCGTGATTGGACCAACCAAGTTAGTGGCGCAGCAAATAACCCTTGTGATGATTCGGAAGCTAAAAAGCAAGTTTGTACCGACATTCGCTTATTAGATGCATATGTATATGGTGACTTTGATTTAGGCGATATGCCTTTCTCAGTGCGTGTTGGTAACCAAGTTATTAGTTGGGGGGAAAGCACGCTAATCAGTCACGGTATTAGTGAAATAAACCCGGTTGATATTGCACGATTAAAAGCGCCAGGTGCTGAGTTGAAAGAAGCATTTATACCATTTGGCTCTGTGTGGGGTTCTTTAGGTGTGACTGAAAACTTTAATATTGAAGCTTTTTATCAATATTCATGGGAAAACACAATACTACCACCACCAGGTAGCTACTTTTCAACCAATGACTTCGCCGGTGACGGTGGCCATAATAATAATGTTCAATTAGGTTTTTCTGGTAACCCAGATATGGACATCAACTTTTTAATTGATAGTTTAAACCAAATTGGCGGCATGATGCGTTCAGGTGATCCTGCAACCATGGCATTAGCTGGGCAAGCTTACTTAGCATACCCTACAAAAATCACATTGAGATCACCGGGCTCTTCTGCAGAATGGAAGCCTGATGATGGCGGTCAATATGGTTTACGATTATCTTGGTATATACCTGAGTTAAATGACACTGAATTGAGTTTGTATTATGTAAACTACCATAGTCGTCGCCCATTATTTGCAGGTCAAACCGCAAACTTTGGTGCTGCACAAATAGGTGCAGATCTTACTTATCTAGCGGGTAATACAGTAACAGAAGAAAACCTTTATGATAATCTAGGCACTTTTTCACAAGTAAAACTTGCTTATCCTGAAGATATAAAAATGTATGCGCTAAGTTTTAATACAACATTAGGCACAACAGCAATTGCAGGCGAAGTTAGTTACCGCCAAGATGAACCTCTACAAATTGATGATGTTGAACTGTTATTTGCAGCGATGCCTCAACAGTTAGCTAACGCAGGCTTAAGACCTGATTTAAATAATGTTTCTCAGATAGTAGATCCTGCTACAGGCTTGCCATATGGTGCGGGCGAAAATGCTAATGGATATATTTTATCTGATACATTGCAAGCCCAGATGACGCTAACTCACTTATTCGGTCCATCATTTGGAGCTAGCCAATTTACCGGTTTAATTGAAATTGGTGGTATCAATATCAATGATATGCCGGATGAAAGCGTGTTGCGTTTAAATGGTCCAGGTACTGCAAGAAATGGTGGTATTGCTGCGGCGCCAGGGTTAGAGAATCCAATTCAAAACGGTATTGAAACCAACCCTTTCCCAACTGAATTTGCTTGGGGTTATAAAGTTGTTGCTAAGCTAGACTATACCAATATCTTTGCAGGTGTGAATATGGCACCACGCATTGTATTTTCACATGATGTGAAGGGGATTACCCCAGATCCATTATTTTTATTTGTTGAAGATAGAAAATCTGTAGCCTTAGGCGTTAACTTTGATTATCAAAGTCGCTGGTCGGCAGATATCAATTATAATAGTTTCTTCGATGGCGTCGGTACGACCAACCAAATTGAAGATCGTGATTATGTATCTTTCAGTATCAAATATTCAATCTAATAAAGGGCACAACTATGAAACCCCATACTTTTAATAAAAGTACATTACTATTAGCTTTATCAGTTGCCCTTGCTTCAGGTTCTGTAATTGCAAAAATCTCAAACGACGATGCTGCAAAGTTAGGTCAAGAGTTAACGCCAATGGGCGCAGTTAAAGCGGCTAATCAAGATGGCTCTATTCCTGAGTGGACTGGTGGTATTACTAAAGCACCTGAGGGATACAATGTAGGTGATCATCATGTCGACCCATATCCTAGCGATACAGTTAAGTATTCTATCAATGCAGGGAATGTAGCAGATTACAAAGATGTTCTTACGCCAGGTCAAGTAAAGTTATTTGAAACATATCCAGATACTTTTAAAATGGATGTGTATCAAACTCGAAGAAGTGCTTCATTTCCTGCACATGTCTATGAGGCAGTAAAAGTTAACTCAACACGCGCTGAGTTAGTTGAAGGTGGTAACGGTATTAAAAATGCTGCTGTTGGTATTCCATTTCCAATACCAGCAAATGGTTTAGAAGCTATCTGGAATCATATTGTTCGTTATCGCGGTGAAGCTATTGTTCGTCAGGGCGGTCAAGCTGCACCAACAGCCACAGGTGATTACACTTATGTAGGTTTTGATGATCAATTGTTGCTTCCTTATGATGTACAAGGTACAACGCCAGCTGAGCTTGAAAAAACGAATATTTTATTTAAGTTTAAACAAAAAGTAACAGAGCCAGCACGTTTAGCTGGGACTGCGTTATTGGTTCATGAAACGATGGATCAAATAAAAACGCCTCGTCAAGCATGGACTTATAACACCGGTCAACGTCGTGTACGTCGGGCACCTAATGTTGCCTATGACGCACCAGGGAGTGCATCAGATGGCTTACGTCTTACTGATGATTTTGATATGTATAATGGCGCACCAAACCGTTATAACTGGACTTTAAAAGGTAAGCAAGAGTTGCTTATTCCTTATAATGACTATCGTCTTCATAGTGATAAAGTTAAATATGATGACATAATCCAACCTGGGCATATTAACCCTGATCTTGTACGCTATGAAAAACATCGTGTTTGGGTAGTTGAAGCAAGTCTAAAAGATAATACGCGCCATACTTATAAAAAACGTGTGTTTTATATCGATGAAGATAGCTGGCAAATTGCCGTTGCTGATATCTATGACAATCGTGATGAATTATACCGTGTTGCGGTTGCCCATGGCTTAAACTACTATGAAGTTCCTACACAATGGTCTACGCTTGAGGTGTACCATGATTTCCAATCTCGTCGTTATATTGCAATGGGACTGGACAACGAAGCAAAAATGTATGACTTTTCTGCTGAGTTGAAACATAAGAGCTTTACACCCTCAGCATTGAGACGAGAAGGTAGAAGGTAACTACTTTTTAGATGCAAACGGCTGGCAAGTGTCAGCCGTTTTTGTTTCAGTTGGTAACTATTTATTTTTGTGATTGTAAGTATAATTTTTTGTAATAACGTCGAGAATTTCTATAATGAGTGTTGCTTTTTCCCTGTTAACTATTTTTTTACTTTTAGGCTCATTTAATCCTGCAAGTGCAGCTAAAGGTATATCTTCAATCGACAATATCCCGTCTTTGATGGCACCACTTGCGAGCAAATCATTATTATTAGATATTACCAATGCAGGGCAGAGTAGATTAGTAGCCGTTGGTCAGCATGGACATATTATTATCTCAGCTGATGCCATTAACTGGCAGCAATCAAACGTTCCACTGCAAACTACTTTAACCAGTGTATTTTTTCTTGATAGTAAATTAGGTTGGGCTGTAGGTCATGATGCAACTATTCTTCACAGCCAAGATGGTGGCTTGACATGGCTAATTCAACAGCATAAGCCAGCATTAGAAAAGCCTTTGCTTGATATTATTTTTAAAACGCCCAATGAAGGGATAGCAATTGGTGCTTATGGACTTTTGTTTCGCACCAATGATGGTGGGCAAACTTGGCAGAGTGAATTCCATGATGAATTTTTACTTGCTGACGATGCAGAGTACTTAAATGAATTAAAGCTTGAAGATGAAGAGGCTTATTTGGATGAAGCTTCTTCTATATTACCTCACTTTAATCGTGTGGTTATTGATGGTAGAACATTATATTTGGTTGGTGAAATAGGCTTAATTGCTAAAAGTAATGACTTTGGTCGTAATTGGCAGCCTTTTGACGAAATTTATGCTGGTTCTTTTTATGATATGGCTAGAACAAAGCAAGGTAATTTATTAGTCGTTGGCTTAAGAGGCCACGTGTTTAGGAGTTTGAAAAATGGTACACCATGGCAGCTGCGCCAAACAGACACAACGGCACTCATTAATGATATTGTCTTGACCGACGATGAGCGTATCTTTTTACTGGCCAACAGTGGCACCTTGTTAGAAAGTAATGATGACGGACAAAACTATCGCATTAGAACTCAAAAGGATGGTAAAGCACTTATCGCAGGGGTTTGGTTCAATAACCAACTTGTTGTGGTTTCAGACGTAGGCGTAAAAATAATAGCCTTGTAATTAACCGCGGTTTTTTACTATTAGTTATAAAGTTAAATAAGAATAATTGGATTATAAGATACTATGAGATTTTCTCTTGCAAACAGTTTAGAAGTTGGTCTGTTTCGTCATAAATTTTTTGTTCTAATGCTGTTTGTGTTTGCTAGTACATTTTTAATGTTTCAAGCATCACAAATTAAATTAGATGCCTCATTTACTAAAAACATCCCGTTAAACCATAGTTATATGAAAACCTATTTAAAACATAGAGCAAACTTTGGTGGGGCAAATAATATATTAATCTCCGTTTGTAATAGCGAAGGTGATATTTTCAATGCAGATTTTTTTGGTGCTTTGAAAGGTGTGCACGATAAATTATTTTTCATTCCCGGTGTTGACCGTATTCAGGTTAAATCCTTGTACTCTCCAAATACACGCTTTGTCGAAGTTGTAGAAGATGGTTTTGCCGGTGGTCCGGTAATACCAGCGGATTTTCAAGCCGATGAACATGGTTTAGCTATTGTCAAAGGTAATATCGAAAAAGCAGGTATTGTTGGTAGTATTGTTGCCGATGATTACAGTTGCGCCATGGTTAAAGCCTCCTTACTAGACTTCAATCCTGATACCGGCGATAAACTCGATACGCTAAAAATTGCAGCTCAATTAGAAAAAGAAGTTCGCCAAGAATTTGAAAAAGACAATATATCTATTCATATCATTGGTTTTGCTAAAATGGTGGGCGATGTCGCCGAAGGTGCTAAAGGCGTAGTGGTTTTCTTCGCTATTGCAATAGCGATTACTGCGGTGATGGTGTTTTTCTTTTGCCATTCTATTAGTTTAACGTTATTGCCGATTATTTGCTCTTTAGTGGCTGTAATTTGGCAAATGGGTATGCTGTCAACACTAGGGTTCGGCTTAGACCCTATGTCAATTTTGGTACCGTTTTTAGTTTTTGCTATCGGTGTTAGTCATGGTGTACAGATGATTAACTCTGTCGTAAAACAAGTTAGTGCTGGTCTTTCAAGCCAAGCTGCTGCACAAGCAAGTTTTAGGGCGCTATTAATACCCGGTGGTATTGCCTTACTTTCAGACACAGTTGGGTTTTTGACGTTACTTTCGATAGATATAGGCATTATCAGAGAATTGGCTATTACGGCTTCTTTAGGTGTGGCAATGATCATATTAACTAACCTGATCTTACTACCGTTACTGGTATCATACCTTAATATTAAGCAGACAAATAAAGACAGCGATAAAGGAAGTATAGAAAACGGACATGCTGTTTGGCAGTTCATGGCAAGCTTTGCTACTAAAGGTGTTGCAAGCGTTATCTTGGTGTTAACAGTAATCTTGTACACAGCGGGGTGGTTTAATTCACAAAGTTTAAAAATTGGTGAACTTCATGCAGGTGCTCCAGCTTTGCATGAGTCTTCTCGTTACAACCAAGATACTTTTTTAATTACAGATAGGTTTGCCATTAGTGTTGATTATATGTCTGTTATTATTGAAGCAACGCCAGATGCTTGTACCTATTATGACACGATGAATACCATTGATAGATTTCAATGGCGAATGGAAAATGTACAAGGTGTGCAATCAGCTGTGAGCTTAGCGTCAATCTCAAAAATCGTAAATGCAGGCTATAACGAAGGTAACCCTAATTGGCGTGTTATTCCTCGTAATCAACAAACGTTAGTTCAGTCTATTGCTCGCGTACCGTCGTCAAGCGGTTTACTTAATAGTGACTGTAGTGCTATGCCTGTTATTTTGTTTCTAGAAGATCATAAGGCTGAAACAATTGATAGAGTGATTAAACAAGTTACCGTTGCTGCCCAAGAATTAGGTACAGATCAACTCAAGTTCAAATTAGCGTCTGGGCCTGTAGGGGTGATGGCGGCAACAAATGAAGCTGTCGCATCGGCTCAACTACCTATGATGATTTATGTCTATGGTGCAGTCATCATTTTATGTCTTTTAAGCTTTAGAAGTGTGCGAGCTACTATTGTGGTCGTGTTACCGCTATATGTTGTGTCAACATTAGCACAATGGTTAATGACTGTTTTAGATATAGGTTTAACGGTATCAACTTTACCCGTGATAGCTTTAGGTGTTGGTATTGGTGTGGATTACGGTATTTATATTTTGTCTACTATGAGTCGTGAATTGAAAAATGGTGCGAATGTTAGTGATGCTTATCTAGCAGCATTAAAGGAACGTGGTAGTGCTGTATTGATAACAGGTATCACTTTGGCTATAGGTGTTTCAACGTGGTTCTTTTCAGATCTGAAATTTCAAGTAGATATGGGCGTGCTATTAACCTTTATGTTCTTAGTTAATATGCTTGCAGCCGTTATTGTGCTTCCAGCATTAGCTGCCTTCTTATGGCCAAATAAAAATATCAGTAAATAATTTTCGTAACTACTAGGGGCTGTTGATCGTTCAGGGTTAAATTTTGTTCGAGATAAAAGCGTTTTAGTCGCGGCGAGTAGTGTGTAGCCTAGTCATTCTAAGCATATACTACTCGACAAAGAATAAAACGTTTTTAGCCGAATCCTTCGGACAGCGTTTGTTGGTCATTTTTACTGCGTTATCGCCTTTTTATGTGGAACAACCACATGACTAAGGCTCCGCCTTGTATAAATACCCAACAATTCGCTGCAAAAGCAATCTCGAAAGATCAATAGCCCCTAATATTAAAGCCTCACTATTGTTAGTAGTTTTGAGGCTTTTTGCTATTTAAAGATCAAACCCAAGTTTTCCACATGGTTTTCAATTGAGTATTTAATCAATTCGAGAATAATACAGTGCAATTATGCGCTTTATAATCATTATATTAAAAACGATAAAATTTTTTCTTAAAAACACGATTGATTAGCCAATGTATATTTAATCGGAAAATAGTCAAAATAAGCAGTAGTTATTTAGCTTATTTGCATAAACACAAACTATTGATTAAATATTGGCCAATAATCTACAGTGTTTTTCGTAGATAAGTGAAAAAAGTCCTCGCAATACCTTAAATTTATTCATAAAATCTGTACTATACTATAAAAGCTTTTACTAACGGTTTTAGGTAAGGCTGGAATAGTTAACAAAAATGAATGAATTTCATTCATTTTTGAGCATAAGTAAAATAATAAATAAAATTTAACACAAATTATTACAAGCTTTCTTTTTAACTTCTGTATAAAAAATAGCAAAAGGAAAATAGCATGGCGTTAGTGAACGGTTCACCTTCAGTGATACTAAAAAACGTAGCACAATTAATTAATAAAAAAGTCCCTAAAGAGACTTCCGGCCTGGTAGAGCAATTTTCTACTTTACTTTACAGTAATATATCATCTCTAGATTTATCTGATCGCAATGATAGCGATATGTACGGCGCCACTTTAAGTTTGTGGAGTTCTCTCAATGAACATACCGATAATGAACCAGTTATTCACGTCTTTAACCCATCCGTAAGCAGAAATGGTTGGAAATCAAGTCATACTATTATAGAAGTTATTGTTAAGGATATGCCATTTTTAGTTGATTCTATCCGAATTGCGTTGAATCGATTAGGCTTATCGCCACATTTGATGTTGAACTCACCTTTAAAAATGGTCAGAGACAAAGATCAAAATATTATTCAGATTGCACCTAGTGTTGATACAAAAATTAAAGCTACCTCTCAAGAAACGATTTTCTTTATTGAAATCGATCGTCAACCGGGTAAAAAAGAACTCGATAATATAAAAACTGAATTACTCAGTGTTGTTGAAGATATTACCTTGACTGTCAATGATTGGCAGCCAATGTTAAAACAACTTGATAGCGTGGTTAGGCAGGTAACTAAAGGCAAGCTTCCTGGTAATAAGCAGGCGAAAG
This sequence comes from uncultured Colwellia sp., assembly GCA_913062815.1. Taxonomy (GTDB): domain Bacteria; phylum Pseudomonadota; class Gammaproteobacteria; order Enterobacterales; family Alteromonadaceae; genus Colwellia. The sequence continues at coordinate 32,528 of CAJXWZ010000009.1, read as the reverse complement.
AAGATACAGTAGAGTTCTTAACCTGGTTGGCGAATAACAATTTCACCCTGATGGGCTATCGTTCTTATGATGTTAAAGCGGTAAAAGGCGATATAAAACTAGAAGCAAATATGCAATCAAGCTTGGGATTGATGAAAAGTGCTAGTGATAGTAAAAGTCGCTTAATTTCAAGCTTGAATGAAACTGGCCGAGCAGTAGCTTTAGGAGAAAACCATTTAATTTTAACTAAAACTAATTCTCGCTCACGTGTTCATAGACCGGCACAACTTGATTACATTGGTGTTAAACGGTTTGATGCAAAAGGCAATGTCGTAGGTGAAGAGCGTTTTATCGGCTTATTTGGCTCAGCTTACTATACCAACAGTGCTTTAGATTTGCCGTTAATAAAATCTAAAGTTCACCAAGTCTGCGCATCATCTGGCTTTGCAAAAGGCACACATGCTTTTAAAACGTTGATCAACATTCTTGAAACGTACCCTAGAGATGAAATACTGCAAAGTAGTGTTGAAGAGTTATTGCAAAATGTATTGGGGATCTTGCAAATGCAAGAGCGCGATTATTGTGGGTTATTTGTTCGTCGTGATGCCTTCGATCGCTTTTATTCTTGTATGGTGTACGTACCTCGAGAGCGTTACAATACGAAACTTCGTGTAGAAACACAGCGACTACTACAAGAGGCTTTTGGTAGTGATGAAGAAGTTGAATTTACTACTTATTTCTCTGAATCAGTGCAAGCTAGAACGCATTATATTGTTAAAGTTAAATCAACAAAAGCAGATATTAACGTGAAAGAAATTGAAAAGAATCTAAATGAAGCCGCACGCAATTGGGATGATAAATTAGTTTCTGCACTTGCGGCAAATAAAGGCGAAGCAGCCGCGAAAATTCTCTGTAAAAAATACAACAATTTCCCTCAATCTTATAAAGATGAAGTTTTGCCAGGATCTGCCATTGTTGATATTGAAAAACTAGAACGAGTAAATCTTTCTGACAGTTTGGAGATGTTGTTCTATCAACCGCTTGAAGAAAAAGCAGGTAGTCGTTTTGTTAAATTAAAGCTTTTCCACAAAGGCGACCCTATTCATCTTTCCGATGTATTACCAATGTTAGAAAACTTTGGTTTACGTGTTATTGGTGAAAGTCCATACGCTATTAATACTTCAGATGGTGAAAGATTCTGGATATTAGACTTCTCTATGTTGATAACAGGTGATGGTGCTTTTGATGTTTATACTGTGCAATCTTTGTTTCAAGATGCATTTGCGAAAGTTTGGCAGGGCACTTTAGAAGATGATGGTTTTAACCGTCTTATTTTAGGCGCGGGATTAGAAGGGAGAAGTGTCTCTATTCTTCGAGCCTTTGCTAAGTACGAGCGTCAAATTGGTGGTCGTTTTAGCCAAAGCTATATAGAAGAGGCGTTTGCTAGTTATCCAGCAATTGCAGAGCTGCTCATTAACTTATTTACTTTGCGCTTTGACCCTCACAGCAAATCCACACCAAATGCTAAAGAAAAAGCACAAACCAAACTGTTAGATAAAATAGAAACGTCGCTCGATAGTGTGGCAAATTTGGACGATGATCGCATTATTCGTCGTTTTGTTGAAATGATCAATGCCACCATAAGAACTAACTACTTCCAAGTAGACAAGGACTTAGGTCAAAAGCCGTATATTTCAATGAAGATCGTTCCAGAACTCATTAGTGAAATGCCGCAACCGGTACCAAAATTTGAGATCTTTGTTTACTCCCCACAAGTTGAAGGTGTTCACTTACGTGGTGGAAAGGTTGCTCGTGGTGGCTTACGTTGGTCTGATAGACGTGAAGACTTTAGAACCGAAGTGTTAGGCTTAGTGAAAGCTCAGCAAGTTAAAAATAGCGTTATTGTGCCTGTTGGCGCAAAAGGTGGCTTTGTTTGTAAAAAGCTCCCTAGCGGTTCTCGTCAGGAAATATTTGAAGCAGGTAAAGAATGTTACCGAACTTTCATTAGAGCGTTATTAGATATTACTGACAACATTGTTAATGGTGAAGTTGTACCACCAGTAGATGTGGTGAGACTTGATGAAGACGATGCTTATTTAGTTGTTGCTGCAGATAAGGGTACAGCTACCTTCTCTGATATTGCCAATGGTATATCTGAAGAGTATAACTTCTGGTTAGGCGATGCATTCGCCTCTGGTGGTAGTGTAGGTTATGATCACAAAGCGATGGGTATTACCGCAAAAGGTGCATGGGAATCTGTTAAACGTCATTTTAGAGAGATGGATGTAGATTGTCAAAGCACAGACTTTACCTGTATTGCCGTAGGTGACATGGCTGGTGATGTATTTGGTAACGGCATGTTGTTATCTAAGCATATCCGTTTACAAGCCGCATTTAACCATATGCACATCTTTATCGACCCAACACCTGATTCTGCTAAAACTTACCCTGAACGGGAGCGCTTATTTAATCTACCTGGTTGTAGTTGGGAAGATTATAATAAAGACTTGATATCAGAAGGTGGTGGTATATTTAGTCGTCATGTGAAGTCTATTAAGCTGACTCCGCAAATTAAAAAAATGTTAGGTACACAAAAGCAAAGCTTGTCGCCAACTGAGTTAATACAAGCCATTTTAACGATGGAAGTTGATTTACTGTGGAATGGCGGTATTGGTACTTATGTGAAGAGCTCTAAAGAAACGCATCTTGAAGTTGGCGATAGAGCAAATGATACACTTCGTATTAATGGTAGCGAACTTAAAGCAAAAATTGTTGGTGAGGGTGGTAACTTAGGCTTAACACAATTGGGCCGAATTGAATTCGCCGCTAATGGTGGCCGTATCAATACGGATGCCATAGATAATGCAGGTGGCGTTGATTGTAGTGATAACGAAGTAAATATTAAAATATTGCTTAACAGTCTTGTACAAGCAGGTGATTTAACCGTAAAACAAAGAAATAAATTGCTTTATGATATGACTGATGAAGTGGGTGATCTAGTTATTGAAGATTGCTATCGTCAAACGCATTCTTTATCAATTACGGCTATGCGTGGTGTTAACCAGTTAAAGGAACAAGTACGTTTTATTCATGAATTAGAAAGAGCAGGTAAACTTGACAGAGCATTAGAGTTTATCCCTGATGATGAAGAAATTGCGGATAGGTTAGCTAAAAATAATGGCTTAACCCGTCCTGAGCTTTCGGTTTTACTTGCCTATAGTAAAATGGTTTTAAAAGAAGATCTTGTTCATAAAGAGATCACTGATAATCCATACCATGACAAGTTATTAATAAATGCTTTTCCTAAGCAACTGCAAGAGAAGTACCAAGACCAAATGCAGTTGCACCCACTGCGTGCTGAAATTATTGCCACTAAGCTTGCCAATAAAATTGGTAACGATATGGGCTTTAACTTTGTTAATCGTATGCAAGAAGAAACAGGTGCTACCGTTGTTGAAATAGCCAATAGCTATACTATGGCTTGTGCTGTCTTTGAATTAGAAGAGTTCTGGCAAAAAATTGAAGTTTTAAATAATAAAATTTCAACGGCTATACAGACAGAAATGTTATTCCAATACCGCCGTACAGTGAGACGCGCAACACGTTGGTTTTTACGTCATCGTAATAAGTCGTTAAGTATTGCTCAATCAATCGCTTTATTCGAACCAACATTTACGGTTATGTCGAAGAAGCTCAATAGCTTTATCATTGAGGGCGAGGCTGAACAATTACAGCGCGTTGAAAAAGACTTATCTTCTGCCGGTGTACCTAAAGTTGTTGCCACCCGTATTTCACAGTTAAGTACTATTTTCTCAGCACTTGATATTGCTGAAATTGCTGAAGAAGACGGGAGAGATGTAGAGCTTGTCGCAAATCTTTACTTTAAACTTGGAGTTCGCTTGGAGTTGCATTGGTTCTTAGACCAAATAACTCGTCAAGCGGTTGGTAACCATTGGCAAGCACTCGCAAGAGCATCCTTTAGAGAAGAATTAGATTGGCAGCAACGTTCATTAACCTCTGTGGTTCTACGTTGTGATTGTTCAACTCAAATTAAAGACCTAGATAATATGCTTGATACTTGGGTTGATACTAATTCCCAGCCATTAGATAGATGGAAGCATATTTTAGCAGACTTTAAAGTAGGGCAAACCCATGAGTTTGCAAAATTCTCGGTAGCTTTACGTGAATTAATGTTACTTAGTTTAAACTGTCAAAGACTAACGACAGAAAGTTAAGCTTTAACAAGAAAAGCAATTTATAAAAACTACGTAAGCTGATAAAATCCTCGTCTAACTATACAAGTTTGGCGGGGATTTTCTATTTCTGCTTTCACAGAATAATTATTAGAGGTGTTATGTTTTATCCAGCTATTCGCAAAGTATTATTTCAATTTGATGCGGAAACAATCCATGAATTGACAATAAAAGGCCTAAAAAATACTGGTGCGACACCTTTAAATGCTTTTTATAAGCAACGCGTTATTGACAAACCTGTGCAGGTCATGGGTATAGACTTCCCAAATCCATTAGGCTTAGCAGCAGGCTTAGATAAAAACGGTGAATGTATTGATGCATTTGCCGCGATGGGATTTGGTTTTGTCGAAGTGGGCACTGTCACGCCACGTCCTCAACCAGGCAATGAAAAGCCGCGTATTTTCAGACTACCCGAAGCTAATGCTGTTATTAATCGAATGGGCTTTAATAATAAAGGTGTTGATTATTTGGTGTCACAAGTTCGTTCCGCAAAATTTTCGGGTGTTTTAGGTATTAATATAGGCAAAAACAAAGACACGCCTGAAGAAAACGCAAAAGATGACTACATTCACTGTATGCGAAAAGTTTATGAATTTGCAACATACATCACCGTAAATATATCATCCCCAAATACCCCTGGATTACGCGCTCTTCAATATGGTGATGCATTAAATGAACTCTTAGCCGCATTAAAAGTAGAGCAGGCAGCGTTAGCTAAGCAACATGGCAGGTATGTCCCTGTGGCGGTAAAAATTGCGCCAGATTTGACCGAAGCAGAAGTACAATCAATAGCTCAATCTCTAATAGATAATGAAATTGATGGTGTGATAGCAACAAATACAACGTTATCTAGGGAAGGAGTAGAGGCACTCGAATTCGGTAATGAGCAAGGCGGGCTAAGTGGTGCACCAGTTAAGGAAAAGAGCACAACGGTTATTCGTATTTTGGCCAAAGCGCTAGATAACAAATTACCAATTATTGGTGTTGGTGGTATTGCTTCTAGTAGCGACGCAAATGAAAAATTAAACGCTGGTGCAAGTTTAGTACAAGTTTATACTGGCTTTATTTATCAAGGTCCGCCATTAGTTAAAGAAATTGTGAACAACTTGTAATTGCGCCATTATCAATAAAGTTTGCCCGTTGAGTAATACAAAGGGTGAAGTTTTTCGTTAGAAAATTTAAGAAGCAGGTTAGCTACAACGATATACCTTGTAACTAACCTGTTTTAGAAAAGTTTAATAACTTTCGTTATGTACACTTAATACAGCACGACCAGAAGGGTCTGCGTTGTCACTAAAACTAGCATCCCAAGCTAATGCTTCTTGGGTACTACAAGCAACAGATTTTCCACCTATCACGCAATCTGCAGCTGAAGCTAATGGGTACTTCTCTTCGAATACACAGCGATAGAAGTAAGCTTCTTTGCTATCAGGTGTATTAATAGGGAACCTATGGCTTGCGCTTTCTAATTGAAGGTCAGTAACTTGCGCTTCAACAAAAGCTTTTAAGCCATCAATCCACGAGTAACCAACGCCATCTGAAAACTGCTCTTTTTGACGCCATAAAATTTCTTTAGGTAAGTAGCCTTCAAAAGATTCACGCAATATGGCTTTTTCCATTTTACCATTGCCGCACATTTTATCTTCAGGATTAATGCGCATTGCAACATCCATAAAGTTCTTATCTAAAAATGGTACACGCGCTTCAATGCCCCAAGCTGACATGGATTTATTCGCGCGTAAACAGTCAAATTTGTGCAAGCGATCGAGCTTACGATTTAACTCTTCGTGAAACTCTTGTGCGTTAGGTGCTTTGTGGAAATATAAATAACCACCAAAAATTTCATCAGCACCTTCGCCGCTAAGCACCATTTTAATGCCCATGGCTTTAATTTTACGAGCCATTAAGTACATTGGAGTTGATGCTCTTATCGTGGTTACATCATAAGTTTCAAGATGGTAAATCACTTCCCTTAATGCATCGATTCCTTCTTGCTCAGTAAAAACAACACTGTGGTGAATTGTACCTATGCTATCTGCCACTGTTTGAGCTGCCACTAAGTCAGGAGAGCCAGCTAAACCACAAGCAAAAGAATGCACTTTTGGCCACCAAGCTTCACTCAAATCGTTTTCTTCAATACGGCGAGAAGCAAACTTTTGCGTGATAGCAGAAATAAGTGATGAATCTAAACCACCAGAAAGTAGCACACCATATGGTACATCTGTCATTAAATGACTTTTTACCGACTCTTCCAACGCTTCACGTATTTTTGTTGTACTTGTGGTGTTATCTTTAATGGCACTATATTGTTGCCAGTTACGCTTATAATAACATTGTAATTCACCAACACGGCTATCTAGGATATGTCCAGGCGGAAATTCACTTACTGTTTTACAAATGGGCATCAAGGCTTTCATTTCAGAAGCAACGTAAAAGTTACCATCGCTATCATAACCGGTATATAAAGGAATAATACCAATATGATCGCGGGCAATTAAATAGGAGTTAGTCGAAGCATCATATAAAATGAAAGCAAACATTCCTTGTAATTTATCGACAAAATTAACGCCATGCTCTTTATAAAGAGGTAGGATTACTTCACAATCAGATGCCGTTTGAAATGAGTAATCAACAGAAAGATCACCAGCTAGCGCTTTATGGTTGTATATTTCACCATTGACTGCCAATACATTGGTTTTATCTTCATTATATAAGGGTTGAGCACCATGCTCAGTATCAACAATAGATAAACGCTCATGTACTAAAATAGCATTTTCATTGTTATAAATTCCGGACCAATCAGGACCACGGTGACGTAAGAGACGAGAATATTCTAAAGCTTTTGGACGAAGTGCATCAGCACCTGTTTTTATATCTAATATACCAAAGATCGAACACATTGAAGCGCTACTCCTTTAATTAATAGTAAGTCAAATTGTGAGAACAATTAGTGCATCAGCACTAATTGATAAAGGCTACTTTGCCAGTTTCGCTATAAAATGCAACTAGAAAATACATAAACGTTAAACTAAAAAGTTATATCAGTGTTCATTATTCACCTGAACAATTGAAATAACGATAGGTTTGTCATTAAATTAGGGGCAATTTATGGTTTAATATAGACATAAATACAATTATCTTGGTTAGGTGTTAATTTGCGACTTTATATTACTCAAATATTATTTATGGTATTGACAATCTTTACATTACTAGTCACTTCGAATAGCGCAAAAAGTCAAGGCGTTGACTCAAAACCACTCAGTACAAGTCAAATTGAATTAGAACAATATATTGTCAAAAATAAGGGGAAAGTTATCTATCTGGACTTTTGGGCATCATGGTGTGGTCCTTGTAGAAAATCTTTTCCGTGGATGAACAGTATTCAAGCGGGTTATAAACAACAAGGCTTTACTATTATTAGTATTAATTTGGATGCCAATAAAGCATTAGCAGACAAGTTTTTAATAGAGACACCTGCGACTTTTCCTGTTATTTACGATGCTAAAGGCATTCTGGCCAAACATTATAAAATCAAGGGTATGCCAAGTTCTATTCTCATTGGCCGTGATGGTATGATTAAATCACGCCATGCAGGTTTTTTTAATAATAAAGTCGCCAAATACCAACAAGAAATTGAATTGCTATTAGCCCAGCCTTAAGTGTTTTAGCCGTTAAGTTGTTCCGTTTGGCCTAAAATGGCAAAACGTAATTTTGTTTGCTAACGTTAATGAAAATAATTGCGATAGAAAAGCTAAGTATTGAACTTTATCGTTTTTAGCTAGGTAGTTTTAATGAAGTTAGTTTATTGTTTCCTTTTCATCGCTTTCATTCCTATGTGTTCTTTTGGTGAAACTACATCTTCTTTAACCTGTTATAGCACTGTATATGCACCTTATACTTTTATCAAGGAGAACAAAGTAGTAGGAATCGATATTGATTTAATTAATTCTATTTCGAAGAAAATAGGTATTAGCGTTTCATTTGAAATCATTCCTTGGTCGCGTTTATTGCAAAATGTCAGAAAAGGCAATATTGACTGTGCAATGGCATTTTTACTTGATTCTGAATATACAAAGAACATGGTGTATATGAAACAACCTATTACTATTGGTGAGTATTCTGTGTTTATTAAAAAAGAAAACAAAAGCTACTTTAAAGAACTTAAAGATTTCGAAGGAAAATCGATAGCTGTAAATCGATAGCTGTAAATCGAGGTTTTAAAACACCAGAAGTTTTCCAGCAAGCAGTAAACGATAACAAAATCACTCAGTACGATGTAGGAAATGAAGAGCAAAGTCTCCAAATGTTGATGTCATCAAGGGTAAGTGGTGTATTAACGGATTAAAATGTTGGCTTGTTTAATCTTCAACAAATGAAAATTGACAATGTTATTCCCTTAGATGCGTCATTAGCAACAACCCCAGTATTTCTAGTGTTTTCTAAAAAATGGCAAACCAATGGTATTGTAAATAAATTTGATGAGGCGTTAGCTGAAATGAAACAAGATGGTACTTATCAAAAGGTATTAATTCAGTACCTCACACTACCTCGTGAATAGATATGCATAACCTGTAAGATTAGGTTTTTCTTTACCAAGAAGCTAACAACATTTTTATGGTTGGTTACTTCTTTATCATATTTAGATTTGAACTTGAATTTTGGCTTTAATAATAGTTAAGTGATGAATAATTTCAATAGCCAATTGACTTGCTTAAGCTTTTCAAGCATCTTTACTTTAGTCGAATTAAATATAGTAAATTGAATGAAAAAATTAAAAAATGAAGCAGAATTGTTAAAGAAAGCACTCGTTATCGGTGAGAAGTATGCAATTAATAGAGGATATAAAAGTTTTTCAGCAACAAACTCTGCTAAGGATAAAGTAGAAAGCCTATATCGCTTATTGGTAAATGATAAATTAATACAACCCTTGGCTGTTGAAAGTGAAGATCAACCGCACATGAAACATAAGTTAGCACTTTGGTTAGCTAAGCAACTTCCTACAGGGCATCCTTTATTGGATTAAAATCCGTTTATATTGATTAATTTTATAAAAACATATTTCATCATAATTCGTAATAAATAAGTCATAAATTAAGCATCGTTAAAACATAATTCTTTTTCATTATAAGGCTTTACTCTTAGGTGGGCCCTATAATGAACTATACATTTTATTTTCCATTTCGACTCTTTCTTATCTTTAGTACTTTGATATTGATGAGTATGAGTTTTTTAGTTTCAACTAAAACTTTCAGCCAAACTTTTACCGAATCACAAATACCTTACCAAAAGGTTAGTTCAGGTAGCTTGTTCTTGGTTAATGAACACGGTTATCAAGCAGCAATAACTCAAAATAGTGATTATCAAGTTAAAATAACTGGGCTAATAGCACGAGTTAATTTCACTCAAACCTTCAGTAATTCAACCGATCAATATATAGAGGCGATATATGTTTTTCCATTGATAAATGATGCCGCAGTTGATTCCATGGTTATGGAAATTGGTGAGCGGCGTATTGTAGGATCAATAAAGGAGAAACAACACGCTAAACAGCTTTATATCAAGGCTAAAGTACAAGGTAAGAAAGCCAGCTTAGTGTCACAGCAACGTCCGAATTTATTTACCAGTAAAATAGCCAATATAGCACCCGGTGAAACCATTAAAATATCGTTAAGTTATTTACAATCTATTCACTTAAATAAGAACATTTTTTCACTAAGAATACCGTTAACCCTGACGCCCAGATATATTCCTTTACCTAGTAATACGTCCAAACAAGAAGAAGATAAAACTACTGTAACTATCAGGGAAATTAACCAACAAGGCTGGGCGATAAACAACCCAAGGGTTACAGACGCCAGTGAAATTACTCCCTTTCAACAGCGGTTAAATACAACAAATCATAACTCGCAACAAAAACTAACATTAAGCGTTAAGATTAATACTGCAATACCGATAAAAAACCTTGTTAGCCAGTATCACTCGGTCAATAAGACAGAACATATAGACAGTGTTGAAGTAGAAGTCGATGACAACTACCTATTAGATCAAGATTTTATTTTGCAGTGGCAACTGTCACAAGGAAATGTACCCCAAGCCGCATTTTTTTCTCATCAGCAAAGTCACAAAAATGGCCAAAACTATGGATACGGTTTATTGATGCTGATGCCTCCAGAGTCTGGTAGTACGACGGTTATGCCTAAAGATGTTATTTATATTATTGACACTTCAGGCTCTATGGGAGGTGTAGCAATTCGGCAAGCTAAAAAAGCACTTATTAGTGCATTAGGTTTATTAAACCCCAGTGATAGTTTTAATATTATCGCTTTTGATGATGGAATAGATAACTTATTTCAGCTAAGTAAGCTTGCCAATAGTAATAATTTAGAGCGGGCAAACAAGTGGATAAATCAGCTTGTGGCTTCTGGCGGTACCAATATGTATCCTGCAATTGAATTTGCATTGAAGAAACAACACCCAATAGAAAAAACAAAGTATAAGCAAGTGGTGTTTATCACAGATGGTAGCGTAGGCAATGAAGATGAGTTACTAAATTTGATAGATAAAAAGCTTGAGAATACCCGGCTGCATACTGTAGGAATAGGCTCTGCACCCAATGGATATTTTATGGAGCAAGCAGCTAAAGTAGGGCGCGGAACCTATCGATATATTGGCAACATCAATGAAGTAAAAGAAGAAATGCTATCATTGTTCAATCAAATCAACAAACCATTACTACGTAATATTCAAGTTGACTGGCCTGTTAATGAAATTGAACATTACCCTAAGCAAATTCCAGATCTATACGAAGGGCAACCACTATTGATAAGTATGCGATGGCAGGAGCAGGAAGCAATACAAAGAAAGCCATTTATTGAAGTGTCTGGGACCTTAGCGGATAAATACTGGAAAGAGCAAATTGCTGTGAAACTAATGCCAGACAATAAAAATGTAGCTAAATCAGTTAAAGCGGGTAATGGTGTAGGCCAATGGTGGGCTAGAAAAAAAATAGCAGACCTAAATGGGATGTATCGTCGGGCTAATCAAAGTAAACGTATAGCGCTGAAAGCTCAAATAACATCAGTAGCGTTAGCGCATAGTATGGTTTCTCCCTTTACAAGTTTCATTGCTATTGAGCAGCAAGTTAGCAGAAAAACTAATGAGCCAATGGTTAAAAAGGCAATTAAAAACTTGATGCCAAAGGGATCTTCGCAACAAATACCCATAGCAAACACGGCTACAGGAATAGAGAGCCACTTATATTTTGGCATTTTGTTTTCAATAATCTCTCTTTTTATATTTATATTCAGTTATTTATTTGAGCAAAAAAATGCAAATAAAAGCCAGTAGTGTAATGGCCAGCATAAGCCTTTTGCTTTTAGCTGCTGCCATATTCAGTTTTTCTAGTGCAGGGTACATTGCGCTTAAAGCCAATATAGCTCAATATTTGTTAAATAGATCTTGGCTAGATAATAGTGCTTCTACTCACTTAAAAAGTAAGCCTTGGCCATGGGCCGATATTTATCCGGTGGCCAAGTTAACTTTTGAGCGATTAGATATTGCTCAAATAGTCGTTAATAATGATTCAGGTCAGGCTCTCGCTTTTGCGCCTGGCTTTAATGACTTTTATGAAATACACGATAATAAGATATTTGCAGATGTGTTTGTAATCTCAGCACACAACGATACTCATTTCAGTGTGTTAGAAAGTTTAAGATTAAATGATAAGGTTACCCTTACATTCAAGTCAGGCTATGCTCAACAATTAACGGTAAAAGATATTAGCGTTATTGATACTAAAGAAGAAAGCTTGGTTGTTGAGGGAGAACAGAGTGCTTTTGACGAGAATGATAATAAAGAGCAATATATTCAAGAGCTTATACTGGTTACGTGTTACCCTTTTTCGGGTGGGAATACACAAAACTCTTTTTTAAGGTATATTGTAAAGTTGACTTAATAGCAGTATAAAGTCGCGATATTACTTTAGCGGTACAAAGTCTTTAAAGTGTTTTCGGCATAGTGCCTGATAACGTTCGTTGCCACCAACTTCAACTTGCTCTCCACCCATTACCGCTTTGCCATCACTATTTATACGAATGACAAAATTGGCTTTGCGACCGCAATGGCAAATTGTTTTTAGCTCAACTAATTTATCAGCCCAAGCTAAAAGAGCAGCGCTTCCTGTAAATGTTTGCCCTAAAAAGTCAGTACGAATTCCATAAGCTAACACAGGAATATTTAAATTATCTACTATGTCTGTTAATTGTTTGACTTGATCTTTTGTCAAAAACTGCGCTTCATCTATTAACACACAAGCGACTTTTTGGTTATGTTGTTCAACTTTAACTTCAGTTAGTAAGTCCGTTTCAGCGGTAAACAATTTGGCATCCGCATCTATCCCTAATCGTGATGACACTTTACCTTTTGCATACCGATCATCAATTTGTGCGGTATAGAGAATAGTGTGTAAGCCACATTCATTATAATTGTATGATGATTGTAATAAATGCGTAGATTTACCTGCATTCATTGACGAGTAGTAAAAATATAGTTGTGCCATAAAAATTTCTTTCGTTTATAAAAAACCACACTCAAAAATACTTTAAGAGTGTGGCTATGTCTATGATAGTTAAGCTTGGTTATGCGCCGTAAGGAACCCAAACATTTTTAATTTCAACCGCATGTCGTAAAAAGATGTCTCCGTTCATTTGCTCTTCGGATGTCCAGTCATAGGCTTTTCCGTGGTTAACCCAGGTTCTTTTCATCGTAGCAGCCGATTCAAACTCAATAGACTTACTACCTTCAGCAGTTCCCCAATACCATAAGCCATCAATGTCGTAATGCTTAGCTAAGGTGTCTGTTAGCGCTTCTCTATCACCGGTGACGATATTGATAACACCTGCTGGTAAATCAGAGGTGTTGAGTACTTGATAAAAGTCTGTTGCCAATAAAGCCGTTTCTCTCGATGGTACTACAATGACACGATTACCCATTGCTATTGCAGGCATAATAGTCGAAATTAGGCCTAATAAACCTGCTTCTTCAGGTGCCACTATTGCAATATTACCAACGGGCTCTTTCATTGCTAGTGTAACAATACGCTGAGGAGGTACATGTATTTGACCTTCATACTTGTCAGCCCATGCCGCACTTGAAAAAATCCTGCTAATGGCCAAGTCCACTTCTTTTGTTGCTTCTTTAGCCGTTTTTCCTGATAACTGACAAATACGTTGGGCAAACTCTGATGCTCTTGCTTGTAAGTTTTCAGCAATGAAGTATAGAACCTGTGCCCGATTATGAGCGGTTGTGTTTGACCAAGAAGCAGCCTTGTTACTTGCTTCTACCGCATTTCTAATATCTTTCCTATTTCCGTCTGGAATTTCTGCTATATGGACACCTGACGCATTATAAACAGGTAAACTGTAACCACTATCTGGACGAACTTGTTTACCTCCAATAAATAGTTTGGCAGTTTGATCTATAGCGGCAGAGGCCGAACTGACTTTGTTTTTCTTGCTACTAATTTTATTTTCTTGGGGCTTTGCAGTTAGATTAGCTAACCATGACTCTTGAATATATTCAAATAAGCCTTCTTTACCACCTTCGCGGCCAAAACCTGATTCGCGATAGCCACCAAAGCCAGCACCAGCGTCGAAAATATTGGTACTATTTATCCATACTACACCGGCCTTTATTTTTGGCGCCACATCTAATGCAACGTTGATATTTTCAGACCAAACACTTGCCGCTAAGCCATAACGACTGTTATTGGCAATTTGCACCGCTTCAGCAGGGGTTCTAAACGTCATCGCAGCTAAAACTGGACCAAAAATTTCTTGTTGAGCAACAGTCGATGCAGGCTCTACATCGGTCAACAAAGTAGGAGGGTAGAAGCAACCGTCTTTATCGTCAAGACAACTTACTTGGTGTAGGGTTGCACCTTCAGCAACTCCTAAGGCAACCATTTCCTTAATTTTTACTAATTGGCTAGCATCAATCATTGCCCCAACATCGATGTTTTTAGATAACGAATCACCAACAACCAGTTTTTTCATGCGTGCGACGAGTTTAGTTATCAATTTGTCTGCAATAGATTCTTGCATTAATAAACGTGAACCAGCACAACATACTTGCCCTTGGTTAAACCAGATGGCATCTACTATACCCTCAACCACACTATCTAAGTCGGCATCTTCAAAAACAACAAAGGCAGACTTTCCACCCAGCTCTAAGGAAAGTTTTTTACCTGTTCCAGCAGTTGCCTGACGAATTAACCGCCCAACTTGGGTTGAACCAGTAAAGGCTATTTTATCAATATCCTTATGTTCAACTATGGCTTGACCAGCTTTACCATCACCTAAAACCAAATTGAAGACACCTGCAGGTAGGCCTATTTCATCGCAAATTTGAGCAAATAAAACAGCGGTTGCAGAAGTAAATTCAGCAGGTTTTAATACCACAGTATTTCCCATTGCTAAGGCGGGGGCGACTTTCCATGCCAGCATTAATAGCGGGAAATTCCATGGAATTATTTGCCCGACAACACCTACAGGTTCGAATCCTTTAAACTCAGTAGACATTATTTGTGCCCAACCTGCATGGTGGTAAAAGTGTCGAGCAACAAGAGGGATGTCTATATCTCTTGATTCACGAATAGGTTTGCCATTATCAAGTGATTCTAATACGGCAAACAAGCGACTGTGCTTTTGAATTTGTCTGGCAATGGCATATAAAAATTTTGCTCTGGCATGTCCTCCAATGGCAAACCACTCTTTTTGCGCTTTTCTTGCAGCTACCACAGCAAGATCAACATCTTCGATGCTGCCATCGGCAACAGTTGCAATGTGTTTTTTATTGGCTGGGTTATTTGAGTCGAAGTATTTTTTGGCAGTAGGTTTTTGCCATTTACCATTTACATAATGATTAAAGGTATTATTAAGGTTTGCTAACCACTCTTGTGCTACGTTACTGTTCTCTGTCGCGGTACCGTATTCCATTGTAGTAAATATCTCTTTGATTGACATAATGAGTTCTCTTTGCGCTTTTGTACTAAGCGTTATAAATAATTAAAATAAGGCGATTAACTAATGGCATGTCTGTGGCTTGCTGAATAACAACCAGTCACATGGTGTTCAAGCTGGCGTTCTATATCGCCAAGCAAACTACTTGCACCAAATCTAAATAAATGTGGGTCTAACCATTCATTTCCTAATTCTTCTTTCATTAAAATCATAAAATCAATTGCTTGTTTTGCTTTTTGAATTCCACCAGCAGGTTTGTAACCAACTTTCACTCCAGTTTGCTGATAAAATTCACGAATGGCTCTGACCATGACAAGACTGACGGGTAGGGTGGCATTTACTGGCTCTTTACCAGTACTTGTTTTAATAAAGTCAGCACCTGCCATCATACAAACCCAACTAGCTTTAGCAACGTTGGTAAATGTTGCTAATTCACCGGTAGCTAAAATAGTCTTAATATGGGCGTCACCACAAGCTGTTCGAAAGGCTTTCACCTCATCGTAAATACCTTGCCAGTCACCGGTAAATATTTTTTCTCTACTGATCACAATATCTATTTCTGTGGCCCCTTCAGATACCGATGCAGTTATTTCACTTAATTTAATTGGTAACGGAGACTGCCCAGCAGGGAAACCTGTTGATACCGCGGCCACAGGGATATTCGTGCCTTTTAATGCACAAACAGCGGTATTTATCATATTGTGATAAACGCAGATTGCACCCGTGGTAATGTTAAGGTCTGATACACCTAACGCTTCAAGCAAATCTTTGCTGACCGGTTGCTTTGCTTTTTGACACAGTCGCTTCACTTTACCCGGCGTATCATCACCGGCTAAGGTAGTTAAGTCGATGAAGGTAATAGCCTTTAATAGCCATGCAGCTTGGTGTTGTTTTTTTACCGATCTTCTAGCCGCTATTGTTGATGCTCGACGCTCAACTGCACTTCGGTTAATAGATATTGAGTTTATAAAGCCTAGATCAAACGGCATACCCGCATTGCGCAAGTCATGCTCATTGATTTGATCTGTTTTTTTGGTTGTTTTTTTATTAGTTGACATAAAGCACCTAATTTTCTTTGTTTAGACAAAAGTTATTAAAAATATTTCTACTTACATTCAATGGGTGATCACACTGTAATTGAGGTAGATAAATTGAGAGGCGGTTATCCTTTTTCTGGTGAGATGAGTCAGATAAAGCCTCTATAATTTTTATATAATTTATTTCTTTACATATAAGTAACCAATTTTATTCTCCTAAACACGATTGGGAATAGGGAACAGTGAGTAGATTAAACCGTTATTATAGGGAGATGAAAAAGCCAGCAATTGCAGCGCTCATTAAATTAGCAAGGGTTGCTGCAAGCATTGCTTTCATTCCTAACTTGGCAATATCAGGCCTTCTACTTGGTGCCATTGAACCTATACCACCAAGCAATATAGCTATGGACGACAGATTTGCAAAACCACATAATGCAAAGGTTATTATTGCTTGCGTAGTAGCGCTCAAACTATCTTTGATTTCCACAAAATTAACGTAAGCGAAAAACTCATTTACCACTACTTTTTGCCCGATAAAACTGCCTGCTTGTAACATCTCTGAACTTGGCACGCCGATAATAAAAGCAAGAGGCGCAAATAAATATCCTAGTAACCATTCAATGGTTATATTTTCAAAACCAAATAGGCTTGCTGTACCGCCAACAAGTGTATTTAATAAGGCGATTATTGCAATGAATGCTAGTAACATTGCACCAACGTTTACGGCTAATTTCAATCCTGATGCAGCGCCAGAGGCTGCGGCATCAATTACGTTTACAGGTTTGTCGCCACTATCTTCAGTAATTAAGTCTTCTTGAGATAATTTATCGTGCTCTGTTTCTGGCATAATTATTTTTGCCATTAACAGGCCGCCAGGCGCTGCCATAAAAGAGGCTGCAATCAAATATTTCAAATCAATGCCTAAACCGGCATAGCCCGCCAGAATAGAGCCCGCTACAGAGGCTAAACCACCAACCATAATAGCGAATAACTCTGAGCGAGTCATATTGGCAATATATGGACGAATGACAAGCGGCGCTTCAGTTTGTCCAACAAATATATTTGCTGTTGCAGATAAGGATTCGGGTTTACTTGTTTTAAGTAATTTTTGTAGTCCACCGCCAAAAATTTTTACCACCCACTGCATAATACCTAGATAATAAAGTACAGCGATTAATGACGAGAAGAAAATAATTACAGGCAGCACTCTAATAGCAAAAACAAAACCAACACCGTTGGTAAACATTGCATCGGTGCCTAAGCCACCAAATAAAAAGGCAATACCAACATTTGCGCTATCAATGACTTGTTGAACACCGTTTGATATAGATGCTAGAGCATCTTTACCAAAAGGAATATATAGCACAAAAGCGCCTAAACCTAATTGAAGCGCAAAAGCCCATCCTACTGTTCTAAAATTAATTGCTTTACGTTTTGAAGAGAAAAATACTGCTATTGCAAGTAATACGATTATACCTAAAATGCCCCGAAGTGCTGTTAACTCCATCATAACCTCATGTTATTTATTATATTTGTTATATTTGTTATATTTGCTTTGTGTGTGACTCGTTAGCAATATTATTGGGAAAGTTGCCTGATCTTTGCTTTTAATACTTCTATCGCCATGCGATTTTTACCCCCACGTGTAATGATAATATCAGCCCAAGCTTTTGATGGCTCAATAAATTGATAATACATCGGTCTAACTGTTGTAAGGTATTGGCTAGTTATTGAATCTAAACTCCTTTCACGTTCTTTTGTGTCACGCTCGATACGTCTAATTAAGCAAATATCAAGCGGAGTGTCCATATAAACTTTTATGTCGAAGCAATCGCGAAGCTCTGGATTAGATAATAGCAGTATGCCCTCGACTAGAATTATTTTGGTTGGCTTCACTGTGACTGTTTCAGTTGTGCGTGTATGTGTTTTATAACAATACACAGGGCAGTCTATATTGTTTTGTGCTATCAATTGACTCAATTGACTACTTAATAATTCATGTTCAAATGCTTTGGGGTGATCGTAATTGGTTTTTATGCGCTCACTCATACTTAATTCGCTTTGATCACGATAATATGAATCTTCTTTGATGATTGAGATACCATCGGGCCCAAGCTCAGGTAAAAGCTCTTGATAAATCGTTTCTGCGAAGAGCGATTTACCTGAGGCTGATGCGCCTGCAATAGCAATTACGGTTGTTTTACTTGCTTGTGTCATTTATAAAGTCCAAGGAAAATAAGGTCATGGATAATCAAAATAGTCTATACTGCATAGCAAATATTACTTGGCTAATGGCAGTAAAAGCATTAAATTAACACAAGTTGACTAATTGGTCATGTTTATTTTTATAATTAAGGTGTACATTCAATGGCAAGAGCAATAATTCTAGTGCTTGATAGTTTCGGCGTTGGTTATTCAAACGATGCTGCAGACTTTGGTGATATTGGTGCAAATACATTTATCAGTATAGCTAAGCATTATTTACAAGAAGAAAATAAAGTCATTCACTTACCTAACCTTGGTGCTTTGGGGTTACATGCATTAAGTAAGCAAGCAAGTAGTGAAAAAATATGGCAAGAATATCAGCAAGCATTAATCGATGGCAACGTTGATTTTTCTCAGTTTTACATTGAACCAAGTAAAGGTGCTTTTGGTTATATGGATGAGATTAGTACAGGCAAGGATACACCAAGTGGTCATTGGGAAATGGCAGGTGTGCCAGTACTTTATGATTGGGGGTACTTTTCCAATAAAGCAGAATCATTTTCAGAAGAGTTGATCACATCAATATCAAATAAAACGGGCATAACTGGTTTTTTAGGAAATTGTCACGCTTCAGGTACTGATATTATTAATGCATTAGGTAGCAAGCATATTGAAACTGGTTTGCCTATTTGTTACACCTCAGCAGATAGTGTATTTCAAGTAGCGGCCCACGAAGAACATTTTGGATTAGATAATCTTTATCGTTATTGTGAACAAGTAAGAGAGCTATTGTCTGATGCCGATATGAATATTGGTCGTGTCATCGCTAGGCCGTTTGTAGGTAAAGACCAATCTGATTTTACCCGAACCGGAAATAGAAGAGACTATTCGGTTTTACCGCCATCAACAACAGTCTTGGAGAAAATCACACAAGCAGGTGGCAATGTCATCAGTGTCGGTAAAATAGCCGATATTTTTGCTCATCAAGGCATTACAGAAACGACCAAGGCAAATGGCATAGATGCATTAGTCGATGCCACTATATCTCACATCAGCACGGCTAAAGATAACAGCCTCATTTTTACTAACTTAGTTAATTTCGACCAAGACTTTGGTCATCGCCGTGATCCCGTTGGCTATGCGCAAGCGCTTGAAAGTTTTGATCAGCGTTTACCTGAAATTTATGCCCAAATGCAAGCGGGAGATTTCCTATTCCTAACGGCAGATCATGGCTGTGATCCAACGTGGCAAGGTAATGATCATACAAGAGAGTTTGTGCCTTTGCTTGCCTATCATCATCTGGTACAATCTGTCGATCTTGGTCAAAGAGCAACTTTTGCTGATTTAGGTCAAACCTTAGCCGAGCTTTTTAACGTTGAAGCAATGGCGTATGGCAAAAGTTTTTTACCAAAAATAAATAAAAATTAGAAAACAAGATAATTACGAAAAATTATCTCAAATAAAATAGAAAACATACTAAAACAACATAATCAGTCCTTGGGAGAGAACGATGAAAATATTTAAGCAAAACGCACTAACACTTTGCGTCCAAGCTTCGTTATTCGCTAGTGTTGCTAGTGTTTCTACAAATGCATTTGCTGCAGATGAAGCAGTAAAAGAAAAAGTAGTGGGCATTGAAGTAATTGAAGTTACAGCTCGTAAACGGGTTGAAAATGCACAAGAAGTTCCTGTTGCTGTTACTGCCTTGCAAGGCGATAATTTAAACGCTTATAGCTCTGCAGCTATGGATATCAGATTCCTTAATGCAAAAATTCCTAGTTTAAGTGTTGAGTCATCTTTTGGTCGAACTTTTCCACGCTTCTATATGCGTGGTTTAGGTAATTCTGATTTTGATTTGAATGCTTCTCAACCGGTATCTCTAGTTGTAGATGAAGTTGTACAAGAAAGTCCGATATTAAAAGGCTTTCCTGTTTTTGATATAGAACGTGTAGAAGTACTTGGTGGCCCACAAGGTACATTATTTGGACGAAACACGCCTGCTGGCTTGGTTAAATTTGACTCGGTAAAACCGACACAAGATTTTGATGGTTTTGCTTCATTATCATATGGCAGTAAAAATACTACTGATTTGCGTGCTGCTGTCGCTGGAGGCTTAACGGACAACTTATCTGCTCGTATTTCCGTGCTTCGTCAAGATCGTGATAATTACATTGACAATAAAGCACCGGGATTTGAACAAGATGATGTCTTAGGTGGCTACACTGATCAAGCGCTTCGTTTACAGTTCTTATACGAAGGTGATGAGTTTAATGCACTATTTAATTACCATATGCGAGATCTTGATGGCAAACCGGTAACTTTTTATGCAAATGCGTTTAAACCTGGAACTAACTCTTTAGTTGATGGTTTTTCTCGTGATACTGTTACTCATGATTCAGCAGCAAGAGCTACTCAACAAGTTGAAACAGAAGGGGCAAGTCTTAAACTAGAGTTTGACTTAGGCAACTACACAATAACCTCTATTACAGGTTATGAAAGTGCGGAGTTGTTTTCTCGAGGTGATGTTGATGGCGGTTACGGAGCAAACTGGGCAGCGGGTTTTGGCGTACCTACAGGTCCAGGTTCAATTGCGTTTGACTCAGAAACTGCCGATGGTATACCTGATCATCAGCAAATTACACAAGAATTGAGGCTAACAAGTAATTTTGATGGCGACTTTAATTATCAAGCTGGTTTTTTCTATTTTAAAGAAGATCTGAAGATTGATAGCTTTGCTTACGATCCTATTTTCTCAGGTGGTGCGCAAACAGGTTATGTTAGACAAAATCAAGATACTACCGCATGGGCGATATTCTCTTCATTTGACTATTCATTGAATGAGAAAAGTTCAGTGACGATAGGTTTACGTTATTCTGATGATGAGAAAGACTACTCAAATGAAAGAACTTCATCTCCTCTAACTGCATGTTGTGGAGCACCTGCCACTGCAGCAGGAGAAGTTAAAACAAGTGATAGTCATGTTAGTTGGGATGTAAGTTTTTCACATAAGTATACTGATGACATTAATCTATACGCACGTGTTGCTGATACCTTCAGAGCACCAAGTATTCAAGGTCGTTCATTATTTTCATTTGGCGATGGCATTTCAGTTGCAGACTCAGAAACAATCATCTCATATGAAGCAGGTATTAAATCTGACATTTTAGATAGCATGGGACGCGTTAATGCTTCTGTTTTCTATTATACTATGGATGACCAACAATTAACCTCTGTTGGTGGTGGTAGTAATACAGCAACATTATTAAATGCAGATGAAACAACAGGGTATGGTTTTGAAATTGACTCACAGTTTATTTTAAATGATTACTGGATGATTACTGCTAATGCTAGTTATAACAAAACTGAGATTAATGAAAGTGTAAATAGAGTTCCTGTTTGTGCTAATTGTGTTGTTACTGATCCTGTTTCAAATGGACAAGCATCTTTTGATGGCAATAGCTTACCAAATGCTCCTGAATGGATTTTCAACTTTACAGCACGATATGCAATCGAGATTGGTGATGGCGAATTTTATGCTTATACTGACTGGTCTTACCGTGATGAAATAAATTATTTCTTATTTACTTCTGAAGAGTTTACGGGGGATTCATTGTTCGAAGGTGGTATCCGTACTGGTTATACTTGGGATGGTGATGATCAAGACTATGAAGTTGCATTATTTGTGAGAAACATTACAGATGAACAGCAAGCAATAGGTGGCATTAACTTCTCAAATAATACTGCTATTGTTAATGAAGAGCGCTTTATCGGTGCAGAATTTAAAGTTAATTTCTTCTAAACGTAGTTATCTACAAAACTTTAGGAGTTTAACCACTCATTGAGTTGAAGAAATCTCTGACCAAGGGCTAATCAATGTGATTAGCCCTTTTTATTGCTTAAAATAATTAGCTTTGTGACCACGAGATAAACAACGACCAAGCGATAAACCACATCACTAAAGCAATTAACATATCGATTGTTGCTCTTACTTTTGGTTTACTTAGCTGTACTGATAACTTCGCTGCACTTAAAGCGAGAGTGGCAAACCAAGTCATTGACGCTAAAATTGCTCCAATTAAGAAGTACACTTTACTTTCCCCCGCGTACTGACCACCAACACTGCCAATAACCATAACAGTATCAATGTAGGCATGTGGATTTAAAAAGGTCACAATTAAAGTAGTAATGACGACAACTTTAAGAGATTTTTGATTTACAAAGTTTTCAGAGTCGCCATGAGCACCTTTAATTGCATTCTTAAAAGCCATAGCCCCATAACAGAGTAAAAAAGCTATACCTCCCCACGTCAACAGGGTAAACAGTAAATCATTAGTACCTAGTATTAAACTGCCACCTAAAACGCCAACCGAAATTAGAAAAGCATCATAAAGCATGAACAAACCAGCAGTTGTTAGGTGATGATTTTTATTAATGCCCTGTGAAATCAACATGGAATTCTGACTTCCTATGGGAATAATCATACTCAACGATAAGGTGAAACCTTGAATTGCAGCGGAAAAAATCATCTTAATACTCCTAAAGTTTATATTTCTATCCAGATTTTCTAAGAAAACTAGTTTGCACTTTAATCTAAAATAAATATAATTAATAAAACTTAATAATTATAAGAAAATCTTATGTCAGGGTTCGACTATAAATTACTAAACGCCTTAAGGGCAATTATTGAAACCCAAAGCTTTGAGTTGGCAGCTAAACAATTGTATATTTCTCAATCAGCTATATCTCAACGTATAAAGCTGCTAGAAGAAAACGTTGGCCAACCAATTTTGATTCGTAGTCAACCTATAGAGTTAACGCGGGTAGGGGAGCAGCTCCTGAGTCATTATAAAAAAGTACAACAATTAGAGAGTGAACTCTTACCAGAACTACTGCCTGATAGCCCGATTAAACCAATGAAAATTTCCCTTGCTGTTAATGCTGACAGTTTAGCTACTTGGTTTATTAAAGCCGTTACACCAATTTTAAAGAAGCATTTAATTGAACTTAACCTTGTCATCGAACTTGAAGAGAGAACCATTGATAAATTACGCTCGGGAGAAGCGATTGGCGCCGTTACCACCGTAAAAGAGCCGTTAAAAGGCTATAGATCCTTTGAGATAGGTAAAATGAATTACTGTTTAGTTTCTTCGGTATCGTTCAAACAAAAGTATTTTAATGAAGGCGTAAACAATATTTCGCTCAAAATGGCACCTGCTATTAGTTATGATCATAAAGACGATATGCATGTCAGATATATTTCAAAACATTTTGATATTAGCCCTAGTGAATATTATTGCCATCGTGTCCGATCTTCTGAAGCTTTTGTCGAAATGGCAAAACAAGGCGTCGCTTATTGTTTATTACCTGAATTGCAGATCCAAAATGAACTAGCGTGTGGAGAATTGGTTAAATTGTGCCCTGAAAAACAACTTATAGAAACACTGTATTGGCACAGTTGGGTATTAGTTAAGGGCATTAATAAAAAGCTATCACAAGAAATTATTTCTGTTGGGAGAGCTCTATTAGATTAACTTTTAAAACTTCAACGTTTTTGTAAGTCTAAAAATGCAATTATATAACCATATTGCTTGTTGGTGAGTTTTTCATTTTGATACAAAGATTTAGCTACAACAAAAGTCCATTGCAGATTATTTGGTGGTGCAGGTAAGGTGAGATCTAATGTTAATAATGATTGGTTAACTACCTTATAGCCTTTGCTTTTTGCTTGTTTAGCACAATAGGCTAGAACATATTCAACAGCAAACTTATCTACACTTGGAGCGAAACTATATTCAGTTTCACACGCAGTTTTAATTGTTCCATCTTCACTAAGGTACTCAAGATGCCCAGTAGTACATCCTGCTATTGAAAACAGGAGAACCACTAGCAGTGGTTGGTAAATAAGCATCTAGAGTCCTTAAAATTGTGTTATAGCAATTTACAGAACACTTTCTAGTGTTAATTCCATCATATCTTTAAAGGTGTTTTCACGTTCTTGTGCAGTGGTTTGTTCACCCGTTTTTATATGATCGGACACCGTTAATACCGTTAACGCTTTCTTTCCATATTCGGCGGCAACGCCGTATAAACCAGCAGCTTCCATTTCCACAGCTAAAATGCCATATTTCTCCATTTGAGCAAACATTTCTGGCTGTGGAGTGTAAAATAAATCAGCGGTAAATATATTGCCGACATGAACTTCTTTTTTAAGACGTTGAGCGGTGTTAACAACTTTATGGAGTAATGAAAAATCTGCCGTGGCAGCAAAGTCACATTGATTTAATCTAAGGCGATTTACATTTGAATCTGTACTTGCTGCCATACCAATGACTATGTCGCGAATTTTTATGTCATCTCGGACAGCGCCACATGAGCCAATACGAATTATGTTTTCAACACCAAAGTCTTTATATAACTCTGTTGCATAAATAGAAATAGATGGAACGCCCATACCCGAACCCATGACCGAGATTGGTTGACCTTTATAAGTACCGGTATAACCAAGCATGTTACGTACACTCGTGACGCATTTAGCATCTTCTAAGAAGTTTTCAGCAATGAATTTGGCGCGTAATGGATCGCCAGGCATTAAAACTGTTTCGGCGAAGTCGCCTAAATTTGCAGAAATATGAGGTGTGCTCATGATATGTCCCTTGTTTTATCTTTTAATAAAGAAGTAAGTATAGTAATCAATAAGTTTTTAGCCTGAATGTAAATGATGTAAATAGTTCATCCAAGGACAGCTATCAAGGGTGTTTTACTGATTTTGTAGTTTGCTAACTGATATTAGCAATTAGGATATAGAAATTAAACTCCTTTGTTTATAAAATGTGCTTATTTTGCTATTGAGTTATGACTTGAATGTAGCCAATAACGATTTTTTATCACTGTCTGACAAAAAACATACCGCTAAAGCGTTTTTTTGTAACTGAGTGATATCACTTTGCTTAAGTTTTAATATTTGCTCAGCGACCTCATATTCATTTTTTATTTCAATCCCTTGTACAGCTGGGTCATCAGTATTTAAACAGGCTTTTATGCCATTGTTAAGGAATGACTTTAATGGGTGCTGAGTCAAGTCTTTTACAGTGCCCGTTTGGAAATTTGACGTTAAGCATGATTCAATCGCAATATTGTGATTAACCATATGGGATATCAGTTTTTCATCTTCAATTGTGGCGACACCATGTCCTATACGTGTTGCTCCTAATTCATTAATTGCTTGCCAAACACTTTTTGCGCCACCTGCTTCACCAGCGTGCACGGTAACCTGTAGACTTGCATTTCGTACTTGTTTGAAGTGTTCAATAAATAACTCACCTGGAAAGTTAAACTCGTCACCGGCTAAATCTATGGCGATTAGGTGTTCTTTATGTTCAAGTAAAGCATTTAATTCTTGCTGACACTGTTTTGCACCAAAGGTACGACTTAATATTCCTATTAAGTTAATTTTAATATTAAAGTCATTAATACCTAATTTTATACCATCAATAATAGCCGAGACTACTTCATTAATGGGCAAGTTATGAGTCATAGCCATATAGTAAGGAGAAAATCGTAATTCCGCATAATGCAAACCGGCATTATAGGCGTCTTCTACATTTTCATAAGCGACACGTTTTACATCATCTAATGAACTTAAAACGGCAACACCCCAGTCTAACTTCTTTAAAAAAGCCAGTAAGTCAGACTCGCTGTGCTGTATTTGCACGTGGGGAATAAAATCTTCAAAACTCTTTGTTGGCAGGGCTATATTATTTTTTTCCGCTAATTGCCAAATTGTTGCAGGGCGGATATTACCATCTAAATGTCGATGTAAATCGAGCAAAGGTAATGAGCTGTCTATCATAGGAATTATCTCCTTAGTTTGTATGTGTGATTGTTGAAGTCTTAATGATATCGTTTTTTTAACTTTTCTTCACTTGAATATACTGGTATTCGTTTCTTAACACTGGTAAATTGGCCTTGGGACTACTTTTTTGGATGTCTAGACGTAAATAAAACACAAATTAACACTGCTAATTAAACGAGCAGATGAGAGCAATGAGAAAGAATTATGTATCAAACTGACGATGTGCGCATCAATAAAATCAAAGACTTATTACCTCCAATCGCATTACTGGAGCGATTTCCAGCGTCAGAGAAAGCAATTAAGTCGGTCGTTTCTGGTCGAGCAGCCATTCACAATATATTTAATGGTAAAGATGACCGTTTACTTGTGGTTATCGGCCCATGTTCTATTCATGATCCCAAAGCTGCGCTTGAATATGGTCAACGCTTAGTTAAGTTGCGTGAAAAGTATAAAGGCAGCTTAGAAATTGTTATGCGTGTCTATTTTGAAAAACCTCGAACTACGGTAGGTTGGAAAGGATTAATAAACGATCCCTATATGGACAATAGCTTTAAATTAAATGATGGTTTACGCATTGGCCGAAAACTGCTTTTAGACATTAATCAACTGGGCTTGCCAACTGCCGGTGAATTTTTAGATATGATTACACCACAATATATGGCTGATTTTATGTGTTGGGGAGCGATTGGTGCCCGTACCACAGAATCACAAGTACATCGCGAACTTGCCTCTGGTTTATCATGTCCTGTAGGGTTCAAAAATGGCACTGACGGTACAATTAAGATAGCTATAGATGCGATTGGCTCTGCTGCTGCTTCACATCATTTTTTATCTGTAACCAAGTTTGGTCACGCAGCTATTGTGGAAACAACAGGCAATAGTGATTGTCATATTATTTTGCGTGGTGGTAAAAAGCCTAATTTTGATGCTGACAGTGTTCAGGAAGTGACTGAGCAATTAGCTAAAGATGGGCTCAATAGTAAGATCATGATTGATTTTAGTCATGCAAATTCAAGTAAAAAATTTGAAAATCAAATGTTGGTATCCACCGATGTGGGAAATCAAATCAGTAGTGGCAACCACAACATATTCGGTGTGATGGTAGAAAGTCATTTGGTTGAAGGTAATCAAAAGCTTGTAGACGGCAAAGCGTCTGTATATGGACAAAGTATAACCGATGCTTGTATTGGCTGGGATGATACTGAAACATTGCTTGCCCAATTAAGCGACGCTGTTAATACAAGAAGAAAATGATTAGCGTATTACTCGCTCTTTGCTATTAAAACATGACAAAGCATGTTAAAACGTCTACTTAAAGTAATCTGTTAAGTAGACGTTTTTTTTATGCAAAATGTAATTAAAAATATTTTAATTGAAATAGAATCTATAGTTTTAGGTAAGCCTAATGAATGTCGATTGGCCGTTGCCTGTTTGCTAGCAAAAGGGCATTTGTTAATAGAAGATTTGCCGGGCATGGGCAAAACGACTTTAGCCCACACATTGGCTGAAACGCTAAATTTAAGCTATCAGCGTACTCAATTTACCAGTGATTTATTACCTGCTGATGTCGTAGGTATTTCAATTTTCAATACTGATATTAAGCAGTTTGAACTTCATAAGGGCCCCATATTTAACCAAGTTGTTTTAGCTGACGAAATAAATAGAGCCAGCCCTAAAACACAAAGTGCTTTGCTTGAAGCTATGGAAGAAAAACAAGTAAGTATAGATGGCACTACACACTTATTACCTGAGCCATTTTTTGTTATTGCTACTCAAAACCCGCTATTTCACGCAGGGACTTATCCATTACCTGAATCGCAACTTGACCGATTTATGATGCGAATTTCTTTAGGGTTTCCCGATGTTGAAGCTGAAAAAAATATATTGCTTTCATTATCTCGTGATCGAACAAAAGCTATTGAAAATATAAACAGCAGAGAAGACTTACTTGTTATGCAACAGGAAATTGAAAAGGTTCATGCATCTGAAGTAATTATTGAATACATTATCGCACTTTGCCATGTTAGTCGGGGGCAGACAGTTAAAGGATTTGATAACGAAGCAGGTAATAAGATATTGTGTAGACCTCTGTCACCTAGAGCAGGAAAAGCATTACTTGGCGCGGCTAAGGCTTGGGCTTTTATTGATAATAGAGATTTTCTTAAACCAGACGATATCAAAGCGGTTTTTTCTTCTGTATGTGAGCACAGACTTGAACTATCTGGCCATGAACGAGGTGATAATAACAGTGTAAGTCAGCAAATATTACAAGCTGTTGATGTGTTAAACCCGTTAAGTTAATCACTGCAATGAATTTACTTGCCTCTATTAAACAAAAACTCAATGCTACTATCAAAAGTCGCATTAATAGTTGGCTAAGTAAGCGAGTGCCCGGTAGTTATAAACATGTATTGTCTAGTCGCAATATCTTTATTATGCCGACACGGTTTGGTTTTTCTTATTTGCTTTTAGTTACGTTGCTGTTTCTATTAGGTACAAATTATCAGAATAATATTATTCTATTACTAAGTTATTTGTTGGCAAGTTTATTTATCACGACAATGATGCACAGTTTTTACAATTTCTCTCAATTAACATTCACTTCAACTAAATTACAGTATGGCTTCGCTTCCCAAAATATTTATTTCCCAATACAGGTAAAGACCAGTAAAGACCATTACGATATTAACTTTCATTTTTATCAAATTGAACAAAATGTTGATTTGACCAAACTTGATTTATGCAGTCGGGGAGAAGTTCAAGTTCTAGTATCTATAAAACCTGAATTGAGAGGGGTTCACGAGTTAGGACGAATTAAAGTTTTTAGCGAGTATTCCTTAGGCCTTTTCATTACTTGGGCAATGTTAGATTTCTCTCATCAGGTGATTGTGTTCCCGCACCCCAAAAAGCTTAGTAATCATAGCAACTTTTTGTCATCCATTAACGAGAAAGGGCCAGATGAACTCGAATATAAAACGAATCAATCGGGAATTGATGATTTTTCTGAATTAAAAAATTATATTGTTGGTGAATCACAAGCACGGGTAGCGTGGAAGCAACTTGCTCGAGGGCAAGGTAAATTAACTAAACATTATCAAAGCCAACAAGGTAATCCTATTTGGTTAAAGCTAAGTTCAATGCCACATACTGATATTGAAACACAATTAAGTTATTTGTGTTTTTTGATTCTTGAATATGGCAAAACACAGCAGCAATTCGGCTTGCTTTTAGACTCAAACCTTTCATCAGTCGACCAAGAAAACGTAAGTATTTCACCCGATGCTGGTAATCAACACCAACAAAACTGCCTCATTGCGTTAGCTAAATTTAACAACGGTAGGTCAGCCGACTAAATATGTTTAATACTGCTCGAAAAATTAATTCACCTTTTGCTTTAAGTTATCAAAACTCATGGCTGTTATGGTTTTGCCAGTTAATGAATATTTCCAGTTTAGCATTGGAGATTAGTACTTGGATGTTGGCTATTTTAGCACTGTGTTTATGCTGGCAAGCGCTCTTAATTAACCTTAAATTCAATAGTAATAAACTAGCAAAAGTTTCACCGGTGTTGCTTACCCTTTTTGCCATTGGTGGTTGTATCGCAATCGCAATTACTGCTGCAAATCTAGGGGTTTTAATTAGTATGGTGCACTTGCTTACGTTTGCTTATGTACTTAAAGCTTTTGAAATCAAAAGGAGAAAGGATTTTTACCAGCTTTTATTGCTGGGCCTGTTTTTGCTCGCTGCGGCATTAATTTTCAAGCAAAATCTTATCTTTTCATTTATGCTTATTTTGGTTTTAGTGTTAAACCTAATGGTCTTGATGTTGATATTTTCTCCTAGTAAGTCACTGCCATCAATGGCAAAAACAATCTCTATTTTACTGATTCAAAGCACAGTGCTTGCCGTGGTATTATTTATTGTATTTCCTCGATTGTCTCCTTTTTGGCAAGTGCCGAGTGCTAAGTCAGCGCAAACAGGTTTAAGTGATGAAGTCAGTCCAGGTGATATTGCAAATTTGGCTTTGTCCAATGATTTAGCCTTTAGAGTTGACTTTAAAGGAGGGCAAATACCAAATTATTCCAAGCTATATTGGCGGGCCATGACTTTAGAGCTTTATGATGGCAGAAAATGGACACGTGCTAATAATATTTATAGAAAAGCCAAAGAAACAAAACCTTTTAAACCCGAAACGTCTGGGCAAGCAATAAATTATGATATTATTGTTGAACCTAGTTTTCAATCTTGGTTATATGGACTCGCCATAGCTCAAAGTACTGATATACAAATAAAAAACTCTTCTGACTACACCATTCAAACTCGTAATATAATAAGCCAAATTAGTCATTACGAAATAAATAGTTATTTGAATACTTCGCTTGATTTATCAATTGACGACATTACAAAGAAGAGAAATTTATCGATAGTTCAAGGGAGTAACCCAAAACTGGAGCGTTTAGGACGAGAGCTGAAAAGCAAATATGTATCGCCTCAAGAAAGATCAAACGCAATTCTTGCCATGTTTAGAGCCGAGCAATATTTTTATACGTTAAAGCCTCCTCTATTAACCAACAACAGTTTAGATCAGTTCTTTTTTAATACTCAGGCCGGATTTTGTGTTCACTATGCGAGCTCATATACTTACCTTATGCGTGCTGCAGGGATACCTGCACGAGTAGTAACAGGTTATTTAGGTGGCGAATATAACAATACCAGTAATGAACCATTGTCAAATACAGTTAAGCAGCAGGGCGGGCATTTGAGTGTTTATCAATATGACGCTCACGCCTGGTCTGAAATTTGGCTAGAAGGAATTGGTTGGTTTCGCGTTGATCCTACGGCAGCAGTAGATCCTGAACGGGTAGAAAGTGGTTGGTCATCAGCGTTACTTGAGCAACAGTCCTCATTGAATAATGATTTTGTCGATTTATATCAGCTGAGAAATATTGCTTGGCTCAACGCTCTTAGGTTACAACTAGATGCTTTAGATTACCAGTGGACCCGGTGGGTACTTGGCTATTCAACAAAAAAACAATTCGACCTGTTAAAGCGTTGGTTTGGTAAAGATATTCCTTGGAAAGTTTCGGCTGTTGTCGTAGGCTCACTTATTATATTTATGCTGCTTTTAAATTCACTTTCCCGGTTTAGTCTGTGGTGGTTTAAAGCTAAGCAAGCGACACCTTGGTTAGTTTTATATAATAAATTACGACTAAAACTCGTTAACAAAGGGTTAAAACCAACGTCTAACATCACACCAAGTAGTTTTGCTCTGTTAGTAACAGAGCAACTGCCTTTTTTATCCAGTGACTTTGCTGAATTTACACGTGTTTTTGAATGTTTAATGTATCAAGATTTGTCAAAAAAGCAACAGGATGAATTGCTCTTACACCTTAAAAATCAGTACGTTAAACTTAAAGGTAAGTTGTAAAATACACAAGTTAATATAATCTTGCTTTATTAATAATATCAAAAAATAATTCCTTATATATTTGAAGTAATTAGTACTCATATGCATTTTTGTGCTTGAAAATGGATTGTTGAATTTGTTATTTGAGTCTACCTTTACATGAAAGCTAGTGATGAAAATATTAACAAAGGAGTGGATGTTTATGCTGTTTCAATCAATGGACAAAGTTAAACAACAAAGCACGGCAGGATTAGGCCTTAATTACCTATTATTGAAACAAAATCGAGTTTACGCCAAGGCAAAATTTATATCTATTTTGAGTTATTTAACTTTGTTGGGTTGGTTAATCGCAACGGTACTTCACGGCTCTCAAAAATCTTCTTATACCATCTTTCATTTAAAACAATCCCTTGGTCTTATAATTACCGGAGCAATATTGGCATTAATCCCGCTCATCGGTTGGTTATTAAATATCGCAATCTTATTTGCTTGGTTTTATGCCTTATTCCACGTGATTCAAGGTCATAAACAAAAAGTACCATTTTTAGGTGACTTTTATCAGCAACACTTAGATTTTATTAAGTAGATTTGTTTTTTTAAGATAAAATCCTTTTTCTTTAAATTAATTCTTTACAAATAACTCATCAGTATTTAATATTCGCCCCGTCTTCTAGCAAGTCAGTTAATTGCAGTAGATATATGGTGAGATGGCTGAGTGGTCGAAAGCACCGGTCTTGAAAACCGGCAAGGGTTTGTAGCCCTTCTAGAGTTCAAATC
>CAJXWZ010000008.1 GCA_913062815.1 uncultured Colwellia sp. | reverse complement strand
TTAATGATGGGTATTTTCTCTAGAAAAATGAGTGGTACAGCTGCCATTGCAGGCATGTGTTCTGGTATCGGTATCACCATGTTGTACGTGTTCCAACATAAAGGAATTATGTTCATCCCAGGTACTTCGTTCTTAGGTGACATGGGTCCTAATTGGTTCATGGGTATTTCTCCTAACGCATTTGGTGCGGTTGGTGCATTAGTTAACTTTGGTGTGGCTTTCGCTGTGCTTAAAGCAACAGGTCCTGCTCCAGTACATATCCAAGATATGGTTGACAATATGCGCTTACCTGGAAAAGCTAGTGCAGCACACGCTCACTAGGGTTAAATAGCTTCGAAACTTGAGTGTTGAGTTTCGAAGGTAAATTTAAATAAATAAAAGGCTAGCCGACCATATCAAAAGAGTCGACTAGCCTTTTCTGTTAAATTGATTGTTTATGAAATTACCGTGTTAATTAAAATTTATTAAGAAGAAATACATATGAATAGACACCTCAAAATCGCTTTTATGGTTGCGCCATTCCTTGGTATTTTAGGTTACATTGGCGCCGACTTTTATAATGAAAATGAAGCCAATAAAACAAAGATAATCCAATTAGTACCAGAAGGACACTGCGATATTATCAATCACAGTTGTGTACTTAAATCAGGCGAATTCAAAGTCAATGTGTCAGACAAAGAAGGGCTCACTGAGGTTAATTCTACTTTTCCACTTGATAGTGCCACCATATTTTTGGTGAATGCTAAAAATGAAATGACACCCTATCCTTTAGGTATGCAAAAAAGTCCTTATTACTGGCGAAGTAATACCGACTTAAGAAGTTTTGTAGGCAATAAAGGTGAAAGCTACAAATTACGCCTGATTGCGAAAATTAAGGGTGGTCAATATATCTCTGAATTTTACACTCAAACAACCAAATAGTAACGTTTCCTTGTGGATTACGAGTGGTCAGCAGTGCTCTTACAGATTGACCTGTGTGGCCAAGTCTCTGTTGAGTAATTTGTCACTAAAGCTATACTTAAAGTTCGTAAGGTTAACCTGAATTATAGTGATGTTACAAAAGTGTGTTTTTGTTGTTACAGTTTTTATAAGCCTCTCTTTATTCGCTAATGAAAAAACTGCTGATGAGCAAGAAACAATTTATTGGCAAACTTACCATCGTCCACCAGGCGTTATTTTAACGGGCCCAAGTCAAGGCAAAGGTTTTATTCAACAAGTCTTACAGCTAATTATTAACAAGTTACCTGAATATGACCATCAAATGCCGTTAACAACACTGGCGCGTGCGATTGAAGACATCAAGCATGAAAAATATTCCTGTCACCCTGCATTGTTTAAAACAGTCGAACGAGAGAAATATATGTATTTCTCTTCAGCCGCAGTGGTTAACCCAACTAATCGCGTTATCACTAAAAAAGGTTTGTTTGATAACTATTTGCGAAATGGCAGGATAGATTTAAGAGAGATCGCTGAATCTCAAAAGTTTACTTTTACGTTAGTTAAAAGTCGTTCATTTACCGCGGAAATTGATGTAGTCATAGCGCAGTATATGCGTGAAGAGGGAGTGTTTTTAATGTCAAACACCGATCTTAGCCCCACGTTTCAAATGATTGAGTTAGGCAGAGTGGATGCTACTATTGCCTATCCTTTTGAATTAAATTATTACGCTCAAAATTACGCGTTATCTTTAGCGAAATTCGATATTTATCCAATAGTAGGCGTGCCATTATTTTCCGTCGGTCATGTAGCATGCCCTAGAAATGAATGGGGGAAATCGGTCATAGCAAAAATCGACGTTATTTTAGCCGAATTAAAATCGACCAAAAGGTATAAATATGCCTTAACTTCTGGCTGGCAATATGAACGAAACAATCCTTTATTTAACGATTTTTATCAACATGAATTCTTAACACGATAATGTTTACAATAGCTTGTAGGAAATAACCAGAATCAATGGCGAGTAATAGTTAGACAAGCTTTACCCTCAAACAAGCTAGTAATATTTTCATTATATTTGATGCTACTGACACCACGTTGTCAGTAGGGGTGTTTTATCCTAGGTTTCGATAATTAATTAAATATAAAACCTAAAAGGAAAAATACATGTCAAACTCAAATGTGGTAGAAATCGTAAACTTTAAACTTGCAAGTGGCTTCACGTCACAAGACTTTCTTTCGTCAAATGAACAAATGGAGCTTTTTTTAAAAGAGCAACAGGGCTTGTTATACCGTTCTTTATGTGAAAAAGAAGACGGTTCATATATAGATATTGTTTATTGGGAAAACATGGAATTGGCAAAACAAGCACAACAAGCTTTTTTTGCCTCATCATTGTGTCAGACATTCGCTCAATGCATAGAGAAAGAAAGCGTTCAACTTGAACATGTAACGGTGTTAGCATGTCAAGGTTGTGATGGTTAAACGAGCCTATATCTAACTTACGGAACTTACTATGCGCAAGGCAGAAAGATTATTTCAATTGATCACTTTATTGAGAGGTCGTCGCCTTGCCATTACGGCAAATAGACTTGCTGAAATGTTAGAGGTTTCTGACCGAACCATCTATCGTGATATTCAAGCACTAATTCTCTCGGGTGTACCCATCGAAGGTGAGGCAGGAGTAGGGTATATACTCGATGCTAAATTTGAGCTACCGCCACTCATGTTTACCAGTGAAGAGTTATTAGCCCTGCTCGTTGGCTCTAAAATGGTACAGTCATGGGCAGATAATGCGCTGGCAAACGGTGCTAGTTCAGCCCTAGATAAAATAACTGCCATCCTACCTGACAAGTTAAAGCAGCAAAGTGAGTACTCACCTTTTGTTATTCCTAATTACTTTAGAAATGAAAAGAATATAGAACTAAGCCATGAAGTAAGGGAGGCAATTACCAATAACCAGTTGTTGCTTATAAACTATCGCGATGCAAAAGAGCAAGTATCTCAGCGAAAAATAGAGCCGTTAGGGCTGATATTTTGGGGCGGGAAATGGACCATTGTCGCTTTTTGTTGCTTGCGCAATGACTATCGAGAGTTTCGCTTAGACCGCGTGATTAATTGCCAAACCTTGGCCGATAAATTTGAGACAAACGATAATAAAAGCTTACAACATTACTTACGAGAAATGGAAGCTAAAAACATGGGGTATTTTAACTAATAAAAGTGAAGCTTACCTTGTTGGCTCGCTTCATTTTGACAAAAAATTAAACGCCTAACGCTAAGCAATTTTCAGGTATGACTGAATAATTTTAGCACCATTATTAGCTTGAATTGGTTTAAAGATGAAACCAGAAACGCCGTCTTGTTCACATTGATTTATTAATGCTTGATCGGTAACCGACGACAACATAACCACAGGTACATCATGGCCTTTTGCCCGGATGGTTTTTAATGCTTGGTCGCCATTCATTTTATCCATGACCACATCCATAAACATAAAGTCAGGAGCTTCATTTTCTACCATACTAACTGCAGTTGAACCATCATTTGCCTCAATGATATTGTCGTAGCCTAATTGATTTAGATAACGTTTAATTGCTTTACGTATCATAGCACTATCATCAACAAGTAGTACTTTACTGTCGGTAGTTAATGGCTTGCTATGTGGGTTGGAAATACCGGTACTTTCTTCGCGCTTAACCCCGCTTGCTTGGAAGTTAACATCGCGCACAAGCAGGTTGAAATAATAACGACCAACACCTTCAACGGTAATTGGTACGGTAACTATTTCTTTAACGTCAGTTAAATGCTTTTCCATGTCGTCAAAGTTGTGAACAAAATAAGGACTGGAGAAATTAAACTCTAAATTATGGCGGCTTAATAAGTCGGTCGAACGACCTACAATAGTATTACCCCACTCCGCTAGGGCATTGCTTAACTCTTCATTGATTTCAGTGTAATCATATTTTTCATCAAACATGGTTTCACAAACAGAATTACCGATAGCAACAGCAGTTTCTGGATAATGGTGCATCATTATCACACCATTAATACAGCCGCTTACTTCTGAACATACGGCATAACCTTTGAATCGAAAATCGTCAACTTGATCCATAAATACATCAGCAGATGAACCAGAAAGGTTCGTCATGGCTTTTAAGCTAGCGATAGATTCGTTAATAAAGGGGTGCAAAGCGACTTTGTAAATAGTTTCTACAGACATAAAAAATCCTATATTTATTGTTTTTGTGATTAGAATCGTCAGTAAAACTACTAGAACTGAAAAAGCTTTGCAAGGTGTTCGTACCGCTCTTGTTCTAAGGATATACTAGAAATAAGCTTTTCCCATTGCTGTTTGTGTAAAGGTTTAAATGATGGATTTTGTTGGTTTTTGCTACCGCCATAAAACCATAGGCTGTTGATAAAATAAGAAAAACAAAGGTAGTCTTTTAGTTTTTGATGGGAGACTATTTTAAGGGGAAGCAAGGATTGGTATTGATGGATAATAGCCGGTATTTTATTATCGTCAATATTATTTATTGCGATGAACATTGCTAAATCATATTCTGCAGGCGCGAGGCAGCTGCATTCATAGTCAATTAAATATGCATGGTTGTTGTTATCAATGAGTACGTTACTAAAATTGATATCGCCATGACAACAAACGTCATTCTTGTCATCGTTATCTAACGGTATTATCTGCTGCGCAAGCTGCATCAAGGTTACTTTTTGCATTGACGAAAAGTGGTTTTCATCAATCAATTCGCCGATAATATCCTTGGGCATTAACCTAGCAATTTTGGCATTTAATTGATGGCAACTGACCATCATTTTTAATGCCTCAGTTATTTTTTGATTTGTGGTCATTGTGCTAAGAGATAAGTTTGTACTTTCAATGTAGTCAGTAATTAACCATTGCGAATCATAATAGACTACGGCAGGACTAAAATTATGTTTAGCGGCGTTTAAAGCAACAGTAACTTCAGTATTGCTTTGAATTGTTTTGGCAAAGTATGTTTTACCATTGGCACTCACCTTAAAACAGTGTTGGCTTAATCCTGAGGTAATTTCACTAATATTATCAATATGATTAAAGCAGGGTAAGTTATTTAATAAAACTTTCACCTTGTTTACTCAACGATAGGTTGTACTAAATTAATCGAGTTGTTTTTGTAGATGTGCAGCCATTTGAAATAACCATAAGTCGCAATAACGATATATATGATAAAGAGTACGGCGGTAGGCATAAGGTCTTTCTCTATATACAAATAGATAGAAACCGCATCAATGATGAGCCAGTAAAGCCAGTTTTCTAATACTCTTTGCGCCACTAAATAGGTCGCGAATACCGCAAAAACTGTAGTAAAAGTATCAATGTAAGGAAAATCGGCAGGGGTATAATTGGCCATAATATAGCCCAAAGCTAATGAGACTACTGACAAAATACTGCAAGCTTTTATGTGCCAATTTATTTTCCAAGAAACAATGCTAAATTGACTCTTTTCTGACTCAATATTTTCTGCCGTGTTATCCACCCCGCTTTTTTGCCAAGCCCAATAACCGTACACTGCCATCAACAAATAGTAAGCATTGAGTGCGCTATCCATTAATAACAATACATCATAAAAGATATAGCTATAAATGGCAGTACTAACAAAGGCGGCAGGCCAACACCAAAGCGAGCCCCGAGCGGCCAAAATAACATAAGCCAAAGACAACAACATGGCGATGAGTTCAAGCCAAGGTAGTGTTACTAGGTATTGAATAAAATCCGTTAACATGTCAATCGCTCGTTTTCATCTTCTACCTGTGAGCGATCACCATTAATAAATTTACAGACAAATACAGCAGCGCCTGTGGTGCTGTGTACATGCTTAATTTCACGCATGACGTTTGCTACGGCTAAGTCATAATCACCAAACACTTGTGTACTCATACCATTGGTGACAACGTTTAAACCTTCAACTTGACGAAGACGCTTAATAAAAGCCCAAATTTCACTTTTGTATGCTTGTTCAGCAAGTGGATATAAACTCAATTCAATCGATATTTTCATGATTGCTTCCTCGAATAATTGGAGGGTATATTTACCCTCCAACAAACACAGTTAGAATTGATAATCTAGTGAGAGGCCAAAAACGAGTGGCTCTGCTAATTGCGTATATTGCTTAGCAGTATAACCATCTCTTGGGTCGTTACCAAAATAAAAACCTCGGCTGGCGTAATCTTTGTCCGTAAGATTGCGCGCCCAAACCTTCACCTGATAACTGTCTGCTAGATAGCTTACAGATGCGTTGACCAATGCCATTGATTTAGATTTTTCATCATGGCTATCAGAGAAATAATATTCATCTTTTCCATCAACAGAAAGGTTTACTAACCAATATTCATTAGGTTGATAATTAACTCCCACATTGAATTGATAACTTGGTGCATGAGCTTGCTCTCTACCACTTAACGATACACCGTCGGCATTAATAAAGTCATTGAATTTAGTATCCAATAAACCCAATGATGCATACAATTCCACCATGTCATTAGCTTGCCAACTTGATTCAATCTCTATGCCCTTATTTGAGCCAGAAGCAGCATTACCTAAATAAGCAATAAATTCAGAGCTACCGTCATCTCTAACAATTGTTTGTGAACTTTTTACTTGTACATCGTCTCTGTCCATATAAAACACAGCGGTGCGAATAAAGGCAGCATTATCAAGTAGTGAGACTTTATAGCCCAATTCATAATTAACTAAATATTCTGGCTCAAAGGTACGTAATTCATTTGGTAAGGTACCATCAGTGTTGGCGCCGCCCGCTTTGAAGCCGCGATTAATAGAGCCGTACCAAAAGCTGTCTTCATCCTGTTGGTAACTAAGTACTAACTTTCCACCAACCATAGTGTCTTTTGAACTATCGACAAAAGCACCTGAGTTTATATAGTCGGCGCTGCGTTGTTCAAGGCGAAGGCCAGTAGTAAGAGACCAATGTTGATTTAGTTGGCTGTCAAGTTGACCATAAATGGCCATTGATTGGGTATCAAAGCTTGAGCTGAAATCATTGTCTAAATAGGTATATTGTCTTGTTAAGTCTTCATCATCTTGTTTAAAGTAAATACCTGCTACCCAATCAGTCGAGCCATCAAATAATTCACTACCATTGTTTGATAATGCTCTTACTTCAACAGTTTGAGTTGATTTATCACGGAAATAATGGTCGGTAGACGAATATTCCCAGTAAGCGAAATCTTGATTTTCAATAATTGATGGATCCGAAATACCAACAAATGCCCAGTCTTCATCATAACCATAAGCAAGATCAGAGTTACTGGTACTGATTAACGTTTGTAAGGTGAACTTTTCAAAACCGTGATAAGTGATATTTGCGGAAATAGCCGAGGTTTCTTGTTGGTCGAAGCCTGGTTCATCTGAAAGTGTTTCACGAGTATTATCCAATGAGAACGCATCATAGCCATTATTAAAATCAAAATAAAAAGCAGCTAAATCAACCGTTAAATCGTTGCTAACTTCTATTGATAACTTTCCTCTAAGGCTGGTTTCATCACGATTGTTGGTGTCAGACTTATTTAAGTAGGTATTTTCAATAAAGCCATCGCTCTGATATTGATTTGCGGCAATACGATAATTTACTGAATCAGAAGCTGGTCCTGATAACGCTAAGCCTAACCCTAAACTGTCATAATTACCGGCATCTAATTTGATAGCACCTTCAAATTCATCTGTTGGGGCTTTAGTGGTAATATTTATCATACCAGCGAGGGCGTTTGCACCAAAGCGTGTGCCTTGCGGGCCACGGAATATCTCTGTTTGTTGCACATCAAACAAGTTAGCTATGCTACCAATACCGGTGAAGTCTACACCGTCGATTATCATGCCGACAGAAGGGTTAATCGGTTCGTTAAATTGGCTACGTTCGCCAATACCACGAATTTGATAATAACGCGCCCGTTGTGAACCACTGGCAAAATTTACATTGGGGCTAATGGCCACTAATTCTTCAAGATGTTGCGCATTACGTTGCTGTATTTCTACCTCGGTTAATACCGACAGAG
This sequence comes from uncultured Colwellia sp., assembly GCA_913062815.1. Classification (GTDB taxonomy): domain Bacteria; phylum Pseudomonadota; class Gammaproteobacteria; order Enterobacterales; family Alteromonadaceae; genus Colwellia. Next base: position 170,756 of record CAJXWZ010000008.1, on the reverse strand, counting down.
ATGCGGGTGTTGTTAATAAATTTTGCTGACGAAAGTCACTATTTACAGTGATGACTTCAATATTTTCAGTTGCATTAGTGTCAGCAGCGTAACTGGCAAAGCTGGAAATTAGCAACGATGATATAGCGAAAGAGAGTGTTGATTTTGTTTGGTTCATAAAGATCTCATAAGTAAAAAATACTATGGGATCCGGCACTGGGAGGTCTCTAGATTTAGAAAATATTAACCATTCCTACGCCGGATAATTTATTAAATAATTAATAAACTCCCGTCCAGGTTCAAAGAGTTCGCCAAAACTAATTGTTCTATAGCATCTCAGCGATAATATTTGCACAAAATTCTCTGACAAATAGACCGCTCCCCTTGGTTGGCGCGCAGTGTAACAAATTTTACGATGATTTACTTGCCTACCGTTAAAATTAGCTAAAAGTCGTATATATGAAGATGTTACTATTTAGCTATTATTGCTATGGTTATAAACTTATTTAGTACAAGAGAGTTGTTATGTTCCCTAACTGGCAATTAGTCAGCATCAGTTTGATTTATATTGGCTTATTGTTTTTAATTGCTTTTTTAGGTGATAAATATAAGCATCAGTTAGCCAGAAAAGGCCAAGGCATTATTTATGCGTTGACCTTGGGTGTTTATTGTACTTCTTGGAGTTTTCTTGGCACAACAGGGCAAGCCGCGAGTAATTTTCTCTCGCATATACCTATTTATTTAGGGCCTATATTATTATTTGTTTTTGCTTGGCCTTTCATTCAGCGCATTATTAGGGTGAGCTTAAAGCTCAATTTAACCTCGATTGCCGATTTACTCGCTGCGCGCTTTGGCAAATCACATAACCTCGCCATAATAGTTACATTGGTGGCGTTTGTTGGCACCATGCCTTATATCGCATTGCAGTTAAAAGCCATGGTCTACACGTTCCAACAACTGCAGATAGACCAAAGCTTTAGTGGTTGGCATATCGGATTGGTTATCAGTGTAGTACTGGTAGGCTTTACCATATTATTTGGCATTCGCAATATTGATGTTACTGAGCGTCACCCTGGAGTAATGCTCGCTATTGCATTCGAGTCGCTGATTAAAATCGCGGCATTTCTAGCGGTAGGCTTGTTTGTCTGTTTTTCTCTTTTTGATTCACCTGTTGATATTTGGCAGCAATCAGGTGCCAATTTGAAACTAGAACAGCAACTAAATGGTGACAATCTTAGCGCCATGCTTGCTATGTTAGTTATTGTTATGGCCGCATTTTTGTCTTTGCCTAGGCAGTTTCAAGTAATGGTGGTTGAGTTAAGAGACCAAAAAGATACTTGGTTAGGCAGGCGTATATTCCCGCTTTATCTACTTGTTTTTGCCTTTTTTGCGGCACCACTTGGCTTGGCCGGTCAATTACTGCTGGGTGACACTGTACCTTCGGATACCTATGTTTTATTTTTACCCGGTATAACTGACCAAACGTGGCTTACTTTATTTACCTTTCTTGGTGCCGTTTCTGCCGCTAGTTCCATGGTCATTATTTCGGCCATTGCACTAAGCACCATGCTCAGTAATGAAATTATTTTCCCTTTCCTTTATAGGCAGCAAAAAGTTGCTCAAACAAATTATGATACCTTCAGGCAACGATTACTAAATATACGTAAAGTACTAGTATTGTTCGTAATAATGTCTGGTTTTGGTGTTTTTGTTATGGCCTCCCCAGACACATTGTCTTCTTTAGGAGAGGTGGCTTTTGGTGCCTTTGCGCAGCTAACCCCCGCGTTAGTAGTCGCATTTTATTGGCGCAGAGCCAGTTTAATGGGGGTTTATGCTGGCATCTTGGTTGGTTTTATTTTATGGCTGACATTGAATTTACTACCGCAATTTGGCTTGTATGCCTCACCTTTTGCGGAAGGGCTTTTACCGGCAAAGTCGACCGCAACTTTATTCAGTTTAGCAGCCAATATTTTTGTAATGTGGGCTTTGTCGCAAATTAGTAGGCAAAGTGTACAAGAACGCGTGCAAGCCTCACTCTTTTTAGAGTGGCAATCGCCATCAATTATTAAAATAGAGAAAAAGCGTCAATTAGATGTTCAAGAATTAGAGTTATTAGCTTCAAGGTTTGTTGGTGAGAAAAAAGCAGTCTCAAGTTTTAGTTTGTTTCAGTCGTCAAACGATAAAAAACTACTGGGCAATGCTACCTATAATCAACTGTTGTTACAGCATACAGAAAATACTTTGGCTATGGTAATGGGGGCGTCATCCGCTCGTTTGGTACTCTCTTCTGCCTTAGATGGCCGTGATATCGCACTGGATGAGTTAGCGGTATTGGTTGAAGACGCTTCTAGTCAAAAACAGGCGTTCTCACAAAACCTCTTACAAAGTGCAATAGAAAATGCCGGTGAAGGAATTTCCATCGTTGATGAAGAATTGAAGCTAGTCGCATGGAATAAAAAGTACTTAGACTTGTTTGAATATCCAACTGAACTTATTTACGTCGGTAGTCCAGTTGAATCATTGATTCGCCATAATGTTAAACGGGGCTTATGTGGCGCAGGTGATGTTGATAACCAAGTCTTTAGGCGCCTGGAATATTTACGTAAAGGTAGCTCGCACAGTTCAGAGCGACAGCAAGCTAATGGACAAACTATTCGTATTGAAGGTAATCCATTACCTGGAGGTGGCTTTGTTATGTTGTTTTCAGATATCACCGCTTACAAACAAGCAGAGCAGGTACTTAAAGAAGCCAATGTAGATTTAGAAACACGGGTCTATGAGCGTACCTTAACCTTGGCGAAAACCAATGAAGCTTTAGCTAAGGCTCATGAGAAAGCAGAACAAGCCAATAGAACTAAAAGTCAGTACCTAAAAGCCTGCAGTCATGACTTAATGCAACCATTAGAAGCCGCAAGACTGTTTACTTCTGCATTAAATGAACAAAAAGGCTTAACCACGGAGCAGCAACGACAGGTTGATAATATTGATAAATCGTTAAGGGCGGCAAATGATTTGTTAGCTGATTTAGCCGAAATAGCACGTTTAGAAAGTGGTAATATCAAACCCCAAGTAGAAATATTTTCATTGAGTGAATTATTCGAAGATTTAGCACAAGAGTTTTCGGCATTAGCCCTTGAGCAGCAGGTTGAATTTAGATTAGTCGACACTCAGGCATGGATAAAGTCAGATAGATACTTACTTAGGCGTATTATCCAAAACTTGGTTGGCAATGCTTTGCGTTATGCTAGTCCCGGTAAAGTCTTACTCGGGGCACGAGTCTTTAATCATCAGGTAATTATTCAAATTCTTGATAATGGTCCGGGTATTGCGGTTGACCAACAAGCACTCGTTTTCGAACAATTTACCCAGTTAGATACGCCAACCAATCGGACTGGCCAAGGGTTAGGATTAGGGCTTAATATCACCCAGTCGCTTGTTCGCTTATTAGGGCACTCTTTGAGTTTGCAATCGAGCGCAGGACAAGGTTGTAAATTTTCAATACAGCTCGAGCAAGCTCAGCAATTAACCACGGTACCTAAAATAGTAGCTCCTGTGAACACTGTGGGCTTAAAAGGTATTACCGTATTATGTATTGACAATGATCCTGATGTCTTGAGTGGTATGGTTGAGCTATTGTCTGCGTGGCAATGTAACATTCTTGCTGCGGATTCACGTGAAAGCGCACTAAAAGAATTTAAAAACCATCAAAGTGATATTGATATTTTACTGGTAGATTACCAATTAGGTTATCAAGCTGAATTGCCAGAAGGTGAGCAGGCCGATGGTTTAACGCTAATTGCGGATATGCGTAAGGTATGTAGTAATTATATTCCAGCAATATTAATCACAGCGACGACAGAGAGTGGTATTGAAAATAAAGCGAAAGTCGCAGATGTTGGCTTTATGCGTAAATTAGTGAAGCCTGCATCGCTTAGAGCAATGATGAGTGCCAAGCTCGCGCAAAAGTTACAAGCAGATTATGGTAATCAATAAAAAAATAAAAGTAGTACTCTATATTTTAAGGATAAACTTGTAGCAGAGCGTCTTTCATTGAGGGTCTACTTACTTATTCATGTTTAATATTAAAGCAACAAACATTACTTCGGTTCAAAACTCGCTTCAGTTAAATCTAACTGACTAATAGCAATTACGGCTTGAGTACGATTTCTCACCTCTAGCTTACGAAATATTGCGGTAGCATGCGCCTTAATGGTTGCTTCCGAAACATTGAGATCATAAGCAATTTGTTTATTAAGCAAGCCCTGTGCAAACATCATTAAAATACGGTATTGCTGTTGCGTTAAACTGGCAATATGATCGGAAATGTCACTATTATCCCCTGCAATTTGCTTGTTCTGATAGGTCTCTGGCAGCCAAATTTCACCAGATAAAATAGCGACAATTGCGGTAAAAATATCATCTACGGGTGTAGATTTTGGCACAAAACCAGCTGCTCCGTACCCCATAGCTTTGCTAATAGTCTTTTGATCTTCGTGCGCGGAGACAACCACAACAGGAATTTGAGGGAAGTGATTCCGTACATGAATTAAAGTACTAAAACCATGCGCACCAGGAATATTTAAGTCTAATAATAATAAATCGCTTTCGCTATTATCTTGTAATTGTTGCTCTAATTCTGCAATAGTTTGTGCTTCAAGCCACTGTGTTTCAGTAAGTTTGCTTTTCAAAGTCCCCAGTAATGCTTGTCTAAATAGGGGGTGATCATCAGCTATTATTATTTTTTCTGGCTGGATCATTGGTGATTCCTCTTAAAATAGGAGTTTTCATGCTAACGAAGAAAACTAATCGCACATATTAGACTTTAGTCTAGTTGCCATTTAAGTCACTGTCTTAACTTATAAAAAATTAAGGAAGTAAGTAATGTTGCTTTAGCTAGTAAAGGCAATAAAATCATGCTCTTTAATCTCTAAGGCTAATTGTTCACCTATAACAAATAGCTCATTGGCATAAAAGCTTAAGTTATCAAAAGCTAACGCTTTACTATCATTTAAACTACTCAATAAGTAGTGATAACCCTGTTCAGTAACCGATATGTTATCAACTCGCACATTAGACTCCGCTGAGGAACAAAGCTTGATAAACTGCGGTTTTAATAGTAATTGCATTTGGTTATGCTGAGCTGAATCAGGGAAGTCAACATCACCTAGCGCACTTTGGTAACGATTATTCGATTTCAGGCTTATAGGTAACCAGCTTCCTAATTGGAGGAAATCAGCCACTTGCCAACTATTGGGTTGTTGGCAAACTTTATCAGGGCTGGCAATTTGCAATAGCTGACCTTGGTGCATCACCGCCATTTTATCGGCAAAAGTAAATACTTCGTCTTTATTATGGGTGACAAATATAGCGGTGATATTTAATTTTTTCAGTAAGTTACGCATTTCTAACATAAGTTCATTGCGTAACCTTGCATCAATATTAGAAAAGGGTTCATCAAGTAATAGCAATTTAGGCTGAGGAGCTAATGCCCTAGCAATCGCCACTCGCTGTTGTTGTCCGCCTGATAATTGATGAGGAAATCGCTTTTCAAAACTTTTTAGCTCTAGCAATGCTAATAACTGCGTTAATCTTTCTTGTTGCTCTGTTGCCGTCAGCTTATCAATACCAAAGCAAATGTTTTGCTCAACAGTCAAATGAGGGAATAGGGCGTAATCTTGAAAAATCATGCCGATATTACGATGTTCAGGTGGAATAATATACTCAGGTGAAATAGTGCTATTACCGTCTATGTGGATTTGACCTTTATCTTGTTCAATAAAACCAGCGAGCGTGTTTAATAAGGTGGTTTTACCACAACCGCTAGGTCCCACTAAGCCGAGAATGTCACCAGTGGGTAAGTTTAGGCAAATGTCAGATAAGATTTGTTTACTTTGTAATTCAACCGAAAGCTCAGTGATAGTTAATAAATCGGTCACGCTAGTTCCTTAGTTGTCTGTTTTTTGCCGTCGCTATTATTTCGATTCAGCCAAATAATAGGTAATAAACCCAGTAGCACAATTAGGATTGCCCCTAAGGCGCCTTGTTCTAACATTTCATCAGAAATTAATTGATAAATTTGTGTGCTTAATGTTTCAAAGTTGAAAGGTCGAAGTAATAAAACAGCCGGCAACTCTTTCATTGCCTCCACAAAAACTAACAGCCACGCTACCCAAATAGACGATTTCAATAAAGGTAAATGTACTTTCGTTAATGTTTTCGTTAGGCCCGCGCCTAAGCTTGCCGGGGCAAAATCGAGAGATTTTGGAATTTGTTTGATACCACTGTCAATAGCGCCATTAGCGATGGCGGCAAACCGTACAAGGTAGGCAAAAATAATAGCGAAAATTGAGCCAGATAATAATAAACCGGGTTGCGTTAAGCCCAAGAATTTAGCAACGTCATTTATGAAGTAATCTATGGGCGCGAAAGTTGACATCATTGCCATGGCCAATACAGTGCCGGGAATGGCATAACCAAATCCAGAAATTTGCACTGGTAGCGTACGCCACCTACTTTTGTCTAGACGTTTAAATAGCACAAAAATCAGTGCCAAAATGGTAGTTAAGCTAGCCGCCCAAACGGCAACTTTTATACTGTTTATCCCTGTTGGCACTAATGTCCAAAATTGTTCACTGCTGCTGTATTGCCATGCCATATTAATCAAAAGTAAAAAGGGCAAAATAAAACCCGCAATAACCAATAGCCAACAAAAGCTGCCGGCAAAAAATTGTGCTGACGAAGACAGCTGAATGATTTGATGGGTTTTGTTAATGCGATTTGATTGGTGTGCTTGACCTGCGCGCGCACGCTGTTCTGCAACTAAGGTAAACAATATAAATAACATTAACACGCTCGCTAAGGCATTGGCTGTGGCCAAGTCACCGTAGCCTAACCAAGTGTCATAAATTGCTGTGGTTAGCGTATTAACGGCAAAGTATTGCACGGTAGCAAAATCAGCCAAGGTTTCCATTAATACTAAGCTTGCGCCAACCGCAATGGCAGGGCGAGCCAAAGGTAAGGCAATTTTATAGAAGCTTTGCTTAGCATTTAGGCCGAGTGTTCGGCTTGCCCTAAGTAGATTTTGATCTTGTTGTTCAAAAGCTGTTCTTGCCAGCATATAAATGTAAGGAAAAAGTACCAAAGCAATAATGATACTGGCACCACCAAGTGTGCGAATATCAAAAAAAATATAATCATTGGGTGATTGCCAGTTAAACCATGCACGTAAGCTGCGTTGAACTGGCCCTGCGTAATCAAACAAATCAGTGTATAGATAGGCAACTAAATAAGCAGGCATAGCAAGTGGTAGCATTAATAGCCAGCGTAACACTGCTTTGCCTTTGATATTGGTATGAACAATTAGAGCGGCACTAATTACCCCAAAAACTAAGGATAATAACACCACAAAAACACCTAATAACAAGGTATTTGCTATGTAATCTGGTAAGACAGTTTGCCAAAGGTGGGAAAATAAATCTGTGGATGCACTAAGACCAGCTAATAACATCACCAACACAGGTATCATAAGTGTTAGTGATGTTGAATAAACTGTACTTCTAAAAAATGTTGAGCGCCAAGTTACCTGTTTTGCTTTTGCTATCACAAAATAAAATCTAAACTACAATCACTGGTTAAATTAGAGGTCAAACCGCGCTTTATCTATTAATTTCAATGCCAATTTTCTGTTTTTAGCAATGGTTACTAACGATAAATTATCCGTTTTAAACTCACCCCATGATGCAACTAATTCTGATGGCGCTACACCAAGGCGTACAGGATACTCCATATTAGTTTGAGCATAAAGCTCTTGTGCGGGCTCTGAAACTAAAAATTCCATTAATGCTTTAGCATTTTTACTATTAGGTGAATATTTAGCTAGGGCTACACCTGAAATATTTACATGAGCACCACGATTTGCTTGGTTTGGAAAGTTAATGTTCACGGCATCAGCCCAAGCTTTCTGTTTTTCATCTTTTAACATTTTGCCAAAATAATAACTATTGCCTAGAGAAATATCGCAAAGATTTTGATGTATGGCTTGCACTTGGCCACGGTCATTGCCTTGTGGTTTACGTGCTAAATTATCTTTGAAATCTTCTAACCAAGTTAAGGTTTTCTCTTCACCATGCTCTGCGACCATAGATGCAACCAATGCCACTGTGTAGGCATGTTTACCGCTACGAGTACAAATACGGCCTTTATATTTGCTATCAGCTAAATCTTCATAGTTAAACTGAATGTTACCTAAGCGCTTAGCTGAGTATATATTACGAACACGGGTAGTAAGGGCAAACCAGGTATTATCGGTAGCGCGATATTGGCTTGGAATAGCTGCTTGCAATATTTTTGAATTATTAGCTTGTAGTAAATCGCGATCTTGTAGTTCAATTAATCGGCTAATATCTGTGGTGAGTAAAATATCGGCAGGGCTATATTCGCCTTCTCTTGCTAGGCGTTCAGCCATACCTTTTTTAGCAAAAACAACGTTTACTTTAATACCAGATTGCTTAGTAAACATATCAAACAAAGGCTTAACCAAGAATGGTTGACGGTATGAGTAAACACTTACTTCTTCGTTAGCCAAGCTTGAAAAGGCACTGAGGGTTAATGTAATGGTGATTAAAAAACCACTGACTATCTTGCTTGTTTTTAAAAACATGGAACCTACTTATATAATAAAGGTATCAAATGAGTGCGAAATAATATAAAAGGAAGAGTAATTAAAAGTAAGAAGAGTGTCAAGATTAATGAGAACAGTTCTTGTTTAGATTGTAAGAAAATGAAACAAACGAGGGAGAAATAGTTCCCTCGCTTGGTAGCATTACTATTTTGTAGGTACTTTGGCTAGTACAGCGACTAAAAGTTGCCAGTATTGCGCAACAGTAGCAATCTCAATTTTCTCATCAGGAGAGTGTGGAAACTTAATAGTTGGTCCAATAGAAACCATGTCCCAATGCGGATAGGCAGTTTTAAATAAACCACACTCCAAACCTGCATGAATCACCATAACGGCAGGAACTTTATCGAACAAATCTTGATAGGTCTTACTAACAATTTTCATAATGGCAGAATCAGTGTTGGGTTTCCAGCCAGGGTAAGCACCGGAAAATGCAATTTTTGCACCCGCTAATTCAAACACTGATTGCACAGTACGCTGTGTTTCTAGACTGCCATCATCATGTAAACTACGAATTAATACTAAGGCGTTTAGTTTTTTACCACGCGTATGTATTACACCAAGGTTTAATGAGCTTTCCACTATGCCTTCAATATCATCACTCATGCGGATCACACCATTAGGACAAGCATTTAAGCCACGTAAGATATTGCTTTGAGTTGCTTTGCTCCAACATTGCTCAAAATCTTCTGGCGAAATGAGTAACATGTCAATATCAGTTTCAATAGCACTTAGGTTAGCTTTGATGGTTGATAGATATAAAGCTAAAGCGGCTTTTAAAGAGGTTACTTGGCTAGTCGCAACAACAAAGCTTGCATTGGCCTCTCGCGGTATGGCATTACGTAAACTACCGCCATTAAACTCGGTTAATCGAATGTCAAAATCATTGCTGGCATCGAGTAAAAAGCGAATCAGTAATTTGTTAGCATTTGCTCGACCCGTGTGAATATCTACCCCAGAATGACCACCTTTTAAACCAGAAATAGATAAGTTAAATGCCTGGCTATCCGCGGGAACATCGTCAAAATCTAAAGTAAACGTGGCCGAGCCGTCAATACCACCAGCACAACCCATGTAAACTTCGCCTTCTTGTTCTGAGTCGGTGTTAATTAGAATATCACCGTCAAGCCAGCCTGCTTCTAAACCGAAAGCACCACTCATACCCGCTTCTTCATCAATAGTTACTAATACTTCTAATGGGCCATGAGCAATGTCATCACTGGCTAAAACTGCCAATGCTGATGCTAGACCGACACCATTATCAGCACCTAAAGTTGTTCCTTCTGCAGTTACCCAATCACCATCACTCTCAGTGACAATATAAGGGCGAATCGGGTCGGTTAAAAAATCGTGTTCAGTATCATTATTTTTTTGCGGCACCATATCCATATGCGCTTGTAAAATAACGCCCTTTCTATCTTCCATCCCTTGAGTTGCGGGCTTTTTGATAAAAAGATTACCAACGGCGTCTTCTTTAACAGATAAGCCTAACTCTTTAGCCCATGATTGAATCCAAAGTGATATTGCTTGTTCATGCTTAGAAGGGTGCGGGATGCTACAAATTTTTTCAAATAGTTGCCATAAACTGTTAGGTTTAAGTTGTGACAATTTACTCATGGGTTTTCCTTGGGAAAGTGTTAAATTAAAGTTTTATGCGGTATGAACATAGAACTTATTGTTTTATGTCGCTTTATTTACTCGCCATTAAAAATTGCCATTGTTCATTAAAGTCGTTACTTGGTTTTTTCTCAAATCCAGAACGAACATACTGGCTAATTTTTCCTTCAGCAAATGACACTAAAATATTGGCAAGGGCTAATTCATTAATGGTAAAGGTTTTGCCTTCGCGTAATTTTCGCTCGCGTAAGACTTGTTTGAATTGCGATTCAAGTTTTTCAAAAAACTGATGCACTCTCGTTCTTAAACGCTCATTCTCTCCCATCAATGCATCACCAGATAATATCCGACACATGCCGGGATTACGCTCAGCGAACACAAGCAACACATGCAACACGTGATGACAACGCACTAACGTTTCTTTGTGATCCGTTAATATTAAATTAATACGAGAAAAAATGGATTCTTCAATAAAGTCAATTAAGCCTTCAAACATCCGAGCTTTAGAAGGGAAGTGACGATACAGAGCCGCTTCTGAAACACCAACTTCTGCAGCTAATTTTGCTGTAGTGATTCGTTGGCCAGGGCTAGATTGTAACATCAAAGCTAAGCATTCTAATATTTGTTGTTTTCTACTTATTTTTTGCGTACTTTTCGGGCTAACTGGCATAGTAAGATTTTCTCTATTATAGGTGTTGTTGTTTGGTTTGATGTAATGCGTTTGCGCTAGTTGTGCTTAGCTAAGTAATGCTGATTAATTAAAGCAACTAACTGTTGTGCAATAATTTGCTTATTGGCTAAAGGAATCTCAGTTTTATCAATAGCACTAAATAAAGTTAACGCATTATCGTCACTATTAAAGCCTTGGCCAGATTTAGCCACATCATTTGCGGCAATTAAATCTAGATTTTTGCGCATTAACTTACCACGCGCATAATGCTCTACATTTTGCGTTTCAGCAGCAAAACCAACAATAAATGGTTTTGTACTTAAACTGGCAACATCGGCAACAATATCGTGATTTCTAATTAATTCTAACTGCATGGCATCGTTGGTTTTTTTAATTTTATGATCAGCAATTTTTGCAACACGATAATCTGCAACCGCAGCACAAGCAATAAAAGTAGTACATTTTGGTGCAAACTTTAAGGCCTGTTGATGCATTTCTTCAGCACTATTGACAGAGATTAACTGGCAGCCTATTGGCGCGTTTATAGTGACAGGACCAGATATTAGCGTCACTTTGGCGCCTGCACGTAAAGCAGCATGAGCAATAGCGTAACCCATTTTTCCTGAACTATGGTTAGAAATGTAACGCACAGGATCAATAGCTTCCCTTGTAGGGCCTGCCGTAATCACCCAGTGCTGATCTTCTAAGTATTTATCAGCAAAAAAATCGCTGCTTAGACTAACTAACTCATCTACCTCTAACATTCTGCCTAAACCAATATCTCCACAAGCTTGTTCACCACTTCCGGGGCCCCAAATCTGATTACCTCGTTCGTTTAGGGTTTTTATATTAGCTTGGGTTGCTTGCGCGTGCCACATTTGCTGATTCATTGCTGGCGCTAATGCTATAGTGGCACTGGTTGCTAAGCATAAGGTGGTAAGTAAATCATTCGCCATTCCACAAGCGATACGCGCAATAATTTCAGCTGTTGCAGGGGCAATTAATACTAAGTCAGCCCATTTTGCTAATTCAATATGTCCCATAGCCAATTCGGCTTGGGTATCTAGTAAACTGTCTGCTACAGCATTACCTGATAATGCTTGCAAGGTAAGAGGAGTGGTAAATGCTTTAGCGCTTTGAGTCATCACCACGCGAACATCTGCACCTTGCTCTTTCAGTCGACGTACTAATTCTGGTGTTTTATAAGCGGCAATGCCGCCACTGATACCGAGAACAATTTTTTTGTCCTGTAGAATTTGCATAATCTGCTAATCTTAAACTGACTAATATTGCTCATACGATAGCATTTATTCACATAATTTGAAAAAAGAGTTAGAAAATAATCGCCAATAAAATCAGCAAGGAAGCCGACTATGTGTAAAGTAAAAATAGCACAAGAGTGTGAACCTAATGCACAGACATTAAAAAGCTGGCCTATTTCAGAGCGACCGAGGGAAAAATTACTAATACTTGGCGCTCAAAGTTTAAGTGATGCTGAATTACTCGCGATATTTCTAAGAACCGGTGTTAAGGGTTGTAATGTTGTTGAATTATCGAGAAAGTTACTCTCAAATTTTGGTTGTTTAGCGAATGTTTTCCGAGCCAATATAGATGAGTTTTGTCAGCATCATGGTTTAGGTAGTGCTAAATATGTTCAACTTCAAGCTTGTCTAGAAATGAGCAAGCGTTACTTAGCTGAACAGTTAAAACAACAAGGCAGTGCACTTACTTCTTCTTTAGCAACCAAAAACTATTTAATTAGCGAACTTCGCCTAGAAACGCGAGAAGTCTTTGCGGTGTTATTTTTAGATAACCAACACCAAGTGCTAGCATTTGAAAAATTGTTTTATGGCACCCTAAATGCCGCTACGGTATATCCGAGAATAGTCGTGGAACAGGTCTTAAAGCATCGTGCGGCGGCCGTTATCATCACGCATAATCATCCCTCTGGGGTTGCGGAGCCAAGCATGGCAGATAAACATATAACTCATAAGTTAGCGCAAGCTTTGCAATTAATCGATGTGCGGGTGCTAGACCATATGATAATTGCTGGCAACCTATGCTATTCGTTTGCCGAACATGGAGAAATAGTATCGGTATGATTTAGCTTGATAAATCACTCAATGCCAGTTACTTTTAGGGTATTGTATGCATTTAGTGTAGTAATAAAGGATCCTCTTATGGCAGATAGTAGTGATGATGACCTAGAACGTAGAAGTTCTTTTCGTCTAGATATGGAAAAAGAAATTGTTGATATTATCTGGACAGATGAGAATGGTCAGGAAAGAACAAAAAAGATAGCCTGTTTAGATTTTGCACGAGGTGGCTTAAAGCTTGATTGTGATATTTCCTTACCGGTGCAAACATCGGTAACTGTAATGTTTAAATCAGCAAATGCGAACCATCAAAAATTATGCGGCAAAGTCTTACGCAGTATCAAACAAGACAATGGTTGGTTTGAAATCGCCTTAACATTGGATAAGGATTAATAGTCTAAAGAGCTTTTAGCAATATTGGACTATAATTAGCACTGACCTAGTGGTTTTGGGTTAATTTAACAACTAGGTGGTATTTAGGATGAATAAGATATGATGATATTAGTGGGTGGTGAAAAAGGTGGTAGCGGAAAAAGCTGCTTGGCACAAAACTTAGCAGTACACTTTGCCCGAAATAAAAATGCGATAGTGCTAATGGTTGACTGTGATCCGCAGCGGACAACCTCAGATTGGATTCAAGCGCGTAATAGTGACCCTTCCCTTCCCGCCATCAATTGTATTCAGCTATATGGTAAAATACGCAATGACCTATTGAGTCTCGGGCAACACTATGATTATGTAATTGTGGATTGTGGTGGTCAAGACAACTTAGCGCTACGTGCTGCTATGTCTGTGGCTGATCATGTTATCATTCCGCTTCGCCCCAAAAGACGCGATTTAAAGACTGTTCCGCATATGGAAGATATGTTGAGTACTTGCAAAATGGTAAACCCAAAAATGATAGCGTCTTTTGTTATAACACAGTGTCCTTCGTTACCTAATCAAGCAGGCAGAATACTTGAAGCGAAAGAAGTCTGTAGTTCTTATGGTATAAATGTACTAAGTGCCGTGACATTTAATCGCAATATTTATGATGATAGTGAAGAGCAAGGCTCGTCAGTTATTGAAATAGATCCTAGCGGTAAAGCCGCAGCCGAAATGATCGCCATTGCTGAAGAGTTAATGGCCATGAAACCGGATAATGCCCATGAGTTTAACTGATCTAAAGAAAAGCAAGGATAGACCTCATTCAAAGGAAAATGTAAAAGAGCAATTTACTATTGATGAATTTATTGCTGATGCGGATAATTATGCCAAAGGCTCACCGCAAATCGTAAGCAATGAAAATCATGGTAAAATGAATCTGAAGCAAGCGATACATGATGCTAAGTTGCTTATCGATCGTAAAAAAGCGGCAAATGCGCAAGGGAAGCCCTTTCGACGAGCAACATTTACGTTAAGTGAAAATACCATTGAACAATTACAACAATTGTCTGTAGGTACTGATTTAGCTAAATCACACATTATTCGTATATTAATTGATGAACTATCAAAAAAAGAGCAAGAAGATCAGATCAAAAAACTGTTTGAATCAGGCGTTGACTAATTAAAGTCGTACATTTTCACTATAATTGCGGCGAATAAAGTTAGCAAATAATTCCAGTTAAAGCGGATTTGCGTGCTAATTGTCGACAGAATAAACAGAAAAGTATTAAAAAACTATCAAAAACCCATCTTCAAAACGCGTTTTTATTTACATAAAACAATATAGTTCCTTGATTAATATGAAGTAAATTTACTATATTGTCTTTTTGTTAGCTTTTTACGCTTAGGGCTAGCTTTCATAATTCAGTTTCACTATAATATGCCACCTTTTTCAGGATCCTAAGGCGACGGTCTTGGGGAAATATAGCTCGAGCTGAAATTAATATTGGAGTGACTCAAATGTCTAAAGTTTGCCAAGTAACTGGCAAGAAGCCAGTCGTAGGGAACAACCGTTCTCACGCAAGAAACGCGACTCGTCGTCGTTTTTTACCTAACCTTCAATCTCACCGTTTTTGGGTTGAGAGTGAAAATCGTTTCGTTAAATTACGTTTAACTCCGAAAGGAATGCGTATTATCGATAAAAAAGGTATTGATGCAGTTTTAACTGATATCCGTGCCCGTGGCGAAAAAGTTTAATTACTTTTTAAGAGGATAGTATTATGCGCGATAAAATTCGTTTAGTGTCTAGTGCTGGTACAGGTCATTTTTATACTACAGATAAAAATAAAAAGACTATGCCAGAAAAAATGGAAATCAAAAAATTTGATCCTAAAGCACGCAAGCACGTTATGTACAAAGAAGCGAAAATTAAATAATTTTTTACTTCTAAAAGTATATTGATAAAAAGTCCAGTTTTACTGGGCTTTTTTTTGTCTAAAAAATGTGTTTTTTCAATTCTGTACTACACTCAAGTTTACGCCGAGTTGGGTAACTAAAGGTTATCCACTTAAATGAAGGAGTCATTTCCACTCATTGGACGAGGTAGTTAAGTCAATGAATATATTTATAGTTGATGATGATCAAATAGATAGAGCTCATATAAAACGCATGATGAGGCGAATTGATTCAGCTAATTGTATCACTGAAGCTGAGGATGTTGACTCTGCTCTTTCCTTATTAGTAAAGCAAAATTTTGATGTGGTTTTACTCGACTACTCCATGCCAAGAAAAAATGGTTTAGAATTTTTGAAAGAAATTCAAGACTATAAAATCAAAAAGCATAGCGCAATTATCATGATGTGTACTTCTGAGCAAGAAGAGCTTGCTTTGCACTGTTTACAAAGTGGCGCCCATGATTTCATTATCAAATCAGATGTTACCGGTTATAGACTCCGTCGAGCTATACTTGCCGCTCAAACTCGGTTTGACATGGAAACTGAATTAAAGGCCAGTTATGCCAAAGTAAAACAATTAGCCGAACAAGATAACTTAACTAAACTTGCTAATCGCTACTTCTTCGATGAATCGCTCAAACTAACCGTTGCTAATAATGAACGACAGCAACATAAAACCGCGTTGCTACTGTTCGATTTAGATCACTTCAAATATGTTAACGATACCCACGGCCATGACGTTGGCGATATCTTATTACAAAAAGTTGTTCATAGAATTCATACTTGCCTACGCGGCACTGAAACTTTTTCTCGGTTAGGAGGGGACGAGTTCGCCATCATATTGAATCATGTTGACAAGATTGCTGATGCGGAAAAAGTTGCCTTTAGAATACTCAATGTATTGGTTAAGCCTTTTTGCATTAACCATGCGAAAATCAATATGGCGGCAAGTATTGGTATTTCTATTTACCCAGACAATGCGAAAAGTGCTAGCGATCTGTTTAAAAAAGCCGATATTGCGATGTATAAAGCAAAAAAACTAGGACGTAATCAATTCGCCTTTTTTGAAGATGAAATGCAAAAGCAGTTTTTAAAGCGATATAGGATTGAAAATGAGTTAAAGCAAGCATTAGATAAACAGCAGTTTGAGTTATTTTATCAACCGGTGTTTAATTGTGAAAATCGAAATATTACTGGTTTTGAGGCATTACTGAGGTGGCACAGTGATCAAGGAATTATTAGCCCTGAAATATTTATTCCTATTGCGGAAGAAAGTCGTTTAATAAAACCTATTGGCCGTTGGGTTATCAAGCAAGCATGCCGACAGATTAGTATTTGGCAAAGGCAAAATCCCACGCTCACCATGGCAATAAATCTGTCACCTATTCAGCTGCTCGACAGTACGCTTTTGCTTCATATAAAACATTGTATGAAAAAATATCAAGTAGACCCTCAATCTATTGAGTTTGAAATAACAGAAACGGCACTCTTAGATGATTCTTGGCAGACACAAGCGATCATAAACAGCCTAAGTGAACTAGGTTGTAAAATAGCACTAGATGATTTTGGTACTGGTTTTTCTTCTTTATCGCACCTTCATCACTTTCCTATTGATACGGTTAAAATAGATAAATCATTGATGCCAAGCGAAGGTGTTGATTTTTCTAATGAAAAAATAATTCATGGTTTAGTTATTATGTTGCAATATTTAAATTTAAATATTGTTGCTGAAGGTGTTGAATTTAAATCTCACCTATCTATGTGCCAGTCTTTGAATATTCATAAACTGCAGGGCTATTTATTGTCTAAACCTATGCCTTGTGAGGAAATAGATAAAATGGCGTTATTTGCTACCTACCCAAACATAGTGAATTACGCAGTTCAACCAGAATAAATAGAGACCTTGTGTATGAAAATCAACAATCCCAAAAAGTCAGTTATTACATCAATTCAGTGTAGTAATGATACGATGAATACGATTATAAGGCTGTGAAGATAAATCTCTTATGCTAGCAGGATAAGTAGTAATTTGAGTATGAATAACCTCAAAGTTTCAGTATGATGTAGTCTAATTTTACAGTAAAAATAGTCTGATGAAGCTTTCTAAAACTGCCTGGAATAATGTCATTATTTTTTCAGTGATGATTATTATCTTGTTAATTAACACCACCAATGAACGTTTGTTCCCAGAAAATAATGGTATAAGTGATAAATTACTACTACCTGAACACAGTGTAGTCTTGATACTTAAAATGACTTTATCGGCAAAGAGTGAAGTTGTATTTGAGCGAATTGGTCGGTCATGGCAAATGACTAGTCGAGGCATACTCATTAATTTAACTAATCAACAGATAGAACAGCTGATGTTTGCTTGGCAACAAAGTAGTGGTTTAGTGCAAGCTGGCAATATGGTTATTGAGGGGCAAGCAGGTATTGAAGTTGAAATAATTATTGCCAGTGAAGATCAAGAGCACAGCTTTACATTATATCCATTAGTTGATCAATTACTCGTTTTTAACCATCAAAAAGAAATTTGGCTAGCTTTACCTACAGCACTTAGCCAGCAACTCATTCCAACGACTTAAATTATCTTTTATTATGCCTGAATTACCTGAAGTAGAAGTATGCCGACTTGGCATTAGCCCACATATTATTGGCCAAAAAGTCACTAAGGTTATTGTACGTAATGCGCAGCTCAGGTGGCCCATACCTGAGGAAGTACAGCTGCTCACAGGACAAGAGGTACTTGCTGTTGATAGACGAGCTAAGTATTTACTGATTCGCTTTGCCACAGGCTCGTTATTGTTGCATTTAGGCATGTCTGGCACTCTTCGTGTTATTGAGCAGGCTACGCCAGTCGTTAAGCATGATCACTTTGAAGTAGCGTTTACTAATAATAAAATATTGCGTTTGAATGATACTCGGCGCTTTGGTGCTGTGCTTTGGTTGGCTGATAATAAAGATAGTCAAGGCTTGTTGAGTAAACTAGGACCTGAACCTCTTAGTGATGATTTTTGTCATGATTATTTATTTTCTCACGCACAAAATAGAAAAGTGCCCATAAAAACTTTTTTAATGAACAATCACATAGTGGTAGGTGTGGGTAATATCTATGCCAATGAAGCTTTATTTTTAGCAGGTATTCACCCGACAATGCAAGCAGGTGCTATAAGTAAACGTCGTTATAATACTTTAACCGATATTATTAAGCAGGTTTTGAATGCTGCTATTAAGCAAGGTGGCACAACATTAAAGGACTTTACCCAAGCTGATGGTCGCCCAGGCTATTTTGCGCAATCACTGTTTGTGTATGGTCGTGCGGGTCAACCTTGTTTGGTATGTAAAGAAACTTTATTAGAAATTAGACAGTCAAATCGTAGTTCAGTATTTTGTCCTAAATGTCAGCAGGAATAATCAAGAAAAATACAGGGGTTAGAAGAACGCCACTGAATTTCGACCAGAATTCTTCGCTTTGTATAACGCTTTGTCTGCTCTATTGATCATATTACCAATATCGTTTTCGTCTTCTAGACGAGCAGTTAGGCCAATGCTAACGGTTAATTTAATTGATGTTTGTTGATATAAAGTGGTTGATTCAGCTACTTTTAAGCGCACGCGTTCGGCAATTTGATGTGCAATTTCAACATTACTATTAGGTAAAAACATGGCAAACTCTTCACCGCCAACGCGACCAACAATATCATAATCTCTTAGGTCACCGGTAAGGATGTTGGCAATATTGGTAATTGCTTCATCTCCTGCAGCATGGCCATGGTTATCATTAACATTTTTAAAGTGATCAATGTCAATCATTAGTATAACGGCCATGTTATTTGCTCTATGTAATTGATTTAATTCCCTTTGTGCGAGTTCTAAAAAATGGCGACGATTAAATAGCTTAGTCATGTCATCAGTAGTAGCCAATTCGTATAATTGCTCGTTTAAGTGCGCAAGCTCATCATTGGCCTGCTTTCTAACATTACTAATGCGTATCACCATGAATTTGATTAATAGTAAAATGAATACACCTGCAATAGTGATAATTAATAATTGTCGTTGATCATTAATTTTTTCTTCTTTAAGTTCAATAATACTGCTTTGTTGAGATAGCTGTGTCACTTGTTGCTTTAGCTTGTTTTCAGCTTGACCTATGTTTTCATTTAATTTAATAAGCTTAGTTTGCAGCTGTTGGAGTGCTAATTCTTGCATCCTAATGTCTTCTTGCTTTGCAGCAATTAGTTTTTTTTGGTTAATTAAATTCTCTTGTTGAATCATTAACTTAGTTTGGATTGCTTTTTCACTGTTCTGCAATGAACTGACTTGGACTTGAGTTATTTCTAATTGTTTATTTTGTAAGGCTAGTTTTGATTGAATTTGACTTAATTCATGTTGACTTGACGTTAAAGACTGATTTAACTTTTTGAGGTGCTCTTCTTGGGTGCCAACTTCTTTAAGTACTTGGCTTAATCTTATTTCTCGCTCATCGAGTTGTCCTTTTAAGTCTGCTTTGGTTCCAGCAAAATCTAATAAGTTGTTAGAGATAATAAAACCATGCTTAATTAAGTTTTCTCTATTAACACTCAGTTTAATGGTTTTTCTATGGGCCATTAAAGCAACCATTATGCTTTCTCTATCTATTGTGCCATTACTAACAATAAGAGCGCGAGGAAACCTTTTACTGATGTTATTAAGGAAAGGCAATTTCTTTTTGCTCACAACGACAACTTCAAAATTACCTTTCGCTTGGTTTAAACTGCTGAATTGCTTAACTGACAGACTTTTGTTGCGAATCTTCTGAGTGAGCTTATTATTGAGGGCGTTAAATAAGTTATTATCATTACCTAAAATAGCAATGTTGAAATGTGTTATTTCAATTTCATTTGGCCAAGTAATATGCTTCATTACCTCGAGTATGTAATGAGCCTTACCATCATCAAACGTTATCACCTGTTCAGTTTTTGCAGCTAGACTAAGGCTAAGTGCAAGGAGAATTATTGTTGATGTATATGTTAAATGCTTTAAAAAAGTCATCGATACTATCAATAGGCTAGTGATTATTTTAGCTTAAATTAATTAGGCTCTCTAAGACTAATGATAGTATAAATTCTAATTATTGGCGCTACGCTTTGGTAGGAAAACTAAACTTTACTTGATTGATCTAGTGCTGATTTAACAATAGGGTGAACAAATTGACTCACATCACCTTTATGTAGCGCAACTTCTTTTACCAGCGTAGAAGAAATAAAAGAGTTACCTTCTGCTGGGGTTAAAAAGACACTTTCTAATTCAGGTGATAGACGTCGATTCATGTTGGCTAATTGAAATTCATATTCAAAATCTGAAACAGCTCGCAAGCCACGTATTAGTACTTTAGCGTGATGGTGCTTAGCAAAATCAACCAAGAGTCCACTAAAACCAACAACAGTTACATTATTCAAATCTTTGGTGATTTGCTTAATCATTTCAACACGCTGCTCAAGTGAAAAGCGAGGTTTTTTGCTGGGACTCGATGCAACACCAATGATAACCTCACTAAATAGTAGGCTAGCACGTACAATTAAGTCGGAATGACCATTGGTAACAGGATCAAATGTTCCAGGGTAGATTGCTTTTACGGTCATATAGTACGTTTCATTTTTGAGGACATTGCAATGTATTGTAAAGGCTTAGCTGAGTTTCTGACAAGTATAAACGTAGAAAACACGATAAATTGAAGAAATAGTGATAATGTTTGTTAAAGTATTTACTCAAAAAGACTTTAAATTTACTGAATTTTGATAGTATGATAGAACGCTTATTGAGGCTTACATTAGCTTAAACTAAACCATAAACAAAGAAGTAACTTCTATGAAAACCCGCGATAAGATAATTCAGGCGAGCATTGCATTATTTAATGAGCAAGGAGAGCGAAATGTTACCACTAATCATATTGCGGCATACTTAGGTATTAGCCCAGGTAATTTGTATTATCACTTTCGCAATAAAGAAGACATTATTCTGTCTATTTATGAAGAATATGCGCGAAACTTACTGTTAGATACTTTTCCTCAAGTTACCAATGAAATACAGCCACTCGATGCCATTATTCTTTATATGGATGCTGTTTTTCAAATGATGATGAAGTTCCGATTCTTTTACAGTAACCTACCTGTACTATTAGATAAAAATCCAAGTCTTAGAGAAAAGTATGTTGAGGTACAGCACTCAATTGCTGAGAGGGTAAGTCAATTATTGTTATCGTTAAGAAGCTCGGGAATTATTGATTTTAACGATGAGGAACTGGCAGACATTGTCAGTATTTTACGAATTATAAATACTTTTTGGTTAAGTTTTTATCAAACGCAAAACATTGTTAATGAAATTAATGATTCAGTTTTCTATCAGGGCGTATTGAAAATTTTGGTTATTTTACGGCCTTACACGACCAAAGAAGCAATGCCTGAATTGATAAAAGCTAGAAACATGTATCAACAACGCTATCAAGAAGCGCTGGAAATGGTATAAAATAAGCGCGAAGTCTTAAAAATAAAAATAAAAATAAAAATAAAAATAAAAATAAAAATAAAAATAAAAATAAAATGGCTATTAGATTAGATGTCCTTTGTTGGATGAAATCCATCAAGAATATTTAAATAGCCAGTTGTTAAGGGGCGGTAATGTCGATAGATACTGTTATTTCAATTAGTATTTTGGTTTTTTTAACTTTTGTTATATGGCGCTTAAACCGGACAAGTGTAACGCCCAAAAATAAAATAAATTTTTCACAGCATAAAAATCATCGTAAATCAGTTCATCATGCCAAGGTATCTGCACAAGCAAAGACATTGCAAAGTCTAGATGAGCCTGAAACAGCAAAACCTGAATATAAGCTCCCTTTAGCGTTTTTAGATTTAAAGTTAATTGGTTCAGGCAAGTTTAGTGCAAAACAACAGCAGATGATGACAGAAATTAGCCGATCTTTTCGAAAACCTCATCCATTACTCTTACCCTTAGCTCAAGGGTCGTTCGAACCGAATGAACTTTTTGATTTGATTAAAAGCGATGCTGAAATGACAGCAAAAATTTTGAACGCGGTAAACTCCCCTTTATTTTCATTACGCCAACCTATCACCAACATCAACCATGCTATTATTTATCTTGGTATTACTCAGGTTAAAAATATAGCCATACAATTGGCCGTGCAGAGTAATATAGCATTCGAAGACAAAGCACAAAATATGGCCTTTAAACAGCTTTGGACCGCAAGTTACCTAGCTAGCTCATTTTGTTTGCTATTGGCAAAAGAGTTAAATGAGGACAATGCTGCAGAGTTGTCAACGCATTGTTTGCTCTCTTACTTAGGCGATTTAGCTATTTTGTCTTATCAATCATCGATAGCTAGTCTTTATCGAGAAGATTGTTTTTTATTTGAGCGGGTAGAAACTTTTCAAGAAACCATGGATACAAACCCCGCTGTTATTGGAATGAATTTAGCTCAACAATGGCAGCTACCTAAATCGATAGCAGTCGGCATTAGTAATAGTCTATTACCGTTAGTTAATGGTGTTGCAGATCAAGAACTCTCTCATGAGCAAGTAAGGGGGAGTATATTATGTTACCTGTCTTGCCGCCTGGCTGATCTGGTTGCTTTTGGGAACGTAAATGAAGCATCTAAATTTGGAGCGTTGAACTTTGAAGTTTTAGGTAAAGTCGAGTTTTATTATCTGCAAAGTAATCTTGAGCAAGCTGGCCTAGATAGAATTAATGAGATTGTTAATGATATGTCTTTTATAAGAAAACTCAATAAAGTTATAGCACAAGTATCAGTTTAGCTAGATACTTGCTTATAGCCTTTTAATAGCATTTGCCAGTTTTCTTCAGACCAATTAAAATTTTTCAGCTTGTTAAGTTCTTTAGTAAATGAACGTAGCAGCCTTGCTATATTACTTTGTTGCCAACCAGAGCTATCAGCCTCTCTGAGTTCACCACGGTCAAAATCAATAAGAAAAACTTCTTGCTGCTCATTAATTAAAATATTGTGAGCATTAAGATCATGATGGTAAATATTATTGTCGTGAAACTGCTTTATTGTGACGCCAATTTTTTTCCATATATCAGTTGTTAAGGCTTGTTTAGATAATATAGCGACTAAATCTTGGGCATTTTCAATACGACTGCTTAAGATATCTGCTCGGTATAAAAAGCCACGACGCACAATACGATAAGCGACAGGTTTAGGCACAGGTAGGTTCAGGGTTTGCATATGAGCTAATAAAGCGAATTCTTGAGCTGCACGAGTGTTTTTTAGGTTAGTAAATAAATAACTATCCTTAACTAATTTACCTATTAAGCCACCACGGTAGTAGTGCCGTAGCACCCAGTGGTGATTATTATGTTGAACAAACCAGGTAGTGCCTCGCCCTTGAGCAGAACCCGTAACGGCACTAGTATTTTGCCAATATTGAGCCTTTAGCATGTCAGGAGAGAATTGCGCAATTGCTAATTCGTCATATAAACAATAACAATTGCCTTGCTCATAAACCTTTATTTGCATGCTATTTCTCATGTTAGCAATTCCTTTACTTCTGCTAAGGTGCGTGCACTAGCGCCTTGATTATTTAATACAACTTGATGCGCTTTAGCGCCAAGCAAAGAAGCGGCTCCATTATCTTCTAATAAATCAATTACTGCGGTAGCTAATTGCTGACTATGTTCTTCTGGTGAGGAAGAAGATAACTGTACAATGCCTTGCGCTTGTTTTAGTTGGGATAAAACTTCAGCAAAGTTGCCCATATCGCAGCCAACAATTATAGGTTTTTGATATAGTGCTGGTTCCAGTGGATTATGCCCGCCAATTTGGCTAAAGCTACCTCCCATAGTGACAATATCTGCCAAAGCATAAGCAGCCATCAATTCACCTAAGGTATCAAGCAACCAAATATCTTCAGCGGTTACTCTTGTATTATCACTACGCTTAGCGATAGTGTAGCCATGGTTTGAACATAGCTTTGCTACGCCAGCAAAGCGTTCGGGGTGCCTAGGTACGATAACGAGTAAAAGTTGAGGAAAAATCGCCTTTATATTTTGAAATGCGGCTAAAGCAATTTCTTCGTCACCTTGATGAGTGCTCGCAACTAACCAAATAGTTCTCTTAGGCGGAAGAAGGTCAGCTAATGTAGCTTGCTTGTCTTTGTTACTTGCATTAATGCTGATATCAAATTTGAGGTTTCCTGACAACTGGCATTGAGTTTTAGATGCGCCTAATTGAAGAAAATTGGCTAAATTATCTTGGCTCTGGCATAGAATTGTATCAAAGCGGTTTAGTGCTGGTTTGATTAGAGGGCTAATTCTTTGGTAACTTTTCATAGAGCTTGCTGATAACCGACCATTGATCAACAAGAGTTTAATGTTCTTGTTCGCGCACTGGTTTATTAAGTTAGGCCATATTTCTGTTTCCATAAAAACCATGAGCTTGGGCTGTAAACGAGTTAAAAATAACTGGGTACAAGGAAGAATATCTAAAGGTAGTAAGCTATGTTGTACGCGCTTGCCAAATTGTTTTTTTACTTGGGTTGAACCTGTTGGTGTAAACGTAGTAATGGTAATAGGTAAGTCATTGTATTGTTTTAATAATTGTTCAACAAAAGGGGTGATAGCAATAACTTCCCCTACACTAGCGGCATGTACCACAATACCACCTTTACTGTTTTGAGCTTCAGCGTTAGGAAAAAAACCCAAACGCTCACTTAAACGTTGGCGATATTGGGCGTTACTTATAGAGCGAAGCAATAAAGCTAATAATAAAACAGGTAACAGCAGTAATAAAAATAGACGGTAAATTAGTAGTGCAAACATATATTGTTCTATAGTAAGTGTTCTATAGCGAGTTTATGGTAGATTATACCTAAGTTTGACTAAATACCTATACTCAAGTAATGACAAAAGTTTGATGCATATACAAAGACAACACCGAATTAAGATTGCCTTTTGGCCACCAATATTTTTATGGGTAGCGGTGCTTTTATCGACCAACAGTTATGGTTATGAAGAAAAGGCAGCCGCAAAAGACGCGACCAATACCGTAAAAATTAAAGCAAGACAAGATCATGATTTCTTATTAACGGCTAATTATTATCCCGGTGGTAAACGCTCTGGCGGTGTAATCATTTTACATGATTGTAATACGAGCAAGCGTGCTTATATAAGTGTTGCTAATAGTTTAGTGGAACAAGGGTTACATACCTTGTTATTGGATCTACGTGGCTATGGTGAGAGTGTCTCACCTGCTTATTCAGAAGAACTGGCAAAAAGAAATTCTTCTGACATTGTCAGTTATCAAGGTGAAATGGCACTCATTACCGCTAATTGGCCAGAGGATTTGTTAGCGGCATATCAGTATTTAGCTAAAAAATTAGGAAAGAATAAGGAAATAGCTGTGGTGTCAAGTGGCTGTAGTAGTGCATATGCTGTTGCGTTAGCAGAGAAAATTCACCTTAATGCGTTGGTGATGATCACCCCAAAGATGAATTATAGTGATAAAGAGCGATATAAAAATCTTATTGATATTCCTAGCTATTTTATTACGTCATCAAATCATCAAGATAGCTATAACACAGCGCAAGAATTATTTATTTGGAACGGTGCTAAAAAGTCTAAAATGCAAATATTTAAAGGCGGTCGCTATAATCAACAGCATATTTCAGCGAAGAATTTTTTAAGTAATGATATTGCACTATGGCTTAAATCAAATCTTAAGTAATGAATTAAAAACACAATTTATCCATTAGTAAGAATAATCTAACATAAAATTACTTTTTATCGAAATAGTGTTCGGATATTGGCTGTAATTTATAAACTTAAAGCGTACAATGCCGACTATATTATTTATGAATTAATCTATTAATATTGAGGTCGTTATGTCAGTAAATTTTTTTAGTCATATCCAAGAACAAATAACACAAGTTAAAGCTGAAGGTTTATACAAAGCAGAGCGCGTTATTACTACTGCACAGCAAACTGAGATTGCAGTAAATACCGGCGAACAAGTTATTAACTTTTGTGCAAACAATTATTTAGGTTTAGCGAATCATCCCGAACTAATAGCCGCTGCCAAATCAGGTTTAGATGAGCATGGTTTTGGTATGGCATCGGTACGATTTATTTGCGGCACTCAAGATATTCATAAAGAACTAGAGCAAGGCATTAGCACGTTTCTAGGTATGGAAGATACCATTTTATATTCTTCATGTTTTGATGCTAATGCAGGCCTTTTTGAAACCTTATTAGGCCCTGAAGATGCCATAATTAGCGATGCGCTCAACCATGCTTCTATTATTGATGGTGTGCGTTTATGTAAAGCAAAGCGTTTTCGTTATGCCAACAATGACATGGCCGCGCTAGAGCAATGTTTAATTGAAGCTGATGAAGCCGGTGTTCGTTTTAAATTAATCGCTACCGACGGCGTTTTCTCAATGGATGGTGTTATTGCTAACTTAAAAGGTGTTTGTGATTTAGCCGATAAATATAATGCCATGGTAATGGTAGATGATTCTCACGCCGTTGGTTTTGTTGGTGAACAAGGCCGAGGTAGTCATGAATACTGTAATGTTATGGAACGCGTAGATATTATTACTGGCACCTTGGGTAAAGCTATGGGTGGCGCATCAGGTGGTTATACTTCAGCCAAAAAAGAAGTGATTGAATGGTTACGTCAACGTTCTCGCCCCTATTTATTCTCTAATTCGCTAGCACCGGCTATCGTGAATGCCTCGTTGCAAGTGTTAAAGCTCCTTGCTCAAGGTGGTGAATTACGTAAAACGTTAAAAGACAATACTGCCTATTTTCGTAAAAATATGGAAGCTGCAGGTTTCACTTGTGCTGGCGCAGATCATGCCATAGTACCAGTAATGTTAGGTGACGCTAAAGTAGCAAGCGATATGGCCAATAAATTACTAGCCGAAGGCATATATGTCATTGGTTTCTCTTTCCCTGTGGTACCTAAAGGGAAAGCGCGTATTCGTACACAAATTTCAGCTGCCCATACACAAGCGCAACTTGACCAAGCGATTGAAGCCTTCATCCGTATTGGCAAAGAAATGGCTATAATTTAATTAGCGAGTGCTGAATTTCCAGTTTTGTAAAAGAGAAAGTAAGATGAAATCATTATCAAAATTAAAGCCAGAACAAGGTATTTGGTTAACCGATACTGACAAGCCTGAAATGGGCCATAATGATCTGTTAATCAAAATTAAAAAAACCGCCATTTGTGGTACCGATATCCATATTTATAACTGGGATGATTGGTCACAAAAGACTATCCCTGTACCTATGGTTGTCGGTCATGAGTATGCTGGTGAAGTTGTTGGCATAGGGCAAGAAGTGAGGGGATTTAGTTTAGGCGATAGAGTTTCTGGTGAAGGCCATATTACTTGCGGGCATTGTCGTAATTGTCGAGGTGGACGTACGCATTTATGCCGTAATACCGTGGGTGTTGGGGTGGATCGTGCCGGTGCTTTTGCTGAATATTTAGTTATTCCAGCATACAATGCATTTAAATTACCAGATGAAATCTCAGATGATTTAGCAGCAATATTTGATCCTTTTGGCAACGCGGTACATACCGCATTATCTTTTGATTTAGTGGGCGAAGATGTATTAATTACCGGTGCCGGGCCTATTGGTATTATGGCTGCAGCAGTGGCCAAACACGTCGGCGCACGTCATGTTGTTATCACTGATATCAATGAATATCGTCTTGACCTTGCCAGAAAGATGGGGGCAACACGTGCTGTTGATGTTTCGAAAGAAAATTTATCAGAGGTAATGACAGAGTTAGGAATGACAGAGGGTTTCGATGTTGGTTTAGAAATGTCTGGCGTACCTATGGCTTTTACTGGCATGTTAGAAAATATGAATAATGGTGGTAAAATTGCCATGTTGGGTATTCCAGGTAAAGACATGGCCATAGATTGGAGCCAAGTTATTTTTAAAGGTTTAACCATTAAAGGCATTTATGGTCGCGAAATGTTTGAAACTTGGTATAAAATGGCAAGCTTGATTCAGTCGGGTTTAGATTTAACGCCAATCATTACTCATCATTACAATGTTAATGACTTTCAACAAGGTTTTGATGTCATGCGTTCAGGTCAGTCAGGCAAAGTTATTTTAAATTGGGAGTAAGACAGTGTCGAATAATGAAGCGGCTAATGAGCAGACTTTTATTCATATGCAAGTTGATGAATTAGCCAAAGTACTAGATAGTCATAGTCATGTGGTAGTTGATATCCGTGATCCGAATGCTTTTGCTAGTGGTCGTATTACCGACGCGGTACATTTAACCAATGAAAATATAGCCGACTTTTTAAGAGAAGCCGATCCTGATGCACCTGTGGTAGTTTGTTGCTATCACGGGCATTCTAGTCAACAAGCGGCACAGTATCTTGTAAGCCAAGATTTTACTAAAGTTTATTCACTTGATGGCGGCTTTACTCAATGGCAGTCACAATACCCGGATAAGGTCGCTCGTTAATGACTGAGCCAGATAACTTGCAGCCACTAGTGCAGTTAGAGCAACACAATTTGGCGTTGCTCTTTGCAAATTATCTACAAACTTTGGGTATTGAAGCTAGCGTAGTAACCGAAGCTGTTACTGAAACCTCAGATAACGTTAAGCAAGGTCATACTGTTTTTTGTCAACAAGACAAAATAGCTGAGGCTAAACTTGAATTTGAACGCTTTATTGAGCAACCTTTTGCACAGAAGTATCAACAAGCTGCATGGCAACATGGAGCAACAGTAACGGTTAACTCTGACGATTCAACGTTAATTTCAATGTTCAAAGAAAATTTTCTTGCCCATGCGGGGGGGATTACGCTCATTGTATTTGCGCTGTGTTGGTTGGTATTTCTAGCCAGTAATTTAGGCTGGGCACAGTCGCTCTTCAATACGTTACAATTTTATCCTCGTCTATCGGTAGATAACTTTTTCAATGAACCTTGGCGTATTCTTGGTCCAGCTTTTTTTCACTTTTCTTGGTTGCATATTGTTTTTAATACCATGTGGTGGTGGCAACTCGGTGGCAGTATTGAGAAAGTGCTAGGCAAAGGCACGTTAATTAACTTGTTATTAATTTCTGCTATTTTTTCAAATCTAGGGCAGTTTTTTGTGTCAGGAGCTAATTTCGGCGGTTTGTCAGGGGTCGTTTATGCTTTGGTCGGCTTTACTTGGTGGTATGGCTATTTAGCGCCAGAAAAAGGGCTAACATTATCTAAACCCCTTGTTGGCTTTTTGTTGTTTTGGCTTGTGTTAGGCTTTGCTGATTTACTACCTATTAATATGGCAAATACCGCACATTTATTAGGTTTGCTTTCTGGCTGTCTACTGGCGGTATTAAGGGTAAAGTTAACGCCCAATGGCCAAAATTAGTTATCAAGCCACTGAGTAAACAGTAATTTTTTTATCAACGGTTTACCTGTTTCTTTTGTCAATAATGCTTTTACTTGTTCTTCACATTTTAACTGTATTTCAGAGCGCCCTTTAATCGACTTTACCTTCGCTTCAGGTTGCTTACCTATGATGTCAATAATGGCATCGCGTAACAATGGAGAATGGTGCTCTACAATCTCTAAACTATCACCGGGTACCATTAACTCCACCGTTAAGCGGACAAAGCCCATTTTCTTTTTTACAGCGACATAATTGGTGATGATATCGGGTTCAAAGCCATAATAAGCATAATCAGCAGCTTTGCTTGAAAGCGAAACAATGAAAAAAGATAAAATTATTAAATATTTAAGCATAATGATTATTTCTTGAGTGTAGATAAGTTTAAAAGTGAATCTATACCTCTTATCATAACCTGAATTTTAATTTTTTCCTGAATAATTTTTAATTTTTTTAGTGTTTAAATTACTAGGTAAAATGAGTTCCGTTTAAAACAATGCTATCATCACTTCGATTTTAATTTGGCTTTTAGTTTATGAATTTGCAATCTCTATTTCCCGTTACCTTATCTGGCTATTGGCGTGATGCCAAAGCATATTCTTTATCTAATAATTTGAATAGCTGGTTGCTAGACCCAGACTCGCTTACTGCAAGGTTGAAAGCTCATTGCCAGCATTTTAGGGTTGAATTACTGGGCCAAAAAATAGAGTGTTGTCTTGAAAGTGAATCTGTCAATCTTATCCCTGCAGGAGAGCCTGTACTCGTCAGAGAAGTATTACTTTATTGTGATGAACAGCCCCACGTTTTTGCTCGTAGTTTATTGCCTTTATCAAGTCTGACAGGGGCAGAACAAGTGTTAGCCGATTTAGGTAGTCAATCACTTGGGCAAGTGTTATTTAATAATCCATCACTTGAACGTCAGGCAATCGAAGTAGCAGAATTTAATGAAAATAGTTCAGTGTTTCAACTCGCAGATGATTTACAGCAATCCGCTGAGCACAGTTTATGGGGAAGGCGCTCTATTTTCGTATTAGAAAATAAGCCGTTAATGGTTGCTGAAGTGTTTCTACCCAAAGCTCATGCCTACCAAAATGCTATTGATTTAGAGTGCAACAATGCTTAGTCAGTTAAGAAAGAAATGGTTAGCGATTAAGTTAATTACGCGCATGGACAAGCCTATTGGCACATACCTATTATTATGGCCAACTTATTGGGCTCTTTGGATTGCGACGGATGGTTGGCCTAGTTTGCACTTGCTTGTGATCTTTAGTTTAGGGGTGTTTGTAATGCGTAGCGCTGGTTGTGTGATCAACGATATTGCCGATATGAAAATTGACGGTAATGTTGAACGTACTAAAAATAGACCATTAGTGTCAGGTTTAATGAGTAAAGAAGAAGCGATCAATTTATTTGGTTTGTTGATAGGTATTGCTTTAGGTCTGGTATTAACGTTGAGTTGGAGCACCATTTACTTGTCAACCGTAGCTTTAGCATTAGCTGCTACATACCCATTTATGAAGCGTTATACGCAACTGCCACAAGTTGTATTGGGTGCTGCTTTTAGCTGGGGTATGATAATGGCCTTTTCAGAGGCACAAGGCGAAGTCACTCAAATTGCTTGGCTTCTTTTCACGGCAAATTTACTCTGGACAGTTGCTTATGACACTATGTATGCCATGGTAGATAAAAATGATGATGTAAAGATAGGTGTGAAATCTACAGCCATTTTATTTGGTGAAAAAGATAAACGCATCGTCGGTTTTTTACAATTATTGGTACTTGGCTTGTTATTTACTGTTGGTGAGCAATTAGCTTTTGGTTGGCCCTTCCAGCTAAGTTTAGTTATTGCCGCAGGTTTGTTTGCCTATCAGCAAATGCTTATTGTTAATAGAGAGCGTGATAAGTGCTTTCAAGCTTTTTTGCATAATCACTGGGTTGGGATGGTCGTGTTTATTGGTATTTTTATTGAGTATTTGTAATGTAGACTAAAGTGGAATTTACTTTAATGTTTCTCGTTGGTATTGATAAGTTAATAGAAATAAAAAAGAACAAAAATAAGGAAAATGGAATGAAAAAACTATTTTGGCTGAGCCAAATCATTATATTGTCGCTAGTACTCTCAGGTGTTGTTTCTGCTGCAGACGGTAAAGTATACCGCTGGAAACTTGCCGAAACATGGGGGCCAAATTTTCCTATTTTTGGTGAAGCGACTAAGAGTATGGCTAAAATGGTTGAAGAAATGTCTGGGGGGCGTTTGCTCATTCGCATCGATTCAGCCAACAGGCATAAATCACCCTTAGGTATTTTTGATTTCGTAAAAACGGGTCGTTATCAAATGGGGCATTCCGCTTCATATTATTGGAAAGGCAAAAACTTCAACAGTTTGTTCTTTACCACTGTCCCTTTTGGTATGACTACGCCAGAACAGTACGCTTGGTTTTATTACGGCGGCGGCATGGAGCTCATGGAAAAAGTCTATAGCCCATACGGTATCTTATCTTTTCCTGGCGGAAATACCGGTAATCAAATGGGCGGCTGGTTTAAAAAAGAAATTAACTCAGTTGAAGACTTAAAAGGTTTAAAAATGCGTATTCCTGGTTTTGCTGGTGAGGTATTGGCAAAGTTAGGGGCAAAACCTACCAATATCCCATCAGGTGAGCTTTATACCGCGTTAGAGCGTAACACCATTGATGCGCTTGAGTGGGTAGGTCCATCTTTAGACTTGCGTATGGGTTTTCATAAAGTAGCGCCTTATTTTTATACTGGCTGGCATGAGCCAGCGGCTGAATTACAGTTTATGGTTAATGAAAAAGCCTATAACAAGTTGCCTAAGGATCTTCAGAAAATCCTTACCGTAGCGATGAAAGCTGCTGCTTATGACATGTATGCACAGTCATACCATGAAAGTGGTAAGAATTTAGCAACCTTAGCGAAAGACTACCCAAACGTTAAAATGCGCTCTTTTCCTGAGTCAGTGATGACAGCGATTAAAGATACCAATGCTGCTTTGCTAAAAGAGTTTGCCGCAAAAGACCCGATGACGGCAGAAATACTGAAATCACAAAGTGAATACCAAGCAAAAGTACGCGCTTGGACTAACTTGTCTGATCGTACCTATCTAGATACCAGTGATAAAAGATAATCTATTTTCACTTAAGGTAGCTTTTGAAAAAGCTACCTTCTTTCCTGTTTGTTCTATCCAGTAAATATAACGCCCTTCCATGATTGACTATACGGTCAATCAAAAAGTTGTTTCATTCTTGCTTATAAGCAAGAAATATTTTTCATTGTTAGAAAATTATTCTTTTCATTAAATTGTCATAAACATAAATGATAATTGTGTTGTTGTATATGTTGCTTATTGATTGTTTATAAAGCGATTTAATTGTTTTTGTTTTGTGGATATCATCTAGGCTTAATCATTTTTTGATTATTGCTCAATAAACATACTATTAACATTATTAACTATATGTTAATGTTTTTGACGGCTTCTATGTACAAAAAATATTCTATAGGGATAGGTTTGCCTGTTGACTTGACCATTTGGTCATGTTCTAGTCTGTTGTGCGACTTGCGCGCTTAAGCAGTAAATATATGTGCAATGGCGGTTGAGCAAAAATATAAATTCTCGGTAAAACAACAATAAATAAACGGAAGAGTAATATGAAACAACAAATTATTGCCTCACGGTTTAAACAGCTTCAGCAGAAGTTAGTCACAAAAAGTGGGATTAAATATTCAGCATTAGCAATGATGGCCTTTTCACCGTTAACTTATGCAAGTGAACTTGTATTAAGTGGTGTAGTAGACGGCCCGCTAACTGGTGGTCTACCTAAAGTAATTCAAATTTATGTAGCAAATGATATAGCAGATTTAAGCCGCTGTGGCGTTGGCTCTGCAAATAATGGCGGTGGCTCTGATGGGCAAGAGTTTACCTTTCCTGCGGTTTCAGCAAGTGCTGGAGATTATCTATACATAGCCTCAGAAAGCACAAAATTTAATGAATTTTTTAGCTTCAGTCCTAATTACACCCATAGCTCCGCAAACATCAACGGTGATGATGCTGTTGAATTGTTTTGCGATGGTGCAGTGGTCGATACTTTTGGTGATATTGATGTAGATGGCTCAGGGCAAGCATGGGAGTTCTTAGATGGCTGGGCACATCGCAATGTTAGTACCGGTCCTGATGGTAGTAATTTTGCCATTGCTAGTTGGGAATTTAGTGGTAAAAATGCTTTAGATGGTGAGTCGACAAACGCAACGGCAGCAACGCCTTTTCCTTTCAGTAGCCCCGGTGATGGCGGCGATGGTGGTGATGGCGGCGATGGTGGTGATGGTGGTGATGGTGGTGATGGTGGCGATGGCGGCAGTGAAGGCACTATTTCGGGTGCTTGTTTTAATTGCCCTGATTTAGCCAAAATAGCCGATGCAACTACCTTTGATGACACGGCTTACTATGCCAGTGTCACAACTGCGATCGCCAGTGAATTGAGTGTTGGTGAAATTAAAACAGCAATCTCAAATGTTATTAGTCAAGGACATAAAAATTTAAGCTATTCAGAAGTTTGGACTGCACTGACAAAAACAGATGAAGATCCACAGAATGCTGATAATGTAATTTTGTTATATAAAGGCACTTCTATCGCCAAAATGTCTAACGGCAGTGGCACGCAAAGTACTGATCCTGACAATTGGAATAGAGAGCATGTGTGGGCAAAAAGTCATGGCTTTCCAAGTACAAGCCAAGAAGGTTATTCAGACATTCATCATTTAAGACCGACGGATATCTCGGTCAATTCTTCTCGCGGCAATTTAGATTTTGACAACAGTGATACGCCACTGGCTGAAGCACCTGATAATAGCGTTGATGGCGATTCATTTGAACCTAGAGATGCGGTAAAAGGTGACGTTGCACGTATGGTGTTCTATATGGACACGCGTTATGAAGGCGAGGCAGGAGACAATACGCCAGACCTACAAGTACTCGATCGCTTAACGTCGACAGGAGAAGCCGCCTTAGGAAAACTTTGCCGATTAATTGAGTGGCACAATGCTGACCCTGTTAGCACAGCAGAAGCAGCTCGTAATGATGCAATTTATGAATTTCAGGGCAACCGTAATCCATATATTGATAATCCAGACTGGGTCGCCACGATATTTGGCGCAGAGAGCTGTACTGGTGATGCAGAACCTGAACCAGGCGATGGTGACAATGGTAGTGAACCAGGCACAGGTACTGGTGCAATTATTATCTCGGAATATATTGAAGGTAGCAGTAATAACAAAGCAATTGAATTATTTAACGGAACTAACAACGATATCGATTTAGGCAGTGAAAGCTATAGATTATCAAGATTTAGTAACGGTGGTACTAGTGGCTCAGATATAAACCTATCAGGTGTTATCGCAGCTAACAGCACGTTTGTTATTGTACACAGCTCGGCCAATGAGACATTACAAGCATTAGCGAATCAAATATCTGGTTCCTTAAGTCATAATGGTGATGATGCGTACGTACTTTATAAAGGTGCAGATGTTGTTGATTCTTTTGGACGTATTGGTGAAGACCCTGGTAGTCAGTGGGGCAGTGACCTACAAAGTACACAAGATAATACTTTGGTAAGAAAAAGCAGTGTTGTTTCTGGCGACCTAGAAGTTTCTGACGCCTTTGATCCTGCGATAGAATGGGACGGATATGCTAAAGATACCTTTGAACATTTAGGTAGCCACTCTAGTGATGGCGGTGGAGATACCGGCGGAGGCGGAGATGGCGGTGGCAATGAAGAAGAGCCAACTGTTGAACTGGGCTTATGTACAGAATCTGCAACCTTTATTCATGCCATTCAAGGCAACGGTGATGCCTCTGCAATGTTGAATGAAACGCATGTTGTAGAAGGTGTAGTTACCGCTTCATTCTCCCACTTGAACGGATTTTTTCTACAAGAAGAAGCAACTGACATGGATGATGATGCCTTAACATCTGAAGGTATTTTTGTTTATTCAAGTGAACAACCAGCACAAGGTCGTATTGTTCGTGTTGTTGGTGGCGTGTCTGAGTATTACGGTAGAACTCAAATCACGGCAAGTGAATCAATACTCGATTGTGGTGAGACAAGTGTTACCGCCACAAATTTGATATTACCTTTCAATTCAGCCATGGCATCAGAAGCATTAGAGGGCATGTATGTTCAGCTTAGTACGCCTTTAACGGTTACTGATACCTATAACCTAGGAAAATATGGCGAGCTAAGCCTTTCTAATGGTTTACGTTATATTCCAACAAACCTATATGCACCTAATTCTCCTGAAGCAATTGCTCAAAAAGCAGAAAACGAGCTGAACTACGTATTGTTAGACGATGCAATCAATGGCTCTTATCCTGAAAGCATTATTTATCCTAATGGTGAATTAGCTGCCAGTAATTCTGTACGTTTAGGCGATAAGGTTACCTCACTCATTGGTGTTTTAGATTACAGCTATAGCAACTACCGTGTGGTGCCAAGCCAATCTCCGGTCTTTAGTAATACGAATGTGAGAGAGCATACGCCTACTATTGCCAATGGTAATATTAAAGTGGCGAGCATGAATTTATTGAACCTCTTTAATGGCGATGGACAAGGAGGGGGCTTCCCAACCTCTCGTGGTGCAGATAATGCTATAGAGTTTGAGCGCCAAATCGCGAAAGCTGTTGCCGCTATTCTTACCATTGATGCCGATATTGTTGGCTTGATGGAAATAGAAAATGATGGTGTTGACAGTTTCAGTACCCTAGCTGATTTAGTTAACCGGTTAAATGCTATTGCCGGTGAAGGTAGATACGATTATGTCAACATTGGTGGTGCTATAGGCACTGATGCTATTGCGGTGGCGTTCATTTATCAACCTGAGAAAGTCTCTTTAGTAGGGGATGCACTGGTAAATAGTAATGGCATATTTAATCGCCCTGCGTTAGCGCAAATCTTTAGCTTAACGAGTAATGCTGAGCAATTAACGGTAGTGGTTAATCATTTCAAATCTAAAGGAGGTTGTAGTTCAGCATCTGGCGCTGATCAAGATCAGGGTGATGGCCAAGCATGTTTTAATGCACGAAGAATTGCCCAGGCCAGTGAAATTATTAATTGGGTAAATACTAATGAGATCCTAAGCCAGCAAGCTGACGTGTTAGTGATTGGCGATTTGAATGCTTACGCGAAAGAAGACCCGATTAAGCAATTTACCGACAATAACTACACCAACCTTATTCAGCAGTTTGGCGGTCAACACGCGTATTCATATAGTTATGGCGGTGAAGTAGGTTACTTAGATCATGCCTTAGCCAATGCCTCGCTAGCTGCTAAAGCGGTCGATGCCATTGAGTGGCACATCAATGCCGACGAGCCTTTTTACCTAGACTATAACACTGAAAAGAAAACAGATGCGCAGCTCACTAGCTTATATGCCGATGATGCCTTTCGCATGTCAGATCATGATCCTGTTATAGCCACTTTTGACTTGTCAGTGGCTGCGGTAAGAGGTGATTGGGACGGTGATTTAGATGTTGATATTAACGATGTACGAGGCTTTATGCGTGCTATGCAAGCAAGAGAAGCAATTGATGCTGTATTCGATTTGAACGCGGATAGCACTATCAATATCTTAGATGCGCGAGTAATGATGACATTGTGTACTAATTATCGTTGTGCACCTTAGTTAAAGAATTATAAATATAAAAAGAAAAGGAAATACCTATGAAGAAGTTTTTTATGATGTTGGTACTGATGATTGGTTTTAATGCCAATGCTGGTTTAATCACACTTGATACAACGAATGATGTTGTTGCTATTGGTGATACTGTTAGCATTGAAATTAATGCTCAGGATTTTGATTTTACTGATACATTTAGTTTCAGTTTAACCTATGACTCATCTTTGTTTTCTTATGATGAGTTCAGTTTAATGAGTGATTTGTTTTTTACAAATCCATTTGGTTTTTTTGAAGTAAATGCATTTGATGGTTATATCGCCTTTTCGTTTTTAGATCTTGATCCATTACCGAGTGGTAACTTTAATTTGGCTAGCTTTAACCTAACAGCTTTAGCTGAGGGCTTTTCAGGTTTTGCTTTTACAGGAGTCGAATTTTATGAAGGTGGTTTCTTTCCTGTCATTGTTGATAGTTCAAGCACTGCTTCAGTGCAAGCAGTACCAGAACCAGCGACTTGGCTGATACTTCTGTTAGCATTAGCGGTAATGAGTAGAAAACGTTTCATTCGTTAATCGCAGTGATACAGGATAAAAATATAGACAGGTAATTTATTACTTAGTCCAAATAGATAACTTTTTAGTAAAAATAAAGTTATTCAAGCAGATGGTTATACTTTAAAGTAAGCCATCTGCTTTTTTATACCTGATTGATTGTTGGACTTAACGTAGTAATGAATTTTTCTCTGAAAGTATTAGGCAAAATACTCGATGCCTTAGGCAACATTTGTAGTATTTTGATGTTGTTAATGGTTGCTAATGTTTTTTACGATGTGATCATGCGTTACTTTTTTAATGATGTCAGTATTGGTATGCAAGAGCTCGAATGGCACTTGTTTGCCGCTATGTTTATGTTTGGTATTGCCTATACTTTCAAAGAAGATGGCCATGTAAGAGTTGATATTTTTTATGATGTCATGTCAAAACGTAAACAGGCATTTGTTAATCTCTTTGGTTCATTATTCTTGGCTTTACCGATAACGGCGATAATTTGTTATTACAGTATTGATTACACTCTAGAAGCGTACAGTATGGGGGAGGGTAGTGGCGACCCTGGTGGTTTACCTCATCGTTGGATTATCCGCTCTGTCATTCCGCTTTCGTCTGCTTTTCTTATGCTAGCAATTCTTCATGTGGTTCTTAGCCAAATTCAAGTACTGTTCACAACGGCGAGCAAGAATGGTGAGCAATCATGATTGGCTTAGTACTCTTTGCAATCGCGCTAGTTTGCCTCTTTCTAGGTTATTCCGTTGCTTTTACTTTTGCTGGCGTTTCGTTAATTGTCGGCGCATTAACTCTAGGTGTCGACCTATTTGAATTCATGCCCTATCGCATTATGAGCATAATGGAAAACACCATATTAATGGCTGTGCCCATGTTTATTTTTATGGGTATTGTGTTACAAAAAACGGGGCTAGCAGAACGACTATTAGAGTCTGCTGCGAAACTCTTTGGTGGTATGCCCGGTGGCGTTGCTATTTCAACTATCATAGTCGGTGCTTTATTAGCGGCATCAACTGGAGTGGTAGGGGCAAGCGTAGTTGCTATGGGAGTCATTTCGCTACCGGTGATGTTGAAAAATAACTACCATCAAGGCACAGCAACTGGTGTAATTTGTGCCTCTGGTACTCTAGGACAGATAATTCCCCCCTCGATCATCTTAATTATATTGGGTGATGTTATGGGGGTGCCCGTGGGTGATTTATTTAGGGCTGCTGTCATTCCAGGTATGTTACTCATCATTGCCTATACTGTTTATATTCTGATTTTAGGTCAAATAAAGCCTGACTTTTGTCCGCCAATGACAGTGACAGAAAGTAAAGCTGAGCTCTTGGTACAAGCAACGAAAGATATTGTGCCGCCCTTAGTATTAATTTTAGCGGTATTAGGCTCTATATTTTCAGGCATTGCCACGCCAACTGAGTCTTCTGCTATTGGCGCTGTAGGTGCGATAATTTTGTCCATTTTTTATGGCAGTTTTTCTGTGAGTAAAATGCATGAAGTTTCCAAAGAAACGGTTAAAGTTACCTCGATGGTATTTGCCGTATTAATTGGCGCAACGGCATTTTCTATGGTGTTTAGCTACTCAGGTAGTGAATATATTATTGAAGAATTTTTTATGGAGTTACCGGGAGATAAATGGACTTTTATTGTGTTGTCTATGTTGGCGATATTAGTACTAGGCTTCTTCATCGACTTTATTGAAATTGCCTTTTTAGTGGTACCTATACTGATGCCAGTGGCGATTGCCCTTGATATTAACTTAGTGTGGTTTGCCGTTTTAATTTCGATGAATCTACAAACCTCCTTTTTAACGCCACCTTTTGGTTTTAGTTTGTTTTACTTAAAAGGGGTTGCGCCGAAATTCTTAAAAACTACGACCATTTACAAAGGTGTTATTCCCTTTATCTTGATGCAAATAGCCGTGTTATTGCTGGTATTGTTCTTTCCAGAACAATTGATTTTTTCTTAACTTATGAGTAGTGAAGTGTATAGTTAATGCAATTTTATAATATGTCTAAATATTAAGAGGTTGAGTTAAATGGCAAACAATGAAAAACTAAACTATGTGGAATTCCCTGCGACAGATATTCCCGCGACTAAGCAATTTTTTCAGCAGGCTTTTGGCTGGTCTTTTGAAGATTTTGGCCCCGAATATACCGCCTTTACCGACCAAGGTCTTGACGGTGGCTTCTACCAGTCAGATTTAACTGCTCAAGTATCAGCTGGGTCTGCGCTTTTGGTGTTACTCAGTGAAAACTTAGAAGCAACACAAGCTAAAGTAGAGTCTGTAGGCGGTACAATATCACAAGCTATTTTTGCATTTCCGGGCGGAAGACGTTTTCACTTTATTGAGCCCAGTGGTAATGAACTAGCGGTATGGCAAAAAAACTAGTTAGTTGAATCAATAGGGAGAAAGGTAGCAATGAAAACTATAGGAATGCTAGGTGGCATGAGTTGGGAGTCTACCGCTAGTTATTATAAAGCCCTTAATCAAGGCATCAAAAAATCTCTTGGTGGTCTACATTCAGCAAAAATATGCCTTTATAGTGTCGATTTTGCAGACATTGAAAAGCTGCAGCAACAAGGCCTGTGGTCAGAAGCGGCAGACATATTGTCTAATGCGGCAAAATCCGTGGAAGCAGGAGGCGCTGACTTTTTATTAATTTGCACTAATACTATGCACAAAGTCGCGTCAGAGATTGAAGCAGCGATTAATATCCCACTTTTACATATTGCCGATGCCACCGCGCAACAATTAATTAATGATAATGTAAAGCGTGTCGGCCTGTTAGGGACAAAATTTACCATGGAGCAAGACTTCTACAAAGGTAGGTTATCGCAGCATTTTGGCATTGACGTGATTGTACCTAATACTGGGCAACAACAAGCTGTACATGATGTGATTTATTCAGAGCTTTGTCTGGGCAAAATTAACCCTAACTCTAGAGAAGCATATTTAAATATTATTGCAGACCTACAAGCAAAAGGTGCTGAAGCGGTTATTTTGGGCTGTACTGAAATAGCGTTACTCGTTGACCAAACTCATACTGAAACACGTTTGTATGACACGACAGAAATTCATGCATCTCAGGCGATAAACATGGCTTTGTCGAATAGTTAGGTAATCAACGTAGTATTGGATAGTTTCATGAATTCGCTTAAGCTTTGGTTAGGCAACACAGTAAATTACAGGTGAACTATGACTGATGAAATAGAAATAATGGCAAGCTTAGAAGATTATGCCAAGGCCTATTGTGCTAAAGACATAGTGGCGTTAATGAAAGTGTTTGACGATAGCGATAATATTTCTGTTATTGGCACTGGCGCTGATGAACTTTGTCAAGGAAGGTCTGAGGTTGAGGCGCTTTTTTTAAGAAACTTTGCCGAAGCTAAAGCTAACGAATTCGAATGGCAATGGTCTAATATAATTGTTACAGGTGAACATGCCGTAGTGGCTATTTCTTTAGTTATTCATCTTGAATACCAAGGCGAATATTTACAAATACCAATACGATGGACGGTTTCATTGAAAAAATCAGACAGGTGGAAATGGCTACATCGACATGCTTCTTCGCCTGCGGTTAATCAGGATGATGGGCAAGCTTACCCGCAAGAGACATAATATGAGCATGTCGGCAAAAAAGCACTATGTGGTTTTTATCGCAGGGTCACGCTCTATCGTCTCTGGTAACCATTTCTTGAGGCTCTTCTGAAGATCTATTACCTGATATGGCTTGGTTACCACATCATCCATTTGTGATTGCTGGCAAATAATTTTATCTTCTTTGGTGGCGTTGGCCGTTAACGCAATAATAGGAGTAGGTGTTAATTTTTGATTTTGTTCGAGTTGACGAATTTCTATGGTCGCTTGATAGCCATCCATAATTGGCATATGACAGTCCATAAAAATAAGATCATATTGGTTGTTACTAAAGGCTTCTACCGCCTCTTGTCCATTGTTCGCCACATCAATAGCTAAGCCCATTTTTGTCAGCATATTCTTGGCAATTATTTGATTCACTCTAATATCTTCAACGAGTAAAATAGTGCCCTTAAATGACTGTTTATCCGCTGAAATCACTGTTATATCTTCGATAGTATGTTGAGTAATAATTGCTTGTCCTTTTTTACGCGCGTTGGTGGCTGACAATATATGCTGAATCGTTTCATAGTTAGAGAGCTTGGTTAAGTAGGCATCAAACCCTAATGTTTCATAGCGTTTAGCATCGCCTTTTTTAGGTGAAGCTGGAAAAGCAAGTAACTTCAAATTATTGAATTGTTCTTCACTCCTAATTTGTTTCGCCAGTGCAATGGAGTTTTCATTTTGAAAAGAAATGCCCAATACCAATATTTGATATGGATGCTTGTCTGCAATAGCTCGATGCAAAGTTGGCAATACATCCTTCTCATTAATGCACACGGTAGTTTTTGCTCCCATATGATCAAATGATTGTTTGAATATACGTCTATTGTCACTATTTTCATCAAGCAGTAAAGTTTTCAGCCCTTCGATAGTTTTCATGGGCGGCAGTGACGGGTTGTTATTTTTTATTAAAGGTATTGATATTGAAAAGGTAGTTCCTTGTTGAAATATTGATGTGACTGCAATTTGGCCTTTCATTAGCGTAACTAATTTTTTAGTGATAGAAAGACCTAGCCCAGTACCACCAAACTCGCGTGTGGTAGAACTATCAGCTTGAGAAAACTCGTCAAACAAATGGGATAAGGCTTCTTCCTTAATACCGATACCGGTATCTTGAACTTCAATGGTTATTGCTTCTTCTTTATTCAGGGTTGGGCTTTCAAAAATCCTTAAATTAATATGACCTTGTTTTGTGAATTTGGCCGCATTGCCCACTAAGTTAATTAAAATTTGTCTAATACGCGCAGGATCACCAATGAAATGTCTAGGTAAATCAGGTTGATAGTCAAAAATGAACTCAACATCAATATCGGTTGAATTATTTGCAATACCCTCTAAGCATT
This sequence comes from uncultured Colwellia sp., assembly GCA_913062815.1. GTDB lineage: Bacteria > Pseudomonadota > Gammaproteobacteria > Enterobacterales > Alteromonadaceae > Colwellia. The sequence continues at coordinate 127,752 of CAJXWZ010000008.1, read as the reverse complement.
CTAAACCCACACGCTCTAAATTAAATGAAATAGCTTCTAATTTTACTGCATCAAAATCGAGTTTTGAAAAATCTAAAATATCATTTATGATTTCGAGCAAGTTATTGCCTGAGCGAGAAATTGCATTTAAATAATCTTTTTGTTCGTTATTCAAAGGCGTATCTTGTAGCAACTGTGTCATGCCTATTACCCCATTCATTGGAGTTCTAATTTCATGGCTCATTGTTGCTAAAAATTGGGATTTGGTTTTGGTAGCTGCTTCAGCAATAGATTTAGCTTCTATCAGTTTTTGTTCTTGCTCTTTTCTATCGGTTATATCTGTACCAATAGTCATGTACCCTGTTATTTCACCTGTCCCTAAAGATTCTTTGACAGGAATAACGGTCATATCAAGCCAGTATAAGTCATTGTTCTTAGCTTTATTTAATACTTCATCATGCCAAGTATCGCCTTTGCTAATACTATTTAACATGTCTTGCCAATAGCTTTGAGGCTTGTTTTGAGAGTCAATAATTTTAAGGTTTTTGCCAGTAGCTTCCTCTTTTGAATAGCCGCTTAATTCACTGAATTTTTTATTAATATAAACAATGTCGCCTGCAAGGTTGGTGATAGAAATTATAGAATGTTGGTTTATGGCATATTTGAGCTGTAATAACTCGTTTTTTTGTTGCTGATTAATCAGTAATGACTTTTTAAAATCACCAACCGCACGCCATAAATGCTGAATATAATCATCTTCTTTTTGCAGCACTTCAATATCTGTATTCCCTTGCGACAAGCTCACTAATGCTGATTTTACTTGCGATAAATTGGCCGAGATTTTATAGGACAAAAAATAAGCGATTATGATCATTAACAGTATTAACACAACACTAATTTCGTCAATGTAGGTTTTCTCAGTTAATGAGCCTTTAATTTCACCTGCTTTTAATGTCATATGCTGTAAATGATATTCTGACAGTTGGTAAAATAAGGTATTGAGTTCTTTCAGTTTTTGATTTGCTAAGCTCAACTCATAAAGTGCTTGTGATGGATCCACAGAGGCCATTTCTATGGCAGAAACACTTTCAGAGTGATAGTCAGAAAATGCAGCTTCAATTTCATTAAACATATCGATATTGTTAAGCACAATACGTTCACTGCCTTCAATGGTTAACTGTAAATTCTGCTCTATTTGATGCAATTGGCTTAAGGCAATTTTACCTTGCTGGTAAATCTGCTCTTCGTCCAGAGATTCGGCACCTAATAATAGCGCAATAATTTCACTATTATTTTTTGCTAATTGAGCGGTAGAGTGATTAATTTCACTGATCTGGATTAAGTCAGTGTCATTAATCTTCTGAAATAACTTATGCTGCGAAGTAATTATTTCATTGCTGGTCACATAAACGATTAGAGTTAATATCACCCCTATAAGCGGAGTGATTAAAAACCTTGCCCTTAACGATAACGAACTAAGCATATTTATTTGCTTGGTTGGCTAAGTGGAGCATAATTTGGCCACTGCTCAGGGCTAATCATGCCAACATAAATAATTTTATCATCAACCTTTCTAAAAATAACGGCAACACCTTCGGGTTTTGGCCATACGCCTAAGCCATCCATTAAGTTTGCAGTATGGCCAACAAATACAGTATTTTCCTTTGTATCATTAGATGACAACATTAATTGATGCAAATGTTTACCAAGGCGATTGGACTCTTCTTCTATTTTTCCGATGGAAAAGGCTAAATTTTGGTCTATTGAAAACTCACCAAAAACATATTTGGCGGTATTTTTTGTTCTGCAATACGGGCTTGAGGCAACTTGGCCTATAGGAATGTTGAGTGTTTTAATTATTCGGCCAATTTCTTTGACTTGGGCGACACCTTCAACAGATAAGTTTCGCTGTGTTTCGCAGCGCTTAAAATCAACCAGCTTTTTATTACGTTCTGCGTTTTTTCTGTTGGTTTTTCCATGGCGCATGTAAATAATATGGCCGCCAGCTTGCAATTGCTTGATGAGTTCAGGTGTAGAAGCCGAGGTGGTGTTAATTGTTTCTGAAAAGCCAAATGAGGCCCAACATAATAGCAGCATTAATAATGAGATTATTTTACATGGGTTTTTCATTGAACACCTTATGTCGTTTTTTTATTCAATAAACTAATCGTTCATCATATAGCAATGAGGTGTCTTTTTAAATACGCTCGTCTTTTGGTGAGTCCATCACTACATGCGTTGTTATTGCACTGACTTGTGGGATTGAACCTAGCACATCAGCATGAAATGCTTTAAATGACTTAATATCTTTGGTCTCAATGCGTAACAAATACTCAAATGAACCTGTTACGTTATGGCACTCTTTAACTTCAGTAGCGGGTTTGATTGCGTGTTCAAACGCGAGTTGTGATTCAATGGAGTGCTCATTTAAGCCTATACCCACATAAGCAATAAAACTGTTGCCCATTAATTCTGTATCTAATACCGCGCGATAGCCTTTAATGACCCCACTGTGCTCTAGCTCTTGTACTCTTCGTAAACAAGCAGAAGGTGAAAGGCCAATTTTTTCTGCTAATTCAGAATTGGCAATACGGCCATTAATTTTCAATTCGCGCAATATTATGTCGTTGTAGTTGTCTTTTTTAAACATTTGTTGTCTTAATAGTGAATAAATAAGCTGTATTCGCGCGAAAATTCTATCATAAATCATTTAAAATTGTATTAACTAACAAGCTATCAAGAAATGTGATGATGAACTACGAAATATTATCGGCGTTAACAGTGTTTGCCTTTGTCTCCTCTATTACGCCAGGACCAAACAATATAATGCTAATGAACTCCGGTGTTAATTTTGGCTTTAAACAAACGATTCCACACTTATTAGGTGTAGGTATAGGCTTCACCCTAATGATATTTTTAGTGGGATTAGGGGTTATGCAGGTATTTGATCGCTTTCCGGTAACTTACGACATACTGAAAGTACTCAGCATCGTCTATTTAATATATTTAGCGATAAAAATTGCCTTTTCAAATAGCGATGGAGAACAAAAGTCTTCGAATACCAAGCCTTTCACTTTTATGCAAGCGGCTTTGTTTCAATGGGTCAACCCGAAGGCATGGACAATGGCACTCACAGCTATCAGTATTTATGCACCTTCTAAGAGTTTGGCTGCAGTATTGTTAGTTTCTTTAACTTTTGGCTTGATTAATTTACCTTGTATCAGTTCATGGATAGTATTAGGGCAAAGAATGCAGGTGTTTCTAACTAACCAAAAGTATTTAAGATATTTTAATTTTACTATGGCGGCTTTGTTGATTATCTCAATTTATCCAGCCCTATAGGCCTTGACCAAACTGAAGGAATGTTTGCGTTAATATTTGCTTTGCTGTCTCTCTAGAAAGGCAGTTAACCAATAATTCATTTGTAGAAGGCTCGCTGAGAATAGTTTTTTCTGCAGAAGACCATGTCATTTTGTCTAATTCTACTTCCACCCTACAGCTAATGTTTTGCTTGTTAGTTGTATAGAAAACTTTAACCTGATCGGTGCGGTTTACCAGGTTTTTATATGGATAATCAGCAGCATTACTTACGGTAAAGTGCTGGGCATTCGCGATGCTTGATAAAAACAAAGTAGTGATAAAGGCCATGTTATTCAGCGATTTTGTGAATGTTTTCATTGTGGTTTCTCTCAGTTGTTAACTTAGGTTCTGATAACAGATTAGTTATGTTAAGGTGATAAAACAAACGATAAAAATTTAACTGTAATTAAGAAAAACTTAAGTATGAAACATTTACCGCCTTTAAAATCTTTACAATTTTTTTTAACAGCAGGACAAGCAAGAAACTTTAAACAAGCAGCTGAGCAACTGAATGTTACACAAGCGGCTGTGAGTCAACAAATTCGCTTGTTAGAAGACAATTTAGCCGCGAAACTGTTCGAACGATCGAATAAGCAAACGATGCTGACAGAAAAGGGGCGGCTGCTCATGCCCTTCATTCAAAGGGCATTTGAAGAAATATCATCGGGTATCCAAAATATTACTGGTGATCCAAATCCGCAGGTATTGCGTATTTCTACCGTGCACTCTTTTAGTTCACTTTGGTTAATACCGCGTTTGCAAGAGTTTCAACAATTACACCCTGAAATTATGGTGCAAATTGCCCCGTCGAGTGACTTGGTTGATTTTAAACAGTCATCAATTGATCTGGCGATACGAATGGGTCGAGGTGGTTATGCCGACGTAGCACAAAAGAAAATTTACAATGATAATCTTATCTTTGTGGCAAGCCCTGAGCTCGTTGCAGGTATTGATAAGGGTGATTATAAGCAAGTGTTTCGGTTACCTAGAATCGAAGACACCAGTCCAGGCATTCAAGAAAAATTTCAAGAATATTGCCAAAGCGTCAACATTGATCATAAAGCCTTAGTACCCATAATTAAAAGTAATGACGCACTGCCACTCATTGATAGTGCAGTACAAGGGCGCGGCTTTTTATTGGTAGACAGTAGCTTGGTGATGGAGCATTTGCGCTCAGGTGTTTTAGTTAAATTACTTAACTACGCCAGCAAAAGCCCTTATTCACTGTACCTTGTGGCACCAGAGCAGCAATTTTTATGGAAAAAAGTACAATTATTTGAAAACTGGCTGGTGCCTAAATTATTAGAGTCGTTTGCTTCGATGGATAATCTACAGTAATTCGAAAGCGGTTAAAGTAATGAATCACTTATGCGCAAGTGAGTAATACATTGCCTTAACTGTAAATTAATTGCGCTTTTCTCTTCAACTATTATCAATATTTTGAGCAACAAAACTTGATCTATAGCCAACTATGTTTTAAAGTTTCAGTAATTTCTGAAACTTTAAAACTGTTATTTTGGGTAAAGGAGGAATGACATGATCATTTCTGCAAAAATCGAAGCTTTTGTTATGCATTGCGGCGAAATGGGAAGCCGCTGGGGATTCAATCGCACTATAGGACAAATGTATGGTTTGTTGGTTATAAGTGAGGAAGCGCTCACGGCTAATGAACTGTCTGAACAACTTAAAATATCTCGTGGCAATGTTAGCATGGGTATCAAAGAACTGCAGTCTTGGCGACTTATTCAGGTGCAGCACAAACCTGGCGACCGTAAAGAATACTACCGTCCTGCGGGCTCAATTTGGGAAATGGCAAATCGTATTTTTGAAGAACGTCGTAAACGAGAAATAGACCCAACCTTAAGTTTATTACGTGACAACTTATTGAATGCACCTGCCAATAATGAAGAGATTTATGCACAAGACAAAATGCATGAAATTCATGATTTATTAGAAACTATCACCTTCTTTGCCGGTGAACTACAAGGTATGAGTCCTGAAAAACTAACTACCTTGATGAAGCTAGGCTCTGGAATTGGCAAAGTGCTCGACATGAAAGATAAATTCTTAAAAAGCGGCACTTAAGCCTTAGTAACTACCTGCTTATTTTTAAAAATAAGCATTGCTCAAGCCATTAATATTCATTTTCTTGCGCCCCTTAGAGGCGCAATAAGCCGCTTATTGCCTATTGAAAAGTGATAAACAGCTAAGGAGTTATCATGTTAGATACTGAATTACTTTCTCGTATCCAGTTTGCACTTAATATCAGCTTTCATATTTTATTTCCTACCATCACTATTGCCATGTGCTGGTTTCTCGTTTTCTTCAAAGTGCGATTTGATCTCACCGGCGACGCAGTGTGGATGCGAGCTTACCGATTCTGGGTGAAAATATTTGCTTTAACTTTTGCCATAGGGGTTGTTAGTGGCATTACCATGAGCTTTCAGTTCGGTACCAATTGGCCTGGATTTATGGAAAAAGTCGGCAATATCGCCGGACCGTTATTAGGTTATGAAGTGCTGACCGCTTTTTTCTTAGAAGCAACGTTTCTAGGAGTAATGCTCTTTGGTATTAAACGAGTGCCAGCAAAAATTCACACTTTAGCGACCATTATGGTCGCTATAGGTACCAGTTTATCAGCCTTTTGGATATTGTCGCTCAATTCTTGGATGCATACCCCTACAGGTTTTGAAATGCGAGATGGCGTGGCTTTTCCAGTTGATTGGATGGCAATTATTTTCAATCCATCTTTTCCTTATCGCTTTACCCATGTGTTAATGGCGTCTGCTCTAACTGCAAGTTTTTTAATCGCCGGTGTTAGCGCTTTCAGGTTATTAAATGGTGATGATAAACGAGCACCCAAGTTAACGTTGAAAGTGAGCTTAACAGCGGCAATGATACTCGCGCCAATACAAATTTTTGTCGGTGACTTGCACGGTTTAAATACGTTAGAACATCAGCCTGCAAAAATTGCGGCGATGGAAGGTATTTGGCATACAGAAAAAGGTGCTCCGTTATTATTGTTTGCCGTGCCAAATGCAGAAACACAACAGAATGACTTTGCAATCGCTATTCCAAAACTAGCAAGTTTAATACTTACTCATCAGTTAGATGGCGAAATTAAAGGCTTGAATGACTTTGACAAAATTCCGCCAGTCAAACCTATATTTTTTAGCTTTAGAATTATGGTGGCAATGGGCTTTTTGATGATTATCGTGGCGTGGTTGGCCCGCTATAAACTGTATCGACAAGAACGGCATCAACAAGTTATGCCGGTATGGATATTAAAAACCTTAGTGTTAATGAGTTTTTCAGGCTGGGTAGCAACCTTGGCTGGTTGGTATGTTACCGAAATAGGTAGACAACCTTATTTAGTGACAGGTGTATTAACGGTTAAAGAGGCAGTGACTGATATTGATGCGGCTAATGTTGGTCTGTCATTACTGTTATATATTCTTGTTTATAGCATTTTGCTGGTTGCCTATTTAAGTACCTTACGGGTGATGGCCTTACGAGCTGTGGAAATAGAGGAAATTCAAGAGCAAGAACATAGCTCCAAAACGAAAACTATCAAACAAGAATTGATTAATGCTCGTAGTAACAATACCCAGGAGAAGGCTCATGTTTGAACAAAGCACATTGGCTATTATATTTGCAGGACTAATGGCATTTTCAATTTTAGTTTATGCCATTCTAGATGGTTATGATTTAGGTGTGGGTATGTTACTGCCCTTAGATAATCAAAAAGATAGCGATAGTATGATCGCGTCAATTGGCCCCTTTTGGGATGCTAATGAAACGTGGTTAGTGCTTGCTGTGGGTTTACTACTAATTGCCTTCCCCAGCGCACATAGTGCCATTTTAAAAGCACTATATTTACCAACCGTGCTGATGCTAATTGGTTTGATCTTACGTGGCGTAGCCTTTGATTTTCGTGCCAAAGCGTCATTTAGCCATAAACCAACATGGGACAAAGCTTTTAAAATAGGCTCTTTTTTGGCTGCTAGCACCCAAGGTTATATGTTGGGCTTGTACGTTATGGGCTTTGAGAAAAACGTCGTTAGTGTATGTTTTGCCTTGATTAGCGCTTTAGGTGTAAGTGCCGCTTATTGTTTTATCGGTTCGGCTTGGCTGATAATGAAAACCGAGGGGGCATTGCAACAAAGAGCTATTCGATATGCCAAACGCACGTTAGTGATAAGTTTTATTGGCATTTGCTTAGTGTCAGTAACCAACTTGATTATCGACAGTAGTATTTATCAGCGCTGGTTAAGTACTTCAATGAGCTTATTGTTGCTTATTCCTGTGTTCGTGTTTGCGCTGTATTTGGTAGCCTGGCGAAGCGTTAAACGATTAAATAGTCGAAAAGAAAGTGAGCCAAAGCTCAATGAAGCATTACCCTTTTTAGCATGTATTGCTATCTTTGCCTTAAGTTTTTTGGGTCTAGCGATTAGTTTCTACCCTTACATAGTGCCAAACCAGATCACCATATGGCAGTCGGTTTCAGCAGCCGAATCACTTAATTTTCTGCTGTACGGCACTATAGTTGTTATTCCCAGTATTATTGGCTACACCGTTTTTTCTTACTGGGTTTTTTGGGGTAAGGTTGAAGATTTACGCTACTACTAAATTATTATTGCTGTGATCACCTAGCAATTGCGGCCTTAATATCAGCTAGGGTTGCAATTGCGTTTTCAGAGCGAGGAAATTTGTTGACTAAAAATTCAAAAGCAGGAATAGCTGCTTTTACGGCACTGGCATATTTAACTGCATAAGCTCGATAAAGAATGAAACGTTCAATAGCAACGACGTCGCCATTGAAATGCTTTGAAATTGCGCGGTAAATGCTAGTCAGCTCATTAGTGTTCTGCTCCAATATCGCACTAATAAATTGTGTTTTAAGTGTGGCAATTTTAAACTGTTTTGGCGCGATTATGGACATGACACTCTCAGCCAATACATCAGTCCATACACCATGAGTATTGCCATTGGTAACATAAGCAAGGGTATAATTATCTGCATTATTGTCAGGGTTGAAGTAATAACGTAGTTTGACTTGATTTCCTCCATCATGGCCTGCATGGTAATAGCCATCCTCAAAACTATATTCAAAACCAAACGCGTATCGGCCATCGTTACCATTGGTCAATTTCATTGCATGCCAATATTTCAATAAGTTCGCTTCATTAACGAACTTCCCTGTAACTAATGCGGTAATAAATGTGGTTAGATCTTCAGCGGTAGAATAAAGAGCAGAATGGGCAAAGGTATATTCAGGCCAATCAATATTAGTGTTCTTTCTTAAGGTACCGTTAACACCTCTATAACTGGTAACCATATTTTTGACTATGTCCTTCGCACTAACGTGTCCGGTATTTTTTAAAGCTAAAGGCTTGATAATGTTATCAGTAACAAGCTCTTGATAAGACTTAGCTGTTTGTTTTTCTAAAATGGCCGACAGTAGTAAGAAATTAGTATTGTTATAATTATTTTGGCTACCCATTTTAAAATGTTCTGGTTTATCAACTAAGGACATGAATACTGCTTTTTTATTTGGCAAAAAATGGCGCTTTGCCATTGCTATATCAAAGTAACGAGGAACTCCTGAGGTATGGCTTAATAAATGCTCTACCGTAATTTTATGCCAGTGTTTTGGTAAATAAGGTAAATATGTTCGAATTGACTTAGTCAGCTCAATATTACCTAGCTCTACTTGTTGCATTATTAATACACTGGTGAATAACTTGGTAACCGAGTAACTGGGAAAAAGGTGTTTATTGGTAACAGCCACACCCAGCTCTATATTAGCGAAACCATGTTGTCCCTGATAGATAGGCTGATGATTTTTGAGAATTAGGACAGATTGACCGACCACACCATACCTTTTACTATTTTTTGCCAGTTGCTCATCTAAGGTTTTGTGGATTTTTGTAGCCACATCTGAAATAGCATTGGCAGCTTTCGAATTAGTCACAAAGATAAAAAGTATTATTAACAAGATTGATGGTAAGTTTTTCATTAGCGCCCAGTAAAAATTATTGAAACCAGTATTTAGAAGCGGTTACTGCTTAAAAGGTTTAAACAGTAACATAATAATATTGAATATTTTTTTTGCTAATTGAAATAAGGTGCTAATAGCCCATTAAATTGCAACCTATAGACTACAAGGGGGGATTTGTTGACTACTAATAGCACCGTAAACCTTTATGTCGTTATTTAAAGTAATCTTGCAAGTCAGCAGGGATTGGCATCACTTTAAATGGACTGATACGAGCACGGCCAGTATTGCCTAACGGTACTAAGTTAATCAATGAAAAAATACTCATGATCATGCGTATCACTTGTCCAGCTGCTTCGCGAAAGTCGCTTTGTTTTAAGCCTACTTTAAGCATCCAATAATGATTAACAACATGCGGGATATAGTTTCTCTGCCCTAGTATATGACCACGCTCAAGGTGGTAATAGCATTGCGCATAGTCTTGCTCATCGAACATTAGCTTAGCTTTTTGCATTTCATGATTGTAAGCCTGTCTTAGTTTAGTTTTCATGTTAACTCTCCTGCTTATTTTTATCGTTTTGAATAACATTCACTAGTGCAAACAATGAAATGCCAATTAATAAAAAAATAGGATGCAAAATCATGCCGTGAAAGATAGAAATATCAGCAGCATTTCCGTGTATAAAGGTGGCCAATATGGTTGCCAATGCGATAATGATTAACATTGAAGATTGTATTGTCTGTTTCATAAGTAACTCCGGCGTGATGACTATGAAGCTATAATAATCAAACCAGTTGCAGGAAACTTGAATAAACTAGCTAACTTTTAGAAAACAACGTCAGTGCTTGTCTTATAGTCATACCGAAATTACGCCGAAATGTTCTACTTAAATGAGCACTATCTGAAAAACCAGCAATGTGAGCTGCCTCTGTAGCTGAGTGGTTAGCAATGATAGCTTGAATAGCGCACATCATACGCCGCCATAACAAATAAGGCCGCCAAGCAATACCTAACTCATCTCGAAATAAATGTAGAAACCTGCTTTCAGATAAAGCGATGCTTTGTGCCACTTCCTTTGCGCGCCATTTTTCCGGTTTAATACAGTTACCGCCTAAACAAGTGTCTAATTCAGATAATATTTGCTGAATACGTTGATCTTTCACTGTGCTTTTATTGGCTGATAAGGTGTGTTTCTTTAGGTTTAGCATGCTCAATAGGGGCAGCAGATATTGCGATAAGTCATGTTCTGGTCTGGGTCGATCAGAGGTAAATAAAGGCGAGTTGATTAGTTTAATAGCTTGTCCATTTAACAAACTCGATAGTGCTTGACCTAGATCACTCTTTGGCTCAATAAGTAATATCCAGCCTTCTGAAAGCTGTAGTTGATGTTCAAAGTCAGAGGCAATGATGGCTAACACTGCTTCATCGCTGTTGTTCAAGTTGCATTGTGAGTTTGCCTTGGGCCATACAATTTGTATAGCGTGGTGGCTATGAGGCGCAGCATCTAAACTTGAGCCATAGATAGTGACAACACCTGTCTGAAGCCAAACGGTAGGTTTAATCACAACATATGCCTCTGAAATGAAGAAAGATTTCATTCTGTCATATGCAGTCCATATTGACAAAAATTAGTCTTAATATGCACTATACATATACTGACTCGTATCTATTGGAATGTAGCACTTTAATTATTGACTAATTCTGCGCTTTTACTTATCTCAATACCACTGGTATTGACTTACTGTGCTAAGGCAACATTATTTTTAGTGACGTTGTCGATGTTATATGGCATTGCCTCTATTTCTGTTGAATCAGCTAATAAGTGCTACTTTAGCTCAAATTGGCTAGTGAAAGACATTCCTGACCTTTCATTTTTCTATTCCTTTTCTATATGCCAGAAAAATAGAATTTATTTAAGACTTTAATTAAAGCAATAACCTATTGTTTTCTCGTCAATTGCATAAGGAGCAAACATGAAAAAAATATTCGCAGGCTTAGCGATTTTAAGCAGCACTAATCTATGGGCAAGCACCAACCCGATAGAGCCAGTACTAGTGCCGATAGTAGGGCAGACAGAAAACATAAATATTCAAATGGGGAAATACGAAGTAACGGTTAAAGAGTTTACTCGTTTTGTTAATGCAACAGATTATGAAATAACAGAAAAATGTCACTTATATAACGAGCACAATTTGCCTGCAGAGCCAAATGGCACATGGAATAATGCTGACTTAGTAAAAGAGCCATATCGACCCGTTGTTTGTATTGGTGGTAAAGATGCCATGGCATACGCCAGTTGGTTAGCGGATGTAACCGGTAAACCTTATCGATTACCTGAATTTACTGAATGGCAATTTGCAGCATCTGCTGGAAAAAGTAGCCGTTTCGCTTTTGGTGATGACCTAGATCAAAGCGAAGTGTGTGATTATGAGAACATTGAAGATGCGGCCAATAATGCCGGCTTAAAACAACACCATAATCAAAGATACAGAAGTAGTGTTAATTGTAATGACGGGGCTATTTATCATACCGTTGTGGGAATGTATCGACCTAACGATTTTGGCCTGCACGATATGATGGGTAATGTTAGGGAACTAATGCAAACCTGTAGTGAATATAGCAAAGAACAACCAACAAAGTGTATCGGCTATGTAGTAGGGGGCAGTGGTTGGCATTGGGTGCCTCGGCCAACAAACGAAAAAGACAGTATGCCTTTTATTGGTAGTATTGAAGGGTTTCGTCTTGTACTAGATGCAAATGCAGCAACTTCCATGTCAGCAAACTCTCAAAGCTTTGTTGAAGGTTTGAGTAAAGCGCAGCTACAAGCCACTGTAGAGCATCAAAGGCTTAAATTGTTACCTAGCAGACCTACCAACGTTAGCGCGAGTGCGGTAAAAAACAAACAAGTAAACTTGAATTGGTCTGCGGTGTTAGATGATGCAATAACCTATGATGTTTATCGTGGTTATTTAGATCCCACCGGTAAAATAAGCCGTAAAATGGAAAAAATTGCAGGTGACATTAAAACAAATAGCTATCTCGATAAGTTACCAGGGACAGGTGCTGTAAGCTATCAAGTATTCGCTAATAATGTCATTGGTGAAAGCCAAGCAAGTGCTGAAGTTCATACAGGAACACATCAAGTTTTTAGTGCTGGCCATCGTATTCAAGCTGAATTTTACCACCAAAACCGCAATGCTTATTTACTGGATAAAGAAAACCAGCAAAGCGTCTTGTTTACGTCAAATAAAGAGCATTATACGCCGGGCCTTACGCCCTTTATTCCGGCATGGGTAAAATACAAATTTGACAGCAAAAATGCAGGCCCAGCAAAATTATTGATGAGTGTTCGAGGGGCAAAAGGAGCGGTCATTGAATTTTGGCAAGGTAATAGTTTAGTTGCCAAAGTTGAACTAGACGGCTCGAAAGAATTTGTCGTAAAAAAGGTTAATGCACAGCTTAAAGTTGGCGGTGAACCATTGCAAATTCGTCAAGCCAATAAACAGTTTGCTGTGCTTGATTGGTTTGAAATACAGGCTTAACAAATTAAGTTGTTATCTTCAGGCTAGACGGACTATTCGTTCGTCTAGCCTGTTTGATGACCTACATGTGCCTTAAGGTTTATTCGCCAATTTATTCATTTGTTCGTTCAGCCACTCTTTTTTGGCATTTCGCTCAAGGTAGTCTAAATATTCTGCTTGAAGTTCAGGTTGCTGTTCATGCAGTTGGTACAAAGCAAAAGCCGCATGTGAGCCTATATGTGCATTGTACTCTAGACGCGATAATTCAAATGCCTTTTCAAAATAACTACGAGCCTCACTCAACTTATTAGTTGCCTGATATATTTTCGCCCATGAGAGCATATATTTTGGCGTTTCTGATTGCTGGTTTAATAAGGAAATGGCCAAAGGATAGTTTTGTTGCTCTATATATTGGTCAATTACCTTTTCAGTAGCATCGTCAATAATCCAAGCGTTACGCATTGTTCTGGGTAAACTTAGAATTTTCTCTAAATAGGGTAATTCTTTAGCTTTATTTTGAGTAAATAGGGCGAAATGCAAGTAAACAACAGCAAAGTTCGATTCATCCAACTTATGTTTGAGTAGTAAAGATTGCGCAGCATTGAGGTGAGCATATTTTTTGTGATCGTCACCCGCTTTTTTAGCCAATATTGAATAGGTAATGTGCAATTCAAACAACATAAGTGCATCAGTATGTTTGAGGCCAAATTCAAGGCCTTCATCTAACATGGTGAACATAGCAGCAAAATCGCCCTTCGCTTTTGCTAGCCATGAGCTAGCGTGAATGTGCTCATATTTTAAAGCCCACAAAGGCGTGTTTGCCAATGTTGTCGACATTTCAAGTAAACTATTGCTTGCCAATTGATATTTATGGCGTCTTTTGTATATTTCTGCGGTTAACCATAATGCCTTCGCTTTGTAGGGAATAAAACCGTATGAAGAATCTAGATTAGTCAGTTTTTTAGCATAAGTCATAGCGACTTCAAATTGCTGAACATCAAAGTAATAATTTGCTAAAAGTAATAATACATCGGGATCATTAGGGGCAATTGCTGCCATTGATGTCATTACACTAATATCTAATTTGTGTTTGTTTGGTGCAAATAAACCGAGTGTATTCAGTTGCATTAAACGGTCAGATAATTTTTGTGCAAGTTGCTTATTCGTTTTTGCGTAAAGGTAACCATGCCAATAGATAGCTTCATTGGATAAGCCATAATTTAAGAATATTCCCTTAGGAGAGCTAAAAGTCTCAGTCCATAACAACCATTGTCCTGCGGGTACATTCGCTTTTTGCCAAGCTAAATGTGGCGCGGCAAATGACTGTCTGGCCGAGTGATTTTCAGGGCTTAATTTAAGCGTAAACTTACCATGGGAAATTACTGTCTGCTTAGTTAATTCAGTTAGTGTCTGGTGGTTAGAGCTTGTTGACTCAACATTGTGAACCAGGCGCAAAGCGACTTTCTCATCTTCAACAGGAAATAGAAATAGATATCCAGCTATTGCCATAAAAGCTAAAAAAACATAAAGCAACCAAGGTGGGGCACTAGCTAATTTAGGCGTTGCCTGCTCAACAACTAATTGTGTAGATGTGTTGGGTAAAGATGCTTCTACTGTTATTGCTATTTGCCACTTATAACCTTTTTTAGAATAGGTTTTAATCGCACCTGAGCCAAATAAAGACCTCAATTGACTAATCGTTTGAAACACGACTTGCTCAGACACAACTTTATCTTTCCAAACCGCATTCATAATGGCATCTTTGCTATGAACGCTGGTTGGATCTGTTAAAAAGAAATCTAGTAAAAGCGCTTGAGTGTGCTTAAGGGGGACGATTTCTTTATGTTTATATAAGGTGAGTTGATCGCGTAAAAAGCGATATTCAGCAAATTTAACTTCCATATATTGGTGTTCTACGTGTTTTTATAACGACAGATATTCATCAAAGGGTGACTAATTTAGCATATAAATGCAAACATTAAGCAATGCTTAAGTATCTATATTGTTAGGATAAGATCAAACTAAATGAAAATAGTTGCTTTATCGATTACCTTAAGGGCAGAATAAAGAAAAGTTCACAAGGAGTTAACAGTGAAAAAAACTAAAATAACCATCAGTGTTTTTTCTTGCCTATTATTTTTGACCTCATTTTCACTTTTTGCGCAAAACCCCATACCCGAGTCTTTAACACCCTGGGTGCCATGGGTATTAAAAGGTAACGAAAAATTATCATGCCCCTTCATCAATAACACTAACTATTCAGACAAGCGAAATCATATTTGCGCTTGGCCGAGTACGTTGTCGTTAGACATCAAAGACCGTTCAGCGAAATTTAAGCAATCTTGGCAAGTATTAACTAAAAGCGTTATCCCTTTGCCCGGAAATAAGCATAACTGGCCGCTATTTGTGACCGTAAATAAAAGAGCACTTCCGGTATTTAATCATCAAGGTAAACCTGCGATTGAACTAGAGCAGGGCTCGTATTTGATAGAGGGGAAATTTGAATGGCAAAAAATTCCAGAGAGTCTTTCTATTCCTGAACAGTATGCCTTTGTTAGCATGACGATTAATGACAAAGTCATTGCCTTTCCTAAGATAGAACATGATGATTTATGGCTGCAAGAATTTGAGCCTAGCCAAGAAAAGCAAGATTCAATTGATATAGCAGTTGCTCGACGTATTTCCGATGGCGCTTATCTAAAGCTTGAGACCTATATTAGTATCCATGTGTCGGGGAAAATGAGAGAAGTAAAGTTAGGCAAACTTTTACCTGATGGCTTTGGTCTTATTGGGATTGAATCAAAAGTTTCGTCTTTTTTAGATGGTGACGGGATACTACACGCGAAATTAAAGCCAGGTAGTTGGAAAATAAAAGTTCACGCCTATGCGCAACCTACCTTATTGACGTGGAGCAGGCCTGAACAATCACATTATTGGCCAAAAGATGAGATTTGGGTCTTTAAAGGCCATGAAAATTTACGCTTAGGTAGAATTGATGGCGCGAAAATGGTGGATAGTAGTCAAGCAGATATGCCCCGCTCTTGGTATAAGTTACCTAGTTATTTAGTCAATACGAGTGACACGCTCAGTTATGGTATTCAACATAGAGGTAAACCCTTACATTTAGAAAATCAATTAAGTTTGAATCGTACCTTATGGCTTTCATTCGATAATTCATCATATACCTTTAACGATAATATCAATGGCGCAATGATAAATGATTGGCGATTAAGTATGAAGTCACCCTATTTATTAGAATCAGCGGAAGACCAAGATGGCTCAGTATTAATTACTACAAAAGAACAAGACGAGAGAGGGATTGAAAATCGTTACCCACAAGTCAACATTCGAGCGAGAGGGCTTATCAATGCTGAGCAAGAATTACCTGTTACCGGCTGGAATAATGATTTTGAACAGGTCTCGGTGCAACTAAACCTTCCTCCAGGTCATAAATTATTTGCGGTATTCGGCGCTGACAGCGTGTCAAACAGTTGGTGGGCAAGTTGGTCTATCTGGGCAAGTTTTATTGTTTTATTGTCTTCGCTAATAGCGAGTCGATTGATTAATTTTACCGCCGGTGTTGCTACAGCGTTAATGCTGTTATTTATTTATCAAGAAGGTAGTGCGCCAGTGGTCGCTATTATAAATTTATTATTAGCCATAGCGATCAAGAAACATCAACCATTTGAGCGCATAAAAGCAATGGTCAAAGTTTATTGGGTGATGAGTGTAGCAGTTGCAATAGGGGCAATATTACTATTTTCAGCACTGCAATTACGTACGGTAATACACCCTCAACTGGAATCAAGAGAATCATCAATAGCACGTTTTAATGATTTCTCACCAGCACAACAAAATATTGTGACAGAATCAATCAATCAGCGTAAAGAAAAGGCTTCTTATGCGTTGGCGCAAGAGCAAGGACTCGAAAGAATACAAGTTTCAGGCAGTCGTAACAAAGCCGTAGAACTAATGATGGAGCGATATCAATCTGAT
Source organism: uncultured Colwellia sp. (assembly GCA_913062815.1). Lineage (GTDB taxonomy): Bacteria > Pseudomonadota > Gammaproteobacteria > Enterobacterales > Alteromonadaceae > Colwellia. The sequence continues at coordinate 110,897 of CAJXWZ010000008.1, read as the reverse complement.
GCTTTAATTCAAGCCGGTTCGGGGATTCCCAATTGGCAATGGCATAGTTATCAAGTGGAATGGCACAGCCCCGTTGCGAAAGATCAAGTATTCGATGTGATTGTTTTATCGAAAACAAGCTATCAAGTCATTAAAATATTGGGAATACTTTTAACCTTATTATGGTTATACCTGGTATTAAAAGAAGTGATTCGTCACGCCTTTACTAAATTTCAACCAAAGGCAGCATCAAGCGTATTGGCGTTAATTATTTTACTGCCTAGTTATTCTCCTAACGTTGAAGCCTTGGATTTTCCGGCCAAATTTTTGTTGGAGGAGTTAAAGACAAGGGTGACTGAAGCGCCGTTGTGTGTGCCTGATTGTGCCGCAATAAATAGTTTGCTGGTCAGCACTGATGCAGGGTCAATAACGTTAGATATGTCAGTTCATGCTAATGCTGATACCGCGTTGGCTATCCCTAGATCTGAATTTTGGCGCCCAGAAAAGTTATTAATAAATGGTGAAAAAATCGCAAGTTTGTTTAAAAACAAAGGTTGGATATATATTCCTATTGCCAAAGGCATATCTAAGATTACCGTAGAAGGGCAGGTAGCGCCTGTTGATGTATTTCAACTTGAGTTTAAGGATAAACCAAAGCATGTGAAAATATTCCCTGCAGATGCATGGGAGGTTGTTGGCAGCCAAGCCAATAGCCTAACTGGAAATACGTTAGAGTTTTTAGCAACAATGAAAAAGCAAAATGGCGATGGACAGGTATCTACTCGCTATAATACGCAACTGTTTGTTAAAGTAACCAGAAGATTATCTATAGATCAGTTATGGACGGTATACACCACAGTAACACGGATAGCACCAAGTAACGGCTCAATTAATGTAACAATCCCGACCCTATCGGGTGAGAAAATTACAAGCGCAAATATTATTGTCGAAAATGAGCAAGTTGACGTAACAATACCTGCTGGCGAAGTTGAATTTAGCTGGAGTTCAACCATTGAACGACAACAGTTACTGACCTTACACGCTAAAACTGAACAGCCAACGATAGAGCAATGGCAGGTGATTTTTAGTCCGTCATGGCATGCGAAAGTATCAGGATTACCGATTATCTTGGATGGACAGAATAATAGCGATTATTTTACTTATTCGTTTTACCCGTACCCCGGAGAAAGTTTAGCGCTAGCTATTACTAGACCAAAAGCTGTTGAAGGTGACGTTTTAGCCATTGATTCAGTTAATTACACCATTGATCAAGGTGCACGTACCTCAAAATTAAACTTGTCTTTTGATTATAGAAGTACTCGTGGTGGTGAACATGTTATCAGGCTCCCAATAAGTTATCAGTTAAAAGAAATCAGCACGGATGGTAAATTAGTTAATCTGCAATTAGAAGACGGAAAACTGGCTATTCCTGTGCTACCTGGTAAACATAATGTGAACATTATGATGCGTGCGAATGTTTCAGAGCAGCTACTACTGTCAGCTCCTGAAATAAATTTGAATGCGCCTGCGAGTAATATTACCAGTATCATAAACCTAAGCCAGCAACGATGGGTATTATGGGCCAACGGCCCCTTACTTGGGCCAGCAGTGCTCTATTGGGGTGAATTATTAGCTTTTATTTTAATAGCCTTATTAGTCTCAAGAGTGACCTTTTCCCCCTTGAATACACTAAGTTGGATTGTACTAGGTTTCGGCTTAAGTTTAAGCAACTGGGGGATATTGATGCTAATCGCGGTTTGGTTTGCGTCGTTAACCGCGAGTAATTATCGCCCGAAAGAGTTGAGCCGGTTATCGTATAACACCTCACAATTGGCATTGTATGTTTTATCAATAGTGGCAATTGTTTCGCTACTTTCAGTGGTGCCTATCAGCTTATTGAGTTCACCTAGCATGGGTATAGAGGGCAACCATTCATATGGTAATCATTTACAATGGTTTTCTGATAAAACCAGTGGCTTGTTACCTAATGTCTCTGTATTGAGCATTTCAACAATTTTCTATAAAGGCATAATGTTGATTTGGGTGATCTGGTTAAGCTTCGCTTTCTTGGGCTGGATAAAATGGGCATGGAAAGCGATTGGAAAACAAGGCTATTGGCGTAGTAAACTCCCTAAACAACTAGAAGAAAAGTAACGTTGCATTTATCTTTTCTCAGTAAATTAGTCAGCATATAGTGCTCTTATGTATTGATGCGAGTTTTGGTTACAACTCTTTGGGTTGACAGCCAAAACCTCGCCATCCTTGTTTTGATTGGCCATGTTTATATCGCGGGTGATTATAGTGATATAACTTCCTCCCCAATCAAAGCATTTAAATAATTAACGTTAGCTAATAATAACGAGGTAAACCTTGTCATCCATACAAATTGCAAGATTCATCATTTCATTTAGTTGGCTATATCATGGAATTTTTCCAAAACTGGTGCATATTGCACCATTAGAAAAAGCCATGACTGCGAGCATTGGTTTATCGAATGAGCTTTCTTATTTAGTGACTAAATCAGCGGGTGTTGGAGAGGTTATTTTCGGAATTTTATTCTTTATTTTTTATCGTAATAAAACGCTAGTTTTATTAAACATTATCGGGCTTTCTGGCTTATTATGTTTTGTGGCAATATTGCAGCCTCAACTACTTATTGAAGCATTTAATCCCGTTACCACCAATATTGCCTTAATCGGCTTTAGCTTAATTTTACTTGTCGAATTAAAGAACGAATTACAAAATGAGCACAAAAAGGAGCAGATATGACCATTGAAAAATATCCTCCTAACGTAGATGTGAATGACTGTGTGATTTTATTTGATGGTGTCTGCAAGCTTTGTAATGCTTGGAGCAAATTCATCATTAAATATGACAACAGACAGCGCTTTAAACTATGTAGCGTACAATCACCTGAGGGCCAGAGCATACTTAAGCATTTTAATATGCCAACAGATCACTTTGATACCATGTTATATATAGAAGGTAACCGATATTTTGATAAAAGTGATGCATTTTTACATGTCGTAAATAAACTCGGACTCCCATGGCGTATATTATACGTATGCAAAGTAATCCCTAAGGGAATAAGAAATTGGCTTTATGATCGAATAGCCTTAAATCGTTATTCGCTATTTGGACAATACGATAGTTGCATGATGCCTAGTAAAGAAAATGACCATAAGTTTTTGACTGCGCAGCATGATAGAGATTAGCCTCATTTTACGGTTGTTTATTTTAAAGGGACAACACCAAAATCACTTTTCTGAAGCGACGACTTTTCACTCATAGTATCTGAGACTCAATCAGCAATATTTAAGATCACCTTGCTGCGTAATACGGAAGTAACAGCTACAACCCTTAAGTGGCGACCTGCCGCTAATGCAGCCATGAGGGCAAGTGACTTTAACGATAACTAAGACCACTTTTAAGAGGTTACTAATTTTTTATAAGATGAGATTTTGATTAGATTTTGTTGAGATAATGCCTTTGTTAATGGATGAAACAAGGCTAACGATACTTTTCCTTAAGTACACAAATAGCGCACTAAAACTGGTAACCTATTTGAAAGAAACCACCATATTTACCCTCGAATTCAGCATTTGTGGCATGAAAAGATACACCAAGTGTTGTACCGGAATGGTCGATACCATTCATAAAATATGTATAACTTATCCCTACACCATATACATCATTATCATGAAATCTATAATGATTGTTCTCTAATGTCCCCCGGTTTTCATGGTCTACTTGGCTAGCATAAACACCTAAACCATGCTTATTTGAATTTAGGTCAAATAAATCAGTTTTTATCCAGCCAACGCCAAAGCCACAAGCAGCACCATTTAATGAACTGTACTTCGTACAACCTGCAGATATATATTTCATATCACTTTCTGAAACTAATGAGAAATTTGCCCCTATTCCACTGTATAAAGCACCCATTCCAACACCAACAGAATATTGTGTTTCTTGAATGTTATCTTCTGCAAGGCAGTTGAGAGATAAAACTGATAGGAGTAGAGTTAATTTTTTCAAAGTATATCCTTATGTATTCTTTTATTCTTGCAACCAATATAGCGAACAACTATATAATTAAATGTTTAAAGAATGTGGCTAATATGTAAAAAACCGTAAGGATGAAATTTTACATTATTTACCTGAGATTGAAGTCGATTTAATCATAACTATTCGTTAGAAAATATATGGCAAATTATTTGAGGTTGATGTGCACAAAGTTATCTTATCAGGGAGTTTTGCTTACGATTGCTTTGTACCGAAGCGAGAATTCAAGTAAGTGTGTTCGTATGAATTCAAAGTACCAAATGAAGTAACAAATAACGAACAGTCACTATTTGCTCGTATTCATTGTACTTGGTATTTGTATTTATAATATAGTCACCAAAGTTCGCCTTGAAGGAGTATGTACCTAGGCTGAATGCTCTCTTGTAGGTGATTAACGGACTTGAAAAAAAGCTGTTAAACGAGCTGTTCCATTAATTCATCTGCCCACTTTATTCCTTGGGAAAAACAAGCCTTAATTTGAGGTAACATCTGTTCAGGTAATTGTGAAAATTTTCTGATGTCATCGCGTTCTACTGCTTTAACAATATTTAACAGGCTATCATCGTTGTTAAGCTGATTAACTAATAATGTTCTTGTTGGTAACGCGAGTTTAATTTCAGATAACAGAACGTTCAATTCAATGCCTAATATGGCTTCAATTCCAGAAAATATACCTAAAGTAAAATAGTCAGACTTACGCACGTTTGTTATATTTTCGGCATATAATTCGCAAGTTTTGGCTCGTACCAACAATGTTCTGAATAATTCTTGAGGTTGTTCAGATTCAGATGAAAGCAATAATGTTAATGTCCATTGTCTAATGGTTTCCAGCCCCAACATCACTATCGCCTCTTTTATGTTTACTATTTCTCTTTTAAAAGGGTAAAGCGGACAATTAATAAGTTTTAGTATTTTGTAGATAATTCTAGGATCGCTAGATACTACTTCAGCGACTTCATCAACGCTTACATCTTCTTTGCAAAGGGTAGCCATTAGTCTTAAGGCCGTTTGCCTATTTGTTGATATTTTTTTCCCCTGTATCATAATAGGACTTTCTAAATAATACCCTTGGAAAAGGTGAAAGCCCATTTCATAACAACTATCAAAACAACTACCTTTTTCTACGTTATAGCCTAATAGCGTCATTGATGCATTTTCTAACCGATTAACACCTTCTTTAATTGTTTCTAACGATACAGCTAGTGTATTAATTTTTAAAAAGGATACAAAGGGTATAAAAGGCGCTTTACTCGCTTCAAAGGCATACTCATCAAGGGCAAATTTAAAGCCCTTTTTGTGCATTATACTTATGGCATTTAATACATCTGTTGTCGGAGGTACTGAGTCTAATATTTCAAAAACAATGTTGTGTGCTTGATCAGGAAAGAACATATCAGAGGTGATAAATGCCTCGTCTAACTTAATAAATAATAGCCCTTTACCATTTAAATTCTCTTCTAAGGCACAGGTACATAAATTAGCTAAGAGTTCAGAAGTTGCAGTAAAGTCACAGATGCCATTCATGTTACGGTTAAAGACATCAATAAAGTCATCATCATTTCGATAAAAAAGCTCAAATCCATATACTTCATGTGTTGAAGTGTATATTGCCTGCCTTGCTAACATATTAGCACTAACCATCAGTATTCATCCTTAACCCTACTTGTATTTAGTATAGAAACAACCGGGAAGATATCTACCAAAATTAGAGAATATATAAAAGTTTTCTATACTCATATAAGAAAGCAAACTGCACACCATTAACAAAACAACGTTATTAACATGCCTTTTTATATTGGACGTTTGGGTTACCTATGACTTCAACACCCCTTACAAAATCACCTAAGTCCATAAGGCCTTCAGAGAATAAATCAATCCTAAAGTCGATCCAGCTTTATTAGAAGCGTTCTAGTTTTATATTGGAATGATCAATGAGTACTTACCCTAAATTATCATCAAACTTGCAACAAACCGATCGGTTTGTTATTGTTCACTTGAAAACTTTCGTTACACAATAGAGCAGTAGACATGAGTGATGCAGAACAAACCCGTCAAAAAATTCTAGATATAGCCGCCGATGAAATTCATCAACATGGTTTTCAAGCCACTAGTTTATCAACCATATTATGCCGTTGTGGTATATCTAAAGGTGCCCTGTATTATCATTTCACTAATAAGCTCGAATTAGGTTATGCGGTATTTGAAGAAAATTTTGTACCTATGTTTTTAGGCACATGGCAACCAGCGCTTTCGCAAGATGATCCTATTGAAGGCTTATGCGATTTCTTCGTGACAATGTGTGAGTCTATGGTGTGTAGTGAAGCGGTTTGTGGCTGCCCATTAAATAATCTGTGCGAAGAAATGGCCAATGTTGATGAAGGTTTCCGTTTGCGTATTTTATCAATGCAGCAAAAGTTAAATGAACTGATTGCTGAAGCTTTGCTTAAAGTTGAAGGTGATTTACGTCCAAATTTGAAATTTAATCAAGTGGCTTACTTTATTGTTGCTACCTTCCATGGCGCCACTTCTCTAACCAAAAGTTCACGAAATAAAGAATTATTTCAGCAAGTTATCACAGAGCTTTGTCTATACATCCGTTCATTAAAAAAGTAGCTTAGCACTAACAGATCTTAGTTAAATACTTTCCTTATAAAGAAAATAGGTTACAAACCGACCGGTCGGTGCTATTATTCTTTCATCAAAGCAAACCGAACGGTCGGTTTGCAGTTTTAAACAATCGTATTCGTTAAAATTATTATTCTGGGAGTGTATAAAATGCAGCGCATTGTAACGTTAATTCTGACATTTTTTATGTTGTTCTCCTTTTCAGTTTTGTCAGCTGAAAATGTTTCAACTTCGCCATATGTTGTGTTAGAAAATGTAGGTACAAAATTATTTGGCCGTATTGCTGCCAATCAGCAAGAAATTAAAAAGTTTCCTGCGCTTATGCAAAACATTGTGGAAGAAGAGCTTATGCCTTCAATAGACTATAAATATGCCTCATACCGTATTTTGGGTAAGCACTTACGTAAAACCACGAAAGAACAGCGCGCTAAATTTGTAGGCTCGATGCGCAATTATTTGGCGAGAACTTATTCAACAGCCTTGATGCAATATAAGAATCAGCAAGTAATTTTTGAACCTGAAAAATCGGTTGAAGGTAAGAAGATTGTTGCCATTAAAACACAAATAGTAGATATAAATAAGCCAACTATTGATGTGATTTTTAAAATGCGAAGAAACAAAAAAACAGGTGAATGGAAAGCGTTTGATATGGTAGTCGAAGGTATTTCATTGCTTAGCAGTAAACAAGCAGAGTTAAGTAAAAGAATTGCTAAACAAGGCGTTGAGCAAGTATCAGTTGAATTGGCTTCTATCGCTAAATAGTTCGGTTAAGTAAACGATAAACACGTACGTTTATCGTTTACACTTAAATATTATCTAGCAATACTCTGTAAAACCTCAATAGAAACTAGATTGGTAACTGACGTTTTAAGCTTAGGCATAGTTTCGCTTATCATCAGTAAGCCTTCTTCGTTAAGTTGTATGTACCCTAACTCTCGTAACGTGTTTATCAAGGTGGCTTGCGCTTTTTTATCGATAAATTCAGGCGCTGTGATATTGTTTAATACCGACAGGCGCTTCGCAATAGCCACAACCTTTTCTTCTAATTCACGTCTTGAAAGCGGTGCTAATCGAGTGACTAAAGAGGTAATAATAGCCAACCTCTGTAGACTTTCATCTACACATTCAGCCATTAAGTGTACATGATTAAGTAGTTGAGTATTATCGGTTAATGACCAAAAATGCGCTTTGGTTTGCTTTGCAATATCTAAGCGCTCAAGCGCAGTTAATACTTGCGCTACTTGTTGAGAGATTTGCTCAGGCGATTGCCACAAGAACAAATCATCTTTTAAAGTAGTTAATATATTTATCGTTTGTAAGGTTAGTTGTTCGTGCGGTATTTTGCTGTTGTGTGTGAGTAACTTACAAACTAATGCCATTAATGTGTAGGTATGCAAGATATTGTTGCGATAATAACGCATCTCTAAGCTGGCTGATTTATTTAATGAGATAATCGTACCGAAACTGTCTTCTGACACAGTTACTTTGTTGAGTGAAATAACATGTTCAAGTAAAGCGGCGCCGTTTTCCTCTGGTATGGTTATTTGCGGGCTGTAAGGAGCATTGCGTTGAATATTAAGGAAAAAATCTAAATGATTTTCTAAATTTGATTTAGCTAAAGCTTTGTTTTCGCTGGCATGTAAAATAAGCGCAACTAAGGCAACACCATTAAGTGCTGCACATTGATTAATTCCCAACATTACTTGATGTGCCATATCATTTACGGTTGGCGTTAACCAATTCGGTTTTTGCGGATCAATAGGGCTAATGGCCGCTTTCCAGTCAGGTACTTTTTCATTAAGAAAACTATTAATGTTAATTGGCTCACCAAAATTTACATAACCATTACCGTAGTTGCGCAAATTTTTAATGGCTTTTAACACACCAAAAATTGATTCTTTCTTCTTTTCGCTGCCACTGAGTTCTTTATGATAAGTACCAACTTCCATCACGTGTTCGTATCCTAAATATACGGGAACTAGTGTAAGAGGGCGATCTATACCGCGTAAAAGACTTTGAATGGTCATGGCAAGCATGCCGGTTTTAGGGTTTAACAATCTACCTGTACGGCTACGGCCACCTTCGGTGTAATATTTTACCGAGTATCCGCGCTCAAATAATAACCCTAGATATTCACGAAAAATTGTCGAATACAAACGATTGCCGGCAAAGCTTCTTCTAATAAAGAATGCGCCACCTTTTCTAAAGATGGGTCCCGCAGGCCAAAAGTTTAAGTTTATACCGGCCGCTATGCGAGGAATGACTAGCCCTTCTTGTAAGATAATATAGGTTAGTAACAAGTAATCCATATGACTACGGTGGCATGGTACATAAATAATTTCGTGGCCATCATGTGCTAACTCTCTCAATACTTGAGAGTTATTTACTTTAATATCTTTGTATAACCTAGCCCATAGCCATCGTAAAACTCGATCACTTAAACGCACTAGCGAAACACTGTAATCACCGGCAATTTCTTCCATCATACTTTGGGCTTGTTTTTTGACTTTATCGGTACTGATGTTTTTACTTTTGGCTTCGTCTTTTATGATGCGTTTAACGGAAGGGTTGGCAAACAGTGCGGTAAACATTTGCTGGCGATGAATAAGGCGTGGTCCTTTAGCTGCAATATTTTGACGGTGAAAATGAAAACGCGCCACACGAAGTAATTTATGCGCAGTTGCTTCGTCGTTACCGTGATTGTCAGACATGTTTCTTAAAGAAAGTGCTTGGCTGTAGCGTATTAGGTTATCGCGGCCTAAAAATAAAACAATAAATAGTTTTTGCAGCCAAGTAGGGGCCGCTTGCTCTGCTAATAAAGAAGAAACGTTAGCCTTATTTTTCTCTTGAGTAGGTACACGGCCCCATATGTGATTAACGGGAATAAGTTGCGCATCAAGCTCTTTATCAAGGTGATGCTGGTTGAGTACTTCAAGCCCTTGTTGAAGTGCTTTGGTATTGCCACGTTTTAAACCCCATACAGAAGTAGGTTTTGCTAAACAAAGTGTTCGGTCAAATGATTTATCGTTAATGCTAACTTTACTAAGCGGATCAGGTAAGTCTTGCTTTTTACAGGCTCTCTGCAGTGCTAATAAATCACTGGCCGATTGATGGCTAACAATATAAAAAATCGGCCGAGACGATGTTTCTACGGGTGTTTGTGCATCTAAAACAATTTTACTGCGAACTAATAAACGCAATGGCAGTTTTAACAAGAAATAAAAGAAAGTGCGCAATACAGAAAACATGTTAGTTATGATTAACCGTGTAAAAGAGACAAAAAACGCAGTTTAGCATTTAAGCAGAGTTACTTCAAAATTGACGCTTTTATTCTTTGGGAATGATTGACACTTAGGCACAAATACAGCAGTTTCTACCAGAGTTTTTTGCTTGATATAATGCATTGTCAGCGTGTTCAAACAAGGTTGTCCAGTTTGTCATATTATTGTTTTGGGCAATACCTATAGAGACAGATATAGGGGGTAATGTGGTATTGCTTTCCCTCTGAACTAGCTTTAAGTTTTCGATAGAAACACGAATATTTTCCGCAATTACTTTGGCTTCAGTCACTGCTTTATTGGTCATAATAACCATAAACTCTTCGCCACCAAAACGCACGGCTAAATCATGTTCGCTAATATGGCTTTGAATAGTTTTGGCTATGCGTTGTATAACTTTATCACCAACAAAATGACCAAATTTATCATTGATATTTTTAAAATGATCGATGTCAATTGCTAAAGTCGAATGGGTATTATTAAAGTTAATGTTTTGTAATTTACTATCGCAGCCTCTACGGTTTAACAAACCTGTAAGGGAATCAACTAGTGCTTCTTGCCTTGACGATTCAAGTTTATTCTTAAGGTGATTAATCTCTTGTTGAGTCAACGTTAGTTCTTTTGATAATGCTTGGTGTTGAGCTTTACTATTATTTATAGTGTTAAATAAGTAGCCAACAATTTGCTCTAAAGATTTATGGTGTTCAGTGTTAGTTAGAATTTTGTCTAATTTTTGTAAGCTGTTGCTCGCCTTAACCTCATTACTGACTTGATGGCTTATTTTTTCTAATGTTTTATTTAATGTTTCTTTAAACGGTGACAAGATCTTGCTTTCAACTTCTTGACTAAAAGAGACAAAACGTTCGAATAATTGCGCCATAAAGTCAGCGGTAATTAATTCACCTTGTTGTAATCTTTTATCTATAGCTGCACACAGTAATTCATTTTCATTACTTATATAAAGGTAAACTACGGCGTAGTTTACCGGCGTTGGCGCAATTAAATGGCTAGACAAAAAGTCATGGGTCAGTTCGCTAAAGTTAGAAGTAACTTGATAGTTTTCGTCGAAAGACATACTTTATCCCTAAACTACGCATAGATTTGTTATTATTTTGTAAACATTTTACCGTTATCTAACGACTGTCACAAGTGTTTACAAAGTAATTTCGCTTGTTTTTTGAACAAACACATACCGATTACGACTAAAGTATAAAAAAGGAAGTATTTTGCGAAAAATTGCTGTTTTTGTTGATGTACAAAACATTTATTACACCACGAGAGATACTTATCAACGACAATTTAATTATCGTTTGCTCTGGCAAGAGCTTATGGCTCAAGGAGATATCGTTGTAGCGAATGCTTATGCGATTCAACGCAGCGATGATCAACAGCATAAATTTCAAAAGGCACTGAAACATATTGGCTTCAATGTTAAGTTAAAACCATATATTCAACGTAGTGATGGCTCAGCCAAAGGTGATTGGGATGTAGGCATTACCATAGACGTTATGGAAGCTGCAGCAAAAGAGCATATTGATACCATAGTGTTACTTTCTGGCGATGGTGATTTCGATTTGTTACTAAGTCATATTAAAGCTGAATTTAATGTTAATACCCAAGTTTATGGCGTACCGAATTTAACTGCTAATTCGTTGATTAATGCTGCGGATGAATACCATAAAATAGAAGCCAGTCTGTTGTTAGCCTAATACTCCATTCATTGAAAAGAATAATAATAAAATTATGACTGAATTAACCAACACCTTAGGACAAATAGCCGCGTTTATGTGGGGATTACCTTTAGTTATTTTGTTGGTAGGGGGAGGACTGTTTTTTGTCTTTCATAGTCGTTTTCTCCCTTACCGATATTTGAAGCATGCCGTCGACATCACCTCAGGTAAACTATCAAAAGAAGACAAAGCACAAGGCGATTTGACGCACTTTCAAGCCCTGATGGTCGCTTTATCCGGTACATTAGGCTTAGGAAATATTGCTGGGGTGGCTGTCGCTATCACTATAGGTGGTGCTGGTGCAGTTTTTTGGATGTGGATAACAGCACTTGTTGGCATTGCAACTAAATTTTATACGGCAACCTTGGCAGTAAAATATCGTGGTTTAGATCGCAGTGGCCGTATTCAAGGTGGGCCAATGTACGTTATTCGTGAAGGACTAGGAAAAAAATGGCTGCCATTAGCATGGTTATTTTGTTTAGGCGGTATGTTTGGTGCATTGCCAATTTTTCAAATTAATCAATTAGTGCAAGTATTGCGTGACTTTATCGCCATTCCTCATGGCATGGCAACGGCTAATAGTCATTTTACTTTTGACTTAATTACTGGTTTGCTACTTTGCTTTTTAATTACCTACATTGTCTTGGGCAAGCTTGAGCGTTTAGCAAAAATAACCAGTCGAGTTATACCAGTAATGGTGATTTGCTACTTCTTGTTAACCTTAGGTGTATTACTATTAAATTTATCCGCTATTCCAAGTGCATTCGCTTCTATCTTTATCGGGGCATTTACTAGTAACTCTGTAGCGGGTGGGTTTATTGGCTCAGTGGTTTTAGTTGGTGTGCAACGAGGGGCCTTTTCTAATGAGGCCGGCATAGGTACTGAATCAATGGCTCATGGCGCCGCCAAAACCAACGAACCTACCCGCGAAGGCTTGGTTGCTACACTAGGCCCGATTGTTGATACTTTGATCGTTTGTACTTGTACAGCATTAGCTATTTTAGTGACCGATGTAGGAGATTTACAATTAACAGGGGTGAGTTTAACTGCACAAGTTTTTGAGCAAGCTTTTCCCAATGTTGGCGGATATTTACTAACTTTAGTGGTGTTTTTTCTCAGTACCAGTACCGTATTAACTTTTTGGTATTATGGTAGTAAATGTGCAGAATTCTTATTAGGGAAAAAATTTGAACAAGCCTATGTTTGGTTTTATTTGTGCTTGATCATCGTAGGTGCGGTGTCCTCTTTAGCATTAGTCATTAATTTAATTGATATTATGTACGCCTTAATGGCTATTCCAACAATGATTTCAACCGTATTGTTGGCACCAAAAGTTACAGAGCAAGCCAAAATTTACTTCGAAAAATGGCACTAAGGTATTAAATCAATTTATTTATTAACAAGGTAAGCTAAATAGTCTAAATTAAGAATAGAACAATAAAAAAGCAGTAGATATTCGAGTAAATACTTTTTAAATCATTTTATTTAAAGGAGTACACTTTGAAGAAAACTGATACTGATAATTACCAGCACTTTCTTAACGTGGTTGACTGTCAGCAAGCTTGTCCTGCCCATACTCCTGTGCCTGAGTATATCCGCCTAATTGCTGAAAAACGCTATACCGAAGCATACTTAGTTAACTGGGAATCTAATGTTTTTCCAGGGATTCTAGGTAGAGTCTGTGACAGGCCGTGCGAGCCTGCTTGTCGTCGAGCAAGGGTTGAAGAAACTCCTGTCGCTATTTGCCGATTGAAACGTGTCGCAGCTGATAATAAAGACGATATCAGTGCTTTTCTCCCGAAAATCCCTCATAAAAAAAATGGTAAACGTATTGCGTTAATTGGCGCAGGCCCTGCGTCAATGACGGTTGCGAGAGACCTATTGCCCTTGGGTTACGATGTAGTCATGTTTGAACGAGATGCTAAAGCAGGCGGTATGATGCGTAGCCAAATACCCGCTTTTCGTCTGCCAGAAACCGTATTAGATGAAGAGCTGAACTATATTATCAATATGGGTTTAGAGTGTCATTTTGGCGAAGAAATTACCTCTTTAGATAAATTATTACAAGCAAACTTTGATGCGATATTTGTCGGTACGGGGGCGCCCAATGGTCGATGGTTAAAAATTCCAGGACACGATCAACTCGACTGCAATGCAACTCATCCGCAAATAGATACAGGCATTAATTGGCTGGCAAAAGTCTCGTTTGAGCACCTTAAGTACGAGGATGAAAATCCAGCGCCTAAAAGGGTGGTGGTGTTAGGTGGTGGCAATACTGCAATGGACTGTTGCCGAACCGCCAAACGACTTGGCGCAGAAGAAGTTACCGTGTTAGTACGCTCAAGTTTTGCTGCGATGAAAGCCTCTCCTTGGGAAAAGGAAGATGCTGCGGCAGAAGGGATAACTATTATGCCTAACTATAATCCATTGGAATATAAAATTGAAAATGGCCAGTTAGTTGCTGTGTTGTTTGAGCAAGTTGAATCCGTATATGACAAGGCGGGCAATCGCAGTTTACAAGCAACGGGAGAAACCTTACTGGTGGAGTGCGATCAAGTCCTAGTGGCGGTTGGTCAAGATACTGCTTTTGAATGGATAGAGCGTGATATTGGTATTAAGTTTAACCAATGGGGCAACCCAAAAGTAAAAAGTCAGTCATTACAGTCGAGTTTGCCGGATGTGTTTTTTGGTGGCGATGCCGCCTTTGGCCCGAAAAATATTATTTCAGCCGTGGCTAATGGTCATCAAGTTGCTATTTCCATCGATTTATATTGTCAGAACGCAGATCCCATCGAAGACAGATCTGATACCAGTTTTAATTTAGTTAGCCAAAAAATGGGTATTCATGAATGGAGTTATCAAAGTGGTATTGATCATCAAGTACGTAATCTTGTACCGCATATTTCATGGGATGAAGCGGTTAAAACCTTATCAGCTGAAGTTGAGTTAGGCTTTGATGAAAAGCTAGCGTTAGCTGAGGCCAGTCGTTGTTTGAACTGTGATGTGCATACGGTGTTTACCGAAAGCACCTGTATAGAATGCTCTGCCTGCGAAGATGTTTGCCCAATGGACTGTATCAACTTTGTTGAAGAGCAAGTTGATGACGAACAAATGGTTAAGCAGTTTCATGTGCCTGAATTAAACGAAGAGCAAAGCTTGCTCGTGTCTGCGCCATTAAGAACAGGTCATATAATGGTTAAAGATGAGGACGTGTGCTTGCACTGTGGCTTGTGTGCTGAGCGTTGCCCAACAGGTGCCTGGGATATGAAAAAATTAACAATTAATCATATTAATGCCACGATAAAATAGCCGAAGTTAGCAGGTGAAATTTATGACAAATGCAGCAAAAAATACTGAAATTGAGGTAAATAGTAAGATCACTGACAAACTACTGATAAATGAATTTGTAGTGCGTTTTGCTAATACTAATGGCACTGGCTCTGCTAGTGCTAACAACATGTTTGCTAAAGCTATTTTACGTATGGGCATTCCCGTAAGTGCTAAAAACATCTTTCCATCAAATATTCAAGGCATGCCGACATGGTATGAAGTTCGAATTTCTGAAAAAAACTATCTAGGCAGGCGAGGTGGTAAATCAGAGATAATTGTTGCCATGAATGCGCAGAGTATTGATGACGATATTATGAGTGTACAAACGGGAGGGTATCTACTTTACGATTCAAGCCGGGCATTATTAGATAGTCAAATTCGTGCCGACATTAATTACTTGGGTATACCTATTTCGAATATATGTTTGAAGGAATATAGCGATCCAAGACAGCGACAATTATTCAAAAACGTTATTTATGTTGGTGCACTGGCGGCCATGTTAAGTATGGATTTTACTTTACTAAAAGGCTTGGTTAGAGATCAGTTTAAAGGAAAAGAAAAACTGATCACTCCTAATATATATGCGCTAGAGCTTGGTTATCAATTTGCAAATGAACACTTTATTTGTCCTTTAGATATAAGGGTTGAAAGCCGAGATCTAGTGAGTAATCGTATTTTGGTTGATGGTAATACCGCAACGGGGCTTGGTGCTGTGTATGGAGGCGCGACTATTGTTGGTTGGTATCCAATAACGCCTTCAACTTCAGTAATTGAAAAATTTGCTAGCTACTGTCAACGTTTGCGTATTGACCCTGCGTCAGGTAAAAAAAATTACGCCATAGTGCAGGTGGAAGATGAATTAGCGGCAATTGGCGTTGCTATTGGCGCTGGCTGGAATGGTGCTAGAGCGTTTACTGCGACATCCGGACCTGGTGTGTCGCTAATGACAGAATTTTTAGGTCTAGCTTATTTTACTGAAATCCCTATGGTGTTAGTGAATGTGCAACGTTCTGGTCCCTCTACTGGCATGCCAACACGTACACAACAATCAGATGTTCTAGCCTGTGCTTATGCTTCTCATGGCGATACCAAACAAATATTACTGTTTCCAGATAGCCCAGGCGAATGTTTTGAAATAACAGCTCAAGCATTTGATATTGCAGACCAATTACAAACGCCTGTTATTATTATGAGTGACTTAGATTTAGGTATGAATGACCATTTAAGTGAAGAGTTAGTTTGGCAAGACTCCAGAGAGTATCAAAAAGGAAAAGTTTTGTCGGCAGAGCAACTTGATGAGGTTGAAGTTTTCGGTCGCTATTTAGATGTTGACGACGATGGTATTTGCTATCGAACTTTACCGGGCACACATCCGGATAAAGGCGCTTACTTTAATAGGGGAACTTCTCGTAATCATTTTGCTGGTTATACAGAAAAGTCGGCTGACTATGTTGATAACATGGAGAGATTAACCAAGAAATTTTCTACTGCTATTCATTTCTTACCTGCGCCTGAAATTACACAAAGTAAACAAACTGCTCAGTTGGGGCTAATATTTTTCGGGACTAGTAGTCACCCTATAACTGAAGCAATAGACCATTTGAAAGAACACGGCTTAACAACAGATACGCTTCGAATTAGAGCGTTTCCGTTTCATCAAAACATTGAAGACTTCATTGAGGAACACTCGCTTAGCAATAAGCAAGTGTTTGTTATTGAGCAGAATAGAGATGCACAGATGAAAAGCTTATTAGTTAACGAATTACAAATAGATCCTAATAAATTAGCAAGTATTTTAAGCTTTGATGGCTTACCCGTCACTAGTCAATTTATAGTTGAAGCCATCCTCGGTAAGTTAGCGCAACGCCAAATCAATAAAAAGACAGGTTAAGGAGCATTACTTATGAGTTTTATTAAATCAACGTTTCGTCATCCACGTCTACCAGTCAATGATCTTGGTTTAACTTACCGAGATTATGAAGGTGCACTATCAACACTATGCGCAGGCTGTGGCCATGATTCCATAACATCTGCAATAATACAGGCCTGCCACGAATTATCTATACAGCCGAGTGAAGTTGCCAAGCTTTCTGGTATAGGCTGCTCCTCAAAAGCACCAAACTATTTTCTTAACAAAGCGCATGGTTTTAATTCAGTACACGGCAGAATGCCTTCTGTTGCTACAGGGGCTAATTTAGCCAATCAAGATTTACTTTATTTGGCAATGTCTGGTGATGGTGATAGCGCCTCCATAGGTTTTGGACAATTTGCGCATGTGGTACGTCGACAGTTGAATATGGTTTATATGGTGGCCAATAATGGTGTCTATGGTCTAACTAAGGGGCAACTTGCTGCAACTGCCGATAAAGGCGTGAAAAATAAAGCGGGTGATTTAAGTTTATTCACGGATATTGATTTATGTGTAATGGCGCTTCAGTTGGGAGCAAGCTTTGTTGCTAGAAGTTTTTCAGGTGATAAACAACAACTTGTACCGCTATTAAAGGCAGCGATGAGTCATAAAGGTTTTGCGTTTATTGATATAGTGTCTCCCTGCGTCACTTTTAATAATCATTCGGGCTCAACGCGTTCATATGATTATGTACATGATCATATTACCACCGCAGCGGTTACAGATTTTGTACCCGTTAAAAAAGAAATTACCAGTAGTTGTGATAGTGGTGAAAGCGAAGATGTTTGTTTGCATGATGGCTCGATAATGCGCATTAAAAAATTACAAACAGATTATGATTGCTCAAATGCAAGCCAAGCCATTGTCGATATTGAAAAGCACAAAAAAGCAGGCGATATTTTAACTGGACTATTTTATTTAGAACCTACAGCAAGCGATTTCCATGAAATAAATGATACCAATGACATGCCACTGAATAAACTAACTCAAGACTCTCTTTGTCCTGGAAGTCGTGTTTTAACGGGTATTAATGATAGCTTTAGGTAATAAAAATGCGCCTTTAAGGCGCATTAGTAATGAAGCTTAGTTTATAGGAAAGCATTAACTATCAGGTAAGGCATTATCGAGCGTTTTCAAAGATCTCAAAAATAAGCCTAATCCACCCATTGCCAAGATTAAAATGACAATTAAATCGAATGAGGTCATGGTGCTAAAGCTAAAACGAATAGATAAATTATCAAACTATTATTGAGATTTTCAATGATTAAATCTTAATAGAGACTGTTTATGTAAGTACCATATCAAAGTAATAGAACTGACATAATATATTAATACTGCAGTTTCTTAATAATTTATAAATATATTTAACCCCATTATCAAGTTGGCATCGTTTAACTGGTAAGCAAGCTTGTTTATTACTGTGTGATCACACCTTCAAATTTAAATTTAAACGAGGGTTACCTATGAAAAAAATTATGTCGATAGCAATTTTAGCCAGTGTTACTACTTTTGGGTTGTTTGCCTTTATGGCTTTTTTAATCTCAAGCGATCAGGTGATATTGGCACAAGCAAGGGATGTTATTCCAATTGATATTGCGCAAACGCCAGATGACTCAAAAGTTGTAGAAAAACCACGACCAATTATTGAGCCACCAAAGCCACCGCCTGAGATGCCTAGAAATAATTTGCCTCCAGAAATAGCGCAGGTTGATACAAGCTTTAATTATAAGCACATTGACTTAACAGTAAGTGATACTGGCTCTGAACTGAATTTACTGAAAGGGCCTAGGGATAGTGAAGCCAGACCAATTGTGAGAGTTAATCCTAAATATCCGATGGATGCTGCTCGAAAAGGTATTGAAGGTTGGGTAGTATTAGGCTTTGATATCAGCGCCATTGGTGAAGTTGTTAATATTAAAATTATTGATTCTGTGCCTAAACGTGTATTTGACAAAGCGGCGAAGCAGGCATTAAGAAAATGGAAGTATCGAGCTAAGTCTTTAGATGGTAACGCAATTTCTCAACATAATTTTACTGTGCAATTAGATTTTAATATGGCACAAAATATTAAGTCGTAAGGTGAACCTTTGAAACTACCATCAATGATTAAGGGTTGGTTAAATCCCAAAGCTAGTCCTGAAGCATTATTGAATAGATATTACTCTACTGGTGAAAGTCGTTTTTTGGCTTTACTAGTAGAGCAATATAACCTGTCCCTTTTTCATTATTTACTCTCATTATCTGATAAAGAAACTGCTGAAGATGCTATTCAATCGACGTGGTTAAAGGTAATAAAAAATCGGCATAATACGGTGCATACTAATGTAAAAAGTTGGTTATTTACTATTGCTAGAAATACCTTAGTTGATGAGCTACGCCGACAACAAAAGTGGCAGTGGCAAGAGTTATCACCAGAACAATTAACAAGTGAAAATTTAGAAAAGAGTGTAACAGAACAAGAGCGCTTAACTTGCTTCAATAGAGCGCTAGCACAATTGTCTTTTCATCAAAGAGAAGCTTTTATTTTCCAACAAGAAGGTTTTTCTGTGTTAGAAATATGTCAATTAGTAGATGAAAACTTTGAAACAGTAAAAAGCCGATTACGGTATGCAAGAAAGCATATTAAGTCAGTACTAGGAACAAGCTCATGAGTGAAAATAGTTTTGATAATGAAGTGTCTAAGCTCTATCAACAACGGAAAAAAGAGATAGTTACACCAACAATTAATGTTTACGCAATGCGAAATAAGAGCAATGTATCTTGGTCGAAACTGATTTTACTTTTTTTAGCGGGGAGTACCGCTTCATTTGGAATTTTTGCCATCATTAGTCATCTGGTCAACAAGCCTGAAGTTGTCATACAAAGTGTAAATACCAACTATGAAATTGAGTTGAAACAAACTCCCGTTGCACCAATGACAAATCAGAATATTGTCGTAAGACAGCCGTTGCCGCCAAAACCTCAAATAACGGAGTCTAACAAGTCGTCATTCATTCCTGTAGTAAAGGATAACTTAGGAAGTAAAGTAGCTTCGTTAGCCCTTAGTTCACCTAACATGCCAGCGGTTACTTTACAGGAAATTTCGGAGCCAAAATTCGCTTTAACTCCTATTTATCAAGTTATGCCCAAATATTCAGCTAAGGCAAGACATGCCAACAAAGTAGGTGAAATCAGGTTACGTTATCAAATAAATAGTTTGGGTGAAGTGAATAATATTGAAACTGTTTCGGGTAAGCTTGATAGAAGTTTACAACTCTCAGCAAGAAAGGCTTTAGCGCAGTGGCGATATCCACCGAATGAAAATGATAAGAAAAAATTTGAGGTTATTTTTGAGTTTTCAGCAAACTAACAAAACTTGCGCCCATTAGAAAACTGTATATACTGACAG
The DNA here is from genome assembly GCA_913062815.1 of uncultured Colwellia sp. GTDB lineage: Bacteria > Pseudomonadota > Gammaproteobacteria > Enterobacterales > Alteromonadaceae > Colwellia. Next base: position 90,593 of record CAJXWZ010000008.1, on the reverse strand, counting down.
TTGTAAATAAATACAGGACTTTACCTAATTAAGGAAAGCTTATGTCAGTAATAAGTGAATTAAAACCGTTAACAAACCGTCAACAGCAAATTTTTGATCTTATTAAAGATGCCATTCGAGACACGGGGATGCCGCCTACGCGAGCCGAAATAGCAACGTTTTTTGGTTTTAAATCAGCCAATGCTGCCGAAGAACATTTGAAAGCGTTAGCTAAAAAAGGTTACATAGAAATGCTTGCGGGCACCTCTCGTGGCATTCGTTTAGCGGAACAGTTTATTGAAGAATCTGGTCTACCGTTAATTGGTCAAGTTGCTGCGGGTGAGCCAATACTTGCACAAGAGCATGTTGAAGATCATTATCAAATGGACGGCAGCTTATTTCACCCCCCAGCAGACTATTTACTCAGAGTAAATGGTGAAAGCATGAAAGACATTGGTATCTTAGATGGTGATTTATTAGCAGTACACCAAACTACTGATGTGCAAAATGGTCAAGTGGTTGTTGCTAGAGTAGAGAATGATGTTACCGTTAAGCGTTTTAAACGTGACGGGAATATTGTTTATTTACATGCTGAAAATGAAGAGTTCGATCCTATTAAGGTTGATTTGACTTGCCAAGAATTTAACATTGAGGGTTTGGCTGTTGGTGTAGTACGAAATGGAAACTGGATGTAGTACACCAATAAATATTCTGTCTATAAATTACACCTCACGCTAAAAATAATTGAGCACTTTGATTAAGTGCTCAATTTACTTTCTTACACTAATCCCTTAAATACGCCAATTTATCGCTCAACTGCCTTCTGTGCTTATAAAGTGAGCACTTACTGTGGTTTATTTAATCGACCAGAAATATTTATTATTTTAATGGTTAAAATAACTACAGCCTATGATACTAGGGGCTTCATAGCGACTTAGAGTTGTTACTCTATTGAAATTGTTAATATTTCTATAAAACGTCAGACGAAAATGTTTGACCTAGGTTAAGTTATGAGTGATTCTAGAGCCGGAATCGAACAAAAAACAACTAGCAAAAGCTGTATAAAAATAAAAAGACGTTAAAGTGCTAATTCGATACCTAAACTCAATATTTAGCCCTGAGTTGGCCATTTCACGTCAGTTAATTTAATAAGTTTTAGATAATGCACTATAACTGGTGCGTGATTAGAAAATAATAATAACTAAATTAACAGATAATCAGTTCAATGATATGTGATGTACATTGCTGCTTATCTGTTTTCTATTTTTTTATCCTGTCCTTAACGAAGAAAAGTCCTGAAGCGGCTCTTCACGCTGGATAGGTGTTGATAGAGGAGAGGTTGAGTGAGTAGAGGTAACCAAAGTTGGTTGATGGGGGCATGGCTAATGTTAACTAGTTTGCTTTCCAGTTCAGCTTGGGCAGATACACAGTTAAATCTGACCAAGGGGGTAACAGCAGTGAGTAGGGAAGTATATGATTTACATATGCTAGCGCTCTATATTTGTACTGCTATTGGTGTCGTCGTTTTTGGCGCCATGTTCTGGTCAATGGTATTTCATCGAAAATCTAAAGGTGCAAAAGCAGCTGATTTTCATGAGAGTACTAAAGTAGAAATACTTTGGACCGCCATACCAATCGTTATTCTAATTGCTATGGCCGTTCCGGCGACAAGTACATTGATTGATATGGAAAATAATGACAATTCCGAGGTTACTATTCAGGTAACGGGTTCGCAGTGGAAATGGCATTATAAATATTTTGATCAAAATATAGAATATTACTCTGTGCTTTCCACACCAAGAGAAGAATATGAAAATCAAAATGGTACTTTTGAAGGTAATGGTGCTGCAAAAAATGAAAATTATCTACTTGAAGTAGATAGGCACCTTGTCATACCCGCGAATAAAAAAGTACGTTTTTTAATTACATCAGATGATGTTATTCATGCTTGGTGGGTACCTGCTTTTGCAGTTAAACAAGATGCAAATCCTGGTTTCATTAATGAAGCTTGGGCTATAGTAGATGAACCAGGTATTTACCGTGGCCAGTGTGCTGAACTTTGTGGTAAAGATCATGGTTTCATGCCGATCGTTGTTGAAGTTAAGTCAGTTGCAGATTATGAAATTTGGCTCTCAGAACAACACGCATTAACGGCTAAAGCAGCCGATGCTGAAAAAGCTTCATTAACTGCTTCAATGAGTAAAGAAGAGCTAATGCAATTAGGCGAGTCGACATACATGGCACATTGTGCAGCATGTCACCAACCTACTGGCCTAGGTTTGCCACCAACATTCCCTGCACTTAAAGGCAGTCCTGTTGCAACCCAAGGTTCTATTGCTGACCATATTGACATAGTGCAAAACGGCAAAGGTATGATGCCTCCATTTGGCAAACAACTTACCTTGCAACAGGTTGCGGCATTAGTTACTTATGAGCGTAATGCTTGGGGTAATGATACCGGTGATTTAGTGCAAAGTGCAGACGTTAAAGCGGCAAGCGGGGAGTAAAACATGACAACAGAAACTATAAATGAATCGCTTGATGACGCTCATAATGATGATCATCATGACCATAAAATGACGGGCATAAAACGCTGGTTATATACAACAAACCATAAAGATATAGGTACATTATATTTATGGTTCTCTTTTATCATGCTGCTCACCGGTGGTGCGATGGCAATGGTAATTCGAGCTGAGTTATTTCAACCTGGGCTACAATTAGTTGAGCCAGACTTTTTCAATCAACTTACGACAGTGCACGGCTTAATTATGGTGTTTGGCGCAATTATGCCGGCATTTACGGGATTTGCTAACTGGATGATTCCAATGATGATTGGTGCGCCAGATATGGCACTACCACGCATGAATAATTGGAGCTTCTGGATTCTGCCATTTGCGTTTGCTATTTTACTGTCATCGTTCTTTATGGAAAGCGGCGCACCTAACTTTGGTTGGACTTTCTACGCACCATTATCAACGACATATTCTAATGGCAGTACCGCATTTTTTGTATTTGCTGTACATATCATGGGTATTTCATCAATCATGGGTGCGATAAATATTGTTGTTACCATCATGAATTTACGTGCACCAGGCATGACTTACATGAAAATGCCATTATTTGTGTGGACGTTTTTTATAACCGCCTACCTGTTAATTGCGGTAATGCCGGTCTTGGCTGGCGTGGTAACGATGTTGCTTACTGATACTTATTTTGGCACCAGTTTCTTTGATGCCGCAGGTGGTGGCGATCCAGTTATGTTCCAGCATATTTTCTGGTTCTTTGGACACCCTGAAGTATACATTATGATATTACCTGCTTTTGGTATTGTCTCGACCATTATTCCTGCATTTTCACGTAAGAAGCTTTTTGGCTATAGTTCAATGGTATATGCAACATCTTCCATCGCTCTATTGTCGTTCATTGTTTGGGCTCACCACATGTTCACAACAGGTATGCCACTCTTTGGTGAGCTGTTCTTCATGTATTGTACAATGCTAATAGCAGTACCAACGGGTGTTAAGGTGTTTAACTGGGTTGCAACTATGTGGCGTGGTTCAATGACGTTTGAAACACCAATGTTGTTCTCTATCGCTTTTGTAATTTTGTTCACTATCGGTGGCTTCTCTGGTTTGATGTTGGCATTAACGCCTGTTGATTTCCAGTATCATGATACTTACTTTGTTGTTGCACATTTTCACTATGTACTAGTAACGGGCTCATTATTTTCTATCTATGCGGGTGCTTATTATTGGCTGCCGAAATGGACAGGACACATGTATAGTGAATCGCTAGGTAAATGGCATTTCTGGTGCTCGCTTATTTCAGTGAATCTACTTTTCTTCCCTATGCACTTCTTAGGGCTAGCAGGTATGCCACGTCGTATACCTGATTACGCCTTACAATTTGCAGATTTCAATAAATGGGTCAGTATTGGTGGTTTCGCCTTTGGTATATCGCAATTGATTTTCCTTGCAGTAGTAATCAAGTGTATTAAAGGTGGTGAAAAAGCTCCAGCTAAACCATGGGATGGCGCAGAAGGTTTAGAATGGACGGTGGCAAGTCCAGCTCCATATCATACCTTTAGCACACCACCTAAGGTTGACTAGAAATGAGTGAAAGCACAGAGCAAAAAAATAACCAAATAGAAGAAAAACCTAGCAATAGTAAAGTAATCAAAAAGCTGGTGTTATTGGTATTCGCTATGTTTGGTTTTGGGTTTGCTCTTGTGCCTTTATATGATGTTTTTTGTGATATTACCGGGTTAAATGGCAAAACCAATGACGTTGGTGTGGCATATACGGCAGAAGGGGTTGATACCTCACGTACAGTAAAAGTACAATTTATTACGCGTAATGCTAAGGGAATTCCTTGGCAATTTGAGCCGGTAATAAATGAAATATCTGTTCATCCTGGTGAAATGAAATTTGTGAATTTTTACGCTAAAAATACATCGCAGCGCGATATTATTGGTCAAGCGGTACCTTCAGTTTCTCCGGGCATTGCCGCTGGCTATTTTCAAAAAATTGAATGTTTTTGCTTCACACAGCAACCTTTAGGTGCCGGTGAAGAAGTAGAAATGGGCTTACAGTTTTATGTCGATCTCGACTTACCTACTGAGATCACCACACTAACATTGTCATACACTTTGTATGATATTAGTGGCAAAGTTGATTCGTAGGTTATGGTTTTTGATTACGTGGGTTGTAGGTAAGGCTTAGCCTTGCAAATGTAAAGAATAAGGGAACAAAAATGACAACAAAAAAATATGAAAGTTATTATGTACCAGCACAAAGTCACTGGCCAATAGTTGGAGCTATAGCATTATTTATGATTGCTGTAGGTGCAGCAAACTATGTCACTGATATTAAGAACAATGTAAATGGCTTTGGTGGGTATTTATTACTTGCTGGTATAGCACTGGTGATTTACATGGTTGTTGGTTGGTTCAGTAATGTGATTAATGAATCAATGACAGGTAAATACAGCCATCAAATGGATAACTCGTTTAGACAGGGCATGAGCTGGTTTATCTTCTCAGAAGTTATGTTCTTTGCGGCTTTTTTCGGAGCATTATTTTATGTAAGAGTTTTCTCAGTACCGTGGTTAGATGGCGCGGGAAACAATGTGGAAACTGCAGCAGTATTATGGCCTGAGTTTACGGCTAGCTGGCCATTATTGAAAACTCCTGATGGTACAGAAACAACTGCAATGGGTTGGTATGGTTTACCGTTAATTAATACGATTTTGCTTTTAACCTCATCAATTACTGCGCATTTTTCTCATGTGGCCTTAGAGCAAAACAAGCGTCCACAATTAAAAATGTGGTTAGGAATCACAATTGTTCTAGGTCTGATTTTCTTAGTGCTGCAAGTACAAGAGTATGCTCATGGTTATTCTGATGAAATGCAGTTGTACTTAACAAGTGGCATCTACGGTAATACCTTTTATATGTTAACTGGCTTTCACGGTATGCATGTAACATTAGGTTGTATAATGCTGATTGTAATGTTCTTTAGGATTTTAAAAGGGCATTTCACTCCAAAGAATCATTTTGCCTTTCAAGCAGCAAGTTGGTATTGGCATTTTGTTGATGTAGTATGGGTAATACTCTTTGTGTTTGTCTATATAATTTAATGTCTAATGTGACGCATATTTAACCACAATGATATAGAAGGTACTGATTGATTACTGTTAATCAATTAGTACCTTCTTTTTATTTATCCGTTGATGAAAGTCCCTAGTAATAACGTTTGAAAAATTAATTGAAGACATTCACCCTATAGCATTCGTTGTTTAATATGGTCGTGGGTTAGGGGTAATCAATCCAGTGAGAATTCCAACTAGCAATATGATGACAATAGCAACGGATACCATTAATCTACGGCCAATATATTTAGTCATAGGAGGTTGATTTGGATCAGGTTTTTTATTCATCACAAACAGAGCTCGAAACAGGTTATAAACCATAAATAATAACAACGCGACCATAAAAATTTTAAATAACATGTAATCAATGTCCTAAGTAAAAACTTGTTGTAAGGATTTTCAGTATTAATGCCAAGTAGTGCCTCTTCAAATATCGAAGTAAAAAAATCAGTGTATTTCAATAAATTCAATTTACTTTGGCTTGTGGTAACTGTGCTTGTTTTTTCTATATTAGTAAAGCTTGGACTTTGGCAAAATTCTCGAGCGTTAGAAAAAGAGCAGCGTTTAGCGCAAATTGAGAAACTGTCAGCCCAACAACCGATTTCGTTAGATAAGGTTGTTACACTTTCTAAAAATTACCCATCCCTGTCACAAATCAATGATTACCCAGTGTTAATTACAGCTGATTTTGCTAATAATCAAGTTTTTTTATTGGATAATCAGGTAAATAAGGGGCGATTAGGTTATCGAGTATTTCAAGTCGCTAAAACAAGTAAGTATGCTGTCTTGGTTAGCCTAGGTTGGGTTCAGGGATCAATTAATAGACAAGAATTACCTGAGATAAAAGTCCTGTCAGGTGAGCTTTCTTTTCATGGTAATGTACGTCTTATGGAGATGGGGGTGATGTTACAAGAGCAAGTTTTCTCTAATGTTGAATGGCCATTAAGAGTTCAACAAATAGAGTTAGATAAGTTTTCCACTTTAATTGACCAGCAGCTATTGCCCTTTGTCATATATTTAGATAAAAATGAACAGTTAGGTTTTGTTAAAAATTGGCAACCAATTGTCATGCCTCCTGAAAAACATCGCGGTTATGCCTTTCAGTGGTTTAGTTTAGCGCTAGCATGGTTATTGCTAATGTTATGGGCAAAGTTTAGTAAGCATAAAAATAATAATAAGGCAGAGTAGTATGAATTCAGAATCAAGCGAACCCAATTCAGAGGTTGTCCCAGCAAATAAAATTCAACAGAAAAATCGCCGTAGTTTGCTACTGCTCATTGCTGTGTTTGCTTTACCTATTATTATTGCCAAATTTGCTTTAGAAGGAGAATGGTTGGCCACAGGGGTAACTAATAATGGTACTTTATTACAAGATGAATTAACTCTCACGAAACTAGGATTAGATGCAAGTGCATATAATGAACAATGGTTGATACTATACGCTTTGCCTGCTACTTGCGACATAGCTTGCCAGAAGACACTAGAAACAGTACACAATACCTATGTTGCTTTAGGAAAAGAAATGCCTAGAGTTACGCCTGTAGCGCTATATCAAAATGAGCTCAGCAGCGAGCAATTAACACGGATATCTAAAAGTCAGTGGCAATTAATGGCCATGCCTTCATTAGCAAAACAATATATTAGCAAGTCTCAAGTCTTGATTGTAGATCCCTTAGGTAATGCTTTTTTGAGTCATGAAATCCCTGAAGATGTTGCACAGCTGCCTCAGTTTGGTAAGCAAATAATAGCAGACATGAAAAAGCTCCTTAAATATTCTAAGGTTGGCTAAGATGAACGATCAAACTTTGTATACTCAACATAATCATTTGGTAAAAAAACTCGTATTCATCAGTATATTTTTGGCGATTGTAGTAGTTGTATTAGGTGCCTATACTCGATTAACGCATGCAGGATTAGGTTGTCCAGACTGGCCTACTTGTTATGGTTTGATTGATGTACCTGAAACAGCAGAGCAAATTGCAAAGGCTGAATTGGCGTATCCAGAACGGGCAGTTGAACCGGCTAAAGCTTGGAATGAAATGATTCACCGATATTTTGCAGGTACTTTAGGGTTACTGATTTTAGCGATTGCTTTTTTGTCGTTTAGAAATCGCGCTCAAGGTACACCTTTACGTTTGCCATTACTTATTCTTGTCATTGTAATTTTCCAAGCTGCCTTGGGAATGTGGACAGTGACGATGAAACTGATGCCCATCGTTGTCATGGCACATTTACTCGGTGGCTTCACCACGTTATGTTTATTGTTTTTATTGCACCTACGGTTACGTTCAAAACGGATAAATCGCAGTGATTTTTCAGTGAAAAAGTACGGACGTTATGCACTATTAGGCATCGTTATCTTGACGGGGCAAATTGCGCTAGGCGGCTGGACTTCATCTAATTATGCAGCTTTAAGTTGTGTTGAATTACCTATTTGTCAATCAGGTTGGCAAGAGCAAATGAATTTTGAACGCTCATTTGATTTAGTACCTCCGAAACGAGATACTTATGAGTTTGGACATTTAGCGCATGATGAGCGTGTAACAATACACGTAGTGCATCGCTTTGGTGCTATTGTCACCAGTGTATATTTAGCTTGGCTAATTTTAATGGTTTATTTGAAAGCGCAAACTAGTGCGTTTAAGTCGTCAGCGCTATTAGTAGGTTTTGCGCTAACAAGTCAGGTGCTCTTGGGTATAAGTAATATTTGGTTCTCACTGCCATTATCTGTAGCGGTTGGTCATAACATAGTGGCAGCCTTTTTAATGTTAGCCCTAATTGCCCTTACGTACCGCTTGCGTCGTAAAATTTAATCGGAGTAAATGTAAATGAGTAAAGTAATTGCTGAAGTAGAAGTTACTCCTGCTATCATTGCAAAATGGCGTGCTTATTATGATATTACCAAACCAAGGCCTGGAGTAATGGCATTATCAGTGCTTAATTCCCCGCATTTAAGAAGAGAATTTGTATGAGTAAAGTAATTGCTGAAGTAGAAGTTGCTCCTTCTATCATTGCAAAATGGCGTGCTTATTATGATATTACCAAACCAAGGGTAGTAGCATTATTAGTACTTACGGCCGTCGTCGGCATGAGTTTGTCTGTACCAGGCAGTTTACCTTGGGAATTATTTTTACCTGCAATGCTCGGTATTGGTTTATTGTCATCGGCAGCAGCGGCGATCAATCATATTGTTGATGAAAAAATTGATGCCATTATGGGGAGAACTCACAATCGGCCTTTACCCGAGGGTCGCATTACTGTTAATAATGCGATTGTTTTTGCCGCGAGTATTGCTTTAATTGGCTTTGTACTACTTTACGCATTGGTTAACCCTCTAACGGCTTATTTAACTTTAGCCGGCTTAGTTGGCTACAGCTTTGTTTATACTTTGTATTTAAAACGCGCAACACCCCAGAATATCACTATTGGTGGGCTAGCAGGCGCTATTCCGCCATTGTTAGGGTGGACAGCCATGACCAATGAAATTCACCCTCATGCGTTACTGCTAGTATTACTTATATTTACTTGGACACCACCGCACTTTTGGGCATTGGCTATTCATCGTAAAAATGATTATGCAAAAGTAAATATTCCTATGCTGCCTGTGACCCATGGCGTTAGTTTTACCAAAACTCAAATCTTACTCTATACCGTTTTACTATTTGTGGTTGGCTTATTACCTTATCTGGTTGGCATGAGTAACTGGCTTTATTTAGTTGGCGCAATTGTCTTAAATTTAGTCTTTTTTGCTTACGCTTGGAAACTAAAATTTAATGCTGATGAAGATACTGCAATGGATACCTTTAAGTTTTCAATTGTTCACTTGATGTTGTTATTTATTGTGCTGCTACTTGATCATTACATACTCCCTTTAGGTTAACGTAAACTTATGAGTAGAATTATTTATATTGCTATTGCTGCTTTTGCAGCCATAGTAGGAGCTATTGCTTTCCAGCAGGTAAATAACTTACCACGGCCTGAGCATGCGTTATATTATCAACAGCCTCGAGAAATTAAAGCATTTGAATTAATGGATCATAATGGCAAGGCTTTTACCAAAGAACAGTTAGCAGGTAAATGGTCGTTAGTCTTTTTTGGTTATACTTCTTGTCCTGATGTTTGCCCGACTACGTTGCAAAATTTAGGTTATATTTACGATGACTTAAAAGCTACCGCTGCACAAAGCCAGGTACTATTGGTGACTGTTGACCCCCAACGAGATACTCAAGAAAAATTAAGCCAATATATTGCTTATTTTAATGCGGAGTTTGTTGCTTTAAGAGCTGGTCACGAAGTGTTATTTCCATTTTCACGAAATTTAGGTTTGATGTATGCCATAAACGGTGAAGGAGAAAGCTACTTGGTCGATCACAGTGCGTCTATAGTGCTAATTAATCCTGAAGGTAAGATAAGCGCCATTTTCAAACCAGAGCAAGCGCTGGGTAAAGTACCAAGTATAGATAGTGATAAGTTGCTAAGTGACTATCAAAAGATAGTCGCTTTATTTTAATCATAAGTTACAAGTGATACCAATTTCCATCTTCTTGCAAAATAAACCATGGTTTTGAATACCAGTAATAACGGCCTGGTTTGCTAATACTGGCAGCCGTACAGTTGCAGCGAACTCTCCCACTAGGTAAATCACCACTAAAGTTGATGGTAAAACTGTTATCACCCTGCCATTTTATTTTCTGTTTTCCTAACCCGGAAATATAGCAATTAAGCCCAGATTTATAAAAGTCATTAGTTTCGACAGTAAAGGTAATATTTGAGGTTTGTTTATGTTGAAAAATAGTCTCGGCTTGAGCGCCTCGTAACTGAATATTAAATGCGAGAGAATTTAGCTTATCTCGTAAGCCTGAAATTTTATCGTAAGGCATAGATGCAGGAAAACGAGGTACGCTGGTTAAGTCTGTATGAAGGCCTACGGCACCAGATTGTTGTGAGAAGGCTATGAAATTATTTTCTTTTATCCAATCCTGTATCTCAGGGCTATATTCACCATACGGATAGGCAAAATAGCGCCAACTTTTTCCAGTTTTTTCTGCAATTATCCGTTCAGACTTTAATAATAGTTCACTTTGTTGTGCAAACCATTGCTTGCTGGTTACATCGTCAGTAATGCGAGCTAATGAATTGTGTTGGTAGCCATGGTTAGCAATTATGACTCCTTCATCTGCTAATGTTTTTAATTGTTCCCAAGATAAGTAATGGGACTGTTTGTTAGTGTCATTTTGGTTGATAATCGCGGGGTTAACAAATATCGTGAAAGGGTAGTTAAAGCGATCTAGCAAGGGTTTAGCTTGAGCTAATACATCACTATAGGCATCATCAAAGGTAATTGCTACCGTCTTATCTTTAAGTGGCTTTTGATGCTTTATTTTGTTGATGATTTGCGATAAAGGCACCACATTGAAACTATGTTCTTGTAGATATTTTAAATGGACTTCAAATTGCTCAGGTGAGATAGAGGTGCTTTTGGCTGTGCTATCACTCACATGATGATATTGCAAAATGACCGCGGCAACACTGGAAAAGTTAAAGCAATACAATAAGAGCAAAAGTAAGCGGTATTTCATAATAATTTCTCTAATGACTGTAATGAGATAAAATAACGCTTTTTGACGCTTAATCCCAGTAAAAAGGAATACTTCTTGGCAAAATTTAGTGATTTAGATCAACACAAGCAATTATTGCTACTCGCATTACCGATGATCTTTTCCAATATTACCGTGCCGCTATTAGGTTTAGTTGATACGGCAGTAATTGGTCATTTACCTCATGCCTATTTTCTTGGTGGCAGCACCATTGGCGCCATGGTTATTACCTCCATCACTTGGCTTTGTGGTTTTCTTCGAATGTCTACTACAGGCTTAAGTGCGCAGGCTTTTGGTTTAAATAATATCAATAAGAATTTACAGGTATTGTTCCGTGGTCTTATTATTGCGTTTGCTGTAGGGCTCTTATTTGTATTTTTGCAATCACCTTTTATTAATCTTGCGTTAGAGCTAGCAGGTGGCTCTGAACAAGTGCAGTTCTATGCTCGTCAATATAGTGAAATAAGAGTGTGGGGACTTCCTGCTTCTCTAGGTAATTTAGTGATACTCGGCTGGTTAATCGGTAACCATCAAACAAAGTCAGTTATGTGGTTACTAATAATCACCAATATTATAAATGTAGTGTTAGATATTGTCTTTGTCTTTGGTTTTAACTGGCAAGTACAAGGGGTTGCTTTAGCAACCTTGATTGCAGAATATAGCGCTATGTTACTGGGCTTGAGTATTGTCTATACACGCTATAAAAGCGCGTTAAATGGATTATTGTCTGAAGGTAGTATATTTCTATCATCCTTAATTGAACGCTCAAGTTTATTGAGTTATTTTAAATTAAATCGCGATATATTGATCCGTACCCTGTGTTTAGAAATATGCTTTATTTTTATTACAGTTCAAGGAGCTAGGTTAGGTGATGACGTGGTGGCGGCAAATGCTATATTAATGAATTTTTTACTACTCATTTCTTTTGGGCTAGATGGTGTGGCAAATGCAACCGAAGCTATGGTTGGTAAAGCTCAAGGTGAAAGAGATAACAGTAAATTACGCAACACGGTTCACATTGCATTATTGTGGACAGCTATATTTGCCATGATCTATTCACTAATGTTTGCGCTTGCTGGGGAGTATTTACTATCGCTTATTTCAGATATTCCAAGTGTTATTCATTTTGCTAAAGAGTATTTAATTTGGATGGTGCTTTTACCTGTTGTAGCTTGCTGGTGCTATTTATTTGATGGTGTTTATATTGGCTTGATGCAGGCAAAAGCCATGCGTAATAGTATGATTATTGCCACTTTCACTTGCTTCTTTCCGCTTTGGTGGATACTGAATAATATTTTATCAGCAGCGGATTCAACAGCGGCAAATGGTAACCATGCTTTATGGGGGGCATTTTTAGGCTTTATGCTAGCTAGAGGCATTACATTAGCATGGCACTACAAAACTAAAATTCTCGTGCTGAATGCAATATCAAACTAGCTCGATTTTTGAGAAACAACTAGCGCTGTTTTAGCGATTAACCAACCACAAAGTAAACCGGTAGTATTGGCCGCCATATCTAACCATTCGCCGTAGCGATTTACATAAGGCTGAATCAATTCAATAGCACCACTAAAAGCAATAAAGCCTATAGTAATACTTAGATAGAATTTAGGCTGCTTCAAGGCGGTTGGAAACATTAAAGCAGCATAAGCGATAAAATGGTGAGTTTTGTCACTGCCAGGTACATCGGGTAAATATGCTGCTGGCCAAAGTGATAATGTGGCAATACTAACCATGAGTATTAACGTTAGATGAAGCCAAAATTTTTGAAACAGATAAATCATGGAATTACTTTTTGTTGCGAAGCTTGGCTCGATTTAAATTATTATATCAAGGATTTGCGAAGATGCCTTCAGATATCTAGGCTCCCAAGCTGTTATAAGGCTAGTTAAAGCCAAAATTTTTGAAATAGATAAATCATGGAATTATTTTTTGTTGCGAAGCTTGGGTCGATTTAAAATATTATACCAACGGTTAGCGAAAATGCCGAGATAACCCCAAACAGCAATGAGGCAGGCGAAAGCAATTATTATCAATCCTGGCACTTGCCATAAATGATGATGATAATAGCCAAGACCAATAAAAATTAAGCCTAAAGTAAAAAGGCCAAGCCCCCAAAGAAATATAGATAAACTACGTTTGGGATCTTGACCTAATTTTGCGAGTAATTCATTCATTGTTTAGTAGTATGAATGATCACCGCGTTCATGTTCAGTAGCATCTTTAACGCCTTTAATTTCGTCACCTAGCATTTCAATAAGCTGTGTTTCAATGCCGTCTTTAACGGTAACATCAATTTGGCTACAACCATTACAACCGCCACCAAACTGCAATACTACATAACCATCATCAGTGATTTCAACTAAAGTACATTCGCCACCATGGCCAGCCAATTGTGGATTAACTTCAGCTTGCAAAAAGTAATGCACACGATCAAATAAAGGTGCGTCGTCAGCAACTTTACGTAATTTGGCATTAGGCGCTTTCAAGGTAAGTTGTGAGCCCATTTGATCAGTGACAAAATCAATTTCAGCATCTTCTAAAAAGCCTTTACTGTCAGCGTCAACCATAGCAGAGAACCCTTCAAATGCTAATGCTAAATCATCAGGCTCTACTGCGTCAGCAGGACAATACGATACACCACACTCTGCTTTAGCGGTGCCCGGATTTACTACAAATACGCGAATATGAGTGCCTTCTGCTTGTTGGGAAAGCAGCTTAACGAAATGCTCTTGGGCGGTAGGTGATATAGTGATCATAATACTGTGACTCTCTTGTTTTCTTCATTTTGGAACAGGATATACTTGAGTGTTTTACTCAAGTATGTTTATTTTACTCCGCAATCTTGCTATGTGCTAATGATTTTTATGCTTTTATTTGCTATTTTATCTCAGATCTCTTAATTGGAATTTATTATGCTATTGCGACGTTTTCTTATTGTTTGTTTTTTTACGGTACCTACATGGATACTCTCCGCTGCACCAGTGCAAAATTATTTGCCTGAAACTGCGGCTTTTGCTCAGAGCGTACCATTACCAAGTCAAACATTAGGTTTTGAGATTGGAGAACGTCATGTCAGACATGACCAATTAAAACAGTACTTTACTACTTTGGCGCAAAACTCAAAACGGGTAATAAAAACCACTATTGGCAAAACTGCACAATTACGAGAGCAATTTCTGGTCACTATCTCAAGTGAAGAGAATTTAGCTGATTTAGACAATATTCTTGCCGAGCGTCACATATCTAATAAGAAGCATAAAATTAATGGCGAGCCGCTAGTCATTTGGCTTGGTTACAGTGTCCATGGTGATGAAATTAGCGGTGCCAATGCCGCTATGGTCGTGGCTTATTATTTAGCAGCTAGCGAAGAGGCAGCAGTGAAAGCAATGCTCGCTAATACTATTATTGTACTTGAACCAAGTATTAATCCAGATGGTATGGATAGATTTGTAAATTGGGTTACCACTTATCGTGGCTCGGCGGATAACAGTGATGCGGAACATATTGAACACCACCAAGATTGGGTTACCGGTAGAACTAATCATTTTTGGTTTGATTTAAATCGTGATTGGTTACTATTAGCCCAACAAGAAAGCCGTCATCGACTAAAATATTTTCATCAATACCAGCCTCATGTACTAGGTGATTACCACGAGATGGGAGCTAACAGTAGTTACTTTTTCCAACCCGGTATTGCCAGTAGAACGCACCCGTTAACCCCTAAAAAAAATATTACCTTAACAAAAGAGTTGGCTAAGTATCATGCCAAAGCGCTAGACCAAGCACAGCGTTTATATTACAGCGAAGAAAATTTTGATGATTTTTATTACGGCAAAGGCTCCACTTACCCCGATGTAAATGGCAGTGTCGGAATCTTATTTGAACAAGCCAGTTCACGCGGCATGCAGCAAGACACTATTAATGGTTTGTTAACGTTTGAATACGGTATTCAAAACCATGTTTTAACCTCTATTTCAACTATTGAAGGTGCTTGGAAAAACCGTAAAGAGCTTAAATCCTACCGAAATGATTTTTATCAACAAGCAGATAAATTAGCCAAAAAAGAGAGTTTCAATGGCTATTTACTTAGTGAAACAAAAGATAGCTATCGATTGAATTTACTGTTGAGTAAATTGACTCAACATCAAATAGAGGTTTTTAAACTTAAAAAAGACTTTAGCTTTAAAGGAAAAAATTACGCTAAATCGACCAGTTATTATGTGCCTTTAGCGCAAAAACAGTTTCGACTGATTCAAGCATTGTTTAATCAGCAAAAAGATTTTGCCGATAATACATTTTATGATGTATCAGGCTGGACTATGCCTTTAGCAATGAATATTAACTTTCAAGGGATTGACAGTACTTGGGGCTTAGAAGTTTCCCCTAAACCTTGGTCTGAACAAGATATTACCAAGGTACAAACGATAAAGCCTAACAACGGTGATTATGCTTACGCATTTGAATGGCATCATTCATTAGCGCCAAAATTGTTAAATCAATTACTTACCAAAGATATTAAAGCGAAAGTTGCCACAGGTGGTTTTGTTAGTGAAGTGGCGGGCAAAAAACGTACTTTTGCTAGTGGTACTATTATTGTGCCTTCAGCCATTCAGTCAACAGAAAACTGGCGCAACATTTTGTCAGAATTGGCAGGTAATACCAATATTGAGTTAGCGACTATTCAAAGTGGCTTAACAAGTAAAGGCATCGATTTTGGTAGTGGTTCATTTAGAACCTTGAAGCAACCTAAGGTATTGTTACTTGGAGGTAAGGGGGTTTCTCAATATGAAGCTGGAGAAATTCGCTTCTACCTAGATGAAACCTTGCAGATTCCTGTGAGCGTCATTGACCATGCCCGTTTGTCGGATATTAATTTAGCTTCATATAGCCACCTTATTTTGGTTAATGGTAATTATAAAGGGCTATCAGAACGACATATTAGTCAATTGAAAAGCTGGATAAAACAAGGAGGTACTGTTTTTGCCCAAAAGCGTGGTGCAAAATGGTTAGCCAAACAAGATATTTTATCTGTTGATTTTGTAACGAAAAAACAAATTGACCAATTATTTGATAGTGAAAAGTTAAGTTATCAAGATAAAGAAAAACTTAGCGCGAGAAAGCGTATCGCCGGTGCTATTTTCGCAACAGAAATTGATACTTCGCACCCTTTAGCATTTGGCTACACAGATAAGAATCTGGCACTATTTAGGAATAGCACCTTAATAATGGATGCAGGTCAGCAACCATTTGTTACCTTAGCTAAATATAATGCGGCACCTTTATTAAGTGGCTATACCGATAAGAATTTAGTTAATCGTTTAGCTCACAACGCCGCTATTGTGGCGCACAATTATGGCAAAGGCCGAGTCATTGCAACAACTGACGTACTTGCCTTTCGAGGATATTGGTTAGGTAGTGCGAAACTACTCGCAAATAGTTTGTTTTTTGCCAAGGCATTTAGCGCTACGGTTGAAAATTAGTTTCTTATTATGTATTGGGTAATGTTAAGCAAACGGTAATGACAGTAACCCTGTCAACCCCGTTATGTTTTAGTAATTTACTTATTTCACTTGCCGTACTGCCTGTAGTCATCACATCGTCAATGAGTACTATGTGTTTAACATGCTTAGGTAAATCTTTGGCTAGTTCAAAAGCCTTGGTGAGGCTGTTGCGTCTCTGAATACCTGTTTTTCCGACTTGGCTTAAATTTTTCTTAACACGAATTAATGCACTGTTGTCATAAGGTAGTTGCAATTGCTTAGCAAAAGGTTTGGCAATGAGATGTGCTTGATTGAAACCCCTAACCTGCCATTTACTAATATGTAACGGCACACTAAGGACAAGGTCAACGGGCAAAGGTGCACCGACACTTTTATGTGCTTGCCATTGTTGGGCGAGTAAATTGGCGAAAAGCGTCGCTAACTCAAAGCGACCTTGGTATTTTAATTGTACTAGCCAATGAGTAAAGGGTAGCAAATATGGCGAAAGGCAAAATAAATGGTCGAAGCTTATGTTGGGTAAAGCTCGGTTTATAGCAGGCCAGTTTAATAAATCAGCTTGAATTAATGTCTGTTTAAACAAGGGTAACTGCGCATAACAGGAAACACAGAGTAATGGGTGAATGAGTAAATTCGATTCTGCTAAAGACTTATCAAATAAGGTATTACCGCATAGATCGCATTGCCCCAGTAAGGTTAAAAACTGTTTATATATAATTTGAATTCGTGCTCGCCATTCCATTGTGAACATCCATTTTGTAATATAGCTGTAATTCATTTTTCTTAAGATATAAGCATGGCAGAAAGTCTTCACATTTCCACTTACCCAAAATTATCATCTGTGAATTGTCACCATACTACTCCTATTGTATTAATACATGGCTGGGGCTTAAACTCGGCGGTTTGGCAGCCATGGATAGATAACCTACCCGCAGCGTTTTTCGATGTTTTTCATATTATCACCTTAGACTTACCCGGTTTTGGCATTAATAAAGATAAAAAAATCAGCCCTTACTCCCTTCAAAATATATGTCAGTTTATTAGCGACACAATAACGCAACCTGCGATTTACGTTGGCTGGTCTTTAGGTGGGGTAATTGCGACTGAAATGACCTTGAGCTTTCCTGACAAAGTACTCGCTTTGATCACAGTGGCCAGCTCTCCTCGGTTTATAGAACAGGCAGGAGATAATAACGAGCAAGATGTTTGGCCAGGTATTAAGCCGAAAGTGCTTAACTCATTTCATCAGCAATTAAAGTTTGATACTAAAAAAACCATTAGTGGATTTTTAAAAATTCAAGCCATGGGTAGCCCACATATTCGTCATGATATAAAGGTAATTAGTCAGCTAGTTTTTCAACACGAAATGGCAAGTAAAGTTACGTTAGATCAGTCACTAAGATTACTTGAAACTAGCGACCATAGAACTAGGTTGAGCGCTATTAAACAGCCTTTTTTGCGCTTATATGGTGAAGCAGACAGTTTGGTACCGAAAACCGTAATAGCACAGATTGCAAAATTAGCACAAAACAGTGAGCAATTCGTTTTCAAACAAGCCTCACATGCACCATTTATATCTCATGCAGATGACTTTTCTAAAATACTCTGTAATTGGCTATTAACAAAGGCTGAAGGAAACTTCAGTTAAGATGGCACTCTTTACTTTTGAGCTTTTTTGGTTAATAATTAACCAGTATAAATATAATTAGCTGAGGAGAGTCTGATGGAAATACAATCAGCATTTAATTCGGGTGTTCAAGCACTGCAAAGTGCCACGCAAGCGGCAGATGAAGCGGCTGCAAATATTGTTGCAGAAACAACAGCGGCAGACGACGCTGGTGCTGCGGAGTCAGTGGAACCAACAGAAGAGGCAAGTGTTCCAGATTTGAACCAGTCTTTAGTTGATTTAAAGGTTGCTGAACACCAAGCAAAAGCAGCTACAGAAGTGATAAAAACTGCTGATGATAGTTTAGGGACTTTACTTGATGTAACAGCTTAAGCTTAGTTTTAATTTAGCAAGTAGTAAATTATGAACATCACCCCGCAAGTGCCAAATTTATCCACACCGACTGTGCTTAATCCGCACACTGAAAGCTTGCGTCGTGAAAACAACCAAAGAGAAATCATTACCCAACCGACGCCGACTAGTCAGTCAGCAGCCGAAAAAGGCGTAGCTTCTGACAAAGAGCGCGGTAGAACTCCAGCCCAAAACAATGAAAGCGTAGATTTTGCCAGTATTAGTGAGCAAGCTAAAATTGCAAATACTAGTATTGCTGATCAAGAAGAAAAGCAAGGAGGAGAGCAAGAGTCAGGGCAGAGCACAACAGAAGAACAAGATAAGACTAGCGAGACTACTAGTAAGGCCAATGCTGTAGAGGAAGAGCAAGCACGTGCACAAGCGTTAGAGCAAGAGCGTATTGTTAGCCAATTAGAAAGTAGAGATAAAGAAGTACGAGCCCATGAAGCGGCTCATGCCTCGGTTGGAGGAACGGTAACAGGCGCACCAAGTTTCTCATATACAACGGGACCTGACGGGAAAAGATATGCTGTAGAAGGGGAAGTCTCGGTAGACTTATCAACCGTTCAAGGCGATCCAAAAGCGACTATTGCTAAAATGCAGCAAGTTCATGCTGCGGCGCTGGCACCTATTCATCCATCAGTGCAAGATACTCGAGTGGCAAGTACCGCAACAACGCTAATTTTACAGGCACAATCAGAGCTGCTGACAGAATTAAGTACTCAGCGAAGTGAAAGTGAAGCCAAAGCAAATAGCGCAGAAGAAAACGGTGAAGCAACAGCGGAAGGTGCTCCTGTTGATGAAGAGTCTGATTTTGAAGTATTGATTAAAAAAACGCTGGATAGTCAAGAAAAAATAGCACCAAGTCAATCTCAAGAAGTGGTGCAGCGATCATTAAGAATAGCCAGTTTTTATTCTGAAATAACACATGCGCATACCAAACCAGCGACTTACCAATTTGAGTTAACCGCATAAATTAATAAGCCTCAATAAAAAAGCCTGCAGTGTTGCAGGCTTTTTTGTTTTGTATTCTCGTCAGTTTTACTTGAGGTTAAATACCATAATTTTGACGATATTTATTAATACTGTTCAAGCTAGTTGTTAAGTCGGTCTTGTTATTTTGAGTACTTAACAGCTGCTCTTCTAAGTAAGTTACCACATCCTTTAAAGTGACAATAGAGATAACTGTGGTACCAAAATCACGCTCTACTTCTTGAATGGCTGATAACTCACCTTGGCCTTTTTCCTGACGATCTAGCGCTATTAATACACCAGATAGCTCAGCATTATGGGCTTTAATGATCTCCATTGACTCACGAATGGCCGTGCCAGCAGTAATAACATCATCAACCAGCATGACTTTACCGCTTAAATCGGCGCCAACTAAGCTACCGCCTTCACCATGAGTTTTTGCTTCTTTGCGATTAAAGCAATAAGGCACATCAAGCTGATGTTGATCATACAAAGCAACGGTGGTTGTAGTCGCAATTGGAATGCCTTTATATGCGGGGCCAAATACTAAATCAAATGGGATGTTTGCATCGACTAATGCAGCGGCATAAAAACGCCCTAAACGAGCTAAGTCGCCGCCGGTTTTGAATAAACCAGCATTAAAAAAGTAAGGACTTGTACGGCCAGATTTTAAGGTAAACTCACCAAAGCGCAACACCTGCTTTGCAAGAGCGAACTCAATAAATTCACGTTGATAATCTTTCATTTCTCTCTCCGAGCTTTCTTGTAAAGGAGTCAGTTTTATTAGCTTAAAGCCGCTTTTTGGTGATCGAATAACTCGTTGATGGCATCTTTTGATAACTGCATCATCGCTTGCATTTCTTCAAAGCTGAAAGGCTCTTCTTCTGCAGTACCTTGAACTTCAATCAACTTACCGGTGTCAGTCATTACCACGTTCATGTCTGTTTCAGCATTTGAGTCTTCAGCATAGTCTAAGTCAGCTACCGGTTCGCCTTTATAAACACCAACCGAAATTGCAGCAATCATATGCTTAAGCGGGTTAGTTTTAATAATGTCTTTTACACGCATATAGTTCAGTGCGTCAACTAAAGCAACACAAGCACCTGTGATAGAAGCGGTACGTGTGCCACCATCTGCTTGAATCACATCACAATCAACAGAGATTGTATTTTCACCTAAAGCTTTTAAGTCTACGGCAGCACGTAAAGCACGAGCAATTAAGCGTGAAATTTCTAAAGTACGGCCACTTTGCTTGCCTGCTGCAGCTTCTCTGCGCATGCGAGTATGAGTAGAACGAGGTAACATACCGTATTCAGCCGTTACCCAACCTTTACCTTGACCTTTCAAAAAGCGCGGCACACCTTCTTCGACAGAGGCAGTACAAATCACTTTGGTATCGCCAAATTCAATTAGTACTGAGCCTTCTGCGTGAGCTGTAAATTGACGAGTGATGGTAACCGGGCGAATCTGCCCTAATGTTCTGCCGCTTGGACGCATAGTGTGACCCTTTTTATAAATACTAGAAAATAATTGCCGCTATTATAATGCTTCGCTGCTTTTTTTGAAATATAGTTAAGAGAATAAAGGTCATCTTGTCGTAAGAAGTCATTTAGTAGCATTTATTTATTTGAGAGAAAAGCATGAAACCAGTTGTTGTATTTGTAATAAGCCTTTGCTTATCTTTATTTAATAGTGCGCAGGCACGCTCAAGCTCAAATTTTCTTGAGCAAAAGTTGTCATTAATTTTTGAGCTGCCCGAATACAGTAAAGTTTATGACGATAATCGTGACCCTTTTGCCGATGCTAACGAGGCTTTAGCTTTAGCAAAAGAAACTAATAGGAATGTGCTTATAGAAATTGGCGGCAATTGGTGTACTTGGTGTCATAAAATGGATGCCTTCTTATTGAAAAATCCTGAAATTTATCAAGCCTTGCATAATAAATATGTACTATTGAAAATTAATGTTAGTGATTCAAATGAAAATACTACTTTTATGGAGTCGTTACCGCCCGTGCTTGGTTATCCTCATATGTATGTTTCTTCTGCGAAAGGAAAAATGTTGTTATCAAAAGATACGGCAGAATTACAAGATAACAATGGTTACTCAAAAGATTATTGGTTGGCTTTTCTTGAAAAATGGCAAGCGAATAACCTAATCGTTAACAAGGACAGCTAAGGGAGCTTACAGGTGAAATCATTTTTTGATAAAAACTATCAAACCCCAGTTTGGTTTAAAGAAAAAAACCTATCTAGGCGACGTTTTTTAAAGTCAGCTGCAGGTGCTAGTACAATCACTGCGCTACCTTCGTTTGCTTTATCGGCAAAAGAGCTAAAAACCCTCAAGCAATTAACCAAGACAGACCCCTGGTTAACACTTGACGCTACCTTAATGCATTTGCTGCCTGCATCGACTTCGGCATCAAGTAGTGGCCCTAGTGCGAAAGACATTAAGGCTTTGGCTTATTTACACCAAGTAATGACGGTGCAACCAACTGAACAAGACGAAAAAGAATTCATTTTAAAAGGTGTCGGTTGGTTAAATGGTTTTTCGCAAAGTCAAAAAAATAAAGCATTTGTTGCATTAACGTTTGATAAAAAAGAGTCTGTGCTTAGAGGAATTAGCAAGTCCCGAGCCGGTGAGAATTGGTTAACAACCCTGCTCGCTTACGTGTTTGAAGCAATGTTGGCTCCTCCTGCATATGGCGGCAACCCAAATGGCGTTGGTTGGCAGTGGCTGGAACATAAAGCGGGGTTCCCACTTCCTGAAGCAGGGCAAAGATACTTTGAACTACCACCACGTGCGCGAGCAAAAAATGAAATAGCTATTCAAGAAATTGCTACAGCACAGACAAATGTAAATCAGGGCAACAATAATATTGCTAGGGTTTCTTCAAAAACTAGTCAAGCAGTTAAGAGAACACGTAAAGCATGAAAAACGTAATATATGACATCTGTATTGTGGGCAGTGGCGCTGGCGCGTCACCTGTTGCTTATACTTTGGCAAAAGCTGGCGCTAAAGTTTTGGTATTAGAAAAAGGTCCTTGGTTAACCGAAAAAGAGTTTTTTAAAGATGAACTAGCCATCAGTACTCACGATGCTTACAACCCGAAACTTAGTGATGAACAACATGTTATTGAGGAAGAGTATGAAGACGAAGAGGGCAATAGCTTTTGGCAAGGAGAAGCGACCAGCGACTCTGGCTGGACGTGGTGGAACGGTAGTGTGGTGGGTGGTTCATCTAATTTTATGAGTGGTTATTTCCATCGTTTAAAACCCGTTGATTTTCGACTGAAAACGGAGTTTGGTGCAATTAATGGTGCTAACGTTGCCGACTGGCCCATTAGCTATGACGAATTGGAGCCATTTTACGCCATGGTAGAGCGTGAGGTTGGAGTGTCTGGACGCGTGGTTGAGCATCCGCATCAAGAGCCGCGTTCAACTGACTTTCCTTATCCGCCCATAGCTGAAGTACCGATGTCGTCATGGATAGATAAAGCTGCGAAGGGTATAGGCTACCATGCAATGCCAGTTCCTAGGGCGATATTATCACAACCTGCTATGGGGCGACGTAGTTGTGAATATTCTGGTTATTGTAGCAGTTATGGCTGTTCATCAGGTGCGAAAGGCAGTGGCCGGGCAGCATTACTTAATCACGCTATTGGTACAGGTAATTGCACCATTAAGCCTAACGCTAAAGTGTACAAAATTGCCACTGATAATGCAGGGGAAATTACCGGCGTTCATTATTATGACAGTACAGGACGTGAACAAAGTGTAAAAGCTAAAACCTATGTGGTAGCTTGTCAGGCAGTAGAAACATCGCGTCTTTTACTGGCATCAAAAGGTGAAAAATTTCCTAATGGGCTAGCCAATAATAATGGTCAAGTAGGTAAGAACTTACTCTTTAGCGGTGGCGGAACCGGTCGTGGTGATTTTATCTATGATCAGCTAACCGAACAGCAAGTCAACGAACTGAAAGTTGTAGGGCCATTTGTAAATAGAGCCTTGCAAGATTGGTACAAAATTGACGATAAAGCATTTACTGGCGCTAATGATCAAGGCAAAGCTAAAGGCGGTACCATAGACTTTCTATTTCATCAAAATCCGATAGCGCGTGCGCGTGGCACGCAATGGGGTACTGATGAGCAAGGTAATGATAAATTGCTTTGGGGTGAAGAGCTTAAGCACAGCATGAAGCACGAATTTACTAGCTACAAAACTCTGCGTTTTGAAGTGTTTAATGACTGGTTACCCACCGACGACTGTTTTGTTGCTTTAGATGATGAAGTAACCGATAAATGGGGAGACCCAGTCGCAAAAGTACGTATTGGTTATCATGACCATGACTTAGAAGTAGGTGCTTATTTGGCTGAAAAAGCCGAGAAACTCTTGGTTGCTTTAGGTGCTAAAAATATCGAGTCTTCAGTAAGTGGCTATCCGGCTACAAATTTAATGGCAGGCGGCTGTCGCTTTGGGGATGATCCTGAAACGTCTGTGCTAAATAAAAATTGCCAAGCACACGAGGTAGATAATTTATATGTCACTGACGGCTCTTTTATGCCTACTGGTGGTAGCGTACCTTATACTTTTACTATTTATGCGAATGCCTTTCGTGTCGCTGAACACATCAAATCTCGTTGGCAAGAAAGTATATCTGTAGAAGCCAGTTGAATTTAACAAACTGACTGAGACTAAAATAGGATCAAATTGTGATACTTTTGTGAGGAATTAAGACATAGGAGTTTGCATAATTGTTATTTGTTGAATAATTACCAGTACATTGGAGCGACTATGTTTATAAGATATGCCTTACTGAGTTTTATAGCGCTGCTATTGTCTGCATGTGGTGGTAGCTCAGACAGCACCCAAGAAAGCCCTCCTCCTGTAGTTGTAACTCCAGCACCGGCACCGATCATATATACCGGAATTTTTTTAGACTCGTTTGTAGAAAACCTGAGTTACGCTACGGCGAGCTCAACAGGAATGACCAATGTTATGGGTGAATTTAGCTACCAATTAGATGAGCAAGTGACTTTTTCAATTGGCTCGATAGCTTTTCTACCTATTGAGGCTGAAGCTATCATCACCCCTTTAACCATTTTTGATACGCAAGACATTAACAATATTGCCGTAGTAAATATGTTGCGCCTTCTACAAAGCTTAGATATTGATGGTAATGCAGATAATGGTATTACCATTTCAGATACAGCCCATGAGTTAGCAAATGGACTAACTGTTAACTTCTCTGATACTGATTTTGATAGCCAAGTAGCAAATTTAGTTGCAATGAGCGGTGCATTAAACCAGCAACTTATTTCTGCAGAAAGTGCCATTGCTCACTTTCAACAAACGTTAAGTGAGCAGGATATTAGTGTTTGCGCTAAAACGCACAGCAAAATTGGACAAACCGGTTTTTTCAGTACTTTTGCCCATAATGTCGCGGGTATGGCCACAATCATAGATGACTGCACCATAGAAATAACACAATTTGACTATGATGGTGGTGGCCCGGACGTATATTTTTATGCGGCACAAAATCATCAGTATTCGTCCGAAAATGCTTTTGCAATAAGTAATAAGATTAACGGACAAGCATACCAAAATGCAGCGTTTACTTTAAAATTGCCTAACAATAAAAGCTTAGATGATTTAACAGGAATAAGCGTGTGGTGTGTTGATTTTAATGCAGATTTTGGCAATCTTGAATTTAGTCCATAAGAGCCTAGGCAATAATTTTTTTCCTAGAGAAACCATAATTTGTTAGCGCTTCGCATTTAAGCTTGCCTTGGGTATAATTACGATAATTATTCTTTTGGGGTTTAAATATGATACACAGCATGACGGCTTTTTCTCGTTTTGAAGTAAAAGGTGACTGGGGTAATGCGGTTTGGGAAATTCGCAGTGTAAATCAGCGCTTTTTAGAAACCTACTTCCGCCTACCTGAGCAATTTCGCAGTGTTGAGCCAATATTAAGAGAGCGCTTTCGAAAGCAGTTAAATCGTGGCAAAGTTGAATGTCATTTGCGTTTTAATGCGAATGCAAATACAAAAAATGAGTTAAATATCAATGAAAAGCTTGCGCTGCAATTAATACAACATGCCAACTGGGTCAACGAGCAAACATTAAACAGCCAAGTTAATCCGTTAGAAGTAATGCGATGGCCGGGTGTAATGGAAGCAGCAGAAGAAGATATGTCTGCTATTCAGACTCAATTACTCGAAGGTTTCGATACTGCATTGAAGGACTTTATAAGTGCACGTGCTAGTGAAGGTGAAAACCTTAAAGAAATGATAAACCAACGTTTAGATGCTATTAGTGAGGAAGCCGATAACGTACAAGCATTTATGCCAGAAGTGATTGAATGGCAGCGTAAACGCATTGTTGATAAATTTACCGATGCCAGTATAGATCTTGATTCAACTCGTGTAGAGCAAGAGCTAGTTTTGTTAGCTCAAAAAATGGATGTTGCTGAAGAGTTAGATAGGCTCAATAGCCATGTTAGCGAAACTAAAAAAATCCTCAAAAAAGGTGGCGCTCAAGGTCGTCGATTAGACTTTATGATGCAAGAGTTTAATCGTGAAGCAAATACGCTAGGCTCTAAATCAATAAACTCTGACGTGACGGCAAGTGCTGTTGAGTTGAAGGTGTTAATTGAACAAATGCGTGAGCAGATCCAGAACATAGAATAATCTTTCATAAGTAACACTTGCCATGATCTACAATTAAATCCTCGTTTACGGGGCTTTTTTGTTTCTGTGAAATTCTATCTGTTCATAGGTGTTGTAGTATTTGTGGTGGGCAAGAAAGGTGTCTTTTTTTTGTTTTCAATGTTTTGTTTCTATTGATTTAAAATCAATGTCCACATTCAGAACCAAGGTTTTGGGGACTATAGGGTTTAATGAAAAAAAGTTTAGCTAGGAGTGAAAAGTCTGAACTTTGATTGAATAAATTTATAAATGAATGCCCTTATCACGCTTCGGGCACAAACCGAGATAGATTGTATGTAGCATACTTGTCCCTGCATAAGTTTAAATCGTCTATTTAGTAACTAGAACTCCATATTAATTGGCTATTTCACTAACCCCATTACTTAAGTTAAGATATTGAAAATACGGTTGTTTTGACTGTTCTTTAAGTAGGTAATGGTAATATAACCAATCATCCCTTTTTTGACGAGAGAAGTCTTTTCTTACATGAAAGACAGTTGCTAACGAAGCATGAACTTGACTAGCGGAGTTTATCATTGGCAAAACATAGTGACAGCTTACCTTGTTGCACTTCAAATTGTGAAATTATTGGATTCATCATTATTCTAGAACTTATTTGACACTTGCTAAATTTATATCGATTCAGTTCTAGTTTATGCAACATTGTTTAGTATTGAAGGTTAAAGCGTCTGGAGTTTACATATTTTGTAAGCTACTATTTCTAAGTTATTAATTTTTATACAACAAGGATCGTTGTTATGCGCATATCATTATTGCTTTTCTACTTTTTCTACTATATTACTGTCTCTATTGCAGCAGAAACCCAAACCATTTACCGTTATAAAGATACAACCTATCTTGATTTAGCGGATGCGGAACAAGCTATTATTTCTGAATATGGGCAAAACGGCTGGATTGTCCGTGATGAGGAGCAAACAACTACTTCTTCTTTGCTTTGGTATATACATTACCATGAAGCTTTACAAACGGCCATTTTTACGCGATATACAGGATATAATACGAGTGGCTATGTATATTCTGAAAGTGATGCAATAAGTAACTGGTCAGATCAATTTAATATAGGTGATTATTCAAACACAACTGATTGTGGTGTTATTACTGGTGAAGTTACTTATGGTGACTGGGAATTTGATGATTGGGTGATTTATCAAGGAAGTGCCTTTGGAACCTCTAATGGAAGTGCTTTAGTTAGATCATTTAATAAAGATATATCCGCTTCTATATCTCAACCATATAAACATGAACCCGTTGCATGGGGGTGTTTAGTAAAGAATTACAACGATAGTCTCAGAATCACAAAAAACGAATCATTTGAGTGTAAGGATACTCAACACTCCCCTCTTTCCAATTCAGGTTTGGGTGAAAATGCCGATGTATCCTGTAAAAATGTATCATATTGGGATCGAGTTTTTATTACTGAATGCAAAGCCCCTTATGAATGGGAAGAGTCATCGTTAGGGTGTGTTAAATACTGCCCGCCAGGCGCATCTACGTTAGATAAGATATTAGGTGTTTGTAAGGGGCGCCCTGTTGATATGTGTGCTGCAAATGCAGGTAATCCAATTAATACTGAAACAGGCGAAAAAATACAGCCACAATTACCAGACTATAATGGCAGTGGCTCCTTTCCAATAAAATTTTCTCGTAACTATAAAAGTTTTCGTGCGCCCGAAGTAACTCGTCCCCCCGCACAGAAAAGTGATGGCACGACAATATGGACACGCTACGTGCAACCTGATGACTATGCCGGAGTTGCTGTTTCCAATTGGGTGAATACTAGTGACTTAGGGGTAATTGCTCCTACAGGTTTTAAGCAATGGATGCACAGTTATCAATTATCTTTAGTTGTTTACCCTGATGCATCTAAAGTTGTGTTGATTAGGGCTAATGGTGATAAGTTTTACTACAGTGTTAGTGCTGATACTGTCACTTATACGCCTGATTATTTAACAGGTGATAAAGTTGTTAAATCAGGTAATAACTGGCTCTATACCGATCCACAAGGTAATGTTGAAACTTATAATAGTGAAGGACAGCTTACTTCAATTGCTAATAATCAGGGCATAGAACAAACCTTATCTTATGATGCCAATGATTTATTAGTTATCATAGCTGATCCCGCAGGTCGTCAATTAACTTTAGACTATGACAGTGAGAGCCGCCTATCTTCGTTAACCGATCCAGACGCTCATATTACCACCTACGAGTATGGTAATAACGGCAATCTAGTTAAAGCTGTCTATCCTGATAATACTCCAGAAGATACAACGGATAATACTTTTACACAATATCATTATACTGACACTAATAACCCCTATGCATTAACAAGCCTTATAGATGCAAATAGCTTTCCTTATGCAAATTGGAGTTATAGTACCGATGGTCGCGCTACCAGTAGTGTTAACTTCGGTGGCTATAAACAAACTACTATCTCTTATAACGACAATGATGTTTCTGTTACCGAAGCCAATGGTCAAGCACGTACCTTAACGTTTGATGATAAAGGGCGATTAACCTCTGTATCGGGTGGCAATTGTGGGCAGTGTAGTAATAGCGATATTGCAAGTTACGCTTATGATTCAACTAATCAACTGACCTCAAAAACTGACTTTAATGGCATTGAAACGCGTTATGAATACAATACACGCGGATTGCAAACTAAACGCACTGAAGCTTACGGTACAACACTAGCACGAGTGACCACAACCGAATGGCATGCTGATTTATCTTTGCCAACTAAAGTGACTACACCAACGCTGAAAATAGATTATGTTTATGGCGTTCGGGGCAGGCTTGAAAGTATTACCGAAACTGATTTGGTGATTGCCGAAAATTCAGCACGTGTTACAACCCATTCTTATAATGCAACAGGGCTATTGCAGAGTATTAATGGTGCTCGCACCGATGTAACAGATACGACCTCATTCTCTTATAACACGTCACATGATTTAATCAGTATCACCGATGGTGTTGGTAATGTTACTCAAATAACCAGTTTTGATGCACATGGTCACCCAACAACAATAGTTGATGCGAATAATGTTACTACTACCTTAGTTTATGATGTGCGAAATCGTTTAGTCAGCCAAACAGTAGCAGGTAATATTACTAGTTTTGAATATGACAATATTGGCCAACTCACTAAAATCACATTACCATCAGGCGCAGTCACTAATTATGAATACAGTGGTGCACGTTTATTAACAACAATGTCAGATGGGCAAGGAAATAGCGTCAATTACACCTATGATGTCATGGGTAATGTCACTAACATTGACGTTAAAGACCCTGCAGATACTTTGTATGCAACGCAGCAGCAGGTTTTTGATGGGTTGAACCGCTTAACCTCACAAATTAATGGGTTAAACCAAACCACTATTTTTGGTTATGACGCTGTAGGCAATCAAGTCAGCGTTAAAACACCATTACTCAAAGAGGCGAAGCAAGTTTATGATGCACTCAATCGCTTAAGTGAAACTACTGATGCAAAGGAGGGTAAGATTACATACGGCTATGATGCAGCGAATAACTTAACCTCGGTAAATGCACCTAATAATGCTCAAACAAGTTACAGTTATGATGGCTTTGGTAACTTGCTCTCCCAAACGAGTCCTGATACGGGCACAACGTCTTTTACCTATGATGTTGCAGGTAACCAGTTAAGTAAAACGGATGCTAAAAACGCTACTATTCACTACAGTTATGATGCACTCAACCGCTTAACAGGCATTGATTATCCAACTGATGCCTTAGATGTCACATTGATTTATGATACCGGTACTCATGGCAAAGGACGTTTGTCACAAATAACCGATGGCAGTGGCGCTACAACCTACAGCTATAATGCACTTGGCCAAGTAAGCAGTAAAAGCTCAATGGTATCAGGTAAAAACTTTACCGTAAGCTATGGCTACAATGGTGTGGGGCAACTGACCCAAATTACACAGCCTAGCGGCCGAGTTGTTAACCTTGCTCGCGATACCCACGGACAAATCACTGCTATCAATGAGCTAAAAAGTGGAGTTACTCAAAATCTACTTATCAACGCAAGCTATGTGCCGTTTGGCTTAGCCAAGTCTTTAACATTAGGTAATGGTAAAGCAACCGCTAAAACCCATAACTTAAATGGTCAGTTAGCAAGTATTGATGTTAGCGGTGTTTATCAATCATCACTTACTTATAACAGTGATAGTAATATCACCGGACTTGCTAATACGGTTACGCCAACGTCCAACCAAGGTTTTTCCTATGACGAACTTGACCGTTTAACAGAAGCAACAGGCGCTTATGGTACTCTTGGGTATAGTTATGACAGTACTAGTAATCGCATAACCAAAACAGACAATGCAACTGCTAACTCGCTTACTTATAACGCTGAGAGTAATCAACTTGCTAGCCCTTACCTTCATGACGCTAACGGTAACCGAACTAAAGACAGTAAACGCACTTATAGTTACGGTGATCATAATCGTTTAATTGAAGTCATAAATGATGAAAGTGGCGTGAAAACTACATATCACTATAACGGTTTAGGACAGCGTGTTAAAAAATCGAATGTCTTTGGTGAAGTCTACTTTATTTATGATGAGCAAGGTTTGCTTATCGCAGAAGCTGATGACACAGGAAGTACCATTAAAGAATATGTGTATTTTGAAGGTCAGCCGCTTGTTATGCTGGTAGGAGAATAATCATGGAACGATTAAGTAGCATTATAACTAGTTCATTTAAGGCATTTTTCATATTATCCTTTTTTGTTTGTCAAATGGTCACAGCGGAGACCTTAACCGGTGATACTACAATTATTGTAGGGGATTATTCATATTCAGAAGACTTAATTGTTCCCTCTGGTGTTACGTTGACGATAGAGGCAGGGGCTATTCTTCGTTTTAGTTCGGGGAATAAGATTCAAGTTCAAAGTGGAAGTAAGTTATTTGTTCAAGGGAGCAATGCAAACCCAGTAACTTTTACTTCTGATGGCCAAATGACAGCTTCTTGGGCAGGTTTAACTTTTGAAGGTACTCGTGTTGATGGTAACGATATCGTCATTGATAACGCGATTATCGAGTATGCAGATAAAGCACTTTATACCAACAAACCTGGTGTAAAAGTAACCGTAACTAACTCGACTGTGAGACATAATAATTACGGTGTTTATGTTGATGCCGTATACAACGCAGCACCTAACCATCCCATCATCACGTTCACCGATGGTGCCTTGCATGACAACGTGCAATATAACTATTACACCAAAATGTTTTATGGCAGCACTATAACGACGATTGATGCGACAGGTAACTGGTGGGGCACTAACCAACCACAAGATATTGCAACAACCATTTATGACAGGGTTGATGCAAGTACTACCGCATCCATTAATTTCTCGGGTTATTTAGATGCGTTAAATGGTATTGCGATAGGCACAAGCTTTACCAGTTATATCACTGAAGATACTACGTGGAGTGCAATGGATGGCATATTAACGCAACCAATCCATGTGACCAATGGCAATACGTTAACAATCGCCGCAGGCACACAACTAGATGCTGTTACTGGCTCAGAATTAATTATTGATAGCGGTGGTAAATTACTCATACAAGGTACAGAAGCGGCACCTGTTTTGTTCACAAGCAGTAATGGTGTTGTGAATAGCTGGAAAGGCTTACGCTTTGAAGGCTCTCGTGTTGATGGTAACGATATTGTCATTGATAACGCGATTATCGAGTATGCAGACAAAGCACTTTATACCAATAAAGCAGGTGTAAAGGTCACTGTGACCAACTCTATTGTTAGGCATAATAACTATGGTGTTTATGTGGATGCCGTATACAACGCAGCACCTAACCAGCCCATCATCACGTTCACCGATGGTGCTCTGCATGACAACGTGCAATATAACTATTACACCAAGATGTTTTATGGCAGCACTATCACAACGATAGATGCGACAGGTAACTGGTGGGGCACAAATCAACCACAAGATATTGCAACAACCATTTATGACAGAGTTGATGCAAGTAATACCGCATCCATTAATTTCTCGGGTTATTTAGATGCGTTAAATAGTGTTGCGATAGGCACAAGTTTTACCAGTTATATCACTGAAGATACTACGTGGAGTGCAACGGATGGCATATTAACGCAACCAATCCATGTGACCAATGGCAATACGTTAACAATCGCCGCAGGCA
The DNA here is from genome assembly GCA_913062815.1 of uncultured Colwellia sp. GTDB lineage: Bacteria > Pseudomonadota > Gammaproteobacteria > Enterobacterales > Alteromonadaceae > Colwellia. The sequence continues at coordinate 57,958 of CAJXWZ010000008.1, read as the reverse complement.
CACAACTAGATGCTGTTACTGGCTCAGAATTAATTATTGATAGCGGTGGTAAATTACTCATACAAGGTACAGAAGCGGCACCTGTTTTGTTCACAAGCAGTAATGGTGTTGTGAATAGCTGGAAAGGCTTACGCTTTGAAGGCTCTCGTGTTGATGGTAACGATATTGTCATTGATAACGCGATTATCGAGTATGCAGACAAAGCACTTTATACCAATAAAGCAGGTGTAAAGGTCACTGTGACCAACTCTATTGTTAGGCATAATAACTATGGTGTTTATGTGGATGCCGTATACAACGCAGCACCTAACCATCCCATCATCACGTTCACCGATGGTGCCTTGCATGACAACGTGCAATATAACTATTACACCAAAATGTTTTATGGCAGCACTATAACGAATATTGATGCTACAGGTAATTGGTGGGGAAGCTCGGATATTGCGCAAGTTCGGGTTTCGATTTTTGATTTACAAGATGGCTCTTATAAACCTCTTATAGATTTTAGCGGTCTATTAACTAGCGAAAATGGAAATCCATTACCCGGTACTCATATCTTAGGTAGTTTAGTTGGTGAACATCGTTGGCAATTTAATGACGGTGTCGTGTTAGGTGATATTTTAATAAAATCAGGTGCCAGTGTTATTGTTGAGTCAGGCAGCCAGCTTGAATTTTTGGCTGGATCCAAGCTAGTCGTTGAAGGTGGTGCCAACTTTTCTGTGATTGGTGAAGAAAGCAACCCTATTATCTTTACTTCAGGAAAGTCGACTAAATCAGCGGGAGATTGGAGTGGCATTGAAGTGCAAAGTAATACCAATGTTCACATCTCAAATGCTGTGATTGAATATGCTGATAAAGGGGTTTTCTTTAACGGTATTAAAGCCTCAGGTAGGGTGACAAATAGTAATATTGAAAATAATAACACGGGTATTCATGTCAGTGCTGCTTGGCAATCACTAGCTAATCATCCTACGCCTATTGTTACTAATAATGTGATTCAAAACAACGTTAACTATAACTACTATGCTGAGTTTTTTGGTAATGCGAATAGTCGAATACTTAATGCGAAGGGGAATTTCTGGGGAGTAGTTGACACTACAGCTATTGCCCAAAGTATCTATGATAATAGCGATTCTGGCAACTCTCCAATAGTTGATTATGGCTTTGCTAGAGCAAGTGAAGTATCAACGGTAACTGCTGACGCAGGCTTTGATACCATAGGTTATGGAACTGTTGAAACTGAGCTGTCAGGAACAGGTAGTAGTAATGTTACTATTACAAACTATGCTTGGGAGCAGTATCTAGGTAGCCAAGTGACATTAAATAATGCAACATCCTCAACTGCTAGCTTTACTGTTTCGGACGTTCAAAATGATGAATTGATGTCATTTGTTTTTACTGTGACAGATGTAAACGATATATCCGCGTCTGATAAACTTAATGTCGTGATTATGCCATTTTCTGAATACAATCAAGCACCAGTAGTTGATGAATCAAAAGAAGTATTGGTTACAGGGGGTGATGCAGTATCAGTAATGTTAACAGCTACAGATAGTGATAACGACCCACTCACTTATACTTGGCAGCAAGTAAGTGGCGAAACAATCACCTTAGCAGCAACAAATACTGATATTTTAGCCTTTACCGCACCAAGTAATACAAAGAATAAAGTGTATAGCTTCAAGCTAGCGGTTAGAGATGGTAACTATACCGTTGAGCGCGCGGTAGTGGTTGCTGTTAAATCACCAGAGACAGCGGCTGGCACATACTATTATCATAATGACCATTTAGGCACTCCACAGGTAATGACTGATATTAGTGCTGCTGTTGTTTGGCAAGCGAATTACACCCCCTTTGGTGAAGCTGATATAGTGGTTGAAGCTGTTACTAATAATATCCGTTTTCCTGGACAATATTACGACCAAGAATCTGGCTTACATTACAACTACTTTAGGGATTACGATCCTGAATTGGGACGCTATATTCAATCCGATCCTATTGGACTGGCAGGTGGGATTAATACGTATGGGTATGTTGGTGGCAATCCATTAACGTATACAGATCCTCTTGGTCTAGCAAGATGGACTGGCAGAATTGAAATGTTTTCTGGTGGGGCACTTGTTGGTGGAACAGCCGGGCGTGCAGTTTTAACATCGGATTGTAATGGCGGAAAGCGTTGGAATGTTCAAGTTAACTTTAAGGCTGGAGGGGCTACAGGAGGATTACCATGGTCTATTACCGCATCAAAAATTGAACTTCATGACCCTTACCCGACAGCGAAACCTATAAACTTGATAGGTGACTTTAGTTCTTCTGGTGTAACTGTCGCTGCTTTATTAGGCTATAGCATTTCAACAGTGCAAATAGGGCAAGCTTACAGTGTTTCTAGAGGTGTAGTAGTTGGCGTAGATGCTAGTTGGTCAGACTTTACCTTAGGCGAAGCTTCGGTTGCAGATGCTTACGAATCAAATTGTGGATGTGAGAAATAAACATGAGTAATTGGTTTTTTGTATTAATAGTTATTATGTTAATTAGTGATGGCATTGGAATACGTATGCTTAGAAAAAAATACCCTAAGGAACACGACTCGTTAGGGTCGCCAGTTCATTATTGGACTGATGTAAACAAAGTATCTTATATAGTTGGGTATGTTGGCTTATTTAGGTTCCTGTCTCTTTCAAATAATAAGATTAGAATCGTATTAACAATACAAGCTATTTCATTCTGGGCAAGTGTCGGCTTTTTATTTCATGGCTTTTATGATCGACTGGGATAATGGCAATATAGGTTAGTTTTGAATCCAAAGCCTAGCTAGCCGGGGCTGGGATTCAACTAACGTTAGTGGTAAAGCTCGTAGTTGATATGTTTTGGAAGAAATTAAATGGATTTATATGACATATTAAAAAAGGTAACTAACAGTGCTCTATTGTTACTAGGGATAGCTTTGGCTCTAGCTGCGATTGACCATTTATATTTTGATGAAGCTTATAGAAGCGCTATAAGCGTAATTGGTATTTTTGCATTACTTATATTTTTTACTGGCATTGTTGCTGCTGTGATTAAAAGCGCATTGGATAAAAGTAAAAATGATGGATGAGTAGCTAACTTTGAATTCAAAGCCTCGCTAGCCGGGGCTTTTTGCTGTTTAGTATCAAGTTTCTTTGTGGTTTTTACTGATATATTTTAGCTAGATTTATTAATGTGTTACTGTCATTATTCAATTGTTGGTACAAGTATTTTCCAAAGCCTCGCTTGCCGATGCTTTGAAATATAGAGTCAAAATGAGGAAGAATTCATAGGGAATTGCTAATGGATGTACAACAAAAATTAGATGTACGTAAAGCCTTTAAACTGCGTATCCATGAGTCAAATGGAAATGCATTCGAAGATTTATTTTGCGATGTGATGCGTGCATCAAACAAGGACTTTAAAAAAGTTAAACCACAAGGGCGTATTGGTGATAGAAAAAATGATGGATTCATCCAATCTGAAGGAAAATATTATCAAGTTTATGCCCCTCAATCTCCGACTGGCAATCCGACTTCTGCCACTTCAAAACTTGAAGGCGACTTAGACGGTCTAATTGCATATTGGGGTAATAAACATAACTATGAAATTAAACATTTTTATTTTGTATTTAATGATAAATATCATGGTGCTTATCCAGAAATATACACAACACTAAGTAGTGTTAAGAGTAAGTACAATCTGGAAGTTTGCGATGTATTTCTTTCTTCTGAATTAGAAGACATTTTCATGGAATTACCAGAAGATAATATCGCAGCAATATGTGGGTATTATCCAAAGCCAGAAGATATTGGGTTTATTGATAATTCAATCATTGCTGAGATTGTAGGTTACGTATCTACGAACTACAGTGGTTTTTCCGACACTCAAACCAATGAACCGCCTGATTTTTACAACAAGATACACTTTAATGAGTTGGGTGAAAACACTGCGAGGCACCTTAATTTAGGGGCATATCAAGTAGGTTATGTTGATGACTACTTTCGAACCAACAGTAAGTTTTCTCGCCAGCAATCTAGAGATTCATTGAATAGGATGTATTTACACCATTTAAAAGCTGACAATGTGGAAGCTTCGGTAATAACGGGTTTATCCGAGTCCGATATAGTTTTTAAAAGTATGGTTGATGAAATGTTGCCTGTTAATTTATCTAATATGCAGAGGCGCGATTATGAAAGAAATGTGATTGCTGTTATGTCTTTCTTTTTTGAGGCATGTGATATTTTTGAAGAACCACCTGAAGGTTATGACCCAAAGGTGAGTGTAAATGCTTAGACCCCAAAAACATATACGATTATGTGCGTAGATCTGGTGTTGCAACTGTGGGGGCATGCCACTTACTTAGACATGCCACTGGGACACATATGTTACGCAATGGCGCTGATATTCGTTATGTGCAAGAGATGCTAGGTCATGAAGATCTAAATACAACACAGAGATATACTCATATTGTTATTAAAGATTTACAACAAGTGCATGGGCGAACACATCCTTTTGCTAGAAAAGATTAACTCAGGTTTGGGGAATAAGTAGGCAGAAAGTTCTATAAATTTGCAGGTATTAAATGATCCATCATTTGTAGTGGGGTAATACGCCTTTTAGGGAGGTTAATTAATGTTTATTTACATTAAAACACCTTTAAAGGTGTTTTAACTTACCCTTTGTTGACTGATTGTTTGCTTCATGTAATACTCCTTAAAAGGGTTGTACTGGCGTATAACCAATACAAGCTATCCTTTAGGGGGGATTATGGGTTTTGAACAATTAACACCTCATGCTATTGCAAACGAACTTGGCGATCGAATTAAAACCGCACGGCTCAATGCTAACCTCACCCAAAAAGCATTAGCTAAAAAAGCGGGAGTATCTCTCAAAGCTGTGACAAATGGCGAAAAAGGGAAATCAACGCTTGAATCCATGATAGCCATTCTAATAGCGCTTGAAATAACAGAGCAGTTGAATTTCTTTATACCAAAACAAGAAATATCTCCCTTGCAATTAATTGAGTTGAAAGGAAATGAACGAAAAAGAGCATCTAGCTCTATTAAAAATACCACTCAAAGTAAGGACACGCCTAAATGGTAACCGAAGTAATAAGGGTTAAGTACAAAGAATACGACGTAGGTGCTGTTAGTTACAACACGGAGACTCAAATGGGGGCATTTGAATATTTTCCTAGTTTTATTAAAACTGGTATTGAATTATCGCCAATCAAAATGCCCCTAGCAAAAAAGATTTACTCATTCCCCCACATAGATCACGCGACTTTCAAGGGGCTACCTGGGCTAATAGCTGATTCATTACCCGATGATTTTGGTAATGCTGTAATGAATGCATGGATAGCCAGCCAAGGTAAATCAACAAGCGATATCACGCCATTACAACGATTGCAGTATACTGGCATGCGCGGTATGGGAGCCTTAACATATTCTCCAGCTACAAAAAGAAAAAACCTTAATGCTTCTCAGCCAATACACATTGAATCCCTTATTTCTATCGCCCAAGAGGTATTAGATAAACGTGCACAGTTTAGCGTGAACCTGACTAATAATGGGGAAGAAGACAAAGAAGCAATGATGTCTCTAATGTCAGTTGGTATGAGTGCAGGTGGAGCAAGACCAAAAGCTGTTCTTGCCTTCAATAAAGATTTCACCCAAGTACGCTCAGGCCAAACCGATGCGCCAACTGGCTTTACTCACTATCTTATGAAATTTGATGGTGTTAGTGAACATAACCAAAATCAGGAGACTTTTGGCGACCCTATGGGGTATGGCGCGATGGAATATACATACCACTTATTAGCTAAAGAGTGCGGTATTGATATGATGCCATGTCATTTACTTAATGAAGGGAATAGAAGACATTTCATTACCGAGAGATTTGATCGTAATGGTAATGAAAAAATACACGTACAAACCCTGAACGGGCTAGAGCATATAAGCTACAAGCAAATAGGTTCGTACTCTTATGCTGAGCTATTTAGCACAGCAAGAAAGCTAAACCTTAGCCAAATTGATGCCATGCAGCTATTTAGACGGATGGTCTTTAATGTAATCTCTCGAAATCATGACGATCACGCCAAGAATTTTGGATTTTTATTAGATAAAGAAAATAAATGGCAATTAGCTCCTGCTTACGATCTAGCTTATAGCTACAAACCTGATAGTCATTGGGTTAGCAAACATTGGATGACACTAAATGGAAAACAAGATAACTTCACAAGAGATGACTTCTATAGTTTTGAAAAGCTAAGCCCTATCTTCAGCAAGCGAAATATTGATGAAGTTTTAAATCAAACTATTGAAGCTGTATCCCAGTGGGAAAAATTTGCATCAGAGCAAGAAGTACCCAATTCACTTATAAAAGAAATAAACCGAAATTTAAGGACATTCTTGTAGTAAAGCTCAACATAATTACTAACTGAAAATATTAAGAACAAGAGAGGTATGAAGCAGCCTATTGTGGGGGCTTTAAATTATACAAATGACTTGCAAGGTAGTCATTTTGTTTTAAATTAAAACCTTCGTATCGGCAGTTAGTGTTACGCTACGACAGGTTAAGCGAGAAACCCTTGTCTTTTCTATTTATCAAGCACCATTACGAGACTGTAAAAGTTTGCAGTCAAAAATTCCTTTCTTTCATGTTCTATACTGTTAAAACACAGTCTAAGCTAGAGAAGCCATGTGCAACTATCTCCCCACTTTCAATGCATCGCTGAGAGTAAGTATTCAGAGCTAATTATCCACCCAATGCTTGATATACAGGATCGCTATATTTTTACGTCTAACCGTCTTCTCAATGATCTTAATTATCTTGCAAAAAAGCATGAAGTATCGATTGAAATAATCAATGTTGAATATGATGATGAATTTGCTATACCAAAATTCATTCTTGTAACTGCTGCTGGCACAAAACAATCAAACTTTAATGAAGAGCTGGAAGTTATTTTTGATAAGTGCCAGGCTGGGTTCATTAATGCATCTTTGAAAAGTAGATTCTCAAACCCTCATGATCCTTTAATTTAGGTAGCAGATGTGCAAATATAGACTAAAATGATACAAGGATATGTATATGTTAACTCAACTGCCAAAATCCCCCCTAAATATCTGTAAATCAAAAATTTAAACCTCACGAAAATGCATGGACAATCTCACCTAGAAGCTAAATTAGTTTACAACTACTTTCGAGATTACGATCCTGAATTGGGGAGGTACATTCAGTCAGATCCGATTGGTTTAGCGGGTGGGATTAATACGTATGGGTATGTATTAGGTAATCCTATCAATTTTGTTGACCCAATAGGTTTACTAGCATGGAGAGGAACTCAAACAACTACCGCAGCAGGCGAAGGTGGTGGAGCTGTAAGATTTAAGTTCACATTAGAGTCTGATTGTGATGAAAATGGAAATAAAGCTAATATAGAAGTAGTCGCGGGTGGAACAATGTTGACCTTAGGAATTCCTATGTCATTCACATACAGTCGAGATGTAACTTTTAATGATGGAAAATCTCAGGTTGATCCTTCTGTTTTCGCTGGAGAAGCTAGATATGGTTATGCATCATGGGCAATGTCATTTACAGGTGTTGGATATCAGTGGCTACAAATAGGAGATGCTGAAGCCATTGGTGGTGGTTATCAAAGGGGTTGGGATTTATCCGTTGCTGCTGGAGCAGGTGTATCAACAGTAACAAAATCAAGTATAACTAGCTGTGGGTGTGAATAGTATGATTTTTACATTTTCTCAAAATATTACATTAAGAAGAAAAGTAGGCTATTTAGGTGTAATGTTTATCGTTGCTGCAATGTTATTTTTATCTATGATTAGTTCAAGTAAGAGTGTTGGACCTTATTTTTACAATTGGGTTATGGTCGCGATTGTTTCAGGTGTTTCTTTGTTGATAGTCGCGACTTTTAGTAGAAGATTAATGCCTGATTTTGGTAATAAGTTCATTGAACTTTTAATGTACGCGAGCTTACCTGTACTGATTTCAATTCTTTTTTATTTAGTTTGTATTTTTATAAATAAGGAAGATTTTGGGTATGAGTACCTGATACTGAACTCATGGAGGGTGCTAAGTTTGAACATACCATTAGTCTTAATTACTTCTTCGATATTAAAAAATAAGAAAGATAATTAAGTGATTTATCTTTATATAATCATAAGTCGCTCCCTGATATTTAGGCTCTGACTCTATTACAAGAATTGCTTTAAGTTATGTTTAGTGTGGGTAATGTAAAGGCTAAAATTGTTAGGGTCACTGGTTTAAATGGTGACCCTATAATTTTGATATCATTTTTGTGGTATCTTTTTAACGTATATATACATGTAAGTCATGGCTTGTCTTTTGATAGCGATACGAAAGACTTTAGTGGTTTTGATAGCTTTGAAGGATTCATGCTGTCCGCTGTTTTATTTACTTTTATTCCTCACTTATTATGCATGGAAAAAGGCAAGCATGATTTTCTTGGCGTAAAGGTTGTCAATGAAGCAATAATCTTAATTCCAGCTTTTCTATTACATTATGTTTTGTCAGGGGTAATCCTTAGGTGATGGTTTTAGTTGTATGAATTTATAAGTTGGAGTAACAGTATTTACGTCATAATTGGATTTATATTGTGTGCTGCTCTGATTATCTGGGGTTCAGGTTTGAAGAAAGGTGCTATACAAATATCATTTATTTTACTGATGTTAGTTTTGTATGGTGGCACACAGTTGATTTGGCCAGAAGCTGGAAAAAATATCTTTTTAGGTCTGTTGATAGTAGCGGGGCTTATAGGTTTTTTCTTAAAAGATAAAATTATGCACTTATTTGGTACGGCCAGGAAGAAAAAAGGGTAACACTTTGAATCCAAAGCCTTGCGTACGGGGCTTTGCTTATTCTTATTTGTTGAGCATCAAATTAAGTAGTTGATACATGAAAGAGATATTTTTATTTGTTTCCAGTTTAGTGTTAATTGGCGTTATATACATAATGTAGTGGCATAGTTAATTTGGCCACCTAATTAGAGGTGTTATCATACATCTCATCAAACTTTAGGTGACACTATGAAAAGAAGAACAAGACCCAATTTTACACCAGAATTCAGACTTGAATGTGCTCAGTTAGTCGTTGATAAAGGTTACTCAGTCATTGAAGCTTCTCAAGCAATGAATGTAGGTAAATCATCACTCGATAAATGGGTTCGTCAGTTAAAAGGTGAACGTAATGGCATCACCAGTAAAGCAACACCATTAACACCAGATCAACTCGAAATTCGTGAATTAAAAAAACGTATTGCACGCATTGAAGAAGAAAAGGAAATTCTAAAAAAGGCTACGACTCTCTTGATGTCGGACTCGTTGAACAGTTCACTATAATCAAAGCCCTTAAAGGGAGTCATGCAGTTAAACGTTGCTGTGAGGTATTCGAAATACACCGCAGCAGTTATAAGTATTGGGCAAATCATGCAAGAAGTATTAAACCTGAAGAGGTTGAAGCTCTTGCGATGGTGAAAAGCATTTACGCAGAAAGTAATAGCTCCGCTGGTGCTAGAACAATTGCAGGTATTGCTACGACAAGAGGCTTACCATTAAGCCGTTATATAGCGACTCGTTTGATGAAAGAACAAGGCTTAGTGAGCTGTCAGCTTCCTAGTCATAAATATAAGAAAGCGGCACAAGAGCATGTTGCCATACCGAACACGCTCGAACGTCAGTTTGCAGTGACAAAGCCGGATCAAGTTTGGTGTGGTGATATCACTTTTATTTGGACAGGAAGTCGTTGGGCTTATCTTGCGCTTGTTATGGATTTATTTGCACGTAAACCCGTTGGTTGGGCAATGTCGCATTCGCCTGATACAAAGTTAACAGCGAAAGCATTAACAATGGCATTTGAATCAAGAGGACGACCAAAAGGTGTAATGTTTCACTCGGATCAAGGAAGTACCTATACAAGCAGAAATTATCGTCAATTGTTGTGGCGCTATCAGATTGAGCAGAGCATGAGTCGCCGTGGAAATTGTTGGGATAACAGCCCAATGGAACGATTCTTTAGAAGTTTAAAAACAGAATGGATACCAACGACAGGATATCCCTCATTTATTGAAGCTGAGAATGCAGTTGTTAAATACATTGTTGGATATTACAGCCAGGTTAGGCCCCACAGTTATAACGGTGGACTAACCCCCAATGAGTCAGAGAAAAGATACTGGCTTGAATACAAATCCGTGGCCAAAATTTGTTGACCACTACATAAACCGAAATTATTTGGATGGTATTTTAATGGCTATAGCCCTTTATAGCCTTTTGAGTTATTGGGTGTTGGGTGGTTTACGCCCTATTAAGTTAAATTTATATTCCGTAGTTGTTACTTCAAAATCTAAAATGTCATTTATCTTAATTGCATATTTAATTTTGAATTATTTTGTTATTCGAAACGCGATTAATTTACAGTGGGAACATATATTATATGGTGTACTGTGGTTTTTGATATCAAGTGGACTATTGATTTTTAAGTGGATGGGACTAAAAGAGCATCGTAATCATGAGCCACTTAATTCTAATTAGAAACACTTGAATATTGAAATGTACCTTGTGCAATGAACTAATGAAAATATTTATTCGAATTTTAGGAAGTGTAGTAGGTTTATCAATGCTATTAATGGGTGGCTGGCTGATCATTAAGCCAGTTAACGATACTCTATTGGAGATCTTAAATGTGGTCACTTTTATTCTTTTAGGCTTGGTATTTGTTTATTATGGCGTAACAGGAAGAAGTAAGTTTTTTGTTAAGCGATAGAGCAAGAATAAATATCTATTCTTTGAATCCAAAGCCTCGCGTGCGGGGCTGGGATTCAATTAACGTAAGTTGTAAAAACTTATAGTTAATATGTTTGGCAGAAATTAAATGGATAAATATGACTTCTTAAGCAAAGTAACTAATTGGGCGTTGTGGTTATTAGGGATTTCATTTGGGCTTGCCGTAATTGATAATATCTACTTTGATGAGGCGTACAGAAGCACTATTGGCATTGTTGGTATTATAGCGTTATGTGCATTTTTTATTGGAATTATTACTGCTGTCATCAAAGGTGCAATAGATAAAAGTAGCTGATCTGATGACAACTAGTTAAAAATTGAACTGGTATTTACTTACGGTTGAATTTTCAACTAGTTGCCCTAATAACTAACAGTAACAATCTCGCAACGAGTGAATCATCTAATGTTGTTGATTTGCTGCGTAAGTGTCTTGTTGTATCCAAAAAAACTGAAGCTGCCTGATTTTGAAACATGGGTTAATAGTGAGTTGAATGGTTACGATACTCCCGCAGATGTTCCAAAATATCGAATTATTAATTGTACCTTGCACCTTCATAACCCATACAACGGCTTGATACCTTTGCATATCGAAGATGCTAAGATAGACAAAATACTTTACCAGTATACCTATTGTGCAATCTGTTGGTAGCCTTAAAGCACTATTGGATAAGCACGTTGATGGCTACCTCACCTTGCCATTATCAGGTGAGGACGCAGCTTACCTCAACAATAATATTGGCGGGTATAACATGCCACCAGTAAGACGATCATCTGTATCACATTTACACGGTATATTGGATAGTATTCGCAATAAGATATTACAGGTTGCACTTGGTTTTGAAGAGGTCGGAATAATCGGAGAGGGTATGAGTTTTTCAAGCGATGAAAAGAAATAGGCTGATGGTCTTAAAAATATCACTATTGAAAACTTTCAAGGCGTGATAGGTAATGTAACCGACAGTACGGTTAATCGGTACAGCACTTATGTTAATGCTTACTATGGATGCTACTGAGTCACAACCATTGTTTATTTTGGGTGTGGAAATCTTGAATTACAATATCCCACTTTTTAGTTATGGTTTTATTTTTCTTGTTGCTGGTGCTGGTGGCGGAGTTGGCCTATCCATTCAAGTGGTAAAAAGCATTTTAAGTAAAGATGATATGAATACTAACGCCTCCATCAGTATGGTGAACGGTATGATGAATGCAGCAATCGCAAACCTTCTAGGATTGTTTTTGCTTTATAAATTCTTTCAATCATTGATTTACTAACTAAGTTCATTAACCTAGGGAATAGTATAGGCTGAAGTTATCTGTTTGATGTTATTAAACTTCATTAATTACACTTAGAGAAGAATTACAGGGGAAAAAATGAAAGATAAGTTTCAATCTCAAACATTAACGATGAAACAAGCTTTATCTCGAGCAAAAAAGGCAGGTAAAGAAAAAAAGACAGAAGTTGCTATAGAACTTTATAGGGCAGTGTTGAAAAATAACCCTAATCACCCTATCGCGACTAAAGGGTTGCGAAAAATGCAAAAACTTTCAACAGAACGGTCTGAGTTGAAAGTAGCCGTTGATCCTACTCAAGATCAAATCAATGGATTAGTTAATTTATATAGCTCTGGTCACTTGATAAAAGCAGAACAAATTTGTGCAGCTTTATTGCAATCTCACCCTAAATCATTAGTGGTTTTAAATATATTAGGTAGTGTGCTTCAAAAACAAGGAAAGCAACAAGAAGCTATGAAATGTTATGACATAGTAATTCAGATAAAGCCTGATTATATAAACGCTTACTACAACCGGGGTATTATATTAAGTAAACTTGGATTGTCAAAAAGAGCTTTGAAAGATTTTGAGATTGTAATCCAGCTTAAGCCTGATTATGCAGAGGCTTATTACTTACTTGGTAATACATTTATTACGCTTGGGCTGTTAGAAAAGGCCGTTGATAGTTTTGAAAAATCTACATTATTAAATCCTAACTTTGCTCAAGCATATAGTAATTTAGGAGTGGTATTTATTGAACTTGGCTTGTTTGAAAATGCTGTAGCTACCTTTGAAAAAGCAGTTAAATGTAAACCTGATTATGCTGAAGCTTATTGTAACCTTGGTGGTGCATTAAAGGGATTAGGAAAGTCAGACAAAGCACAGGAATGTTATGAGAAAGCAATTAAACTGAAACCAGACTATGCAGAAGCGCATCGTAATCTAAGTACTTTGAAAAAATATAAAGCAAATGATCCTCAAATACGAACAATGGAAAAACTATTAATTGAAGGAAAGCTAAATGACTCTGAACGTAAGTTAATTGCTTATAGTTTGGCAAAAGCTTACGACGGATTAGGTCATGTAGATCAGAGTTTTGACTTTCTTCAATTAGGTAATCAACTTCGTAAAGGAGAACTGAAATACAATATAGATAATGATAGAAGATTAATCGAACGGATAAAATCAATATTTAGCAATGGGAGTTTAGCGCCCAATTTAGTGTTAGAAAATAAAAAAGTGAAGCAACCTATTTTTATATTAGGTATGCCCCGTTCAGGAACTTCACTCGTAGAACAAATTATTGCGACTCATTCTAAGGTCTACGGTGCAGGTGAACTTTCAACAATGAGTAAATTAGCAAGTCCAATTTTGTCGATTTTTTCTGAACAAACTCTCAAGCAAGCAAGCTGTAAAGAAATTCAGGGTAAAATAAGTGAATTACGCGATTCATATATTGAGAGTTTGAATCAATTGAAAGTTCCCGAAATGCTCATTACAGATAAGATGCCACTTAATTTTATTTGGATAGGGTTCATTCTATCTGCGTTCCCTGAAGTAAAAATAATTCACACATCAAGAGATGCTAGAGCAACATGTTGGTCTATTTATAAGCATTATTTTTCAGTTAATGGAAATGGCTTCGCATATGATATGAACGATCTTACTGAATTTTATGTGTTATATATTGATTTGATGCGTTATTGGCATAAACACTTTCCAGGCAGGATTTACGACCAAAATTACGAAGAGTTAACAGTAAATCAATATGAAGAAACTCGAAAACTATTAGAGTTCTGTGATCTAGAATGGCAGGACGAATGTCTGAATTTCCATAATACAAAACGAGAAGTTAAAACAGCAAGCGCAGGGCAAGTTAGAAAAAAAATGTACCAAGGGAGTTCAGAGGCTTGGAGAAAATATGAGAAACATATCCAACCTTTAATCAATGGACTTAGATATTCAAATTAAGTATCACCAATGTAGCTGTACTACTTGATTATTAGTAGTTAAATTTTGAAAATCAACAAGAAGACTCAAAATATAGAATAGGGCATCATCCTAGCTGCCCTTAGTTAATAATAAGAGCAGTCTTTTCGTTCTTTCCAAAGCTTCACTACTATATTATCCAGCTTAGCCTTGAATAACGAAAAATAGCGAATATATTATCTTGTATGAATGTGATGATTAATAATCACCACCATGAGTTATAAACTCAATTCAGGGTGTAAAATAATTATAAGATAGCTAGGTGAGCATGAGTCAAAATATACGATTACACTATTTGGATAACTTAAGAGCATTGGCAATGCTATTGGGTATTGTTTTTCATTGTGCACTTGCCTATAGCCCTTTGATGCAAAATGTATGGTTAACTTCAGACTCCCAAAACTCTGTCATAATTGACGTTTTTGCATACTGCTTACACCTTTTTAGAATGCCGTTGTTTTTTGTAGTATCAGGTTACTTTGCCTTGATGTTAATTGATAAACGTACAGTGTCTGGTTTCATTAAAAACAGAGCTAAGCGTATTTTGTTGCCCTTTATTATTTTTCTTCCCCTGCTATCTATTGCAATGATGCTTATCATTTCTTGGGCTATTAACAGTATTAGTACAACGATACCTATGTTGAATTACCTCGTAGAAGAGGTAAGTGGCAGCATGCAAGAAATGCCGATTAATACCATGCACTTATGGTTTTTACTAAATTTGTTTTTTATGTGTTTAATGGCAGCAGGATTACACAAGTTAAAACTATTTGATGCTAGGTGGTTCAAAGCTTTTTCTTCGCCTTTGACTATATTACTGTTGTTACCATTGCTGATGACGCCTGCGTTAATGTATGTTTCAGCACCACATCCAGCACCAAGTAAAGTTTATCCTGAAGTTTGGTCATTTGGGTTTTATGGCATTTATTTTCTGTTGGGCGGGGCTTTGTATAAAAACAGGCTGCTGCTGCAACACTTAAGTCAATACAAACATTATTTGTTAATAACAGGAATAGTGCTCTATATAGTGTTTTATTATCAATTGCCGGCAAGCCTATCTTTGCTCGATATGGTGAGAGAGGCTAACGGTGTGCCGTTTAGTTGGCATCACACTCGTCTCGCCATTGTCGAAGCATTTGCAGCGCTTTATTTAACCTTAGTTTGTATTATTCTAGGGCAACAGTATTTATCTATTGAAAATAAAATATTCAAGTATTTCATGGACTCATCCTATTGGTTGTATCTTATTCATTTACCGCTTTTGCTTATGATTCAGTATTACCTAATCGATTTAGAGCTCAATATGTGGCTTAAATTTGCCATTGGCAACCTCGTGGTATTTACTATTGGGATTGCAAGTTATCAATTACTTGTTAGGAACACAGTCATTGGCGTGTTATTAAATGGTAAGCGTATAGAAGCGATGAAAAAGTAACGTGTCAGATATTTTGTGTTTGCTAAAGGGCTGTTATCTTGACCTTAAATTTTAGGCGCTCTACGCAGTGGGGATTTATTGGTGTTTGTATTGGCTTATGTGCTTTTGTATTTAATTATTATCTGGTGCCATTGTCTTTACCGGGTTATGCCATATTCGTTGCTCCTGCCATTTTCACGCTAAGCTTTTTCAGTGAAGAAACTTACTTTATTCCCAAAATGATCTTGTTTCTTTTTGGGCAGTTTATCGGGTATTTTCTCATTGGTTGTCTTTTTCAATTAATCAAAAAAAATGAACATAAGACAAACAGTTAATGCTTGTGAACCATAAGGAAAAGTTAAAAATGAGGATTTACATAAATAAGGTACTGTTTGTCATTGGAGTAACTTTGCTTCTGTTGATGCTGATAACGGAGCGGTGATGAAAATTGTTTTGGTGCATGGCATATTCAATACGGGTCATGTTTTTTTCTGGATGAAGAAACGATTAGAAAAATGTGGTTTTGAATGTTTTTCTCCTAGTTTATGGCCATGCGATGGTCGAAAAGGCATCGAACAAGCAAGTAAAGACTTAAAAGCAAAAATTGATGAAAAATACGATTCAGCAGAAAAAATATCAATTATAGGTTTTAGCATGGGCGCGATTGTTGCCCGCTACTATTTACAAGAGCTCGACGGGGCCAAAAGGGTTGATAAATTTTTCTCCATTGCAGCACCGCATCGAGGCAGTTATTGGGCGTATTTACCATATCCAACAAAAGGGGTGAGACAATTACGGCCAAAGAGTGAGTTTTTACAGCATTTAGCAAACAGCGAACATAGGTTGAAATCAGTAGCGTTATTTTCCTATTGGACGCCATTCGATACTTCAATTGTGCCTAGTAGTAGCTCTTATTGGAAAATTGCAAAAAATAAAAAGTTTTTTTCAATAATGCACTTTACTATTATATTTAATCGACGTGTGCTCAAAGAAATTATTACCAACTTGAAAAAATAAAGTTGGCATGTTGATACCCTAAATAGTATCGAGCACTCTTACTGCTATGTTACTGACCAAACCCTCTCAATGATCCCTGTTATGCCAAAATCCTTTTTTTGTCTAAATTTTAGAGAGAAGGCTTGACCCTAACGTTACGTTATACTTGAGAATAACCACGTTGACGCCATGTGTTCCATAAGTTTTAGGGAAATTATGCAAAAGAGCAAAGTATATAGTGTAAGTCAGGTCAGTAAATTAGTTGGGGTTAGCGTTAGAACCTTGCATCATTATGACCATATCAAATTACTTAGACCTGCAAGAAAAATGGATAACGGTTATCGATATTATAATCAATCACATCTTATTCTCTTGCAGCAAATACTTATATATAGAGCACTAGACTTTACCCTTGAGGAAATACGTTCATTACTCAATGCTGAAAGTAGTGATTTATTTAGCCAATTGGAAAAGCAAAAACAAGTACTAAATGAACGTCAACAATCGATAGCAAATATGATTAACAGTGTAGAGGTCACAATGACGAATTTAAAAGCTAAAAAGAATCATGAAATACTATTTGGTGATATTCCAAAAGAGAAGGTTGAGCGCTGGGGAACACTAGAAAAAGAAAGGTTAGGTAGTGAAAATATAGAGAAAAAAATGGCCGTGCTAGCGCAGTTTGACCATGAAATAATGCACAAATTAAAAGAGGAAAGCACCGAAATTTCAGATGATTTTGCCAAAACAATTGGTCAAACTTTTGATAACCCTATTGTGCAAGAGATAACGGCAAAACATTATCAATTGATGAACAAAATTTCTTGTGTTGTACATGGCGAAAACAGCCAGGTTTCTTCTGAACAATATGTGGCAATGGCAAATAGTGTTGATAATAAGGAGATGGAAGAGTTGTGTGAGTTTTATGGTCAGGGATATGCAGAGCATGCTAGAGGAGCAATGTTGTATTATGCAAAGAAAAATCTCAATGCCAAATAATAAAGGAAACGCTAAAATAGCCCTGCTTCATTCAATGACCTTAATTTTCCTGTTTTTTCATGCTTTGTGTGTTGCTTAGGTGAAGCAGTATTTTGCAAGTGTTGCTCAAGGGTCAATAGAGGCTAGCGCTTAAGAAAAACATCTTAACTAGGTATTCGCTATTGGCGATTTAACATGGCTTGGTATAACATCAAGACTTTATTATCCCAAGGATGCCTTCCTATGATCACACTCTCTCCAGAACAAAGTCGCGTTATTGGTGTCATGCTAGAAAAAGAAAGCACTACACCAGAGCAGTATCCACTTTCAATTAATAGTTTGACCAATGGCTGCAACCAAAAAAGTAATCGTGAGCCTGTGTTGTCTTTATCAGAAGCCTATATTCAGAATGTGGTCGATGAGTTGGTACAAATGAACCAACTCATGGTTGATCATAAAGCTTCAGGTCGAGTGAACAAGTATTTCCATCGTTTTTGTAATACTGAGTTTGGCAGTTTGCAGTTTACGGCTCAACAAAGAGCAATAATTTGTGTCTTATTACTAAGGGGGGCACAAACACCTGGAGAGTTACGTACTCGCACAACTCGCTTAGCAGATTTTAACGATGTGAGTGAAGTTGAAATCGCGTTAATTCAACTACAGGATTTGAATGGTCAAACCTTTGTAAATAAGTTAGCCCGCGAGCCAGGCAAACGAGAATCACGTTATATTCAATTATTTGTTGAACAAGATGAAAATTTTGAGACAGAACAACACTCTACTCAACTAAATATTCAGCCAGATGAAGGCCAAACGCAAATAGCTTTACGAGTAACAGAGTTAGAACAACAAGTAGCTTCTTTGACAGAACAAGTAAGTAATTTAACTAAGTTGTTAGCTGGCGAATAACTAAAACAGCTTATTTGAGTTATTCATAATCACTTTGGTAGAGTATTCTGTTTTCAGGCTATTCTGAGCTTGACGAGTTGGAAACTCTATTTTGTAAAAATCTGCTCATGTTATTTTTTTGATAATCTTCCATCGTTAGGTATAAAAGTACCCCTGAAAAAATTATTACTGTTGCTGAGGCTAGCAGTGGTTTAAATAATAGCCTGCCAAAGTTAATGAGTACTTGTTGTATTCTGGTGATGCTCTGGTGTATTGATAGTTTATCTGACTTTATATAGCGTTTTAAAAAATGATAAAAGCCTTGATTTCGAATGGCATCAAATAGCAAACCTACCAATATTGCTACAATGGATGTTGCTGCTATTACGAAACTAGTGCTAATGGCATTCAATGTGGCGTTTGACAATTGTGCACTAAATACTGCGTTTCTTAATTCGTTTATCCACTTTGGTGGAATATTAGTCCATAGCAGAAATAAAAGCACCAAAGTACTTAATATAAACACGGTTATTGCTATGGTTTTGGCAACAGAGCTGAGAAAGCAGAATTCCTCTAGGGTGGCTAGTAAGTTTTCTGACGCATTTGATTTATCATCACTTAAGGTGTGCAGATCAGATATTTTCAAATCATAAACCGAAGCGAGTGCTTTGGCTGATTCTAAAGACGCTTGACCACTTTTTTCAATACGCTGAACTGTTCGTAAACTGAGCCCTGAAACTACAGATAATTGCGTTTGACTCCAAGCTCGCACTTGGCGCTCTGTTATTAGTTTTGAATTATTTAATCGCATTTTCATTTTCAATCTTCCTCACTTTGAACCTAAACAATATGAGAGAAAATTGCCTGCTTGTATACGTCGAAACGGTGTCATTGATATGACAGTAATGTGCCACCCCTTTATTGAAAGGGGCTCCATAGCCAAAACCATTTGAAAAGTTTGCATAAAAAAGGGATTTTAGAGAATCTATAGTATTAAGTATAGAAAAATCATCAACTAGCGAGGTTGATAATAGCGTTACTTTTGTTCTGTTAATGCCGACATTCTAGAGCCAATTAGACTGGCAACTAAAATAGCAAGGTAAAACTGACCAACAATGGCTTCTAAGTAAACTAAAAATCGAGCCACTGGTAAGTTAGGCGTTATATCACCTAAGCCTAATGTAGTCATACAAACAAAAGAGAAATAAACAAAATCAGGAAACAACATAAACCATTGATTTTCAGAGTGAGGTATGTGAAATGAATCAGAAAACTCTAATTGCAACAACGTAAATAATATTGCCCAAATCAGTCCCAATAGAAGGTAGAGGCAAATAGCGCCAAGTATTTTATTGCCATCAATTTTACCGGTAAACAGCACTTGTTTTGCCGTTTTATAAGCGGTAGATATAAAAAAGCTAAGTAGTAGAAGTAAATAGAATTGATCAAAGCCAGCATTTCCTAGCCAATTTGACGTCATCGACACTAATAATATTGCTAATGGAAATATAAAGGTTTTACGTAAGATAAAGTTTTTAGACTCTACTCCCCATACTGCAACAATTAAGGTAATAACTGTGGTTGATTGCATCAAGCGTTGAGCAGAATCATCGAAGAACTGTTGTGCTAATGCAGTACCTAATAGTAATAAGATCAATGCAAAGGTAAGGTAAACAAAATTATCTTGTTGATCCATTGGTTTCACAGTACTACCTCAGTGCTTAAAATTGTATTAATGGGGCTGCATAAGAGCTTAAACTGACAATTCTATTCTTGGTTTTGCTGTTGCGCTACTGTCTATTTTGGCTGCGCATAACAATAATCGTGCAGACGCAATATTGCCATGTTCAATAATGTAATCTTTAAAAGCAACTTCACGCTGCTGTGCTATTTGTTTTAGTTCTTGTATTTGTAGTTTATTGGATATTTGAGTGCCCAATGGCAAATTGATATCCCTTGGTGTACTAATCGCGCAAATATTAACGCGAGTATCTTCTTTTTCTCGCATTAAAGCGATAAAAGAGTCCAAATAAGCTTTTTGTTGTACGTTTGGCTCTATTTGTTTGTCTTGATAAATTAAATCGTCAAAACGCAGCTTTAAAGCAAACTCACCGACAGTCATTGCTGCTGAAACGATATTGGCATAAGGTACAAAAGTTGTCATTAAATAGTCTTGGGTCGCCATCCATATTGCTTTTTGGGTAATTAAGGTCACGATACTGCTGAGTCCGAACTGTGGATCTGAAGTGGAGCCAGATAAAGGCACATCTAGCTCGACATCGCCATTGCTATCCTTGAGCATGCCTAAAGCGATATTAAAAGGCAGCGCACCTTGGTCAATTAAGGCGCCTGCTTCGTTACTATCGGCTATTGTGGTCTCTAGCCCTTGTAGTAATATTTGTAAGTTTCCGTCAAGCTGCTCGCCTGTAAGGGTAACATCAAGCGCTGTATTCAGCTGCCCGCTTTTGAGCTCCATTTGCATGGCTTGTTTCATATAAGTAGACACAGCAGGTAAAGAAAGCTCTTTTAAAAAACCTTTTAAATGGTGTTTTGGTAGTTTAGCGAAGGGAGCCGCGTAACCGTTAAAGTTGAAGTGCGCATACTTGTTACTTCGACCAGTTAAGGTAAAGGGCGTTTGTTGCTCTTGTTTATCTTTGCTATTACTTAATGCCCCTAGCTGTAGAGTATCAATATATAACTGTCGTGTGTAAACAGGCTCAACACTGTGGTCTTGGAATGATATATGATTCTCATTAATTAACGAAAACTTGTTTAATGAAATCAGATATTCTGCTTTTGGAGTACTGTTTTCATTTTCAGTTTCTTTTGCGCTCCGGGTCAATTCATTTTGTTCATGTTGAGGAGCGGATAAAGTTACTAGGTTGGCGATAGCCTTATCTTTATTTATGATGAGATTGCTTGTTAAGCTATCTAAGGTGATTTCATTTATGGCTAATTCTAGTTCGCTAATCATCAAATCACTGATACTCAATTGTTTTAACGTGGCGAGTGCTGGCAATGATAATGATTCATTTTTCGAACCGTAGATATTATCAATCACTAAACTAGGTATTGTTACTTGGGCAACTTCATCGAAATCAAAGCTAATATCTTTAAGCGCGAGTTGTTCCAAAAAAGCCAGTTTTTGTGCTACTTTCCCATTATAAACATTGGCATTGTTTAAGGTTATTTGCCCCGTACCAGCTAAATCAGTAAGTAACCCTTGAGCCAACACCAGCGACACATTGTTAAAGTTACTCTCGAATTTATCTAATGCAAAAAACTGTTGTTGCTTAGCTACAATCAAGCTTTCATTGTTTACTTGAACATTGTTGATATGAAAATTTAGCTGATTAGGCTCAATCATTAGTTGCTGTTGGCTTGTCAAAGAAAATGCGCCACTAAGCTCAGATAACGCATTTACATAATCTTTAAATTTATTAAGCGGATAGTTGTTAATGGATATCTGGCTATTAATTTCTCCGTGTCCTTGCTTTAAAGCGACATCAGCAGTTAACACGACAGCAGCACTATCAATGGTGCTATCCAAGCTAAGCATAGCTTGTTGTGCAATTTGGCTAGCTTTAACTTGGTTAACCAGCAATTTGTTAATATTTATGTTGTGCAGCTTGGCGTCATTATCAATATCAATATTCACCTGTTGTAGTATCAACTCAGGTAATATCACTTGGTAGACAACGGCACTTGGTTGCGTTGTTTTTTCTGCTCGATTGTTCTTGTTTACATCTATACCGGCAATTAATAACTGCTTTTCATTTTTTGTAATTATGAGTTGTGCGCTGTTTAGCTCGAACTTACTGATAACTATTTCATCAAACAATAATCGAAATAATGTCAAGCGAATAGTGAGTTCATCAATAGATAATACCGTGTTTTTTTGGTTTCGAAACAAGGCTAAATCGGTAATGTTCACTTGGCTTAAAAATGGGTTGTAGCTAATGCTAGTACTTTGTGAAAGTGTTAGTTGATGTTGCTGCAGTATGGGTTTAATGAAGTGCTTTATAACCGGAGAAGATATGGCCCAAACCAGCAAATATAAACAAACAATACAAGCGGCTAATAGCTTTAACCATTTAACAAGAGTAGGGGATTTTTTTTTATCAAAAGCAGCGGTGTTCATATCCGTGAAATAGCCTCTGTAAACTATTTATTCAATAGTAATTTTACAAAAATGGGAGCTGAATGGTAACAGATAATCCGGTCGTTGCCTTGTTTGTGGCAAAAATTTTACCTTGATGTGCTATTACCGCTTGCTTAGCAATGGCGAGCCCTAAGCCTGTGCCGCCAGTATTTCTATCTCTGGCGAGATTAACGCGATAAAAAGGGCTAAATAGTTGTATTAGTGCTTGTTCTGGTACACCTTCACCATTGTCACTGATTATTAGCTCAATACCATGTGCATTTTTGGTTAAGCTTACTTCAATAACGCTTTCTAATGGACTGTATTTAACGGCATTATTCAATACATTGGAAATTGCACTGATTAATAAAGTTTGATCTGCTAACAGGCTAATGTTGCCTGTGGTGTGCATATTGATTGCAATCGTTTTCTCGTTGGCAACAAACTGCTCATCATTGATAATCGCTTGTACTAATGTAGTTAAGTTGACTTGTTGAGGCTCCATTGATTGTAATGTGTTCTCTAAACGAGACAGCGCTAATACATTTTCAATCATTTGGTCTAAGCGTTCAATCTCACGCTGGCACCGTTGTAAATATTGTTGACGGGCATGTTCGGTTGTTGTGTCTTGTTGTAATAAGCCAATGGCCATTTGTAATCTTGTCAATGGTGAACGTAACTCATGCGAAACATCACCCATTAATCGCTGCTGTGCGCTTTGATGCTGTTGCAATTGTGTCGCCATTTCATTAAAACTATTAGCCAGTTGCCCAAGCTCATCACGTCGTTGGCTAACACCTTCAACACGTGTAGAAAAATCGCCTTGACCTATTTTGGAGGTCGCCTTTTTAATTATCCTAACGGGCTTACTAAAAGTATGCGCTAACAATAAGCAAAGCATAAAACTAATAAGGGCGGGTATGGCAATGCGAGCCCAATAAGGTATCGCTTGTACAAAATGCCCAAGGTTACGCCTGTGTTGCTTTTTAGAAATAAATAGCTGATAACTTTGTTGACCAATTTCTATGTTAAGTGGGCCTACTAATCGATTATGGGCAAAAATACTTGTTTGCGGTATAGACATTTTTTGTTCCGCAATGAAATTAGTAATGACTCGCTTATGTTTGTTAGGCAAAGGAAATAGATTTGTAATCTTTTGGTTACCCTTGCTCGCTTTGAGCCAAATATTAAAAGAAAATTTGTCAAATCGTTTATGGCCAATATTGTTTAACTCACTAATATTAGTAATTTTACTGCGTTTTATTCGTCTGGCAGTGTTGTGTAGTTGATGTAATTCTTCAGGTTTAGATTCTTGATTTATAACCTCATTAAACACTTCATTGGAAAGTTGTTGTGAAATAAATCGGGTACAAACAATAGAAATAATTGTTATTAACCAGAAGCAGACGAAAAGCCTAATGGTAAAGGATGACAATAATGTTTTTATTTCTATAGGCATTTTCATAATGTTCGCTTAGCTATTGTCACCTGTTAAAAATAGATAACCAGCACCTCGCACTGTTTTAATTTTCTCAACAGAACTATGCGGTAAAAACTTTCTACGAATATTACCAATATGTACATCGATACTACGATCAAAGGGGCTCAGTTTACGTCCAAGAATTTGTTCTGAAAGTGTGTCTTTGGCAATAATCTGTCCGTGATGCTCCAATAACAAGGTTAGTATTTGATACTCGGTTCCTGTTAAATCAATCGCATTTTTATGGCATAAGACTGCTCTGGTACCATGATGCAATTCGATATTATTCACAGACAAACTTGAGTTTTCTTGCAGGAATGCTTGTTGGTTTTGTTGATTTACTAATTGAATACGTCTCAAAATGGCATTGATACGCGCTAGCAATTCTTGATGGTGAAATGGTTTTGACAGGTAATCATCTGCACCTAATTCCAGTCCGCGCACTTTATCATTGTTATCCCCTTTCGCTGTTAGCATTAAGACAGGAGTATTATGTTCTTTACCTAAAGCCTTAAGTACTTCAAAACCGTTTAGCTTTGGCATCATAACATCAAGTAAAATTAGATCGAATTTATTACTGTATGCTTGCTCTAGCCCTGATTGACCGTCAAAGCAGCAATGTACGATAAAGTTTTGTTGAGCTAAATAATCAACCAGTAATTCAGCCAATTCATGATCATCATCTATAAGTAATATCTGTTTTTTGTTCAACGGTATGCCACTGGAAGTTACTAATAATCTCTATATTATCCTATCTGTTATTTTTTTATAGAAACTTGTTATCAGCTTTACCCAATCTTTACATTGGCTTTGCGTTTCTTTGCATTGAATTACTTATACTGATTAACAGGTAAGCAATGTTATTAAGTAACCATAGACGGAGTTAATTATGAATATATTTAGACCCATGAAAACCATGGCATCAATTTCTACCTTATGTGCTGTGCTAGCTATTGCTGCAGTATCACCTGTTTCAGCATCGGGGTTTTATGGAGACAAAGCTGAATCTCGACATCATCAAGGGGCTGAGGGACACCGTGGTAAGATGATGAAAAAAATGGTCAAAGCGCTTTCTTTGTCAGAACCGCAACAAGAGCAAATTAAGGCTGTTAAAGCGCAAGCTAAAGCACAGCATGAAACATTACGTACAGCAATGAAAGAATTCAAAACACAAGAAAAGCTGCTATTGCAAGCGGAGTCATTTGATGAACAAGCTTATAGTGCTTTACATGCCTCATATCAACCAACGTTTGAACAAATGGCAATAGCTCGTGCAAAAACTAAGCACGCTATGTTCAAGGTGCTCACAACAGAGCAACAGGAAAAGTGGTTGAAAATAATGAAAAAACGTAAGGAGAAGGCTAGAAAAAATCGCAGTTAGCTTTTAAGGCTAAAGGCAAACACTTTCGCCATTTGGCTTTCTACCGGTTGACCATCAACTTTAGCTGGTAGGAAGCGCCATTTTTTAATTGCTGAGCGAATAGAGCTTTTAAAATAGTTAATTTTATTTTGGCGGGCAAACTTAAGATCTTTAATTTGACCATCAACACCTATAGTAAAGTTCACTTTCACTTCTAACTCAATGCCTTTACGTTTAGCCACACTTGGGTAAACAGGATCTACTGATTTTAACTGCTCTGCAATATGTGTAGTAGGCGAAGTAGCCTTTTCTGTAGCAAAGCGAGTATTTATATTATTAGCGACTTTATTTTGAACTGTTGTAACAGCGATTGTTTTATTTATGTTTGCGCCATCTAAAATAACCTTACGGGTGTTGTCATTACTGAGACGGTTATTTTGTTGAGAATTGACTGTTGTCAATAAAGTTTCATTTCCCAATGATTGTTTTGTTGTACTTGCGGTGTTTTGCTCTATTGCTAATTGACTAAGCTCCTTTTGATAAGGATTACTTGAATTAGTACGTGCAAACGCTGCTTTTACCATCAATGAGTTACTATCAATAGTTGTGCTAATTTCTCTAGGTAGAGGTGATACTTTAGCTGATAATTGGTCTAACTTTTCATTGATTAAATTGGCTTCACTATTGGTAACCAGTTGTTGCCCTGTAGATTGAGCACTGCGAGTTACTTCAATATGTGTCGGCTCGGCTGTTTTTCGAACGAGACTCTTCACCTCAACTGCTTGGCTTTTGGTTGAGTATAAGTTTTGCGTTTGTTGAACTGATTGTCGCTCTTGCTGTTGCAGGACTACTGATTCAGGTGTTAATAATTGTTGTGCTATAGAGCTATTAGGGAAGTTAAGGCTAGCATTTATTCCCATTACCTGGGATTTTTCACTATTCTGTGCAGTAAAGCTTTGCTGCTTCCATGGATTATCATTATACCAAATGTCCAATAGTGGCATAGTCAGTAATTGTTTACTCGAAAGTAGCAATACAGAGAAGATAATGGTAGCGCTAGCAAACCATTTACTAATATTATTTTTAGGTGCGCAGTGATGATCAACTAAACGTATCACTCTTTGTTTTAAATCTCCGCCTGATGCAGCCATTGCCATATCTGGTATGGTGTGAGTATGATTTTTTCTACATAAAGAAGCGGTATCTGCCAACGTGTGAGCATACGCCACAGCATCGCCACAATGTTGAACGGCGATGTCATCACTACAATACTCCCGCTCATTACGCATTTGTCTTGAAACCCATAATACGGCTGGGTGGAAGAACAATAAAATTTCAACGAGGGTTTGTAAAAAGTTAACCAAGTAATCATGGCGGCGAATATGCGCAAGTTCGTGCAAAATAAGCATTTCTAATTGGGCGTTATTTAAACCTGTAACCATACTTGCTGGCAATAAAACCACGGGTTTAAGCCAGCCGATAGCCATGGGTACTTCAACTTTCAAAGAGATTAATAATCTCGGTGTTATTTTTAATTGAATCTGCTTAGCGAGTTGTTCAAAACGTGATTGTAATTTATCACTCGGAGCAAGGGCACCTTGTTGCGGGAGTTTATTTACTGTTGATATTTCAAGCAATAATTTTCCAGCCAACAAGGTAATAGTAGTTAACCATGCAAGTGAAACATAGGGCAAAAGAGGCAGTAATAATTCGCTTAACTCTTTATAACTAAACAGTGCATCTGGTTGCTTTAGTTCTTGTATAAACTCAGTAAGTGCTAAAGAGTGTGTAATTGCATGAACGGAAGAAACTTCACCGCGATAGACAATAATGAAGGTAATGATGGGTAATAAAAAGTTAGCCAACATCGCTATTGCTGATAAAACATAGCGAAGTTGTGGCTTATTATTGTTAAAAATAAATAATGCAGACTTCAATACCATAGCCACTAACACACCTTGCCACAAAAAGTGCAATAAGGTGATTGCTAAGCTGGTCAAAAATGGACTATTGAATAAGTTCTCAAGCATTATTTATTTTTTAGTTATTTACCTTGAAATTTATAATAAAGGTGTACTGCTATTGCTTATTTTTCTAACGAGTTAAGTAACTGGCGAATATCATTAATTTCTTCGGCAGAAGTTGACTCATCAATGGCGCGCATCACTAATTTAGATGTTGAACCACCAAAGGCTTTACTGATTAAATCTTTTATTAAAGATGATTGTGTATGCATTTCACTATTAGCTGCAGCATATACATGAGCACGATTAGTTTCGTCGCGAATAACTAAAGATTTTTCGTGCATTATTTGGAGAATTTTCAATACAGTTGTGTAACCTGTTTTTTGCGTTGCACTAACTGATTCGTGTATCTGTCTTACGGTAGCTGGACCCATCTGCCAGAGAATGTTGAGCAAGGTTAGCTCTGCTTCTGTTGGCTTTACTGCTGATTTATCACGTGCCATGTATTTTGTCCTGAATAGATAATTTTTTGAAATTTGATCGTATATTACGAATGAAATCGTAACAGTTATACACTCATCCTAACGCTTGTTGAATAAATGAGCAACTATTAATTTATTGGTCTTTTTCTGTAACAAGGTTAGCGTATAGTTCACCTAATTTTGTCACTGTTTCTGGTCCTGCGTCCGGTGCGAATTTAACCATATTCGGCGCAAAAGCACTGACAACAGTTGAGCCTAATTTGAAACGCCCCATTTCATCGCCTTTTTCAAAGGCAATGGCATCAACGCCTTTTGCTGGATATTGCCATCTGAAAATATCTTTTCCGGCTGGCGGAGTAATAGTACCGGCCCAAGTTGTTTCAATACTCGCGACTATGGTTGCGCCTACTAAAACCATGGCAAGTGCGCCATGCTCAGTATCAAAAATTGTCACAACACGTTCATTGCGTGCAAATAGGTCAGGGACATTATTAGCGGTAAGTGGATTTACTGAAAACAATTCGCCCGGTACGTAAATCATTTCTCTTAAAGTAGCCGCTATTGGCATATGTATTCTGTGATAATCTTTTGGCGCTAAATAGATACATGAAAATTTTCCCTGTTGAAAAGGAGCAGCTGTTCTGGCGTCACCACCTAATAATGAGGTTAAACTGTAATTAAATCCTTTCGCTTGAATAAGTTTTCCTTCAACGATATCCCCCTGTTGAGAAATAGCACCATCTACGGGATAACATAAAACGCTGGCGTCAGCGTCAATGCTACGAGCACCTTCTGCTAATTCTCGAGTGAAAAAGTCATTAAAGGTCGTGAAATCACTCGCTTTTTTAAACTTAGCTTCACTCATGTTAATATCATAAGCCTTTATGAAAATGTCAATTAGCTTCGTCGTTAACCAGCCCATTTTAGCTGCAGCAAGCTTACCTACTAAGCGTGAAATAGCATGCTTTGGCATAGCATATTGAAGGACAATTTTAATTTTATCGCTAAATTTATTAGTCTGGAGAGAAGTGCTTGATGTAGAGTGCTCTGATGACACGTTTGCTTCCTTTATATATTTTTAATTTATAGTTAATCGTTAAAACGAGAAGTTAATTTGTTTTCACCTAAACTTGCTAATATTCGTTGAAAACTGGCAAGTCGCTTAGGGTGAATTTTTTGATCATCGGCTGATGTTAACGCACAGCCAGGATCGCTTTGGTGTTTACAGTCTCTGAATTTGCATAATCCCTGAAATTGTTCAAATTCTATAAAGCCATTGAATACTTGTTCAGGGGTTAAATGCCATAAACCAAATTCACGAATTCCAGGTGAATCAATTAATTCACCGCCATCATCGAAATGATATAAACGTGCGACTGTCGTTGTATGCTGGCCTAATCCGGAATTATGAGAAACTTCTTTGGTTATTAACCCTAATTCTGGCATCAAGGCATTAACCAGTGTTGATTTACCAACACCAGACTGACCAACAAAAATACTGGTATGTTGGCTTAACTGCATTTTAATGTCGTTAATGCCTTCGTTGGTTTGACTACTACAGTAAAGTACTTGGTAACCAATATCGCGATAAATTTGTAATTGTAGCTCAATTTTATCTTGTTCAAACTGACTTGATTTATTCATCAAGTCAGTTTTATTCAACACTATGACAGGGGTTATGCCTGTTTGTTCGGCAGCAACAAGATAACGATCGATAATATCACTATTAAAAACCGGTAATAGCGACGACACAATGAGAATTTGACTAATATTGGCAGCAATAGGCTTTATGCCATCGTATACGTCAGGGCGACTTAGCACTGAATCTCGCTCATGAACCGCTTCGATTATTCCTCGAATACTGTGTTGACTTTCTTTGCCTAATCGCCACAGCACTTTATCACCACAAACTAAAGAACTAATTGAACGACGTAAATTACAGCGATAGATAAGACCATCTTCATTTTCAACATCAGCATGTTGGCCAAAGCGACTAATAACAGTGCCTGTTTGAGGAGTACCAAGATCATTATCTTGCCACTGTACTTTTTCTACTTTTGAGCGTAACTTTTTGTCGTGGTTAGCTTTAATTCGACGTTGTTGACCTTTTGTAAGTTTTTTCTTAGCCACAAGAATTGATCATTTTGTTTAATCCTAGTTAATTGTCAGCTATTATACTTACAATTACTATCTATTGCTTGTGCAATTTTTAAGGGATGTTTATGACCTGCAGCGATACCAATTTAATTTGGCTTGATTTGGAGATGACAGGGCTTGAGCCTGAAATTGATGTTGTGCTGGAAATTGCCACTATCATTACTGATAGTCAGTTAAATATTCTAGCAGAAGGACCCGTTTTCGCCATTAACCAGCCGGATGACGTTTTAAATAATATGAGTGAATGGTGTGTTGAGCATCATGGTAAATCAGGTCTTACACAACGTTGCTTAGAAAGTGAAATCAGCTTAGCTGAGGCCACAGCGCAAACATTAAAATTTGTCGAGCAATTCGTACCCAAAGGTATTTCACCAATGTGTGGTAATAGTATCGGGCAAGATAGACGCTTTATTAATAAGTATATGCCTGAATTTGAAGATTATTTCCATTATCGTAATTTAGATGTGAGCACCATAAAAGAGCTAGCTCGCCGTTGGAAGCCTGACGTGTTGGCTAAAGTGCAAAAAACCGGTGCGCATTTGGCTTTAGATGATATTCGTGAATCTATTGCTGAATTACAAGTTTATCAAGAGCACTTCTTTAAGATATAAATAGACTGTTTACTTTCAGAAGTTATCAAATGCGTACATCTACCTGATGTACGCCTCTCCCCAAACCATCATTATTAATCGCAAAACTTGATTGAC
Source organism: uncultured Colwellia sp. (assembly GCA_913062815.1). GTDB lineage: Bacteria > Pseudomonadota > Gammaproteobacteria > Enterobacterales > Alteromonadaceae > Colwellia. The sequence continues at coordinate 27,304 of CAJXWZ010000008.1, read as the reverse complement.
GTAGTTGAGCTTGAATTTGCCCTTGTTGATCATAAAAATTATATGGAGTCGTGGTGGAGCTTAAACTAATGGCTTGTATTTTGGCTTGTTGTAATGACAACCACTGCTCAGCTTGAATAATTTCTTTACTTGGTTGCCAAATAAATAATTGTTCAAATCGTTCATCTTCATGATCAATAAAGCCGTTTTTATTTGTATCGAGCTCTGCCAACTCATTAAAACCTTGTCCGGTTCGCGGTCCAAATAGTTCACTTCCATCATCAGCCTGTTGATTACTATTCTTGTCATAAACAAGGTAGCCAACATCGCCAGAAAAAATAGGTAAGCTATCTAAAGTATTATCTCGATTAATATGGAATTCTATAGCCGAGCTGATTTCACCTAATCCTTGCTCGCCAAACTGTACGATAAGCGGATCTTTTAAAGCTGCGGCGGTTACTTCCATTTTGTGATAACTACTTTGCGTACTTTCTAATGACATTTGGTAGTTTAACAACAACTCTTGCTCATTAATAATCAATTGCCCTTGTACCTGATAACTCAGCTGTTGTTTGTGACTATGCCACTCCTCTACTGATAACAGATCGCCTTGCTGAAAAACTTGGCCATCTATCCTTACATATTCAGCGTTTAGGCGAGAACTAGCTATATTTTCTGAAGTAAAATTACTAGTAGCATTGTTATTTTTTGACACGCTATTTTGTACAAACAAACTAAAATCACCTAGTGATAGTTTTCGCCCTAAAAAGCGCTCTAACACCAACATCATCAGCTGCAACTTAATATCTTTGGGTTTTTCATAAGTACTATTATCTTCTGGCTTTGATGCAATATTCATTGCTAGCTTTGTATCTGGAGTTAAAGCTGATAGTGATGATGGAAGAAATTCATCTCTGCCCAGAGGTGATTTTTGAGCTGGCGTTATTAAAGCAACTTTTCTACTTTGAAAAGATGTTTGTTGATAACTGTGTTGTTGAGTCAATGCTACTGTGCTGATTGTCATGATTTCACCTCAAATAGCTAAGTTATAATCAGGTTATCGGCGCGAATTGAACAAAAATTAAGCTGGAATTAATATAAGAAAGCTGTTTAATAGTTTTAGGAAATCTAATAAGTATTATCAAATAAACACTTGCAGGTCAGACCAGTTTATTTAACAATGCTATACCGTTTAATTTAACATAGCTCACAAATAGGTATTCTTATGGCAAATAAATTTAGTGCTTTTGTCAAAAAGGTTAATAGCACTCCATTGTTTATGCAGTCTTTTCTACTAACGACATTATTCACGTCAAAAGTTAAATTTGCAGGTACAACGGGCGTAAAAATTCAGAAAATCAGTAATCAACAAACCATTTTGTCATTGAAGAATAAGAAATCGGTGCAAAACCATATCGGTGGTATCCATGCTATCGCTGCGGTCGTGTTGGCTGAATCTGCCACCGGAATAGTCTTCGGTATGAACGTACCAGACAATTGTTTACCTTTGTTAAAATCGATGAAGGTTCATTATCAGCGACGGATGCAAGGCGACTTGAAAGCCATTGCGACTTTAAGTGCGGAACAAATTTCTTTGATTGAGCAACAGGACAAAGGTGATGTTGTTGTATCAGTATTGATTACCGATGAATCAGGACAACAACCCATTGAGTGTGAAATGGAATGGGCTTGGGTGAGTAAAAAGCGTTAATAAACCTTGATGTAACTATTATTTTATTTTTGGATTAGTATAAACTAAGGCAATTAAATAATTCAGAATAAAAAGAATAGTTATGAGTGATAGTGGCGATTTAGTTGTTGGTGAAGAAAATGCAGTACTTACACCTCAAGAGCAACGGCAACTAAAGCCATTATATCAATTGTTTACTAATAAATTTGTTACTCTATTGCTACTCTTCATGTTGATGATTAGTTTAAGTGCAATTTTGCTTTACCAGCATAATAGCCAAATTAATTCACTGGCAAAAAATCAACTCACTCCACTAACAAAGCAATTGCAACAAGTTAAAACGCTTCAGGTGGCTAATCTATTGATAAGTGACTTGCTTAATAGCAAGAATGCAGAACGCTTTGTTGAACAGCATAAACAATTGATCGCATTAGATAGACAGTTACTAACATTAAATTACCACAATGCGCAGCAATTTAGGCAATGGTTGCATGCAAATGAAAACGCTGAAAATATCGTTTCAAGAATTCAAGATAGTTACACCCGTAATCAGCAATTAAAGCAAAGTAGCATTATTCAACTGCAACTAATACTTTTTTCAATGAGACCTATTATTGAGAAAAAACTCGCCGATCAAAACTTATTAGATAAACAATTGCAAGCTGACCAGGCTCGTGACAGGGTAACTTTTAGTAGAGCAAATGCCTATGCAAAGTTGGCACAGCAATTAACTCAATTACAGCAAATGAATTTTTCATTTGTACAAATATTAACACGCTTTGAAAAGTTGGCTATGCATTCATCTATTGTAAACTTTGAAAGTTTACGCAATGAAGTTGAGCAAGCTTTAAGGTTGACATCTCAACTTAATCTTAGTGATGAAACTCAAGCCGTGCTTGAGGTAAGCCAGCAGATAGCTACTTTTGAGAAAATAGTTATCTCTGAGCAAAGAGCGTTAGCAAAATGGCAGGGTTATTTACGTTTAACGCATGAATACTTTCAAAACTTAAAACCACAACAGGCGAAAATAACTGAATTGCTACAAGCACCTATTCAAAAGTTTGAGCAAGAAAATACCAGTATCATTACGCCAGTGTTGGCCAAAATAAATGTGCAGTTGAGTCATCAACAAATCACCCTGATTTTGTATGCATCTTTTTTATTAACCCTATTAATTAGTTGCTATGTTTTGTGGCGATTGCGGAAGAAAATTCAGCTATGCTCTCAGCAAAGTATTGAAATAATAAAGGAAAATACAAATAACCTTGAGGATAATGTTTTATTATCAAATTGCACAGAAACCGAGCAAGTTATCAGTCTAATGCAAGGTTTGAGCAAGCCAGCACACAATGAGAAAGAATTTCAACACCTCACTAATCAATATCAAAAAAGTCAAAAAAAGATTGAGCAGAAAAATCAAGAAACAGCGCAGTTACATAATTTGGTCGTTCAAGTCGAAAAATCAAATGAAAAACTGCAGTTAGATACAAAGGAGCAAATAGATGCCTGTATTGGCAATGAAGCTCTTCGTTATAGTTACTTGAATAAAGCTGCTTTAATATTAGTTCAACAACAAAGTACACTACTGCAAGAAAAAACAGCTGAAATTCATAGTAAACCACGGGAAATGTCATTAGCAACATTGCAACAAAGATTAACTCAATTCCAACTGGCAGTGGAAGTACAATCTGACAAGTCGGTATTGCAGCTTAATGATATTAACTTATTGAATGAGATTCATGCTGCGCTATTTAGTAAGCAAAAACAGTTACTGCTTAGCGAAAATCAGTTGTTCATTAAGTGTGATGAGCAATTGTTGACTCAAGCAAAAATAGATTCTCGTTTGTTTATGCATTTTATTAATTTACTCATTGATATTACTTTAGCTGATTGTTGCGATACACATTGGTATTTACAGTTACAATTGCAGGACAAAAATGTTGGTCAGCAATTAGTACGTTTTATAGTATCGGTAAAAAATGAACCGTTGGATAAACTTCCTGAATTAATCACACAATTAGTCGCATCACAAACAAACGGCACAGAAGAATCAGCACTGATTAATATTTTTGCCCTGTTATTTGCTAAACAACATGGTGAAAATATTGATGCTCAACTTACTGATGAAGGGTATCAGCTTAGTTTCGAATTGCCTTTAGCCATTGTCACTCTAGCAGATAGTGATGAGAAAGTTATTTTTGAACATCGTAAAATTATGCTGTTATCAAACAATTTAACATTAGCTGAAGTGATCGAGAATAGTGTGCGATCAGTGAAGGGGGATTTCGAACACCTAACTCGCATTGATAGTTTTCAACAACAACTTACTCCTAAACATCTTAAACGTCAGAAGCTTGACATCTTAGTGGTAGATAGCAAGATGGCAGCACAGCATTTTGCATTGATAAACCAGCAAATTGAAGGCTTACCTCACTCGCTACAGCCTAAATTATTGGTTTTACAATCCCCTGAGCTTAGCTATAAGGTTTTTGGCTTATATAGCCAAGTAGAGCAAGTGTTGTGTAAAGATAGTTTCTTACATAGCATGTCAGTATTACTTGAACAAGAGAGTATGAATAACCATTTAATGGCGCGTGAGGAATTTGAAGTCAATCAATTTAGAGAAAACGATTTGACTGTATTACTTGCAGTAAACTCACCGCAACGCTATCAAACTTTATATCGATTATTAAATTGCTTAGGTTTACAAGTCCAATGTGTTGCTCATCAAGCGGGACAACAAATGCTTTGGCAAACAGGGCAATACAGTCTACTCATCACTGAGTTTTCTGATACCGCCTTTATTGAAATGGAAAGTAAGCCGTTAGTTGATATTGCCGTCTTTAGTTTAACTGACGACTTGCCTCAAGCAAATAATGTTGAGTATTTTAACAAATGGCATCTTGGTAAGTTAAGTCAAACAAGCAGCCTAACTGAATTGGTTAACGCATTAGCACCTTGGCTGAAACCTGTCCCTAAAGTTGACGTTGAAAATATTGATTTGATTGAGCAAGAACATGGTTTTACTTCGCCTGTTGAAGAAGATGATGTTTATATCACCGAAGTGGCTCAGGTCTTAATGGAAAATGAAAAAGAGGCGGTATTTGACTTTTCTCAGTATTTGAAGCATCAAGGAACGGTTGAATTAGCCTTGTTTATGCTTGACGATTATAGTCAAGAAAATCATATGTTGCTTGATGACTTGGTTGAATCGATTAAGGCTAAGGATATTGCTCAAGCAAAATTATCAACCTCTGCTCTTATGCTTAATGCTAAAATTCTTAGTGCTAAACCATTACAATCTTTATGTGTTCGATGGTCAAAATTGTTAAATGGTAAAGATACCGCGAGTAGCTTAAAAAAAGTGAATGCTTTGCTTAAAGAAACTCGCATAGCATTAAATGAAATTGACGAATTTGCTGAAGCAATTTAATTGCATTGCTGTCATAGGTTATAGTGGTGTGTAGTTTTAAGCATCTCTAGGCAGACCTTTTTCCACTGAACGTATCAGCCTTGCGTTGAGACGATTGTGGGCACGTTTGCCTTCATCAATATCATGATGGTGTTTAATGTTTTGTTGCTCTAAAGCCCAACGAATGTGCTCGGCAACCATGTCTGAAGCACTTGTTAATTGTACTTCTAGCGCATCAATAATTTTTTGATCAAAATTGGCATTGCCCAAGGCAACTGCAATATTGCGCTGCCAGCTCTGAAAACCAATTCTTCGGATTGGGGAGCCCTGCAAATTAGCTAAAAAGCACTCCTCATCCCAAGCAAAAAGTTCTAAAAGGGTTATTTCATCAAGTTGGTGCCTCGCTTGAAAGTCATGTTCTGCACTTAATTTTGCGTATTTGTTCCAGGGACAAATGAGTTGGCAATCATCACAGCCATAAATTCGGTTACCCATTAAAGGTCTAAGCTCTAAAGGGATAGGATCTGGAGACTCGATAGTAAAATATGAAATACAGCGTCGTGCATCAACCACATAAGGTTCAACAATAGCCTTGGTAGGGCAGATCTTTATACAAGCGACACAACTGCCGCAGTCATTGGTGCTGCTTGTTACCTCATGTTTGATGTCAATTGTTGATACTGGTAAGGGAATGTTTATGAGTAATTCCCCCAGAAAAAACCAAGAGCCAGCTTCTTTATTAAGCAGTAAGCTGTGCTTTCCTACCCAGCCTAAACCTGCCTTCTCAGCCAAAGGTCGCTCCAATATTGGTGCCGAGTCAACAAAAGGACGAAAGTTAAAGCTCTCACAATATTGAGTAATTTTTTTGCCAAGTTGTTGCAATCGCTTTCGCATTAATTTGTGATAGTCGCGGCCTAAAGCATAACGACTTATATACGCGTGATCTTTAGCTTTTAAAATACGAGAAAATTTTGCCTCGGCTGGTAAATAATCTAAGCGAACACTTATGGCCCTTACCGTTCCTGGCTCAAGTTCTGCTGGGCGTGCACGCATCAAACCGTGGCGTGCCATATAATCCATACTGCCGTGATAGTTATTGTCTAACCATTGCTGTAATGCTTGCTCATGCTGTGATAAATCAATATCGGCAATGCCCAGTTGAGAAAAGCCTAATTCTTTGCCCCAACGTTTGATTTTCTCAACCAATTGAGGGTAGTTAATAGCGTGGGCATTAGCCCCTGAGGTTGTCATGGATATACTAAACAAGGCAAAAGGTACAAGTTATTGATGAGTTTATCATAACAATGGACCTCAAAACATAATTGGCAAGTTGCATAGAGTGATAGCATATGAGACTTATTCAGCAAACCGTTAGCTATGCATAACTTAATTGAGCGTACCAATAAAGCGGATAAGCTAATATGAATTATTGCGGCTCTAATTTGCTCAGCAGATAATTATTTTGGGCAAGCGCTTCACCTGTCTATATTCATTGCTCAGCAGGTGATATTATTAGGAATAATAGCTCGCATAGCATGCAATGAATGACTTGTTTATGCCATGGCAATAATGACTAGAATAACTTTTATCAATTTACGTAAAATTTTGAGAATAAATGAAACAGTTAGAATACCTTTTATCAGATGAAGCAGCGACAATTGCGCTTGGTGACGCCTTAGCGAAAGTATTACTTCAACAAAGCAATCAACAACAAGCTCAGCAATCGTTAATTGTCTATTTAAATGGTGATTTAGGGGCGGGAAAAACTACACTTACACGAGGTTTTGTACGTGGTATGGGGCATATTGGTAATGTTAAAAGCCCAACCTATACTTTGGTTGAACCCTACGAGCTTCCCCCATGGCAGGTTTATCATTTTGATCTTTATCGATTGAGTGATCCTGAAGAATTAGAATATATGGGCATACGCGATTATTTTGCAGATCATTGCTGCTGTTTTATTGAATGGCCAGAAAAAGGCACTGGGCTATTGGCTAATGCCGACATAATCATTAATATGGCTTATCAAGACGAGCAAAGAATTATTGACTTACAAGCACATTCGGTACGTGGCGACGGGGTTTTACAGCAACTTGAGCAAACTAATTGCTGATTAAGTGGTAAGCTTTCTTTATTGAAGACCGATTAGAGCGTCGAAAATCTCAGCGATAAAAATACAATAAGGTTAGTTATGCGGTTGTTTTCACATATTATTACTTCAATACTTTGGCTCTTGACCGTGTCGGCATTTATGGTGATAAATAATGTTGTCGCTAGCGCTAATAGTATTGATGGCATTCGTGTTTGGCCGGCGCCTGAAAATACTCGTATTGTTTTTGATCTAAAAAACAAACCAGACTATAAATATTTTACCTTAAATAGTCCCAATCGTTTGGTGATAGATTTTAACAACACCAAAAATACCGCTCCATTAAAAGCGTTAGCGGATAATGACCCACGTATTAAACTTTTCCGCACCAGCACCGCAAAATCAAAATCAAGCACACGTTTAGTATTAGAACTGGAAAAGTCATTTCAATTAACGGTGTTTCCTCTTAAGCCTGCAGGGCAATATGGCGATCGTTTAGTGGTGGATTTATACGACAAAAGCTCAAAGACTAAAATAATTGAAACAGCAACACCTGATGGTAAACGAGATATCGTTATCGCAATTGTTGCAGGACATGGTGGAGATGACCCGGGCTCTATTGGTGCCAAAGGCACTTATGAAAAACGAGTAACGCTCGCTATTGCTAAGAAATTAGCAAAACTTCTTAATCAACGAAGTGGCTTTAAAGCAGTGATGATTCGAAAAGGCGATTATTATGTTAAGCATAGTCGTAAACCGGAACTAGCCCGAAAACACAAGGCTGACTTATTGATTTCTATACATGCCGATGCTTTTACCTCTCCTAAACCCCACGGTGCTTCAGTTTTAGTGCAATCATCTAGGCGAGCAAATTCTGAATTTACTCGTTGGATCGCAAATCGTCAAAAGGAATCGGAGCTTTTAGGTGGCGCAGGTGAAACTATTAAAAAAACCAAAGATAAAAATTTAGCTTTTACCCTAGCAGATATGAAAAAAGAGCATACTATGTCTAGTAGCTATGCATTTGCAGTTCATGCGATTAAACAACTTAAACAGGTAACTAAGTTACATAAGAAAAAACCAGAAGGTTTAAGCTTAGCAGTATTGAAATCATCAGACATTCCATCGGTACTCATAGAAACTGGCTTTATCTCTAATCCAACAGAGGAAAAGAATCTTAATAGCAAAAATCACCAACAAAAACTTGCCAACGCAATTTTTAAAGCCGTCGATAATTATTTTATTGAGAATACCCCGAAAGGCACCTTGTTGGCTGCCACAACGATGCAAAAGCATAAAGTACGTAGTGGGGAGTCTTTATCAGTACTGGCACAACGCTATAAGATTTCCGTTACTAAAATAAAATCAGCCAATAATTTAAAGTCTAATGTGCTGCGTATAGGTCAAACTTTGAAAATTCCTCGGGCGGGTTAACTTTTACTGACGTAAACATGCCTCTAATTAAAAAAGAAAAAAATATGACAATAGCAATTCTTCCCGCACGTTTAGCTAATCAAATAGCAGCAGGAGAGGTGGTTGAAAGGCCTGCTTCTGTAATTAAAGAACTCGTCGAAAACAGTTTAGATGCCGGTGCTACAAGTATTCATATCGATATTGATAAGGGAGGCGTCAAACGTATCCGCATTAGCGATAATGGTATTGGTATTGCTAAAGATGAATTGACCTTAGCGTTAAGCCGTCACGCCACTAGTAAAATAAAAGATTTAAGAGACCTAGAAGCCATTAATAGTCTAGGGTTTCGCGGTGAAGCGCTTGCAAGTATCAGCTCAGTGGCAAGGCTAACACTTACCTCTAAACCCAATGCACAAGAAACGGCTTGGCAAGCAAGTGCTGAAGGTAGAGACATGGCGGTGACAATTAAACCTGCGGCTCACCCCGATGGCACAACAATTGAAGTGTTGGATTTGTTTTTTAATACGCCTGCAAGACGTAAATTCTTACGTACTGAAAAAACAGAATTTAATCACATTGATGAAGTTATTCGTCGCATCGCTTTAGCCCGTTTTGATGTCAGTTTTTCATTAACCCATAATGGTAAAATGATTAGACAATATCGCGCTGCAGCTACTAATGCTCAAAATGCCAAGCGCGTTGCTATGGTTTGCGGTCAAAAGTTTGTTGATAATACGATAGAAATTAATTGTCAGCATGACGATATGATGTTCTCCGGTTGGTTAGCTAAGCCAAGTTTTTCCCGCAATCAAAATGACCTTTGCTATAGCTATGTTAATGGCAGAATGATGCGTGATAAATTAATTAACCATGCCATACGTCAAGCTTATGCGGATCTACTGCCTGCTGATACTTTTCCGGCCTTTGTGTTATTTTTGGCTCTTGATCATGGTGAAGTTGATGTTAATGTGCACCCCGCAAAACATGAAGTGCGTTTCCATCAAAGCCGTTATGTTCATGATTTTATTTACTCTGTGTGTCACAAGGCATTAATAGAAAACAACCAAGATTTAGATGTTTTCTCACAAGAAAATACAGCATTAAATGCAGCAAGACCAATAGATTCATCAGTTGAGAATGTACAATATACTCGCCCTGATTATGTTCAGTCAATACAACAAGTAAACGAGAGGCAATCTAGTCATAGTAGCTATAGAGCAAACCCTTCGTCAGCTAGTTTTGGTGCAAATTCTGTTGTGACAAAATCAGCAATGGACAATTATCTGCAGCTAATGACACCAGAGGTGGATGAGAATCTAAACCAATCGGTTAATACTGAACCAGCACTTTTTCCGGATAGACCTCGAGTTGAAGCAGATTTCTTTCTTGCCGTCGAACAACATGAATTTGGCATATTTACCTATCAAGGAAAGTTACGATTATTATCGTTACCAATCTTGGCTTTACATGTACAGCAGTGCAAAGTAGAAAAAAGTTGGCAGCCAAGTGAAGCTAAAGAAAGTGAAGGCTTAATTAGTCAGCCTCTGTTGCTACCCGTAGTTCTAAGACTTTCTGAGCAACAAATAAACGCAGCACAAATTTATCAAAGTCAATTGATTTTAGCAGGTATTGTGCTAACAATAAATGTAAATAATAAAGCCCAAGTGCAAATACGACAATTTCCAGCCTTACTACGTGAGCAAGATGTGAGTGCAAGCTTTACTGACATAATAAATGAGTTATTAAGCTTTGATAATGTCAGTGGTAGTGAGCAAATTATTTTGGCCATCGCTAAAGTTCTGGTTACACAAAGCTATAGCGAAGAGCAGGCACAAACATTGTGGCAACGGGCAAAAAACAGCCTTTCCTCAGAAAAAATAGAATCCATACTCTTGAATTCAGTCGTAGTAGACCTCACATCTCAAATTAAGCAGATAAAGTCTATGATTAACAATTAGGTTAATTTATCAAGAAGAGTTCAATTAAGTGTCATCGAATAGTTCAGTAAAGCAACCACCTGTTATTTGTTTAATGGGTCCAACAGCGTCGGGTAAAACCGCTTTAGCTATGGCACTGCATGATGCTTTACCGTGTGACATTATCAGTGTGGATTCAGCGTTAATATATCGAGATATGAACATTGGTACTGCCAAGCCAACAGCTGAAGAGTTAATAAATTACCCACATCGTTTGATTGATCTTCGTGATGCCAGCCAACGTTATTCAGCGGCAGACTTTTGTCATGATGCCTTGGCCGAAATAGCTAAAATTAGAGCTAATAACCGTATTCCTTTATTGGTAGGCGGTACTATGATGTATTTTAAAAGCCTGATTGAAGGAATATCTCCTTTGCCAGCAGCAAATAGTGATATTCGTAAACAAATTGAACTGGAAGCCAGTCAACATAGCTGGGAAACAATACATAAACAATTAGCTGATATTGATCCCGTTGCAGCTAAGCGTATACATCCTAATGACCCGCAGAGATTAACTCGGGCTTTAGAAGTTTTCCGTTTAACTGGAAACACTTTGACACAATTAACTCAAATTAAAGGTGATAAGCTCGAAGGCGATGTTTTACAATTTGCTATAACACCAAAAGAGCGCAGCACTTTACATGAGAGAATTGAGCAACGATATCAGCAAATGATCGCGCAAGGTTTTGAGCAAGAAGTAATAAAACTAAGAGAGCGTGGTGATCTACATGAAAACCTACCCTCTATACGTTGTGTAGGCTATCGTCAAATGTGGCAATACTTAGCAGGCGAGGGCAAGCACCAAGACATGGTGTTCAGAGGCGTTTGTGCTACAAGGCAGCTGGCAAAAAGACAGCTAACTTGGCTTCGAAGTTGGTCAGATCTGTGTTGGTTAACGACCGATGATGAGAGCAATTTAGCCCAAGTTTTAGCAGCAGTTGGCAAATGTTAATAATATCAGCTATAAATTGAATAAATATTGGCTATCATTAAGCAATATTAAAATATTGGTGTATAATTAATTGGTTATATGCTGAGGATTAGCAAATTTATCATTAATCAGAAATAGTTTTTGATTAATCACTTTTTCAATAATAAAAAAAAGGAGCCATATAATGGCAAAAGGTCAATCTTTACAAGACCCATTTTTGAATGCTTTACGTCGTGATCGCATTCCAGTTGCAATTTATTTAGTCAACGGTATTAAATTACAAGGACAAGTTGAATCGTTTGATCAATTTGTGATCTTATTAAAGAATACTGTTAGTCAAATGGTATATAAACATGCCATTTCTACAGTAGTTCCAGCACGTGCCGTTAATACAGCACCTGTACCTAATCAAACAGACTCAGACGAGTAAAGGTCAACTATAATTGTTGTATCCCGCTTTCTTTGTGATAATCAATTTTATAGCTGTTGGTCGATGAACGTTTCGACAGTCATTTTTTTAAGGTTTAACACAGTTGTTTGATCGCTATCAAGCAGGTGAACAAGCAGTGCTTGTTCACTTAGATTTCCCCGACGAAACTACCCGCGAAGATTTAACCGAATTTAAAATGTTGGTGTCTTCTGCTGGCGTTAATGAACTAACCGTTGTTTCTGGTAAGCGAGCTACACCGCACCCAAAATTTTTCGTTGGCTCAGGTAAGGCTGAAGAAATAGCAGAGGCGGTGCGTTTATTCGAAGCCAACATCGTTTTGTTTAATCATAGCCTTTCTCCTTCCCAAGAAAAAAATATTGAAGCACTATGTCAATGTCGAGTGGTAGATAGAACAACATTAATCCTTGATATTTTTGCCCAACGTGCGCGAACCCATGAAGGTAAGCTTCAGGTAGAGTTAGCACAATTACGTCATATGAGTAGCCGATTAATACGTGGTTGGACTCATCTAGAAAGGCAAAAAGGTGGTATAGGCTTGCGGGGGCCAGGTGAAACTCAGCTAGAAACTGACAGACGATTGTTGCGTGAGCGCATGATTAATATTCGCAAACGCTTAGAAAAAGTAGAGAGACAAAGACAACAAGGTAGGCGATCTAGAACCAAAGCAGAATTACCGACAATATCTTTGGTAGGCTATACCAATGCGGGTAAGTCTACATTGTTTAATGCGTTAACTCAGTCGAAAGTATATGCTGCCGATCAGTTATTTGCGACACTGGACCCTACGCTAAGAAGAATAGAGCTAGAAGGTGTAGGTGGGGTTATTCTCGCTGACACTGTTGGCTTTATTCGCCATTTACCACATGATTTGGTGGCGGCTTTTAAGGCTACGTTAACAGAAACACGTGAGGCAGAATTATTACTACACGTTGTGGATATTTCTGATGACAGACGCAGCGAGAACATAGAACAAGTTGAGTATGTATTATCTGAAATTGAAGCAGATGAAGTACCTCAACTTGTTATTTGTAATAAAATTGATAATTTAGACGATGTCGAGCCAAGAATTGATAGAGACGATCAAGGTAGGCCAATACGGGTATGGTTGTCAGCGCAGGCTAATATAGGTTTGGATTTATTTTTTAGTGCGTTAACAGAACGTTTAGGTAACCAAGTTGTTGAGCATCATCTCGCTATACCGCCAAATGCAGGTAAGTTACGTGGTGTGCTGTATCAACTGAAGTGTATTAAAAGTGAGCAATACGACGAAGCAGGTTACTGCCACCTGCAAGTAAAAATGCCTAAAAGGGAATGGAACAGATTGTTAAAGCAAGAGAGTAATGAAATTGAGCTGTTTATACAGCACATGGCTAACTCTTAACCCAGTACAGTATCTTTATTTGTAAATTAATGTGTTAATACCCATATAGAGTCTTATAAAGTAGCAGGTTTTGTCATAAACTTGATATATTGATAAACCAGAAATTCGAATTTAAACAATTACTAACCTAGCGGAGAACAACATGGCTTGGAATGAACCGGGGAATAATGATAAAGACCCCTGGAAAAACAAAGGTGGTAAGAACCAAGGTCCACCTGACTTAGATGAATTACTTAATGATTTAGGCAAAAAAGTAAGTGGTATTTTTGGCGGTAAGTCATCTGGAGGTTCTACACCATCCGGTAAAAGCTTCTCTAGTATTGGTATCAGCTTGTTAATAATTATTGCACTTGTTGTTTATGCTTTTAGTGGTTTTTATACCATTAAGGAAGCTGAACAAGGTATTGTATTACGTTTTGGTCAATACTCAGGCACGGTTGATCCAGGCTTGCGTTGGAAGTGGACTTTTGTCGACCGTATTATTCCGGTTGATATGCAAAGTACACGCGACTTACCTGCTTCTGGGTTTATGTTAACTCAAGACGAAAATGTTGTGCGGGTTGATATGCAAATTCAATATCGAGTCGTTGAAGCTAGAAACTTTATATTTAGCGTAACAAATGCCGAGGATAGTTTAAGCCAATCCCTTGATAGTGCGCTTCGCCATGTTGTTGGTCATGCTAAAATGGATGATATTTTAACGAGTGGCCGAGAACAAGTTCGTCAAGCCGTTTGGAAAGAGCTGGATAAAATCATCGAACCTTATAATTTGGGCTTGATAATTGTTGATGTTAACTTTAAAGATGCTCGCCCACCGAATGAAGTTAAAGATGCCTTTGATGATGCAATTTCAGCACAAGAAGATGAAATACGTTTCTTACGTGAGGCCGAAGCCTATGCCCGTGGTATTGAACCAAGAGCTCGTGGTCGAGTTAAACGTATGGAACAAGAAGCGATGGCTTATAAAGAGCAGACCGTATTAGGCGCGCAAGGTGAAGTAGCACGCTTTGCTAAACTACTACCTGAATACCAAGCAGCGCCAGAAGTTACTCGTCAACGCTTATATCTTGATACGATGGAAAAAGTGTACAGTAATACCAGTAAAGTGATGGTAGACGTTGATGGTGGCAATAACATGATGTATCTGCCGCTAGATAAAATAATGCAGCAGCAATCAACAACACCACGTGCTACATCGCAATCATATACTCAGCCTCAACAACAGCAAAATATTAACTCTTCACCGTCTGTTTCAGGACGAAGTGATAGATTTAATAGTGGGAGAAACTAAATCATGAAAAATTTTTCCATTGCTATCTTAGTACTTTTATTCACCCTCGTTGTTTCTTCAGTATTTGTAATATATGAAGGCCAACGTGGTATTGTTTTTCAATTTTCAAAAATTAAACGTGATTCAGCCACAGATCAAATGATGGTGTATGAGCCAGGCTTACATTTTAAAGTGCCTTTTATTGAAACCGTGCGTAAATTAGATGCTCGTATTCAAACACTTGATGAAGCGCCAGATCGCTTTGTTACCTCAGAGAAGAAAGATTTGATGGTCGATTCGTTTGTTAAATGGCGTATTGTTGACTTCTCAACTTACTATCTCCGTACTTCAGGCTCAGTTGATAATGCACGTGCTTTATTAAAACAAAAAGTGAACAACGGTTTGAGAACTGAGTTTGGTAACCGCACTATCAAGGAAATTGTTTCAGGTAACCGTGACGCAGTCATGCAAAAAGCATTAGAGAGTGCCTCAAGTAGTCGTGAAGAGCTTGGTATTGAAGTGGTTGATGTGCGAATTAAGGCAATTAATTTACCAACAGAGGTAAGTAACTCGATCTATGAACGTATGCGCGCAGAACGTACCGCAGTAGCGAAAGAGCACAGATCACAAGGTCAAGAGCAAGCGGAGATAATCCGCTCTACTATTGATGCTAAAGTCACCGTAATGTTGGCAGAGGCAGAGAAAAATGCTAATGAGATACGTGGTGAGGGTGATGCTATAGCCGCTAAAGTTTATGCTGATGTATATCAACAGGATGCTGAATTTTATAGTTTCTACCGTAGTTTACAAGCTTATGAAAAAAGCTTTAATAGTAAAAGCGACATTATGGTTGTTAAACCAGATAGCGACTTTTTTAACTATTTAAAAGATGGCAGCAAAAATAAGAAATAGTTATTACTCATATTGAATGATGATACGTCCCTATATTTAGGAACTGAAAATAACTTAAAGGCCAGCATTATTGCTGGCTTTTTTATCAATAGGCGTTACTGAAAAGTGAGATTAAGATTTACTTGCGCAATTAACAGGAGTTTTAGAGTGATAGATACATTGATGACAGCTTTAGGGTTAGTGTTAATTATTGAAGGAGTGGCTCCGGCACTGTTTCCGAATAAATGGCGTGCCTATGTGCTAAAAATAGCCGCGCAACCGGTGGCCGAAATAAGAAACATCGGCATATTGATTTTAGCAATTGGTACTATAGTGCTTTGGTTATCACAATAGCTCAAAATAAATGCTAAAAAAGAATAAAGATAAACGCTTAAGATAAAAGGTTATTTTTAGAACGAGAAAAAAAGCTGATATTTTTCCTTGGACTATAAATTAATCTTTGTTAGAATCCCCGCCTAATTTTCTTACGAAATAGTAAAAATGGGCAAAAACGTAGTTGTTCTAGGTACCCAATGGGGTGACGAAGGTAAAGGTAAGATCGTTGACTTACTAACCGATAAAGCAAAATATGTTGTTCGCTACCAAGGCGGACACAATGCAGGCCACACGTTAGTGATTGACGGTGAGAAAACCGTACTTCATTTAATTCCTTCAGGTGTGTTACGTGACAATGTCAAATGTCTTATAGGCAATGGTGTAGTTTTATGTCCTAAAGCATTAATGACAGAAATCAAAATGCTTGAAGCTAAAGGTATTCCAGTACGTGAACGTTTACTTATTAGCGATGCATGTCCGTTAATTCTTCCATACCATAATGCTTTAGATGCTGCTCGTGAGATTGCACGTGGTTCGAAGGCTATTGGTACTACTGGTCGTGGTATTGGGCCCGCTTATGAAGATAAAGTTGCTCGCCGTGGATTACGAGTTGGTGATCTCTTTTGTGCGGAGTCATTCGCAACAAAACTAAAAGAGATTGTCGAATATCATAACTTCTCGTTGGTTAACTATTATAAAGTTGAACCAGTAAGCTACGAAGAAGTACTAGCTGATGCATTAGCTGTTGCCGATATTATTAAAGATATGACGGCTGATATTTCAGAAATTCTTGATCTAGCACGCAAAGATGGTGAATCTATCATGTTTGAAGGCGCCCAAGGTACTTTACTTGATATTGACCATGGTACTTATCCTTATGTAACCTCTTCAAATACTACTGCTGGTGGTGTTGCTACGGGTTGTGGTGTAGGTCCTCGTCATTTGGATTATATTCTAGGTATTACTAAAGCGTATACAACGCGTGTGGGCTCAGGTCCGTTCCCTACAGAATTAGATGATGAAATTGGTAATCACTTGGGCACAGTAGGTCATGAGTTTGGTGCAACTACCGGTCGTGAACGCCGCTGTGGTTGGTTCGATGCCGTAGCTATGCATCGTGCTATTCAAGTCAACAGTGTGACTGGCTTTTGTTTAACTAAACTTGATGTTTTAGATGGCTTAGAAACGCTGAAAATCTGTATTGGTTACAAAACTGAAACAGGTGACATTATAACGGTACCGCCAACAGCCGCAGAAGGTTATGAAAAAATAACGCCTGTTTATGAAGCAATGCCGGGTTGGACGGAAAGTACCGTTGGTGCAACATCGGTAACCTCTCTACCAGCAAATGCGCTTGCGTATATTAAGCGCATCGAAGAAATTACCGGCGTACCCGTTGATATTATTTCTACAGGTCCAGATAGAAACGAAACGATTATTAAAGTGAATCCTTTCGTTTCATAATTTGTATTGATAAATTTAAAAAACCAACCTCTGAGTTGGTTTTTTTGTTTCTATGATATCAAAACATAGATCTATTTTTATCTTTGAGTCATTCACATTAGAAAAGCACACAAAAAAAGTAATAAGTACAATTAAATTATTCCTCCTACCTTTCTATCCAAAGTAAATAAATGTTATCTGAATGTACTTTATTTTGAAGATAAAAAAACAAGATCGATTCAATCAGCTAAATAAATTTGATTTGTGAAACATGAGTTAAAATAATCCAACTTGTTGTACAACATCTTTGAATATGCAGGATTTACAACTAAGTTACTTATAGCTGTCTTATGTGATGTATTCTTTTATTTTACGATGTTTTAGTAAGAATACTCTGTCTAAATACTGATTATTGAGCTAAATAATATGATTTTATTGCTAGTAAGGTATATGTTTAATATAGCTTACAGTGATTTTATATAGTTAAATCGGCTTGAAATGTTAATCATCAATGCAATACACTATAAACCATAATAATAATAACTATAAACAGGTGAAATATATCACCACTTAATTCATTTTGAACATTATTAACGCACTAGGAAACACTTATGACAGACTTTCGTCAACAAGCACTTGATTACCATTCTTCTCCTACACCGGGCAAAATCAGTGTTGCCTTAACTACCGCAGCAGAAACAAGTGAAGATTTATCGCTAGCTTATAGCCCTGGTGTTGCAGAGCCATGTCGAGCAATAGCAGATAACCCCGATGATGTTTATAAGTATACGGCCAAAGGTAATACGGTTGCCGTCATTAGTAATGGTACTGCGGTTTTAGGTTTAGGTAACATAGGTCCTATGGCTTCAAAGCCTGTGATGGAAGGAAAGTCACTATTATTCAAACGATTTGCAAATATCGATTCGTTTGATATTGAAGTAAAACATAAAACTATTGAAGAGTTTGTTAATACCGTTGCTAATATTGCTGATAGCTTTGGTGGTATTAACCTTGAAGACATTAAAGCGCCTGAGTGTTTTGCCATTGAAAAAGCATTGATTGAGCGTTGTAAAATTCCGGTATTTCATGATGACCAACATGGTACTGCTATAGTAACAGCCGCAGGTATGATGAATGCCCTAGATATTCAAGGTAAGGATATTAAGCAGGCGAACATTGTTTGTCTAGGCGCAGGTGCAGCAGCAATTGCTTGTATGGAGCTATTGATTAAATGTGGAGCTCAGCGTGAAAAAATTTACATGTTAGATTCTAAGGGCATAGTTCACACTCGTCGAGACGATTTAAATGAATACAAAAAATTATTTGCCAATAATACCGACAAGCGTACCTTAGATGATGCCATTGTTGGTGCAGATGTTTTTGTTGGTGTTTCAGGTCCAAATTTGTTAAATCAAGATCAAGTTAAATTGATGGCAGACAAACCCGTTGTGTTCGCTTGTTCAAATCCTGATCCAGAGATCAAACCTGAACTGGCAATTACTGCACGTGATGATTTAATTATGGCGACGGGACGTTCTGATTACCCTAATCAGGTAAATAATGTATTATGTTTTCCATTTATTTTCCGTGGTGCTTTAGATGTAAGAGCGCGCACTATTAATGATGAAATGAAGATTGCTGCAGTTCACGCTATACGTGCTTTAGCCAAAGAGGAAGTGCCAAGTGAAGTCTTGACAGCAAGTGGTGTAACTGAACTTAGCTTTGGTAAAGATTATATCATCCCTAAACCGATGGATTCTCGTCTTTGCGGCGTTGTTGCAAAAGCTGTTGCACAAGCGGCTGTTGATTCAGGTGTAGCGGCCTTGCCATTACCTGATAATTACATGCAGTAATAAAATGCTTTAACTTGTGTATTTAGTTGTAATAAAGGCTATGATTTGTGAAGATCATGGCCTTTTTAGCCTATAATATTAAGTGGAGATATGATGATAGTTATTTCAAGGAAGTTTATTGTTCTACTCGTTTTAATTGTTTCAGCGTGTGGCTCAATAAGTGTAGATCAAAATAGTCCATCAGAGCAAAAGCAAACAGTCTTAGCTGAGGAAAAGAATGACGCAGCAATAATAAGTAACCCAGAGGTGGCAATAATCAAACAAACATGGCAAAAAGTATCGGTAAAATATTTTGGCTTAGAAGGCGGTTTTTATGGCTTGATTTCAAAAGATGGGGCTAAACTTTTACCAATGAACTTACCGGTAAAATATAAAATTGACGGTACCTTATTACGTATTAAAGGTCACGAAATAACCGATATAATGACCATTCAACAATGGGGTCAGCCTTATCAAATAACTGATCTTGAACTCATTCAACTGGGTGAAAACCGTGACCAATACTAGGGGCTATTGATCTTTCAGGGTTAAATTTTGTTCGAGATAAAAGCGTTTTAGTCGCGGCGAGTAGTGTGTAGCCTAGTCATTCTAAGCAAATACTACTCGACAAAGCATAAAACGCTTTTAGCCGAATCCTTCGGACAGCGTTTGTTGGTCATTTTTACTGCGTTATCGCCTTTTTATGTGGAACAACCACATGGCAAAGGCTCCGCCTTGTATAAATACCCAATAATTCGCTGCAAAAGCAATCTGGAAAGATCAACAGCCCCTAATGCTTACTTTCAAGCGTTTGACATTTTAAAGGTTGCTGTAATACGGTTAGTATTGCCTTACCCTGGTTAAATTGAACCTGATATAAAAAGTCAAAATCATACTCTGTTAATGGAGCAACGGCTTGTTCAGCCAATAATGCGGTGAGCAGAGGAGTGGTGTTACTGTGTCCGACAACGAGGGCATTTTCTTGTTTTGTTTTTAGTTGCAGTGCAAATTGTTCCAAATGCCTAGGATTATAATTTTTAATCGTCAACTGCTGTTGCTTGGCTATCGGCGCAGCTGTTTGCATCGTGCGTTGATAGCTAGTGCTATACAGTGAAGTAATTTCAGCTTTAGAGAGTATATTTGCCAATTGCTTGGCCCTTGTCTTACCACAATCAGTTAGCGAAGGGTTTTTCGTCTCTGTTAATTTTTCAGCATGCCGAACAAGGTAGACACTATAATTGTCAACAGCTTGACAACTTACACTGAAAAGTAATAAAAATGTAATGTAGGTAGTTGATTTCATATTTTTACCAAAACGAGAAATATTGGCGCATATCAATGCGCCAATATTAAAATAACAAAATAATTAGAATAATCTATTTAAGCCATTTAAAGCCGCAACACGAAATGCTTCTGCCATCGTTGGATAGTTGAAAGTAGTATTTACAAAATACTCTATGGTGTTGCCACCATTAGTTTGCTGCATGATTGCTTGACCGATATGAATAATTTCTGCAGCATTTTCCCCAAAACAATGAATACCTAAAATCTCTTTAGTTTCACGGTGAAAGAGAAGTTTTAATGAGCCGACTAAACTATTTGTTATTTGTGCCCTTGCTAAATGCTTAAACTGTGCTCTACCGACTTCGTATGGAATTTTAGCTTCTGTTAATTCTTGCTCTGTTTTTCCGACAGAGCTAATTTCAGGTATGGTATAAATGCCTGTTGGAATATCAGCAATTAATTTAGCACTACTCTTGTGGTCAATCATGGCTGAAGCGGCAAGTCTGCCTTGATCATAAGCCGCACTTGCTAGGCTTGGATAACCGATAACATCACCAACGGCATAAATATTGTCCACTTCAGTTTGATATTGATTATTAACTTTAAGTTGACCACGACCATCAGCGATTAAGCCCGTATTAGTCAAATTCAAATTAGCAGTATTACCTGTCCTACCATTAGCAAACAGTAAGCAATCTGCCCGCATTTTTTTGCCCGACTCTAAATGAACAACAACAGCATCATCACTTGCTTCAACACGTTCTATTTGTTCTCCGTGACGGATAAGAACACCGTTATTCCATAAGTGATAGCTTAAAGAGTCAGACATTTCATCGTCTAAAAATGACAAAAGGCGATCACGGGTATTAACTAAATCAACTTTAACGCCAAGGCCTCGAAATATGCAGGCATATTCACTACCAATGACACCGGCACCATAGATAATAATGGAGCGAGGTTCATGCTTTAATGAAAGAATTGTGTCAGAGTCATAAACGCGGGGATGATTAAAGTCAATATCAGCCGGCCTGTATGGGTGTGAACCGGTGGCGATAACTATCTTTTCAGCTGTATGTGTGTCAATTGAGCCATCTTCTTTCAATATTTGGACAGTATGTTCATCAATAAAAGAGGCTTCGCCAGTGATTAACTCAACTCGATTACGATCATAAAAACCACTGCGAAGCTGAACTTGTTTACGAATTACCGTTGAAGCATGACTGAGAATATCAGAGCAAGTTAAATGCTTTGGTTTATCAGTACCACGAAATAAGGGATTAGAATTATACTCAATTAACCGACTGACACTTTGACGTAAGGCCTTAGAAGGTATAGTTCCCCAATGAGTACAACCGCCACCGACATCGGTATGACGTTCAACAATAGCGACCTTTTTATCTTTTTTGGCTAGCTCCATTGAAGCGCCTTCACCACCAGGTCCGGTACCTATGATGATCACGTCATAGTCGAAATTATTACTTGTATCTGATTTTGCTACTTTATTTGTTTTACTCTTAGCCAAAAGACTTTCCCCATACCCTGCTAGTATTAATTTTCATGATGAAAATTTTAGCAGGATTTAAGGAAAATGGTAATAACAATATGCTAGCTTATTATATTGATTATTAAGCGAGTTTTGCTGTCAGGATTTGCCAACTTTTTTGCTGTTCAATCAACTTCTCTTTCAATTCTTGATATTGTTTCATCAATTCAGATTTCTCAACATCAGCGAGTACTTGTACACGCTTCGCATTGAGCAGTGTTTTGCGCACTTGATAGTAAGCATTTAGCTTAGTAATCAACAGATCATATTCTTGTTGGAGTTGTAAAATGGTTTGCTCAGCATTAGGTAATTGAATCAATTTATCTTTACTGCGTTTTAGCGTCATGGCAAGGCGCATTTTTTCAATTTTATCTTCTGGGCTAGTACGCAATTTATCTGTGAGCCCAATCCATTGGCAGCTTTTAATTAACCATTTAGTAGGATCAAACTGCCACCAGCGAATACCATTTCGATAATCATTTTCGAAAATATGGTGGTAATTATGGTATCCCTCACCAAAAGTCAGAAAAGCTAAAAAGCCATTATCTCTGGCGGTATTTTTATCGGTATAAGTTTGTTTTCCCCAGATATGAGCTAAAGAGTTAATAAAAAAAGTTGTATGGTGGCTTAATACTAAACGTAGAAAGCCTACAAGTAACAGGCTGTTAATCAGATTTCCATGCCATAAACCGAACGCGATAGGTATACCAAAATTCATGCCTAGCGTTAATAATAAGTAATGTTTATGTTGCCACATCACGATAGCGTCTTTTTGTAAATCCCGGACATTTTTATAATCGTGATAACGGTTTGCCTGATACTCACGACACATCCAACCAATGTGGGAATACCAAAAGCCCATTTTGGCAGAGTAGGGATCAATGTCATTTTTATCGACATGCTTATGATGGATTCTATGATCGGAAGACCAATGTAAAGCACTATTTTGTAGTGCAAAAGCACCACCTAATGCGAAAATAAAACGTAAACTCCAATGAGCTTGATAGGTTTTGTGCGACCACAAACGATGATAACCAGCCGTAATCGACATGCCACAATAAATAAAGCATATCAAAGCAAATATTACCTCTGTGCTATCAAAGCCGACAGTAAAGGCGCGATAAGGTACCGCAATAGCGGCAACTAAAAAAGTTATGGCAAAAACAGCTACATTTAGCCAAATAATATTGGGTTTTTTCATTTTATATCTCTGAACGGAAAATTTAAGCGTACACGTGTACGCTATTATAATAGTGTAGCCAGATCGTCAGACCAGTCAAGAACATTTGAAGATATTTTTACATTGCGAGTTAACATTATCACCAAGAGACATTAATTCTTGATTGCAGTATGATAATGGCAGTTTGTTTTCAAAAGAGTTTTCCCCATGAGTGGAGTTCGTGCTCAGCAAAAAGAAAAAACCCGTCGGCTACTTGTTGAGGCGGCGCTAAATCAGTTAAGTGCTGAAAGAAGTTTCTCCAGCTTAAGTTTGCGGGAAGTTGCTAAAGAAGCAGGTCTGGCACCTACTTCCTTTTATCGTCATTTCACTGATATGAATGAACTTGGTCTTACTTTAGTAGATGAGGCTGGCTTGACCTTAAGGCAACTAATGCGTCAAGCACGTCAGCGTATAGCTAAAGGTGGTTCAGTTATACAAATTTCGGTTGAAACTTTTATGGAGCTGATAGAAAGCAACGGTAATGTTTTTCGTTTGCTGCTCCGAGAACGTTCAGGCACTTCATCGGCTTTTAGAGCAGCAGTTATTAGAGAAATCCGTTATTTTACTATGGAATTATGTGACTACTTACAACAAGCAAACGATTTAGACTCTGAAGTTGCCTATATGCAAGCCAATGCTGCCGTTACTATTGTTTTTAGTGCTGGCTCAGATGCACTGGATATGGAAGATAGTGCTGAAAGGCAACAGTTGTCAAAACAAACTATTCAACAATTGCGTTTTATTGCCCGTGGCGCGGCTGAACTCAGCGACAGACGAAAATTATCAAGGAGATCACGTAAGTGATCTGCTTGAGTATTGTTACTTGCGGGTTAACACTACGCCAGTTTCGATATGATCTGTATAAGGAAACTGGTCAAATAAAGCGAATTTTTCAATGACATGAGTTTTAGTTAATTCTGTTAAATTATCTTTTAACGTATTTGGATTACAAGAAATATAAATTATTTTATTAAAACGGCTTACTAATTCGATACTATCTTTATCTAACCCCGCCCGAGGGGGATCAACTAAAACGGTGTCGTAATGGTAAGTGGTTAAGTCAAACCCTTCCAAGCGCCTAAATTTCCTTTCACCGTTCATGGCTTGACTAAATTCTTCACTCGACATGCGCACTATATCAATATTATCAATATTATTTGCTTTGATGTTTATTTGAGCAGAGCGTACTGATGTCTTTGAAATCTCTGTCCCCAAAACACGGTTGAAATTTTGAGCTAACGCAATACTAAAATTACCATTACCGCAATATAGCTCAATTAAATCACCACCAGTATTTATTGTAGATTGTTGTGCCCATAACAGCATTTTTTCGTTTACTCCACCATTAGGTTGAGTAAAACTATTTTCTACTTGCTGGTATACAAAAGTGCTACTGCCTACCTGCAGTTTTTCCATTACATAATCTTTATCTATTATTATCTTCTGTTTCTTTGCTCGACCAATAACATCGACAGGTGCAATATCGGCTAACTGTTCTTTTAAAGCTTTAGCCGAATTCTCCCAATTGGATTCAAGAGGCTTATGATAGAG
Organism: uncultured Colwellia sp.; assembly: GCA_913062815.1. Classification (GTDB taxonomy): domain Bacteria; phylum Pseudomonadota; class Gammaproteobacteria; order Enterobacterales; family Alteromonadaceae; genus Colwellia. Next base: position 2,613 of record CAJXWZ010000008.1, on the reverse strand, counting down.
CATGCTAATTAATAACTCGCCACTTAAAGTGGAAAGGAAATCAACTTGAAAAAGCTTATAACGTAGTTCTTTCTTATCTTTGATTAATGTCAGTAGAGCTTTCATTGCTTGATTGATCAATGTACTAGCGACAGGAAAATCGTTCACTCTGAATTTTTCTTTAGTTTCACTATTAAACATAATGTAATAAAGATCATCACCTTGGTGCCATACTCTAAATTCAGCTCGCAAACGATAGTTCAATGGCTCTGACGGGAAAATTTCCGCATCAGGAAGGTCAAAACAAGAAAACAGTTCACTCATCTCTTTGTTTTTAGCCGACAATTGTTGACTGTAGTTATCGGGATGAATATGACTAAACATTAGGTTTACCTTATTTTTAGAGTTGAGCGTTAATTTTAATGCTCAAAAGGGCTTGTTATTAATGAGCGCAATTTTAGCGTCAGTTTACCTTTTGTCCAGTATAGAGTAGTAATACAGCGTAATTTATTTCTCAAGTTTGTCTTGATTTTGCCGATATTAAGATAAAGTATCTTTAGGAGAGAATGTGATGAGCCATATCAATAACTTGCCAAGCTTTAGCTCCTTGGCCAATTTTCATAATCCAAATTTTCGTAATAATCATCTAAGTGATTCCGTAATATCGCGAGCAGATAATACTACTGACTCCACCTCGATAAGTGAAAAATCAGTCGTTGCATTAAAGATGGTACAGCAATCCATTTCGGCAAAGTTTTCGTCTACGCATGAATTTCAGACAAATCGACTTAATGAATCAACTTCAATTGAACAAGAGCAGCAGAATTTTTTTGATTTTGAAGCCGTCGCTAAAAATGTGATGACTTTTGTTAACTCAAGTTTAACTGCAGCAAAATCCAGAGGAGCTACGAGTAACGAGTTAGCCGAAATGCTTGGGCAAGCTCGTCAAGGAGCAAATAGTGGTATAGATGAAGCAATTGAAGAATTAAGTCAGCTTAATGTTTTAGATGAAGATCTAAGTGGGGGAATAGAAAAAGCGCGATCTTTAATTAATACAGCGCTTGATAAAGCAGAAGAAGACTTGCTGGGCGGCAATAATATTGAATCTACACATGTATCTCCACTTACCGCACAGTCTGTCAATTATAGCAGCGAGAAATATAGTTCTCAGGCTAATAGTAGTGATTTATCAATTACCACAGCAGATGGCGATCTGGTGAGTATATCGTTCAGTGCACTCGAAGAGACTTACGCAAGTGAAAGTTTTAATTATGGTTCTGATCATGACTCTTCCGAAATGAGTTATGAAAGTAATAAATATTCCTCTTCAGCAATGAATTTTTCATTTTCTGTTCAAGGAGATTTAGATGAAGAGGAATTACAAGCAATTCAATCATTAATTAAAGACATAAGTAGAATAGAAAAGGATTTCTTTGCGGGTAATCTAGATGACGCCTTCAATAAAGCGGTAGCTTTAGGATACGACGAAGCGCAATTGCGATCATTCAATTTAGAATTAAGACAAACCCAAACAAGTGTTGTTAGTCAGACGTATAAAGAAATCGCGAGCTACGATGATTTATCAAATGATAAACTAAATACTATCGCACGGCCGGTACTAGATTTTATTGGCGACTTTAAAGAGTTAAGAGAAAACGCTAATCAAATGCTAGACCGTGAAGGCATGCAGTTTAATCAGTTACTTGAATCAGTTTTAAACTCAGAGTTTAATTATGACAAGCAATTACTATCTCAGTTTAATAACTTCGTGGAAAAATTAACCTGAATAGTATTTGCATTTAACCCAGAAAATAAAAAACCGAATTAATGATAAATTAATTCGGTTTGTAAATAGTCAAAATTGGAAACTAGTTAGCGTTGTCTACTTGTTCAGGTCGCTCTTTAGCTTCCCTCACCTTCAAAGTACGTTGTTGGAATTCTGAATCATTTAGAGCAGATATAGCATTGTCCAGATCTGACGCTGACATTTCAACGAAACCAAACCCTCTACGCTTACCGGTATGTTTATCTTTCATCAGCCTAACTGATTCAACATTACCGTAGTTGGCAAATAATTCACGTACCGCCGTTTCGTTTGCGCGATAAGGTAAATTACCAACATAAAGCGTTTTTACATCAGCATTAGTTTGATCTGAAGATGTAGTAGCACCGAGTTGGGCAGAAGAATTAACGAATAATGATGAAACAAAAATACTGACAAATACAAAGCCAGCAATTAAAGCCGGCGCCGCTGCTATGGCACTAAAAACAAAAAAAGCGATAATAGCAAAACCTAGTGCTATAAGTACTGTTGAGATGTTCGGAGACTTCATAAGGAATACCTAATTATTATTTTATTATTAATATAAGAACAAGAATGTAAAAACAAAATTTACAATTCCATGTTACCCACCTTATACCAGAGTGCAACTATAAGTGTAAAAAACATGCAATTAAATAGAGTAGAACCTAGATTAGTTCGATATACAGTCGTTTAGGTTAATAAATCTTCGAACAACTAAAAGTTTAAAAATAATGCTTGCACCATTTTTAAAGATCTCTACAATGCGCAACCAGTTCCAAGGGGTTCAGGCAAATAGCTTAACCAAGTGGATGTTTTGATAAGTTATCTCT
>CAJXWZ010000007.1 GCA_913062815.1 uncultured Colwellia sp. | reverse complement strand
GTGCTCGTTTGTGAGGCAGTTACAAGCTCATTGCTGCCAGTGGGGTTTCACCTCGTAACGCTAACTTTTACCACAAACCGGTTGTAAGAAACAGCAGGATTTTGAGATTGTTTGTGGTAGGTTTAGAGCCAAATAGTTGACATTAGAAAACCACATTCGTCGAATAGCGCAGCTCTATGAGCAAAAAAAGCATCAACCAAATTGGAAGATGCTTCTTGATGCTACTCTCGTAACATAAGCGACAACATTGGGTTACATGGCTTGGCTAAAGTAAGCTAAGGCATACCGTCATCGATAATTAATTTTGATAGGCAATCAGTAAAATTAAGACTGCTTCTTATACCGACGCGATGCTAAGCCCATTAAGCCTAATGCAAAGATAGCAAGTGTTGTTGGCTCTGGCACCTCCACGTTAGATGTGACAATATTGCTTGCGGTAAATGATATTCGGGTATATTTGTTGCCACCCATAACATCTCGATAATACATATTAATACTACGTGTGCCATTTGTTCTGAGGAAAAAAATAGTGTTTGAATAAAATCTGTCAGTGTTTATGTACGACCTGGCTTCGTTGTCGACTTCATATACTCGCGCGATATTATAATTTGTTCTTTCGTAAAACTGATTTCCATCGTTTATGACCGCACCTGTGTTAAACATGTTAAATATGTTAAATGTTGCATTGCTAAAGAAACCGAAACGATTTGCATCGTGGGTACTGCCGCATGCGACGCCGGGGGTCAGGACGTGTGTCGATAGGCAGTGATTATCATTATCATACCTTTGCATATAAGTTCCTTCATCATCGTATTCTACGCGGAGCTGGAAGACGTCGCTATCAGCAACTGTACTGTAATCGCCGATTATCTCTGTAATAGTGAGATCCATAGTGGTTCTCATCAAACCGGCTTGAGCGACACTGGTGACTAACATAGTGATGCTAATTAACGCTATTTTTACCAAATTGACTGCCATTAGATTTCCTTTTCAACCTCAACACGTAAAACATGTGAAGAAATAGTTAGAATTGATATTTAGTTATTTATAATCAAAAATCACGCCAAATTTGTAATGTTCAATAAATTCAATATGATGCTGTTTTCTCGGTGTTTAGATAAGGTAACACTGTAAAATAACTTGACACAAATCGACTGGTCAACCATTTGATTTTATTGCAAAACATTTAATAGAGGTATTTAGAGAGTGGTTAACAACAGAATTAGTATTAGGTTAATGATTTAGCTTGTTAACATCACCAATAGCTTCGCTATATTGAAGATATACTAGTTATAACAATCAACTCAATAGTATTTTTAACTGAACATTTCTAGGTAAACACCTATCTATATAATTGCCCCCCATGATCCTGTGTGTCTGGGTCGGTGGGGGGTCTAATAACAGCTTATTTTATGCCTGTTTATGATTACCGGATAACATAACCATCAGCATCAAAAGTCCTTCTATCTTCTTGCCTGATATTATTTTTTGGTAATAAGACGTTCACTGCCCTACTTGCTGAATTTCGTGCTGTAATATCGCGTATAATGTCGTCAACGCTTGTCTGAGGTTTATTATCAACATATAGGCCAGATAGTTTAGCTAACTTGTCCCAAGCGCTTACACGTGATGTGGCAGTGCAATTATCACCTCTGCCCATAGCCTCTTTTAATAAACCAGTAAGAATGACTTCACGACTAACATATGAGTCAGTTGATAGTTCATCTAAGTGCTTTTTCACCGGGTTAATGATGTCAGGTTTTGTTAATAACTCACTACTAATAGAACGAGCCGTTTTTTCTGAGTATCCAGCGCTAATTGCCGCTCTGCTTGCGTTAAAATCGATTACATACTCTTCAACAAATCAATGTTGTTTAGTGGTGTAGTTGAATTAAACGCAGTGGTGCTCATTGCTGTGATTTATTACTTAATCAAATGCGCTATTGGCCCAAAGCTTCATGTCTTCTTTTAGGGATCAGTTGACCTAAATAACAGCCAATAGCTAACGTCTTCAATGCGCACAAAGTGATCGTTTCAAGTTGAACACTGACCGACGGATATGGTGGCTTAGTTGTCTATCAAGATAAAGACAGGTCTACTTATTCTGAACACTGTTCACAGTCCAAAAAGGTATTGATGTTAATGCCATCTATATTGTCGGAAGATCAATATACCTACCTTAATTAAAGCTCCATTATCTTGAGGCAAGGTCATTGTATGCATTGAAGACATAAAAAATTCATCACTTGAACTCAAACGAAAGACCAGTCATTAGTCAAATAAGCATAAATAGTTGCTTACCACTAAGATCACAAATACTTAAATGCTTTGTATAACGATATTTCTACGCTTCACGTAAGCATAACGTTAACTTAAATTTCTAAATTCTCCAGTATTTTTCTATGCCAGTCTTTATGTCTAACTATTCGCTAAACAAATAGTAAGATATTAAATTTATTCATTTGTTTAATTCTAATGGTCGGACTAGCATAGATTCTCAACTACCTTTTATGAATATGCCGTATGTGCCTTGGGATATATAGCTATTACAAGAAGAGAGCATAATGCCTACATCTATTAATAAAAATAATATTGAAAGTTATATTGGTCACCTAGCAGCGCCCACGCCGTGGCATCAAGTCAACCAGCAACAAATTAATCAATTTGCCGATTGTACTCTTGATCATCAATTTATACATGTTGATGAAGAAAAAGCTAAGCAAACACCTTTTGGTTCAACCATAGCGCATGGGTTTCTATCCCTATCCATGCTGTCTCATTTCGCTGAAGATTTTAGTGTCATTATAGATGGTTTCTATATGGGCCTTAATGCCGGCTTTGACAAAGTACGATTTTTACAGCCCGTTACAGTTAATAGTCGCATTAGAGCGCATGCTAAAACCTTGTCAATCGAAGAAAAAAAGCCGGGGCAATTTCGTTTATGTACTGAAGTTACGGTAGAAATTGAAGGTTGTGACACACCCGCCTTAGTTGCCGAGTGGGTATCAGTACAAATGGTTAAATAGTTTCAAGTAATCATAACGCGTAAAAGTAGTAAATTTTGAGGAAATATCATGACAATTAGTTTTGAAGGTAAAGTCGCTATTGTAACTGGCGCGGGAAATGGTTTAGGTCGCTCTCATGCATTGGCACTTGCTGCTCGTGGCGCGAAAGTTGTTGTGAATGATTTAGGTGGTGCCCGTGATGGTAGTGGCGCCTCTTCTCAAGCATCAAAAGACGTGGTGCGCTTAATTGAAGAAAACGGTGGCGAAGCAATCAGTCACGGTGCCAATGTTGCTAATGTTGATGAAGTGCAAGACATGGTTAAGCAAACCCTCGCTAAATGGGGACGTGTCGATATTCTGATCAATAATGCTGGTATTTTACGTGATAAGTCGTTTACTAAAATGAGCATTGATGACTTTAAATTGGTCATGGATGTGCATGTGATGGGCACGGTCAATTGTACTAAAGCGGTATGGGACATTATGCGTGAGCAAAACTATGGCCGTATTGTAATGACGACTTCATCCAGTGGTATGTACGGTAATTTTGGTCAATCTAACTATGGTGCAGCCAAAATGGCTGTACTGGGATTGATGAACACTCTAGTACTTGAAGGGGCTAAAAATAACATCAAAATTAATGCATTGGCGCCAACCGCAGGCACCCGCATGACCGAAGACTTGATGCCTGAAGAAATTGTCAAAGCCTTTGCACCTGAAGCGGTAACAGCAGGCATGTTAACCCTATGTGACGATGAAGCGCCAAATCGCTTTATTTTATGTGCGGGAGCAGGTGGCTATTCTAGTGCAAACCTATTTGAAACCGATGGCTGCTTTATCCCTCAACATGCCCAAAGTCCTGAAACGATTCGAGAACAATGGCAAACCTTGACAGATCAACGTAATCAAACGCCATTAGAGTCTGGTGCTAAGCAAGGGGAAAAGTTTATCACCAAGGCAATGGCTTATATGAAGTCGCAACAACAATAAAGCTAGATTAGAAACAATAAAAGAATAAGGAATGAACATGAGAGAAGCAGTAATAGTATCAGCCGCACGTACCCCTATTGGTAAAGCTTATCGCGGTGCATTTAATGATTTATCAGCACCTACCTTATCAGCGGTTGCGGTAAACGCAGCTGTAGAGCGAGCCGGTATTTCACCAAATGAAATAGAAGATTGTATTTTTGGTGCTGCGCTTACACAAGGTAATCAAGGCATGAATTTTGGCCGCCAGGTGGCTATGGCTGCACAATTACCGGTTTCCGTTCCGGGCATGACCATAGATCGTCAGTGCTCTTCAGGTTTAATGTCTATTGCTACAGCGGCTAACCATATTGTTTGTGATGGTGCTCAGGTTGTGGTTGCAGGTGGTTGTGACTCTATCAGCTTAGTGCAGAACGAAAATATGAACATGCACCGTGCAGTCGACCCAAGTGTTAAAGCTTATCGACCCGCAATCTATATGCCGATGCTTGATACTGCTGAAGTGGTTGCCAATCGTTATGATATTTCACGTGAAGCACAAGACGCTTATGCGCTGAAATCACAGCAACGAACAGCTGCAGCGCAAGAAGCAGGAAAGTTTGATGATGAAATAGTACCAGTGAGCTGTACTAAGTTAGTTATGGACAAAGCGACGGGCGACATAAGTAAAGAAGAGGTTACGTTAACGAAAGATGAAGGTAACCGACCGTCTACCAATTTAGCAGGTTTATCTGCGTTAAATGCCGTCAAAGAGAATGGTTCTATTACCGGTGGCAATGCATCTCAGTTATCTGATGGTGCTGCAGCGGTAGTGGTAATGGAACGAGATCTTGCTAAGCAACGTGGGCTTGAGCCATTAGGTGCCTACCGAGGTTTGGTAGTAACTGGTTGTGAACCCGATGAAATGGGCATAGGGCCCATTTATGCCATACCAAAATTGTTAGAGCGTCATAACTTAACCATGGATGATATTGGTTTGTGGGAAATCAACGAAGCCTTTGCAGTGCAAGTTTTATATTGCGCTGAAAAACTGGGTATTCCAGAAGATCGTTTAAATGTAAATGGTGGTGCTATTTCAATTGGTCATCCTTATGGCATGAGCGGTGCTCGTATGGTTATGCATGCGCTGATGGAAGGAAAACGTAGAGGGGTTAAGTTTGTCGTCATCAGTATGTGTATTGGTGGTGGACAAGGTGCTGCAGGATTATTTGAAGTGTTATAAAGAGTAAAATTTTATTTATTAAGGTCGCTAATCTAAGCTTGATAAAAACTAAGCGACCTAATTATCTTTTATGGGGAATAGTGCAATGGAAAAAGTTTGGCTTGAGAAGAGTTATCCACCTGGCGTTGATTATGAAATTGATCCAGATAAATACAATTCATTGGTAGAGTTGTTTCAAAAATATACTAAATTATATCAAGCCAATACTGCCTTCATTAATATGGGAGCAACTTTATCCTATGGTGAATTGGCGCAGCAAGCGACAGATTTTGCTGCATATCTTCAACAAGAATTAGGTTTCGTCAAAGGTGAAAAATTCGCCATTATGATCCCTAATACCTTGCAATATCCTATCGCATTATTCGGCGCTCTAATGGCAGGGTTAACAGTGGTGAATGTTAATCCGCTTTATACTGCACGTGAATTACAGCATCAGTTAAAAGACTCTGGTGCGAAAGGCATTCTAATATTAGAAAATTTTGCCAGTGTGTTGGAGTCAGTCATTGAGCAAACCGATGTTAAGCATGTGATTGTTACAGGTGTTGGCGACCGTTTAGGGGCAATTAAAGGCGCGTTAATAAATGGCGCTTTAAGATATGTAAAAAAACAAGTACCCGCTTTTAAGTTACCCCGCGCAGTTAAGTTTAATTCGGTATTAGCGAAAGGAAAAAGCTTAAAGTTCGCTCCTGTTGACGTTTCAGGTCAAGATCTCGCGTTCTTACAATATACCGGTGGCACAACGGGACCATCTAAAGGCGCCATGCTAACTCACCGCAATATGGTTGCTAATATGGAGCAATCTAACGCAGCCACTAAGAACGTATTTGAAGTAGGTAAAGAAATCATGGTGACGGCATTGCCGCTTTATCATGTATATGCATTGACCTCTAATTGCTTATGTTTCATCCCTTTCGGCGGGACAAACCTCTTGATAACAAACCCAAGAGATATGGTGGGTTTTGTGAAAGAAATCGCCAAATATCCATTTACCGCGATAACTGGGGTAAATACGTTATTTAACGCTTTATTGCATACTCCAGGTTTTGAAAAAATCGATTTTACGCCGTTGAAACTTGGTTTTGGTGGCGGTATGTCTGTGCAACGACCAGTGGCAGAGCATTGGGAAAAAGTCACCGGAACGCGCCTATTAGAAGGCTATGGTTTAACTGAATGTGCACCACTGGTAACCATGAGCCCTTACAATCAAGAAAAATATAATGGCACCATTGGTTTGCCCGCGTCTTCAACAGACGTGCGTTTAGTGGATGATAATGGTGAAGATGTTGCTATTGGTGAGCCCGGTGAAATGTGGGTAAAAGGCCCACAAGTGATGAAGGGGTATTATAATCGTCAAGAAGCAACAGATGAAGTGCTTAAAGATGGTTGGTTAGCAACGGGTGATATTGCCACCATGGATGAAAATGGTTTTTTCAAAATTGTTGATCGTAAGAAAGATATGATAATCGTTTCAGGCTTCAATGTTTTTCCAAATGAAATTGAAGAAGTAGTCGTTATGCATGAAGGTGTGCTTGAAGCTGCGGCCATTGGTGTTTCACATGATGTAACTGGCGAAGCAGTAAAATTATTTATTGTGCGTAAAGATCCCGCATTAACAGAACAAGATGTCTTCACCCATTGTGATGAAATGCTGACAAATTATAAACGACCAAAATTGGTTGAGTTTTTAGATGAATTACCAAAAACCAATGTCGGCAAAGTGTTGCGCAAAGAACTACGTAAAGATGTCGCTTAAATGAGTACAGAAACACAATGGCAAGTAATATGCTAGAAATATACGCAGGTGAAACTGCTTTAAAAACAATTCAGGATAATGGATTTTCTCCTGATTTGTTTACTTCCTTTTTAGGCGCTAGTGGTGGACCAAAGTGGTTCACCCTTTTTGGTTTAGATAAATATATTTTCGGTGAATTTTTTAAAGAAAGAACACAAGCCTTAAACTTGATTGGCTCAAGTGCCGGCGCATTTAGAGCCGCATGCTTTGCTCAAAATGACCCTGTGGCCGCTATAACACGGTTAGCTAAACACTATAGTGAAACGGTGTATTTGAAAAAACCAACACCAGAACAAGTCACGTTAAGTGTTATTGAACTGCTTGATAAGATGTTCGGTGAAGATGGCGCGGCAGAAATTATTGACAATGATGTGATGAAAGCACATTTTCTAGTGGCCAAATGTAATGGCTTTGTAGCTTCAGAAAATAAAGTCCTTCAAGGGTTAGGCTTACTAAAAAGTTTAGCGGGTAATCGTATTGGCCGGCCTTTATTAGCAAAACAATATGAACGCTTTATCTTTCAAAATAATGATAGTGATTTAGAAATCTACGACCCTGATAATATCTCAACCACTACCATGGCATTCTCTACTAATAATATTAAACAAGCGCTCATTGCGTCAGGTGCAATTCCTTTAGTAATGCAAGGGATTAAAGATATTGATGACTGCCCACAAGGTATGTATCGAGATGGTGGTATTGTAGATTACCATTTTGATTTTGAAATTAAGAACAAAGGCTTGACCCTCTATCCGCATTTTAGCTCGCAATTAAAAGCCGGCTGGTTTGACAAAAATCTGGCCCGCAAAGTAAGAGCTAAGCACTACGATAAAACGGTACTGATTTGTCCTTCAGATGAGTTTATTGCGTCACTACCTTATAACAAGATTCCTGACCGTACCGACTTTACCGAAATGGAGCCAGAGCAAAGGTTGAAATATTGGCAACAAGTGTTTGTCGATAGTGAACAACTAGCGCAGCAATTCAAAGACTTTTATCAAACACAAGATTTAAGTCGTGTTAAAAACATTAGCCAACTTTTGGGCTAAAGCGATAATAAAATACTAACAAGAGAGTGTTAACTATGAGTACCTATACTGCAATCAATTTAATCGCGCGTCCACAAGCAGGTCCTGCTGGCCCTGAATTATTCGAAGTAGTGCAAAAAGCAATGCCTCAAGTTGAAGAAGGACAGTTTTTGGTTAAACAGAACCATATGTCGTTAGATCCGGCAATGTTTGGCTGGATGAGTCCTGACACTGAAAGCTATATTCCGCCAGTGGCCCTAGGTGACGTTATGCGTAGTTCAGGTATTGGTGAAATAGTGGAGAGTAGTCATCCTGATTTTCAAGTGGGCGATCGCGTTATGGGCATGATGGGCTGGCAAGAATACTTTTTAAGTGACGGTGTAGGCTTAAATAAAGTTACCGCGCCATTACCTGATGAAGCCATTTTATCAGTATTTGCATTACCTGGCTTAACGGCAACTCAAGGCTTATATAGCGTTGGTAAGCCTAAAAAAGGGGAAACCATTGTTGTCTCTGGTGCTGCAGGCTCGGTTGGTTCAATTGTTGGACAGCTTGCCAAAGCCGATGGATTAACAGTGGTGGGTATTGTTGGCAGTGACGAAAAAGCAGATTGGATTGTAAACGAGCTTGGCTTTGATGGCGCTGTAAATTATAAAAGCGATGATTTGGCAGCGAAGTTAACTGAATTAACACCAAACGGTATTGATGTTTACTTTGAAAATACCGGTGGCCCAATACAACATCATGTTTTCGCACGTATGAATGCCCATGGCCGTATTGCAGTGTGTGGCATGATTGCCGATTACCCGAAAGCGCAGCCAGATTTAGCGCCTAACTGGATACCAATCATCAAAAAACGCTTAACTATTCAAGGCTTCACTATGCCTGATCATTTTGACAAAGTACCGGCATTATTAGAAAAACTAACACCGTATGTAATGGCGGGCAAAATTAAGCATCGTTCACATGTTCTTAATGGTCTTGAATCAGCAATGACGGGTTTGAATATGTTTTTTACCGGAAAAAACAAAGGCAAGTTAATTGTAAAAATTTAACTTGTTGGTACTAATTTCTTTGGAGATGAAAATGAGTAAATACTTGAACCACATGACTACAGTGATGCTTTTCACTATTGCATCATTAACAGCACATGCTAATACTGCAGATGAAGAGCAACAAGCAGCAGCTAACAATACGCCAGTAATAGAGACACTTGCCGTTAATGTTGATGAAAATAGCTTTAGTTGCATAAGAGAAATGAGCCCGGTTCGCCATTTCTATGTAGATAATTTATTAGGCGATATTGAAAGTACTTTAGCCGCAGCGAATAACCCGAAAGGCGCAAAGTATCCCACGGGCTCTGTTGTGCAATTGGTTCCCACCGAAGTTATGGTGAAAAGGGAGCCTGGCACATCACCAGCGACAGGAGATTGGGAGTTTTTTGAATTACAAGTTGATGAAAAGGGCTCAACTATAGCCAAACGCGGTTTTGTTGATGTGAATAATCGTTTTGACGGCAATTGCTTTACTTGCCATGCACCGGCGCGAGAGCCTTGGGATTTTATTTGTGAATCTGATCACGGTTGTGAGTCTATTCCAATTGATCATTCTATGACGGGCGCATTGCAACGTTCAGATCCTCGCTGTGGTGAAGCTGTACCTCAGTCTGGTGATTGGATGGCACTGTTTAAGCTGAAAGCCATGGTAACGGTTGGTACAACGATGAAGTGGGTAAAAGAAACATTTTAACCTAAGACATTATTAATATTTCAACTCCAGACCACATAGACATATACGAGAGCAGGCAATCAATATGAGCGAAATTAAAACACATTATCGAAATTGTAATATTTGTGAAGCCATGTGTGGTTTGGAAATTAAGTATCAAGACAAAGAGATATTATCGATTAAAGGTGATCAGCAAGATCCTTTTAGTAAGGGGTACAATTGCCCTAAGGCTACGGCACTACAAGATTTTTATAACGATGAAGATCGTTTGAAAACGCCAATTAGGCGTACGGCAACGGGCTGGGAAGACATTTCTTGGGATGAAGCTTTCGCTGAAATTGCTGAAAAATTGACGGCAATTCAACACGCGCATGGTAAAAATGCCTTAGCAGTATATTTAGGTAACCCCAATGCTCATAGTTTAGGTAATGCTATGTTCTTAAAGCCCTTTATGAAGTCACTAGGGACGATTAACCGTTTTAGCTCAGCCTCAACCGATCAAATGCCTCACCATGTTGCGGCGAATTTTATGTTTGGCGCCGGGATGTTAATTCCTGTGCCTGATATTGACCGTACCGACTATATGTTGATTATTGGCGGAAACCCTGTGGTTTCAAATGGTAGCATGATGACCGCGCCTAATGTATTAGGCCGGATGAAAGCCATTCAAAAACGTGGTGGCAAAGTTGTTGTGGTTGATCCATGTAGAACCCGTACGGCGAAAATTGCCGATCAACATCTCTTTATTCGTCCTGAAAAAGATGCCTATTTATTACTCGCCATGATTCATTGTGTTTTTGAAAACAATAAAGTGAATTTGCGTCATTTAGCGGGTATGGTTGAAGGAGTAGACCAGCTAGCACAATTAGTAAAAGATTACCCACCAGAAGACGTGGCTGAATTAGTTGGCATTGAAGCCAGTGCTATTAGCACTTTAGCGAGTGAAATGATGGCCGCTGATTCTGCCGTTTGTTATAGCCGAATGGGCGCTTCAACTCAATCATTTGGCGGCTTATGCCAATGGCTTACCAACGTATTTAATATTATTACCGGCAATTTTGATAGAGCAGGCGGCGCTATGTTCCCACAACCTGCTTTTGATTTACTCAGAAACCATAAAAAAGGCCATAAATCCTCTTTTGGTCAATACAGTTCAAGAGTGCGAAAGTTACCCTTTTTCAATGGTGAATTCCCCGTAGCGGTGTTGGCAGAAGAAATTCTAACACCCGGAGATGGGCAAATTAAAAGCCTGATCACCGTGGCTGGTAACCCGGTACTTTCAACGCCAAGTGGCCATAAGCTCGCTGATGCATTTGATACCCTTGATTATATGGTGTCTATCGATATTTATCTTAATGAAACTACAAAGCATGCCAATATTATACTGCCGGGTACCACAGGTGTAGAAAACTCTCATTTTGATATATTCTTTAATTCTTTTTCAGTGAGAAATACGGTGAAGTATTCAGCGCCATTGTTTGAAAAAGAAGATGAACAACGTACCGATTGGCAGATAATGCAGGAAATCGCTGCCCGTATGACAGACACTCAGGTACAAAAAATAACGCCCGAGATGATTCTTGATATGGAGTTACAAAAGGGAGCTTATGGTGCTCAGGGTATGAGTTTACAAAAGCTGGTAGATAACCCTCATGGTATTGATTTGGGGCCTTTGAAACCTTGTCTTGAGCAACGCATTAAAACAGCTGATGGTAAGGTAAATTTGTTCCCAGCACTTTATCGTGATGACTTGCCTCGTTTAAATAAATTAATGGCAAAACCAGCCCGAGACAAACAATACCCTTTTGATTTAATCAGTCGTCGATTGGTAAAGAGTCACAACACGTGGACGCAAAATTCAGATCGTTTAGTAAAAGGCAAAAATCCTTGTACGTTAGAGGTTCACCCTATTGATGCTGAAAAATTATCGCTAGTTAAAGGGCAGATAATACGCGTAAGCTCCACGGTGGGTTCGGTAGAGATAGAGGTCGCCATTACTGATGATATTCAACAAGGTGTTGTGAGTATGCCGCAAGGTTGGGGGCATAACCAAAAGGGCACTAGAATGTCGGTTGCTGCGACCCAACCCGGAGTGAGTATTAATGACTTAACCGATGCTGATAGAGTCGATTTATTAACGGGGAATGCCGCATTAAATGGTACGCCAGTAGCACTTGCAGCCTTATAAAAAAACAGTAATTAAAGCACGTCATAATAATAAGAAAAGGTAGACAAAATGAAGTATTTCTCACCGTTATTGCTGTTTATTGCTGGCTGGTTTTTATTACTGACAACAGATTCGTTTGTCGAAATAGGCTTGGTTAACGGGCTATTACAGTTATTACTTTTCACTTTGGTGGTTTGTATACCGACGTGGCGAACCGGCCGTATGTCATACGTTGATATTGGTTGGCCTTGGGGCTTAACATTAATTGGTGTATTGACTTGGCATTATAGTGAAGGCGACAGTATGCGGGTTGCTGTCGTTAGTATGGCTTATATATTTGCTGGTAGCCGTATGGGCTTTGGCGCACTAAAAATGTGGAAAATGGGTTATTTGAAAACTGAATTTCCACGCTATGAATATCAAAAGCGTCGTTGGCAAAAGGCAGGAAAAACGAATACTGTTTTAGCAATGCAAGTGGAAGCTATTCTACAAGGGCTAGCCAATGCCTCTTTTCTCGCTATTCCGGCGTTTGTTATTGCCACTAACCCTAATAAAGGTATATCAATATTCGAAATCATCGGTATTGCTGTTTGGTGTGGCGCTTTTATCATGGAAAGTATTGCCGATATGCAAAAGCTAGCCTTCCTTCGCAAGATGAAACAACTGGGTGAGAAAAACAAGGTATGTAATGTTGGTCTTTGGAAATATAGTCGTCACCCTAATTACTTTGCTGAATGGATGGTGTGGAATGGTTTAGTCATTGCTGCGATACCGTCATGGCTATTGTTATATCAACAAGAGTCTATCGTTATCTGGGGCCTATTAGGCGTAGGGTGTCTACTTGCTTCTAGAATGATGTACACTACTTTAGTTTATTACACTGGCGCCGTGCCAAGTGAATATTATTCGGTACAAAAGCGTCCTGAATACAAACAATATCAACTTAATACAAATATATTTTTCCCCGGCCCCAATAAAAAGTAGAGGTTAGTATGAGCTACCTATTCAACACAAAAAAATTTAAAGCAAAGTGTGCATTAAGTGTGTTATTTCTAACAAGTTTATTTTCTGTTAATGCATTAGCAGAAAGTGACTCTGCACTGCGGGATGTCGTTATTGTAGGAAATAACTGGGATGGCACCGTTGATATTTTCGACCCACTAACGTTTAAAGTGATTAAACATTTAAATGTTGTACCTGATCGTGAAGAGAGAATTGAAGAAATTTATTCTGGCGTAATTAAACGTATTAAATCTACTTTTATTCGCGAAGTTATCGGCGAAGGAAATGACCAACTAGTTGACGATATGTTTACCTCTAACGACGGTCGATTATTGTTTGTTTCTCGCCCCAGTTTTGCTGATGTAGTCGCAATTGATGTTAACAATGGCAAAATTGTCTGGCGAACAAAAATTGCAGGTGATCGCTCTGATCATTCGGCCCTTTCTCCTGATGGTAAAACCTTTTTAGTATCGGCATCTACTGCTCGAAAAGTTCAAGCCATTGATACCGCTACAGGCAAAATTATTGGTGAATTTGAATCAGGCGATCAACCTCACGAGAGCACTTATTCAAGGGATGGGAAATTAATCTATCACGCTAGCATTGGTAAAGTCTTTATTTCAGCCTCTTGGTTAGATTGGCTAAAAGGTGACCGATGGTTTCAAGTTGTTGATGCAGAAACCTTAGAAGTGTTGAAACGAGTTGATATGGGAGAAAAGCTTGAAGAGTTTGGCTTCCCTTGGATAGATAAAGCCATTAGACCGATGGCAATTGCACCCGATGATCGCTTCGCTTATTTACAAGTTTCTTTCTTTCATGGTTTTTTCGAATATGACATGCTGTTAGAAAAAGTTACACGGAAATTAGAACTCCCTATTCCGGAGCAAATTCAGCAAATGGATTATAGTGATTATCAGCTTAATTCTGCCCACCATGGTTTGGCGATTAATCAGCAAGGCACCAAGTTGTGTGTTGCGGCTACTATGTCAGGTTACGCGGCTATTGTGGATCGGAAAACCTTTGATTTTACCCGTATCGATTTATCAGATACACCGTTGGGAGCCAAACCCTATTGGGCTACAGAAAGTCATGATGGTAAATATTGTTATATTTCAGTGAGTGAACAAGACCGAGTGTCTATTATTTCATTTGAAGATGAGAAAGAAATTGCCAGTATACCCGTTGGCGATCACCCACAACGAGTTCGCAACGGTAAGCTCCACTTAGATAATTAAAAAATTAAATGAAATAAGCAGTAGTTTTAACATAACACGAGGTAGCAATGGAATTTTTAAGAACAGATGATAGTTGTTTTGAGAACTTAGCTGGTTATCACTTTGCCCCTAATTACCTTTTTGTTAACGATGGTGAAGGTGGTGAGCTTCGTGTTCATTATGTGGATGAAGGCCCTAAAAACGCGTCACCTATACTACTTATGCACGGGGAGCCATCATGGAGTTACTTGTATCGGAAAATGATCCCATTACTTGTTGAAGCGGGTCACCGCGTCATTGCACCTGATTTAATTGGTTTTGGCCGCTCTGATAAGCCTACCCAACGCACTGATTATACTTATCAGCGCCATGTTGATTGGATGCAGCAAATGCTTGTACAGCTTAACTTAACGGACACTACTTTGGTTTGCCAAGATTGGGGCGGACTGATTGGTTTGCGTTTAGTGGCAGAAAATAATGAACGCTTTGCTCGTGTGGTAGCAGCTAATACTATGTTGCCGACAGGGCAGCACGAACCAGGTGAAGCTTTTCGAAAGTGGCAGTCGTTTTCTCAAGAAGTAGCAAGTTTTCCCGCTGGCGGTATTATTAATGGCGGTACAACAACGGAATTGTCGGCTGAAGTTATTGCTGCTTATGACGCACCTTACCCAGAAGAAAAATATAAAGAAGGTGCGCGCCAATTTCCTTTATTGGTTCCTACCAGTCTTGACGATCCTGCTTCAGCAAAAAACATTGCCGCTTGGCAGCAATTATCCCAATGGCAAAAGCCTTTTTTGACAGCTTTCAGTGATAATGACCCGATTACCAAAGGTGGGGATAAATTGATGCAAAAACTTATTCCTGGTACTGAAGGACAAGCACATACCACTATCGTCAATGGCGGACACTTTTTACAAGAAGATCAAGGTGAGAAGCTGGCAGAGGTGGTGAACAATTTTATTCAAAATACGTAAAGCAGTGCATAGAATGTAGGTTAAACAAGGAACTTGTTAGAGTAGTTGCTTCGCTATTTTGATGAGTTTCTCTCGCATCCAGCCATTCACTGGGTCTTGCTCAGCTTGTTTATGCCAATACATATGAACAGGCAAAACCGGTACTTCAAAAGGAAGCGGTGTAACAGCTACCGGCATTTTATCTTTCAACAAATTAGCATAAGCATTTGGCATAGTGAGCAACATATCACAACGACTAATAACGCTGGTTGCGGCAAAATAATGCTCACATTTCAATGCTATTTTACGAGTGACACCATGTTTTGCTAATGCCATATCAACCAAGTCAACTTTAGAGTCTTTTAATGCCACTATGGCATGTGTTGCTTGAGCATAATTTTCCAATGACATATCTTGTAAAATAGGATGATCTTCTCGGCAAATAAGTGAAAAATGCTCTTCACAAATTAAGGTGTGATTAATGTCATTGCTGGTGGGTAACAGCATATCGATAACAATATCACGTTCTTGTTGCTCCAACATACGTTCCATTTCTAAGCCTGTTATTTGTCGGCTATTAATTGTGATATTTGGCGTATTGATAATAAGATCAGTCACTAACGTTGGAAAGAAAATAGACTCTAGTACATCACGAAAGCCTAGTTTGAATTCTCGAGTGTGTTGATGGACATCAAAATCAGTATTGTCTGATAGCGTAGATTCTAATACTGCAACACAGTCAATGACTTGAGGTATGATTTTTTGACAAAGTGTTGATGGCACCATTTTACGACCATGCCTAATGAATAAAGGGTCGTCATATTTATCTCTTAGGCGAGTTAAAGAATGGCTGACAGCAGGCTGAGATAAGTGAAGCTTTTTGGCTGCAGCGGTAATACTCCCTTCTTGATAAATCATTTTAAGAATTAAAAACAAATTTAGGTCAATCTTACTATGAATCATATTTATACATTCGCATGAATTAGTATCATTTTTATTTATTGTATGAGGATTTAAACTGAAGTCAATTATCAAATAGCGAATAGGATCCTAAATGAATATTAGTCTGGCCGAACAAGCAAAAAAGATGACCATAGGTAGTGAAAAATTTACTGTGCCAATGCCACCCACTTTTTCCAACCCACTTGAACAACGCGCATATGAAAAACAACGCTTAGCCGCTGGCTTCAGAGTATTTGCTTTACATGGTTTTGACGAAGGACTAGCAGGTCACATTACCCAGCGGGATTGTATTGAGCCTGAAACTTTCTGGGTAAATCCTATTGGTGTACATTTTGCGCACATTAAAGCATCTGATCTTGTCAGAGTGGATCACGACGGAAAAATTGTTGAAGGGAATTCTCCTATCAATAATGCTGCTTTCGCTATCCATTCCAGAATACACATTGCTAGGCCAGAAATTAAAGCAGTTGCCCATGCACACACTCGTTTTGGTAGAGCATTTTCTGCATTAGGGCAGTTATTAGCACCTATCTCCCAAGATGCTTGTGTGTTCTATCAAAACCATAGTCTATTCGATGTGTTCACGGGGGTGGTTGCCGAGCTAAGTGAAGGCGATATGATTGCTGAGTCTCTTGGCGACAATATTGCAGTAATTTTACAAAACCATGGTCTGCTTACTGTCGGAAAGTCAGTTGACGCCGCAGTTGCAAATTTTGTCATGATGGATAGTTGTTGCCAGAGTCAGTTATTAGCACAGTCAGCAGGTGAAATGAAGCTGATAGAACATGACATTGCACTCAAAACAAAGCAGGCCAATGGTTCAGAATTAGTCACTTGGGGAAACTTTCAGCCTCAATATCAAGTGGTATTAGCGCAAGATAGTAGTTTTCTCGATTAAGGTGTTAAGCCCGTATTGTTGCAGTAAAGAAATTGTATTAAACAGTGAATTTATTCACTTGAAACTGAGGTAACCCGTGGCAAATAAATTAGATATAACAACCATACAAACAGCGGAAGATATGCGTAAGATAGATGTCAGTGCTGTATCAACTAAAGCATTACCTCAGTCTATTTATCATGTTATAGCTGCCTCAGCGGATCGTTTTGGTGGAAAAATAGCGCTCAAATATATACTAGATGGAGATTGCCTTGGTCCGAATAAAATCCCATTTTCTAAAAAGGTTACTCATCAATTATTAAAAGTGATCAAAGGAAGGTCTTTCGCTAACCCATATAGAGAAATAAGCTATCGAACGTTAGCTAGTTCCGTCACACAAATTGGCAATGCACTACACCATTTAGGCATCAATAGAACGGATGTTACCTCTATCTTACTGCCTAATTTTCCTGAAATGTATTTTTCACTGTGGGGAGCGGAAAGCGTCGGTATTGCTAATCCCATTAACCCTTTATTAGATGCAAATATAATTAAAGAAATTATCACGACAGCGAAAAGCAAGGTTATTATTGCTTTGGGCCCTGTTCCAGGAAGCGATATATGGACAAAAACTTTAGCCATTAAAGATGATATTCCTGGATTGGTGGCAGTGATCAGCCTATTTGGTGACGATATTCCTGCAACTAATGGACAAAGTGTCCCTGTCTATAGTTTTGAAAAGCTCATGGCTAAACAAGATAGCAAAATACTACATGGCTCTTTGCCTAATCAGCGAGATGTTTGTTCATATTTTCATACTGGCGGAACCACAGGTTTACCAAAACTAGCAAAGCACCTGCACTTAAATGAATTGAGTAATGCTGCACAAGTTAACTTAATATCGCCTGTAACGAGTGACGATACTATGCTAATTGGCTTGCCAATATTCCATGTAAATGCAGCAATCGCAACAGGCTTAGCTTCGGTGATGTTAGGATCAACTATTCTAATGGCAGGACCATCTGGCTTTAGAGGAAACAACGTAATAAAGAACTTGCTTACGATTATTGATAATTTTTCTGTTGCCTTTATGACTGCCGTACCAACGGTTTATGCTGGCTTATTGGAGCACATTAATAATAATGTTGAGGTTAAAAAGCCTGCGAGTATGAAGTTAGCATTGGTTGGTGCAGCACCATTGTCTCCAGATTTACAAAAGAAGTTTACTCACAAAACAGGTATTCAATTAGTTGAAGGTTATGGCTCAACTGAAGGAACTGCTGTCAGTACACTTATGCCCGTTAATGCAATCAATCAACAGGCATCGGTTGGATTAACTATGCCAACGATGACGTTGTCCATTGGTGAGGTGGACAATGAGGGGCAATTGAAGCGTTTATGTGATGTAGATGAAGTCGGAGAAATCTTAATTGCTGGCAATAATGTTTTCCCTGGTTATGTTGACGACAGCCATAACGAAAAACTCTGGGTGACAACAGAAGCGGGCGAAAAGCTGGTAAGAACCGGTGACCTTGGTAAGCAAGATGCCAATGGTTATTTGGCCTTATGTGGCAGACAAAAAGAGCTCATCATTCGTGGCGGTCATAATATAGACCCTAAAATGATTGAAGATATCGCTTCAGCTCATCCTGATGTATTTTTAGCTGCTGCAATTCCTAGGCCTGATAGTTATGCAGGAGAGTTACCGGTACTTTACGTTACAACGAAAGAAAACAGTTTGATAACAGCTGAAAGTTTACTGGAATATATGAAGCATCATGTACCTGAACGTGCGGCAATTCCAAAGCAAGTGCATATCTTAGCTGAGATGCCATTAACCGCGGTCGGTAAGTTATTTAAACCTGAGTTAATTTGTCGAGAAATAAAAAGCGTTTTACTCGCTGAGTTATCCGAATTATTTAGCAAGGGAATTGTTGAAGTAAAAGTTGTTCCAGATAAAAAACAAGGTGTAATGGCGACTATAAAAGTATTTAGCGACAAGCAAGATACCCTAGCAAAAATTAAGGCGCAACTCACGGCATATACATTTAGCTATAAATTGGTTGTTAGTGAACATAAGCGAGAGAGTGCTTGATATGAATGCCTCAATTTTCACAGAAGTTTTATTACCACTAGCTTTAGCTTTTATAATGTTTGGTATGGGACTCAGTTTAACAAAGCAAGACTTTACGCGTTTATGGCAAACTCCTAGGCCAGTACTTATTGGCTTATTTGCTCAAATAGTTTTACTCCCTTTATTAGCTTTGGTTATCGCAATCATGTTTTCACTCGATGCGCCTTTAGCTATTGGGTTATTGGTGCTATCAGCGTGCCCAGGTGGCACCATGTCTAATCTAATTAGCCAACTCAGTCGCGCTAATTTAGCTTTGTCAGTTAGCCTTACGGCCATTTCAACTTTAGTATGTATCTTTTCAACGCCTTTCATTATTCATTATGCGATTAACAGTTTCTCTGATTCTCCAAGCAGTGACTTTTCATTATTGGCAACCTCAATAGGCTTATTTGTTATTACCTTAATTCCTGTTCAAATAGGCATTGTTGTTCGGCATTACTGTACTGCATGGGCAGTAAGATTTGAGCAATACTTTAGACGTTTTTCTTTATTCTTTATGATCGCCATGATCATTGCTGTTGTTATTCAAGAGCGAGAGTTATTGGTAAACTCTTTTGAACAGATGTTTTTTGCTTATTTAGCGCTGAATGTTTTATCAACTTTGTTAGGTTTGCTCTTAGCTAAAATTGCATCGCTTTCGTTTAGAGACGGCATAACATTGGCGATTGAAGTGGGAATTCAGAATGCGACCTTAGCCTTGTTGATCACCATCAGTTTTTTACAATCACCAGAGTATGCAGTGTCAGCAGGAATATATGGCTTGACTATGTATATAGGTCCATTATTGTTATTTGTCTGGTCAAAGCGATATCGTGCAATTGAAACGGATGAAAAACCATTTGAACAAGCACCACTTCGCTAAGCCGCCACTGAGTTCAATATTAATGTCATGAGAAACTAATATGAAAGAGTACCGTAGTTTTAAAGCGTTTTACCCTTATTACCTGAAAGAACATTCAAACAAAACCTGTCGACGTTTGCATTTTGTTGGCTCAAGTCTAGTGATACTCTTTTTATTGGCAGCTTTATGGACTAGTAATTCGTGGTTTTTCTTGATGATGCCACTTTCAGGGTATGCCTTTGCTTGGGTGGGACATTTTTTCTTTGAACACAATAAACCAGCTACATTTACTTATCCCGTTTATAGTTTAATTGGCGATTGGAAAATGTTTGCTCAGATACTCAGTGGTAAAATTAAATTCTAACCGTTACCTTTGAAAGTATCGCTATATTATAAGGTACTCGGCGTGAGTATATTAAGCACTTGTATTTGAACCGCGACTAGGTAGCGGTTCAAATAAGCTAGATATGACCTTTAAGTGTCATGATAAAAGGAAGTCCTTTTCCTAAGTATACGCTGTAGGATTAAAAGCTAAAGTTTTCACTATCCATAGCCATCATTGAATCGACACCACCTTCAATACAAGCTAAATGACCTTTCGCACGTGGTAAAATACGTTGAAAGTAAAAAGACGCGGTTTGAATTTTTGTTTGATAAAATGCTTGTTCATCAGTATTGCTATCAAGTTTTTCTTGTGCAACTTTGGCCATTTGTGCCCAAAAATAAGCAAGGGTGACATAACCACAAAACATCAAGTAATCGACAGAAGCGCCACCTATTTCATCAGCGTTTTTCATGGCTTTCTGTCCAATTGATTCTGTGATGTTTTGCCAGTCAGCTAGATATGCAGCTATTGGTTTAGTAAATCCTTGTAACTGAGGATTATCATAATTTTCCTGACAAAACTCGGTCATATCTTTCATAAATGGTTTTAAAATTTCACCTTGGCTGCCGAGCACCTTACGTGCGAGTAAATCTAAAGCCTGAATACCGGTGGTTCCTTCGTATAAGCAGCTAATTTTAGTATCACGCATCAATTGCTCCATGCCCCATTCTTTTATGAAACCATGGCCACCAAAAATTTGTACACCGTGACTGGTACATTCAAAGCCCAGTTCACTTAAGAAAGCTTTTGCAATAGGGGTTAACAGCGCCAATTTATTGTCTGCTGCCGCTTTACTTGCTTCATCTTTACCTGCATGAGTCACATCAACTAATTGAGCTAAGTAACCAACTAAGGCTCTGCCGCCTTCGGAAATGGATTTTTGCGTTAATAACATGCGACGAACATCGGGATGAACAATGATTGGGTCAGCAGGTCCTTGTGGATTCTTAACACCACTAATTGAACGCATTTGCAATCTGTCTTTAGCGTAAGCTAACGCACCTTGAAATGACGCCTCGGCAGCTGCAGCCCCTTCTAATGAAACACCTAAACGGGCTGAATTCATAAAGGTAAACATGCAATGTAAACCTTTATTCACTTCACCAATTAAGAAACCCTTAGCGCTATCAAAATTAATTACGCAAGTTGCATTGGCATTGATGCCCATTTTATGTTCGATTGAGCCACAACTGACGCCATTTCTATCGGCAATAGTGCCATCTTCATTGACATTGAATTTAGGCACTACGAATAAAGAAATGCCTTTGTTACCTTCGGGAGCGCCAGGAACTCTTGCGATAACAATATGAACAATGTTATCGGATAAGTCATGGTCACCTGCTGAAATGAAAATTTTAGTGCCTGATATTGAGTAACTACCATCATCACTTGGCTCTGCTTTGGTGCGCAACATACCTAAGTCTGTGCCACAATGTGGCTCAGTTAAGCACATTGTGCCAGTCCAAACGCCTTCAACTAGTTTAGGCATATATTGTTGTTTTTGTTGGTCAGTGCCATGAGCTTCAATAGTTGCTAAAGCACCGTGACTTAAACCAGGGTACATGGCGAAGCTATGGTTAGCTGAAGACATCATCTCACTTATTGCTACATTGAGTGAATGAGGTAAGCCTTGACCACCAAATTCTTCACTTTGTGATAGCGTCGGCCAGCCACCTTCAACGTATTGTTGATATGCTTCTTTAAATCCGTCGGGCGTTGTGACAATACCATCATGCCAAGTACAACCTTGTTGATCACCAATTTGATTCAACGGTGCAATAACTTGCTCAGTGAATTTAGCTGCTTCAGCGATAATAGCATCGACCATATCTTCACTGGCATCATCATAGCCAAGTTGTTGATAATGTTTGTTGCTATGTAATAGCTCTTGCATGACAAACTTTATATCTCGTACCGGGGCTTTATATTCAAGCATAAATCTCTCCAAATCTATCTTTGTCTGCACTTTGAAGTAGTCGACAAAATTAATTAATATTTGACCATTATGTTTAGATGCTAAGCACAAAACTTCTATTTATCAAATGAATATTTCTAATTGTCTATTATTCGTATAAGGAATAGCTTGATTCAGCTCTCCTTAGAGTCAAATAGCAGATTAATCCTATGATCATGTTTATTTTGAATAGAGTGCTATTAATATTATTCATTGGTCTTATAAACACATCCTCATTAGCATAAGAAATACAGTTAAAAATCATTCTTATGTCAGGCTATTTTGCTTTGTTTTTCCTTTTATGGCTGAGACACTGATTTACCTGTTTTTATCGTAATATTTATTAGATGCGATGCAGCCTCTATATGGCTCCCCCATATTAGAGGCTATTTTTTTAATATTGGAACCATTATGTCTGTATCAACTACATTAGAAAAACGCTATTCAGCTAGAGCTTATTTAAATAAGCAAGTACCAGAAGCATTATTGCAATCTATCTTTACTTTGGCACAACAGGCCCCATCGAATTGCAACGTACAACCATGGCAAATATGTGTAGTTTCAGGAACTCAAAAAGACACACTTAAAGGCGAGTTAATGAAAGCGGTAATGAGTGGTACGCCGCCAAATCCAGAATTTAACTGGCAGCCACAATATCATGGCATACATAGAGATAGGCAGTTTGGCTCAGCAAATGCGCTATATAGCTCTATGGATATTACTAGAGAAGATAAACGTGGTCGTCAAATGGCTATGGTGCGTAATTGGAGCTTTTTCGATGCACCGCATGTTGCCTTTTTCACTATGGATAAATACCTCGATATCATGGGGGCAGTCGATCTTGGGATATATGCACAAACACTTTCTTTAATTCTGGCAGAACACGGTATTGCTAATTGCATGCAAGGCGCGCTTGGTCAATTTCCTGATCCCATAAAAAAGGCGCTTAATTTACCAGAAGAACGCGGTATATTGTTTGGTATGTCGTTTGGCTATGCCGATGAAGATGCAGCCGTGAATGCCACGCGAACCGATCGAGAAACCATAAGTAATGCCGTTGCCTTTTTCAACTAATTTGTCAAATCTAAGGAACGATAGATGAAACTTGGAGCCTATGATGTAAAGCCGCATGTTTTTGAAGTTGGCACAACGGACTTACAAAAAACGCGTATTATCCCTCTACCGGTAGAGCAGACTCTCGTTGAGGACGAAGTTATGCTTAGAGTAGATAAGTTTGCCTTTACTGCTAATAACATCAGTTATGGCATTGCAGGAGATACGTTAGGCTATTGGCGATTTTTCCCAAGCCAAGGTTTGTCAGCCACCGATCCGTCAGGAAATAAACAATGGGGACGTTTGCCTGTAATGGGCTATGCCGATGTGGTTGCATCGAACAACAATCAGATCAGAGTTGGTGAGCGGGTTTGGGGGTTTATGCCGATGGCAACACACGTCAAAATTCTCGCTGGCAAGGTCAATACCGCAGGTTTCTCTGATATTAGCCAGCACCGCGACGGATTAGCTCCCTTCTATGCCGCTTTTGAACGTATTAGTCATAACCCACATTATCGCGTTGAGAATGAAGATTTTGACATACTGGTTCGAGGGTTATTTACCACGTCATGGTTGGTTGATGATTTTATGGTTGATAATCAATATTTCGGTGCATCTCAATACCTTATCACTAGCGCTTCAAGCAAAACCTCTATTGCGCTTGCGTTTGCTATTAAAGCACGCGCAGAGATGACAACCATTGGCATTACTTCAGCGGAAAATATGGCGTTTGTTGAATCGTTAGCTTGTTATGATCACGTTATTAGTTATGGACAAGTTGCTTTGCTTGATAACACAATGAAGTCTATTTTAGTGGATATGGCAGGCAGTAAAACCACACTTAGTGCAATACATCAGCACTTCAGCGCACAGTTATGTTATTCATGCCGAGTGGGAGTCACTCACCATGAAGATCTTGCCTCCAATGGCGCCGAAATGGAAGATATATTACCTGGCGTTAAACCGATATTCTTTTTTGCCCCTACGCAATTGAAGAAAAGGGCAGAGCAATGGGGGAGCAAACAAACCATGCAACAAATAGCCTCTTCATTGCAACAATATATTGTGTTTTGTCGTTCATTTATGACCATAAAACACACAACAGCAAGAAACAATTTAGATACTATTTATCAAGGCGTTTTATTCGGTCGTGCCGATGCAGCAGTAGGGCAAATCATGTCTTTATAAAACGTTTTTTGTCTTTACTTAATAATTTGATATTAAGGTTAATATGGAAGCTATTGAACTCGTCACACTTGTAAATACACAAATCATTCCTGTCAGTATTTTTTTGATTATGATGGGCATGGGCTTATCCCTTGCTCCTATTGATTTTAAACGGGTGCTTAAATACCCAAAAGCAGTATCAATTGGCTTAGTAAACCAACTACTCTTATTACCCATTATTGGCTTTATCTTGGCAAATGTTATGCCGTTAGAGCCTGAATATGCGGTAGGCGTTATGTTGTTAGTTTTGTGTCCTGGTGGCACTACTTCGAATATGTTCAGTCATTTGGCTAAAGGCGATGTTGCCTTGTCTGTTACCATGACTGCAGTTGCCAGCATCATCACCGTTTTTACTATACCGGTAGTGTTAAATATGTCTTTAGAGCACTTTATGGGACAAGGGAATGAATTTCAGTTACCAATTATAGTGACTATGGTGAGTTTAATGAAATTAACCATTGTCCCTATTGTTATTGGTATGCTCATTAAGGCATATTTTCCAAATTTTGCAAAAAGTTCACAAGTGCATGTGTCTCGGTTTGGGATATTATTTTTAACTTTGTTAATGATATTCTTAACCTATATCCAACAAGACATAGTTATTCCAGCGCTGATTGCCACTGGTCCAGTTTCATTAATTCTAAACCTATTGACCATGGGATTAGGCTACTATTCTAGTCGCTGGTTTAAATTAGGTAGCGCCCAAACAACATCAATCACCATTGAAGTGGGTCTGCAAAATAGTACTTTATCCATGTTTATGGCATTGAGTTTACTTGCGAATTATAAAATGTCTTTCACTCCTGCTATTTATACCTTGATTATGCTGTTTACAGCAGGTGTTTTAGTTCGGGTGCTGCGTTCAAAATTTAATGGCAGTTCAAAGCGCGCTCAAAGTGACGTTGAAGGCGAAGTTAACGGTGCGATGACAAGTGATGTTATTTGCGATACAAGCAATACCATCGAGAAATAGTTGATAAGATCGGGATATAAAATACGATTAAAAGAAGTTAAAGGGGAAGTATAACGATGATCAATGTTCATCATTTAAATAGATCAAGGTCAAAAAGAGTTATTTGGTTATTAGAAGAGTTATCATTGCCCTACACTTTGGTGAAACACCAAAGAGATCCGGTAACAAATTTAGCGCCGGAATCGTTGAGAAAAATACATCCTTTAGCAAAAGCACCTATTATTGTTGATGGAGATATTACACTGTGTGAATCAGGCGCAATTATGGAGTATATCCAGCATCAAGCTAGTACGAATGACTTGAGGCCTAGTGATGAAAGTAAAGATTATTATCAATATTTAGAATGGCTACATTTTGCAGAAGGCTCATTAAGTTTACCTGTTATTACGACCTTAATTATGTCAATGGAAGAGCGCAGTGGCACCAAGCCACTTGATAATTATATCGCGAAAGAAATACAGCTAGACTTTTCTTACATTGAACAAACGTTAAGTCAGAGAAGCTATTTCGCGGGGGAGTCTTTTAGCGCTGCAGATATTATGATGACAGTTATCTTAGAAATGGCTGAAAGTTTAAACTTGTTAAAAAACAAAGAACACAGCAACGCTTATTTAAATAAAGTGAGACAACGGCCTGCATACCAGTTAGCAACTAGCTACGGATAAATACTCACCTACAAAACAATTAACACTTGGAAAGACAATGGAACTCATTGATATTAAAATTAGCGAAAAAATTGCCACAATCTCAATAGATAATGGCAAAGTAAATGCGATATCCCATCAAGTAATAGACGAGCTTCATGAGGCTTTTGATCAAGCCGAAGCTGCTAGCGCGGTAGTTATTTTGACTGGCAAAGCAGGTATTCTTTCTGGAGGTTATGACTTAAATACCATGAAGGAGAGTTCAGCATCCGCCGTCTCTCTGGTTACTGCAGGCTCAAAACTAGCGAGAAGAATGTTATCCTTTACCTTACCAATAATTGGCGTATGTACTGGGCATGCGATAGCTAAAGGTGCATTTTTACTACTGAGTTGTGATCATCGTATCGGTTGTAAAGGCTCATTTAAAATAGGCTTGAATGAAGTAGCGATTGGCATGACTATGCATCAAGCTGGCATTGAATTAGCGCGTAACCGTATACCTATTAACTATCTATCTCGGTCGGTTATCAATGCAGAATTATTTGATCCAGATACCGCAGTATTAGCCGGGTTTTTAGATACTGTAGTCGAACCTGAAGAATTGATAGCTACAGCGAAAGCAGTAGCTAAACAAATGCTAACGCTTAATATGAAAGCCCATCACGGCACTAAGTTAAAAGAAAGAGCCGATATACTGTCAGCATTAGATGCTGCAATTGAATTAGATTCAACGATGAGATTAAATTTTTAATAAAACTTCAATGGGAAATTTTCTATAGTAAGTCATAGCTAAAGTCGACGCAGTAGTGACTTGATAAAAATGAGGGCGCTATTATAGTGAATACATAATTGTCGCTCTAAAATCAGTTGTCTTAATGTAGAGCTATATTTGATTTTTTAAAAATGTCATCTTTTGGTTGAAAAGCAGATAGACAAAATCATGGCGTTGTCGGTCTGCTTTTTTCGCTAAAGTTAATTTATCGGTTAATGAATAGCTTGCGTGTATCGCCTGTTAAATCCCTCCTAAAGCGCCAATATAATGCTACAATGAAAGAAGATTAGTTAGCCCATTTTTAGTTAAATACAGTGATAAGCTTATGGAATACGAATTCTTACATGACGCAATAACCGGTGAAGCAAAAGCGCGCTTTTCATTAGAACATGAAGTCGTTGGTCCATGGATTGAAATTGAGTTAGGGCATGACAGTGTGAAGCTGACAGAGCTATTAACTGCTATTGATAATGTTGAGAAGGGGCATCGCAGTGAAGTACTTATTAGTGGTCATGAATATTCGGTAGCAATAAGCCAAGGCGATGTAGAAATAGCCACTAATGCGAGTTTAAATGGTGCCGAGCCTTTACCTGAAATGCTTACTACAGATCATATTCACTTTGATCAAAATGAAAGTGCAGCTTGCGGCATAGATGACTTTAGAGAGTTACTACTTTCTTGGTCGAAATTTACAAATAATTTACCATCTTAACCTGTTAATTTTATTAAATAAGCGCTAAATTAGTTGCATAGTTTTGTTTTATTTAAGTAATATTATGTCGGCCAATCAAACAGATATCCCCCCAAAAAAAGCTACTGAAAACTTAAAGGCACATAGACGCATGGTACCGCTTCGCTATGTGTTAACACCGTTTGCTATTATTTTTTCTGCAGTTATTGTGTTGGCTTTGTTCGGTCTTATGGCGCCTAAACCAACAAAAAATCCAGTCGAGGTCAAAGCTCCGTTAGTGTCGGTGATGACGCTTGAATCGCAATCAGTTACTTTTGATATTCAAAGTCAAGGCAGCGTTATGCCAAGAACAAAGACTACGCTAATTTCTGAAGTTTCGGGACAAGTAATCCAAGTATCAGATAAATTCCAAGTAGGTGGCTTTTTCAAAAAAGGCGAAGTACTCCTTGTCATTGATGACATAAGCTATCAAGTCGCTCTACTCAGAGCACAATCTCAGTTAGAGTCGGCACAGGCGCAGTTAATTGAAGAGCAAGCTCGTAGTGAACAAGCTGAAGATGAATGGCTATTAACAGGAAAAACTATTGAGCAAGCGCCTATTTTGGCACTGCGTTTACCACAGCTGAAAAAAGCTCAAGCAGGGGTGTTAGCAGCAAAAGCCGATTTGCGTGAAGCTAACATTAAGTTAGCGCGCACTAAAATTATCGCACCGTATGATGCTATGTTATCCGCGAAACAAGTTGATATTGGTCAATACGTTTCTACGGGCAGTAGTTTAGCGACTACATTTGCTGTTGACTATGCAGAAATACGTTTACCGATAAAACAGCGGGATTTGGCATTTCTCAATGTATCCCGTATTAACCAACAAAATGAGCAAGGTGCACAAGTTGAACTTTATTATCTACTTGGCGGCAAAAAGTATAGCTGGACGGCACATATAACTCGCTATGAAGGTGTGGTCGATAGCATGAGTCGAGTGTACTATTTTGTTGCTAAAATTAATGATCCTTATGGTGTGTTAGCCAGTAGTGAACACGATGACATACACATGGGTACCTTTGTAAACGCTAACATTTCAGGCAAAAGTGTTGCCAATGTTACGGCCATTCCGATAGGTGCCGTATACTCTGGTAATACGGTGTATTTAGTTGATAACAATAACCGATTAGTTATCGAAACAATAAATACCCTTAGAACAGATGAACATTATGCTTATTCTTTAGATGAATTCCCGAATAATAAACGATTAATATTAACGAAACTTGCTAGCCCTATCACAGATATGAAACTAAGGGTTGATGGTGAACTTGTTAAATCAACTAAGGCTGAAAACTTAACTGAGCAGACAGCTGATGAGTGATTCTATAAAGGAGGAAGAGCAAACAACGACTCCTCAACAACAAGGCATTATTGCTTGGTTTGCTTACAATCATGTCGCTGCTAATTTATTGATGGTTTTTATTTTAGTCGCTGGTTTTTTTTCTTACCAAAACTTAAATAAAAAAACGTTTCCTGAGTTTAATGTTAATAGCATACAAGTAACCGTACCGCATTTGGGCGCTGCGCCCGAAGAAGTTGAACTGGGTGTTATTTTAAAAGTAGAAGAAGCATTAGAAGATATTGAAGGTATTAAAAAAATAACATCTAGGGCACGTGAGGGCGTTGGTATTGTAACGATAGAGTTGCAATCGGGTTATTCCATGTCTGAAAAGTTAGATGAAGTACAAATGCAAGTGGATGCCATCACTACATTCCCGGAGCAAACCGAAAAACCTATTATTGCTAAACAAGAATTTCAATCACAAGTTATGTGGTTATCGGTAAGTGGCTCAATGGATAGGCGTACTCGACAAATACTAGCGCAAGATATTCGAGATGAAATTATTGCTTTACCGAGTGTCAATATAGCCGATATTGTTGGTAGTCGAGATTATGAAATATCTATTGAGTTGTCAGAAGAAAAGCTACAGAAATATCAACTTACTTTTGATGAAGTTGCTCAAGCGATAAAACGCTCATCTATAGATTTACCGGGCGGCACCATAAAAACACAAGGTGGTGATATTTTATTACGCACTACAGGGCAAGCATATACTGGTGAAGAGTATAGCCAATTAGTCCTGCGCACAAACAGTGATGGAACCCGCCTTGTGTTAAGTGATATTGCTAGTGTTAACGATGGTTTTGTAGAGCAAGAAGATTTTGCTTTGTTTAATGGTGTTAATACTTCTAGCATTATGGTGCAGTCGACGGGTGATCAAAACGATCTTGAAATCGCTGCCGAAATAAAAGCTTATGTTGAAGTTAAAAATCAATCACTACCTCAAGGCGCCAATTTGACAGTTTGGGGGGATTCTTCTTATTATTTGAATGCTCGCCTAGACATGATGATTTCTAATTTATTGTTGGGTTCATTATTGGTTTTTATTGTTTTAGCATTGTTCTTGCGTATCAGAATAGCCTTTTGGGTCATGCTAGGGATTCCAATCAGTTTCTTTGGTGCTTTTATCATGATGCCTTTGCTGGGAGAGTGGTCAGTTTCAATTAACTTGATTAGCCTGTTTGCCTTTATTATGGTGTTGGGGATCGTTGTTGACGATGCTATCGTTATTGGCGAAAGTTCCTATGCTGAAATTCAACGTTTTGGTCATTCAACCGAGAACATTATTAATGGCACAATGCGCGTTGCTATGCCTGCAACTTTTGGCGTGTTAACAACTATAGCTGCCTTTGCACCTTTACTAATGATTGATGCTACCTTCGCCGCTTTTTTCCGTGCCATCGCCCTTGTCGTTACCTTTTGTTTAATGTTCTCATTAATTGAATCCAAATGGATATTACCAGCGCATTTAGTGCATATGAAGTATATACACCTTACCGAGCAAAACAGTAACTGGCTAGAGCGCCAACAAATCAAATTTAAAAAGGGTTTAGAGTACTTTATTCATCAACGCTATAAACCTTGGCTAGAGCAAGCATTAATAGCACGCTATAACACTATGGCAACGTTTATCGCCATTCTAATACTCTCTATTGGTCTATTGATTGGCGGTTTCGTTAAGTTGGAAGTATTTCCCTCAGTTCCAAGTGACTTTATTCAAGGTAATTTAACCATGATTGATGGGAGTGCGGTAAGTGAGCGTAATAAAGTGGTTGAACGCATTCAAAAGGCGGCGGCAACAATCGCTAAAAATAACCCGCACCAAGGGCTAGAATTTATTAAGCACTCAATGGTGTTCACCAATGGCAATACTCAAGCAACCTTTGTGCTAGAGTTGGTAAAACCTGAACAAAGACAACTCGATGCTTATGCAATAGAGAAACTATGGCGTGATGAAATTGGTGAAATTCCAGGTACAAAAGAGTTACGCTTTTTTGCTGGTGCTAATGCAGGAGGAGGAGCTGCCATTGAGTTTCAATTAACAGGGAAAGATTATGTTGCGCTAGAAGCCGCAGCCCATAATATTCAAGAAAAATTAGCCGCCTATGATGGAGTTTATGATATTCGTAACTCATTTAGCCGAGGCAGCCAAGAGATTCAACTTAGTATTAAACCTGAAGCAGAAGTTTTAGGGTTAGCGCTGGCAGATTTAGCTAAACAAGTGCGCCAAGCATTTTACGGTGAAGAAGCCCAGCGTATTCAACGAGGTCGTGATGAATTAAAAGTGATGGTTCGTTACCCTAAAGAACACCGTATTTCGGTGAGTGATTTAGAAAATATGTGGATTCGTACAGCAAATGGGGACCAAGTTCCCTTTTATCAAGTGGCCGATATCAGCATTGGTCAAGGTTTCTCAACGATTACTCGTGTAAACCAAAAACGCTCTTTAACCATTTCAGCCGATATTGATGCGCAGAAAGTCGAATCACGCAAAGTGATCAGTGAAATGAATGAAACCAGTATTCCTGAAATATTGGCTAATTACCCAACAGTAAAATATGGTGTTGAAGGCGCGAGTAAAGAGCAAGCCGATTTTTTGAGGCAACTTGGTTTAGCGGCTATAGGTGCGTTATTCTTAATTTATGGATTAATTGCTATACCGACAAAATCTTATGCACAGCCAATTGTTATTATGTCTGTTATTCCATTTGGTATTATTGGCGCTATTGTCGGTCATTGGTTAATGGGCAAAACCATTAATATGATGTCTATCTACGGGTTTATAGCACTTACCGGTGTAGTTGTTAATGACTCACTGATCATGGTTGATTTTATTAATAAAGCCAAAGGTAAAGGTCAACGCATGATAGAGGTAGTCATGAATGCAGGCACAGCACGTTTTCGCGCTATATTGCTGACATCACTAACAACTTTTTTTGGTATTTTCCCTTTGTACTTCGAACAAAGTTTACAAGCACAATTTATTATCCCCATGGCTATATCTCTAGGCTTTGGTATTGTTTTTGCCACGGTGATTACTTTGTTTTTGATACCTTCTTTGTATTTGGTCAAAGAGGATATTCAAGGCTTGTTGAGTAGAAAGTCGCTTATGACGACTCAGTAATTTGTTCTATGATATTAGTTAAGTCGGTTTGATTGATAGCAAGAATAGCTAAAATCGCTTCCTCTAAATATGCCCAATCAGGGGAAGCGCAATCTAAATACTTTAGTGAAACAATATGCTCCGCCATCTTTAATACGGCGAATAAATCTTGCTCGGCAGAGCCGTCAAGTTTGTCTAAATAATCACGTTCGTGATGCTGTAAAATAATTTGGCAAACATCTTTGGGTAAACGCCATGAGCTTGCGACATAGTAACCTATGGTCGCATGGTTAGCGTGGTAATGTTTCTCTTCGAGTTCTATCAATGATAATTCAGAAGTTAAGATCGCTTGATCTACCACATCTTGGTAATCATTATATTTCATGGCCATGACAGGAATGCCACAAGCATGAAATAGACCCAAGCTAGATAGCTTGTCCATAGGAATAGAGCGTTTAAATTGTTTGCCAATCGCCATTGCTACATTTGAGATGTCAGAGGTCATGGTCCAAAACAGCTCAAGATCTATACTACAATTTTTTGGATCAAAACTCTTCTTTAATAAGCTGCCTGTTACGAGCATAACTACCCCGTATATACCTATATAATTCACTGACATCTTAATATCTGTGACAGTTCTACTTAAGCCATACAAAGGGGAATTTACCGTTTTCAATATTGCAGCACTAACCGCAATATCTTGACTGATACACTCGGCAATAGCCTTGATATCTGGACTCGTTTCTGCCATCAGCTTTAGTAAGTTAAGTAATAATTTAGGTTGTGCAGGAACTGAAAATCCCTTACCAATATCATCTAAAACATTTTGGTCAACAATAAGCATATCGCTGCTCGCCAATTTAAAGGAGTTATTAAATAATAAGACATAATAAGGACTATTGCTTAATCACTAGGAAAAAATTTGTTAATATGCAGCCAATTATACTGTATACACCTTGAGGGTTGTAATGAAACACTGCGCAATTTTAACTATGGATAATTTGTCTGATTTTGAATGTTATGATGATTTGCTTGATGAACCACTAGCTCAGCTTGGCTGGCAAACTCAGCTAGTGTCATGGCGAAGTAAAAAGGTCAACTGGCAACAATTCGATTCAGTCATTATTCGAAGCCCGTGGGATTACCAAGAGGATGCGAATAGTTTTACTTCAGTGTTGGAAGATATCGAGCAATCAAATGCAGTATTACAAAATTCGTTGGCAACGGTACGCTGGAATATAGATAAAATTTATTTGCAATCTTTAGCCAATAATAAGGTAAGTATTGTGCCGACATTATGGCAATCAAACTTTGTTGCTGAAGATTTAAATAATTTTTTTGAGCATTTTAATTGCCAACAGTTGGTGATCAAACCAAGAATAAGTGCCAATGCGGATAACACTTTTTGGCTTAAAAAAACCAGCGCTCAAGAGGCTATCGCAGAGCTTGAGGCAGTATTTGCAAATAGTGACTTTATGGTGCAGCCTTTTATAACTAGTGTTGTTACAGAGGGGGAGTTTTCGCTTTTCTATTTCAATGGCCAATATAGCCATGCTATTTTGAAAACCCCTAAAGCGGATGATTTTAGAGTGCAAGAAGAGCATGGTGGACGTTTGACTACAATTACACCTGAGCATGGTTTACTAACACAATCAGAAAATACCTTAGCGGCCATAACAAAACTGACCGGCGAAATGCCGTTATATGCGCGCCTTGATTTTGTTCGCACCAATCAAGAAGCTCAGGATGAATCGTTTGCGTTAATGGAAGCAGAGTTAATCGAACCATCTCTATATTTTAATATGGATGACAAAGCAGCTGAACGTTTTGCTAATGCTTTTGCTGATCGAATGAGTTAATGGGTAACGTAAAGCATGGTAACAAAAAAGAGCACAATAACGGCATTGAAAGATAAAATATAGACAAAGCCCTTTAGGCCTTCTTTTAAGCTATAACCACGGCTATTAAGGTACCACCACCACACAATACACATAATAATGGGCAATAAAAAGAACAGTCTGATCATATTATTTTCCTATTTGAGTTTGTACTAAAGGACTTTCGTGCCAAGGTGCCACTTTAAAAAGCATTAACATACCCGGTACAGCAAGCAATGTGCATAAAAAGTAAAATTGAGTCCAGCCAATTTGCTCAACAATAAAGCCTGTCGTGGCATTAGCAAAAGTTCTTGGTAAAACCGCTAATGCGGTAAATAATGCTATTTGCGTTGCGGCAAAGGCTGGGTTGGTTGTTCTAGCGATAAAGGCAGTAAATGCTGCGGTACCTAAACCTACCCCTAAATATTCAAAGCCCATAGCCAAAGCTAAAGCATAGTTATTATGACCAATTTCAGCAAGTGCAGCAAAACCAAGAATACTGGCTATTTGTACAAATCCAAAGAGCCATAAAGCACGATTTATACTGAGCTTTATCATGACTATGCCACCGACAATTATGCCGACAGTCATCGCTATCATTGATGAGGTTTTGGCAATAACACCTATTTCAGTCTTACTAAAACCCATGTCGATGAAAAACGGTGTTTGCAGGGCGGTTGCCATGTTGTCGCCTAATTTATACAACACGAGAAAGGCAAGAGTATACCCCGCTGATTTCAATCCATTACTTTGAATGAAATCTTTAAAAGGTAAAACGACCGCTGCTTGCAATGATTTGGGTGCATTATGCTCGGTATCTAATTCTTTAATGAATAAAGTTAATAAAATACCTACTACCATGAAGACAGCAACAATAATAAAAACACTTTGCCAACTAATATGATCGGCTAGAATAAAAGCTAAGGAGCCGGGCACCAGACCCGAAAAACGATAGGCTTGAACATGTATAGAATTACCCAGACCTAACTCATTGTCTGGTAATAACTCGCGTCGGTAGGCATCAAGCACGATATCTTGACTGGCGCTGAAAAATGCAACGGCTGCAGCTAAATAAGCCACAGACCAAATATTAGCTATAGGGTTAACAAAACCAAAACCGGCAATGGAAAACAACAACAGTACCTGTGTCGCTAGCATCCAACTACGTCGTCTACCAAGCACACCTAATGAATATCGATCCATTAAGGGCGACCAAAGAAACTTCCATACATAAGGAATGCCAATTAAGGAAAACAAGCCTATTTCAGCTAAGCTCACCCCTTGATCTCTCAACCAGCCAGGTACCAGTTGGTAGAGAACAAACAGCGGCAAGCCTGAGCTGAATCCTGTAAAAATACAGATCAGCATTCGTTTATTTAAAATAGCTTGCTTAAAAGAAGTGCTAGACATTAATAGGATATTTCATCAAAAAGTCGAATATATAAATTTAAGCTTATCAGAGAGTTGTACTTAGCAGAAGCGAATTAGTTAATATTAAGAAATGGGACGCCAACCGATGCAGTCAATTGGGTAGCTGCCTATGCCATTAAAAAAATCTAAACAGGTATTCATTTCACTTTTGAAAAATAAGTCTTGTTGCAACGCTTGGCCGCCATGCAAGCTCACTTCATGAATTAAGTGCCAAAAAACACGTTCTTGCGCATTACTTGGCGTTTCATCGGTGACGTTTAAAGACGCCCACTCTTCCATGGTATCAAGAATAAATTGATCCAACTCAGTGTAATGTATGGTCTTGCCTATAACTGCGCTGACATAAGCGCTCATTTGGACAATTTTTTCATTGATAAACTGCTCTATTATCATGAAGAACTCCAAGATAGCTGTCCTTGCTATTCTTATTATTAGTTTTGCTAAAATGTTAATCTATTTGTTTTCAGTACACGCGAAGAGTATTTTTATTATTGTATTATTTTTTGAGGTGATTCATTTATCAAACAACATTACAAGCTACAACGATTAACGCCTACCTTTATTTATCGGTGACAATTAGCATTTTGTCAAAGATTCACAGCAATTTTTTGCTAAGAAAATGTCTTAAAAGTAATAGATAAACAAAAGTTGATTGTCCAATGTACGATATCACTCGTATATAGGGCTGTTTTATAAACATGATGAAAAATTTAATTTTACTCTTCTGGTAGTAGCGTTGCTTTAATTAATATGACGGGTTCGATAGGTACATCATTCCATGCCATAGTTTCATTATAGTCGGTGTTAACTTTGGCTATAGCTTCAAGCACTTCTTCTCCTTCGGTTATAGCGCCAAATACGGTATATCCCCATTGTCTTCCTGGGTCTAAGTTAGTGTTATCATTTATGTTAAAGAAAAATTGTCTATTTGCTGTATGTGGACGATTTTCTTTCGCCATAGCGATAGTGCCAATTTCATTTTTTAAGCCATTACCTGATTCGTTAACAATATCGGGGTTAGTTTTTTTAGCAACAAACTCTTCATCGTAACCACCACCTTGAACAATAAAGTTTTCAACAATACGATGGAATATGGTGTTGTTATATTCACCAGTAGTCACGTAGGTCAAAAAATTATCAACCGTGAGAGGAGCTTTAACTCGATCTAATTCAACAATAATTATACCCATCGATGTTTCTAATTTTACTATAGGATAAATATTGGTGGGATCAATGGTGACGTTTTGAGACTTCGCCATTAAACTGACTAAGCTCAGCAAAAAGATAAAGGTCAATATCAGTTTTTTTATGATTAACATATTTTATGCTCTGATGTTAAATGAATTACATTAAGAACTTGGCAATTTTTTCATTAGCTAAAATTTGGCTAAGTAACTTGGCTAAACGTTGATTGAAGTTTCGTTCTAAAACGGCGATATCAGCTTGTAAAGGTCCATCGCTATTACCACGGTTGTTAAAGGTGGTAGTCAGTGTTTGTTCGCCATTGTTAACGGTTACTTTCACTACTATTTCTGTTTGTACTTTATATTCCATGGTTTGTTGTTCAACACTGATAACGGCTTTCTCGATTGAGACATTAATGGTATTGCTAGCATTATTTTGAATTTGCAGACTCTGTTTTTTCCAATGCTCTGTTAGATTAACTTTGATAATGTCTTCTAGTCTTGCTTGCGCTGAGAGCAAGGTAGCCGCTTCACCTTTACGTAATACTTGTACTATATGGTTCGCTGTACGCATATCAACAACATTAAGCTGAGCATGCTTCCCTTGATGATAAATTGCAGGAATAGTCATCAAATCAGGCGCAACAATCACATGGCTAGGCGTGCTTGAACAAGCAGCTAAACCAAAGGTCATGATAAAAGTAAAAAAGAGGGAAGTATAAGAGTGACATTTCATTGGTTTAGGTTCGCCTTTGTCTTAATAAAAATATGAATTGATACAACTATTTTATAGCTGATTGAGTAACAAACTTGTCATTGCTAGCAATGAGTTTTTCATTACCAAAAATACGTTTTAATTTAATATGATACGCTAACTGCCGGTTACCAATAATGCGTAATTCACCACCCTTTTTCAAGACTCTATAACTATCCTTAAACATTTGCCAAGCGATATGGTCTGTCGTTGCGGTATTTTGATGAAAAGGAGGGTTACATAAAATTAAATCAACGCTATTACTGTCAACATTGGTTAAACAGTCATTTAAATGAAATTGACATTGTGCTGCTAAGTCAGGCAAGTTGGTTTTAACATTTGCTTCGGCAGAAGAGATAGCCATATGAGATTCATCAAAGAATTGAATATGTGCAGTTGGATGGCGAGCTAAAAGCGTTAAACCAATAACACCATTACCACAGCCTAAATCGATGACTTGGCAACCTTGAGTAACTTTGGGTAAATTTTCAATGAAATAACGGGCGCCAATATCAAG
Source organism: uncultured Colwellia sp. (assembly GCA_913062815.1). Classification (GTDB taxonomy): domain Bacteria; phylum Pseudomonadota; class Gammaproteobacteria; order Enterobacterales; family Alteromonadaceae; genus Colwellia. The sequence continues at coordinate 142,507 of CAJXWZ010000007.1, read as the reverse complement.
TTTTTCTCTTGAATAGACATTCGCATGATTACTAATTGAAAAATCTCTATTTAAGGTTTTGTCTGACAAAGACCAAACCGTTGGAGCAGGTGAGTCAAGTTGTTGTTTTTGATCAAGTTGGCAAAACACTAAACGGGCTTTTTTAACGGCTAATGAGGTTTTAGTGCTGCCTAAATACTTCTCAAATAACTTTAAAGTTGAACTATGAATTTCTTTTGCCCGATCGGCGGCAATGAATACCGTATTGCTTGATGCGCTATTTTTAATGTTAATGAGCTGATCAATCAGCAGCGACTTACTTTTAGGTATTTTAAATAAAATAACGTCAATGTTCTCAGGTAAAGCATCCAAACAATTAAGTTGATTGATATTGCTAGGGTCGAGATTATTATGCTCAATATTATGCGCTATACCTTGGCGACTAATGAAAGAGTCATTAACGCAATAAACCATTAGCTTATTTTGGCTTGAACTTTTGCTACAAAAATGTGTTGTTAATGACCCAAATGCATCATTGAAAATAACCACCCGATTGCTATTAGCAATTAACTGCTCTGTTGTTATGTGATTTAGCAAATATTCATCTGCTGCATCCCATGCTTGTAGGCTACGGTTTACTTGCGCTATAGGAAAACGGTCAAGCGTTAGTTGCTGATTATCGACAAAGAAGGGGCTAAGCATAGTGAAGGTAAAGTTTAAGTAATAAATCTAGATGGCTTATTGTGGCATATTTATTTTTGTATAGCGTCAATTTTTGTTGATAATAAGGGATAAAATTTATTAAAATAAAACCTTAATAACTCCATTTAGTTAACTTGATTTTGATTGTTTACACTAACTTTTTCGTGGCATTCAAACGTATATTAGCTAAAATTATTAGTGTCCCTACATTTACTGAGAAAAATAATGACTATTGCTGCTGTTATAGAAGAAAAATTATTGTCTGCCTTTTCACCTTTACATCTTGACGTTGTTAATGAAAGTAATAATCATAATGTGCCACCGGGCAGTGAATCTCACTTTAAAGTCACTATCGTCTCAAAAGAATTTGAAGATGAGCGGTTAATAAAACGTCACCGTGCGGTTAATTCGGTATTGTCGGAAGAATTAGCAGAAAAAATTCATGCTTTAGCTTTACATACCTATACAGAGAAAGAATGGCTTGATTATTACGCCGACAATACCCCATTATCACCAAATTGTTTGGGCGGTGGTAAATAGTCTGGCGTTAATGTTGGCCACTATAAATAGCATTACTATTGATAGTGGCTCTATTTTTAAATACACTCCTTTTCGTGATTTCAATCAACTGCTCGTACCTCTTTAATTCAATTGCAAGGTACAATAGCGCAAATTTATAGTCTTTATAAAAGTAATTCAGAAGGTTTTCCTATGGTAATCAAGCCAAAAATTCGTGGTTTTATCTGTACTAATGCTCACCCTGTTGGTTGTGAAGCGCATGTCAATGAACAAATTTCTTATGTTAAAGCACAAACGTTTAGCAGCACGGGCCCTAAAAATGTTTTAGTTATTGGCGCATCTACTGGTTATGGTTTAGCTTCAAGAATTACTGCTACTTTTGGTCACAATGCGAATACTTTAGGTATTTTCTTTGAGAAACCGCCGACAGAAAGAAAAACAGCTTCTGCAGGATGGTATAACACTGCGGCATTTCAAAAAGCGGCTGATGAAGCTGGTGTTTATTCAAAAAACATTAATGGTGATGCTTTCTCTCATGAGATAAAAGCGCAAGCTATTGAAAATATTAAAGCTGATATGGGTAAAATTGATTTAGTTGTTTATTCATTGGCATCACCGCGTAGAACAGATCCTGATACTGGCGAAGTATATTCATCTACGTTAAAGCCTATTGGTGAAAGTGTTACCACCAAAAACTTAAATACCTCAAAGCGAATTATCGATTCTGTTTCTGTTGAAGCAGCGAACGAAGCTGAAATTCAGGGCACTATTGATGTCATGGGTGGTGCAGATTGGGAATTATGGATGAACGCGCTTGCTAAAGCAGATGTTTTAGCCGAAAACGTACAAACAGTAGCTTACACTTATATTGGTAAAGAGCTTACTTGGCCAATTTATGGCAAAGCAACCATAGGTAAAGCGAAAGAAGACTTAGACAGAGCTGCGACGGCAATAAATGCTGCTACCACAAATGTAAATGGCCAAGCACGTGTGACTTCACTTAATGCGGTTGTTACTCAAGCAAGCTCAGCTATTCCAATTATGCCGCTTTATATTTCAGCCATGTTTAAAGTAATGAAAGCCGACGGAACATATGAAGGTTGTATTGAGCAAATTGCTAATTTATTTAAAGAAAACATTTACAGTGACAGCCCTCGTTTAGATGAGCAAGGTCGTTATCGTCAAAACTATAAAGAGCTTGAAGATAGTGTTCAACAACGTGTTACTGATATTTGGAATACAGTAGACACTGACACTATCGACGAGTTAACTGATTACGAAAGCTACCATAATGAATTCTTAAAGTTATTTGGTTTTGGTGTTGATGCTGTCGACTATGATGCAGACGTAAATCCGCTTGTTGAAATTAATAATCTGTAGTCATTAATTCAAAGATATATTCAAAGGTGCTTCCAGCTATTGGTAGCACCTTTTTTATTTATTATTGAAGTTAAACCATCTTATTTGGGACGACAATAAAAGCATCAAAAATCCAAATAAGCTAATACTTCCACCACTTGAACTATCAGCCGGTGTGGGCTCTATCGGAGGTAAAGGTGTTGGTAAAGGTGCTGCTGCATATAAATCACTACCGTCATCAATCAGGCGCATCGACTTATCAATACCGCCACTATCACTTAAGTTTCCTTCACTATCTTCGTAATTATGCCAATGTCCTGTTTGCCAATCGCTAATAGTAGCAGGGTTGCTATCAAGTGCTTGTCCTGTCATATCGGTTGTTTGAATACTCAACGCCATTAAAGACGTTGTAGCCCAGTCAAAGTCGGTAGGAAGGGTAAAGTCAACCAGATAACTATCGGTTAAGTAATGTTTAAATCCTTGAGTTAACCAAGTACCTTGCGCCGTATCAATACTGTGTAGCTGTTCACCATTAGTTGTGCTGACTAACCAATCCATGTTGATACTTGTTGGGCTTGACAGGCTAGCAAAGCCAACAACTTGATTGTTTTCAAGTTGACGCATCGGTTTATTAAAAGTAGCTATCAACTGGTAAGCAATGTTACCTATTAAAGGATTTTCGACTAAGGTAATTAGGTTTCTACCTGTTTCTGATACTTGCCACTGTTGATGGAAGATTAATTCATCGCCTTGTTTAATCATTATCTCTTGCAGCATAGGTTTTTCTGCAATGCTATACAAGCCTGCGAAAGTTGCATTACTGGTTTCACTACGCATTCTACCTACTTCAGATGCCGGTAAAATAAAACCATCATGAGAGACACCATTACCACCATAATCAGCACTTGAATTCAATGGTTCTATTTCTAAAGTATAAGAGGGGATTTGATAGCTATTAGCAAAATACTCATCGGTAGCGCCAATACCACTGCCAGCTGAGAAAGGCCCATATCTATATTTAGAGCTGTTGGCTGCGCGCATTATGTTAGCTAGTTCACTGGTAATGTTATCTCGCCTCTGGTCACCTGTCATTGGAGTGAAGTAAATTTGACTAAAAGAGTGAGTGTCTATATAGAATCTAAGCCTTGTTTCTCCTGCGCTAACCGCACCATTTTGCAATGCTTGAATCTCAGGCTCTGACGCTGCACTAGTGCCATGGTAGACAAGCGAAATATTATCATCTGAGCTGCCTTCGCTACTGGTGGCCCAATAGGGATTATTATTGCGATTAAGATCTATGCCGTGAAGGTTGTCAGAGGTTGTTGTAAGTAATTCATCAACAGATCGCATGTTTTTCCTACGCATTCTGCCATCTCTAGGGGAATTAATACTGTTAGTAACAGTATTCGAGTACCTTTGCGTTTGTAATAAGCCGTCTATATTTAGCACGGGAATCAGTACTAGGTTTATGTTGTCTATGATGTACTGCTCAATATGTTGATTATTTCGTCCAGCAAATAAATTTTCCATATAGCCAGTAAGCGCTTCAGGGGACTGCCATTCTCTAGCATGAATACCTCCATTAATGAGGGCACTGCCTTCAATAGCACCACTAATGGTAATGTTATCAGCATCAGATAGTTGATAACCCCAAATGGTACGTTCATTAAAGGTTGTACCAAGGTTAAGTGCCGTTAACCAGCTCACTTGTTCTACTAGTTGATGATGCCGTAGGTTTAGACTGTTATACGTTCTAAAGCCATCGATAGGTGTTAAAGAATCGATAGGTAGCGGCACAGGATAGCCGAGGGCAACATTATTACCAGTATTATCATTTTCAGTGTAAACAAATTCAGCTGCCGATAACATGTTTGCTAATAAACACAGAAAAATAAAGTAGTACTTCATGTTTTTACTCCTTTATCTCTGTTGTAGATATATGTTTGGTGGCAAATCTAATTGGCCCGTCATTTGAATGTTTTACTAGTTTCAACAGATCATGATGTAACTGGGCATTGCTTGTTTGAGATAACGCTGTTGCTGCCAGCCAAGCACTGTTTGGTTGTTGTAGTTTTTTTAGTAGAAATTGTTGCGCTATTTCATCATGTTGAAAATATTTTGCTAATTGCATTAACGATTGAGACATGAGGTTGTTATTCTCTGCGGCAAGTATTATGTGGGCAACAGCTTGCTCAGCAGGAAGGGCGTTTTTTAACCGCTGTAAAACTTGGTAGCTGTATTGATCGCTCGCGTTTTTCCATAATTGCTTGAGCAAGGTCAAATTGCTCTTTCTACTTAATAATAACGCTAGCAGCCTATTGCTAACCTGGGATAAAGTTTGCTCTATAAGTTGTTGCTGTAACCAATGAATAGTTGGTTCATCCGCAGTTTTAATCGCTTGCGATAACGCTTTGTATTCAAGCTCTGTGGCATTGATAACAAATTGTGACCATTGCCAATTGTGCGCTAGCCATTGGTTGGAATAGTTTTCTTCTGTTTGGTTAACCAACCATTGGAATTGAGTGTTTTTTGCACTTCTAGCAATACTAATAATTTCAAAATATTGTCCTGGATGATCAGGGTTAACCAAGCTCAGTTGCTCGGTAGATTTTGCCTGACTTGCTACCCAAGCTCTTTGATCTTCAGTTGCTTTTTCTACGCTAAGTAATTTTAACAGACGAGACTTAGCAATAACTTCTGCTGGAAATGAATTGAGTTTAGCCAGTTGGTTTTCAAACTTAGCGATATCTTGGAGTAGTACCTTATAATTCAGCTGATTTACCAGCTGTTCAGCATGTAGTAATTGCCCTTGCTTGATTTCTTCAGCAACGCTTAAAAATGCAGTGAATGGTAATAATAAGAATAGTATCTGCTTCATAGTGCCTCCTTTTACTTTGTTTAAGCATAACACTGGCTTATAAATCGAGCAAAAATTATCCCTTCGGTAAAAAACATTGCTTAATCTGTATTGGTGTATTACTTTGTTAATACACTAGTTGTTAAATCAGTTTTAGGAATTGTCTTTAATGGAGCAATTTATTATTTCACCCAGTTCAGGGGTGCCTATTTATAAACAGTTATTTAGCCAGATTGAACGTATGGTACTTAATAACTATTTTTCTGTAGGAGAACAGCTACCGTCTGTTAGACAGGTAGCTACAAGTTTAGAAGTCAACCCAATGACAGTTTCAAAGGCTTATGGCTTGTTAGAAGAGCGTGGTTATTTAACCAGGCTACGAGGTAAAGGCATGGTGGTGGCAATGCGCGATGACGCTGTATCTCAGCAAGAAAAGCTTGAATTGCTAAATACAATGATAGCCCAGTTGTTTAGTCAAGCTCAGCAGATGGGTATTGACGAACAAGAAATCATTACCTTAGTTAAGGCTAGTATCACTGAAAGTACATTGAAAACAAAAGAGAGTAAGGAGTAGCTCATGTCTGATTTGAAAACGATAATTAATATAAAATCACTGAAAAAGTCGTATAAAAAGGAATCCGTTTTACAAGGAGTAAACTGGCAAGTGAAAAAGGGAGACATAGTTGGTCTGTTAGGGAAAAATGGTGCAGGTAAGTCAACATTGATTAAAAGCTTACTCAACATTGTTGGTATTGATGATGGGGAAATCACAATTTTTTCTGAGAGTCATCGAACCTTAAGTGCGCAAAGCAAAGGTAGAATTGGTTATGTACCACAAGAAAATGACGAAATATCTTGGTTGTCGGTAGGTGATTTAATTAAATTTAAAAAACAATTTTATCACCATTGGTCAGATGAAAAAGTAAGAGAGTTATTATGTCGCTGGCAAATTGATACTAAAAAAACGATGGCTGAGTTATCACCTGGGCAAGCACAGCGTGTACTCATTATCCTGGCACTAGCACCCATGCCAGAGCTATTAATTTTTGACGAACCTGCAGCAGCACTCGACCCTGCGGCTCGTCGTGAATTCTTAAAAGAAATCGTGACCCTTGCCAGTGAGACAGACATAACCATTATATTTTCTACTCACATTGTAAGTGATTTAGAAAGGGTGGCCAATAAAGTAGCCATTTTAGATCAAGGAAAAATTTGTTATTTTGATGATGTTGATACTACCAAAGAGAATGTGGTACAGCTGGCTATTCACCATGATGAAAGTTTAGTGATTGATCCCCCTCACATGCTTCGGTGTAGAAAGCACAAACTTGGACAAAACTGTGTTGTCGCTAAAATTGAACAAAGCTGGTTAGCAGAAATAGAAGCAAAAGGTGTAGATATTTCAATAAACCAAATGGGGCTTGAAGATATCTTTTTGGAGCTAACATCATGATGTCTATATTACTGCATGGTTGGTTAATGCGCTCATTTTTGATACTGCTTTTTTTACTCGCAATTATTGGCAGGGTCTTTACTGATGAAAACTCACATTGGGCAGGCGCTGCTTTTCTGATTGTACTTATTAGTTTTCTTATTGTTGTAGTGGCAGCGAGTCGTTTGCCGCTTTTTACTCACAGTAATATGGCAAAAATATTGCCCAATTATCAGCGCAAACTTAAGCAATCACTTATTATTGTTTGGGGAATTTCTCTGCTACCCACTTTATTGCTATTACCTAACATAACACTTTGGTTAGGCTTACTAAGTATACTAATGTTAGTCGCAATCACTTTTGTTGCCATGATTTATCGGCCAATATTTCAAGTGTTGTTCTGGTTAATCTTTTTTGTTCCTCTAGGACTAGACTTTTTTGCACCGAATATGTCAGGACAAAGTATAATACTGGTTTGTGCTTGGCTATTACCTTTGGTTTTAGTATTAGCAAATGTTTGTTTGAATAAGTTAATGCAATATCAAGGAAACACTATACATGTTAACCGTTTAATTTCGATGATGAATGCTAGCATGAAGCAAACGTTAGCAGTTCAAGAGAACATTCCTTTGCATGAACGTACAAAGTTGTCTCAATGGTGGTCGAACAGTCATTTTGATTATTATCGCAAGGGGTTAAACATAAACAAGGATAACAGCAGAGAGGATAGTAAGTTATCAAATAGGCAACTGATTGCCATTTGCTGTCAAGGTGCAAACTCTTTTGGCAGAGCTGCTTATGTTTTTTGGATATGCGCCATTTCAATGTTGTGTTTGCTTGGTGTTTACCTTGATAACAGCTACCATCATTATTTTACCATCTTAATAATGGCTATTCCGGTAATGATAATAGGTACAGGCACCATAGCGGTATTTCAGATCATTCAAAATAAAAAAAATTACTTATCTCGCATAGCAACAACACCTCGATTTAGTCAAAAGAATAGTTTTACCCGTAGTTTGATGGTGTATGTGATTTTAAACCAAGCGGCGCTTTATGCTTTTATTACTCTATTTGTTGGTGCAACGGCATTAGTTTTTCACCATATCACTTTTAATGTCTTTATTAATCTGTTTTTAGTGTTGTTGCTGTACGGTTTATTGAATTTGTCTATTATGTTTTTGGCCTGGGCAGCAAAACAAGATCACAGCAACAAAGTAGTGTGGTTGTTGATATTAGCGCTGATTTCATTGGTCGTTTTTTCAATACTATTGAAGGAGAATCCTAGTATCAACCTTGTTTTAAACACAGTGTTTATTTTTATTAGCAGCAATGTTGTTGTGCTGTTTGGTTATAGTCTTAATCGGTACAGCCAAATTAAACTCTCTTAGCCTGCAAGTTGACGTTAAAGCGTTATTTATAGACGTTAACCTAGTGTGATAAAGAGTAATGTTTGAATTTCTTAATATTACTTTTTACTCACTATTAATAAGACAAAAGGTTATCTTTTACTAACATTCACATTACCGTGATCGTAAATATTTTCTGAGATAAATCGAATAAATTTTAGCTTTTGGTTAATTTTCAGGCAAAACATGCAACTATGGTCTAAATTGTAAAGAAAAGTTATCTATGCCCGTAGAATAAAAAGGGCTTTTTGTGCTAGTATTCGCGCCAGAAATATTTAACTTAGAGCCAGTGGAACTTGTTTTTTCGAAAGAAATTATAGGCCTCTACTGAAATACACTGAAATCAATTACTTATAAAAGTTATCACTTAATTTATTTTAAGTTTTAATAATAAATAGGTTTTTGATTTTAATACTCCCATCAAAAGTAGTGCAAGTGTTTATGATTACAATAAAAAAAGGCTTAGATGTTCCTGTTACAGGGGCACCACAGCAGGTAATCCATGATGGTCCGTCCATCAAAACCGTTGCAACACTCGGTGAAGAGTTTGTGGGTATGCGCCCAACCATGTTTGTAAAAGTGGATGATCGCGTTAAAAAAGGTCAGGTGATTTTTAGTGATAAAAAGAATCCTGGCGTTAAATTCACAGCTCAAGCTGCCGGTGTTGTTAAAGAAATTAACCGTGGTGAAAAACGTGTTTTGCAATCTGTTGTTATCGAAGTCGATGGCTATGATCAAGAAACATTTACCAGTTACTCAGCCAGTGAGCTAGGTTCAGTCGCACGTGAAGACGTCGTGTCGAATTTAGTTGATTCAGGCATGTGGACTGCATTCAGAACTCGCCCCTTTAGTAAAATTCCAGCAATAGACGCTACACCAACGGCAATTTTTGTCAGTGCAATGGATACAAATCCACTAGCGGCAAATCCAGAAGTCGTTGTGAATGAGCAAAGTGATGCATTTAAAAATGGTTTAACCATTTTATCTCGTTTAACTGACGGTGAAGTGTTTGTTAGTAAAGCGCCAGGTGCCAATATCCCTGTCACTGATGCGGTACAAGTCAACGAATTTGCTGGTAAACACCCTGCAGGTTTAGTGGGTACACATATCCATTTCTTAAAACCAGCGAGTGCAGATAAGTTTGTTTGGCATGTCGGTTATCAAGACGTTATTGCTTTTGGTAAATTATTTACTTCAGGTGAGCTTGATAGTACTCGTGTTGTTTCACTTGCAGGTCCTGCAGCGAAGAATCCTCGTTTAGTGCGTACTTTACTTGGTGCTAGCACTGACGAATTGACTGCTGGTGAAGCAAGTGACGGTGAATTACGTGTCGTTTCTGGCTCATTGCTTATGGGATCAAAAGCTACTTCAATACATGGCTACTTAGGTCGCTATCATGTACAGCTAGTGTTGATTCTTGAAGGTCGTGAAAAAGAGTTTATTGGTTATATGTATCCTGGCGCAAATAAATTCTCAGTAACGCGGGCTTATATGTCTCATTTCTTTCCAAAGAAATTATTCAATATGACCACAACGACCAATGGAAGTCCACGTGCTATGGTGCCAATTGGCAACTTTGAACGTGTTATGCCGTTAGACATTTTACCTACCATGTTATTACGTGATTTAGTGGCCGGCGATACCGACACTGCGCAACAACTTGGTGCCTTAGAGCTAGACGAAGAAGATTTAGCGCTGTGTACATTTGTTTGCCCTGGCAAAACAGATTACGGCGTTCACCTTCGTGATTGCCTAACCACAATCGAGAAGGAAGGTTAGTCATGGGCTTGAAAAAGTTTATTGAAGATATAGAGCCGCATTTTGAAAAAGGCGGCAAACATGAGAAGTGGTTTGCGCTTTACGAAGCGGTAGCTACGGGTTTGTTTACTCCTGGTTATGTGAACAAGGGTAAAACACACGTTCGTGATAGCATTGATTTAAAGCGTATCATGATCACAGTCTGGCTTGCGGTTTTCCCTGCCATGTTCTTTGGTATGTACAACATTGGTTTTCAAGCGGTAGAAGCTTTAGCCAATGGCTACGCAACCCCTGATATTTGGCAAACAGCTTTGTTTTCACTTTTGGGTGGCATGCTAACGGCCGATTCAACTTGGTTTGACATGATGCTGTATGGCGCAGTGTTCTTTTTACCTATTTATGCTGTTACCTTTATTGTTGGTGGCTTTTGGGAAGTACTTTTTGCAGCGGTTCGCGGCCATGAAGTCAATGAAGGTTTCTTTGTTTCTTCCGTGTTATTTGCACTGATCGTACCGGCTACTATTCCTTTATGGCAAGTTGCTATCGGTATTACCTTTGGTATTGTTATTGCCAAAGAAGTCTTTGGTGGAACAGGTAAAAACTTCTTAAACCCAGCATTGGCTGGACGTGCATTTTTATTCTTTGCATATCCTGCAGAGATCTCAGGTGATGCCGTTTGGGTTGCTGCTGATGGTTTTTCAGGCGCAACAGCATTAAGTGCGGCAAACCAAGGCTTGGTTGATTATTCAATGAATGCTGATTGGTGGAATGCCTTTTGGGGTTTCATTCCAGGTTCAGTAGGTGAAGTATCGACATTCGCTATTTTGCTCGGTGGTGCATATATCCTTTATAAAGGTATTGCTTCATGGCGAATCGTATTGGGCGTATTTGGCGGTATGGTTGCCACAGCTTTCTTATTTAATGCTATTGGTAGTGATACCAACGCCATGTTTGCAATGCCTTGGTATTGGCATCTAGTGGTTGGTGGTTTTGCTTTTGGTATGATGTTCATGGCAACAGACCCAGTATCAGCGTCATTTACTAACATTGGTAAATATTGGTTTGGTGCCTTAGTTGGTGTCATGGTGGTTCTAGTCCGTGTAGTAAACCCTGCTTTCCCTGAAGGCATGATGTTAGCTATTTTATTCGCTAACTTGTTTGCACCATTGTTTGACTACTTTGTTGTTAAAGGCAACATAAAACGGAGGCTTGCACGCAATGTCTAGTAATAAAGAAACATTCGGTAAAACGGTTGGTTTTGTACTGGCTGTTTGTATTGTTTGTGCCTTGTTAGTATCTTTTTCTGCAGTGCAGTTAAAGCCACTACAACAAGCAAACAAGCTACTTGATCAACAAACAAAAATTCTTGAAGCATCAGGCCTTTTAGAAAAAGCTGGCAACGAAATTGTTAAAACGTATAACCAATTTGTCGAAGCACGTATGATTGATTTAGACTCTGGAGATTTTGTTGAAGGCGATGTGATCAACTTTGATGAACGCAGAAATTCACGTGATGTCGCCTTATCAATTAAGCCTAAGCAAGATTTAGCAGGTATTAATCGTCGTTCAAACACTGCGGTAGTTTACTTTGTTAAAAACGAAGCCGGTACCATTGAGACAATAGTTTTACCAATCATTGGTGCTGGTTTGTGGGACTTAATGTCTGGTTATATAGGCTTAGAAGCAGATTTAAATACAGTAAAAAGTGTTATTTATTCCGATCATAAAGAAACTCCTGGATTAGGTGCTGAAGTACTTAACCCAAGATGGAAAGCGCTATGGCCAGGTAAGAAAATATACAATGATGCTGGTGAAGTGAAAGCGAGACTTGTTAAAGGTGGTGCCAAAGCTGATGACCTTCACGGTGTAGATGCTTTATCTGGTGCAACGTTAACAAGTAACGGTGTTACTAACACATTACAGTTTTGGTTTGGCGAAGAAGGTTATGCTTCTTTCATTGCAAAATATCGTGCAGAAGGGGTTAAATAATGTCTTCAGATACTAAAAAAGTATTAACGGGTCCTATTGTCGATAATAACCCGATTGCATTACAAGTACTGGGTATTTGTTCTGCTTTAGCTGTAACAAGCTCTATGGCTAATGCCTTAGTAATGACGCTAGCAGTTGTTTTTGTAACGGCATTTTCGAACTTGTTTATTTCAATTATTCGTAATCAAATCCCATCAAGTGTACGTATTATTGTGCAAATGGCGATTATTGCGTCCTTGGTAATTGTAGTAGACCAAGTCTTAAAAGCTTTTTCTTATCAGCTATCCAAAGAATTGGCGGTATTTGTTGGTTTGATTATCACTAACTGTATCGTTATGGGTCGTGCTGAAGCTTTTGCGATGAAAGAAAAGCCAGGGGTTAGTTTCTTAGATGGTATTGGTAACGGTTTAGGTTACGGTGCAATCTTAATGGCCGTTGCCTTTATTCGTGAATTATTTGGGTTTGGTACCTTATTTAATGTCGAGATTTTGCCTTTAGTTCAAAATGGTGGCTGGTACCAAGGTAATGGTTTATTAGTATTACCATTCAGTTCATTCTTCGTTATTGGTTTAATCATTTGGGCTATTCGCCAATGGAAACCAGAACAAGTAGAGAAGGATTAATACAATGGAACATTATATTGCAATACTCGTTAAAGCTATTTTCATTGAAAACATCGCTTTAATGTTTTTCTTAGGTATGTGTACTTTCCTTGCGGTATCGAAAAAAGTTGATACAGCAATTGGTTTAGGTGTAGCTGTTATTGTGGTACTTGGTTTGGCTGTGCCAATGAATCAAATTATCTACCAAGCAATATTGGCACCGGGCGCACTTGATGCCGTACTAGGTATCACCGATCCAAATGAATCAATTGATTTAAGCTTCTTATCTTTTATTACCTTCATCGGTGTAATTGCAGCATTGGTTCAAATCTTAGAAATGGTTTTAGATAAGTATTTCCCAGCACTTTACCAAGCATTAGGTATATTCTTACCACTAATTACCGTTAACTGTGCCATTTTTGGTGCAGTTTCTTTCATGGTAGCAAAAAACCTAACGTTAGGAGAAAGTGTTGTTTATGGCATTGGCTCTGGTATTGGTTGGGCACTTGCTCTTGTGTTGTTAGCTGGCTTGCGTGAAAAGATGAAATATTCTGACGTACCAGAAGGTTTGAAAGGTTTAGGTATTACATTTATCACTGCAGGTTTGATGGCTTTTGGCTTTCTTTCTTTCGGCGGTATTTCACTGTAACGATTTAGATTTTAATTTTGATAAATAATTAAGGAAAAGTCGATGGAAATTATTCTCGGCGTATCGATGTTCACAACGATAGTTGTTGCCTTAGTATTAGTAATTTTATTTGCTAAATCTAAGTTGGTATCTAGTGGTGATGTTACGATCAGCATAAATGGCGACCCAGCAAAAGCAGTAACTACTGCTGCGGGTGGTAAATTATTGGGTGCACTTGCTGATCAAGGAATATTCATTCCTTCAGCTTGTGGTGGTGGCGGTACTTGTGGTCAATGTCGTGTTGATGTGCATGCTGGCGGTGGTGATATATTACCGACAGAAGAAGGCCATATTAATAAGCGTGAAGCCAAAGCTGGCTGTCGTTTAGCCTGTCAAGTTGCGGTTAAGCAAGACATGGTAATTGAAGTTGAAGATGAAATCTTTGGTGTTCAACAATGGGAATGTGAAGTTATCTCAAATGATAACCAAGCAACTTTCATTAAAGAACTGAAGCTTAGAATTCCAAATGGTGAATCAGTACCTTTCAAAGCGGGTGGTTATATCCAAATAGAAGCGCCAGCTCACCATGTTAAATATAAAGATTTTGAGATTGATGAACAGTACAAAGGTGATTGGAATCATTTTGGCTTCTTTAATGTAGAATCTAAGGTTGATACTGACACATTACGTGCATACTCAATGGCGAACTATCCAGAAGAGGAAGGCATTATCATGCTAAACGTGCGTATTGCTACGCCACCTCCTGGAAAGCTTCATTTGCCTGCAGGTAAAATGTCTTCGTATATTTTCAGCCTTAAGCCTGGAGATAAAGTTACTATTTCTGGTCCATTTGGTGAATTCTTTGCTAAAGAGACTGAAAATGAAATGGTCTTTATTGGTGGTGGTGCAGGTATGGCGCCAATGCGCTCTCATATTTTTGACCAACTTAAGCGTCTTAAATCGAAGCGTAAAATGTCTTTCTGGTATGGCGCTCGCTCACTTCGCGAAATGTTCTATGAAGATGATTACAATGGTTTAGCCGCTGAAAATGACAATTTTGCTTGGCATGTAGCACTTTCTGATCCTCAAGCTGAAGATAACTGGGATGGCATGACAGGTTTTATTCATAATGTTCTTTATGAAAACTACTTAAAAGATCATGAAGCACCAGAAGATTGTGAATATTACATGTGTGGTCCACCAATGATGAATGCAGCGGTTATTCATATGCTGAAAAACCTTGGTGTAGAAGATGAGAACATCATGTTAGATGACTTCGGCGGTTAATGTGATGTTTTTAACTTGCCTGTTAGCTTGATTTCGTCGTCGGCTGTGCTCATTGACTAGCGTCAACTCCGCGCAGCCTTCTTGAACTAAAATTGACATTCAGCGTTAATATCTAACACATTAATAATCGTTTCTATGTTCTATGTAGTACATATGCAAAGACGGCTTCGGTCGTCTTTATTATTTAAGCAATTCAATTAACTTAGTTAAATTGCTTAAATAATAAATTTGGAAAATATCAATGAAGAAAATAAAACTACTGCTGGTTATGCTGTTAACTATTAGCGTAGCTGCCTGTTTCCCCAGTAATAATTCAGCAAAAACTGAAGTGTTATTACAAGGGCGGACAATGGGTACTACTTATAGCATCAAGGTAGTGACTACCATAGAGCGAGTAGCATCGCTAAAATTACAAGAAAAAATTGATGTCGCATTAGTACAAGTGAATGATGAGATGTCTACTTATCTGTCAAGCTCAGAGATCTCTCGTTTTAATAACTCAACATCAACAGCCCCTGTCGAGATATCAGATGGTTTTGCGCGTGTTCTACAAGAGTCTATGCGTTTAGGTCAGTTAAGCTCTGGTAAATTAGATATTACCGTAGGTCCTTTGGTAAACCTGTGGGGATTTGGTCCAGAACAGCGTCCAGAGACCGTTCCCAACGATGAAGTGTTAGCAGACACACGCGCACGCATTGGTTTAAAAAATCTTCACTTGCATGGCAATACCTTATCAAAAGATATACCGAACCTTTACATTGATCTTTCTACCACAGCAAAAGGCTATGGCGTGGATGTAGTCGCAGAGCTGATTGAAGCAAATGGCATTGTTGATTACCTAGTAGAAATTGGTGGAGAGATGCGTTTAAAGGGCTTTAAACACACAGGTGAGCTATGGGCAATCGCTATTGAAAAACCAATTTTAGATACTTCTGGAGAGCAAAGAGCTGTACATCAAGTGATAATTCCAAAAGATAATGCTGTTGCCACTTCAGGCGATTATCGTAATTACTTTGAGGTAGAGGGACAGCGCTTTTCCCATATTATTGATCCTGCCACAGGAAAGCCTATTGATCACAATTTGGTCTCTGTAACGGTAATTTCATCTTCTTCGATGACCGCGGACGGTTTATCAACAGCTTTAATGGTGATGGGTCCTGATGAGGGCTTGAAGTTCGCACAAGAACATGAACTGGCTGCTCTGTTTATTTCTAAAACCGAGCATGGCTTTAAAGAAGCGTTTACGGTAAAATTCAGGCAGTATTTGAAGTAGCTGCAATACAGTTAATATAAGTTTCGAGCGCAAAGTTTGAAATTGAGAGAGCAAACATTATGATGATTTTTTTAATAACCTTTGGCGTTTTTCTCATAGTAGGCGCGGCTATGGCTGTTGGTTATATTTTCCAAAATAAAACGCTTGCGGGTAGTTGTGGTGGCTTAGCCGGTGTGGGTATAGAAAAAGCGTGTAACTGTGATAATCCGTGTGAGAAACGCCAAGAACGTGATCGCAAAGCGGCACTTGAAGAAAATTTAAAAAATAGAATTGATGTAGAGAACTTGTAATAAGCTAGTTATTCGCTAAGTTTTCAATGAGAGGATAATTAATATTATCCTCTATTATCCTCTATTATCTTTGGATAAACTCATTGATTTTCGTAATGATTCCTTGAGTATCTAAGCCTAACTCTTGATGTACTTCTTGTTGTGTTCCATGCTTAACAAACTGATCAGGAATACCGATATTAATGACTTTGACTTGCGTACCTTGACTTAGTAAGTATTCATTTACTGCAGAGCCTGCACCACCAGCAATAGCGTTATCTTCGATAGTGACTATATACTGATGCGTTTTAGTTAATTCATCAATAAGCTGATTATCTAGTGGTTTCACAAAGCGCATATCCACTAAGCTAGCATTCAGATCTTCTGCTGCTTTGTGTGCTTCACCAAGCATGGTACCAAAACTCAATAAAGCTATTTTTTCACCTTGTCTTATTTTTATTCCTTTACCAATTTCTATAGTTTCATCTATGTTCGGTAAAGGCGCTCCCGTACCATTACCGCGAGGGTAACGCACTACAGCGGGCGATGATAATTGATGGCCGGTATTGAGCATTAATTGACATTCTCGTTCATTGGCCGGCGCCATAATAGTCATATTGGGTATACATCGTAAAAAGCTTAAATCGAACGAGCCTTGATGTGTGGCTCCATCTGCGCCAACAATACCGGCCCTGTCAACAGCAAATAATACCGGCAAATTTTGAATAGCAATATCGTGAATAAGCTGATCATAGCCACGCTGTAAGAAACTAGAGTAGATAGCAACGACAGCATTTTGTCCACCTATGGCAAGACCCGCAGCGTAAGTTACTGCATGCTGTTCTGCTATGGCAACGTCATAATATTGTTCAGGAAATCGCTGACTAAACTCAACCATACCGGAGCCTTCACGCATTGCAGGGGTAATGGCAACGAGCTTTTTATCAACTTCGGCCATTTTACACAGCCAATCACCAAATATTTGTGAGTAGGTTGGTAAGGTAGGTTTTGATTTCGGTAAATTTGCTTCACTTGGATTAAATTTTGGTACAGCGTGATACTTTATCGGATCTTGTTCGGCTGCATGGTAGCCTTTACCTTTTTTGGTAGCAATATGCAGTATTTGCGGGCCCTTAAGGTTACGCATGTTTTTGATAGTATCAACTAAGCCGTTAACGTCATGACCATCAATAGGGCCAATATAGTTAAAACCTAGCTCTTCGAAAAAGGTACTGGGCACAACCATGCCTTTTAAGTGCTCTTCTGCACGACTAGCAAGTTCTTTGATTGGCGGTATATTATTTAAAAGACGCTTACTTCCTTCACGAATTCCGGTATATAAACTGCCTGATAGTAATTTTGCTAAATGATTGTTTAATGCGCCAACATTTTCAGAAATAGACATTTCGTTATCATTTAAAATAATCAACATGTCTTTATTAATATCACCGGCATGATTTAATGCTTCAAATGCCATACCAGCAGTCATAGCACCGTCGCCGATAACTGCCACGGTTTTTCTATCTTTGCCTTCTTTCTCTGCAGCAACGGTTAAACCAAGAGCTGCAGAGATGGATGTGCTTGAATGGCCAACACTCAAAGTATCGTATTCACTCTCTTCACGCCAAGGGAAAGGATGTAAACCATCTTTTTGTCTAATGGTATGCAGTTGATCTCGTCGTCCGGTTAATATTTTATGAGGATATGCTTGATGACCAACATCCCAGATTAGATGATCAAAAGGGGTGTTATATACGTAATGAAGTGCGACAGTTAGTTCAATCGTACCTAAGCCTGAAGCGAAATGGCCACTGCTTTTACTAACAGAGTTGAGTAAATAACTACGTAATTCGTTACTGATTCGAGGCAATTGCTCTTGGGATATATTGCGCAAATCTTTTGGAGAATCAATTTGAGCGAGTAAGGGGTAATCAGCAAGGTTTGTAGTCATAGTTTTCTAGTTTATTTAATTATTTTAGTTTTTAATGGCTTCGTTTGACAATAAAAGTGGCAAATTCAGCTAAGGACAAGGTATTGTAAGGTAAACAGCTTAAAGCTTGAAGCGCTTGTTGAAATAAGTTTTCAGCTTTTTGCTGAGCGCCCTGTAAACCCAGTAGTGCAGGGTAGGTACTTTTATTGGCGGCAAGATCAGAGCCTTTGGGTTTGCCTAACTCTTCTTCGCTAGAAGTGATATCAATAATATCGTCTTGTACTTGATAAGCTAAGCCAACTAATTGGGCATACTCTCTTAGTTTTAGTTTTTCTTGCGAGTTAACCTGCAACGAGCATTCAGCTGCCATTAACACAGAAGCTTCCAATAATGCCCCTGTTTTTAACGAATGTATTTTTTCAAGCTGCGTTAGGTTTATAACCTTATCAGTTGCTGATAAGTCTAATGCTTGCCCACCACACATACCCTGGTAACCTGTCGCTGAAATTAGCTGTTGGATAAGTTTTAATTGTTTTGGTTGCACTGCTGTTGAAAATTCATGATTGACAAGAATGTCAAAAGCTAGTGTTTGCAAGGCATCGCCGGCAAGAATTGCGCTAGCTTCATCAAAAGCTTTATGGCAAGTTGGTTTGCCGCGCCTTAAATCATCATCGTCCATGGCAGGTAAATCATCATGTAATAACGAATAGGCATGAATACATTCAAGGGCTCCAGCTATAGCGTCAATATCTGATTGCCCAGCACCTAACGCTTCGCCAGTAATATAAGCCAAATATGGACGCATGCGCTTGCCACCAATAAGTAGCCCATAACGCATAGCGTCGAGTAATTTTTTATCATTAACAACTAAGTTTTCAAGCTTTGCTGCTAAAAAATCATTAATTCTCTGTTGATATTGCTGATGATTTGCTAATGAACTCACAAATTTTCACCGGTATTTTGCATATCTTCAGTTACGTCGAAATCTGACAATTGTTGCTCGCCATTTTTTTCCAATAATATTTTAACTTTCTGTTCAGCAGCTTGCAGTTTGCTTTGACTAACTTGGCTTAAATTTAACCCTCGCTCAAATAGCGCCATCGATTCTTCTAGGTTTAACTCGCCCTGTTCTAGACTTTGTACAATAGTATCGAGCTCGGAAAGTGATTCTTCAAAACTCAAGTTTGCTAATTTTTTCTTGGCCATGTTTTTTGCTCTGGGCTGGGTATATAAAAACTCTAGGCGCAAACTTACCTTAGCTAGGCACATTGGTCAATCTAGCGACAATTTATTTACGCTAGGTTTATTGCGAATTAGCTATTAAGTTATTGACTATAAGGGCGATAATATAAAGATAAGTAATGGCGAATAGTTTTATCATAATGTACTATCATTTTAGTAGTGCTATTCGGGTTTGGTCGTTTTAGGAGAGTTTTGTGGATTTAGCAACGTTAATAGGCATACTTGGTGCCATCGGTCTGCTTGTAATGGCAATGGTGTTATCTGGTGACATCATGATGTTTGCTGATACTCAATCGGTTATCATTGTTTTTGGTGGCTCGCTTTTCATTGTTTTATCAAATTATAATTTAGGCCAGTTTTTCGGTATCGGAAAAATCATTGGCAAAGCTTTTATGTTTAAGCTTGAAAAACCTGAAGAGCTTATTGAAAAAGCGGTTGATATGGCGGATGCTGCACGTAAAGGTGGTTTTCTTGCCCTAGAAGAGGCTGAAATCACCAACCCTTTTATGCAGAAAGGGGTTGATATGCTGGTTGATGGTCACGATGCTGATGTGGTTCGCGCCACCTTGCAAAAAGATATAGATCTGACAACTGAGCGTCACGAAACAGGCTCAGATATGATGATGGCACTCGCCGATGTTGCGCCAGCAATGGGGATGATAGGTACCTTGATAGGTCTAGTTGCTATGCTTTCGAATATGGATGATCCAAAATCTATTGGCCCTGCCATGGCCGTTGCCTTGTTAACAACACTTTATGGTGCTTTTCTGGCTAATGTTATTGCTATTCCAATAGCGGCTAAATTAAAACTGCGTTTGGCAGAGGAAAAAATGAATCGAGAGCTAGTACTTGATGCTGTCTTAGGTATTCAAGATGGCCAAAACCCTCGGGTTATCGAAGGATTATTGAAAAATTACCTGGCGGAAGGTAAGCGTGCTATCGATACTACTGGTGAAGAGTAATTGATGAAACATCAGATAAACGTTATGTGCTGTAGGGGGCTAAATGGCTGAACCAAAATGTAAGTGCCCACCCCCAGGCTTGCCTGCATGGATGGGTACCTTTGCTGATCTCATGTCATTATTGATGTGTTTCTTTGTATTATTATTGTCTTTTTCAGAAATGGATGTACTGAAGTTTAAACAAATTGCTGGCTCAATGAAGTTTGCCTTTGGTGTACAAAATAAAATTGAAGTTAAAGATATTCCAAAAGGAACCAGTATTATTGCTCAGGAATTTCGTCCAGGGAAGCCCGAACCCACACCGATTGAAGTGATCCAACAACAAACCCAAGAAATGACTCAACAAATGTTAGAGTTTCAAGCCGGCGACGAAACGTCTGCAGGTGGTCGGCAAGAACAACGAGGTGAAGAACGAGGTGGTCAAGCTCAGAATACTGAAGACTCTTTATCTGCACAAGCTTTGCAGCAAGCTCAAGAGCAAATGGAAAATGCTGCACAAGAACAAGTAAATGATCTGGTCAAAAAAATAGCAGAGCAACTAGAACAACAAATTCAAGATGGCGCGGTTGAACTAGAATCTTTAGGACAACAAGTGACAATTCGTATTCGTGAAAATGGCTCTTTCCCGTCAGGCTCAGCATTTTTACAACCAAAATTTAAACCAATTATTAGGCAAATTGGTGAGTTGTTGAATACTATGCCCGGTGAAATTATGATTTCAGGCAACACTGATGACCGCGGTGTTGATTCTGAGTTGTTTAACTCTAACTGGGATTTATCTAGTCAACGTGCGGTAGCTATTGCCCATGAAATGATTAAGGTTCCTGGCTTTGACCAGACTCGCTTAATTGCTGCTGGCCACGCCGACACTCGTCCAATAGTACCCAATACTAATGCATTAAATCGACGAAGAAATCGTCGTGTTGAAATATCAATTAACCAAGGCAAGGCTAAAGAAAGTGAGCCTATTCAAGTAATAGAGTAGCATATACTCACCTTTAGATTTGAGGCTATTAAGCCTCAAATCGGGTTATTCTAGCGCGAGCTTTGTACTTGTCGCTTGCAGCTTGGTAATAGTATATAATGCGCGCCAATTCTCAACCGTTAATATTTAGGTTACTTGTCGATGAAATTTATCGTAAAGCTGCAAGCTGAAATCACTATTAAATCTCGCCCTGTTCGTAAACGTTTCACTAAAATTTTAGAGTCAAACATCAAAAATGTCTTACGTCGTGTTGACGAGCAAGTAACCACGCGTATGAATTGGGATAATGTTGAAGTAAATACCAAAAATAATAGTGCTGAGAATCGTGAACGTTTAGTTGACGCCTTAAAATGCATTCCCGGCGTGCCGATGTTCTTAGAAGTACAGCAATCAGACTTTATTGATGTGCATGATATATATGAAAAAACATTAGCCATTCATGCAAAAACTATTGAGAATAAAACATTTTGTGTACGCGCGAAACGAACTGGTAAACACGATTTTAATTCACTTAAAGTAGAGCAGTATGTAGGTGGAGGTTTAAATCAGGCGGTAGAAAGCGCTAAAGTTAAGCTAAGTAAACCTGATGTGACCATCCGTTTAGAAATAAAAAATAAAGATCTCTTTATTGTTACCGAACGTCACCAAGGACTTGGTGGCTTTCCAATAGCCACACAGGAAGATGTTTTATCGCTTATGTCAGGTGGGTTTGATTCTGGTGTTGCTAGTTACCAAATGATAAAAAAAGGTGCTCGCACGCATTATTGCTTCTTTAATCTTGGTGGTTCAGCACATGAAGTGGGCGTAAAACAAGTGAGTTACTACTTGTGGAATAAATTTGGTGCCTCACACAAAATTAAGTTTTTTGCCGTTGATTTTGAGCCAGTAGTTGCTGAGATTTTAGAAAAAGTTGAAAATGGCCAAATGGGTGTAGTACTTAAACGTATGATGATGCGAGCGGCCAGCACAATAGCTGCAAAAGGCAAGATTCAAGCGTTAGTCACTGGCGAGAGTTTAGGACAAGTTTCTAGCCAAACCTTAACTAACCTAAATGTTATTAATCGCGTTACCGATACGTTAATCTTACGCCCGTTAGCAGCCTATGATAAGCAAGATATTATTGATATAGCACGCAAAATTGGTACAGAAGATTTTGCAAAAACTATTCCCGAATATTGTGGTGTTATTTCTAAGAAGCCAACCGTTAAAGCGGTACTTGCTAAAGTAGAAGCAGAAGAAGGCAACTTTGACTTTGATATTCTTGATAAAGTTGTCAGTGAAACGCGCGTTTTCGATATACGTGATATTGGTAAAGAAACTGAAGAAGAAATTACCGCAGTAGATTTAGTCGAAGATATCAGTGAAAATGCAGTTGTGCTCGATATTCGGTCTCCTGAAGAAGAAGAAGACAGTCCGTTAGAGTTTGATAACGTCGAAGTTAAGCATATTCCTTTTTATAAACTTGCCACACAGTTTGGCGATTTAGATATGAGTAAAGATTATTTACTGTATTGTGATCACGGTGTGATGAGTAAGCTACAAGCGTTATATTTGCTTGATAATGGCTTTAGCAACGTTAAAGTGTACCGACCTTAGTTTCTAGGTTTTTGACAGCTTGCCACAGCTTAGAGTTTTCTGGTGTGGCAATATCATATTTAATTCCTAATTGATGGATGTAGCCATTGATATAGTCAATTTCACTTTTGCGCTTTGCTAGAATATCGCAACGCATTGATGAGCTATTTTTAGCGGTTAATTGTGCTACTCTTTCTACCCTTTGCATTAATTCATCTAATGACAAATTAATGTCGCTAAACTTAGCGACATTAACAACTTCTGCCAGAATTCTTTTTTTCATCGGTAAAAAAATCTTGTCATTGACTTCGCCATTATTAATATCATTAATGGCCGTTAAAGGATTAATGACACAATTAATGGCTAATTTTAACCATTGTTTTAGCTTGATGTTTTCATGGTGAAGTACGTCTGGTAGGGCTGCACTTAGTATATGAGTTAGTGTTTTTTGCTGATTGTGATCCGTTTTACCTGAAATCAAGCCAAGATCTGAGCTGCCAACACCGGTATGGGTTATAGTCAAAGGGGAATTGCGCAAGCAACCATGAGTGGTGAGTAAAGCGTAAATATTATGTCGTGAGATGACTGCATCGCTTATTTCATTGATTGTCCCCATACCATTGTGCGCTAACACAATAGCAGCATTAATATTTAATTTATTCGTTATTTGATTAAGTGCAGCAGATACCTGAAACGACTTTACGCACAATAAAATGTAATCAGCGTCATATATTTGTTGAGATTGGGCGAAGTTAACTTTGCCGGTAATTTGTTGCCCTACATTATTGATAAATGAATATTGAGCATCAGCAGACTGAGCTTGAGATGAACTCATTAAATGCAGGTTTATTTCATCATGCTGTGCGTTGCTGTTCTTAAGGGTTTGGATATGATGATACCAGAGTAGGCCTATAGCTCCTTGGCCAACAATAAGTATATTTATTGGCATAGTTTTGCCTTGGCCACTTGTTCTATTTTAATCATTCTTTTGAGCGTGAATATTTTGTACTTCAAATAGCTATATTTAAGTAATATATACAGAGATATTCCGGCGATATCGGCCCAAAAGTCGCTAAACTCAGCATTTCGAAAACCTAAATAAAGCTGACCTAACTCACTTAACGCTGCATATAAACTCAATGTAAATAAAGTACTAAGCAGTGATAGCTTTAAAATGGATGACACTAGCCAAGTTAAAACGAAAAAACCAATAAAATGACCAATGGTGTCTATTTGAGGAGAACGAAAAACTAATTTTTTAATCGATTCTGGTAACAATAATTCACTGGAAAAGAACAGTAAACTAGCACTAGCGAGGAGTAATATAAAAAATAAAAGGTGGTGTTTAGCTTTCACAAATTATCAATCGTAAAAAAAGGGATGATAGTATTTTACCATGCCAATAATATTTTTGAACTGATAAAATCAGTTAACCCTCGCTTGTTTGCTGTTTGTCTCTAGGTATAATGCGCATATATTTAATTAAAAGCTAAGAGAATAATTATGCCATCAATGGATATCGTATCTGAAATCAATATCGAAGAAGTTCGTAATGCGGTAGAAAACGCCAATCGCGAATTAACCAATCGGTTTGATTTCCGTGGTGTTGAGGCCAGTTTTGAATGGAAAAGTCCAGTTGTTACCATTAAATCCGAAAGTGATTTTCAATTAAAACAACTTAGCGATATGTTACGTAGTCAATTAACTAAACGTCAAGTCGATGCTAAAGCAATGACGTTAGGGAATGCTTCTGCTACCGGTAAAAACTGGAGTCAACAAGTTACTTTCAAGGAAGGGATTGAGCAAGATGTTGCCAAAAAGGTAATAAAGTTGATCAAAGCTGAAAAGTTTAAAGTACAAGCGGCTATTCAAGGGGAACAAGTGCGAGTTACTGGTAAAAAACGTGATGATTTGCAAGCGGTTATGGCTATGGTGAGAAAAGCTGAACTAGCGCAATCTTTCCAGTTTACTAATTTTAAAGATTAGTAAACATTTGTAGGTGAGCTTATAGTAAAGCAATATCGGCAAAACTGCTCACCTATATTTAGTTGTTAATGGTTACCTCCACAACTTTCTCCTTCGCTATGAATATGACCATGAGCCAGTTCTTCTGCTGTCGCTTCACGCACTTCTAGAATCTCAACATCAAAGCTTAAATCGATACCTGAAAGTGGGTGATTACCATCAACAGTCACTTCCTCGTCAGTCATGTCTATCACTATCACAGTTTGTTCACCATCGTCTGTGGTGGCACGTAATTGTGTGCCAACAGCAAGATCTTCAACACCTTGTAATAATTCTTTCGGTACTGTTTGTACATAGTCATCATGACGTTCACCGTAGGCTTGTTCACAAGCAACGGCTACTTCAAATTTATCACCTGCTTGATGATCAAGTATGGCATCTTCTAAGCCAGGAATTAAATAGCCCGTACCTTGAATAACAGCCATAGGCTTGTGATCATAAGAGCTATCAATAAGTGTACCTTCGCTGTCAGATACAGCGTAGTGCATAACAACAACTGAATTTTTAGTGATTTTCATATTCTTTCCACGGTTATAATAGTAAATGTAATCTTTTTTTGATTATTCGGATACTAGCGAATAAGGTAAAGGCTGTATAGTGACTACTACATCAGGCTGTGACTTTAATCTCAAGCTTGTGGTGTTTTCGACATCACTTCCTAGAATTGCTTGCACATAACTAGTGCCATCTTCACTTTGGTAACATGATAAAACTTCACCAGCTTTACGCCAATTATCGCCCAGTTGTTTTTCAATGGCGTCATCACTTGAAAATGGGGTATTAGTTTTAAATTTTAATGAATAAAGCGCTCGCTTGTTTTTGCCTAAATACTGCATACGTGCGACAGTTTCTTGCCCTAAATAACAGCCTTTGGTAAAACTAATGCCGTTAATAGCTTGTAAATTAAGCATTTGAGGTACATATTCTCCACTTGCTTCGCTGGCTAGCTGTACAAAACCATCATTAATTTCAAGTAAGTTCCAGACTGAGTTAGGAAATACTGGCAATTTGATTTGGGTCATAATAGGTTCTAAAATCGCAGCTTCATCTATCAACAAATAACGATTTTGGTTACCCGCAATATAAACTAACGAAGTGGAGCCAGATTGCACTACTGGGTTTAGGCTATCAGGAATACGGGAAAAGTTGTTTTGCAATATTTGAGTTGCTTCTGCTCCAACTAAGGCGTAAAAGCTCAAGTTATCTGTTCGTGTTATTTCAACTTTAGCGAAAACACCAAATTTTTTTAATTCTCTAATTGATATGTCCAGAGTCGCTTTTGGTTGTATAAGTAAATGAGCATTGCCCCGGTTAATGAGTCGAAAGGCACTAAATACCTTACCTTTTGCATTGCAATGTGCACCAATAAGTAAGCTGTGTGCTGTACTTGAATTTACATCGCAGGTCACTTGTCCTTGCAGATATTTACTTTGTTCATCTCCGGCTAAAGAAATGGCATTGTAATGCGATAACGAAATTGCATAGGTACTTGGCAATTGTTCAAGGGAAGGTAAGTATGTTTCAATATTTAGCGGCATAGGTAAATGAACGTTACAATGGTTGATAGAGCTTAAATATGGTTGAATGTTTAAAAATCAAGCTTAGAAGTAAAAAAAGCACAATTAATTGGCGAGTAAACTGGTGTTATTGTTACAATATGACTAACTTTATTTTTAGGTAGCTTATATATGTCAACCGAAGTGAATACACAATTATCTGACTCGCAATCGATTGGTGCTCAACCAAGAGTAAATAAGGCTAGGTTAAAGTGGGCCTGTCGTCGAGGAATGTTAGAGCTTGATGTGCTTTTTATCCCTTTTGTTGAAGAAGCTTATGATGATTTATCGCTCAAAGATCAGTATATCTTTGAACGTTTACTCACCGAGCAAGACCCTGACTTATTTGCTTGGTTTATGGGGCACAAGGTTTGTGAAAACAGCGAGCTTAACACCATGGTGCAATTTATTCTTAACCGCGTCAAAGTTTAAAATCTGCGTTAGAAAATCGCGTTATAGAGTTATACTTTTTTTCGTCTACAGCACCTTATTTTTGCTGTTAGGGCTAATTTTTTTTACTTATGCTTATCATCTTTCGTTAGGGGCGGCGGTAATGGCTATTGCCTTGTCTGGGTTTTGGTTAGGGAGAACAGACAGTCAACAAGCAGTTATTGCAATATTTGAAATAACTGCTCAAGGGCGTTGTTGTTTCGATAGTAATAATTATTATCAACTACAGGTCAGTAGTCGTTTTAGTTTTTTAGGGTGTTGGCTAGTTTTACAACCAGTTAAAAACTTAAACGCCCTAGGTGAAACGAAAGTGCGTGTTGCAGATTCATGGTATTTTATTTATCGTGATAGCTTAGATAAACAAGATTTTTCTTGTTTATCTAATGTTATTTCTCAGTTACAGCACTCTTGTCGGGATTAAGATTGCTATTGCCATTTCCTTTAGGTGAAAGTACAGTCGGCCTAGATTGCGCTAACGTTTCAGGAAAGTCTAAAGTGTAATGCAAACCTCGGCTTTCTTTTCGCTTAAGCGCACAGCGAATAATCAATTCTGCCACTTGCACTAAATTCCTTAATTCAAGCAAGTTGTTAGTCACTCTGAAATTTTGATAATAATCTTGGATTTCTCTTTGCAATAATTCAACACGATGCAAGGCTCGCTCTAGCCTTTTTGTTGTTCTGACAATACCGACATAATCCCACATAAATAACCGAAGTTCATGCCAATTATGTTGAATAACTACTTCTTCATCTGAATCAGTCACTCGGCTCTCATCCCAACGGGGGAGTTTTTTGAATGAATTATTTTGCGTTAAGGAACGACTAATTTCTAAAGCAGCGGCACGTGCATAAACCAAGCATTCCAACAATGAATTACTTGCTAGGCGATTTGCTCCATGGAGCCCTGTATATGACATTTCTCCAATGGCATAAAGTTGCTGAATATCCGTTCTTCCGTGTTGATCTATCATCACACCGCCACAAGTATAATGAGCAGCAGGGACCACAGGAATAGGTTGTTTGGTTATGTCTATACCTAAAGCTTTTGTACGCTGATAAATGGTAGGAAAATGTTGTTTAATGAACTCGCTGGGCTTATGACTAATATCTAGGTACATGCAATCAACGCCCAATCGCTTCATTTCAAAGTCTATTGCACGTGCGACGATATCTCGTGGTGCCAATTCGGCGCGTTCATCAAAAGCTGGCATAAATCGACTACCGTCAGGTCGCCTTAGCTTTGCTCCTTCGCCACGTAGGGCTTCAGTTAATAAAAAAGTACCAGCATCAGGGTGAAATAAACAGGTTGGATGGAATTGATTAAATTCCATATTGGCAACACGACAGCCTGCTCGCCAAGCCATGGCAATGCCGTCGCCGCTAGCGACATCAGGATTTGAAGTATATTGGTAAACTTTACTTGCGCCACCTGTTGCTAAAATAGTTTTTTGAGCGTAAATACTCTCTACTCTTTCACTATTTCTATTCCATAAATAAGCGCCTATACATTGTTTAATATCGTTTTCTTCTTGAGCTTGTTCGCAAATAAGATCGATAGCATTGTAGCGTTCGAAAACTCTAATACGAGAATGCTGCTTTACTCGCTGAGCCAAGGTAGTTTGAATAACTTTTCCGGTTGCATCGGCCGCATGAAGTATTCGACGATGACTATGACCGCCTTCACGGGTTAAATGATATTTCTGTTCGCCTTCATGGCTCTCTTCCTTATCAAAATCAACACCTTGAGCTATCAGCCAGTCAAGGCACGCTTTAGCATTTTCAGCGGTATATTGAACGGCTTGCTCATCACACAATCCTGCTCCTGCAATGAGAGTATCAGATACATGAGCTTCAATACTGTCATTTTCATCGAACACTGCTGCTATGCCGCCTTGAGCGTAATAGGTAGAACCTTCATTCAGTGGTCCCTTACTTAAAATAACAACATCAGCATTTTTTGCTAAATGTAGTGCTAGTGTTAATCCAGCGGCACCACTTCCTATAATTAAAACGTCACAATTGTTTTGTTGATTCATAATCGCGTTGATTTCTATGTCAGGCATAATCAGTTATCATAGTGCGATATTAACGTTTATTAGCACTTGATAATAGGGCTAAACATCGTGAATAAGTCTAAGTTGTAAAAAAAGTAAAATAAAAAAGAACTTTTTCTAAAATGAGTAGTCTTAATTTATGCGTTTGTTATGAGCCAAATGTGTAAAGTGATTTTTTACCCGAGAATTGAATGGGTATAGATAGGAGAAACGGCTCAAATGAGCGAACAGAGTGTCGACCAAGCATTGGTCGAACGGGTGCAACAAGGCGATAAAAATGCCTTCAACCTGTTAGTAACTAAGTATCAACATAAAGTGGCTAATTTAGTGTCTCGTTATGTAAATAATCACAGTGATGTACCAGATATAGTACAGGAAGCTTTTATTAAAGCTTATCGGGCATTACCTAACTTTAGAGGTGAAAGCGCATTTTATACTTGGTTATATCGTATTGCAGTAAATTGCGCGAAAAACCACAGTGTTGCTTTAGGACGTAAACCACCAAGCAATGATGTAGACGTAGAAGATGCCGAATTTTATGATGGTGGTGAAGCATTAAGAGAA
The DNA here is from genome assembly GCA_913062815.1 of uncultured Colwellia sp. Lineage (GTDB taxonomy): Bacteria > Pseudomonadota > Gammaproteobacteria > Enterobacterales > Alteromonadaceae > Colwellia. Next base: position 113,101 of record CAJXWZ010000007.1, on the reverse strand, counting down.
AACGCCTCACCAGAAAAAGTGTTATTAACACAAGAAATTAAAAAAGTTATTTTTGATACGATTGAGCAATTACCTGATGATTTGAGGATTGCTATTAACTTTCGAGAAATTGAAGGGTTAAGTTATGAAGAAATAGCAACTATTATGGAATGCCCGGTGGGTACAGTACGTTCTCGGATTTTTCGAGCTCGTGATGCCATAGAGAAAAAGATTAAACCGCTACTTAACGGTTAGTTTTAGTAGCAGAGAGAAAAATTCGTAAACAATAATCAATTTTAAGTACCTAATATTAGGTATGAGTTAAAAGGTTAAAGTATGAGTGAAAGTAAATTTGAGACAATATCATCGTTAGTTGATAACTATCGTGCTTCCGATCAAAGATCACAGCAAGCTATTGATGAAATGCTCAAGGATGAACACTTATCAGAAACATGGCAAAGTTACCATTTGATTGGTGATGTCATTCGTGATGAAATCCCGCAAGCATTACAGTTAGATCTGTCAACGCAAATAGCATCCGCTATTGAATTAGAACCGACAGTACTTGCACCAAATGCAATGTCGACAATGTCTAGTGCTATAAAAGCGAAAGTAATTCAATTTGTAAAACCGGTTGGTCAATTAGCGATTGCTGCTTCAGCAGCAGGGTTAATGATTTTGGGTGTACAACAAAATACTGTTGATAATAATGAGATTATTACCCCAACGCAGGTAGTGCAAACTAAACCATTAGGTGGTTTTGCTAACCCAGTGAGTTTTAACTATCAGCAAAATAGTAAATCTCAGCAACAGGCTGTACTTGAGCAAAGAATTGAGCAACAACGTCGTTTTCAAGCTTTATTATCTGACCATCAACAACAAATTAAATTGAGTGCAGTACAAGATACTGATAAGAAAAGTATCGATGAAGAAGTTGAGTTAGATAAAGCTAACTAACACGGTAAACTGTTATTGTTTGTTACTATTTATCCCTTTATAAAAAGTGAATAAGTTGAGTATAATATATTCAAGCTATTCACTTTTTTAATGTCTATAATTTCGAGAAAATATGAAGTCATTTTTGTTATTTGTCATCACTTGTTCTATCAGTCTACTTGCAAGTCTTTCTGCAAATGCTGCGGATGCGGAACAAGCCAAACTATCCTTAGAGCGTCTTTCTGAGTCACTAAGACAATTAAATTTCAATACTTCATTTGTTGTTGTTAAAAATAATCAAGCCGAACCATACCATTGGCTTCATGGCATTGTTGATAAAGCAACCAAAGAAAGTGAGTCAAAAGAAGCCATTGATGGTGAAGCTTCGGTAGAACTTGAAATTTTAGCGTTACTTAATGGGCCTCGTCGGGATATATTACGAATCAATAATACTGTTAGTTATATTGAACCAGAATATGCGCCTTATTCTATTAGTTCTGCTCAAATAAGTGGGCCAATTCCACCGGTATTTGGCCGTGATGTCAGTGTTCTTGAAAATAATTATCACTTTGTTTCTGTCGGTAAAAATAGAGTTTTAGGTAGAGCAGCACAGTTAATTCGTATTGTACCTAAAGACAGCCATCGATTTGGATATTGGCTCTGGTTAGATCAAGAAAGTGGTCTATTGTTAAAGTTAGCTGCCATCACTCGTGCAGGAAAATTGCTTGAGCAAATTCAATTTACCCATTTGGAGATTACCGATGTTATTTCTGAAAATTTAAAGCAGTTGCAAACTACAGAGTTACCGAAAATAATTGATATTGCAGCCAAACAAAAAAATGCCGATTTAGCATGGCAAGTTAATTGGTTACCTGATGGTTTTGCGCCAATAAAGTCTGACAGGCATAGAATTAATATTAGTAAGCAAGCCGTTGAATTCATACTTTTTAATGATGGTTTAGTTGATATATCTGTGTACGTAAATCCTAGTAAGGATAAGCAAAGGGCAGTTGAATTTGCCAATGACGGAGCAACTTTAGTACTCAATCAAGTAATAAATAGTATTGAAGTTAGCGTGGTCGGAAAAATTCCATTAGAAACGGCTAAAAAGATTGCCAGCTCAGTGAGCTTTAACCGTAAATTGGTAACCCCCTGATGGAAGAGCTAGCTACAGTAACTGCCATTGATAATGAATATATCACCGTAGTGAGTCAAATAAAGTCAAGTTGCAGTAATTGCGCGCAAGTAGATGCCTGTGCTAGTGGACAAGTTGCCAAAGCTATTCCTCACAAAGCGCTTTCTTTTACTTTACTCAAGCCAAAATCACTTGCACAGCAAAGCATTATTGTTGGAGATTGTGTAGTACTGACTTTACCAGAAACCGATGTATTGCAAAGTGCATGGCAGGTTTATTTGTTACCAATTTTTGGGTTGTTTTCTTTTTCAGCTTTTGGTCAATGGTTAAAACAGCAAGGGTTATTAACTCATGAACTTATGGCGTTAGCCATAGGACTAGCTGGAGGCTATTTAGGTTATCGTGTAGCCAAATATCTGCAAAATCAGCCGAATAAAATAGCAAAGCTTCAGCCAAAAATTTTACGCATTTTAGCTAAGCCATAAACATCAACAAATGCTAACTAAAGCTAAGGTTTGTTTTAAATTTCTGAACAAAAGATAGCCCCAGCTCGCTAAATTCGTTAAAATCACGCCATTCTTGTATTTATAACTTTTTATCTGAACTTCCATTTATGAAAAACATACGTAACTTCTCAATAATTGCCCACATAGACCATGGTAAATCAACCTTGTCGGATCGCCTTATTCAACATTGTGGTGGCTTGCAAGAGCGTGAAATGGAAGCTCAAGTTCTTGATTCAATGGATATTGAGCGTGAACGTGGTATTACCATTAAATCACAAAGTGTTTCTTTAGATTATACAGCTAAGAACGGTGAAACCTACCAGCTCAACTTTATTGATACGCCGGGCCATGTCGATTTTTCTTATGAGGTTTCTCGTTCACTCGCTTCCTGTGAAGGGGCCTTATTAGTCGTCGATGCAGGGCAAGGGGTAGAAGCTCAAACAGTCGCGAATTGTTATACCGCTATTGAAATGGATTTAGAAGTTTTACCTATTTTAAATAAGATAGATTTGCCCCAAGCAGATCCTGAAAGAGTTTGTGAAGAAATTGAGCATATAATTGGTATTGATGCTACTGACGCTGTCACTTGCTCAGCTAAAACAGGCCTGGGCATTGAAGATGTTTTAGAAACGATAGTTGCCAATATTCCTGCTCCTATAGGTGACTATGATGAGCCATTACAAGCTTTAATTGTAGATTCATGGTTTGATAATTATCAAGGCGTTGTCTCGTTAGTTCGGCTTATTAACGGTGAGGTAAAGCGCGGCGATAAGATGTTAGTTATGTCGACAGGACAAGTTCACCAGATAGACAAAGTAGGTGTTTTTACTCCTAAGCAAACAGAAACCGATATTTTGCGAGCAGGTGAAGTTGGCTTTATTATCGCAGGCATTAAAGAAATTCATGGTGCACCCGTTGGCGACACGATAACGATTAGCAAAAAAGAAACTGATGCACCTTTGCCCGGCTTTAAAAAAGCGCAACCGCAAGTTTATGCGGGAATTTTTCCTATAAGCTCTGATGATTATGAAAATTTCCGTGATGCACTTAACAAGTTAAGTCTTAATGATGCTTCCTTGTTTTTTGAACCTGAGAATTCATCAGCATTAGGATTTGGCTTTCGTATCGGTTTCCTTGGCATGTTGCATATGGAAATTATTCAAGAGCGCTTGGCTCGTGAATATGATTTAGACCTAATTACCACGGCACCAACGGTTAACTATGAAATTGCTTGTACTAATGGCGAGTTGTTATCCATTGATAATCCAGCTGATTTACCTGCGTTGAATAACATTGATGAAATTCGTGAACCAATTGTGCAAGCGAATATTTTAGTACCACAAGAGTACCTAGGAAGTGTTATTACACTATGTATTGAAAAGCGTGGTGTGCAAAAAGATCTTATTTACCATGGTAACCAGGTTGCCGTAACTTATGAATTGCCCATGGCTGAAGTGGTTATGGACTTTTTTGATAAGCTAAAATCAACGAGTCGAGGTTATGCATCACTAGACTATCATTTTATCCGCTTTGAAACCGCGGATATGGTACGTGTCGATGTCATGATTAATGGTGATAGAGTTGATGCATTGGCTATGATCACCCATAGAGGTAACTCAGTTTCTCGTGGCCGTTTGCTTGTTGATAAATTAAAAGAGCTTATCCATCGTCAAATGTTTGATATTGCTATTCAAGCTGCTATTGGTAATAACGTGATTGCTCGAACTACAGTGAAGCAATTACGGAAGAATGTAACGGCAAAGTGTTACGGGGGTGATATAAGCCGTAAGAAGAAATTACTACAGAAACAAAAAGAAGGTAAAAAACGCATGAAGCAAGTGGGAAATGTGGAAGTACCTCAAGAAGCGTTTTTAGCTGTACTCAAATTAGATAAGTAACCTGTAGGTCTTAGCTTTTTGTTACACGGATGTCATTTATTAGACAATGCAAAACATGCATTGTCCTACGGATACCACTTATTGGGCGTGCCCCACCGACAATTTTAAAGGAACAATATGGCCGTTTATTTTTCAATTATTTTGGTTATTATCACGGTAATAACTGGCTTGGTCTGGTTTGCTGACAAATTTTATTTAGCTCCACAGAGAAAATTAAAAGCTGTTGAGGCACAAGCCGTTGCTAAAGCACAAAGTGCGGTTGATTTACCGAAGGAAACGATAGCAACTCTAATGGAGCCTTCCCCATTAGTTGACACGTCAGTGCAAATATTCCCTGTCATCGCTTTTGTGTTGATTTTACGATCTTTCATTTATGAGCCATTTCAGATTCCTTCGGGCTCGATGATGCCAACATTACTAGATGGAGATTTTATTTTAGTTAACAAGTTTAACTATGGCTTAAAAGATCCGGTAGTACGTAACAAATTTATTGATATCGGTTTACCTGAACGGGGCGATGTCGTGGTCTTTAAATATCCAAGAGACCCCCGAATTGACTATATAAAACGCGTAATTGGTTTACCTGGCGATCGCATTATTTATCGAAATAAGTCGATATATATAAAACAAAGCTGTAAAGAATCTGATGTCAAATGTCCTGAATACGTGCAAGTTGCTAATACTTTTACCAATAAGTATCAAGGACCAGATGCAGAACAAGGAATGAATCAATTTGAAGCTAGCATGTTCAACAAAACGCACAATCTGCTAAATGATCAAAATACCCTACCAAGAACGGGGCATTATTTTCAACAAGCGGGTACAGCTCAAGATGAATTTTTGGTACCTGCAGGCCATTATTTTGTGATGGGCGATAACCGAGATAATTCACTCGATGGACGTTTTTGGGGCTTTGTTCCAGAAGAGAACCTAGTCGGTCAAGCGGTAGCCATTTGGATGAGTTTTGACTTTGACCGTAGCGATGACTCCTTTTTACCTCAGTGGATACCAACTAATGTACGTTTCGAACGTATTGGTGCCATAATCTAATGAAGGCTAAAAACCATGCTAAGACTATAGCCATCACACGTTTATCAAAAAATATTGGTTATAGTTTTACTCAACCGGAGTTACTTATTCAAGCGCTTACGCATCGCAGTGCTAAAGGGCTTCATAATGAGAGGTTAGAGTTTTTAGGTGATTCCATTTTAGGGTTTGTTATTGCTGAAGCATTATTTGAAAAATTTCCCAAACATGATGAAGGCGATTTAACACGCATGCGTTCAAGCCTAGTAAGAGGAGTGACGTTAGCTGAAATTGGCAGAGATTTTAATTTAGGTGAGCATTTAATCTTGGGGCCAGGCGAACTAAAAAGTGGCGGCCATAGACGAGAGTCTATTTTAGAAGATGCCATTGAAGCGATTATTGGTGCAGTGTATTTAGACTCAAATATTAGTCGTTGCAAGCAGTTGATTTTAAATTGGTTTGCCGAACGTTTGAGTGCTATTAAGCCAGGAAACGAGCAAAAAGATCCGAAAACACGTCTACAAGAATACTTACAAGGTCGAAAAATATCCTTACCCGTGTATGATGTTATAGACACTAGCGGGCAATCACATAATCAACAGTTTACGGTTCGCTGTGTTACGTCAGTCATCGATACCGATGTCATTGCCAAAGGCACCAGTAGACGCAAGGCTGAACAGGCAGCAGCGCAACAAGTGTTGTTATTACTTGAACATACTGACTCCACGAAGAATGCTAAAATAAATCAAGTCAATACAAAAACGTCAGCACCAAAATAATTCATTAAAGTACAATTTAAGCAGCAAAGTAAAAGGGTAAAATAGCCATGAATCAAGAAACTACTCATGCAGGGTTAATCGCCATTGTTGGCCGGCCTAATGTTGGTAAATCGACATTGTTAAATGCTTTGCTTGGACAGAAGATTAGCATCACTTCTCGCAAGCCACAAACCACACGTCATCGAATTTTAGGCATTCTTACTCAAGAAAATAGACAAGCTATTCTGGTAGATACACCTGGTTTGCACTCAGAAGAAAAGCGCGCAATTAATCGTTTGATGAACCGTGCTGCCACTAGCTCTATTGCAGAAGTAGAGTTGATTGTTTTCTTAGTTGAAGGTACTCATTGGACGTCAGATGATGAATTAGTACTGAATAAAATTAAAAAAAGTGGTTCGCCTTGTATTTTGGTCGTTAACAAAATTGACAATATTGTCAATAAAGATGAATTGCTGCCTCATTTACAAAAGCTTGGCGCTATGCATGATTTTAGTGATATCGTGCCAAGCTCAGCTAGTAAAGGTCACGGTGTTGATACTATTAGTAAGCTTTGCTTAGAAAGTTTGCCTGTAAGTGACTTTTGGTTCCCAGAAGATCATATCACCGACCGCTCAAGTCGATTCATGGCATCTGAGATTATTAGGGAAAAACTTATTCGATTCACCGGTGATGAACTGCCATACTCAACTACAGTAGAAATTGAACAATTTAAAATGGATGAGAAAGGCATTATACATATAAACGCCTTAATACTTGTTGAACGTGACAGTCAAAAGCGTATGGTTATTGGCAATAAAGGCGAACGTTTAAAAACCATAGGTCAAGAGGCAAGACGTGATATGGAAAGTTTATTTGATAGTAAAGTGTTTTTAGAAACTTGGGTGAAAGTGAAATCTGGTTGGGCTGATGATGAACGAGCTTTACGAAGTTTAGGGTATGGCGATGATTACTCTAGCTAATCATCGGAGTTTAATTGATACAATCATGGGAAGTATAGTTCACAACAAGAATGTCAAATAAACAGATAGAGCTACAGGCCTTTGTATTACATGCGAGGCCTTTTCAAGAGAATCAACAGTTAGTCGAGTTATTAACTGAGCATGAAGGTAAAATGTCTGCACTTGTCTTTGTTGGTCAATCCAAGCGTTCTATCAAAAAAGGCATGATCCAACCCTTTCTCCCATTGAAAATAACCATTAAGGGGAGCGATGCAGATTTAAAACGAATTACCCAAATTGAATCAGCAGGTAACTCGCTTTCTTTAAGGAAATACAGCTTATATAGCGGCTTTTACGTCAATGAGTTGCTGGTACGTTTGTTGAACGACGATATAAGATGTGAAGCTTTATTTAGCCAGTACCAATTAACACTTTCAGCACTCGCTGATGGCTTGCCCATTGCTCCTCAGTTAAGAAAGTTTGAGCTATGCTTACTGGCTGAATTAGGCGTATCTTTTGATTTTGGCCCTGTGTTCGAGCAAAATAATGAAAACGTTGTTGGCTTCTATCATCTAGCCGAGCATGGTTTTATGCCAGCGTATACATACAGTGTTAAGAATATCACTACAAAGTGGTTTTATACTGAACACTTACAATCAATTGCAGCGTATGTTCATCATGAGACGCCACTTACTAGCAAAGTAGTAGAGCATACGTTTAAATTGCTAATGCGCGATGTTATCGACCACTTGCTGGATGGAAAACCTTTAAACAGTCGGAATTTGTTTACCAAAAATAAGAGAGAAAAACATGAGTGAATTACTTTTAGGTGTGAATGTAGATCACATTGCTACCTTACGCCAAGCTAGGGGCACAAATTATCCCGATCCTGTCTATGCTGCAAGTGTGGCGGAACATGCGGGAGCAGATGGTATTACCGTACATTTGAGAGAAGACAGACGACATATTCAAGACCGTGATATTCATGTGTTAAAACAAACATTGCATACGCGGATGAATTTTGAAATGGCTGTTACTGATGAAATGGTTGCAATTGCTTGTGATGTAAAGCCTGCTTTTTGTTGTTTAGTGCCTGAAAAAAGAGAAGAGCTTACCACTGAAGGAGGGCTAGATGTGGTCTCTCAGCTTGCTAAGGTATCAAAAGCTGTTGAAAAATTAGCCGTAGTTGGCACGCAAGTTAGCCTATTTATTGACGCCGATAAAGCTCAAATTGATGCCGCTTTGGCAAGTGGTGCACCCTATATTGAAATTCATACGGGTCATTATGCTGATGCAAAAGATGAATCAGCTCAACAAAAAGAATTGGCTCGTTTAATTGAAGGTATAAAATACGCGCATGGTATCGGCTTAAAAGTTAATGCTGGACATGGATTAAATTACTTTAATGTAAAACCTATTGCGGCAATTGAAGAAATAATAGAGTTAAATATTGGCCATGCTATTATCGCTAGGGCCGTAATTGATGGCCTTGATAAAGCCGTTAGAGATATGAAAGCGTTGATGCTAGAAGCTAGAAGCTAGAAGCTAATATGTTAATATCTAATCATTAGTTAATGATAATGTTTACTATAACAAAGTAGCTAAAGGAATGAGCATGCCTGTAGTTGGTATTGGTACTGATATAATTGAGATAAACCGTATCGTTGCCATGAGTGATACGACGCGTGAAAGACTCGCAAAAAGAATATTGACTCCGAGTGAATACCAACACCTTTGTACAATTAATTCGTCTTCAGCTACAACAGGTGCTCGCTATCTTGCCAAACGTTGGGCGGGTAAAGAAGCCACTGCTAAAGCATTGGGAACCGGCATCGCCGCTGGTGTATCATTTCAGCACATTGAAATTAAGTCATTAGCAAGTGGGCAACCTATACTTGAACTATCATCCAGAGCTTTGGAAATCGCCCATACGTTGAAAGCCAGTCATTGGCATATTTCTTTGGCTGATGAAAAACACTATGCAACTGCTTTTGTCACCCTTTCATAGAGTTAGAAAAGTTCATTATTAAAAAAGATACTAAAGTTTTTTTTGGTGGTTTTTTGTACTACACTAAGATCAGAGTAATCGTGTGTTTAATCTTTAATTGTAGTCGTTTAGTATGATGGCTATAGGTTGTATTAATAAGGAATGGTCATGCAGGCACAAGAAAAACCAATGCTTGAAAGACGCCAGCGAGCGCCTGAGCAATCTATTTGGTGGAATAAATTATCATTGGCACAGAAGTTTTCTGCGAGTAGTTTGGGTAAATTTGGTTATGAATTATCATTTGTACGTAATGAACAAGGGAGAAGCTTAGCCATTTTAACTTGTAGTTCTGGGGTGGCGGCTATTACAGAAGACGGTGAAATAAATACTTCACCAAGCGTCAATATTCGAGATTAATATTCTAATTAAGACACTTCCTCATTTAATTGAGCAAGTAGTTTAGGCGCTTGCGCAGAAACTAATGCTATTTGTTCAAAAAACTCTAAGAACTCAGGTTCTAAACTATCTAAAGGAACCTCTTTCTTTAATTGCGTTTCAAGCTCTAGACAAACTCTAGACAAACTAGGTACGCCGGTATAACAACATGCACCATTAAGTTTATGTATTAAGCTCTTTAACTCTGTTCTATTTTGATTCACTAAGGCTTGGCTAATACCTTTTTGGTTACCCACTAACCCTTTTATTAAACCGGCTAACATTTCTTTGGCTAATTCTTCTTTACCACCTGTTCTTTCTAATGCTAATGACCAGTCAATCACTTTAGTTACTCCTTCAATTTTCGAAGGCATAGTTTGAGAAAATGTTGGTAATGGGGTATTTTCAGCCGTATTATTTATAAAGTAATTCACATCACAGTATTCATAAATAATATGGCTAAGCATTGTTTCGTCAATAGGTTTTGTCATATAAGCATTGAAACCCTGCTTTTGCATTTTCTCTTTTTCTCCACTTAATGCATGTGCTGTAACGGCAATGATAGGCGTTTTTTTATTGATAGAGTTATCTCTTATCATTTTGAGTGTGCTTATGCCATCCATTATTGGCATTTGAATATCCATAAATATTAATGCGTAACTTTCAGTCTTGCATAGCTCAAATGCTTTCATACCGTTATCTGCTAATACAACTTCATGCACTTGTTCAAGCAGTAAAGCATTGATTAATTTTAAATTAGCTTCATTATCATCAACGGCTAATACCTTAATTGGCAGTATTTGTTTACTTGGAATAGCTAAACTCTCTGGCTCAGCAAGTAACGCACTATAAAGTTTATTTATAGTCATAGGTTTGCTTAAACAACTTAGTGCGCCACTGGCAAGCAAAGCGTCTTGTAAGCTTGGTGAATTACTGTTTATTGCTAAGTGAATATTAGAGATTTGAGGTTTTACCAAGGCAATTATTTTCTTCAGATCACTCAGTGCTGTAGCTGTTCTATCATGACCTATTAAGGCATAATCAAAACTGCTACCCGTTTTAGCTTTTTCATGTGCAAGTATTTCATTTAACTGCTTTATACTCTCTACTTGCGTGACTTGCATTTGCCAATCTATCAATGTGTCGCAGGTAGACGCTCTCGTATGAGGGTGTGGCTCATAATATAAAATTGACTTGTTTTCTAGGCGTTGGTGATCAAGTCCTCCCGCTAAGGATACAGTATTCACCCCACACTCAAAATTAAACCAGAACGTTGAGCCATTATTTTCTTTGGAGCTAAAGCCTACATCACCTTTCATTTCATAGGCGAGTCGTTGGCAAATAACCAAGCCTAAACCTGTACCACCATGTAGCCGAGTAATTGTTTGATCTGCTTGAGCAAAAGCCTTAAAAATAGCTTGTTGTTGATCGCTATTCATACCTATACCCGTATCATTAACGGTTATTTTCACCGCGGCTCGTTTAGCATTTATTACCTTAAAGGTGACATCAATGACAACTGAACCATATTGAGTAAACTTAATGGCATTACTCACTAGATTGCTCATGATTTGCTTAATGCGCATGGCATCACCTAACAATGAATCAGGTATTGAATTATCTATTTTGACCGATAATTCTAGTTCTTTTTTATGTGCGCTAGGAGCAAGTAGGGTTAAACTTTCTTCTATAGATTCTCTTAGTGAAAAAGGAATAGTTTCAATTACCATTTTACCGGCATCAAGTTTAGAGAAGTCGAGAATATCGTTAATGATAGTGAGTAAGTTGTTGGCAGATCTATCTATCGTTTGTAAATAATCTCTTTGTGAGTCGCTTAACGGTGTTTTCAATACTTGTCTGGTAAAGCCAATTACACCATTTAAAGGCGTACGTAATTCATGGCTCATATTGGCTAAAAATTCAGACTTTATTTTATTTGCTTCTTGGGCTTTCTTCTTAGATATGCTCAATTCAACATTTTGGACTTCGTACTGCTCTAAACTTTCACGTAAGTCTATGGTGGCTTGATCAATGCTACCTTGCATTTCATTTTGGTAATTGCCAAGCGATTGAGCCATGGCATTAATCCCCGTTTTCAAAAAATTAAGCTCGCCAACAAGTTGTCCGGTAACACGGCTTTCTAGCTTTCCTTCGCGGATACGGTCAATGGCATGTATCATAGAATTAACTGGTTTTGCCACATTTTTGATCAATTTCAAAGCAAAAATACCACTTAAAAGAACGGAGAGAAAAGCCATGGTAAATGCGATGATATAGTGACTTTGCTGCTTAAAGACAACCTGGCTTCTGTCGACATGAATGGCAATATAACCTAAAATTTCAGGCTCATTTTTGTTCTCCATTCGTTCTTCTAAAATGGGCGTTCTAAAAATAATAAAATCGTCTGAATACTGACCCTTGGTATACGTTGGTGTTTTATCACCAGCCTTTAACCGCATTAAGTTGGTATTGCCATGGTAAGCGCTGGTAACAAAAATTTGATTATCTAAGGTGAAAATTGCGATGCTTTTGATTAAGCTTGATTGACTGCGATGGGCAGCACTGACAATAGTACGTAGTCCTTCACGGTCGTTCTCAATAAGCGCGGTCTTACTGGTGATAGCTAGGGGCTCTATAATACTATGAGCTCTAAGCGTTAAGAATTCATTTAGTTCAACACTGCGGTTATATGAAAAATAGCCAGCAAGGCCAAAACCAATTAAAGCAGTTGGCACAATAGTTAATAGTACTACCCAATCTTTGAGGCTTATTTTATGCATTTCTTATAAATCATTCCGTGTTACTTAATAAGATAACTGGTGTAAAATAATAACCTTATAATGTCATAAGCATTTAAAAATATATAGCTTATAAACACAGGAAGCGCTAATCGTGGCAAACTTTTTTAAAGCAAGTAACAAAAAGCCAGTACTAGGGTTAGATAAAGATAAGCTCATAGTAAGAATAAAGAAACTAGACTTAAATGGCTGCGGCGTTGCTTATTATAAAAATAAACCGATATTTATCAGTGGCAGCTTAGCTAATGAAGATATTGAAATTAAGATAGTTGAGCAGAAAAACAAGTATGCCAAAGGCAAGTTGTTAAAAATTAACACCGAAAGTAGCCAGCGGGTGATAGCTAAGTGTTCACATTTTGGTGCTTGTGGAGGTTGTGATTTACAACACCTTGACTATCAAGAGCAGATTATCTTTAAACAACGGAAAGTAGCAGAATTATTTTCTCGTAGCGGTATTCCAAAAAGCGTTATTGAGCATTTACCATGGCAATCGGCTATAACGAGTTCTCCCTATCATTATCGGAGAAAAGCAAGGATAGGCGTACAATTTGATAAAAATGCACAGGCAATAATTGGTTTTAGGCAAAAAGCGACTAATCAGCTAATAAATATCAAATCATGTCCTGTACTTGCAGAACCAGCAAGTAATGTATTTATGATATTGAAAGAACTCATCGCTAAACTGAGTGTTAAAAAAGCCATTGGTCATATTGAAGTTATCTGTACTGAACATAAAGAAAATTTTCAAAGTGTATTGACGTTAGTGATAAGACAGATTAGAAAACTGAATGAGCAAGACCTATTGCTCTGGCAACAATATGCAGAGAACAATCAATGGCAGCTATTTTTTCAAGAAGATGAGACGGATGAAAAAGCTCGGAATATTACGTCTAAGAACAATAATTGTGAGGATTTAAGCTATCGTCTAATTGATGATGTCGTCATTAATTTTGCACACAGTGATTTTATTCAGGTAAACCAGCAAGTGAATGTCGCTATGGTTGAGCAAGCACTTACATGGTTGCAGCCTCAAAAAAGCGATCTGGTGTTAGACTTGTTTTGTGGTTTAGGGAATTTTAGCCTGCCTCTTGCAAAAAAGGTGAATAAGGTGGTCGGGGTTGAAGGTGTACAGAGTATGGTTGATAAAGCCCATACCAATGCCACTTCGAATCAAATTGACAACTGCAGTTTTTTCCAAGCTGACTTAAATAGCCATTGGCTAACTAGCAAAGAAACCAGCCCTGATCATCAATGGACAAAACACAAATTCACTAAAGTGCTACTTGATCCAGCTAGAGCAGGTGCAGAATTAGCGCTTGAGCAAGTGATAAAATTAGCGGTTCCTACCGTTTTATATATCAGTTGCGATCCTGCAACATTGGCACGAGATAGCCAGTTGCTACTGGCAAAAGGTTATAAAATTGAAAAAATTGGTCTAGTCGATATGTTTTCGCAAACAAAGCATGTTGAGACTATGGTATTGTTTCAGCAATAGAGCCAAATAATAAGGTATATCCTACTTATACAAAGGAAAGAACATGGTTTCGGTGCGAAAATCTCATCAAGTTGTCAGTGTCGATTTTAAACACTGGTTAACAGAACAAGAGTTATCAACAACAAAGCAACAAGCACTTGAATATTCATGGGAAAAAGTAGCTCATTTTTTTCAGGAGCAAGAAGTGAGTTTACTCAAGTCAATGGAGATGGTTGAGATTCTCTCAGGACTGAATCTAGATGCGGATTCTTTATCCGCTGCTTTTTTAACACCTTTAATTGAAAGCCATTTAATCGAAGAGCAGTTTGTTAACGAACATTTCAGTAAAGATATTGTTATGCTTTGCCAAGGCGTTGAAAAAATGGCTGCTATTAAAGGTCTAAGACAGCAAAATAGTGCGGGCAATATTGATAATATTCGTCGAATGTTGTTGGCAATGGTTGAAGATGTACGCGCCGTTGTCATCAAACTTGCTGAACGCCTTTGTGATTTACGAGCGCAAAAAAATAGTGATGAAGAAACACGAGTATTAGCTGCGAAAGAAAGTGCAAGTATATACGCGCCTCTAGCGAATCGACTAGGTATAGGACAGTTAAAATGGGAGTTGGAAGATATTTCTTTTCGCTATCTTCACCCGCAAGTTTACAAAAAGATTGCTAGATTACTCGATGAAACTCGTCTAGAACGAGAGCGATATATGAGTAATTATGTAGGTAATTTAAATGAGCAATTAACCGCATTACAAATTAACGGTTCAGTAGATGGTCGGCCTAAGCATATTTATAGTATTTGGAAAAAAATGCAGCAAAAATCCCTTGATTTTGAACAATTATTTGATGTTCGAGCTGTACGTGTAGTTGTTGAAAAAGTACAAGATTGTTATTCCGCCCTTGGTATTGTGCATACACAATGGCGTCATTTAGCGAAAGAATTCTCCGATTATGTAGCCACACCTAAGCCAAACGGTTATCAATCCATTCATACTGTTGTTGTCGGCCCTGAAGGGAAGTCAATTGAGGTGCAAATTAGAACACAGCAAATGCATGATGATGCTGAACTAGGGGTTGCAGCACATTGGCGCTATAAAGAAGGCAATGCTAGCGGTAAAAGTAATAGTTTTGATGATAAAATTGGTTGGTTACGCAAAATATTACAATGGCAAGATGATGTAGCGCAAAGTGGCGATTTATTAGAAGAATTACGCTCGCAAGTTTTTGAAGACAGGATTTACGTATTCACACCGTCAGGTGATGTCATTGATCTACCTATGGGCGCTACCCCATTAGATTTTGCTTACTATATCCATTCAAATGTTGGGCATTGCTGTATTGGTGCAAAAGTATTTGGCAAAATTGTACCTTTTACTCATCGATTGAAAACTGGGGATCAGGTCGAAGTGTTAACCAGTAAACAACCTAACCCAAGTCGTGATTGGTTAAACCCCAGTTTGCATTATATCCATTCATCACGCGCTAGAGCTAAAGTACAGCACTTTTTTAAGCTTCAAGACCGAGATAAGCATTTAGCACAAGGGAAAGAGTTACTCGATGCTGAGTTAGCAAAATTGGGTGATTTAACCATTACTCAAGCGATACTAAAAGATGCCGCTATTCGCTTTAATGTAAAAACAATTGAAGATCTGTATGCTGCTATCGGTTCCGGTAATGCGCGCTTACAGCAAGTAATTAATTATTTTAAACAGCTTGAAGATAAGTTTAAACCAGTTGAGCAGTTAGACCCTCAAAGTCTAGTAAGAGAGTCTCAAGTAGGGAAAAGTGCCACAGGTGACAATAATGGTATTACCGTTTCAGGTGTCGGTAATTTACTTACTCATATGGCCAAATGTTGCTCCCCTGTACCGGGCGATTTGATTTCAGGCTTTATCACTCAGGGACGAGGAATCTCAGTTCATCGCCAAGATTGTGAGCAATTCGCTAGTGTATTACTTCAACAACCAGAGCGCTTTGTTGAAGTACAATGGGGACTTGATGATAAACAAAGTTACCAAGCCGTAGCACAAATTATTGCCAGTGATCGTCAGGGATTATTTCGAGATATATCTACTATTATTGCTAATGAAAAAGTCAGTATTATAGGTATTGAAAGTCATACCGATAGTGCCAAGCAAACTATGAGTATGAAGGTTAAAATGGAGGTGACGAGTAGTGAGTTATTAACTCGAGTTTTGGATAAGCTTCATCAACTTGATGATGTATTAGAAGTAAAGCGCCTATAAGCTGCCCAATGCAGTATTAGCCGTTTCAAAGTATATGTTTGGTAAGGCAATTACGCCTTGCAAGGAAAGTAAATGCAAAATCTTAATATTGACAGTACCCCTTCCATAGAAAAATTACGTTGGATTATGAGCCAACTTCGCGACCCTGAGACAGGGTGCCCATGGGATATAAAGCAGAATTTTACTTCTATAACTGCTCATACAATTGAAGAGGCTTATGAAGTTGTTGACGCTATTGAACAAAATGACTTTGCAGAATTAAATAAAGAATTAGGTGACTTGTTGTTTCAAGTGATTTTTTATAGTCAGCTAGGTCAAGAACAGCAATTATTTGATTTCGATTCTGTAGTAGACTCTATTTGTGAAAAGCTGATACGCCGTCACCCTCATGTGTTCGGTGATGTTGATTTAAACAGTGATGCTCAAATAAAAGCAAACTGGGAAAATGAAAAATCCAAAGAGCGGCAAAATAAAAATCAACAAAAAGATTTGAGCATTTTAGCCGATATTCCTAAAAACCTACCTGCTTTATCTCAGGCAGCTAAAATTCAAAAGCGTTGCTCACATGTTGGCTTTGATTGGCATAATATTAACGATGTTTTTGCTAAAATTGAAGAAGAAGTGCTTGAAGTTAAAGATGAGTTAGAAGCTGAAAATATTTGCCAAGCAGCGTTAAGTGAGGAGCTAGGTGATTTAATGTTTGCCGTTGTTAATTTATGTCGTCATATCAAAGAAGATCCTGAAACACTACTACGTCGAGCTAATCAAAAATTTACACATAGGTTTCATGGTGTAGAAGAGCAAGTGCGTCAATCAAAGCGAGATTTTTCACAGCACGATTTGGCACAATTAGAACAATATTGGCAACAGGTAAAAGCCGAAGAGAAGCAAAGTGATGACTAAATTATTATTATCCACTATCACGTTGGGAAAAGAGTTACAGGTTGAGAATAGTCATGTAACGATTGGTTTAACCAATCCTAAAAGTCCTAGTAATGTTGGTGCAATTATGCGCGCGGCAGGTTGTTATAGCGTAGACCAAGTACTCTATACCGGACAACGTTATGCGAATGCAACAAAATATAGCGGTGCCAAACATAATACAGACACTAAAAATGCTCGTGACAAAATTCCATTAGTTGCCACTGACGATTTTAAAAATATTAAAGCCGGGCTGGAAAATTTACCAGAAGCAACTAGAATTATTTGTGTGGACTTAGTTGAAGGGGCGACACCACTACCTCATTTTGAACACCCAGATCAGGCACTTTATATTTTTGGACCTGAAGATGGCACTATCAGCCAGTCGGTGATTAATTGTGCGGATGACGTTGTCTATGTACCTACAGTGGGATGTATGAATTTAGCTGCATCTGTCAATGTACTGCTTTATGACAGGCTGGCAAAGTCTTTAGTTAAAACTAATAGAACACAAAGCGATACTACTTTGATTAGAAAAAGTCGCGATACAAACAACAAAGTTAAAGTACAAGTTAAAGCTAATTTGTAAATGGATTTAAAATAGGGAGCGAGTTGTGAATCAAAGTCAACAAACCATAGTAGAGCCAAGTAATCCCTTAAGCGAATGTCCTGTTCCTATATCGACACGTAGCAAAGTAAAAGTGTTTTTATGGAAGGCTTCAGGGATGTTTTGTGTTGGTTTAGCAATCTTAGGTGCAATTCTTCCCATTCTACCAACTACTGTGTTTTTAATTATGGCTACAGGTTGTTTTGCTAAATCATCCCCTAGGATGCAACGTAAGTTGCTTAATAACAAAACTTTCGGTCCACTTATCCATGAATGGCAGCAGCATCGTAGTATTCCTAGGAAAGCCAAGAGGGTAGCTTTATTAACAATAGTGTTATCTGTTGTCTGGTCTGGTTATTTACTGCAAAGTATTATGCTAACTTTGTTAGTTTTCTTACTCGTTTTAGGCCCATTCATCTTCTTATGGCGCTTACCCGTTAGCAAATAATTTGTATGCGATTTAAAAGTTCTAATAAGTAAAATGAGTTTTGTGCTTTAAATAAATGACTTCTTATCTTTTTTCAGTCAAAAAACATAGCTAAAAACACGCCCTTCAATGAATATACATGAGAATATAGTTAGCTTTGCATAGCTGAATGTTTCTCGAGTCAATGAAAAATATACTTAGTTTCAAGTTTTCGATGGAAATATACTCAATCACTTCTACACTTTAAGATAATGAATTCTTAACGCATTGTTAATTGGTTATGGATATTAAATCAAATCATCTAATTAATTTAGAAAAGAACTCGCATAAATCTACTTTTTTTCTTATTAGTCAAATGATGTTGGTCTTTCGCAAGGAGGGTAGTTAGTGATCTTAGGGAAGGTGTATTTACTTGATGATGATGAGGATATGTTGTCATTAATACAGGACATGATTGAAAGTGTTGGCTTGACTTGCAACGCTTTTTTACGAGGTAATGTTTTTTTTGAACAAGTAAGTACTTTTGAAGAAAACAGCCTAATGGTACTTGATTTAAACATGCCTGAAATGGATGGCATTGAAGTAATGCGCCGTTTAGCAAAAATGGAAAACCCACCGACATTAATACTAATGAGTGGCCATGATATTAGTGTTTTACACTCAGCCCAAAAATTAGGATACGAGCATAATCTACATATTTTACGAACCATAACCAAGCCTATATATTTAAAAGACTTTCAACAAGTATTGCTAAAGTTTTATTCGAGAGTGGCATTAAATAAATCGAGAGAAATTAAAGAGTCACTAAGTCATCCAGACCGAGGAATTGATCCTCAAGAGTTGTTAGAGGCAATACAACAAAAACAGCTCGTCTTGTACTATCAACCGCAAATTCATATAGCCAGTAATGAATGTCATGCCTGTGAAGCACTAGTTCGGTGGCGCCATCCTGAAAAAGGCTTGGTTTTTCCTGATCAATTTATTGCTATAGCGGAAGCTAATGGTTGGATGGAAATATTGACCAATGAAGTTTTACGTCAAGCTGTAGAACAAGAATTTATTTGGAGTCAAAAAGGGTACCATATTCATGTTTCGGTTAATGTTTCTGCTGATAATATCACCAGTTTATCTCTGCCAGAGCAAGTTAGCGCATTACTTTCTGAAAAGAAAATCACACCAAGTATGCTAACGCTAGAGGTAACGGAAAGTGCACTAATGGGAGAGTTGGTCACTTCATTAGATATTCTGACAAGATTAAGACTTAAAGGCTTAGGTTTGTCGATTGATGATTTTGGCACGGGCTATTCGTCATTATCTCAACTTCATAAAATTCCTTTTTCAGAGTTAAAAGTAGATCAAAGTTTTGTTTTCGCTATGCTCAGAGATAAAGAAGCTAAGGCGATAGTAAAAACGTGCATTGTGCTAGGGCATGAATTAAATATGGCTGTTGTGGCTGAAGGGGTTGAAACAAAAGCCCATTTTGAACTGTTGAAGGAAATGGGCTGCGATATTGCACAAGGTTATTTTTTTAGTAAAGCGGTACCGGCAATAGAGCTTGAGGAGTTTTTGCTTAAACAAAACGCCCAGCAACATATTTTAACTGAGTAATGTTAACCAAACGCTTTGCCAACTAAAGCAGCAAACACAAAACGCCCAACCGTATTTATTAAGTCAAGAATATTAACCAAACGCTTTGCCAACTAAAGCAGCAAACACAAAACGCCCAACCGTATTTATTAAGTCAAGAATATTAACCAAACGCTTTGCCAACTAAAGCAGCAAACACAAAACGCCCAACCGTATTTATTAAGTCAAGAATATTAGCCTAACGCTTTGCCAACTAAAGCAGCTAAATGCTCAGGTAATGTCAATTTAAGTGCTATATCGTGAGCTTCTTCAGACATTTTTTTCCAAGTTAACTGTACAATTCGAATTATTTTCTCTTCATTATCTTGTTCAATGTATTGCTTGGCAAAATCATCAAAGTAGTAGGTAAGAAAAACTAAACAGGCGACATCTTCCATGGTTTGACTGTCGGCATTACGCTTTAAATTTTCTTTACGAATAATGCATGCTGTTTGTTCGGCTTGCTCTTGGCTATAGCCATGCTCTTGCATTATCTCTGCTGTAAGCTCTGCGTGAAATTTCCCCAACGCTATACGCCATTGATAATAACCAGCCTTATTTTGAGTAAATTCAGTACGCTTCAACTGCCACCGTTTGATATGCTGAGCACGTACAGCAATTTGCAATAATTCATTAGCTTGTGGCCAATATTGCGTTAAACATGCTGTCATGCGTTGCCCATAAATTAACTCTTTTGGATGTTCGATACCATTAGATAAAGTGACATTGATGTCTTGGCCATTAATATCATCAATGGCAGAGAAAACTTTTTCGAGATTGTTTTGCATAGCAAGCTCCAATAAAAATTACACAAGTATCATAACGATTAACAGTAAACAAAAAAATGATTTTTTCTCATATTGAATGCTTTGTTGTTATTGTTGTTAGTCTTGATTTTAAGTATAATGCTTTCCCGTCCTGCTTTATGGTTTTTTTGCCTTATTTTTAGTGATTTTTCAACTAAAATAAGTGCCAAGAACTAAACTTTGATTAAAAACGATAAAGCACAAAATTTCTGTATTTCCCTTACATCGGTGTAGACATGACAACTAGATATATTTTTGTTACTGGCGGCGTAGTTTCGTCTCTTGGTAAAGGTATTGCAGCAGCTTCGTTGGCTGCAATACTTGAAGCACGTGGTTTGAAAGTAACCATGCTGAAACTTGACCCTTATATTAATGTCGATCCTGGCACCATGAGCCCTATTCAACATGGTGAAGTATTTGTTACTGAAGACGGCGCAGAAACAGATTTAGATTTAGGTCATTATGAGCGTTTTATTCGCACTAAAATGACAAAGCGTAATAACTTTACTACGGGCCGTATTTATCAAGATATATTAGCTCGTGAACGTAAGGGAGAGTTTTTAGGCGCAACAATTCAAGTGATACCTCACATTACAAATGACATTAAGCGTCGCGTGATAGCGGGCGCTGAGGGTTATGATGTTGCTATGGTTGAGGTAGGCGGTACGGTTGGTGATATTGAGTCGCAACCTTTTTTAGAAGCCATACGTCAACTAGCGACAGAAGTTGGTCGTGAGCGAGCAATGTTTATGCACTTAACACTTGTGCCTTATCTTGCTGCAGCAGGAGAAATAAAAACAAAACCAACGCAGCATTCAGTAAAAGATTTACGCTCGATTGGTATTTTTCCTGATATTTTGGTTTGCCGTTCAGATAGAGCACTGCCAAATTCAGAACGCGCTAAAATTGCTTTGTTTTGTAATGTTGAAGAAAGAGCTGTCATTTCGATGCGAGATGTTGACAGTATTTATAAAATTCCAGCATTGTTGAAATCTCAAGGCACAGATGAGCTAGTGACTAAACGCTTTGCTTTAGACGTGCCTGAAGCTGATTTAACTGAGTGGGAAGAAGTGCTATACCATGAAGCGAACCCTAAAGGTGAAGTGTCTATTGGTATGGTTGGTAAATACATTGAATTGCCCGATGCTTACAAATCGGTCAACGAAGCATTAAAGCATGCTGGCCTTAAAAACCAAGTTACGGTAAATATTAAATACGTTGACTCACAAGATGTGGAAGTGAAAGGCACCGAATTGTTAAAAGATCTAGACGCAATTCTTGTTCCTGGCGGCTTTGGTGAACGTGGTGTTGAAGGTAAAATTATTACTGCACAATATGCTCGAGAAAATAAGATACCTTATTTAGGAATTTGTTTAGGAATGCAAGTGGCATTAATTGAATATGCCCGTAATGTTGCTGGTTTAACGGATGCTCATAGTACCGAATTTAATGACCAAACCCCTTACCCAGTCGTTGGATTAATAAGTGAATGGCTAGATGAAGAGGGTCAAGTAGAGTATCGCAGCGAAGATTCTGATTTAGGTGGAACTATGCGTTTAGGCTCACAATTGTGTCACCTTGTGAAAGGTACCAAGGTCTGCGACGTATATGGTAGTGAAACAATTAATGAAAGACACCGTCACCGTTTTGAGGTAAATAATAACTACCGAGAACAATTAAGCAACGCAGGTTTAGTGTTTTCAGGTTTATCTACCGATAAAAGTTTAGTTGAGGTGATTGAAATTCCAGATCACCCATGGTTTGTTGCTGGGCAGTTCCATCCCGAGTTTAATTCAACTCCGCGTGATGGACACCCATTATTTGAAAGCTTTGTTGCTGCCTCTTTTGACTATCAAAAACAGCAATCAAGTTAGTTCAATTAACATTACAAACCGTAGCCATTGCTGCGGTTTTTTATGTTCAGGATGAACGTTAGGTCTTGTAAATAGGGATGATGCAGAGTGACCAGGCAACATAATTTAATAGAAATTTAATTTTAAAGTTTGTAAAGGAACAGTAATGTCAAATATCAGTAAAATTTTCGCTCGTGAAATCATGGATTCTCGCGGTAACCCAACCGTAGAAGCTGACGTTTATCTAGAATCAGGTGCTTGGGGACGTGCTGCTGCACCATCAGGCGCATCTACGGGCTCTAGAGAAGCGCTAGAGTTACGTGACGGTGATAAAACTCGTTATCTAGGTAAAGGTGTATTAAATGCAGTGGCTGCTATTAGAAATGACATTACACCCGCTTTAATTGGTCAAAATGCATTAGAGCAAACCAACATCGATAAAATCATGATTGATTTAGACGGTACCGAAAATAAAGAAAAATTTGGTGCAAATGCTATTTTGGCTGTGTCATTAGCGGTAGCAAAAGCTGCAGCAGCTGATAAAGGCGTGCAATTATTTGAACATATTGCCGATTTAAATGGCACACCAGGTATATATAGCTTACCAGTGCCTATGATGAATATCATTAACGGTGGAGAGCATGCTGATAATAATGTTGATATTCAAGAGTTTATGGTTCAACCAGTTGGAGCTAAAAGCTTTAGTGAAGCATTACGTATGGGTGCTGAAATCTTCCATGCTTTGAAAAAAGTATTGTCAAACAAAGGATTAAATACTGCTGTTGGTGATGAAGGTGGTTTTGCGCCTGATTTGGCATCTAATGCAGATGCATTAGCGGTAATCAAAGAAGCAGTTGCTGCGGCAGGTTATGCGTTAGGCACTGATATTACTTTAGCAATGGATTGTGCTGCATCTGAATTTTATGATGCTGATAAAGAAATTTATGATCTTAAAGGTGAAGGCAAACAATTTAGCTCAAATGAATTTTCTGACTTCTTAGGTGAGCTTTGCAAAGAATACCCCATTGTATCAATTGAAGATGGCTTAGATGAATCAGATTGGGATGGCTTTAAATATCAAACTGAGTTACTTGGCGATAAAGTCCAAATTGTAGGTGATGATCTTTTTGTAACGAATACTAAAATCTTCAAAGAAGGTATTGATAAAGGCATCGCAAATTCTATTTTAATTAAGTTCAATCAAATTGGCTCATTAACAGAGACTTTAGCTGCTATTCAAATGGCAAAAGACGCGGGTTACACTGCAGTGATTTCTCATCGCTCAGGTGAAACTGAAGATGCCACAATTGCTGACTTAGCGGTAGGTACAGCAGCGGGCCAAATCAAGACGGGGTCTTTATGTCGCTCTGACCGTGTCTCTAAATACAATCAGTTACTCCGTATTGAAGAGTTTTTAGCTGACAAAGCAATATACAATGGAATAAGTGAAATTAAAGGTCAATAGGCCTTTAGTTAGATTTATTTCATTTAGCAAAGCATAGCGAGTCCATAGCGGCTCGCTTTTTTGTACATAAATTTTATCTTTTTACCGGGATCAAGTATGCTTAGACGATATAGACATAACCATTTGATTTAATAATTGATGTCTCAAACTTCTCTTTGGCAAGCTAATCAGCAAAATAATGATTTTGCAGAGCTTTGTAATGCGCTATATGAGCGTGAGTTACGCGTGTTAGCTAACTTAGAAACCACTTCAGTTGAGAGTGTGCAGGGGCGTTTAAAAAGCTTATCCTATTATATTAATCGCACCGCTAACTTAATGGCGCAAGTGTGCGAGCAAGGCAAATCTCCGCTTGATTTAGATACACAAAATGCCACCTGGTCTGCTAAGCAAGCATCAAAATTACCTTTGGCGGGTCAAACTGAACAAGATATTCTTTCATGGTATGAAATCAATGCTTTACAACTTGGTCTAGTCATTCCAGTACTTAAGTTAGATCACATTACTTTAGACTCAATCGACCGAATTGATCCTGATAAAAATAGAGTGCGTACTAATGCTTCTGGTTGGTTTTCACTCGAAGATGTAACCAGTAATAGTAATCACCTTACACTTCTAAAACCCAATAAAAAAGTAATGATGGCTGCTTGCGCAGGACATTGTTGGCAAGATAACACGCAGAAAAACAAATTAAGACCAACGATGTTGAGCTTGCGTGAACTGCTGCTTTCTTGCGCAATTAACTGGCAAGATTTTAAACACCCTTTAGCTTTATAATAATAAGTTCATATATACATTTACACACGCTGTCACCTTTATATAATGGTGGCAATTTAAATTGTTTAGACATTACTTCATAGTTAATCATGCGGGTATTTACAGCACTGTTATTGATAATTTTTAGCTTATTGCAATACCGACTTTGGTTCGGTAAAAATAGTGTGCCTGATTATCTTGCTTTACAAGAAGAAGTAACTCGCCAGTTAGCCGCTAATGACAAGCTTAAACAGCGTAATAAATTGCTTTATGCCGATACCGACGATCTTAAGTTGGGTACCGAAGCTATCGAAGAGCGTGCTAGAAATGAGCTTGGAATGATTAAAGAAAATGAAACCTTTTTTCGTCTTATTCCTAAGCAAAATAATTCAAACAATAGTAATGCTAGCAAGGAATTACTTTAGTGAGAAATCTTGCAACTGAACAATTAGAAAATCAACAGTTTGTTGTGATTGTACCTGCTGCGGGTGTTGGTAAACGTATGTTAGCCTCTCGTCCAAAGCAGTACTTGTCTATCAATAATGAGGCTATTCTAAGTCATACACTAAACCGTTTGTTAAGTCATGAAAGAATAGCCAAAGTTATAATTGTGCTAAGTGATGATGATGACTACTTTGTTCAGACAGCATTGGCTGATAACCCAGATATTATTAGAGTCAGCGGTGGCAACGAGCGAGTAGACTCGGTGTTAAATGGCTTGAAGGCAGTGCAATCAAATGAATGGGTATTAATTCACGATGCGGCCCGCCCTTGTATAACACATGATGATATCGACAAACTTATAACACATTGTTTATCAGAAAATAGTGGCGGTCTATTGGCCGCACAAGTAGTTGATACGATGAAACAAGCAAAGCGCGGAGTTAAAGGCACTTCATCGGTTGGTATGACAATAGAGCGTTGTAATTTATGGCATGCATTTACACCGCAAATGTTTAAAGCGAAAGAACTAAAGCAAGCTATTGAATCTGCTTTAGCAAAAGGTGTAACAATAACCGATGAATCATCGGCTATCGAATGTGCCGGTTTACCGAGTTCACTTATTCCTGGGCGTAGAGATAACATCAAAATAACGCGGCCAGAAGATTTAGTGCTTGCTAGCTTCTATTTAGAGCAACAGGTAAAAGAACAGTTAACTGCTGAAAATAATTAGATAATTTGAAGGAAATAGAATGCGTATAGGCCATGGCTTTGATGTACACAAATTTGGCGGAGAGGGGCCATTAATACTTGCCGGTATTGCTGTACCTTTTGAACAAGGCTTTGTTGCCCACTCGGATGGAGATGTTGCTATTCATGCACTGTGTGACGCTATTCTTGGCGCACTTTGTTTAGCGGATATAGGTAATCATTTTCCTGATACAGATGGCCAATATAAAAATATTTCAAGTAGAATATTATTACGACATGTAGTGGCTTTGATGACCGAAAAAGGCTATAGCCTTGGTAACGCTGATATTACTATAGTGGCCCAAGCACCGAAAATTTCTCCGTATTTATTGACCATGCGTGAATGCTTAAGTGAAGACTTAGTTTGCGAGATTGATCAAATTAATGTCAAAGCGACGACCACCGAGAAATTAGGTTACACCGGCAGAAAAGAAGGTGTTGCCGTACATGCCGTTGTATTATTAGTAAAGAAATTGAAGGGTTAAAAGTATGTTACCAGAGCTAACTTACTTGCATGGAAAACCAGCATCAAGTGGCCTATTAAGAGTTAATAAAAGTGATTTTAAAGTATTCGAGCAGTTGCCATTTGAGCCAGTTGGTGAAGGCGAACATTTATTTATTCATTTAAGAAAGACGGGGGCCAACACTGTCTTTGTCGCTCGTGAGCTTGCTAAGTATTTCAAAGTGAAAGAGCAGTTGGTGTCTTATGCGGGCTTAAAAGATCGGTTTGCAGTAACCCAGCAGTGGTTTGGTGTACACTTACCGGGTAAGCAAATTTATGATTTAAGTGATCTCAATATCGAGGGTGTTGAGGTCCTAGAGTATAAAAGACATAACAAAAAGTTAAGAACAGGCGCTTTGAGTGGAAATTGCTTTGAGTTAATTCTACGGGAAGTTACAGATCTCAAAGCGTTACAAGAACGCTGGAAAAATATTACAGAGCAAGGGGTCCCCAATTATTTTGGTGAACAGCGTTTTGGCATTGATGGGGGGAATATTGACAAAGCGTTAGCATTATTTTCTGGTACCAAAGTCAAAGACAAGAAAAAACGTGGTATGTACTTATCGGCAGCACGCTCTACTATTTTCAATGATATTATTAATGCACGTATTGAGAAAAAATTGTTTTCTACTATACAAATTGGTGATGTCCTAATGCTAGCGGGTACACAGTCAGTCTTTCACCTTGATCAAATTGACGATAGCATAGCGCTGCGTTTTGACCAAAAAGATGTCGACATTACGGCAACCATGTGGGGCTCAGGTGAGTTAATGACTACCGCTGAGCCTGAAACACTTGAACAAGCCGTGGCAGCTCGTTATAACGAGTTTTCTCAAGGTTTACCAAAATTCGGCTTAAAACAAGAACGTCGGCGGATTCGATTGATAGTTGCTCAGGCTAGTATTGAAGTGTTGTCTGATAATGAGTCAGTGAATAATAGTTTACCAGCAGTGAAAGTTTGCTTTACTTTACCCCCAGGATCTTATGCGACAACAGTACTTCGTGAATTAATTAAGTACCAAGATTGCACCCAAAGAGTTGCGGTCAAAAGCGGTAATGACAATGAACGGCAAAATTAATGAAAATATTATTAAGTAATGACGATGGCGTACATGCTCTAGGTATTAAAATACTTCAACAAGAATTAATTAAGCATTTTGAGGTAACCGTTGTTGCACCCGATAGAAATTGCAGCGGTGCGAGTAACTCATTAACGTTACTTAACCCGCTTCGAGCGCAAACCCTTGATAATGGTTTTATTTCCGTTAATGGTACACCCACAGACTCAGTGCATTTAGGTGTTAGTCAATTAGTTACATCTACCCCTGACCTTGTTGTTGCAGGTATAAATAAGGGGCCAAATTTAGGTGATGATACCCTATATTCTGGCACTGTTGCTGCTGCAACTGAAGGTAGGCATATGGGCATACCAGCTATTGCTGTTTCACTCTTAGGAAAGAGCGAAAAATACTATCAAACCGCAGCAATGATTACCGCAAAAATAATCAAGCGCATTCAATTGCATCCGCTCGCTGCTGATCAAATTCTTAATATTAATGTACCCGATGTACCTTCGACTGAGATAAAGGGAATTAAAGTCACACGCTTAGGTCATAGGCACAAAGCCGAAATGATGAAAAAGATGCAAGATCCTTGGCTTAGAGATATCTATTGGTATGGCACGTTAGGAAAAGAGCTTGATGGTGGAGAAGGTACTGATTTTCACGCAGTAGCCAATAATTATGTTTCAGTAACACCGTTAACGGTTGATATGACAGCACACCACAGTATAAAAAACATGGAAAAATGGATGAGTGACGTAACTTTATGATGACTTACACACATAATAGCCGAACGGGTAATAAATCAAAACGTAGTGGTGAACTGCTAGCACAGAAATTACAAACAGAAGGCATAAGCAATGCTCAAGTACTACAAGCAATTGCTCATTCACCTCGTCATATATTTTTGCCTGAAATTTTAGCTCATAAAGCTTATGACAATACTGCCTTACCTATTGGGCAAGGCCAAACTATTTCTCAGCCATATATTGTCGCAAAAATGTCCGAGCTGCTTTTAGCGAATGGCAGACCAAAAAATATATTAGAAATTGGCACAGGTTCAGGGTATCAAACCTCTATTTTGGCTCAGTTGACCGATAAAGTTTTTTCAGTTGAGCGAATTAAGTCATTACAATTTCAGGCAAAACGTTGTTTAAGAGCAATGGACTTACATAATATTTCAATGAAGCACGGTGATGGCTGGCAAGGTTGGGCTAGTAAAGCCCCATTTGATGCCATTATTGTAACAGCAGGCGCTGCCAGTATCCCTAAAGCATTATTAGAGCAATTAGTTGATGGTGGTCGTTTAGTGATTCCGGTTGGTGAGCAAACACAAATACTTAAAATTATTACCCGAGAAGGGGAAAGTTATGATGAGCAACAAGTAGAGGCCGTGCGTTTTGTACCATTAGTGCCAGGAGAATTATTATAATGAAGGTTTTTTCTGCTATTTATGATTGGACCTTAAAATGGGCGGAACACAAGTTCGCGCCCAGGATGTTAGCCATGCTAACTTTTGCTGAGTCAGTGTTTTTTCCTATTCCTCCCGATGTTCTACTCGCTCCTATGGTGCTTGCGAAACCAGATAAAGCATGGCAGTTAGCAAGTTTGACGACAGTAGCTTCCATTTTAGGTGGGGTCGTTGGCTATTTACTCGGTTTTTGGATGTTCGAGCCTTGGATACAGCCATTGATAACAGAATTTGGTTATCAGCAACGGTTTGACACTGCAATGAACTGGTTTAGTGAGTGGGGAGTATGGGTAGTCTTTATCGCGGGGTTTTCACCTATCCCTTATAAATTGTTTACCGTGAGTGCCGGTTTCTTACAAATGGCGTTTTTGCCATTTTTGTTCGCTTCAGCTATAGGGCGAGGCATGCGATTTTTTCTTGTAGCAAGTTTAATTCGATGGGGCGGTAGTGCTATGGAGCAAAACCTACGTAAATGGGTTGATGCGCTAGGTTGGGGATTGGTTGCTGTCATCATTATAGGTTATTTGATTTATCGCTAAATACACCACTTATTATGACTGAACTTATTTACAAAAATACGTCAATTTATTTTTCATGTGTTAAAACTACGATCAAAATACTTTGCTACATTATTTTGTTGTTCAGTCTATTTGCTTGTTCTTCTCGGCAAACACCTGCGCCTGTGGTCACTGTATATGGCAGTGACACCTCAAAAAATAAAGTACAGAAATCCATCAATGCCAGTGAATATACAGTTCGAACGGGAGAAACATTATATTCCATTGCTTGGCGGGCTAATTCAGATGTTCGCCAAATAGCTAAATTGAATAATATTTCACCTCCTTATAATATTTATCCAAATCAAAAATTAATTTTAGTTGCTAAAAATAAAGGAAAAACTGCTAAAGCTAGTAATAATACGCACTCTAGTAAAAAGCAGACTAAAAGCTCTAATCTGACCAGTAATCAAGTAGTCAAAAAGACAGTTGCATCTTCAAAAAAGCAGGCGTATGGTAAAAATGTAAGTAAGAAGAAAATAAGACAAAATGACTTAGAAAAAGCAAATTTTTCACAGAAAATTAGTCAATGGCAATGGCCTGTTAAAGGTAAGGTAATTGCACGTTTTTCTTCCAAAGCACAGGGTAATAAAGGATTAGATATCGCAGGAACCCGTGGCACTAAAATTAGCGCGGCGGCAAGTGGCAAAGTAGTTTACGCAGGTAGCGCGTTAAGAGGATACGGCAAGCTAGTTATTATAAAACATAATGATGATTACCTTAGTGCCTATGCTCATAACGATAAAATCTTAGTAAAAGAACAGCAACACATTAAAGCAGGTGATATCGTTGCAAAAATGGGTGACACCGATGCGCAAAGAGTAATGCTTCATTTTGAAGTTCGCTTTCGCGGAAAATCAGTCGATCCTTTGAAGTATTTACCGAAAAAATAATAAGTGTATTCCTATGATTTTAACCATAGAGAATAGCGGCAATCAAATATATAAAATTGGAGTTAGTGTGAATATTTAATAATTAAGTCAACTTTGCTAGATACGGGAGAACAGCATGGTAGAAGAAAAAAAACAAACCGCAGTACTAAAAGATAAAGAAGAAACAGCGTCTGGTTTAGATGCAACTCAAATTTATTTAAGTGAAATAGGATTTTCACCATTATTAAGTGCAGAAGAAGAAGTTTATTTTTCACGTCTTGCCCTCAAAGGGGACGAGCCATCACGCAAACGAATGATTGAAAGTAATCTACGTTTGGTTGTTAAAATTGCGAGGCGATATAATAATCGTGGATTACCCTTACTTGATCTCATTGAAGAAGGTAATTTAGGTTTGATTCGCGCCGTAGAGAAGTTTGACCCTGAGCGAGGCTTTCGTTTTTCAACCTATGCCACTTGGTGGATACGACAAACTATCGAACGTGCGATAATGAATCAAACACGTACTATTCGTTTACCTATCCATGTTGTTAAAGAATTAAATATTTATTTACGCGCTTCTCGCGAACTTATTCAGAAGCTTGATCATGAGCCTACCCCCGAAGATATTGCTAATTCACTTGATAAACCCGTTGCTGATGTAAATAAGATGCTGCGTTTGAACGAGAGAATTGCCTCTGTTGACACTCCTTTTGCTGGAGATTCAGATAAAGTATTGCTCGACGTCATCGCTGACGAAAAGAATGATGGCCCGGAAGGTGACTTACAATCAGAAGATATGAGCAATAATATTGTTAGCTGGCTTAATGAGTTAAACTCTAAACAAAAAGAAGTACTAGCAAGGCGATTTGGTTTATTAGGTTACGAGGCTGAAACATTAGAAAATGTCGGCCTTGAAATAGGACTTACCCGTGAAAGAGTACGTCAGATACAAGTGGAAGGTTTAAAGCGACTTAGAGACATACTAAGTCAACAAAACTTATCTATCGAGGCGCTATTCGAAGCTCAATATTAATTCATAGCACTAAAATTAAAGGCTGTAAGATATTTCTTACAGCCTTTCTGTTTTTAGAGTTTAGCTTTTAATTGGTATAATAAGTCTAAAGCCTGTCTTGGTGATAAATCATCTACATCAGTTTCACGAAGACTATCAAGAGCAGGATGCTCATCTTTCACCAAAGATAATTGTTCAAAGGTATTTGTGCTTGCGGGCAACAGCGTAGGTACTTGTTGAGTCTCTAATTCATTTAAGCGTTGTTTCGCGCGCTTAATCACTCCTTTTGGTACACCGGCAAGTTGAGCAACTTGTAAGCCAAAACTCTTACTGGCGGGCCCTTCTTGAATTGCATGCATAAAGATAATACTGTCGTCATGCTCCATAGCATCTAAATGTACATTAGCTAGTATATCAATGTGTTGTGCTAACAGCGTTAGCTCAAAGTAGTGAGTGGCAAACAAAGTAAATGCTTGCGTTTTTAATGCTAACATCTCAGCACATGCCCAAGCTAAAGAAAGCCCATCATAAGTACTTGTCCCACGACCAATCTCATCAAGTAAGACTAAACTTTTGTCGGTAGCATTGTGTAAAATATTTGCCGTTTCAGTCATCTCAACCATAAAAGTAGAGCGACCGCTGGCTAGGTCATCAGAAGCCCCTATACGGGTGAAAATACGGTCGACTACACCAATTTGAGCGGCATCAGCAGGAACAAAACAACCGATATGAGCCAACAAAACAATCAATGCTGTTTGTCGCATATAAGTAGATTTACCGCCCATGTTTGGACCTGTTATGATCAGCATTTTACGTTTATCGTTTAATACAACAGGATTAGCGATAAAAGCATCATTAGTCATTTGCTCAACGACTGCATGCCTACCGGCGTCAATACTGATACCTGAAGTTGTCACTAATTCCGGCTTTACATAGTTCAAACTGATAGATCTTTCAGCAAAATTAGTTAAAACATCAAGTTCAGCAATTGCTTGGCTTAGTATTTGTAATTGTGATAGTTCAGGTAATATCTTATCAAATAACGCTTGATAAAGGCGTTTTTCTAATGCTAAGAATTTGCTTTGAGCACTTAGTACTTTGTGTTCATGCTCTTTGAGCTCTTGAGTAATAAAACGTTCGTTATTTTTGAGCGTTTGCCGACGAATATAGTCATCAGGTACATCATTAGCTGCACTTCGACTAATTTCAATAAAGAAGCCATGAACCTTGTTATAGCCAACTTTTAATGAATGTATGCCAGTACGATCTTTTTCTTTTCGCTCTAACTGAGCTAAAAATTCAGTTGCACCGTCACTTAAGTCCCTCAGTACATCAAGCTCTTGGTGGTAACCCGGCGCAATAACACCGCCGTCTCTAATAAGCACGGGAGGATTATCTACAATGGCTTGCTCAAGTAAATTTTGAATAACAGGGATAGGTGCAATTAACTGTTTAAGATTATTCACATAGCCACAATCAACAAAGGACAAGGCTTGCTGTAATTCTGGCAATGCTTGCAGGGTATGACGTAAACGAGCAAAATCACGCGGACGGGCTGAGCCTAATGCGATGCGAGATACTATGCGCTCTATATCTCCCAATCCTTTGAGAATCGGTTGAACATCTTGGTGCAAGTCTGTAGTGATTATTTGCTCAATAGCATTTTGTCTATTAGTTAGCGTTTTCAAATCACGTAAAGGGAAATGCAACCAGCGCTTTAATAATCTTGATCCCATCGGGGTAGCTGACTTATCTAGAATTTCAGCTAAGGTGTTTTCAGTACTTC
Source organism: uncultured Colwellia sp. (assembly GCA_913062815.1). GTDB lineage: Bacteria > Pseudomonadota > Gammaproteobacteria > Enterobacterales > Alteromonadaceae > Colwellia. The sequence continues at coordinate 80,043 of CAJXWZ010000007.1, read as the reverse complement.
CTTGTAGGTTTTGGGTTAATTCTAGGTTACGCCTGGTCGCCGCATCAAGTATAACGCCTGAATTTGCCGACTCTGATACGATTGAACGAATATGAGGTAGTGCCGTTCTTTGGGTATCTTTTACATATTGGAATAAACACCCTGCAGCGGATAGCCCTAGCCATTTTTTATCAACACCAAATCCTGTTAGTTCTTTAGTACCAAATTGCTTATTGAGTAAGGAAATTGCCGTTTCAATATCAAACTCCCATTCAGGGCGTCGGCGTAGACCTTTGTAATTTTCAACGATTTGCATGTTAGAGAGGGTTTCGCAATACAATAACTCTGCCGGAGCTAGACGCTGTAACTCGGCTTGTAATTGTTCACTAGATTGTGGCTCAGTAAGCACAAAACGGCCACTGGTCATGTCTAAATAGGCTAAACCAAAATCGGGCTCGGAAGCTTTCTTATTTTTAGTGTGGTTTTCTGTGATTGCCACAATTAAATTATCTTGTCGATCGGTCAACAACGCTTCATCACTAACAGTGCCTGGCGTTATTATGCGAACCACCTTCCGCTCCACTGGACCTTTGCTTGTCGCTGGATCACCAATTTGTTCACAAATGGCAATAGATTCACCGAGTTGTACTAATTTAGCTAAATAGTTTTCAACAGCATGATAGGGTACCCCGGCCATAGGAATAGCATTACCACCCGTTTTTCCTCTGGCTGTTAAAGAAATATCTAATAAGTCAGATGCTTTTTTTGCATCATCAAAAAAGAGCTCGTAGAAGTCACCCATACGATAAAAGATTAATATGTTGGGAAACTCAGCCTTAATCGTAAGGTATTGGCGCATCATAGGGGTGTGAGTTGAGAGATCTTGTGTAGAATTAGTCATTTAAATACTAAGGTCTGTATCGTTATTTGGTTAAATTACTAAGTGGATTATGCCATAAGGCTAGTTGCCAGACCTTCTTTTTTTCAAAATATTCACTGTGGTTAAATAAGCAACTAATGCTACACTTTAGAGATAAAAAAAACTATCGGATAGCGATTGAAAACAGATAATATACTCATTCCACAAGCTAGCCGTAAAGCGTTGAAAGCGCTGAAACGTGTGATTATTTTAACTAATCTTGTGATTTTGGCTTTACTGGTATGGCAAAGCTTTTCGGCAAGTAAAATCCACCAAAGCTATCAAGAATCTTTAATGGATTCAGTTTCCGATCGTATCCTTTATGAATATCAAGAATATTTCTCACAATTACGTTTGGAAATTGAACTTTTTCAACAAAAACAATTGAATGAACTAGACGCACTACATCAATCTGCCGAGCAAGCACTAACGAAAGATTACATGAAAGTGCTGAATGAACTAAGAAATAATATTGATGATACCCGTTTGTTTGCTTTGATTGATGAACATGGCGTTGGCAGTTTAAAGCATATAACGGGAGAGTTTTTGCCTGACTGTGAAATTGAAATTGCTTCTACTGTTAAATCAGGTTCACAGCAACAGTTATTTTTGCATCGAAGCAAAACAAGCATTCACTTTGATTTATTACAACCCTTATCGACTGAGCATGGTAGCGGTCATTTTCTTTTCGTGGCTTTTGAGCCTAAGGTTTTAATAAGTCTATTAGATAAGTTTCAATTACCCCATCAACAATTGTTCCTAATGCGCGCTGACAATATCGGTAAAATAGAGTTAACCACGGAGCGCAGCAATACTAAATATGCTGATATGTTGCTCAACGACAACGATCTAGGGACTTTTAGCTTTATTAAATCCATATCGAACACTCGCTGGCAATTAGCTATAAGGCTTGATCCACAATATAGCATCAAGTTGTATCAACTTGGTTTAATTAAGGCTTTTGTCATTTGGTTATTTTTAGCGCTGCTGGGATATTTATTTTATCGAGGGCAAAAACTGAGATTTTTAAGGCATATACAAGTGAAGCAAGCGCTAGCCTATGTAGATAGCCATGATCAACTAACCGGTTTAGTCAATAGAGCATATTTTGATAAAGCTATAACTGAACATCTAAGTACGAGTAAAAGTAGCAATGCCGGTATCGCTTTACACATAGATATTGATAAATTTCAGGTTATTAATAATAGTTACGGCTATACCATAGGTGATAGATTTTTAAATGTTGTTTCAGTAGCGTTAAGAAAGTTTCTACCAGAAGAGGCAATTATTAGTCGTTTAGGAAATGATGAATTCGCCATGTTAATCCCTTCATTAGCTTTTACTGAAGCAAAAAATTATGCTCATGAACTTAGGTTGTTATTTCAAAAAATTCAATTACCAGAGCTACAAAAAGACAGTAATCTGACCGCGAGTGTCGGCGCAGTTCGACTCGATTCATCTATATTTGATGCTGCTCAAGTATTTCTTGCTTTGGGACAAGCGGTGAGTCTGGCTAAGAAGAAAGGTCGAAATCGCGTACAAATCTATCAAAGTGATGATGAGCAACTTATTCAGCATGCCAATGAAATGGAAGTACTGCATGATATTACGCAAGCATTAAAAGAAGATAGATTTGTACTCTATAGGCAAAAGATAAAATCATTCACCAATGATAAATATGCTCATTATGAAGTCTTAGTAAGAATGATGTCGAAGCATGGCAAAATCATTCCACCAAACGATTTCATACCTGCGGCGGAGAAGTATAACCACATTAGACAAATTGATTACTGGGTGATTGAGAAAACTTTTAAATTAATGTCAGTAGATCAATATAGCGATCAATCTACAACTTACAGTATTAATTTATCAGGGGTAAGTATTGCTGACCGTGATATATATGATCATGTGGTGATGTTATTTGAACGATATAGCATCTCACCCAAACGTATTTGTTTTGAGGTAACAGAAACATCAGCAATTATTCATTTAAAGTCAGCATTACATTTTATCAATCAAATGCGAAATTTTGGCTGCAGCTTTTCGCTGGATGATTTCGGTAGCGGTTTATCGTCATTTAGTTATTTGCAACAATTACCTGTAGCTATCATTAAGATAGATGGCATGTTCGTTAGAGATATGGATACTAATGAGGTTAATCGAGTTTTTGTCGAAAACATAAAACGTACAGCGACGGCAATGAATAAAAAGGTGGTAGCTGAGTTTGTCGAAAATTCTGCAATTGAAGCATTGCTTATCCAGATGGGTGTTGATTATGGTCAGGGATTTCATATTCATAAACCTGAGTTATGGTCAGAGCCTCTCGAAAATTAATTTACCTGCTGTTACTGTATATACGTACTAGTAACTTTTTCAATACTAAGTGTTGAAAGTTATATGTGTTTGTTATTTGCTAATATATCAGTCACTTAAAAGTATGCTTTGATATAATTAAAGTGAGAAATAAAATAAATTATAAAAAAACTTGATACTGTACGACTATACAGTATACTTGCTTCATTAAAACGAAATAACTCATACAGATTCGTGGAGCAACAAATGAAAGATGAAAAAGAAAAAGCACTATCAGCAGCGCTAAGTCAAATTGAACGTCAATTCGGTAAAGGTTCAATAATGAAACTTGGCGACAACAATACCATGGATATTGAAACTATTTCTACTGGCTCTCTAGGCTTAGATATTGCGCTTGGTGCTGGCGGCTTACCTCTTGGCCGTGTTGTTGAAATTTACGGTCCTGAATCTAGTGGTAAAACAACACTTACCTTAGAAGTTATTGCTCAAGCACAACGAGAAGGCAAAATATGTGCTTTTGTTGATGCAGAACATGCATTGGACCCAATTTATGCTGAGAAACTTGGCGTAAACATTAATGAATTACTTGTTTCGCAACCTGATACGGGTGAACAAGCACTTGAAATATGTGACATGCTAACCCGCTCTGGTGCTATTGATATCATTGTTGTAGATTCTGTCGCCGCATTAACACCAAAAGCAGAAATCGAAGGTGATATGGGCGACTCACATATGGGTTTACAAGCGCGCATGTTATCGCAAGCCATGCGTAAATTAACGGGTAATTTGAAAAAATCGAATACCATGCTTATTTTTATTAACCAAATCCGTATGAAAATAGGGGTAATGTTTGGTAATCCAGAAACCACTACAGGTGGAAATGCCTTAAAATTTTATGCTTCTGTTCGTTTAGATATCCGTAGAATCGGCGCGGTTAAAAATGGTGATGAAATTGTTGGTAATGAAACTCGAGTTAAAGTGGTAAAAAATAAGATTGCCCCCCCATTCAAACAAGCCGAGTTTCAAATACTATACGGCCAAGGTATTAACAACTTGGGCGAACTAATAGATTTAGGTGTTAAAAATGGTTTTGTAGAAAAAGCGGGCGCTTGGTATAGCTGTAATGGTGAGCGTATTGGTCAAGGTAAAGCTAATGCTGCAAAATATTTAGAGGAGCATCCTGATATGGCTAAAGATGTTGATACTAAGTTGCGTGAAATGTTTTTAACAAAAAACGCTCCCGTAGAAAAAGAAGCTATTATTGCGGAATAACTGACTTATAACGAAATAAACTACTTCAAGTATGTGTGAATGGTTTTAGCTGTTGCACAATTTATGAAACGATATCTTAGACGTAGGATATCGTTTTTTTTCGAGTAAAAATCTTTTAGACGTCTATACGTTTAGATGTTGACATATCTAGCAATCTAAGTAACATGAAGGATTATGAAATAAGTACTTTTATCGCTCATTAGGTCTTGTGCTATGCCCATTAAAATTCCCGATCAATTACCAGCGCTATCTATTTTAGATAATGAAAATATATTCGTCATGTCAGAGCACAGAGCGATCAGTCAAGAAATTCGTCCTATGCAGGTAGCAATTTTAAATTTAATGCCTAATAAAATCGAAACTGAAGTACAAATATTGCGCATGTTGTCGAACACTCCGCTGCAAATAAATGTTGAATTTGTTCGAATACACGCTAATGAATCTAAAAATACGCCGACAGAGCATTTAGATAACTTTTATTGTTTATTCGATGATATTAAACATAAGCAATATGATGGTTTGATTATAACGGGTGCGCCACTAGCGCTGTTGGATTATGCTCAAGTAACGTTTTGGGATAAAATTTGTGAAGTATTTGATTGGGCAGAAAAGAATGTCACCTCAACTATGTTTTCGTGTTGGGCTGCCCATGCTGCATTATTTCATCACTACGGTCTAAACCGTAAACTTCGAAAAGAGAAACTTTCAGGTGTTTTTCAGCACAGTCCAAAAAATAATAAAGAGCAATTAACCCGTGGTTTTGATGAGAACTTTAATGTACCTCACTCTCGATATGGCTATATTAATAAATCTGATTATCAGGGAGTTGAACAATTACAAGTCTTAGCTGAATCTAAAGAGGCGGGAGTGTACTTGGTCGCTAGTAAAAACAAACAGCAAGTTTATTTAACTGGGCATCCAGAGTACGATACCACCACCCTACATGAGGAATATCTTCGCGACAGTAAAGGTAATTCAGCAACGACATTGCCAGAAAATTATTATCAAGATAACAATGCAAATAATTCGCCTATAGGCTCATGGCGAAGCCACGGTAGTCTATTATTTACTAATTGGCTTAATTATTACGTTTATCAAATTACGCCATATAAGTTGGACGCATCGAATATACAGGCGATTCATCCCGATACGGTCATATAGCAAGTCAAATTACGCCGTTTTAGTTTAGAAATTCACAGAGTAGCAGTCGGATAACCCATGAAAAAATCACCATCATTTGCCCTATTAGAACAACAATTAACGAATCATATTTTAATCTTAGATGGTGCCATGGGCACTATGATTCAGGCGTACAAATTTGAAGAGCAGGATTTTCGGGGAGAACGCTTTTCTGATTGGCATTGTGATGTAAAGGGCAATAATGACTTATTAGTGTTAACCCAAGCAGAAGTTATAAAAGCTATACATATAGAATACCTTGAAGCTGGGGCAGACATTTTGGAGACAAATACCTTTAATGCCACTAGCATTGCCATGGCGGACTATGACATGGAAGGTATTAGTAGCGAAATAAATCTAAAAGCAGCGCAAATTGCGCGTGCAGCTGCCGATGAATTTAATCTTAAAACACCAGAGAAACCTAGGTTTGTTGCAGGTGTATTAGGGCCAACTAATCGAACTTGTTCAATTTCGCCCGATGTCAACGATCCTGCGTTTAGAAATGTGAGCTTTGATGAGTTAAAAGATGCCTATATTGAGTCGACCACAGCCCTAATCAACGGTGGTAGCGACATAATATTAATCGAAACTATATTCGATACCTTAAATGCAAAAGCGGCAATATTTGCGGTAGAAACGGTCTTTGAACAATTACAAATCCGTTTACCTGTCATGATTTCAGGCACAATCACTGATGCCTCAGGCAGGACGCTATCAGGGCAAACAACAGAAGCATTTTATAATTCATTACGTCATGCCAAGCCCATCTCTTTTGGTTTGAACTGTGCGTTAGGGCCGGTTGAATTACGCCAATATGTTGAAGAGTTAAGTCGCATTAGCGATGTAGCAGTTACTGCCCATCCTAACGCAGGTCTGCCAAATGCATTTGGAGAATATGATTTTACCGTAAGTGACATGAATGACCATGTGCAAGAGTGGGCAACGTCAGGATTTTTGAATATTATTGGCGGCTGCTGTGGCACCACACCAGCCCATATTAAAGGCATGGCAGATACGGTTGCTAATATCACACCACGCAAAATAGCAGCACGCAAGGTTGCCTGTCGTTTATCGGGTTTAGAAGCATTAACCATTCAGGCGGATACATTATTTGTTAATGTGGGAGAACGTACCAACGTAACGGGCTCTGCAGTGTTCAAACGCTTGATTAAAGAAGACAATTACGACCAAGCGATAGCCGTAGCGCTTCAACAAGTTGAAAATGGCGCCCAAATTATCGATATCAATATGGACGAAGGCATGCTCGATTCAAAAACCGCCATGGTGCGGTTTTTGAATTTAATAGCAGGTGAGCCAGATATAGCCAAAGTACCTATTATGATTGACTCTTCTAAATGGGATATCTTAGAAGCGGGTCTTAAATGTATTCAGGGTAAAGGGATTGTTAACTCCATTAGCTTGAAAGAAGGTGAAGAAAATTTCCGTAATCAAGCGGAATTACTGCGTCGTTATGGCGCGGCTGTTATTGTGATGGCGTTTGATGAAACAGGCCAAGCAGACACGCGTGCCCGAAAGTATGAAATTTGTAAAAGAGCATACGGTATTTTAGTCGACGAAATAGGCTTTCCTGCTGAAGATATTATTTTTGATCCTAATATTTTTGCCGTTGCTACTGGTATTGATGAACATAACAATTATGCGGTAGATTTTATTGAAGCCGTTGCCGATATCAAACAAAACTTGCCTTATGCCATGATTTCGGGTGGTGTGTCGAACGTATCTTTTTCATTTCGAGGCAATAATCCAGTACGTGAAGCTATCCACGCGGTATTTCTTTATCATGCCATTAAAAATGGGATGGATATGGGAATAGTTAATGCTGGCCAGTTAGCTATTTACTCAGATATACCTAAAAATCTGCGCAGCGCTGTTGAAGATGTAATACAAAACAAAGACGATGGCGCTACTGAACGCCTACTTGATGTTGCTCAAGCATATCAAGGTCAAGCAGGAGCTCAACAATCTAAAGTGGACTTAGCTTGGCGAGAATTGCCTATCAAAGAGCGTTTGTCGTATGCTTTAGTTAAAGGTATCAACGAATTTATTGTTGAAGACACCGAAGCCGCACGCTTAATGGCGGTAAGACCTCTTGATGTTATTGAAGGTCCGCTAATGGACGGTATGAATACGGTTGGCGACTTGTTTGGCGCGGGTGAAATGTTTTTACCGCAAGTGGTAAAATCAGCACGGGTGATGAAACAAGCGGTAGCGCATTTAAACCCTTTTATTGAAGCAGAAAAAACAGAAATAAAATCGAATGGCAAAGTATTGCTAGCTACAGTAAAGGGCGATGTACATGACATTGGTAAAAATATTGTTGGCGTAGTTTTACAATGCAATAATTATGAAATCATTGACTTAGGCGTGATGGTTTCATGTGAAGATATTTTACGCGTTGCTCGCGATAAAAATGTAGACATCATTGGCTTATCTGGCTTGATCACGCCATCCCTTGATGAAATGGTACATGTTGGTAAAGAAATGAAACGACAGGGATTTGAATTACCATTACTTATTGGTGGAGCAACAACCTCTAAAGCGCATACTGCCGTAAAAATTGAGCCACAATACGATCAGCCTGTAGTTTATGTATCGAACGCATCACGCGCAGTATCGGTAGTCAGTAACCTTTTGTCAGCTGAGCATAAAGCAGACTTCTTTGCGCAGACTAAAGATGAATATGAACGTGTGCGTGCCCGCCACTACAAAAAAGGTCCTCGCTCTAGTTTAATAAGCCTTGAAGATGCTAGAGCAAATAGTACGCCCATAACCTTTGATAACTATATTCCCAAAAAGCCCAACAAATTAGGGATTACTGTGCTGGATGATTTAGATCTTAACGCGGTGCGCAACTATATTGACTGGACGCCTTTCTTTATGACCTGGCAACTATCTGGTAAGTATCCCTTAATTTTGCGCCATGAAGTGATTGGCGAAGAGGCGACGAAGCTCTTTAACGATGCTAATGCTATGCTTGATGATGTTATTAATAACAAAAAAATTAGAGCAAAGGCCGTCTTTGGTTTATTTCCCGCACATAGTGATGTTGATGATTTAATTCTTTATTCGGTTGACGATAACGAAGAAAAATTGATGAATTTACATCAATTGCGTCAGCAAAGTAAAAAACCAGCGGGACAGTTTAATCGCTGTTTAGCCGATTATGTTGCCGATAAAAATTCTGGAATTGATGATTACGTCGGTGCGTTTGCTGTTTCAGCAGGTTTTGGTGTAGATGATTTGGTTAAAGTGTTTGATGCAGATCATGATGCTTATAATAGTATATTACTTAAAGCCGTTGCTGATAGGTTGGCTGAAGCGAGTGCTGAATATTTACATGAAAAAGTACGTAAAGAATATTGGGGCTATGCTGCAGATGAAGCATTAGATAACGATGCGTTAATTCGTGAAAGTTATCAAGGTATTCGACCAGCGCCAGGGTACCCTGCATGCCCAGAACACACAGAGAAAGGTTTGCTATGGCAGTTACTTAATGTCGAAGAGAATATTGGCATGGAACTAACATCCAGTTATGCCATGTGGCCAGGAGCAGCGGTAAGTGGTTGGTATTTTGCACATCCAGATTCAAAATATTTTGCTGTAGCAAAAGTAGCTAAAGATCAAGTACTTGATTATGCTGCTCGTAAAGGCTTAACTGTTGAGCAAGCGGAGCGTTGGTTATCTGCAAACTTGGATTACGAACCAGAGTAACAGCGACAATGTGATTAAGGGGGTTACATGAAAACTTTTGAAAATATAACGCGTATAAAAATTACTCATGCACCAACACCTTTAGAATATTTACCACGTTTATCAAATGCTTTAGGAAAAAAAATATATATCAAACGTGATGATTGCACGGGCTTAGCCGGTGGTGGCAATAAAACGAGAAAGTTAGAATATTTACTTGCAGCAGCTAGGAATGAAGGCGCAGATACGTTAATCACTATCGGCGGAATTCAATCAAATCATGCGCGTCAAACAGCCGCCGCGGCAGCAAAGTTCGGCTTTTCTTGTCACCTCATTTTGGCAGATGTAAAGGGAGCGCCAAAGAAAGATTACTATCACAATGGTAATGTTTTATTGGATAAGCTATTCGGCGCGGTCATTCATCAAGTTGATGATAGTCTAAATGGTGAAGAGTTAGCTGAAAAATTAGCGGTCAAGCTCACTTTAGCAGGTAAAAAACCTTATATAATCCCTGTCGGCGGTTCAAATGAAATAGGTAGTCTTGGCTATATCCGTTGTGCTAAAGAGCTAGCAGTCCAGATTAGAGCACAAAAATTAAGTCTAGATTATATTGTCTTAGCGACAGGAAGCGCAGGTACCCAAGCAGGCTTGTTAGCGGGTTTAATCATAGAAAATATTGATATTCCCGTATTAGGTATTTGTGTCAGTCGTGAATCAGTCCTGCAGAAAGCGCTTGTGAAAGATCTGCTTGAGCGCACATTAGTGCAAATAGGCATGTCGGCTAGTCTTGCCAAAGATCGCGTTATTACTCATGACGGCTATTATGGTGAAGGTTACGGTATAGCTAACCAAGCTACAATTGAAGCCGTTAATCAATGTGCGAAACTAGAAGGTTTATTGTTAGATCCTGTTTATACAGGTAAGGGTATGGCGGGCTTAATAGATTTAGCTAAACAAGATAAATTAGGCAGTAACATTTTATTTTTACACACAGGTGGTAGTCAAGGCCTCTTTGCTTACTCTGATATATTTTAACTTTTTATGAGCACTTGTATATAAAACGACAAGGAAGAAATATCTACCTTGCCGCTTTTGTCCTAAATAACAATTATTTAAAGTGCCTGTCAAAGAAGTTCATAATAGTATTATTTAAATGAACCTTAACCTTCTTACCTCGCATGCTGTGTTTACTACCAGGATAGGTCATTAATTCAAATTGTTTATTTTCATCTTGTAGCGCTTTTATTAACTTTGTGGTATTGGTAAATAATACATTGTCGTCAGCCATACCGTGATAGACCATCAATGGGCCCTCTAAGCCTGCAATGTAAGGAAATACACTAGATTGTTCATAACCTTGAGAATTCGCTTTAGGATGATTTAAATAACGTTCAGTATAATGAGTATCATAAAGTAACCAGTCTGTGACTGGCGCACCACTGACTCCTGCTTTAAAGTAATCACCCGCTTTGAACATGGCCATTAGAGCCATATAACCACCATATGAATGACCATAGATACCAATACGTTCTTTATCAACAAAAGGCAGTGTGTGTAAGTACTTAACACCAGCTATTTGATCTTCTACTTCAATTTGACCAAGTTTTTCATAAATTGGAAATTCAAAAGCGGTACCTCGATAATTTGAGCCACGGTTATCGAGTTGAAAAACTATATAACCTTTTTGTAGCATAAATTGGGTAAAGTCTGCTCCTTGCCAAATATTTCTAACACGTTGTGCATGAGGACCACCGTAGACATTTACGATAACTGGGTATTTCTTTCCAGGTACCATATTGCTAGGCTTATATAATTTATAATAAAGCGTTGTGTCACCATCGTCTGAAGTTAAGGTGCCGAACTTAGGTTTAATCAACGCGTCATAATAAGGTGCGATAGGATGAGTATCATTGATTTTGTTTTCCGCTAACCAAGTTATATGTTCGCCATCGGCTTTATGCAAGCTGACTTGTTTTGGGGTGTCAATATTGGAAAAGTTATCGATGTAGCTATTGCTGTCCTTACTGAAACTAATACTATGGAAACCGTTACGTTTACTTAAACGAGCAACATGCTCTGGAGATTTTCCATTTAAAGGTACACGATATAAATGACGCTCTAGAGGGGTGTCAGCGCGTCCAGTAAAGTAAATTAAACCTTCATCTTCATCAACGTGCTTAATCGTATCGACAACCCATTTTCCTTTGGTGAGTTGGTTAATTAACTCACCCTTATCATTTATATGGTACAAGTGTTTGAAACCATCACGCTCTGATGCCCAAATAAATGATTTACTGTCACTTAAAAAAACTAAATCTTTGTGTAAATTAAGCCAATGTGCTGAGTTTTCAGTTAACAAGGTTCTTTGCTTGCGTTTTTTTAGGTTATAGGCTTGTAGTTTTAAGGTTTTTTGATCTCGACTTTGCCATTGATATGACAATTCTTTGCTATTTGGTAACCACTTAACTCGGGCTATATAGAAGTCATTTTTGTTATCACCTGAGGCTTTATCTAGTGCTATGAAACGTGTTTTGTTTCCTTTTATATCGGTTACCGCTAACTCAATGTTAACGTTGTTGGTACCTGTTGCAGGATAACGTTGTTCAATCAATTCAATTTTTTCAGCGTATATTTCATTTCTTATCACGGTTTGTACCGGCGTTTCATCCACTCTTAAAAAGGCAATGTGTTTTTCATTGGGCGACCACCAATAGCCAGTCATTCTGCTCATTTCTTCTTGGGCTACAAATTCGCTCATACCGTTTTTAATATTGTTGCTGCCACCGTCTTTAGTCAACTGGGTTTCTTTGCCGTTTTTAATATTTAAAACATAAACATTTTGAGCACGAATAAAGGAAACAAAGTTGCCCTTAGGAGAAAATTTAATATCTGTTTCAAAAGCGGCTGTTTCAGTTAAGCGCTTAGCGCTTTTACTGGCTAAATGGTAATAGTAAATATCGCCGTTAAGGGGAAATAACAATGCACTACCATCACTGGAAAATTGATATTCCATAATACCAAAGCCATAAACGCGCTGACGTTCACGGCGAGCCTTTTCTTCATCAGATAATATTTCTGTACCACTGAATAGATCCTGAGAGTTTACTAATAGCTTATTTTCTTTACTGGCTAAATTGTATTCCCACAAGTCATAAGTATTAAGGTTATTTTCTTTGCCCTGTAGATAAGTTACTCGGCTACCATCAGGAGATATTTTTAATGATTTGGGTGTTTTTCCATTCAATGAAGGAGAGCTATAGATACGATCGATAGTGAGTTGTTCTGCATTAACACTAGTCAGCATTAGTAATAAGCAACTTAGTGTCATGAATGCTTTTTTAAAAGTATATTTCATAGGTAAATGATGATTCTCTTTATGTCTTAAGGTGAAATTTTGTGAAGAAAAAGTTTAATTCTAAATAACCTCTAAGGCATCGCTCAACTTTTTCACACCAATAACTTCCATACCTTCTATTGCTTGTTTGGGCATATTGTTAAATGGCACAATAGCACGTTTAAATCCATGTTTAGCTGCTTCGTTGATACGTTCTTGACCACTAGGTACAGGGCGAATTTCACCCGATAGTCCAACTTCACCAAAAATAACTAAATCTTGTGGTAAAGCATTATCTTTAAAGCTGGAAACCAATGCAAGGATCAAGGCTAAATCAATACTGGTTTCGGTTACTTTAACGCCTCCGACGACATTTACAAAAACATCTTGGTCATTTAATTGTAAGCCTCCGTGTCGGTGTAGTATGGCTAATAACATAGATAAACGATTTTGATCTGCACCAACGGCAACCCTCCTAGGGTTGCCTAATGCCGAATGATCAACTAAGGCTTGGATTTCTACCAGCAAAGGTCGTGTTCCTTCCCAGAGCACCATGACCACACTGCCTGGAGTTTGCTCTTCACTACGACTGAGAAAAATAGCAGAAGGATTTTTTACTTCTTTTAAGCCTGAGCCTGTCATGGCAAAAACGCCTAGTTCGTTGACTGCTCCAAAGCGGTTTTTATTCCCACGTAGCGTTCTATAGCGAGAGTCCGTACTTCCCTCAAGCATAATAGAACAATCAATACAGTGTTCTAATACTTTGGGTCCGGCAAGTGAACCGTCTTTTGTTACATGACCAACCAGAAAAATGGCAACATGATGTTGTTTGGCAAAACGCGTCAAATAAGCGGCGCTTTCTCGTACTTGCGAAACACTGCCTGGTGCTGATTGTATATCACTCATATGCATGACTTGAATGGAATCAATTACCATTATTTTCGGCTGCTCTTTCACCGCAATATGACAAATATTCTCAACACTCGTTTCAGAGAGCATTTTAAGCTTATCCGTTGGCAAACCTAGCCGCTTTGCTCGCATAGCAACTTGCTGTAGCGATTCTTCCCCGGTGATATACAGTGCGGGCATGTTTGCCGCTAAAGTGCACATGGTTTGCAACAGCAAAGTACTCTTACCTGCGCCAGGCTCTCCACCTATTAAAATGGCGCTGCCAGGCACAATTCCTCCGCCTAAAACACGGTCAAATTCAGCAAAGCCAGCGCTAAAGCGTGGCAAGTCAGCTAAATCTATCGTATCAAGCGTTTGAACTTTGCTTGCTTCATTAAGGGCAGAGCCGGCAAAACCACTAAAATTTCCGCCACGAGCAGGCAACTTTGCTTGTCTGAATTCTGATATGGTATTCCATGCTTTGCAGTCAGTACATTGGCCTAGCCAGCGAGAATATTCCGAACCGCAGTCAGTACATACATAAGCTGATTTTTCTTTTGCCATATTTTTCCTTTCTCTCTATCACCTTTTAGGCATAAACTTTGCATTTATGTAAATGATAGTATTGTTTTTAACTTAATATGTTAAATTAGGTAATAAATTAATTACAGTTGCTGAATTTAAACAGTTCAAATTATAATGCTATTTGATGTGCTATTAATACTTTAATCAATAAAACAACCGTAAACAAAATATTCTTACATGATCACAGATTTTTCAAAATATCAAAAAATAATTGATAACTTTAGAGGCGAAGTCAATAAGCCTACTTTTGATATTAAATTTACACAAAGTACTAAAAGTGTACCTAAAACAGAAAAGTTCCTGTTGAAAATGGAATTAAAGCGTTTAGCGGGTGCATGTAATCGCTCTATTGATTTGCGAGGTTTAGTTGATGGCGATTGTCAGCTCTTTGAATATAGTGGTCAAAGCCACTTTTTAGATGAGGTTGCTGTCAGTGTTTTTGAAGAAAATGTTGCACAATATAAAGGCTACACATTTGGTGTTTATGAAGCGGTAAAAAATACGGAAAATAATTTTCGTGTTATCTATAAAAAAGAGCAAAGTAATACTAATCAAGCTGAACAAGGCGCACCTGAAACAGCAAAGAAAACACAAGATAAAACCCAATACCCTGTTACTATTTACCCGCTTAATCAGTACCATGACAGAATAGAAGAGCGCATGAACTATGTCATTTCTTTGGTCGTGGTATTAGCAGATAACCAGCAAAAGTCGGTCAGTAGTATTGATGTTAGTGCTTCTGGATTAAAGTTTCGTTTGAACAGTAAAGAGCCTTTATATATTGATCAAGAGCTTAGAATAATTTTTAAAGGATTGGAAAAAGATTTTCAGTTCTCTAAAGATGAAGACTTTATTTATCAAATAAAAAACATTCACAGCGACGCTAGTACCCAACTTATTGGTTGCCAACGTATAGAGTCATCTGACAATGATGCGTTTAAGCTGTTTCTGTCTGGTTATATACAAGGCAATAAGCGTCGCTATAAAATTAATTTAGAAAACACCATTGCGGCATTACAGTCCAGAACATTTGAACAATATTCGCTGCCTAAATTAACAGAATTGCCAATTTTTTTCGACTCGTCTAAACAAGGTGTGGTACCACGTTATGCGTTGACTACCAACAATAACCAGGCTATTTTTCAATATTGGCAAGATGAACAAAGTAACTCTAACTTACAGTTTTTAATCAATGAAGATCGCTTAGCTCGATTGTTGATAAAGCACAAACAAGGTAAGCCTTTGTTAGTATATAGCTTTATTCATCAGAATCAGGGAAAAGACTTTTTTTATACTATTGATGAGGACCAGTTACCTGATGAAGATGACTTTTTTCCCGCTTTTTTAACATTTGCCTCGCAAAAAAACTCATTTATGGTTACTCAACTAACCTATTTTGACGTTAGCCAATCAAGCGCATATTCGCCATTTTCCTTGTCTAATACCATAGAGCTTTCAAAACAATATAAAAATCTACCACCGTCAAAAGCAGTTTTAGACAGTATAGACTCTTTAGCTTTTGCTATTGTGGCTTGTGATCTCACAAGTACAAGCGTAGTAGCGCAATATCAAAGTTTTTCTGAAAATAAAATCGATATCAGCAAGCTAAAAAAGTTTGGTCATAAGCGCCTAAAGGAAAACCCTACTGTTGAAGAGTTGGGGGTTACCTATAAAGATCAACGGATGGAGTCTAGGTTTATTTATAACACCCCGGTAACACTTGAATGTGAAAAAGTTCAGTGGCAAGGGGAGTTAATGGATTTCTCTATCTCAGGTTTGAAGGTAGAATTAGACGTTAGCGCGGTATTATCTACAGGGGAAATTGTTTACGTCACTTTTCCTAGCCTGCAAAGAATTACTTCCGCTCATGATTTGAACAAACTACCGTACGAAGTGGTAAAAATTAATAAGAAAAAGAATGTTCTTAACTTAAGAGTACTGGTAAAAGACCATCAACATGTTGGCCGTTCATTTTTTAAAGTACTCATTAATAAGAATAAAGATAAACTCATTGCTGACGGATATACATTACTAGTGCCTGGACTAGCGGAAGCTTTGCGGACACATTATGCGCAAAGTATGCAAATACCAAGCTTGATAGTGCAAACGAGTGGCAGTCGGTACAAAGTTGAAGCTTTAGTCAGTAATGACAATGGTAGTGAATTTTTGCAACAATTGCATAAATTGAGTGATAGAAACAACTATCACAATTTTTACCCTATCATGACAAAATTACACAAAGATAATTTTCTTGAAACAGGCATGAAAAAACTCATTGTCGATGAGGCCCCTATTACACAAGTTTTATATATCGCAATCAATAAAAAAATTGATTCGGTAGAAAAAGCCGTAAAAGTTAAGTTTGATCAAGAACTTAATACGCCTGAGTTAAGGGAGTATTTTATCAAAAAAGCATTAGAAAATGGTTACTTCTTTTGCTTACAGTTAAATATTTCACGTACCAATGAGCCAGATATAGATTATTTAAATACTGAGTTAAGTTATGTAAGCGCCTATGCTATCCATCGAGGTAAGCAAATTGAGCAAGATATTTGGAGTGTGGTTGCAACTATCCAATATATTGATATTACCCATGAAACATTATTTAGGCACAAGTTATAGTCGCTTTATCTACTTAATCATTAGATTTATGGCTAATTGTTAAGTACGGCGTGACAGCAGAGGCTTAAAAGTAATGACTTAATTAAGCAAGCCAATGTAATAAGCAGTCTAATCCTAGTTCAATTATACTGCTATCCGCTTGAGCTAATACTATAGGCTTAGCATGAAAAGCAACGCCAAAACTAGCAGCAGCCATCATCACTAAGTCATTTGCACCATCACCCATAGCAACCGTTTGGCTGTTCGGAATTTGATATTGATTAGCAAGTAATTTTAAGGAGTCTGCCTTAATTTGTGCGTCAACCACTGAGCCCAAAACTTTACCGGTTAATTTACCGTCAATAATCTCGAGTTTATTGGCAAAAGTGGCATCTAGACTTAGCATTTCTTTTAGGTGGTCGGCAAAATAAGTAAAGCCTCCTGAAGCAATGGCTATGCGCCAGTTGTGTTTTTTAAGCTCTTCAATCAGCGTTTCTAAACCCTGCATTAATGGGATGTTTTTGGCTACGTCAGCCAAAATTTGTTCTGAAGAACCAGCTAAAGTTGCAACGCGCTGATGTAAGCTTTGAGCGAAATCCAACTCGCCTTGCATGGCAAGTTCAGTTACTGCTGCTACTTGTTCTCCAACGCCTGCTAATTTCGCTATTTCATCAATACATTCAATCTCAATGGTGGTTGAGTCCATATCCATTACTAACAAACCCGGTGCACCTAACTTAGGTGCACTGTCAATTAAGGCCGCTTCTATGTTGTTAGCAAGAGCGAAATCTGTCAGAGCTTGGCGTGATTTTGTTAAATCAAGGCATGTAACCTTAAAACGGTAACTAGTTAACTTGTTGCGTGTATTGATAGCTTGTAACGCATGTATCTTCAGATGGCAGTTGCTTTGCAATGCTAATAAATTTGTTATGGTTAAGTCAGAAAAAACAACCAACTCTTGCGCTGAAGTTGGAATAATATCTGTGTTATTCATGGTTAAGTGGTTATCATTTATTACAAATGTTAACGGTAAATCAGTTAAAATTTCATGTTGAGCAAAATATTGCGCAAGTGATAAAGATAAATTTTTGCTAGAAAAAGACACATTAGTAGAAAAAGACACGTTAACTCTCTATTATAAGTGCATGTGTAGATCAGCATGCAATTTGTGATGAAACAACCAGAACAGCCTTTATACCCTAAATTATCGTCTATTTATAATAAAATTCTGCAATTAGTTAGTGCAATTTTGCTTATCGTTATTTTGATGACGCTATGGTTGGCTAACTCTGATAAAAACAATCAAGTTTTACAGCAACATTTTGAACAAGTTGCAGACAAGTTTTTACATCAAGCTATTGCGGGAGTTTCTGTATTACTGGTTAAAGAGCACAAAGCGCAAAGTAAAAAAGAGCGCAATGCTCAATTGCAAAAGTATTTAAATTATTTAGCCAAGGCCGATTATATAAAACAAGTTCACCTTTATGATGAAACAGGCTTGCTTATGTTTGAATCTCAAGCAAGTGGCGCAGCGAGCGCTTCAATTAAGTTACTCTATGGTATTGATGAAAGCTCTCAAACCCTTGATAAAAGTAAGCAGTATTTACCTTTTATCAAGGAAATTCGCCATGAACAACTTATTGGCTACTTAAGGTTAACCCTTGAAAAATCTTATTTGACTGCGGCACTTGATGAAAATAATACTAGTAATAAAACCCTTGATAGATTGTTGTTGATTATTGCAGGCCTGATTGGTTTTTTACTTACTCGTGGATTGAATCGCTTCAGTCGTCAAGGTTTTCGGGCACCGAAGTTAACTACAGCTCAAAAAAATAGTTGATTTACATTATCTTCTATTTGCGTCGCTAATACCTCTTTCGATTCATCCCTTATGCTCACTAATGCTTGAAATATTTTTGGGATATTAGAGGGTGAATTAATCATGCCCTGTTGACCAAAAATCGGCATAGCAGGGGCATCAGTTTCTAATAACAGGCTAGAGCTGGGTAAACGCTTTATCGCATTAATGGTTTTTTTAGCTCTATCGTAGGTGATTGTACCTCCTATACCTAATTTAAAACCCAAATCTATATAGTCTCTAGCTTGTTGATAGCTTCCTGAAAAAGCATGTATTACACCACCTTTATTCAGTGGGTACTGTTTTAATAAAGCAAGTATCAAAGGGTGTGATTGGCAATGGTGAACAATAACGGGTAAGTCATATTGCTGAGCTAATTCAAGTTGCATGGCAAAGAAATCTTGCTGTAGGCGCAAGCTATCATTGAACGTCTGTTCTGTTGTCGTATTTTTTTTAGCCTTAAATACGTCAATACCACATTCACCGACAGCAATAATATCTTTACTGTTACGCGCAAGTATTTGTTTGAGTTGTTCTTGCTGGAAAACTACATCAAGTTGTTTAGTTTGTGCTTTATTATTGAGAATTAAAAACCAAGGGTGAATACCTAAAGCGCAAGAAACTTTAACGTAGGCATTCTCTTTTTTGGATAGCGTTAATACGCGTTGCCAGTGCTCAGGGTTAACCGCTGGCACAATGATACGATGAATATTGTGGACATTGCATTGATAAAGCAAGTCGGGCAGTTGCTCACTAAATTCAGTAAAATCAAGATGACAATGACTATCGGTAAACTGCATCATTGCCTCCTGATTTGACTAATATTAAGGTTTAAAGGTTATAATATTAACCAATAAACTGACGCGCATTACGGAACATACGCACCCAAGGAGAATCTTCACTCCAGCTATCAGGGTGCCATGAATTAGCTACAGTCCTAAATACTCGCTCAGGATGCGGCATCATTACTGTTACTCGTCCGTCTGTTGTTGTTAATGACGTAATACCATCTACTGAGCCATTAGGGTTAGCTGGGTATGTTTCTGTCACATCGCCATAGTTATTTACGTAACGCATGGATATTGTACCCGAGTTGTTGGCCGCATCAATAGCTTCATTCGAGCTGAACTCAGTACGACCTTCACCGTGTGATACGGCAATTGGCATCATAGAGCCTGCCATACCTTTAAATAACACCGATGGACTTTCTTCAATTTGAACTAATGAGAAACGTGCCTCAAAACGTTCGGACTCATTTTGAACAAAACGAGGCCAGTGTTCACTACCTGGAATGATATCTTTCAAGTTTGACAACATTTGGCAGCCGTTACATACGCCTAACGAGAAAGTATTTTCACGTTCGAAGAATGCTTTGAACATGGCGCGCGCTTTTTCGTTGAATAAAATGGATTTTGCCCAACCTTCACCAGCACCGAGTACATCACCGTATGAGAAGCCTCCACAAGCCACTAAGCCATTAAAGTCAGCTAAATCAGTTCGGCCAGATAAAATATCAGACATATGCACATCAATCGCAACGAATCCTGCACGGTCAAATGCAGCAGCCATTTCAACGTGAGAGTTAACACCTTGCTCACGTAAAATAGCTATGCGAGGGTTGGTACCATTGTTAGCATCTTTTGCAATTAAATCGGCAACAATATCTTCATTAATGTCAAAAGTTAAGTTTGCTTGCAAACCTGGATCTTCAGTATCAAATTTAACGTCATGCTCTTCTTGAGCACAGACAGGGTTGTCACGTAGTGACTGCATCTTAAAAGTCGTTTGTGCCCAAGTAGTACGGAAATATGTTCGCGAATTCTCTAAAATAACTTCGCCATCACGAGTAAAACGAATGGTATCATCGTTATTAATACGGCCGATATCAGTGCAGTATTCTAAAATACCGTTAGCAGCTAACACACGGTGGATAGCATCAACGTCACTTTCACGAATTTGCATAACGGCACCAAGCTCTTCATTAAATAACACTGAGAGGTTATCACCAATTAGCTTGGACAAATCAACATCTATCCCTGTATGACCAGCAAAAGCCATTTCACTTAAAGTAGTAAATAGACCACCATCAGAAATGTCATGATAAGCGATAAGTTTTTCTTCACGTACTAATGTTTGCATCGCATTGAAGAAACCTTTCAATACTTCAGGGTTATCTACATCAGGGGTTTCTTTACCAAGTTGTTTATAAACTTGCGCTAAACATGAGCCACCTAAGCGGTTTTTTCCTTTAGACAAATCAATAGCAACTAAGTGAGTTTCACCCAAATCAGTACGTAATTGTGGGGTAACTGTTTTGCGAATATCTTCAACCACGCCAAAAGCGGTAATAACAAGCGACAATGGAGACGTGACACTTTTTTGTTCGCCATTTTCGTCCCATTGAGTACGCATCGACATTGAGTCTTTACCTACTGGGATAGTTAAACCAAGCGCTGGGCATAATTCCTCACCAATGGCTTTTACTGCTTCATAAAGACCTGCATCTTCACCGGGGTGACCTGCTGGCGACATCCAATTAGCAGACAATTTAATACGATTTAAGTCGCCAATATTGGTGCCGGCAATATTAAGCAGTGACTCTGCCACAGCCAAACGGGCTGAAGCACCAAAGTTTAATAAAGCAACCGGCGTGCGTTCACCAAGAGACATGGCCTCACCATGATATGAATCAAGGGCAGAAGCAGTGACACCACAGTCGGCTACGGGGACTTGCCATGGGCCTACCATTTGGTCGCGATTTACCATACCGGTAACTGAGCGATCGCCTATGGTGATTAGAAACGTTTTTTCAGCAACGGTTGGTAAGCTCAATATGCGATTTGCCGCATCTGCTAGAGCAATATTGCTAAGGTTTAAAGTATCTCCCTCAGCGAAGGTACTTTGCACATCCTTGATTATTTTAGGTGTTTTTCCTAATAAAACATCAAGGGGTAAATCAATTGGGGTGCTAAGTTTTTCGTCTTCGGCGAAGTGTTCATCAGTAACGGTTAAATGCTCTTCTGCAGTAGCACGGCCAACCACAGCAAATGGTGCACGTTCTCTAGAACAAATTTTTGTAAAAAGAGCAAGTTGCTCATCTGAAACGGCTAATACATAACGCTCTTGAGATTCGTTACACCAAATCTCATGAGGGGCCATGCTACGCTCGTCATTAGGCACGTTACGTAGTTCAAATATACCGCCACGACCACCATCAGATACTAATTCAGGGAAAGCATTTGATAATCCACCAGCGCCAACATCATGTATAAAGAGAATTGGGTTGTCATCACCCAGCTGCCAGCATTTATCGATAACTTCCTGACAACGACGTTCCATTTCTGGATTCTCTCGTTGTACCGAAGCAAAGTCTAAATTTTCAGCTGATTGTCCTGAAGCCATTGAAGATGCTGCGCCGCCACCTAAGCCTATATTCA
Source organism: uncultured Colwellia sp. (assembly GCA_913062815.1). Classification (GTDB taxonomy): domain Bacteria; phylum Pseudomonadota; class Gammaproteobacteria; order Enterobacterales; family Alteromonadaceae; genus Colwellia. The sequence continues at coordinate 57,967 of CAJXWZ010000007.1, read as the reverse complement.
TTGCTGGTCCGCCTAAAGCAATTAAATTGGCGCCAACAACTATGTCTCCCTTTTGTACGTGCTCGTCACGAATATTACCTAAGCCACCGGCCAGCATAATCGGTTTGTGGTAACCACGTACTTCTTTGCCATTAAAAGAGTTTACTTCTTCTTCATAAGTACGGAAATAACCTAAAATAGCAGGGCGGCCAAATTCGTTATTAAAGGCTGCGCCACCTAATGGACCTTCCATCATAATATCTAAAGCTGAAACTATACGACTTGGTTTGCCGAAATCAGTTTCCCATGGTTGTTCAAAATTTGGGATGCGTAAATTAGAAACTGAAAATCCAACAAGACCAGCTTTAGGCTTAGAGCCAATACCTGTTGCTCCTTCATCTCTAATCTCACCACCAGAGCCTGTGGCTGCGCCTGGATAAGGAGAAATGGCTGTTGGGTGGTTATGAGTTTCAACCTTCATTAAAACTTGAATATCTTCGTGGTGGTAGCCATAAACATTGGTTTCTGGATTAGGAAAGAAACGACCACCTTTATTGCCTACCATTACTGCGGCATTATCTTTATAGGCACTTAGTACGAAGTCAGGATTCACTTCATGTGTATTACGGATCATTTTAAATAATGATTTTGGCTGTTTTGCGCCATCAATAGTCCAATCAGCATTGAAAATTTTATGACGACAGTGTTCTGAATTCGCCTGTGCGAACATGTACAGTTCAATATCGTGTGGGTTACGGCCCAGTTTACTGAAATTTTCGAATAAGTAATTTACTTCGTCTTCGGCAAGGGCTAACCCTAGTTCAATATTTGCTTGTACTAGTGCGTTTTTTCCGCCATTTTCAATATCAATGGCCGTTAATTTTCCTGGCTCTGCGCTGGCAAATAATTGTGCAGCATCGGCAAAGTCATTAAATACACTTTCCATCATGCGATCGTGCAATAAGGCTGTTAGCTGAACTTTTTGTTCTGTCGTTAAGTCAAAGCCATCAGCAAGGGTGATGTAATATGCCAAGCCACGTTCTAACCGTTCAACTTTATTTAGTCCACAATTATGCGCAATGTCGGTTGACTTAGATGACCAAGGTGAAATAGTACCCGGACGAGGCGTGACTAACAAAAACTGCCCTTGTGGCTCATGCTCTTCAATAGTTGGGCCGTAAGTTAATAATTGTTGTAAAACACTTTCTTCGTTAGCAGCGAGTGCTTCATTAAGTTTTGCAAAATGGGCAAATTCAGCATAAATATCAGCTACGGGTAAAGCAAATTCTTCACATTGAGCTAATAACTTTTGTACTCTAAACTCAGAAAGTGCCGGAGCGCCACGAAGGTTTTTTATCAACATCGTCATAGGGTTAATCACCAAATTTATGTGGGGTTTTCGTTGTCATATATTCAAGCTAAAGGATAAGTTTAGCTTAAGCGAAAATTTCGCGCATATTATAGTTGAAAACCGTAACTTTGTTAATTGAAAAAGTACTTGTCTGAGCTAAAAATATCATCAAAAAGGTTATCAAAAAAAAAATGCTTGGCTAACAAGGGAATACACGACACAATTAAGGCATGAAAATTACCTCGGTTAATCGAAAAAATGTCTTTGGACTCAAGAAATTATTTATTATTTTCTTGTTCTTTAGTGTGCTTTTTTCTTGCGGAGAGAAATCTCAACAAGCGAATTTTTCTGGTATTGTTGAGCGGGGCTATGTCAGTGTAGGTACCTTATATGGCCCTAATAGCTTTTACTTGCAAGGAAATGATATTAAAGGAGATAGTTACGCAGGATTTGAGTATGAATTAGCTAAAAAGTACGCGGATTATCTTAATGTAGATTTAAAAATAGTGCCAAGTTACTCCCTTGATGAACTTTTTATTAAGTTGAATACCGGGGAGGTTGATTTACTTGCCGCTGGGTTAGCGGTTACTGATAAACGCCTAGCCCGCTTTCGTTTTGCACCTAGTTATGAAAAAGTTAGTCAGAAATTAGTTTTCAAGCAAGGTAATGTTAGACCAAGAAAAATAGCTGATCTAACCGGTAAACTCATGGTTACTTCTAGCTCTAGCCACGTAGAGAACTTGCAAAACCTGAAACAGATTAACCCTGATCTTAATTGGATTGAAACCAGTGAATTTGATAGTGAAGAGCTATTGACCAAATTACTTAACGATGAGATAGATTATACCGTTATTGACAGTAATACTTTAGCGGTAAATCGTCGCTACTACCCTGAAATTAGCGTTGGCTTTACCATAAAAAAAGCAGATCCTTTAGCATGGATGGTAAGTCAAAACAGTGATGATGCAATTTTGGCAAGTTTAGTCGAATTTTTTGGTCAAGTGCATCATGATGGTACATTACTCGCGTTAGATGAAAAATATTACGGCCATATCGAAGAATTTAACTATGTTGAAACAAGGACCTTTATAAAAGCCGTTGAGACCAAACTGCCGAAGTATAAACCAATGTTTAAGAAGTATGGGCAGGAAATTGATTGGCGCTTACTCGCCGCTATTAGTTATCAAGAATCACACTGGCGGCCCCATGCTCGCTCGCACACAGGTGTACGTGGTATGATGATGTTGACACTCGCTACGGCCAAACAGATGGGCATTAAAAGTCGCCTTGACGCTGAGCAAAGCATTCGCGGTGGTACTAAGTATTTCAAACGTATGATTGCTAAAATGCCTGATAGAATTCCGAGTCCCGATCGTATGTGGTTTGCGCTGGCATCTTATAATGTCGGGTTTGGTCACTTGAACGATGCGCGAATTATTACTCAACAACAAGGTGGAGATCCCGATCGTTGGGTAGAAGTAAAATCCCGTTTGCCTTTATTGCAACTGAAAAAATATTATAAAAAAACAAAATATGGTTATGCGCGCGGGAAAGAGCCAGTAAATTATGTTGAAAATATTCGCCGCTATTACGATACGTTGACATGGTTAGACGCTAAAGCAAAAGAAGCTGCGCAAGAGCTTGAACATGCTTCCATACCACAAACTTCCGAATCTGAAGAATAAAATAGATTAGATTATTTTCTATTTGTCATATTTTTGTCATCTTTATCGATAATACTGAGCTGAATATAAATGATTAAATAGAGATAAAGATGAGAATAAGAAAGCAGATTTCAGCTAATGCACGAAGAAAGCAACTTAAAGTGCAACATCAAAAAGTGAATACTCGCCGTCAGTTTTACTTTAATCAACAGTTAATACAAACAGTGGCATCGTAAGCAAAATAGCATTAGTTTTTTGTTTGCTTGTTTTTTTGAGCTATTTTAGCCGCCTTTTTTTCGTTCCGCCGACGTTTGAAAAAGCCTGACAATAGGGCACTACATTGCTCTGTCATTATCCCACTATTTACTTCAACTTGATGATTTAATTGTGTATTGGCTACGAGATTAAAAGCGCTTCCGGCAGCACCTGTTTTTAAATCTGGGCTAGCGTAAACAAGCCGCTTTATTCTGCTATGAACTAATAAACCAGCACACATAGGGCAGGGCTCAAGTGTTACGTATAAAGTACAATCAAGTAATCGATAATTATTGAGATGTTGGCCAGCTTGGCGAATAGCATGCATTTCGGCATGAGCGGAAGGGTCGTTTAACAGTATTGATTGGTTAAAGCCTTCGCCAATAATGTTGCCTTGATAAACAACGACTGCGCCAACTGGAATTTCATTTAATTGCGCGGCTTTTTGAGCTAATTCAAACGCTCGTTGCATAAAGGCTTGATCTGACTCAGCACTTGTTAAGATCATTAAAGAAATAGCTCCAATAAATCATTTAAATAGCGATGCCCTAGCGGGGTTACTTGCCAATTACCGTCAATACAATCCATTAACTCTTTTTGTTGAGCTAATTGTAGCGTTGGTAAAATACTATTCGTTGTTAATCCCGTATGCTGTTGATAATCTTTTAAAGTAAAGCTAGCGAATAAACGCAACTGGTTCATCATATATTCAAAGGGTAATTCATCATGACTAACCTTATTGAAGTGATCTAAAGGGTCACGATTGTTATCAAGGTAACCTTTTGGATGTTTAACTTTTACTGTCCTTTGAATTACCCCTGTGGTTGAATTGGTAATTTTACCATGAGCGCCACAACCAATACCTAGGTAATCGCCAAAACGCCAATAGTTGAGATTATGTTGGCATTGTTTATCTTGTTGACTAAAGGCTGAGATTTCATATTGTTGATAGCCAGCATTGGCTAATAGCTTAAAACCTTGATCTTGAATTTCCCATAATGTTTCATCTTGAGGCAGTTTGGGGGGCTTAGAATGAAATGCAGTATTTGGTTCAATTGTTAATTGATACCAAGAAAGATGATCAGGCTTTAGGCTTATCGCTGTTCTCAAGTCATCTAAAGCATTTTCAATGCTTTGATTAGGTAATCCGTGCATTAAATCTACATTAAAGCTCTTAACACCAGATGTCTTAGCAAGTTGTGCAGCCTGCTTAGCTTGATCTACATTATGAATACGGCCTAGCTTTATTAATTTTTCAGACTCAAAACTTTGCACACCGATAGATAACCGCGTAACACCTGCTTGGGCAAAACCAATAAATTTATCAGCCTCAACGGTACCAGGATTGGCCTCCAAGGTGATTTCAATATCCGCTTCATGGTTAAAACGTGATAAAACTTGTGATAGCAATTCCTTAATGGCTTTTGCTGAAAATAAACTGGGTGTGCCACCACCAATAAAAATTGAATGCAGCGCTCTATTTTCAACGTCGAAGCGGGCTATGTCAGCGTCTAAATCTGCAATCAAGGCGCTTACGTAATCTTCTTCGGGAATTACCGCTTTTAAGGCATGAGAATTAAAGTCGCAATAAGGACATTTTTCCACACACCAAGGTATGTGAATATATAAAGACAACGGCGGCTCTTTTAATAAGTTGGTGCTCACTATTTCTCTCTACTTTATTTGCGCTGATATTTTTTTCACTAACTTAGCTAACGCTTGGCCACGATGGCTTAATTTATTTTTAATCTCTCGGGGCAGTTGTGCAGAAGACATTTGTAAATCGTTTTGCCAAAAAACAGGGTCATAGCCAAACCCTTGTTCACCTTGCTTTTCTCGACTGATACTACCTTCCCAAACACCATGGCAAATAATTGGTGTAGGATCGTTTTCATGTTGCATATATACCAAGACGCAATGAAAACGCGCTGAACGTTTATCATCAGGCGTATTGTTTAATGCGCTTAACAGTTTATTGGTATTGTCATCATCACTTGGATTGGCATGAATATCACTGGCATAACGAGCCGAGTATACACCTGGTGCCCCAGCTAAAGCGTCTACTTCTAAGCCTGAGTCGTCAGCAATGGCAGGAAGTCCAGTAATTTTCGCAGCATGACGAGCTTTTATGATGGCATTTTCGACAAAAGTCGTACCTGTTTCAGCAACTTCCGGCACATCAAAATTGCTTTGTGGCACGATTTCAATGCCATATTGTGAAAGTAAGCTGGCTAATTCGTTAACTTTACCTTGATTGCCTGTGGCTAGAACTATTTTTGACATGAAGAATTGGGTATCAGAGAATAAAGTCGCCATGATACCTTAATTTGGCGTTACGGTGTTAAAGATAAAGCCAGCTTTGGGGTAGCAATTGTATTATGAACATTTGCTTTGCTTACTCAAATTAAAAGTTGCCTGTTAGTCGACATAAAACTTTTGTGAGAATTTTAGTGTTTGCTGCTCTGCGCCATCATTGATATCTAAAGTAAAGTGCAAGGTTTCTTCATGACGATAGCTAACTTGAGCTAAGTAATATATGGCACTCCCTTCTTTAACTTCTTGGAATTCCAAGCTTTTAAATTGGCCTAAATTATTTTTGGCTTGACCGGTTATGGTAACGATTTTGGCTGGGCTGCCAGATAGACTGTTGTCGAGCACAGAAATATTAACTAAACCGTTATAACGACTACGGGTTATGCCATAAGCTTTAGCTATTTCAGGCGTGAAAAAAGTCGAGCCAATAGCCATGTAATGGACATTCATTGAACCAAGCTTTTTCATGTTTTCTGCATAAGCATTACTGAATGCTATAAAGCTGATGGCAATAGTTAGCATTAGTTTTAACAACGAGGCTTTCATGTTGATCTCCTAATCAAAAAAATTTAGGTCTGTCCGCTATATTTACGAATATATAGATAGTATAGAACAGACTTGAAAAAAGGTGTTTTCGCTCAAAACCACGACTATAACGCCGCCCAGTAAGGTAAAGAGCTTGAGAGTAATATATTAATCACATTCATAATTAAAAAGGCAACAATCATTGATAAATCTAAGCCACCCAAGTTAGGGGTAATGCGTCTAATGGGGTTTAAAAAAGGCTCTGTTAATTGATGAAATATCATTAAGGTAGGATTATAACCTTGCACCACCCAGCTCATTATTGCCATGATAATCATGATCATAAAGAGTAAAAATCCGGCTTGCTTAACGAGCACCAATAATCCAATATAAAAAGCCAGTGTGCCTAAACTTTCTCCTGTCAAAGCGGCTAAGGTAACAAATTTCAAAGTAGCAATGACATAAGCGACTAAAATAGTGGCTAAGTCTATGCCGCCTAAACCGGGAATAATTCGACGAACAGGTATAACCAAAGGGTTACTCACTTTGACGATAAATTGACTGAGAGGATTATAAAAATCGGCTTTAACCCACTGTAACCAAACGCGCACAATTAAGACCATTAACAAAGCATCAAAGGCAAATCTTAATAAATAAATAATAGCTTCCATAGTGTTTAACCTTCTTTTGACATTTCTTCGGCACGTGTAATCGCAGCGTTCATTGCATTGCTAACCATTTGTTCAATACCATCCTTTCTAAATTGCTCCAGTGCGGCAAAAGTAGTGCCCCCTTTAGATGTTACGTTTTCTCTTAAGGTACTTATGGCCATACTATTATGCTCAACCATTTGTGCAGCACCTAGTGCAGTTTGTTGCACTAGCATTCTACTTTCTTCTTTAGTAAAACCTAACGTTTTAGCTTGCTTTTCCATGGCTTCCATAAACAAGAAAAAATATGCTGGAGCAGATCCTGCTACGGCAATTATGTCGTTAATTTTATCTTCAGTTTCAAGCCATATTGTTTTTCCTACAGCAGACATTAATTTGTCACTGGCAGCTATTTGCTCTTCATTAACTTCCGGTGATGCATACAGTCCACTCATACCTAGACCAAGTTGAGATGGCGTGTTTGGCATCACTCTTACTAATGGTGCTTTGGTGTTAAGTGCTTGTTGAATTTGCGCAACCGTAGTTCCTGCTGCAACTGAGACGAAAAGCTTATTCGAAATATCAATTCCTTGACTCAGTTGCTGACAAACACTACAAATTAAATGAGGCTTAACGCTTAACACAACAATATCAGCAAAGTCGCCAGCCTCAATATTATTTTCGGTATGTTTGACTCCAAATTCATTAGCCAGTTGTACTCTTTTCTCTGCAGAAGGGTTGGCAACGATAATGTTATTGGCTGGTACGCCAGCGTTAACCAAACCAATAATAATTGCGCGAGCCATATTGCCTGCGCCAATAAATGCTATTTTTTTCATTAATTTATCTACCTAATTTGTCAGTTTCAATACTGACCTGTATTAATCTCTGTCGCCAAATATAGCACTGCCGATTCTAACCATTGTTGCGCCGTTGGCGATAGCTAGGTTTAAGTCGTTTGACATGCCCATTGATAATGTATCTACTGATGGATATTGGGCTTGCAACTGGTTAAACAAGTATTGCATTTTTTTATAGCATTCAACACTCGCGTTTTTTGCTGGGATTGCCATTAATCCCCTTAAAGTAAGATTATCACAATTATCAACTACTTTAGCGAGGGAAATTACTTCATCTGCCATAATGCCAGATTTTGATGACTCTTCACTAATATTGACTTGTAAACAAATGTTTAGCGAGGTATCTTGACCATTATTCTGCAGAATTCGCTCGCTTAAATGATCGTTTAAACGATGTGCTATTTTGGCTCTGTCGAGACAATGAACCCAAGAAAAATGTTGAGTAATTTGTTTGGTTTTATTTGATTGAATAGGACCGATAAAATGCCAACAAATATCTGTTAAATGAGATAAAGCGGTAATTTTCTCCACCGCTTCTTGCAGATAGTTTTCACCAAAATCACGTTGACCAACAAGATAAGCTTGTTCTAACGCTGATACAGGTTTGGTTTTACTTACGGCAAGCAAAGTGACTGGATTTTGTCTATTATTTGAAGAAGGCTTACCTTTTTGACTAGCTGTAAAGCAGGCGCCTTCAATTTTTTCGTTGATTTTTTTGATGTTTTTTTGAATATTGATCATAGTTTTTTGCTAAATAGTAATGTACTAAAGGCTGTGACTGATATTTTTGTATAGATAATACTTTAACCACTGCAATTTTAACAGATAACACCACCGAGGTTTTTTATGGATATTACCGAACTGCTTGCATTTAGTGTCCAGCATGATGCGTCAGATTTACATTTATCAACAGGTACACCACCATTAATTCGTGTTGATGGTGATGTTCGAAAACTCAACATTCCTGCTTTTGATGCTAAAGATGTTAACGCTTTAGTGTATGACATTATGAATGATCGCCAACGTAAAGAATATGAAGAAAATCTTGAAGTTGATTTCTCATTTGAAGTACCAAATTTAGCACGCTTTAGGGTAAATGCCTTTAACCAGAATCGAGGCCCTGCAGCAGTGTTTCGTACTATTCCGAGTAAAATATTATCATTAGATGATTTAGGTTGTCCTGATATTTTTAGGGATATTTCCGATACACCACGAGGCTTAGTATTAGTTACTGGTCCTACTGGCTCAGGTAAATCAACTACCTTAGCGGCAATGGTAGATTATATTAATAACTCAAAACATGATCATATTTTAACGATTGAAGATCCTATAGAATTTGTGCACGAAAATAAATCGTGTTTGATCAACCAGCGGGAAGTTCACCGGGATACCTTAAGCTTTGAAGCGGCACTACGCTCAGCTTTACGTGAAGATCCAGATGTTATTCTTGTTGGTGAAATGCGTGATCTAGAAACTATTCGTCTTGCTATGACAGCAGCAGAAACCGGCCATTTGGTGTTTGGTACTTTGCATACCACTTCAGCGCCTAAAACCATTGACCGTATTATTGATGTATTTCCCGGTGAAGAGAAATCTATGGTGCGTTCTATGTTGTCAGAATCATTGCGAGCAGTTATTTCTCAAACCCTAATTAAAAAGGTTGGCGGCGGGCGAGTGGCAGCGCATGAAATTATGATTGGCACACCGGCAATACGTAATTTAATCCGTGAAGATAAAATTGCTCAAATGTATTCAGCCATTCAAACCGGTATGTCTAATGGCATGCAAACGATGGATCAATGCCTACAAAACTTGGTAAATCGCGGCATGATTACTAAGCAGGCCGCGATGGAAAAAGCAGTAGACAAAAATCAATTTACTAGCTATTAGCTTATTTTTAGAAAATTAACACAGGAATAATCAATGAATTTTCATCAATTATTAGAAAAAATGGTTGCCGAAGATGCTTCCGACATGTTCGTTACTGCTAAATTGCCTGTTAGTGCCAAAATTAATGGTGAATTGTTACCAATTGCCGAGCATGCTCTAAGTCCAGAAGAAGCACTAGGCTTAGTTCGAAATGCCATGAATGAAAAGCAAGTTCGTCAATTTGATGAAGAAAAAGAATGTAACTTCGCTATATCTATTGAAAATATTGGCCGCTTTCGTATTTCAGCTTTTTGGCAACGAGATATGGCGGGCATGGTTGTCCGTCGTATAGTTACTGATATTCCCGATGTTGAAGACCTTGGTTTACCGCCTGTGCTCAAAGAAGTGGTCATGTCAAAACGTGGTTTGGTGCTCTTTGTTGGTGGAACGGGTACAGGTAAATCAACTTCAATGGCCTCACTAATTGGTTATCGGAATCGTAATTCTCGAGGACATATTCTTACCATTGAAGACCCCGTGGAATTTGTTCATGAACACGGTAAAAGCATGATCACTCAACGTGAAGTAGGCTTGGATACTGAGTCATTTGATGCAGCATTAAAAAGCTCTTTACGTCAGGCACCAGACGTTATCTTAATTGGCGAGATTCGTAATCAAGAAACAATGGAGCATGCCTTAAGCTTTGCTGAAACAGGTCATCTATGTATCGCGACGCTACATGCAAACAATGCTAACCAAGCAATTGACCGAATTATGCACTTAGTGCCAGCAGAGCAACATGGCAAGTTATTGTTTGACCTAGCATTAAATCTTAGGGGAGTTATTGCACAACAATTAGTACCTACTAAAGATGGCAACAGTCGTGTAGCAGCCATAGAGATTTTACTTAATTCCCCATATATTGCTGAACTAATTAAAAAAGGCGACGTTGGTAGTATTAAAGAAGTGATGGAAAAATCTAATGAACAAGGCATGCAAACTTTCGATCAGGCCTTATTTAACCATTACGATCGAGGCTTAATTACCTATGCAGATGCCTTGCATCATGCTGACTCACCTAATGATTTACGCTTGATGATTAAATTACGGAGTAACGACCAAAGCGGCACCGGTGGCTTATCAGGGGTGACTCTTCACGGCATTGACGGCGTGGATGAATAATTTAAAGCACTGCATCACTTTGCAGTGCTTTAAGCAAAGCCATTTATAATTGTTTAGCGTGCGGTTAACTTCTTTTTATATTGCAAAGCGAGCACTTTCAAAATATCTCTCCAGGTAATAATACCAATAGGCTTATTGTTTTTATCTACCACAGGTAAACAAGAAATATGATTGTCGTAAAAAAGTACCACCGCTTCATTTAGCGATTGCTGTGTTTTTGCGGTAATCAAGTTTCTCGCCATTATCTGATGTAATTTCTTTTGCATCAGTGCGGTATCTCTATGGGTTTCTTGACTTGTACCAACAGTTGGGCTCAAATGCTTGTATAAATCCCTGTCGGTTATTACTCCTGCTAATAAGCCGTCGTCATCAGTAATCAGCAAATGATGAATGGTATTACTCTCAAAGAGCTCTTTGGCTTTTCTTAACGTTGAGTCCATTGAGAGGGTGATTAGTTTTCTATTCATTAAGTTTTCAATTTTCATATGTTCGTTCTGTTTTTATTGTGAGTTATTGAAACATGTCAAGTTAAAAACTGTCGCCTTCGGCTAATTATTATGCTTATATAGCTCATCGGATCAGCTAACCAGTGCAGATTTTTTGCGCTTGTTTAAATAAAGTAATCAATCCCATTTTATATGGCAATAGTTAGAACGATTATTGTTATAAATTAATGAAAAAATAATAATTGAGGTAACCACAATGGCGAGTAATTTATATAGTGCGGCAGATGATCAGCAAGAAATAAGATTAGTTGATGAAGTTTTGTTGTCACAAAAACAAGCCTTTGGCGACAACCCATATTTGTCAGTAAAAGCACGGTTAGATGATTTAATGCGCTTGAAAACCGTTATTCTTGAACATCAAGAGGAATTAGTGCAAGCACTATCAGCTGATTTTGGCTGTCGAAGTATCGATGACAGCAAAATGGGCGATTTAATGCCGACTATTATGGGAATTAATTACGCTATTAAGCACGTTAAGCAATGGATGAAGCCTTCGAAAAGGCATGTTGGTGTGCTTTTTCAACCCGCTAAAGCATTTGTGATGTATCAACCTTTAGGGGTTGTTGGCATTATTACACCGTGGAATTACCCTTTATTTTTGTCACTTGGTCCATTAACTACTGCGCTTGCCGCTGGAAATAGAGCCATGATAAAAATGTCTGAATTTACCCCTGCAACCAATGACGTTGTAAAAAGTATGCTTGGCAAAATCTTTACCAAGGATAAAGTTGCGGTAATTAATGGTGGCCCTGATGTCGCGGCGCATTTTTCAAATCAAGCATTCGATCACTTACTTTTCACTGGCTCTACTCGAGTAGGTAAAATAGTGATGGCAGCAGCAGCTAAGAATTTAACGCCGGTTACGTTAGAGTTAGGTGGGAAGTCGCCAACAATTATTGATAATGACATTGATATCAAAGATGCAGTATCGCGTTTCATTTTAGGAAAAACACTTAATGCCGGGCAAACTTGTGTTGCGCCAGATTACATTCTTTGTCCTAGCAATAGAGTCGATGAGTTAAAACAAGCGTTAAGCAAACAGTTCAATAAAATGTACCCTACGGTGGCAAATAATAGCGATTATGGCGCGATTATTAATGATGCTCAATTGCAGCGGTTAAGTCAGTGGTTGAGCGATGCAAAAGCGAAGGGCGCTATCTTAACAACTTTGGGTAGCGATGATGAACAGACGTGTATAGCCGCGGGTAAAATCCCCTTAACCTTAGTTAATAATGTTAATGATGACATGCTGTTGATGCAGGAAGAGATCTTTGGTCCATTATTACCCATTGTAAGTTATAACAATCTTGATGAAGCCATTGCTTATGTAAATGATAGGCCAAGACCTTTGGCTTTGTATTTATGTAGTCACAACGCTGTTACACAAAAAACAGTGTTAGAGCGAACCCATGCCGGTGGTGTTTGTTTAAATGATGCCGCTATGCATGTAGCCCAAGATGATATACCTTTTGGCGGAATTGGTCCTTCTGGCATGGGGCACTATCACGGCCATGAAGGTTTTTTAACATTCTCTAAAGCAAAATCAGTATTTAAAAAAGGTAAAATAAACACGGCATCTAATGCGTTTCCTCCCTACGGTAAATTAATCCATAAATTAATTTATAAGTTCTTTTTAAAGTAAACTATTTTATTCTCTGGTCTTTAAGTTGTAATAAAACTGTCATATTTGTGTCATATACTCTTGTCCGATAAATTAAACTAATCGAAATGTTGTGATTTATTGATTTTGAGCAAAGTTTAACTTCGTGAAGTAAATGCGCTATTATCAGCTTCGATAAATTTCATTGAAAATAATAACTGGAAAAAATTATGGCCAGAAATTCAATATTGGGTGTATTTGCAAAATCCCCCATTAAACCATTAGAAAAACATATCAAATTGGTTGTTAAATGTAGTAACCAACTTATCCCATTTTTCAGCGCTTGTAGCGCACAGAACTGGAGCGAAGCAGCCAAAGTTCGTCGTAAATTATCTAAATTAGAACAAGATGCTGATGCTTTAAAGCGTCAATTACGTTTAGAGCTGCCTGGTGGCTTGTTCATGCCAGTAGACAGAGCTGATTTACTTGAGCTTTTGACGCAACAAGACAAAATTGCCAATAAGGCCAAAGATATTGCTGGCCGTATTTTAGGCCGTAAATTAGAAATTCCAGAGAGTTTGCAGGAGCAATTTAATGCTTACTTGGCTCGATGCATTGAAGCAACTGAAAAAGCAGCTGAAGCGATTAATGAATTAGATGATTTATTAGAAACAGGATTTCGCGGGCGTGAAGTTGAGTTAGTTGAAAAAATGATCAATCAGTTAGATGCGATAGAAGATGATACTGACTCAATGCAAATAGCGTTACGCAAAGATTTACTTGCTCTTGAGAGTGAGTTGAATCCAGTTGATGTAATGTTCTTATATCAAATTATTGATTGGGTTGGTGATTTAGCCGATCTTGCTGAACGTGTTGGTGCGCGTTTAGAAATTCTTTTAGCTAGAAAGTAGGGTTTAACTGATGGATATTTTACTTAACTCAGGTTCGACCTTAGTCATGATTGCCGCTGTTGTTGGTTTATTTATGGCGTGGGGTATTGGTGCTAATGACGTAGCAAATGCAATGGGTACTTCTGTTGGCTCGAAAGCGCTAACCATTAAACAAGCGATTATTATCGCGATGGTCTTTGAATTTGCCGGTGCTTATTTAGCGGGTGGTGAAGTTACATCAACCATTCGTAAAGGCATTATTGATGCGAGTTTCTTTGTCGATAGTCCAGAGTTACTGGTCTTCGGTATGATTTCAGCCTTGTTTGCCGCAGCAACCTGGTTATTGATTGCGTCTGCACTAGGTTGGCCTGTATCAACAACCCATTCTATTGTTGGCGCAATTGTTGGTTTTGCTGCCATGGGCGTGAGTGTTGATGCGGTTACTTGGGCAAAAGTTGGTGGCATTGTTGGTAGTTGGATTATCACACCGCTTATTTCAGGCATTATTGCTTTTATCATTTTTAACAGTGCACAAAAACTTATTTTTGATACTGACAAACCACTGAAGCAAGCAAAGCGTTGGGTACCAATGTATATGTTCTTAGCTGGTTTTGTACTAGCCCTAGTAACAATTAAAAAAGGTTTAAAGCATTTAGATTTACATATTGGTAATGTAGATGGTTTTATCTATGCGGCTGCTACAGCTGTTGTGGTTGCTATTATCGGTAAGGTGTTTATTCATCGCCTTAAATTTGACGAAACAGCAGCACTTAAAACTCACTATGCCAATGTCGAGAAAGTGTTTGCCATTTTAATGATAGTTACCGCTTGTGCTATGGCGTTTGCTCATGGTTCAAATGATGTTGCTAACGCTATTGGCCCACTAGCTGCTGTGGTGAGTATTGTTGATAATGGCGGTCAAATTGCTGCTAAATCAGCGATTGCTTGGTGGATTTTACCCTTAGGTGGGTTTGGTATTGTTGCTGGTCTGGCTATCTTTGGTCATAAGGTTATGGCAACGATTGGCACCGGTATTACGCATTTAACGCCAAGTCGTGGTTTTGCCGCTGAATTAGCCGCTGCCTGTACGGTAGTTATTGCTTCTGGCGCGGGTTTACCTATTTCAACGACACAAACTTTAGTTGGAGCTGTGTTAGGTGTAGGTATGGCACGTGGTATAGCGGCAATTAACTTAGGTGTAGTACGTAATATTGTTGTTTCTTGGGTAATTACTTTACCTGTAGGTGCGGGCTTATCAATCATCTTCTTCTGGATAATGAAAGCTGTATTTACTTAAATAACCCTGAATCTAGATACTAAAAAGCCGCAACACTTGTTGCGGCTTTTTGTTATTTTACTGGCAGAGTTTTGCTTAACTACGCGAAGTCACTTCTAATAAGTGATAACCAAATTGAGTTTGTACTGGGCCTTGTACTTCATTTAATGGTGCTGAAAAAACAACTTTATCAAACTCTGGTACCATCTGGCCGGGGCCAAAAGTGCCTAAATCACCGCCTTGGGCTTTTGATGGGCAATTTGAGTGCTCTTGCGCTACTTCTGCAAAATCTTTTCCGCCTTCTATTTCGGATTTTAATGCTAAACATTGTTCTTCTGTATCAACTAATAAGTGGCGTGCTGCAGCTTGAGACATAATACTTCCTATTCTTGGTTAAAGGTCTAAATTCAGCCTAACCATAGCGTATTTCCACGCTTCTTTAAAGGCTTGCCATGGGGAGATTTGCAAAATTTTATTGAATTTAATTAATGTAAATTTCAGTTGGGAATCTAAAAGTAATACCCACATGACTAATAATATATTCAATAAGCAGATTACTTAATCTCAAGCATTTTAAATATTTGTTAGCACTTGATAAGCGTCAGAATTTTACCAAAGCGGCCTAAGTAGGTTTTATTAGTCAATCGTCGTTAAGTAGTGCTATTTTATAGTTAGAGCAATAGCTACCTTTCAATTGTTAGGTCTTAAAAAATTTGCTTTTTAAGTCATGGCAAGCAAATCATAATCTTAGCTTAAATGGCTATAAACAAAGGTGTTGGCAGCTAAATACTTCAATGGTGAAAATACCTAATGATATCTATCGACAAATAAGCTTGGGCTGGCGTAAAGATACTATGAGAGTACAAACTTTGTGAGCACTTGGTATCTGTGTTACCAAGTTATTAGAAAAAAAGTAAAATAATTTCAAACTATTTTAATTTATGTAGCGACATTACTAATATCGAAACAAATAATTAAAAGTAAATCGACAGGACATAGGAATATGTGTGTTTAAAAGAAGTGACGATGTGCTGATTTCACAAGCACTAGCCGGCAAAAAGTCAGCTTGGGTAACGTTAGTGAAACGTTATGAAAAAGGTATTTATAATTATGCTTTACGGATGGTGAGTAATCACGCCGATGCGATGGATTTAATGCAAGATATTTTTATTGCTTTATTTCGCAACTTGCATACGTTTAGAGCAGAAAGCCCTTTTAAAGGTTGGTTGTATAAAATTGCGCATTACCGATGTATTGAATATTATCGAAAAAAACGGCCTATGCAGTCACTTGATGATACACCCGAACAAACTGATGAGCACAGTAGTGATTGTCCAGAGCAAACATTATTTGCTCAGCAACAAAGCAGTACTTTGATAAAAAGTATGCAAAGGCTGCCTATAAAACAAAAACTCGTGGTTGAATTGAAATTTTTTCAACAGTGTACTTTTGAAGACATAGCGCATCAGTTAGGTATTTCAACAAATACAGCGAAATCTCAACTTTACAGTGCCTTAGATAAGTTAAAGTTGTATTTAGCTGATGACCTAATTAAACAAAACATAAATAGTAGTGGGGTTGAGCATGTCTAAAGACAATGAGCAAATGCAGCAACATAGTGAACTACTTGATGAAATAGCACATCAGGTAAGCTTAGAGCAAGAGCAGACTGTCCCTGAATGGAATAGGGCTGCTGCATTCGAAAGCAGTGCAAGTCGTTTTTATACAAATAGAGAGAACCTGCCCTGGTGGCACTGGCAACACAATGGTGCTTTAGCCTTTGCCGCTTCGGTTAGTGTTATTGCCGTGTTAAGTATATTTTTCAATCAAGGTGATAGCTTTGATCAACAAAAAATGGCTACCTTGATCAAGGCACAAGTAGTGCAACAATTGGATATTGAAGTAGAGCGAAAATTAAGAGAATTTGCCAGTGAGCAGCAAGTCGTTTTAGCGAACTATAAAGCTGAATTAAGTGCACGACAGGAACAAAGTAATTTGCAGTTGGCCGGTTATGTAATGACAACGACCCGTACTGAGCGCAAAGAAGATCTGAATGACTTTGTTAGCTTCATTAGTGCGCAAAGAAAAGATCAACAATTAGATCAAAAGATCAGGTTTCAACAATTAGAGCAAGCCATAGGCTACCGAAAAGTAAATTATCGTCAAGATGTTAGTAATACAAAAAGTACTAGCAATCAGTGATACAAGAACACAATTAGGAGTAATAACAATGAACAAGCACAAAAAATTAAGCGCACTTTTTAGATTTGAAAAAATAAAACAACCAAAATTGCTGTATATCAGTGCCTTATTTGGTGGAATATTTAGCATAGGCGTAGCAGCTCAATCTCAACCATACTCACAATTATCTAAGCAATTAGATATTATGAACAACATTTTCACCTCATCATTGCAAGCCGATGGTAATAAACCGTTAAAAAACACAAAAATAGAGAGCTTGTATTTAGCGGGACAGGGAATAGTTTTTACGGTTAATTCTCCCAAGAGCTATTCGTGGAACCGTCACGCATATAGTTACTCCTTTTCTGATTCTGTCGCATCAGTTGAACCTTTAGCGCCTTTACCACCGGTAGCCCCAGTAGCGCCAAAAGAACATGCAAGTGAATTTGAATATTTTAATAGTGACGAGTTAGCTGAGCAAATGGAATCAGCTTATGAGCTGCAAAGAGAATATTTTCGTGATTTTAGGGATCAACAACGCGACTTAGCTTACGAGCTTCGTGATCTCGAACGAGAAAGTAAAGATTTAGCTTATCAATTGAGAAATGTCAGTAAGGCGGAAAAAATAGCTTTAGTTGAAGAGCAAAAGACCATAGAAAAAGCAAAAGCTAAGATAGAGAAAGCGCGTATCGCATTAAAAGAAAAGTCTCAAAAAATGAAGAAGCAACAACAAATTAGTAAAGCAAAGAGCTTAGCTGAACGTAAAGAGCATTATCGAAAACTAGCAAGCGCTTTAGTAGAAACCTTATGTACTTACGGCAATAGTCTAAAAGCCTTGCCTAAAGGAGAGCATGTAAGTTTAGTGTTAAAGTCAGCAGGTGATAAAGTTGAACGTGGTTATCAAGATAAGGTTTTGGTGTTAACTAAACGTGATATAACCGCTTGTGCAATAGATAAAATATCAGCTGAAAAGTTATTAACATCAGCTAAAAATTATCAATTTTAAAAGTTAGTTTCACTGATGACTATTAGTGGATAATAAGTTGAAAAGTGGTATTGGCTAGTGGTAAAAATGTAAAGCAGTTAACTTAGCTACTTGCTTTACATTTTTTAATGTTCACTTGTTCACTATTTTCAGCTGTAATATCAGTATGTGAATAGTTGTTACTAGCAACGTCATCAAGCACATCTTTTGCACTAGTGAAGAAAGCAATAAATTGCTGTAGTTTTTCATTGAAAATAATCGCAAACTCAAAAAAATTAACTTGTCTAGTCGATTGTGTTGTTGAAGCTAAGGTAAAGTTTTCATCAATTTGCTGATGGCTTAATGATGGCGTAAGTACCATGGAACTTACTTTAGTTGGCGGCTGTACATAGAGAGACGTTACATTTATTACTGTGCTTTTAGCAAAGCATGACCATGACATAGCAGTAATTGCAGAGATTAATAAAAGTGATAATAGTTGTTTCATGGTTGTGCTCCTGTGCTATTTACGCTTATTAGGGAAATTTACTTTGCTATTAGGTCATTAATATTTACATTCTCACTATAATTTCTTACAAATGTAAATGCTACTGCATTGAGATAAGTGACACCAATACTGCGATAAACGACTATCAATGGCTGCGAAGCAAATAATTTTGTTACATTTTCAAATATTTTATTCCACTCGATATAACAAGAACGGCAATTGAGTGAGAAAATTTCAAAAAAAAGCCAACAAATTGATTGTTGGCTTTTTTAAATAGTTAGCAGTGACTAAATAGTTTTAGGTAAGATTAATCAACGCTGGCTTTTTTATCGAGCCTAAATTGATGCAACAATGGCTCTGTGTAACCACTAGGTTGTTCAGCACCGCAGAACACAAGTGCGGAAGCGGCTTTAAAAGCAATACTATTATTGAAATCTTTACTCATGGCTTGATAACTCGAGTCATGAGCGTTCTGTTGATCTACAATTTTGGCCATTTTCTCTAAACTGGCTTGTACTTGTTTACGAGTACATATGCCATGATATAGCCAGTTTGCAATATGCTGACTAGAAATACGCAATGTTGCTCTGTCTTCCATCAAGCCAACATCATTAATGTCAGGCACTTTTGAACACCCTATGCCTTGATCTATCCAGCGAACCACATAACCTAGTATGCCTTGGGCATTATTATCAAGTTCTTGGCTGATTTCGCCATCATTCCAATTCGTATCAGTAGCAAGAGGAATAGTTAAGATATCATCTAAGCTCGCTGATTTACGGTGTATTAATTGCTGTTGCAGCGCAAATACATTGATCCGGTGGTAATGCAAAGCGTGCAATGTCGCAGCTGTTGGTGAAGGTACCCAAGCAGTATTAGCGCCAGCTTCCACGTGATTTATTTTAGTGGCGATCATGTTGGCCATTTGATCTGGAATTGGCCACATACCTTTTCCTATTTGAGCTTTGTTACTAAAGCCACAGGCTAAGCCTATGTCCACATTATTATCTTCGTATGCACCAATCCAAGGAGTTAACTTTATGTCAGCTTTACGCGCCATAGGGCCGGCGGCCATTGAGGTATGAATTTCATCACCGGTTCTGTCTAAAAAGCCCGTATTAATAAACACGACTCTTGCTTTAGCCGCATGAATGCAGTTTTTTAGATTGACACTGGTACGCCTTTCTTCATCCATAATACCCATTTTCACTGTATTGCGGGGTAAAGATAAAGCATCTTCAACACGGGAGAATAATGTGTCAGCAAATTGTACTTCTTCAGGACCATGCATTTTAGGTTTTACAATATAAATTGATCCCTCAGTGCTATTACTCAAGCTGCTATTGCCTTTTAGATCATGTAAAGCTATTAGCGAGGTGATCATAGCATCCATAATACCTTCTGGTACTTCACAGCCTTGATTATCTAAGATGGCACTGTTGGTCATCAAATGACCTACATTACGCACAAACATTAAACTACGGCCTTTCAGTGAAATGCTTTCACCTGTGAGAGATTGGTAATTTCGATCGCTATTCATTTTACGAGTGAATTCTTTACCAGCTTTACTGATATTTTCAGTTAAGTTACCTTGCATAAGTCCTAACCAGTTACGGTAAGCGATAACTTTATCTGCACCATCAACAGCAGCAACAGAATCTTCACAATCCATAATAGTGGTTAAGGCAGACTCAAGTATAACGTCGCTTAATGTTGAAGGATCAGCTTTACCAATGTTACTTGTGGCATCAAAAACTAACTCTATATGTAAGCTGTTATGTTTGAATACCAGTGTAGTAGGTTGATTGATACTGCCAGTAAAACCAATAAAAGCAGCAGGGCTTTGTAGGCTATCTTGTTCACCGTTGGCTAAAGTTACCTTAATTTGTTGCTCACTTAAGTGATAGGCAACGACATCTTTATGGTTACCACAAGTTAGAGGGATAGCTTTATCTAAATAATCTTTTGCAAAACTAATGACTTTAGCACCCCGCACAGGGTTGTATGCGCCAGTTTTTTCGGCACCGTTATCAGAGCTAATAACATCAGTACCATAAAGTGCGTCATATAAACTCCCCCAGCGTGCATTTACTGCATTTATGGCAAAGCGTGCATTCATTATCGGCACAACCAATTGAGGGCCGGCAATATTAGCAAGCTCAGCATCAATATTTTCGGTAGTTATAGTAAAGTCATCAACAACGGGGGCGAGATAGCCAATATCGTTCAAGAACTTTTTGTAATTAATAAAATTGAATTCGTCGCCAAAGTTTTCTTGGTGCCAACGGTCAATTTGCTTTTGTAATGTTTCACGCTTAACCAGTAGTTGGAGATTACTGCTAGATAATTCATGAATAATTTCTGCGAAACTATGCCAGAAATGTGAAGAAGAAATACCTGTGTCGGGTAAGGCTTCTTGCTCAATAAAATTAAATAATTCATGGTTTACCGTTAGGCCTGATAATTCTACTGTGTGAGTCATATTTTCCTCGATTATCTTGGTCAGATATCAGCTTGATAAAAGCGTGGTGAAAGTTTTCATTGTCAATATCTACTTATCCTATGGCTTATAGCAAAGCCTAGCAACACTAGTGTTATTATAACTACTATTGATTAGGTGAATGTGCTGAGTGTTGTTTTATTTTTTGTGTATGTTGTAGGATAGTATTATGAAAATAAAACTAAAAATAGCGGAATTAATAAAGGGACTATAAATGCAGTTAATAGCGCAGAAATTATTAGTGATACAGAGCTATATGCCCCTTGGTTAGGATTTTTTTTTGATATTAACATGCTACCGATGACATGGCTGGCTGAGCCGATAGCAAGTCCAATAGCAGCGTCACTTTTTATTCCGCATAGCTTAAGCCAGCTTGGGCCTAGTAGTCCTCCTGAAAAACCTGCAATGATAATAGCAATTGCGGTAATGGAACTATCACCATGCAGCTGTTCTGTTAAGGCTATGCCAACAGGCGTAGTGATTGATTTTAGCGAAAGTGAAATGGCTATTTCTTGTTGATTTATAATCAGCACTGTCATGATAAAACTGATAGACATGACGATGACTACGCCGAGTGAAAGTATTACTAGGAGTTGTCGCCAGTACTTACGTATGTGCTGAAGTTGCAAATATAATGGGTAACCTAGTGCTACTATTGCCGGCTCTAATAAAGCGTTCAACATTTGAGTAGACTGACGGTATTCTGAGTAAGGAATGTTATTAAGCAGTAGATAAGGAACTACAATTGCAATAGAGATTAACATCGGATTCAACCAGATAAGTTGCCACTTTTGTTGAGCCCAAGCGATGATTTGATAAATGATCAAGGTCAATAAGGTTAATATTAATGAGTCTAGTAAATTGATATTATTCATTAAAATAAGCCTAACCTTTATTAATAAAAGTAGCGGTATTTGGCGTTAGGTATTTCTCAGTTAGTACTGCGACAACAGTTATTAAGGCGAAGGTAGAGAAGAAAATAATAGCGACAATACTTAAACCGTGGTTTTGAAATAGTTCAAAATGATTAATAACACCCGCAGACGCAGGGATAAAGCATACACCCATATGCCTTATAACCCATTGAGTTGCGGTTTGAACTTTTTCAGCCTTAAGCCAGTTTAATTGCAGTAATAAGCAATAGATGACCATCCCGTATAAGCTAGCGGGCATGCCACCAATACTGTTGCTTAGAAATTTACCTAAAGACAAACAAAGGCTAATTGCTAGCGCTGTGTAAACAATGTTTTTCATTAACAACCATAAATTGTGATGTAAGTAAGCTAGTATTATTCAGCTAACTGCACTTGTCTTGCCGCTTCAATAACTAATTGTCGGAACCAGACATGACTAGCATCATGATGCAGAAGTGGGCTCCAGATCATTTTTAGCTCCATTTCAGGTATTTCGAATGGCGGTTTAACAATGGTGTAGTTAGCATCATTTCTATGCAGCATCGCCGCTTTTGTTGGCAAAGTTGCTATTAAATTGTCCTCAAAGGCCAATTGCATGGCGACATGATAATTACGCGTGAAAACTTTTATGTCACGTTTCTTACCGAGTCTCGCTAGAGATTCATCAACCCAGCCGAGTTTTTGTACGTCATTTGGGTTCATACCTACACCCACGCCAAAACCTGTTTTAGATACCCATACATGCTTTGCTGCTAAGTATGAGTTTAAGTTAAATTTTGATACCACAGGATTATCAGCACTTAATAGACAAGAAAATGTGTCTCGCCAAACCGATTTTTGATGGAAAGATTGGGGTAGTTCATCAAATCGGTTTATAGCCATATCAATTTTGCCCGCTTCAACATCATGAAATGTCACATCACTTGGGGTCATAATATCAATGGTGATATTCGGCGCAATTTTGTTTAACAATTTTAATAACTTTGGCAATAACGTAGAGGCAGCATAATCACTGGCCATAATACGAAATACACGGGTGCTATTTTGCTCGTTAAATTCTTCTTCACCTTGTAACGTTTCTTCTAATTCTAGCAATATTTTTCGAATAGCTGGTGCGAGTGTTCTGGCTCTTTCTGTGGGCGACATACCATCTGAAGTACGAACAAGAATAGGGTCATTGAAAAGTGTTCTTAAACGTTTCAAGCCATTACTCATCGCAGGTTGAGTAATATTTAACTGTCCTGCGGCTCGGGTTACATTCTTCTCTCTAAGTAGTACGTCCAAATATATAAGTAAATTTAAATCGATTTTAGAAATATTCATGACTTTAATGGCTCTTCAAAAAATATAATTGAAATAGATATAAGCTAATTTCATTCGATATTCAACGTTTTTTCTATCAAATTTTAGTTTGATTGTAGTGACTGTTCTTGAATTCATTTCTTAACTAATTGTATATGAAGGTAAAATGCTTTTTTTGATTAGAGTTTAAGCTCTACTATTTTCTGTGTGAATGATGGTAATAGTAAATATATATTTCATAAATACTTAAACCTTGACTATTATTTTTGTAGTTCGATGTGACAGCTTACGAATTCAGTTACATCACTCAGTTTAATAATACACGCTAGATTAATACAAAATACGACCCCATTGGAGAATGTCATGTCTAATTATCAAAGTGCAATTGAAGCAGTTAAAGCAATAAAAGAACAAGCTGGTAGCTCTTGGTCTGCTATTAACCCTGAATCAGTTGCTCGTATGCGAGCACAGAATAAGTTCAAAACAGGTTTAGAAATCGCTCAGTACACAGCAGACATTATGCGTAGTGATATGGACGCTTATGACGCTGATAGCTCTAAATACACTCAGTCTTTAGGTTGTTGGCATGGTTTTGTTGGTCAACAAAAAATGATTTCTATCAAAAAACATTTTGGTGGTAAAACAGACCGACGTTACTTATATCTTTCTGGTTGGATGGTTGCGGCATTACGTAGTGAATTAGGACCTCTACCTGATCAATCTATGCATGAAAAAACCACTGTTGCGGCTTTAGTTAAAGAGCTTTATACCTTCTTACGTCAAGCCGATGCACGAGAATTAGGTGGACTATTCCGTGAGCTAGATAAAGCGAATGAACAAGGAGACAGTACAACAGCAGCAAGTATTCAAAATCAAATCGATAACCACGTGACCCACGTTGTACCAATTATTGCTGATATTGATGCTGGTTTTGGTAATGCGGAAGCAACCTACTTAATGGCTAAGCAAATGATTGAAGCTGGTGCTTGTGCCCTTCAAATAGAAAACCAAGTTGCCGATGAAAAACAATGTGGTCACCAAGATGGTAAAGTTACGGTACCGCACGCAGACTTCCACGCTAAAATTCGTGCTTTACGACACGCTTTCCTAGAGCTCGGTATAGATAATGGTATCATCGTTGCACGTACTGACTCTGAAGGTGCTGGTCTTACTAAAGAAATCGCGGTTGTTAAAGAGCCAGGTGATCAAGGCGATCAATACAACTCTTTCTTAGATGTGGAAGAAATTAATGTAGCTGATATGGCTGAAGGCGATGTGTGTTTTAACCGCAACGGTAAGATTGTTCGTCCTAAGCGTTTACCTTCTGGTTTATACCAATTCCGTCAAGGTACTGGTGAAGAGCGTTGTGTATTTGACAGTATCGAAGCAATTAAAGCGGGTGCAGATCTGCTTTGGATTGAAACAGCAACGCCAAATGTTGCCGACATTACCGCAATGATGAACGACGTTCGTAAAGTAATCCCGAATGCTAAACTAGTTTATAACAACAGCCCATCATTTAATTGGACGCTAAATTTCCGTCAACAAGCATACGATGCCATGGAAGCTGCTGGTGACGATGTATCTAGCTATGTTCGTGCTGACTTAATGAATGCTGATTATGATCAAACAGAGTTGTCTGCAAAAGCGGATGATAAAATCCGTTCTTTCCAAGCAGATACTTCACGTGAAGCAGGTATCTTCCATCATTTAATTACCTTACCTACTTATCACACAACTGCGTTGTCTGTTGATAACTTGGCTAAAGAATACTTTGGTGATGCTGCTATGCTTGGTTATGTTGAGGGTGTACAACGTAAAGAAATTCGTCAAGGTATTGCCTGTGTTAAGCACCAAAACATGTCAGGCTCTGATATGGGTGATGATCACAAGGAATATTTCGCTGGCGAGAACGCGCTTAAAGCAGGCGGTGAGAAAAATACTTCTAACCAATTTGGCTAAGCACCGTTTTTAAACCAAGCTAACGATGAAAGTAAGGCTTGATAGTTAAAAAATTGGCAAAACTAAATGAAAAGGCTGTTACTTCAAAAGTACCAGCCTTTTTTAATGTCTTGCTCAATTCATTGATAAAATGGAAGAATGTAATATACGATTTGCTGCTTGCCTATATCTTTATGAAACTTAATTGTTAAAAGCTCAGCTGACTTTATCCATAGTGCAAGACTATTCATTAAAAGTTATAAATAAGTGTCATTGAAGTTTCAGTATTAGTATCATCAAAACCTTCTTCTACTTCAGTATCATAGTCGATACGTATAGCAAACTTAAGTTGCAGGGCATCAATGAGTTGTGCCGTTACTGAAGTTTCAGATTTATATATACTATTTTCTCCTGATTTAGTTGCTTGTCTAGCGACGAAGAATTGCTTAAATTCAACGAATTCATTGAATTTATGTGTGTATAACGCTTGTGCCTGAATAATAAGGTTAGTACTGCTTTGTGAAGATAAGTCAGTTGTTGCTCGAGTAACATCATATTTTACACCTGGACCTACATCGGCAAAGAATGATGAATTTTCGGTTTCATACCAATTTCTACCCCAACCGGCAGAAAAAGAACTTTGAGATTCAAAACCGCTGAATTTGTCTTGCTCATGAGCAAGGTTACCATAAAGGTAGTTCTTACCAGCTTCACCTATGGTGTAGTTAGTTTGCGTAAGAATATCCCACTTATTGTCAGTGGTTTCAAATTCTTTATTGCCAGCATCATCTTCTTTTTCTAACTTTTTAGCTAGTATGTTAAAAGCTAAAGATGAGCGCCATTTGTCTTTTTCATGTTTAAGGTTGAAGCCAGCCTTTATGTCTGCACTTTTTGTATTACCGCTTTTAAATAAAAAGCCTAACTCTGCAGAAGCGGTGTATTCCGATGTCTTTTCAGTTTCTGAAGCACTCGCTGAATAAGAAACTAAAGGCAGTAGTAATAGAGCCGGTAGCGCGAATTTGTAATTCATGATTTTCCCTTGTTAAAATGAATTGATTTTAATGCGGGAATTATAGCAGTTGCTGTTTTAATGATAAATATTTAATAAAAATAAACAATTAGAAGCTATAAACAAGGGTCACTGCTGTTTGCGTATCTAAGTTTTCTTTCTCGGCTTCCACTTTTGTGTTGTAGTCGAGTTTAAAAGTAAACTTTAACTGCAGTGTTGAAATTAGTTTTGTAGTAATTGTAGTTTCAGCTTTATAAATACTGTTTTCACTTGAGTTCAATGCTTGCTTAGCACTAAGGTGCTGTTTTAATTCAATGTGCTCACCTAGTTTTCTAATATACAAGGCTTGTGCTTGGACTATCCAAGTTGTTGAGCTGTTTTGTGACTCGACCTCTGTCGCTTTGAATAAATCCCGTTTAAAACCCGGCCCTATATCTCCCCAAAGTGAAGCTTTAGGTGTTTTATACCAATGTCGCCCCCAACCTGTAGAAACAGAGCTTTGATTATCAAAACTACTAAAATCATTCTCTTCGAACCAAATGTTGCCATAGATGTAGTTTTTTTCTTTATTGTCTAAACTATAGTTTGTTTGAGAAGATACAGTCCATTTTTGATCGGTAGTTTCGAAATGCTTGTCGCCATTATCATCTTTAACTTCGGCCTTTTTAACTAATAAATCAACATTCAAAAGACTCAACCACGCGTCTTTTTCAAAGCGAAGATCGACACCCGTTTTTATATCACCACTCTTAGTATTCCCTGATTTATAAAGAAATCCTAATTCTGCAGAGCCCGTTAACATAGGAGGAGTTACTACTTTTTGTTGGGTAGCGGGCTTTTCCAAACTTGCCATGATATCTGCTGCAGTAGCACTAACTGAATCAGGTAAATTGGTAGCCGATGCTAAGCTGCCTTGAGCCATAGCAATAGTCGTGAAAAAGAACAAGTATGAAAAAGCTAATAAACGGAACATGTTAATCTCTATTTAACCCAAAATATGTAAGCTAAACCCGTGAATGGATTTAACTAAAAGAATAATTTACTAGAATAGATTTATAAGCGAATGTACAAGTTAGAAGTAACAGTGGCTAAAGGTAAATCACAACTCTAAACGAAAGTATTATAATGAAGTTGATGTGATTTTAAAGTGAGATGTATGATTTGCTATTAAAAAAGGGCCTAAGCCCTTTATTTTATTTCAGATATTTTTATTATTTTATTAGCGCGTTCAACTTTCCCGCTTGGTAAAGGTCAAACATGCTATCAAGACTAATAGGTTTTATCTTACTTGCGTTTCCTGCAGTATTAAAAGCTTCATAACGAGCAATACAAATTTCAGACATTGCCTTTGTTGTTTCAGCCAAAAATTTTCGTGGATCAAATTCACTCGGGTTTTGTGCTAAGAAGCGTCTTGTTGCACCAGTAGACGCTAATCGTAAATCAGTGTCTATATTGACCTTTCTAACGCCATTTCTAATACCTTCTTGGATTTGCTCAACAGGTACACCATAAGTTTCCGGGATTTCTCCGCCAAATTCATTAATTATTTTCAACCACTCTTGCGGTACAGATGATGAGCCATGCATTACTAAATGAGTATTGGGAATACGATTATGAATTGCTTTGATACGATCAATGGCTAAAATATCGTCTGTAGGTGGGCGAGTAAATTTGTAAGCTCCGTGCGAAGTTCCACAAGCAATAGCTAAAGCATCTACTTGGGTTTTATTAACAAAGTCAGCAGCTTCTTCAGGGTTTGTTAACATTTGATCCATTGTTAATTTTCCTACAGCACCAATACCGTCTTCTTCTCCAGCTTCTCCTGTTTCTAATGAGCCTAAACAGCCTAATTCGCCTTCAACTGATACACCACAAGCATGCGCCATTTCAACGGTTCTTCGAGTTACGTCGATATTATATTCATAACTACTTGGCGTTTTACCATCGTCCATTAACGAACCATCCATCATGACAGATGAAAAGCCTAGTTGAATTGAACGCTGGCACACACTTGGTGAGGTACCGTGGTCTTGATGCATAACCACAGGAATATGAGGAAACTCTTCAATTGCAGCCAAAATTAAATGACGTAAAAAAGGTGCTCCTGCATATTTACGAGCACCTGCAGAGCCTTGCAAAATCACAGGGCTATCTGTTTTATCTGCTGCTAACATGATAGCGCGCACCTGCTCCAAATTATTAACATTAAATGCTGGGATGCCATATTCAAACTCAGCTGCATGATCAAGCATTTGACGCATTGAAATTAAAGCCATTGATTACTCCAATTAAATTTGTGGATAACTATGAAAGTTTTCGGTATAGATGACGTAATTGTATCAGAATTTAATCGGTTCAGGCAGTAATAGTTGTTGTTTTGACGGTTTGAGCTTAAAAGGAGGTGGTTTTGTACGAAACTTGCGTAAAAACCTGCTAAAAACAACTATTTTTCAGCAGGTTTTTGTTTTTACGTCTGAAAGTTAACCACAGGAGTATCATGATTAAGACAGCCGATATATGAATGAAGTTAAGCTAGCTTTTAGACGCGGTAAAAATACTCTCTATAGCTGTATTTAAAGCTTCAGTGAACTCATCGTCAGACTGTTTGGCACTTAAACCCTGGGTTAACGCTCGAGAAAAACTTGCAATCATACCTTGATTATTTTCAACTTTATTGTTTGCTTCATCTCTTGTGTAACCACCTGATAAGGCAACCACTTTGATAATGTTATCGTGATTTATACAATCAGCATAAAAGTTATCAATAACGGGTAGTGTTAGTTTTAACATCACTTTTTGTTGGCTAGCTAATTGCCCTAGTTCATTCAGTAAAGCAGATTTGAGCATTACTTCGGCATCGGCTTTTTCAGGGCTATTGATATCTATTTCTGGCTCGATAATTGGAATCAAACCTTTTGCTAAAATCTGCTTTGCTACCTCAAATTGTTGAGCAACTATATCATTAATGCCTTGTTGATTGGCTAACTTGATCACTGAGCGCATTTTGGTACCAAATACGCCTTGTGAAACTGCCTTATCAAGTAATGAATCTAATTCAGGTATGCTTTTCATCAATTGCACGGCGTTTTGTTCTTCACACAAGCCTTTATCTACTTTTAAAAATGGTACCACTTGTTTTTCTTGCCAAAGATATTGTGCAGAAGATTTACCATTAAACTCTCTATCTAAGGTATTTTCAAATAGAATGGCCCCTAAAACCCTATCGCCCTTAAAAGCAGTATTGGTTACAATACGAGTACGCATTTGATGCACTAAATCATACATTTGCTCATCTGTTTCAAATTCATTTTGGCTAATACCGTATAACCCCAATGCTTTTGGTGTACTGCCACCACTTTGATCCAAGGCGGCAATAAATCCATCTTCAGTGGTTACTTTTTCTAGCATGGCTGCTAAAACCGCTGCTTTATTTGACATAACGATCTCCTATAGGTTTGAAACTTTGCTGTAAAGTTCAGTTGAATTGAGTGCATTAATTTACTGATATAACTTAGCGTATATCGTTGAGTATAGTATTACTTTGTCTGAATGTGCTTACACCTATTATGATTTAGCTATTCTGCTACTTACCTTAATAGGTGGGTATTTTACTTTAAGTAGAAATTTTACTAGCTCTTTGCTCTAAAATTTCTACTGCAGGTAGTTTCTTGCCTTCTAAAAACTCTAAGAATGCGCCACCTCCAGTTGAAATATAAGATACTTTATCTTTGATATTATATTTATCAACTGCGGCTAGCGTGTCACCACCGCCAGCAATCGAAAAAGCAGAGCTATCTGCAATAGCATTAGCGATAGCTTCGGTACCTTGACCAAATTGATCGAATTCAAATACACCCACCGGGCCATTCCATACTATAGTGCCGGCATTTTTGATTATATTGGCCAGCTCTTTTGCTGATTCCGGTCCAATATCAAAAATCATTTCTTCATCCTGCACTTCATTTACATTTTTTAACGTTGCTGTTGCCGTTGCTGAAAATTCGTTGGCAACTACGACATCGCTAGGAACAGGAATATCGCCATTGTTAGCTTGTGCTTGCAGCGTTAAACGCTGAGCTTCGGCAACTAAGTCTGCCTCAAATAAAGACTTCCCAACATTATGATGTGCAGCAGCAATAAAGGTATTCGCTATACCCCCTCCGACTATAAGTTGATCAACTATGCCTGAAAGTGACTCTAAAACCGTTAGTTTAGTGGATACTTTTGAACCGCCAACGATGGCCACTAAAGGACGGGCAGGATTATCTAAAGCTTTACCTAGTGCGTTTAATTCGCCGACAAGCAAAGGGCCTGCACAGGCTGTAGGAGCAAATTTAGCAACACCATGAGTACTGGCTTGTGCACGGTGAGCAGTACCAAAGGCATCCATAACAAAAATATCACAAAGACTTGCAAGGTGTTTTGCTAGCTTGTCATCATTTTTCTTTTCACCTTTATTAAAGCGAACATTTTCTAGCACAACTAACTCACCTGCACCGACTTCTACATTCGATAAATAGTCAGCAACTAAGCGTACTGGGTAATTGATTGCACCAGCTAAATAATCTGCAACCGGCTTAAGAGAATATTCTTGATCAAATTCTCCTTCTGTAGGGCGGCCTAAATGTGACATTACCATTACTTTAGCCCCGGCTTCCAATGCTTGTTTTATCGTAGGTAGAGCTGCCTGTAATCGTGCATCAGAAGTTATTTTTCCATCATGCACCGGTACGTTTAAATCTTCACGAATTAATACGCGCTTATTGGCTAAATCTAAATCAGCCATTTTGATAACTGTCATGTGTGACTCCAAATATATAAATATGCTTAATGATTGCTGTTATTAGTCGTTTTCTAAACAATCAGTAGTTTTGAGTGAGAATTCGTTAAGCAAATCATGAATAAATCGATTTAATTCACCGGCCATCAAAGCAAAATCAGCATCAAGCTTAGCAACGATATCACTACTATCAATATCATCATTTTGTTCTTGTATGACATCAAAGAATTTGATGCGCTTGACGGATAGATCATCACAAAGGATAAAGGATAGCGATTCATCCCACTCAAGTGCTACCTTGACCATGTATTTATCGGCATCTAAATGCGATTTTATTTCTTCACATTCTAAGTCTTGATTTTTTACACGAATCACAGCGCCATCATCACCTAAAGCGTTAAACTCGGCTTCCATACCTAATTGAAATTTTGCGCCTAAATCTTTTTTAATTAACCAGTCTGTCATGGTTTCGTCAGCTTGCACATCAGGCTCTAAACTAGTTACAGGTAACGTGCCTAAAACCTTACGTAGCAGTGCTAATAAATCTTCCGCTTTACCTCGGGCACTAGCATTAATAACAATAATATTATCTTTAGGGCTAATATAGGCATGGGTATCTGAAATGCGAGAAAAAGCGCGTGGTAACAACTCAAAGATAATATCTTCTTTAAATTGCTCTTTTTCTTTTTTGGTTGCGCCACGGCCTTGCTCTTGTTCAAGCAAGTTTACTTTTTCTTCAACCATATCTTTTATCACTGGCGCCGGTAGGATTTTTTCTTCTTTACGAGCACATATTAAGAAGTTGTCATTTGCACTATGCACACTGGAATTACCATGTTTGCCTAATGCGTTGACCCAACCAAAGTGCGCTAGTTCTGTTGAGCCACAAGGTGTGAAAAGGTGTTCACTAAGGTGTTTTTCCAAATCTTGTTCTGAATGTTCAAAAGGGCGAGTAAAAGCAAAAAAATATAGGTTCTTAAACCACATAAATTGGATCCTAGGCTGAATGCTCACATAAACAAGTCATAAGGTAATGAATCTTGAAGTGGGCTGATTTTTTAAAAAGCCATATTACCTGAAAATAACAAGTTGATCATTAGCATTTAATAACAGCTTATTCTAAGAACGCATATCGGGCAGTACAATGTGATAGCTAAGTCCTTGCTCTACTTCACTGTGCGCAGAAATTTTACCATTTAAGGTATCAATTACTAAGTTGTTTATTATATGCGTACCTAAACCTGTACCACCCTTGCCATATTTCGTTGTGTAAAATGCATCAAACAACTTTTCAAGAGCCTTTTCGTTCATTCCGTGACCGTTATCTTTATAATTTAGCGTTAATTGACTATGATGCAGTTCTATCTCTATGGTTATTTCGCCTCGATTTATATTTTCAAAACCATGCATTATTGAGTTAATAATTAGGTTTATAATTATTTGAGCAATAGCACCAGGATGGCTGTATATTTCTATACTTTCATCGCAATGAACTTTAATACAGTGATTAGTTTTTTTAAGCTTAGGATGGATAGATTGAATTATTTCATCTAGATAATTTGAAACATTAATTAGCCGTATTTTATCACTGGTTTGATCAACAGCAACATGTTTAAAACTAGTCAATAACTCCGAAGCCCTATTAAGGTTATTTGTTAGTAATTCAGTACTTTGATTTGCATTTTTAATGAAGTTCTCAATACTCTTCTTAGACATTTTATTTTGCTGCAAATCGTGTTGCAAACGAGTGATTTGATCTAATAAGTAGGTGGAGGAGGTTATGCTGATACCCACAGGAGTACTGACTTCATGTGATACTTCTGCTGAAAGTTCGCCCAAAGAGGCCATTTTTTCTGCTTCTAGTAAACGCTCTTTTGCTTTATTTAATTCTTCAATAGACTTAATTAATTCTTTGTTTGTTGTCGTTAACGTTTTTTCTGTTTTACTTCGGCGTGCATTTTCTTCTTGCAAGCTTTGTTTTTGCTGAATCAATTCTTTCTGTTGCACTTCCATTTTCAGCATAGTGCTGCTTAACGAAGAGGTTTTTCTAGCAACTTCTTGCTCAAGTAATAAATTCTGTTCGTCTATTTGTTCCTTAGCAGAGTCTGTTTCTAATTGAGAAACTGCTAACTTATCTTTGAATTCAACTAATTCATTAATTAAATTATTGTAAGCATCTTCAAGAATATTTAATTCATTTTTTTCATAATTCATAGAATGTAATTTAGATGCTTCAGGGTCGTCTAAATCTACTTGCCTGATCTGTTCGGTTAATTCATTTAAAGGGGTAGTTAGCAGAGTATTGAAAGCTAAGGTAAATAGAAAAACTAAAAATGCAGTTTTTACAATGGCATTACCGATAAGAAAATAGATGCCCACTTCAATTCGACTAAAAATAACTGCATTGCTTGAAAGTAATGTTACCCGCCCTACCGAGGTCGTTCGTCCTGAAAATTCAAATATTAAAGGGAATGAATGGCCAAACAGGCCTTCGGTGATTGAACTGATACCTTTTGATTCACCTTGTAAGTCATCACTGTCTATTTTTAATTTTTCAGGGGAAATAACTTCACCTAGTTGAGTGATAACATTATTCGCTTCATCAGTAACGGTTATGCCTTTGATCATTGGAATAGCAACTAGGCCTTCTGAAATATCAATAGCTTGCTGAGTGTTTAACTCCCATACAGCTCGCGTTAAACTACCACTGATGGTTTTCTCTAAAGTGAGCAGTTCACTATTAATATGGTTTTTTGTATTTAAGTATTCAGCCACTATTTGAATGCCAGTTACGCTCACCGTTAATATAAAATAAAAGGAGAGTACTCTGGTCAGCAGTTTTCTAGAAATGCTCGTTACTTTCATGTAATAAAATTTCGTTGAGTTAAAGTTAATTAGCGCTATTCTTATGATTTTAGCTACTTTTAGCTAAAGGATAAAATATTTTTTATAAAAAATGAGAAAATATGAAAAAAATTTAATTTTTGACTAAAAGATATTATCAAAAATTGCCTAACTTTAACTTTTATCTAGTAGTCAGTACTGTTACTTTTTGTCATATTAGTACAATAAAACAGGGGTTTGTCATATTCGTCTAATAAAACTGTAGCTTTGTCATATTTATGTAATAAATCATGAATACCATAGCGTCAAATATTTCGATTATTGTATTAAATACAGATAGAACATTTAATTTATAAAAGGGTTTATACATGAAACTAGTAAAAAATACACTAGCCTTAGCGATGTGTTCAATTTCAGCTTTCCCTGCATTTGCAGCCAGTATTGATATTTATGGCCGAGCTGATGTTTCATTACAATCATCCGATGAAGGCGAAGGTAGTTTTAGCGAAGTTAAAAGTAATGCTTCTCGGCTAGGTTTTAAAGGCACACATGCATTAAGCGAAGATTTAGAGGTTGTTTATAAAGCAGAATTTGAAGTTGACCTTGATGGTGATGGTGACGTTTGGAAAGCGCGTAATCAATACATAGGTTTAAAGGGCGGTTTTGGTGAAGTGTTATTGGGTAAAAATGACACTATGTTGAAGCAATCACAAGGGAAAACTGATTTGTTCAGTGATTTAAATGCCGATATTAAATACCTTTGGGCTGGCGAAAATCGTTTAAATGATACTATAACTTATAAGTCACCATCATTTTCAGGTTTTCAAATCGGTGCTACTTATCAAGCTGAAGACGAAGTGGATGGTAAAGATTCGTTTTCAATTGCCGCTATCTTTGGTGATAAAAAACTTAAAAAATCTAAGGTTTTTGCCTCAATTGCTATGGATTCAGAGGTTAAGGGTAAATCAAAAGATGGTGCTGCTAGCGGTTATTTCGACACTGTACGAGCGACAGTACAAGGTAAATTAGCGGGCTTCACTATGGGTTTGATGGTACAGAACCAAGAGAACATTGATACCGGCGCTGAAATGGACGGTGTAATGGTTTCTGCCAAGTATAATTTAGGCGAGGTAACACTTAAAGGCCAATATCAAATGGCGAATCATGCTGATGGTGATGATCGCAGTGGTATTACCGCGGGTCTAGATTATAAACTCGCTAGTAACACTAAGCTGTATGCTTTTTATACTAGTTTTGATATGGATACCGGTAATGATGAAGATTATTTGGCCGCAGGGATTCAGTATAAATTCTAATCTTCTTTGGTTTCTTAACTGTATAAAGCCGCATTGCGGCTTTTTTGTGCAAAGAAACATGTTTGCAAATTTTATGTTATTTGCGTTCAATCGGTAATATTGTCATAAAAGTGTCATCTAAATTGTGCACAATAGCACCATTAAATTTACATGGTCTAAATCTATATAAGGCGTATATATGAGCGGCTACATTTTAGTTGTTGAAGATGAAACACCTATCAGGGAAATGATCACCTTTGTACTAGAGCAAAATGGCTTTAACTCAGTTGAAGCTATAGATATCAAACAGGCCAAGGAAAAGATAATCGAGCCATACCCTGATCTCATTCTGCTAGATTGGATGTTACCTGGTGGTAGCGGTGTTAAGCTCGCCAAAGAATTAAAGCAAAGTGAACATGCTCGAAACATCCCTATTATCATGTTAACAGCCCGTGCTGATGAAGATGACAAAGTAAAAGGCTTAGATGCAGGTGTAGATGATTATGTTACAAAACCTTTTTCGCCGAAAGAACTTATAGCACGAATTAAGGCTGTTATTCGCAGAGTATCACCAACATTACTTGCTGAAAAGGTAGAGTTTCATGGCTTGAAGCTCGACCCTGTTGCTCATCATGTCATGATTAATGAAGATGCATTAGATTTAGGGCCGACAGAATTTCGTTTGTTGCATTTTTTCATGACTCATACCGAACGTGTATATTCACGCGAGCAGTTACTTGATAATGTTTGGGGAACCAATGTTTATGTAGAAGACAGAACGGTTGATGTACATATTAGACGCTTAAGAAAAGCCATTTCAGGTGCAGGTCATGAAGACTTCATTCAAACGGTTCGAGGTGCAGGTTATCGTTTTTCGGGTAAAACAAAAAAGTCAGCTTAACAGTAAATAATATTCTCATACCATTATTAGACAAATAAAATTATGTCATCTCATTTGAAAATTCAAAAAAATCAAGATTTTCGCTTTCATTCTGGTATTGAGGCATTACCCGATGCAGCACTTATTTTGTCACCTGAATTATCAATAGTGTCAGGTAATAAAAAAGCGCAACGTCTGCTTGGTGTTCGCTTTCCTGATGATATTGGTAAACATATCGAACAATTACTGATTGACCCTGTATTTTCTGAGTATTTAACACAAGATAATTTTGAATCACCCTGTTTAATTACCTCTCCTATAAACGATGAATTGCAATTAGAAATCTCCGTAATGACATTTGGGGGAGAGCGAGTTATTTTAATGTCTCGAGCTATCTCTAAATATCATCGAATGAAGAAAATGCGGCGCGAGTTTGTTGCTAATGTTTCACATGAATTGAAAACACCACTGACGGTAGTACGCGGTTATGTTGAAATGATACAAGAAACTGATCATGCACTTGATCCCCATTGGCAAAAAGTATTCGGTACTATTGAAGGTCAAGTGTCTCGTATGGAGCGCCTTGTTGAACAATTGCTCAGTTTATCTAAAGTTGAGAATAATCGTGATGACGATGATATGGCACATGTTGATATGCCAAGGTTAGTTGAAAACCTTGTTGAGGATGCACAATGGCTCAATCAAGAGAAACAACATGATATACGTACGAATATCGCTCAAAATATCGGCGTTTTCGGTATTGAAACTGAATTAAAGAGTGCTTGCGCGAATTTGATTTCTAATGCTATTGCCTATACATCTGCTGATGGTGAGATTAGCATTAACTGGCAACGTGATGGTGATAAGGTAGTTTTTAGCGTCAAAGATAATGGCGATGGTATTAAGCCTGAACAATTAAATAGGTTAACAGAACGCTTTTATCGTATTGATAAGTCACGCTCGCGAGATACTGGAGGATCAGGGCTTGGCCTCGCTATAGTAAAGCATGTTTTATTACACCACAAAGCTGAATTAGTGATTACCAGTGCGTGGGGTGAGGGTAGCGAGTTTGCCATTTATTTTGACGAAGGGTCGACTTGTTTGTAGGCTAATAACCTTGAAATACTTACTAAGTTAAGTTTGACGAGTTCCGAAGTGTTTCAAAATCGAAAATAACTGTTTCGAAACTCGTACATTCTATCGTGTAATATCTACCATTAAATCATCAGCAATATGCTCTAAAGCGCTAATAAGCTCATCAACATCTACTTCGTTCATCGCAACTTGTACTTTAGCATGAAACATTAACTGCCCAGTATGCGCTGCACTGGCTTGTGAGCTAATAAGTTTGATTAAATTTCCGCCTTGCTGATGAATCACCGATGATATTTCCTGAACAATCCCTACTCTATCATTTGCGGTTAATTCTAATGATAAGTTAGTACTTACTTTTTCTGAGTTTGTTTCAGATATCTCTATTTGGCAATTTAAGCCTTTGATAGCTTCAAGAGCAGAGATCAGAGGTTGAGTATTATCATCACTTATTGCAACTTCAATAACGCCAGCAAAAAATCCTGATAAATGATGCAAACTACTTACTTGCCAGTTACCTTGGTTTTCATTAATTATTTTAGATAAAGTATCAACGATGCCAGTTTGATCTGGTCCAATACAAGAGATAACAATATGGTTCATAGGGGGTCCTTAAATGCGAATTGCGAGGTGAAAATAAGAGTATTTAGATTGTGCTATTTATAGTTCTTTAGAAAGTTGGCTCAACTCTTTATCGAGTTGCTCATTGTCGCCCAAGTTAAGTTCAACTAAACGTCGTAAATGAGTAACACTATCAATGTCTATGGCGTTACATTGCAGGCCTGTTTCGTCGTCTTGTTCATGAACAACGGCAATATGCATAGATACTTCAGACTCACCATCGGAAAGAAAGAAGGACAAAGTACCAAACTTACCTTTTAATGGTTGTTCTGATTCAACGGCAGTCACTAGAGCACCATTTAGTGATATATCATGAATTGATACAGGGTAGGCAGTATCTTCAACGTTTAACTCAGCTTTAATTGAAAACAATATGCGAGTAAATTGTCGTCTGTTCTCCATTAAAATATGCCTATCGAAGTTGTTCTTTATTAAAACATACTCTTAGCATAGACTGCTTTTTCAGTAATTGGTATAGCAAAAGGCCGTTAAAAGTAACTTTTAACGGCCAAAGATTATTTTACTATGATGTTTTATATAGCTATTAGTAAAAAGTAGCTATTAACCAATTTTCTTATACTTTATTCGGTGTGGTTCAATTGCAGCAGCACCCAGAGTTTTCTTGAGCCATGCTTCATAATCGGTGAAATTACCTTCAAAGAAGTTTATTTGGCCTTCATCGCGATAATCTAGAATATGGGTGGCAATTCTATCTAAGAACCAGCGGTCATGAGAAATGACCATGGCACAACCCGGAAACTCTAAAATAGCTTCTTCAAGAGCGCGTAAAGTTTCTACATCTAGGTCATTGGTTGGCTCATCGAGTAATAATAAGTTGCCTCCCGTTTGAACCAATTTCGCTAAATGAACACGATTACGTTCGCCACCAGAAAGGTCTTTAATAAATTTTTGTTGATCGTTACCTTTAAAGTTAAATCGTGAACAATAGGCACGGCTAGGAATTTCATAATTACCGATGTTTAAAATATCATGACCTTGAGAGATTTCTTGATAAACGGTATTGCTCTCATCCATGTCATCACGAAATTGATCAACGCTGGCGAGTTTTACTGTGTCACCTAGTTCTATCTTCCCTGAATCTTGCTGCTCTGCGCCCGACATCATTTTAAATAACGTTGACTTACCTGCGCCGTTAGCACCAATAATGCCTACGATAGCACCCTTGGGAATGCTAAAGCTTAAATCATCAATAAGCACTCTACCATCGAAAGACTTTGTAAGGTTGTTAACTTCAAGTACTTTATCGCCAAGGCGTGGACCTGGAGGAATATAAAGTTCATTAGTCTCATTGCGCTTTTGATTTTCTTGGCTATTAAGCTCTTCAAAACGTGCCATACGAGATTTACTTTTTGCTTGGCGTGCTTTGGGATTTGAACGAACCCACTCTAATTCTTGCTTAATGGTTCTTTGCAAGGCATTTTCTGATTTACTCTCTTGCTCTAAACGGGCGTTTTTTTGCTCAAGCCAAGATGAGTAATTTCCTTCCCAAGGTATACCTTCACCACGGTCAAGCTCTAAAATCCAGCCTGCAACATTATCAAGGAAATATCTATCATGGGTAATAGCAACTACAGTACCAGGGTAATCATGTAAGAAACGTTCTAACCATGCCACAGACTCTGCATCCAAATGGTTAGTTGGTTCATCAAGTAATAACATATCTGGCTTTTGTAATAATAGATGACATAAAGCGACACGGCGACGTTCACCCCCACTAAGTACGGCAATTTTTTGCTCCCAAGGTGGTAAGCGTAAAGCATCCGCAGCACGCTCAAGCACATTATCAATGTTGTGACCGTCTTGCGTATTGATAATGTCTTCTAACTGCCCTTGTTCTTTAGCTAAAGCATCAAAGTCTGCTCCTTCTTCAGCATATTCGTTATAAACTTCATCTAAACGTTTTAACGCATTCTTAACCGTTGATACTGCTTCCTCAACCACTTCACGAACGGTTTTATTTTCGTCTAACTGAGGCTCTTGTGGTAAATAGCCAATATTGGTACCTGCTAAAGCACTTGCTTCACCTTCAAATTCTTTATCAATACCAGCCATAATACGTAACAAGGTTGATTTACCTGAGCCATTTAAACCCAGAACACCAATCTTAACGCCAGGGAAAAATGATAAGGAAATGTCTTTTAAAATAGTGCGCTTTGGTGGCACCACTTTACTTACGCGGTTCATCGAGAATATAAATTTATCAGGTAGTGCCATTAGGGCTCCAGAGACGTTTTCATTAAGTTGCTATTATTTTATGTAACTCGTTGCAGGTTAGCAAGGCCTAGACGATATTGCTTATGCGTGATAAGTTCAATACAGTGAACTTCTTTTCTTTTAATAAGGTGCGACTTTGTTTAATAAATTCAGTTGTTTAAGCTTGTTTTTATTGTGTTTTTTTCCTGCACAAGCTTTTGCTGATGAAAAGATTAATGTTGAGGTATATGTTTATCATCTAAAACCGCCATATATTGTCAGTAACCATAACAAATTAGGCTTATATTTTGACTTTTCTACTTACTTAAATACCAAAACGGATAAATATCATTTTACAACGGTGTTTGTGCCGCGCAAACGTGTTGAAACTATGTTGGTGCTAAATAAGTTCAATGGTATTTTGTTAGGTGTTAATCCTATTTGGTTCAAGGATAAAACGGAAAGTAAGTATTTTTGGACCTCAAAAGTCTTTCAAGACCAAGATGAAGTTGTGTCTTTGCCTGAAAATCCTATTGAATATAGCGGACCTAATTCTCTACATGGAAAGGTACTAGGAGGAGTGCGTGGCTTTTATTACTATGGGATTGATGAACAAGTAAATAAAGGTGAAATTGCTCGCTACGATACTATTGGCGAATATGAATTGTTGCAAATGCTGATGTTAAAACGTGTAGATGTCGGCATTGTATCTCGCTCTACGCTTGACTATTTAGTAAAAGAGAAAAACTTGCAAGACGTATTTTATATGTCAAAGCAGCCCCACGATACTTATCAAAGACGAATATTAGTTCCCCGCTACCAAAAAGCTATTTATGATGAGATAGCGCCTATCATCAAACACTTGCCTGCTGATCCTAAATGGCAACTTTTCTTGGCAAAATATTGAGGTAATACCATGTTGTTACAACTTGTTACAGAAGTACTTCAGTTAAAGCTATAACATCCTATCTATTCAATATTCCCCTAAATAACTAGGTTGTTAAGTTATGAAAAAGTTAACTAAAATTTTATCAGTGAGCAGCATTATAGCGGTAGTTGTCTTGCAATGGCCAATTGGCTTTGCAGTTGGGCAAACAGTAAAAGCACGTGCATTATGTCAATTAGTTGCGGGTAACAGTACGCAGTTTAAATTTGCTGCTGGTGGCGTCATAAGAGGTGAAAAAGCAGATGGCACTTTCAGAAGTCAGTATTATGTTGATGGCTTTAAAAAAGGCATGCTTTGGTCATTAAAAAATTGTTATGACCAGAAAAGTAATTAAACCTTGCTGGTCAGCACTAATATCATTTGTTTTTAGCTGGCGTTAATGCTTGAGCTAGACGCTCAACCCATTGATCAACTACTAGTTTAATACTGTCTACATTTGTCTCATCATCGCTGACATTCACTTCCTCTGTTTCACTGTTAACTATAACGGCAACGAGCCCCTTTTCAGAATTTGTGTCAACGAACTCTACTTCTAAACTGGCGGCGCCAATCACTGCCTTTTGCGCGGTAGCAAGTAAATATGCTTGCTCGCCTGCCATCATCACAATTCTAAAAGGCAGTGCATCTAAGGGAGATAATTCAGGTGAGTGTTCTTGAATATTGGTTAAGGCAATATTAATGAGTAAAGAATCTTTAGTACCGGGCTCTACAAACTCAAAACGATCACCGACTCTCATTTTAATCTGCTCTGCAAAATAGGCAGTTAACTGCGCTTGTTTATGCTTATCTTTAATATTCGCGGCTTGGTTTGGATCGAACCAAATTTCAATTGGGCTTAAGGCAATTTTTTTATATTGTTGTAACTGCGTAATGCTAAAACCGGGTTTTGTGCGAATCCACGAATTATCAGTATTAGGATTAGCGCGAAATAATCGATAATCTTTTAAAAAGCCTGATTTAAACTCTGGTTGTTCAAGTCGGTTGGCGCAACCTGACAATATTAGACTAACATTTAAGAATGGAATGAGTATTTTCATAGTGATAATTGTTTTAAAGTGAAGCTACTAAGAAGGAAAGTATAAAAGATTTGCGCAAGGAGAAGTGTAAGAGTTTGTATTTTATACTCTTACACTTCGAAAAAAATCGGCTTGTTAGTCTAGTCTAGTCTAGTTTAGTTTTGTTTTATTTGATGGGATAATGAGGTTAATAAATTTATCACTTCAACACTGGCACTTTCCATCACACCTAAGTCTTTAACAGCTTGCGCCATATTATCATTTTTCATTGCTTTTAATGCACTTAAACCGTATTTATGTACTTGTGAATGTGGTGCGTCGAGCTGCTTAAAAGCACTAATACTTGAATATTTTTCTACACCTTCACCTTTGGTGTACCATTGACCAAGGCGGCAATTATGATGATCATCAAAGTCTTCCACATTCTTGTGAGACATGCCAAGCATGACTTGATAAACGTCTAATTTCCAAACAATATGATCCATTTTCACCGTTTGTAAAAAACTATCAGAAGTGGAATTAGTAATAACAGAATACATACCTTTAGAGACGTTGACTATGTTATCTGCAGTGCTCTCAATGGTGGCGGTACTTTCACTTATTTCACTACTTTTTTCGCCAACTTCATGAATGCCTTCAATTACTTGCTCCATTTGTTGGTTTACTTGTTCGATCAGGTTAGAAATTTCATTTGATGCCTCTGCTGAGCGCTGTGCTAGCGTCCTAACTTCATCAGCAACAACGGCAAAACCGCGACCTTGTTCACCAGCTCTTGCTGCTTCAATGGCTGCGTTTAACGCTAATAAATTCGTTTGATCAGAAATGCCTTTGATAATATTGACAAAGTCATTGATGCCAGCCGTTGCTGATTTTAGGTTATCAACGGAAGTTGAAGCACTCTGGCTGTCACTACTAATCTTTGTTGTTGTTTCAATTGTTGTTGCCAACATTGAAAGAATTTCAGTGAACAAATCTTGAGATGATTGAAACTGGTCTCGATGGCTGATAAGTTCATTAGAAGAGGAAGCGAGTTCTTCACGAATATTGTTTACTAGATCAGATGAACCTAACCATAAATTATTTATTTCTTCTTGATGG
The DNA here is from genome assembly GCA_913062815.1 of uncultured Colwellia sp. GTDB lineage: Bacteria > Pseudomonadota > Gammaproteobacteria > Enterobacterales > Alteromonadaceae > Colwellia. The sequence goes on along the minus strand of CAJXWZ010000007.1, from coordinate 14,942 downwards.
CGGTAGCGTTCGGTATTATTTGCCATATCTTGCGCTAACTGTTGGCTTTCATCATTGGCATTAGCAACATCAGTTTCTAACGATGCCAACTGCTGTTTAAGTTGCAAATTTTCCTTTTGCAGGGCTGCGAATTCTTCTTTACTAGGTAAACCAAACATATAATTAATACCCTTGCTTTTGTTATTGAAATATCTCAGAGCTGTTACAAGCCGTAACTGTTTGCTAAGTAAGTATAACTAAAGCTATTTATTTTACCAAAGTATTTACAAGTAATTTAAAAATAAAGTTTATTTTATAAATGTTTGATTTTTAATTTGAAAGTAACATTTAAATGTTACTTTCAAATCAGTTCAGTTAAAAGTAGTACTTTAGAAGCGGTAACTGGTGCTAATAAAGAAGTTTCTGCCCACAACATCGTATATGTTTGGCACGGTATTCATATCATTACCATCGGGCACTTCCTCAGGCTCGGTATCAAAAATATTTTTAATACCACCGGTTATTTGCCAGTCATCATTTATAAAATATGCCGAAGACAAGTTATGATAAACCACATCGTCCGTTTTGTAGGCGTCTCCCCATGCATTGCCTTCCATACCTTGGATATAATTCGCTGTGTATAGCAAACTTAAATCTTGAGTTATATTGCTGCTCACGGTTAAATTAGATTTTAATTGTGAGTAGCCCCCCATATTTCCATCAATTGTGCCTTCATAGCTAACACCATCTTCTTCAAACTCTAGTAAGTACGTTGTGTCTAATATCACTTTAAACTTGTCATGGTTAAAACTGATATTCCAATCTATCCCCGATGTATTTTGCTGACCTATATTGGTTAAAGTTGATGTCATGTTAGATAAATCACCGTCAGGGGTTATATTAATAGTTTCGCAAGCAAAAAGATTGCCTGCTTCACAAGCGTTCAATTGCTCTTGCACGTTAACTCGAGCAATGGCATTGGTAATATCAAACTTCCAGTAATCTATGGTGGTAGATAGTCCCTGACTGATTTCCCAAACCGCGCCGAAAGTAAATGACTCGCTTTCTTCTGGTTTTAAGTTTTCGTCACTGGTGTAGTTAACGAGAATTTGTGAATCTTCTTCATTGCCCCAAGGATCATCTAAATAATCAAATGAGCCAGAATTACCACCGTAGAGTTCGCTAACACTTGGTGCTCTAAAGCCTGTTGCTGCAACTGACCGCAGCATAAAAGTGTCAGTGAACCTATAAGTCGCGCCTAGTTTCCAAGTTGTTGCACCGCCGAAAGTTGAATAGTTATCGAAACGTGATGCTGCATCAATGGTAAGCGCATCACTCAAAGGGATAGAAACTTCAGCATATATCGACTGTACAGAGTAATCACCTTGAGTGGGATCTTGTTGTGCAGCAGTGCTTTCACCTGCCTGGGTAATTTCATCAGGTGTATAAAAACCACTTTCAAAACGGTTTTCAATACCAAATGCATAACCAATATCACTATTGCTTATACCATTATAAACCGCAGATAAAGTAAATTGCTCATTACCACCTTCATTTTCTTCAGTATACATGATGCCTGCATCGGCCAAAAAGTCGCTAGAAATTTCATCGCCGCTAAACCATAAATCTTGGTTTTCATAAATGCTTTTTTCCATGTTTCCAGCATGAATTGAGTTCTGAACTTTATCTTTAGCATCATTGCGACCATAGGTTGCAGAGATACTCCATTGATCATCATTCGCTAAAAAGCCATTTAACCCTAGTGCTGCTTGATATGTGTCAGTTATTTGTTCGTAAATGCGTGGACCTGCATCAACCATACGACGCTTATACAAAAGTTCATCAGGTGTATAACCATTTTCATCTTTAAACAGGTCGGTATATTTCTCATCAAGCATACTGGTGTCTAAATCAATCGCAGCAGGTTGAGGTGCCATTTGTTGATTAGACTCGCGGCGGGTATACATAAAGTCTGCACTGAACTCAGTGTCTGCAGCCAACTCAGTATTGAAGCTGCTAAATAAACTCACTAATTCGTTAGGCGTTTGTGCATAACTATCTTGAGTGTAATCATATGAGCTATCTCGGTCTTTAAATCCGCCTTCACCATCTGGTACTAGGCCACCAAGTGAACCTTCAGGTACATAAGATGACTCACCAGGTGGCACAAAATCACGATCCGATTGAATGATTTCGCCACGGTTTGAGTACTGTACGCCAACAACCAAATTACCACCAGCAAGCTCAGTTCCTTGTAAAATGCTAAAGCCGCCGCTCTCGCCATCACTTTTATCGGTGATACTACCTTCTGCTTTTATTTCAGTTCCTTGAAAATCTTTTTTTGTGATGATGTTAACAACACCTGCAATGGCATCTGAGCCATAAACTGCAGATGCACCATCTTTAAGTATTTCAATAGATTGAATCATAGATACTGGAATGGTATTTAAATCAACGGATGAGTCAGCCCCGGTGCCAGAGGCTACCATACGCTTACCATTTAATAATACTAGAGTTCGCTGTACTCCCATGCCACGAAGGTTGACTGTCGCCGAGCCACCAGAGCCATTATTAGACGTTGAACCTAAGCTCATACCTGCAGCAGCGGGTTGTGCGGATAAGATCTCCTGTACTGAGGAGTAGCCACTTTTGGTAATAAAATCAGATGAGATAACAGTAACAGGGCTAGCCGTTTCAATATCTGTTCGATTAATTCTAGAGCCTGTTACGGCTATTCTTTCTATAGTGTCAATTTCTTCTTGAGCAAAGGCTTGTATGCTCGTCATAGAAGAAGTTGTTATCGCTAAAATTATTGCTTGATTTAAAGCACTCTTAACAAGAAATTTTTCTTTCATAATTTACTCTTTGTTTGGTTTTATAAGGACATGTTAATACCTCAATGATTTTGCAATATTGACAAGCATAAGTTCGTTAAAGAGTGTTGGGAAATTGTTAACTATGTAGCCAAGATGGTTGAAATTTACGCAGCTCAACTCATAAGATTGGCATTAAGATATAAAGATCTGACCAGAGTACGCCGCTAGTCTTTTAGAACTCAAAAAATTTTAGGGGAAAGTGAGCTGAACAATGACAAATTATCTCTGAAGAAAAGTAGAAATAGCAGGAATAACATAGTTAGTTTTGAGGACAAAATTCTCGCTGTAGCACTTCGAGCAAATATTTAATTTTTTGGTTAGCAATCGTGTAATAAATTGTCTGTGACTCACGCCTAGTGCTTACAATTTTGCTTTCTCGCAGTTTAGCTAAATGTTGAGATAAGGCTGACTGAGATAACTCAACTTGCTCATTTAAATCACCAACCGTTAATTCTCTGTTGGCGATTGAACAAAGTATCATTAACCGATAAGGATTAGCTAGCTGCTTTAAAATAGCGGCAACCTGTTGGGCATTTTCTAAAAGTTGTGTTTGATCAGTGGTCATGTTTAGGCCGAAAATTGAGCATTATTTATGATTCAGTCTACTATTGAACTTTAATTTAGTAAAGGCTAATATACTAGTTAATTATAAGTACCTAAATTAGGGTTTTCTAATGTTTTAATTGGTAGTTAAAGGTATTTAAATAAGCTTGAACGATAAATAAGCATTGATTGAAAGCTCAATTTTTTCACATCAACTGTGCTTATGATTTTGTTTACTTGTGCCAGCTACATTTACTCGAGGATTATTCATGTTACTACCTATTGTCGAACTTATTGAGCAAGTAAAAATTTCAATAAACACAATAACTGCCGCTGAAGCAGCAATAAAGTGTAAAAATGAACAAGGTATTATGATTGATGCGCGAGAGCCGGTTGAGTACGAAAAAAAGGCAGGTATAAGCACCATAAATATACCACGCGGTTTACTAGAAATGAAAATGCTACAAAATTATAAAAATGAAAACTTAGCTATTTTTATTCATTGCGCCTCTGGCGCTAGAGCTATCTTAGCTGCAGAGCAACTAGAAAGAATTGGTTATAAAAATGTTTGGGCAATTACTTGTACATTAGAAGAGGTGTGTCTTGTATGTTAGCAATCGCTTTGAAAATATAGATGTGTAATCTAAAGATGAGGCAATTACTGTTAATTTAATTGTTATTTAAATAGACATTAAATTAACAGTTTCTAAATAACGGGCACTTTTTTGAATTGTTAAACCCAACTTGGTACTGAATCACTATTGATCACTTCTTCATAACTAGGACGCTGACGAATAACAGCAAACTCTTTATCTTTCACCATCACTTCAGGGGCTAACATACGGGTATTGTATGTTGACGCCATTACGGCGCCATAAGCGCCACAACTCATAACTGCAATGAGGTCGCCTGATTTGGACTCATTTACTTTTCTCGCTTTAGCAAAAGTATCACCAGTTTCACACACAGGGCCAACGATATCATAGGTTTTAAGCTCAGTGTTGGATACATCAACAGCCAAAATATCGTGATGGGCATCGTACATACTTGGTCGAATAAGGTCATTCATACCAGCATCTAGCATCAAAAATTGACGTTCCTCGCCTGTTTTTATCAGTACAACACTGGAAACTAAAATACCAGCATTGCCAAGTAAAGAACGTCCCGGTTCAATCACTATTTTACAGTCAAGTTTGCCTAACTGATTTTTAGCAACATTAGCATATGCCTGCTTACTGGGAATATTTTCTGCATCATAGGTGATGCCTAAGCCACCACCTATATCTACAACATTAATACTATGGCCATCTTCTCTTAGCTCTAATACAAGTTGAGCAATACGTTTATAGGCTTCTTCAAATGGAGCAAGTTGAGTAAGTTGTGAGCCGATATGAACATCTACCCCCTGTACTTTTATACCAGGTAAAGCAGCTGCTTGCTTATAGACTAGTCGTGCTTTGCTAATGGGAACGCCGAACTTATTTTCGGACTTTCCTGTGGAGATTTTTGCATGGGTATTTGCACAAACATCAGGGTTTATTCGAAAGGCAATGGCGGCAATAGTATTTAAGCGGGTAGCAATTTGGCTTATGAGTTCAAGCTCGGGCTCTGATTCAACATTGAACTGAAAAATTCCTTCGCGCAATGCGTATTCAATTTCGGAGGCTATTTTCGCTACACCAGAATAAACTATTTTGTTTGCTGGTATGCCAGCTGCACGAGCTCTGCGAATTTCGCCTTCTGATACGACGTCGGCACCTGAGCCTAATTTAGCTAAGGTTGAAAGTACCGCTTGATTCCCATTTGCTTTAACGGCATAACAAATAAGCGCATCTTGATCAACGAAAGCTTGTTGGTAACCGTGATAATTTTGTCCTATTGCGGTGTTTGAATAGCAATAAAAAGGGGTACCTACCTGCATAGCAATATCGTTTAAGGCGACATTTTCTGCAAACATCTTATTGTTCACATAAGGGAAATATTGTTGAGTGTTCATCAGGTTTGTTTCACTTCTTTTATTGAGTCGTTAATTCATATTATTAAACCATAGCATTTGGCTAATCTATGCTAATGTTCTGTTCCATTCAAGTGATTAGACTAAAAAGCCCATACTGTTTTACTCTATTCTATGTTAGTTAATTATCAACTTTATATGATGATGACGATAGCAAGTAACAGGAGAAAGCGATTCGATTGTGAAAGGGGCCAACACATCAACTTTAATAATTGATGTGTTGGGGGGCATTTATGAGGGGAATAGCAAAGCACTATTTTATTTTGTTAATAGGGCTAATGCGCTTTGTAATTTATCTTGAAAGTCAAGGGTAGATATCACCTGTTTTTCCATATCAAAATTATCGTAAAAACTTGGTACTGATAAGCTAGCTTTAACATCACCAGCAAAGTACGGTGCAGAAGTAGTTGCTGCCGAAAGTACTGTTGAAGCACCGCCTGGGCCAGGTGAGGTTGCCAGCAGCACCATAGGTTTATTTTGGAATAGCTTTTGATCTATGCGCGAAGTCCAATCAAACAGGTTTTTATATGCCGCAGTATAAGAGCCATTATGTTCTGCAAATGAGATAATAATAGCATCAGCTTCACCTAGTTTTGCATAAAAGTCTTTTGCTAATTGAGGCTGACCTAGCTCTTTTTCCCTGTCTTCACTAAATAAGGGCATTTCATAATCATTAATATCTAAAACTTCGGCGCTTACATCACGGCTACCTTTTAATAAAGATGTTGCATACGTGACAAGTTGTTTGTTAATTGATTTCGAGCTGCTCGTGGCAGCAAAAGCTAATAATTTCATAAGATAACTTCCTTTGACAAGTTGATAAAAGTTATTATACATTCAATTGTATATGTGATTAATAACTCATAATGAATAAGACTATTTCCAAATGACCACTAATGCTAAATCCACAAATCTTTTTGACGGCGTTGTTATTTTTACCCAAGTTATTACTTGTGGCAGTTTCACCGCTGCTGCAGAGTCTACAGGGCATTCCTCCTCTTATATAAGCAAAGAAATCAATAAACTTGAAATGCGCTTAGGTGTTCGATTATTAAATAGAACAACTAGAACATTAAGTTTAACGCCTGAAGGAAAACGCTATTTTGAGCAATGCCAACAAATGGTTTTTGATGCTCAAGACGCTCAGTCTTTACTTCATCAAAGTAACATTTCACCTAAAGGTATATTTAGGCTCAGTTGTCCTGCGTCTTTTGCTCATGGTTATATGCAAGATGTTTTAGCTGAATATCTACATTTATATCCTGAAGTGCAATTAGAATTAGACATAAATGACCGGCACGTAGATTTAATTCAAGACGGCTTTGATTTAGTGATCAGAGCTACTACGCAACTTGAGGAGTCTAGTTTAATTTGCCGTAAGATTTATAGTAGTAAGATTCAAACCGTTGCGACTAAAAGTTATTTAAAACGATGGGGTAGACCTAAAACTCCTGAAGAATTAAAAGATCATCAGTGTATTTGCTATAGCAATTTAAAAACCCCTAATCGTTGGCAATATCAAGATAGTAATGGAAAAAACACTTTTATTGATGTGCATAGCAAAGTGCTTTGTAATAGTTCGCAAATGGAGCTTGCTATGGTAATGGCAGGGCAAGGTATTTGTCGATTACCTGCATTTACCATGCAATCAGAACTCGATGGTGGCAAACTGGAAATATTATTTTCTGAATACCTTGAACAAGAGGTAAGTGTTTACGCTATTTACCCGAGCAGAAAGCACTTATCTCCCAAGGTAAGATGCTTTATTGATGTACTAACACAAAAGATGCCTAATTATTAAGCTTTATCTATGTTTAAGCATAGATAAAGCTTAACCATAAAGGAATTGTCAGCATGCTAAATAGTGTACTGACCACTACAGTGCCAGCGACTGTTTCTTGGTGTTGTTGATGGTTGACAGCAATTAAGTAGGCATTAACACCGGTAGGGCAGGCACTTAAAATAACTAAAACGGTAATGATAAAATCATCAAGCTCAAAAATATAATGGCTGCTAAAATAGACCAAACTAGGTAACAAAATTAGTTTAGCTAAACTGGCTATAGTAATGAAGGTTATGGTTTTCCTTACCTGATAAAATGCTAAAGAAGCACCGAGAATAAATAGTGCTAATGCTATCGCAGGCTTTGATATTAAAGCCAAACTGTTTTGTAAAAAAACAGGCAATGTTAATCCAGATATATTGACAATTAACCCAGATAATATACTGATAATAAGCGGATTGTTGATTGTTTGTTTAATGAAAGTAAACCAATTAAACTTTTGTAAACTACTTTTCGCTGCAATAGCGCCTGTTAAAGCGAAAAGCATAGCGCTGTGAAAAGTGACAATTAAGAAAATAATGCCTATAACTTGCTCTCCTAAGGCAGCAAGCAGCACAGGCAAGCCTACAATAATAGTGTTCGAATAGCTGGCACCTAAAGCAAAAACAGCAGAAGCAGCACTGTTGTTATGGGTATTTGTGTTCGAGTTTTTAACGGGGTTATTTTGGAAAAAGAAAAAATTAATAAGCCAAGCCAAAGAATAGCAAGTGAGTACAGGAAAATAAAAAGCAGCAAACAGTTGCGGACTTACTTGCTCACTAAAGTCAGCTTTCGCCATTTGATAAAACAAAAAAGCAGGAATGCTAATTGAAAACGTAAATTTACTTAAAGCGTCCAGCTGAATTTTACTTAGCCATTTTGTCCTTGTACAAAAATAGCCAAGCAAAGCCACCGTAATGAGTGGTGAAATAATAGAAAGTATATTCATGGTTTGAACGTAACGTGATTGCTAAATAAAGGGCTATTGATAACTTTGTTCAAAATAACTTTCGATAATTAGCCGTGCGGATTCGGCATCGATATTATCCTTTTTCAAGTTTTTATAGCCGCCCCGAGAAAATAGCTGCGCTTTGGCATCGGCTGTGGTTAATCTCTCATCTTGAAAATCAACTTTTAGGCCAAAGCGTCCGGCAATACGATTACCAAATTTTCTAGCATCTTTAGTGAGCTGTTGTTCACTGCCATCCATATTTAAAGGCAATCCTACAACAATCACATCAGGTTGCCACTCTTTTAGGTAGGCGCCTAATTGTTCCCAATTTGGAATACCATCTGTCGCTTTTATAGAGCCTAATGGTGAGGCACTGCCTGTAATTTCTTGACCTACAGCGACCCCAATATACTTTTTACCAAAGTCAAAACCAATAATGGTGCGCTGACCTATGGTTGAACTGTCATTTTTAGTCACTTAGATAGCCTTGAATATAGTTTATGCATGGCCAATATCTGATGATAAATGGGCTATGTCGATACCAAGCTTTTCCGTGGCTTTTTGCCAGCGCTGCTCTATCGGGGTGTTAAACAAGATATCACTATCAGCATCAATCGTTAGCCAAGAGTTGGCTGTCAATTCTGCTTCAAGTTGACCTGGCCCCCAACCAGCGTACCCTAGTGTAACCATATATTGCTCAGGTGCTTTTTCGGTTCCTAAGGCAATTAAGATATCTTTCGACGTGGTAATCATAATGTCATCGCTCAATGCTAAAGAACTTTTCCACCCAGCTTGAGTACGGTGTAAAACAAAGCCACGGTTTTGCGAAATAGGGCCACCGGAAAGCACTAGCTGCTCCAAACTGTTATTTAACTCAAACCCTTTAACGGCATTGGAAGACTTTTCTTGCTCGGGCTTGGGTGATTCATCTCCATTTTGGTCATCAGCTTTTGTTTTGTTATCTTCCTTGTCATTCTCTTCTATTTGTTTTAATAAATCATGCAAGGTGATATTGACCGGCATATTGATAATTAACCCCATAGCACCTTCATCATTATGCTCGCAAATATAGGTGACGGTTTTATTAAAGTAATCGTCACCTAAAGAGGGCATGGCAATTAAAAACTGATTCTCTAAACTTTGCATTTATTTACCTTAAAAGTAGAGTTACTTCTTTATATTTTCTTCAATTGCATCCATTAACTTACCACTAATATTAATAGGATAAGCTGCCTCAATTTCACGAATACAAGTTGGGCTCGTTACATTTATTTCAGTAACTTTATCGCCGATAATATCTAAACCAACAAAGTACAAGCCACGTTTTTTTAGTTCAGGCGCAATAGTTTCGGCAATTAATTTGTCACTCGGGCTAAGTGGCCTTGCGACACCTCGACCACCAGCAGCTAAATTACCCCGCGTCTCACCCATAGCAGGAATACGCGCTAAACAATATGGCATTGGCTCACCGTTAACAATAAGAATACGTTTATCACCATCAACAATTTCTGGCATATACTCTTGCACCATAGCGTATTGTTGGCCGTGATTTGTCAACGTTTCAATAATCACTCCAACATTTGCATCATTTTCTTTGATGCGAAAGATTGAAGAGCCCCCCATGCCATCAAGAGGTTTGATAATAATATCTTTTAACTCCTGATGAAAAGCACGTATCTGGGTGTCATTTCGAGTAACTAACGTTCTGGGCGTTAACTCCGCAAACCAAGCGGTAAATAACTTTTCGTTACAATCTCGTAAGCTTTGTGGTTTATTTACGATTAAGGTACCTTCAATTTCGGCACGCTCAAGCATGTAAGTTGCGTAAATATATTCGGTATCAAACGGAGGATCTTTACGCATCAAAATAGCATCCAGCTCACTAAGCGCTATGTCTTGTTGATCTGATAGTTCATACCAATGATTAGCATCGTCAAAAACTTTAACTTTTTGCGTATTTGCCCTCGCTTGACCTTGAGCAAGATACAAGTCTTGCATTTCCATATAGTAGATTTCATAACCACGTTTTTGTGCTTCAAGCATCATTGCCATGGAAGAATCTTTGGCGACTTTTACTTCGCTGATAGGATCCATAACGATCCCAAGTTTAATAGATGATGTTGTCATTGTTGCTTCCATTTATATTATTTTAATTCGCTAGTTTACCGTTAAGCTAAATCGCCAAACCTACATTGCAATGCTGTTATCGCCGTAAGGGCTGCGGTTTCAGTTCTTAGTACTCTGGGACCTAACAAAATATCATTAAAATTGGCCTTATTTGCTTGAGTAATTTCCTCGTCACTTAATCCGCCTTCTGGACCTATTAATAATCTAACGCACTGACTGCTTTCCGCTCTTTCAATAGGGAGCGTCATAATAGAATGTTCAGCTTTTGGATGTAAATTCAATTTTAAGGCACTGCTTTCTTCTTCCAACCAATCTTGTAACAGCACTGGTTCTTTTACTTCAGGTACAATACAACGACCACTTTGTTCACATGCACTGATAACTATTTTTTGCCATTGCTCACGTTTTTTAGCTAAACGCTCTGGAGACAACTTCACTCCACAACGCTCAGTGAATAAAGGTGTTATGGTATTTACGCCAAGTTCGACAGATTTTTGCAAAGTGAAATCCATGCGATCACCTCGAGAAATTCCTTGGCCTAAATGAATATTTAAAGGCGATTCATTCTTAATTGATATTTGGTTTATTATTTTAACATTCGCGTATTTCTTTTTTACTTCTACCAACTCGGCTACGTATTGATTTGTTTCATGACCATTAAATAGAGTCAACGTTTCACCAACAGTTAGGCGTAATACTCTGACTACATGACCAAAGGCATCATCAGATAATTTCATTATTTCATTTACAATAAATGGACTGTTTTGATAAATACGTGTTTTCGACATATTACTGAGTAAGGCTAGTGAGGTTTATTTTAGGTACTAAAAAGATAAGGGCAGTGGAGTGAAAAAACAATGTTATTAGCTAACTATTTGCTAAAAACAAAAAAACCAGCATCTTGATAAGAATACTGGTTTTACTATTCGCTTAAATAATGGTTGAAATTAGATACCGGCAGATTTTCTTAAATCATCCGCTTTATCGGTTTTCTCCCAACTAAATGCAGTAAAGGTGTCATCACCTACTGTCATTTCATAAGGTTCACGGCCAAAGTGACCATATGCGGCTGTTTGTTGGTACATTGGATGTAACAAATCTAGCATTTTGGTTATGCCAAATGGGCGTAAATCAAAATGTTCACGAACAAGCTCAACTAAACGTGCTTCACTTATTTTACTTGTACCGAAGGTATCGACAGAGATAGAGGTAGGCTCAGCCACACCAATGGCATATGAAATTTGAATTTCGCAGCGTTCAGCAATACCCGCGGCAACAATGTTCTTTGCCACATAACGACCTGCATATGCCGCACTTCTATCTACTTTGGATGGATCTTTACCTGAGAATGCTCCACCACCATGGCGAGCCATGCCACCGTAGGTATCGACAATGATTTTACGACCAGTTAAACCACAATCACCAACGGGGCCGCCAATGACAAAGCGACCAGTAGGGTTTATATGATATTTAGTATCTTTAGTTAAAAGCTCAGCAGGAAGTACATGCTTGATAATGTTCTCCATCACCGCATCAACTAAATCTTCTTGCTGGATTTCAGGATCATGCTGAGTTGATAAAACAACGGTATCGATAGCGACGGGTTTATTATCTTCATAGACAAAAGTTACTTGTGATTTAGCATCTGGTCGTAACCAAGGAAGAATGCCGGAACGACGAGCTTGTGCTTGACGTTCAACTAAGCGATGAGAATAGTATAAGGGGGCTGGCATTAATGTTTCGGTTTCATTGGTTGCATAACCAAACATTAAACCTTGATCTCCAGCACCTTGATCTTCTGGTTTACTTCGATCAACACCTTGCGCAATTTCAGGTGATTGTTGACCAATTAAGTTCATTATGCCGCATGTTTCACCATCAAAGCCTACATTTGATGAAGTGTAGCCAATTTCACTGATTACGTTACGGGTAATCGTTTCTAAATCAACCCATGCATCAGTACTTACTTCACCTGATATAATAGCTACGCCAGTTTTAACCATAGTTTCACAGGCAACACGGGCAAATTTATCTTTGGCAATAATAGCATCTAAAACCGCATCAGAAATTTGATCGGCTATTTTATCTGGATGACCTTCAGAAACAGATTCAGAAGTGAAAAAGTGTGTAGACATAAATCCTCAGCATTTTGTACTTTAACGTTTAATATTCAACGCTTTGAAACATACCTTATTCAAAAGTAACGCGTGAAAAAATAGAAAACATCGATATAAATTCAATATGGTGCTGATTCTACTACCATCAAGATTACTTTTCTAGCTTTTTTACGCCTAGACGTCTAAATGGCTTAAATCGGAGTTTGTTCATTTCCGTTATTAATGCCAAAGCTGCAGCGATTACAGTTTCATCTTTATCAATTTTTTGTTTCGCATAAGAGATAGGGATTGTTAGTATGCAGATGTTACTAGTGAGTTTAAGGAGTTTTAGTGAATAGTGTGGTCTCATTTCAGCAATTAAAGCAATTCCCGCCGTTAATGTGGATATTACTTTTTGGCTCATTTATCACCCGTGGTAGTTATTATATGGTTTGGCCTTTTCTTGCGGTTATCTTATATGAGAAATTTGCTTTATCAGCCACTAAGGTTGGCTTGATTTTATCAACTGCGGCGGTGCTTGCAGTATTGGTAAGTTTTATTGGTAGCGCATTATCAGATCGCTTTGGCCGTAATAAGTTAATGTATGCTAGTGGCATATTATACATATTTTCATTTGCTTTATTGGCAAGAGTTGACTCTATTAGTGGTTATGCAGTTGTTATTACTTTGTGTTCTATTGCCACAGCATTATGGCGCCCATTAACTTCAGCATTAATAGGTGACATCATTGCTGATACTAAAACGCGTGAACTTGCCATGCAATCGTTATACTTCATTGTTAATGTTGGCTGTGCAATTGGACCTATGTTTGGTGTTTGGCTTGGCCTAACGGGCGAACAATCCAGTTTTAACATTACTGCAGTTGCTTTTGCCTTTTTACTGGTACTACTGCATTGGGGGTTTAAGTCTCATGAACGTAATTATAGCGTTGAAAAAGGTAATACTGTTGTTGAAAATGATTCTACTGTTCTTATAAGACAAAAAGTAACGCGACAGCAAATTATTTCAACATTATCCGCAGATAAACTGTTCCAGTGTTTAATTTTTGCAAACGTTCTTTGCATGTTTATCTACGCACAAATGGATAGTTCCTTAATACAGTATTTAACGCGAGAAAAAGTTCCAGATCTATTGCAGCTAATTTCTTCACTTATTTTAACTAATGCTTTAGTAATCATTACAATGCAATTCATTTTATTGAGAATGATGGCTCATCTTTCACTAGTGGCAAGGATTCAGGTAGGATTAGTACTACTTTTATGCTCTCAAGTTTGGTTAGCACTAAACCCTCTGACATTATTTTGGGGCTGGATAGGCGCGATTATTGTGATGAGCTTAGCTGAGGCAATATTGTTTCCGACGATGAATGTTCATATTGATCGATTGGCACCAAAGCATATGCGTGGCGCGTATTTTGGTGCAGCTTCCATTTACGAATTAGGTTTTGCTTTAGCACCATTAGGAGGAGGCATGCTTTTAGATCATTTTGGTGGTTTTTGGCTGTTTATGGTTGGTGCTGTGTTGTCATTATTGGTTATTTATCTGTATCAAATTTTAGATAAGCTACCAAGGCCCAGTTTTGAGCAAACAATATTAACCAATTCCTCTAGCTAACCATTAGTGATTGACAATATAAACAACAATTTCAATCAGCCTATACTTATATATAGGTTGCTAAATTGCATTGCTGTTGTCAGATAATTATCTAGTAGAAAACACCTTTCTTTCGCTAACGTTACCCAAGAATGTAATCAAACAATTATTAATTAATGCAGAAACATAGCTGTTATTAGGGAGTCTTGAGACTTGCTAATCTTAAAATCTTAGATGAAAAGTAGAATTTGAGATTAGTATATAAATAGGAATAAGGACTTCCAGAATGCCGCAGCTCACAATAGTCCTGAACACCGTGTGTTCAGGGCGGAAATATTATGCTAACCGTAGGCTTCCCGATACAAGCCGGGCTTGCACAATAGCTAAGAGTCAATTTCCTAAGGTAAAACTTATCGGCTCAGGGACGTAGTTCGCACACAAACACTCCAGAAGACCAATCTATTATAACTGAAATATTAAATGCTATAAGTTTTTTTTAACTGGTTTGAGTTGTTTGCTTATTATTTAACACCTTCTATACTCTTGTTCACTTGATTGAGTTAAAAATTCAGCAAACATGACGGTTAATAAACATAACGGACGATTTTCGAACAAACGAATAAGTTTGTTAAAATAAGTGTTGACCTGAAATAAAAACTCTCTACAATGCGCAACCAGTTCCAAGGGGTTCAGGCAAATAGCTTAACCAAGTGGATGTTTTGATAAGTTATCTCTTCGGTTATAAACCAAAAAGCTTAACTTAACGTTTTAAAATGAAATTTTCAGATTGTTTAAAATGATTTGAAATTAAATAAATAAAACGTTGACATCAAAACTGAGACGCGTAGAATGCGCATCTCGCTTCAGGCAAGGCCTGTAGCAATGAAGCAAAACGAATGAGATTTTGTTTCAGTTAACT